>CAZVFC010000113.1:0-7087 GCA_964625855.1 uncultured Verrucomicrobiota bacterium | reverse complement strand
GCAGGTGACCCGCGCCGACAGCCGCCGAAACGGTTTTCATGACTCCGCCATACCCCGGACATCCAGGGCCATCCGAACGACATGCACAAGCGATGCACACCGGATGCACACCGGATGCACACGCTGGATGCGGTTGTGCATCGCTTGTGCATCCGGTGTGCATCGCTTGTACACGACCCGAAGGGCCGAACAGGGGATGTGAGCCTGAAAGGAGGGCTCCCCGCCAATGAACGCTCCATGGTCGCAGACGCGCCGGCGGACCAACTACCCCGGCACGCCCGGTTCACAGGCACAAATAGACATAAACCGCAAACGCAACTGCCAGCAATCCCGCCGCAGCAGCAAACGACCAGAGCAGGTTGCGCTTCCGCGCCGCCATCGCGAAAGTGGAGACAATCACTCCGAACTGCGCGCCGAGCATCCCCAGGAAGAAGTTCTGGCTCCGCGCGTGGTGGCGCTCCGCCGAAAGGTTGCTCTTGCGCACCTGCAATTCATACAGGTTTGCGACGGCCTGGTTCAGCCGCGCCTCGACCTCGTAACGCACCGCCGTGTAGCGCAGCCGTGCCGCCGTGAAGTCATGTTTGACCGAGGGACCGCTTCCCCCTGCCGCGTCAGCGGTCTCTGCGGCGTATCGCGCCATCAGCCTGTCCAACTGCTCAACGGCCTTATTGATCGGTTCTGTGGTTGAATCAAAGGCCTCCACTCGGTCGCGGGCGGCGCGCACCGCTTCTTCGAGAGTCTGGTCCTCTACTTGCTTGAGAAGCCTCGCCATCTCCGCGGCTGGTTCCGAGGCTTCCATCCCCTGGAGTGCCGCCTGTAGGTTGGTGGTCCAGGCGGGCACTGCGGTGGTGCGCAGCCGGTCAGTTTGCTGCAAGAAACCCAGGGCCTGTTCGCCGGCCGGCGATTCCAGGATGCCTGCCACGTCCGGCTTCCCCTCAGCCCATTTCTTCAGGGCAGCGGCTTCAAATGGGCGCACCTCGCGGAGGGCCTGGAGTAATTCGACCGTGTTGCGCTGGAAGTCTCCGCGCAGCCGTTTGGCCTGGAAGAAGCTCCATTGATCGCCCGCTTTCGACTGCTGCTGGGCGGCCAGCGAGCGAGCATATTGGGCTCGGGTCATCTCGCTTGAAGCCAACCCCGCCAGCATGGTAGCGACCACGGCCATGACCACCGGCGTGGCGCTAAGGATCTTCCCAAACGTGGTGGGTGGCATCTCGGCCTTCAATTCCTTCGGTATCTCGACCTTCATAACTGTTGACGTCCTGGCTCAACCATCTTGCCGCTCCCGAGCTTAATCCAACGCACGGGACAGATAAACAAAAACTCTCTCCGTCGCCGCACGGCGCGGACAAACCGGCAGCCGATTTGCGTTTTGCCTTTCGCCGCTGCGGCCTTAGACTGGCGTACCTGTTCAATGGCAACGACCAAGAGATTATCGGTTCTCGCGCTGGCAGTCCTGGCGTGGGCGCACCTTGACCACCCGCTCGCCCGGGCGTGGGACTACACCTATCACCGGGTCATTAACGAGGCGGCCCTGGATTGCTTGCCCACCAATTTCCCGGCTTTTGTGCGCGCCCCCGCGGCCGCCGATCGCATCGGCTTTCTATCCGGCGAGCCGGACCGCTGGCGTAATGTGCGAGACCTCTCGTTCTCCCACTACAGCGCCCCGGACCACTACCTGGACATCGAAGAGCTGGAGATCTACGGATTCAAGGCCGACGCGCTGCCGGTGTTTCGCTATGATTTTGTCGCCGAGTTGATCGCGTTCCGCAAGGCCCATCCGGAGAAGTTCCCGCCGATCGAGGCGGCAAAGAACGAAGATCATACCCGCGAGCTGGTCGGATTCCTGCCGTGGGCCATCGCGGAGCACTACGGCAAGCTCAAGTCCGGCTTCTCTTGCCTCAAGGCCTTCGAGGAAGACGGCGGCACGCCGGAAGAGATCACCAACGCCAAAGAGAATATCATCTACGTCATGGGCACGATGGGCCATTTCGTGGCGGATGCCTCGCAACCGCTGCACACGTCGATCCATCATCACGGCTGGGTCGGTGCAAACCCGCAGCACTACAGCACGAACCGCAGCATCCATAGCTGGATTGACAGCGGCTATCTCAACAAGGTCGGCGGGGTGAAACGAGCCGAGCTGGAAACCAGGCTACGTCCCGCGAAGTTGGTGGCGATTGACGGTCGGCCGGCCAGGCCGGAGGAAGTGTTCCAGGCCGCGGCGCTCTTCATCGCCGCGCAGAACAAGCTGGTTGTGCCGCTCTACCAAATGGACAAGGCCGGCAAATTTTCCGGCGACGGTGAAACGGGGTTGGAAGGCAAGGAATGGCTCGCAAGTCAAATGGCCAAATCGGCCCAGTGGCTCGCCGACATCTGGTATTCCGCCTGGCAACAGGCCCCGCCCGATACCTTCCTCAAAGGCCAGCTTGCCCGCCGCCAGCGGGCGGCCCGCAGCGCGGAAACGCAATAGCGCGCCAAAACCAGCAACCGTCCAAACCGTGAGGGTCCTGCGCATGACAACCATCCTGCTCGCCGCCGGCTTGTGGAGCGGCTGCGGCGTGGGCTGCCGGAAGCCCGAGGCGTCCGCAGCGGGGCCGGCGGTCAACCCGGGGCTGCCTGCCGCTGCGCAGCCGAAACTGCAGACCATGAAGCTGTGGCTCGGGGCTGAGGAGTTGGTGGCTGAACTGGCGTTGACCGGGTTGCAGCAGCAGACCGGCATGATGTTCCGCACCAACCTGGCAGAGAACGCCGGGATGTTATTTGTCTTCCCGGTGCCGCACCGGGCATCGTTTTGGATGATGAACTGTCCGCTGCCGCTCTCGGCGGCTTACATTGATCCGGAAGGCGTCATCCTCGAGATTCACGACTTGCAGCCTCACAATACGAACTCCGTCGCGGCCGCATCCGAGCGCGTGCAGTTTGTGTTGGAGACCCGCCAGGGGTGGTTCGGACGGCACAACGTCAATACGGGCATGGTGGTTCGCACTGAGCACGGTACGTTGGCCGATACGTTTCTCCGCAATCGCTGACAGCTTGGGCGGGAGGGGCGGGGCCCGTCACCTCGCGCCTACCGCACCAGTTCGGTCTGTCTTTTTCCGGAGCGGGCGCGAGACAGGGCATCGTGGCCGAGTTCAAGGACGCCGGTCAGCGAGTTCAGGTCCCCGCTTTCAACCAGTTCATTCAGCCAGTCGGTGAAGATCGCTTCCGGGTGGGCCTGCGGGTCGGGCAGCAGCCGCCAGCGGCGGTCGGTCCATTCAAAGTAGAGACGATTGACGTCGTAGGCGTAGGGCTTCTCGAGGCTGCCCAGCAGGCGCGGGAGCATGCCGTGGTCACAGCCGGCGACGACCAGCGAGCCTACGAACCTCAGCTCCGCTTCCTGGGCCTCGTCCAGGCGCGGCGTCGTGGGGGGGTAGAAGCTCAGCCAGCCATCTTCGTGGAGCTTTGCTGCGGCCCACCAGTTGAGCCCCATTTGCTCGCAGATCGCGCGCGGATCGGCGGGGAAGAGCAGTTGTTGCCCGGCGCGCACCCGGGCTATTTGCGGGTTGTCGTCAAAAGTCGTGTTCACACCTGATTGCCAGGACACGCGGGCCGTCGCCCTGCGAAGTCTCACTCCACAAACCTGCGCGTTCCGGCGGTGCTGACTCTAACTCCGCAGCGGAATAAGGGAAGTGCAAATTCTTCCCCCAACCAGGCACCCTCAGGAACGGGAAGCGGGCAACGCGAGGCCGGCGAGTCTGACCCCTTCACGACGAAAGAGAGTGGCCTCAACCTTGGGCACATACATCTGCGTCTCGGCGGGGAGGCGGGTGGCGATGGCGTCGAACGTTCGCGCCTTGTGCCGGTCCAGAAGCCGCTGGACGGTGCCTTCGCCCGCGTTGTACGCTGCGAGCGTCAGCCGCCAGTCCTTGAACTGGCCGTGGAGCCGTTGGAGATGCCTGGCAGCGGCGCGGGCGTTGTCCTCGGCGCGCAGGCGCTGGTCCGGCAGCCGCGTCCTCAGTCCGTATTGTTTGGCGGTGGCCGGCATGAGTTGAAAGAGGCCGGCCGCGCCGGCCGGGCTGCGCGCCCGCGGGTCAAAGGACGATTCCACCTCGGCAACCCAAACGAGTTCCGGCGGCACCTTCTGTTCGGCGAAGATCGGTTTTAGCCGGGGCACGTAGCGTTTGGCAGCTTCCGGCCAGGGCCGGTCCGAGAGCCTCTTAGCCCAGGCCTCCCGCTCCTTATCCGGTGCCGGGTTCGGCGTCGGCTTGGCAGGCTGGCCCGGCTCGGTTTTCGGTGGCGGCATCGTGCGGCGAAACTCATCGGCTACGTCCAGGTAATCCAGCCTCGTCTTGAGCCAGACAGCATAAGAATGCGTCTCCTCGTAGCCCTCCAGCAGCGGGAGGATGCTGCCGGCGGCTTCCTTCAACGACGCAAGGTCCAGGACGTATTCGCCATGAAACTGCTTCTGAATCTCACCCAGGAACGCCTCCACCCGTTTGCGGTCAACGTCCTGCAGAACGCGCAATAGGTCCTCGTCCAGGTTTTCCTGCGCCCACTGATTGGCGGACTCGACGATGTCGTCAAGGGTGATGCTGTCGTCCTGGCCCGGGGCGCTGGACGCCATCGCCAGTGACAACGCGACGAACCAGACCTTTCTCATGGCCTGCCTCCAAGGGCGAGAATAGGGTGTATTTTCTCCGCGATTGGCCTGAGGCGCGCGGGAGGCTCCACAGCGACTCAGGAGGCAAGGATCTTCCCCAGCCGGTCGGCGAGGTCTTTGAGCCCCTCGGGGCTGTCCCCACCGCCCTGCTCGGTAATCGCCCAGCCGCTATAGCCAACCTCACGGACTGACTTCATAACCGCCGTCCAGTTGACATCGCCCTCCATCAGCTTCGCGTTGAATCCCTTCCACAGACCTTCGCTGTCGCGTTTCTTGCGGCTGAACTCCTTGATGTGGAGCATGGCCATGCGCGGGCCGAGAATGCGAATCCACTGCTCCGGCCAGCCATAGTTGAGAATGTTGCCGGCATCGAAATGCCAGCCGACGGCTGGACTCTTGAACTCGTCAACGTAACGGGCCGCTTCCAGCGGGCTGAGGAGGAACTGGTTCCAGACGTTCTCGATGGCGATCTTGACTCCCAGCTCTTCGGCCAGCGGAATGGCCTTGCGGATTTCCGCCTGGGAGCGGCTGTAAGCCTCATCGTAGGCCACTTCCTCATTGACCACCGCGGGCACCAGCAGCACCGAGGCAGCGCCGTAACGCTTGGCGTCGCGCAAGGTTTGCCTGAGGGCTTCGAGGCCCTCCGCGCGGACCTTCGGGTCGGGGTGGGAGAGGGGTTTGCTCCAATGGTCCCGCCCGCAGACGCTGGGAATGGCCAGGCCGGTCGCGTCACGGGCGCGCAGGACTTCGTCCTGGTCCATGTGGCTCATCATCTCGGCGCCGTCGAAGCCGGCTTCCTTGATGGCCTGCATCTTCTCCAGGAGGGAGCCCTTAACGCCCACGGTGCCCCACATGATGCCCTTCTTGAGGGGGCGCCTCGGGCTGGCCACCGCGGGCGCGTTCTCTTCCGCCGCCAGCACGCCGGGCGCCAGGACAGCCAGCGCCAGCGCGCCAACGCCGGTCTGCACGAATTCACGCCGGTTCATAACCTCTGCTACACGAACTTGGTCGCACCCGGCATGGCCATCGGCGGGAAGTCCAGCTTCGTCTTCCAATCAAGCTGGTCGGGCACGAGCTTCTCCTGCGAGTTCATGGCCTGTTCCCAGGTGATTTCCTGCCCCGTGTAGGCAGCCATGCGGCCCATGATGCCCAGGAGGGTGCTGTGGGCCATCCACACGCCGTCGTTGATCGGTTTGCCGCTGCGGATGCTGGCGAAAAGCTCGTTGTGCTCGTTCTGATACATGTCGCTCTTGGGTCCCCGGTAACGCCAGGGCTCCTTGCTTTTGATAAACGGCGCCGACCAGCCCTGGATCTTGCCAAAACCGGCTGAGCCCATCAGGTAATCCGAGTTGTCCGAGTAAGTGTTGCCCACCTGCCGCTGCCCCAGGAACGCGCGCACGTCATCGGCATACTCGTACACCACGAACATGTGGTCGAAGATGTTGCCCTGGTTGTTGGGCGTCTGCCGTCCGCCCACCGCGACGGCCTTGAGCGGCGGCTGATCCTTGAGGGCCCAGGCAACCTTGTCCACGCTGTGGCAAGCCTGCTCCACATAACCATCGCCTGAGAGCCAGGTGAAGTTGTACCAATTGCGCAATTGCCATTCGAGATCGCCCATGCTGGCGGGCCGCTCGCTGGCGGGGGGCATCGGTTTGACCGGGCCTGCATAATAGGTGGCGTAGATCGCGCGGATTTCCCCGATGGCACCATCATGAATGCGCTGGTAGAACTCCCGGCGCGCTTGCTCATAGCGCCAGCAAAAGCCGGCCACCAGCGAGAGGTTCTTTGCCTTCGCGGCTTTGACGGATTCAAGCACCGAGCGCACGCCCGGGGCATCCGTGGCCATTGGCTTCTCGCAAAAGATATGCTTGCCGGCGTCAACCGCCGCCTTCAGGTGGACCGGGCGGAATCCTGGCGGGCTGGCCAGGACCACTACGTCCACGCCGCTATCAATCACCTTTTGATACGCGTCCAGGCCCACGAAGCACTTTTCGGGAGTGACCTTGACCTTGTCCGCGTGGTTCTTCTGCAGGCTCTGCAGACTCTTTTGCAGCGGTTCCTCGAACGCGTCGCCCATGGCGGTGAGGATGACGTTCGGGTCGGCGCTGATAGCCTGGCTGGCCGCGCCGGAGCCCCGCCCGCCACAGCCTATAAGCCCAACCTTGAGCTGCGCAGTGTTTCCCTGGCCAAAGAGATTCCCAGGCAAAAACGCAGGAGCGGCTAGAACCCCGCCCACCAGGGCTGAGGTCTTGATAAATTCACGGCGGCTGGTCGCTGTATTCGATGAACTATTATTCATATGGTTAAGCTATGGAGGCTGATATTGCGTGCACAGGCCATTCAAGTAAATCCCCAAAAGATGGTAGGCGCCAGCCTCGGCGCATCTCGACCCCGCCACCGGAGCGCGGCTGTCCTCAGCCGCAGCCGCCCCGACCATGCGGGCCTGCC
>CAZVFC010000112.1:0-7225 GCA_964625855.1 uncultured Verrucomicrobiota bacterium | reverse complement strand
CCGCTGGTGTCGTAGCCGCCCACCCGCTGCGGGTTGGCCGGATTGCTCACGTCAATCACCTGCAAGCCCGCATACCAATAAGCCATGTAAGCGTACTTCCCGCTCACCGCCACGCCCCGGGCCTGCTCGCCGGTGTCGTAGCCGCCCACCCGCTGCGGTTTGGCCGGATTGCTCAGATCAATCACCTGCAAACCCTTCCAGTAATCCGCCACGTAGGCGTAGTCCCCGCTCACCGTCACAGCCAGGGCCGCTCCCCGTGGCCGGCCCGGCCATTGGCCAATCAAGGCCGGGTCCGCGCCGCGCGCCGGCCAAGCCAGCGCCAGGGCCATTGTCAACAGCCCGCAGCCACAGTTGGTTTTCCGGAACACCTCACCTTGCGTGAGACGTTGCGTAAGCGTCTTCTTTCCAGCACGGAGCAACTCCTTGAGCGGTAGGCGACGCGGGGAGCATTGTCTTTCCGGTTGACAGGGCATGAGGCAGGCTTATCAGAAACCGGGCGTGCAGGTCAAGCGGTGGCGGTGCTAAGCCGTCGGCCCGCGCTCTTCCCGGCCGCCGCGAAATGCCGGCCGCCCGGCGCCCGCGGGGAGCGCCGACATTCTTGTCGGCTCCCGCGGCAACGCTACGCCCGGCCGACAGGAATGTCGGCGCTCCGGCCGGTCGGGGCTGAACATTTACTTCCACCGGGCCGGGCTTGGCCGTAGCATGAGCGTTCTTATGCAGAATTCTCATTCGGTGGTGTTGAGCAGGTTGCTTTCCCCGGCGACCATCAATCTGGATTTGCGGAGCACGGACCAGGACGCGGTGCTGAGCGAATTGGTCAACCAGATTCCGCAGCTCGCGAACGAGCCGGCGGCGCGCCAGACCCTGCTGCGGGCGCTGCGGGAGCGCGAACAACTTCACAGCACGGGGATAGGTGATGGCATTGCCCTGCCGCACGCGCGCAACGCTCTGGTGGGGCTCGTGGACGACTCCCTGATCGTCTTTGGACGGCACGCGCGGGGGATTCCTTACAACGCCATTGACGAAATGCCGGCGCGGCTATTCTTCCTGATGCTGGCGCCGACCGTTACCCAGCACCTGGCCATCCTGGCCCGGCTCAGCCGCATCCTGCGCGATCCGGCGCTGCGTCACAACCTGCTGACCGCTGACAGCGCGGAGCGAGTGATCGCGCTGATTCGCCAGGCCGAAACCTCGGCGTAAGGTCGGCCAAACCCCAGCGCGGTGCAGGGCGTCCGCCCGGCGCTATGCCGGCGCCGGCCGGTGCGGGGAAACCTCGCCGGCGAATCCCTGCTGGCGCAGCGCTTCAAAGAGGACCAGCGCCACGCAGTTGGACAGATTCAACGATCGGGCCTTGGCATTGAGCATGGGGATGCGCAGCCAGCGGCCGCGATTTTCCTCCAGGAGCGGACGCGGCAAGCCCGCCGTTTCCCGGCCGAAGACCAGGTAGTCATCGGGTCGGAAATCGGCTTCCGTGTAGCGGCGGGGCCCGTGGGATTCTACCAACCAGAGGCGCGCATCAGTGGGGAGCGCGTTTCGGAGAGCCTGCCAACTGGACCAGCGGCGCCACTGCACTTGCCGCCAGTAATCCATCCCCGCGCGCTTGAGCCGTGCGTCATCGAGCTTGAACCCGAACGGCTCGACCAGGTGCAGGGTGGTTTTGGTCGCCGCGCAGAGGCGCGCCACGTTGCCCGCGTTGGGCGGGATTTCGGGTTCAACCAGAACGATGTGCATGCGGTTGGCGGCGGTTCGAGTGATATCGGCGGTCGCTCGTCGGGAACCAGTCATCCGGGCTGAGGCCGCTTGCGATAGAACACCTTCCACAGGACCAATCCATGCCCCGGCGCGCTCATGCCGGCCGCCCGGCGGTCTTTCATGGCCAGCATTCGCTTCACGTCCGTCGCCGGGAACCTCCCCAGCCCGACCTGCACCAGCGTGCCCACGATGCCGCGGCACATGCGGTAGAGGAAACCGTCGCCCTCGATAATGAACGTCAGCAGCGGTCCGCTTCGCCTGAGGTCGCAGCGCCAAAGTGTTCGCACGGTGGACGCGCGGGCGTAACCGGGATTGGCGGCGAAGGACTGGAAATCGTGCCGGCCCAGGAAGAGGGGCGCGGCGGCGCGCACGGCCCGCAAATCCAGCGGACGCGGCACATGCCAGGCGGTGCGCCGGAGCAGGGGGTTCATGGCGGCATGGTTCCAGACGAAATAGCGATATTGTTTGCCCGTGGCATTGAACCGGGCATGGAAATCCCGGTGCGCCCGCGCGGCCGAGAGCACGCGAATGTCCCCGGGCAGCCAGGCGTTGAGGGCCAGGGCGAGTTTGCGCGGCGTCATCCGGCACTCGACGGCCGGCGCTTCGAAGTGCGCCACCAGGCCCAGCGCGTGGACGCCCGTATCCGTCCGGCTGGAGCCGTGCACGCGCGGCCGGCTGGGAAACAGCTTCGCCAGCGCCGCCTCGACCTTTTCCTGCACCCCGGTCCCGATCTTCTGCACCTGCCAGCCTTCGTAACCCGTCCCATCGTAGGCGATGGTCAGCTTGAATTTCAGCGGGTCCGGCGGCATTGGGTGTGTAGCGTGTTGCGCGGCAGCCGGCGCTTGGGAGGAACTCCGGATGCCGCCGTCTGCGGCTCAGGTTGCCATGCCGTCCAGAAAGCTCTGCAGCAGAATGGCCGCGGCCATTTTGTCCACCTTCCCTTTGCGTTGGTCGCGCCGCACCCGGCCCTGGATCAGGAGGCGGTTGGCCTGGACGGAGGTGAGCCGCTCGTCCCAGGTTCGGATCGGCACGCTGATGTGGTTCTTCAGGGCGGCGACGAACCCCTGCACCTTTTGCGCGGCGGGACCGTGGCTGCCGTCCATGTTGCGCGGCAGGCCCACCAGCACCAGCCCCACTTCTTTCTCGCGCAGCAGCTCCTGCAGCCGCGCGAGGAAATCGGCGAACGGCTCGGCGGGGATGTACTCCAGCGGCTGGGCGATGATCCTCAACTCGTCGCTGATGGCGACGCCGATGCGCCGGCTGCCGTGGTCCAGGGCAAGGATTCTCATCGCCAAACCAGTGTGCCGACCGGGATCGTCGCAAACAAGCTCGCATTTTCGGCCAACCGGCGCCCACCGCGGCCCGGCAAAAAAAGTGTGAGGTTAGGACTGGCTTTTTTTCGCGGCGCGGCGATGATGGGCTCGGCAACTGAAGCAGCCAACAACCATGATGAATCAGAAGCACTGTCCGTTCTGCAAGACGCCGGCCATCCGGGGGTGCGCGCACCTCGCGGTGGCAGTGGAGGGGCGCGATTTTGTGCGGCGTTGCGTCGAGCTATGCCAGGGCCAGCGGCAGTGGCGAGCCGTGTGTGAGACGCGCCAGCGGCAAAGGCGGTTGTCGGGCGAATGGTCGCCGGAACAGGAAGACTACACCTGGCTGGAGACGGCCTTTTGCGAGCAGTTTCTGAAGCGGCTCCGGTGGTTCCGCGGCATGGACCACGAATGGCGTTCCGGGCCGAAGCTCCAGCAGGGCGGTTTCTGGGTGTTGCTCTGGTCGAAAGATCCCCGGCGGCTGTGGTGGGAGCTGCGCGAGGAGTTCGAGCGGCAGGCTGCCGAGCAGCCGGTTCCCAAGCCCGAGATCCGCCCCCAGAAGACCGCGGCCCCCGGCCAGCGCCGCGTCGAGACGCACGTCCAGACATCCCACCATTTCGGCGGCTAGCCCGATCATTTCGCAACGCGACGAAGCCGCGACCCGGCTATAGTCCTGTCCCGGTGCGAGGCTCGGTCGCATTCGGGTCCTTCCGATCAGGGAAAACGCCTGCGCGCAGCGGCAGGCCCGCGCATGCCGCCGATTGTGTTGCCGGGCCGCCAAAGGCGGCTACACTCCGTGCATGATTCGGAACATCATCTTCGACTGGTCGGGCACGCTGGTGGACGACTTGCCCGCCGTCTGGCAGGCGACCAATTACGTGTTGGCGCGAGCGGACCGGCCCGAGATGAGTCTCGAAGAGTTCCGCGCCGAGTTTTGCCTGCCCTTTACCATCTTCTACGACCGGCACGTGCCCCACATCGCGCTGCCGCAACTCGAGGAATGGTTCCACCACCGGTTCCACCAGGTCCAGGATTCGGTCTGCGCGCTGCCGCACGCGCACGCGTTTCTCGAGTTCTGCCGCGCGCGCAAGCTGCGCACCTTCCTGCTCAGCACCGTCCATCGCGACTACTTCGCCCTGCAATCCGGCGCCACCGGCTTCGGCCAATACCTCGACAAACCTTACGTGAACGTGTGGGATAAGCGGGAGAAGATCCACGACATTCTGCGGGAGAATCAATTGGCGCCCGGCGAAACGTTGTTCATCGGCGACATGCAGCACGACATCGAAACGGCCCGGCACGGGGGCATTCATTCCTGCGCGGTACTGACGGGCTACAACACGCTCGAGCAATTGCGCGCTGCCCAGCCGGACCTGATCGTCGAGCACCTGCGCGAACTGCGCGAAATCCTGGAACAGAACGAACTACACCTCAAGCCGCAGTCCAAGCGTTTCGAGGACAGCCATCCGCCCATTGTGACCGTCGGCGGCCTGATCTTCAACCCCGCAGGCGAGGTCCTGATGATCCGCACCCACAAATGGTCGAACCTTTGGGGCATCCCCGGCGGGAAGATCAAATGGGGCGAGACCTCGGCGGCCGCCCTGCAACGGGAAATCGAAGAGGAAACCGCCTTGCGCGTCGCCGACATCCGGTTGATCCTCGTGCAGGATTGCATCCATTCGAAAGAATTCTATCGCGACGCCCACTTTGTTTTGCTCAACTACACCTGCCGCTGCGAGGGCGAGCCTGCGGTAAGGCTCAATGATGAGGCCCGCGAGTTTCGATGGGTAAGCCTCGCGCAGGCTCTCCAGATGCCGCTCAACCAGCCGACGCGCAAGTTGTTGACCGCGATGACCGCGTCAGGGAACACGGTGACCCGTTAGAGTTGGGCCGGCGGCACGAGGCGCTGTGGCGGCCGGGACCGGGCGGGAACCCAAACCGGCGCGGCGAACGAGAAGAAGCTGAACATGTCTAAGATAACGATTGTTGATTTGGAAGTCTCCTGGTGCGTCGGGGTCACGGATGAAGAGCGCGCCAGGCCGCAGCGCCTGCTCGTGACCGTTGACATGAGCCTGGATTTTTCCTCCGCCGCCCTCAGCGACCGCATCGAGAAGACCATCAACTACCAGGCCGTCGCGGATGGTTTGTTGAAGTTCGGCGAAGGCCGGAGCTGGAAGCTGATCGAGAAGATGGCGTCCAACATCGCGGATTGGATTCTGGACGAGTTCAAGCCCCAGGCGGTGATGGTGGAGGTGAAGAAGTTCTCCATTCCGCAAGCGAGGTTCGTTTCGGTTAGCCTGGGCAAGACCCGCCCGGCGCGGGGCGCCGTCTAGCCGGGAACGCCTGCGATGTAGGTCTGCAACTGGCTGATCGTCGTGTGCTGCGCGGAAATGATCCAGTTGACCAGGTCGCCGATCGAAACGATGCCGACAATCTTGTTGCCGTCCAGGACCGGCAGGTGCCGGATATGATGGTCGGTCATCAGCCGCATGCATTCCTCGACGCTTTGCGACGGGGTCACGTGGATGACTTGGCTGGACAGGATTTCCCTCACCGCTGTCGTCCGGGACGATTTGCCTTTGAGCACCACCTTGCGCGTGTAGTCCCGTTCCGAGATGATCCCCACCAGTTGGTCGTTCTCGGTCACCAACACGGCCCCCACATTCTTATCCGCCATCAGTTGAATCGCGTCGTAAACGGTGGCGCTGGGGGAAATGGACCAAACGCTGCTGCCTTTGTGGCCGAGTATCTCGCTGATGCTGCTGTTCGGGTGCATAATACGCTTAATACGCTTAAGATTAGCACGGCGGCGGCGAATTGACACGAAGATTCTCGCCGGAACTCCGGCGGGCGAATTGCGCCAAAAGTTTTGCTACCCGGGAGGGGGGTTCAAGAGGCTCTGAGGGATACGTTGTGCCAGAAGTCGGGTTACCGTGGCCGGAATGGATAAAACAATGAGTCAGTCGACACGGGTAGAGGTTTTGAAGAAGTTGCGGCGGCGTTATGAGAGTGCCGGCGCGGAGCATAAACGCAAGTTGCTGGACCAAGCGCAGGAGTTGCTGGGCTATCACCGGAAGGCGGCGATCCGGGCTTTACGCCAGCCAGAGTTGGTACGGGGACCGTGGATCATCACGGGGCGGCCGGTGGAGTATGAGCCGAGCCTGTTGGGACCTTGGTTGCGGCCCATCTGGAAAGCGACGGACTATGCTTGTGGGCGGCGCTTGGTGGCGATGTTGCCGGAGTGGATTCCGGCCTACGAGCAGCACGAGCGGCGGTTGCCTGGCGAGGTGCGGGAGAAGCTACTGTTGGCCAGTGGGCGGACCCTGGATCGGCTGCTGGAGCCCCTGCGGGTGCAAGGGGCAGGCCGGTCGCTGACGCGACCCGGAACGTTGTTGCGCCAGCAGATACCGATTCGTGGGAGCGTGTGGGAGGAAGGCAAGGCGGGGTGGCTGGAGGTGGACACGGTGGCGCTGTGCGGGGGCAGCGTGGCGGGAGAGTTTGTGTGGATGGTGGATGGCGTGGACTACGTGACGACGTGGGTGGAGTTGCGGGCGATGTGGGGCCGGGGCCAGGCTGGAACCTTGGGCTCGTTGCAGGATATGGAAGCCAGCTTGCCCTTTCCGCTGCTGGGCTTGGATAGTGACAACGGGGGAGAGTTTCTAAACTACCATGTGCTCAACTGGCTGCAGAAGCGGCGGCGACCGGTGTTCATGACCCGGAGTCGGCCCTACAAGAAGGACGACAATGCGCATGTGGAGCAGAAGAACTGGACCCACATTCGGCAGTGCTTTGGGTATGAGCGGCACGATAATCCGGAGGTGGTGGAGCCGATGAATGTGCTGGTCAAGGGCGCCTATGGGCAGTTGCTCAACTACTTTCACGCCAACCTCAAATTAGAGCGCAAGGAGCGCAAGGCGGGGAAGGTGCAGCGCATTTATGGGGCGGCCCAAACGCCCTTGGCGCGCGTGTTAGCCAGCGCGGATGTGACGGCGCAAACCAAGCAGCGATTGCGGCAGCACAAGGCCGGCTTGAATCCCTTTGCCTTGAAGCGGGTGGTGGATCGGAGCCTCAAGGAGATTGCCGCAATGCGCCGGGCGCGTCACTGAGCCGTCCCGCGGATGAGTAATCGATGGCAACTCAAGGGGAGCCTTCCCCGGTGGCGG
>CAZVFC010000111.1:0-8335 GCA_964625855.1 uncultured Verrucomicrobiota bacterium | reverse complement strand
GCCACCGGAGCGCGGCTGTCCTCAGCCGCAGCCGCCCCGACCATGCGGGCCTGCCACGTTGTCCCGAGAGCCGCTCCCTTACGCACGTGCTGCGGCTGAGGACAGCCGCGCTCCGCGCAGGTCCCGATGGCCGAGAGCGGTGGTGGTATCAAGATGCGCCCCGCCAGCCTTTGCCACGCGCGAGAGAAACGAGTAGGCTCCGGCAGTTTATGACTCGGCACCTAACCATATTCCTTTGCTCCGCCTCACTGTTCCTCTCGATCCTGGCGTCCGAAGCCGGCAGCCTGTCCCTGAGCGGCTTGAAGTCCGAATACCGCGTCAACCCGCTCGGCTTGGACACGCCTCAGCCCCGCCTGAGCTGGTTGCTTGATTCCAAGGAGCGTGGCCAGCAGCAAACCGCCTACCAGGTTCTCGCGGCGACGAGCCTGGATGTGCTGGCCAAGGGCACCGGTGACTTGTGGGACAGCGGCAAAGTCTCCTCCGCCGAGTCTGTCCACGTGGCCTACAGCGGCCAGCCGATGCGCTCGGGCCAGCGGGTCTATTGGAAGGTGCGCGCCTGGGACCGACAGGATCGCCCCTCCGCCTACAGCGCACCGGCATGGTGGGAGATGGGGTTGTTGGCTCCGGCGGATTGGCAAGCGGCGTGGCTTACCCGCCAGCGGCCCGCGCCGCGCTCCGAGCAGCAGATGTTCGAGGATGACCCGGCGCCGCTGCTGCGAAAAGAGTTTGCGATCCCGAAGGCCATCCGCCGCGCCCGGGTTTACGTGAGCGGGCTGGGCTATTACGAGCTTCGGCTGAACGGCCAGCGAGTGGGGGACCACGTCCTGGACCCCGGTTGGACCACCTATTCGAAGCGCGTCCTTTATTCGACGTACGACGTGACAGACCAGTTGCAGCGCGGTGCCAATGCTCTCGGAATCATGCTTGGCAACGGATGGTTCAACCCCTTGCCCCTGCGTTTGTGGGGCCATATCAACCCACGCGAGCATCTGACCATCGGCGAGCCGCGCGCGATTCTGCAGCTTGTGGTCGAGTTCGCGGATGGGAGTTCGCAGACCGTGGTGACGGATGAAACCTGGAAGGTTGGCGAGGGACCCATACTGCGAAACAACGTCTATCTGGGCGAAGTGTATGACGCGCGCAGGGCGCAGCCCGGCTGGGACCGGCCGGGCTTCGACGACGCCAGTTGGCGGCGCGCAAGCGTAGCGGAGGAACCTCTGGGTCCGCTCCGCGCTCAGGACGCGCCGCCCGTCCGCGTCACTCGAACGCTCAAGCCGGTGAAACGCACCGAGCCGAAGCCCGGCGTGTTCATCTTCGACCTGGGCCAGAACTTCGCCGGCTGGGCGCGGCTCAGCGTCAAGGGTCCCGCCGGCACCCGCGTGCGCATGCGCTACGGCGAGCTGCTTTATCCGGATGGCACGCTCAACGGCATGACGGCGGTCTGCGGCCAGATCAAGCAAGGCGGACGAGACTATCGCTACGACGGCATCGGAGCGCCGAAGACCGCATGGCAGGAGGACCAATACATCCTCAAGGGCGAGGGCGAGGAGGTCTATACGCCGCGGTTCACGTTTCACGGCTTCCGCTACGTCGAGGTCACAGGCATCGTCGGTGAGCACGTGGCGCTGGAAGGGCTGCGGCTGAACTCGGATGTCGCGCCGGCGGGCTCGTTCACCTGCTCGAACGAGCGCTTCAACCGGATTCAAGAGATGGTGCTGTGGACCGAGCTCAGCAACCTGTTTAGCGTGCAATCGGACTGCCCCCACCGGGAGAAATTCGGTTACGGCGGCGACATCGTGGCCACCAGCGAGATGGCCATCTTCAACTTCGACATGGCCCGCTTCTACGCCAAGGCGACGCAGGACCTGGCCGACGCCGTGCGGCCCAACGGCGGCTTCACCGAGACCGCTCCTTTCGTGGGCATTGCCGACAACGGACTGGGCGAGAAGTCCGGCCCGATCGGCTGGGGCACCGCGCATCCCATCCTGCAGTGGCACCTCTATCAGTATTACGGCGACACGCGCCTGCTGGAGGAGAACTATGAGCTGACCAAGCGCTGGATTGCCCTGCTCCGGGCGTCGGCGCGCGACCACATCCTGGACAACGGGATCAGCGATCACGAGAGCCTTGTTCCAAAACCGCGCGCGTTGACCGGCACCGGCTTCTATTACCTGAATGTCCGGCTGTTCTCGCAAATCGCCCGGGCGCTGGGGAAGAAAGCGGACGCCGACGAAGCCGCCGCGCTGGCGGAACAGATCAAGGCCGCCTTCAATCAGAAATTCCTCCAGCCCGGCACGGGCCGCTATGACACGGCGACGCAAGCTTGCCAGGCGTTCGCCCTGCACCTGGGTCTCGTGCCGCCGGCGGAAGGCAGCCAGGCGCTCGAAGTCCTGGTGCGCGACATCATGGACACCCACAAAGGCCACCTCACCACCGGCATCTTCGGCACCAAGTACATGCTCGAGGCGCTCACGGCGTTGAACCGCGCCGATGTGGCTTACGAAATGGTCAACCAGCCCACCTTCCCGGGCTGGGGCCACATGCTGGAGCAGGGCGCGACGACGCTCTGGGAGCATTGGGAGTTCAGCGACAACACCTTCTCGCACAATCACCCGATGTTCGGCTCGGTCAGCGAATGGTTCTACAAGGCGTTAGCGGGGATCAATCCCGCGCCGGACGCCGTTGGCTTTGACAAAGTCATCATCCAACCGCAGCCGGTCGGCGGCTTGAAATGGGCCAAAGCCAGCTACGATTCGGTGCGTGGCCGGATCGTGAGCGACTGGCGCCAGGAACCGGGCAAATTCACACTACGCGTCCGCGTGCCAGTGGGCACAACGGCGACCGTCTTCCTGCCCGCGGAAGCCGGGGCGCGGCTCACTGAAGGCGGCAAGCCATTGGATCGCACCGCCGGGGTCCAACTCCTGCGAACCGAGGGCGGCAAGGCGCTTATCGCGGTCGGTTCGGGCGAATACGAATTCGCATCCGGCGCGAACTGAGCCGTCTGCATGAATTAGCAAGTGGGGAGCACGCCCGCCCCGGGCGTTCCCACCCGGCGCCCTCGCCGGGCGGCTTCCAGACCTGCAGCGCCACTGAGCGGCGAGTCCCCTCACACGGCCCAGCAGGTGGTTGGCGGGGGCGCCAGCCACTGCGCCCGCGGCGGGCGCGCTCCCCTCTCACAGCATAGTCACGGCGGAGGCTGACCGCTGGGCGAGGCCCTCCCAGGCACGGGGTTTCGGACCAGGTAAGAAGCGATTTAATTTGACGCATAGCGCAGGCGGGTCCCACGGGAGACACACCGGATACTCCCCGGATACTCACCCGATACACACCGTAGATAACATTCGAACGCCCTTTTGCGTAACATCCTGTCCCAGTTTGGCTTACGCAAAACCGCTCCCCCGAACCACCACCAGCGGAAACCCCTCCTTCCTGGCGACGTAAGCGACTACGCACGCGGCACTTATTCCGCGGCATTGCCTCAGGCCAGCGAGCTGGCTAAACTGGGCGCATGGGCACGCTTCACCGCGGCGACAACCTCGACATCCTCCGCCGCTACCTCAAGGACGAGTCCGTGGACCTCGTCTATCTCCGGCCCGCTGGTACTGTCAAGACCCGCCCCGCGCCCGGCGACCCCTGAATCAGTTCTTGCCGTGCGCGCCCGTTTCTGGCATAGGGGGTTGCGGCTGGTTTGCCACTGGCTCGGGTGCCGGCGGGTGGAGATAACCGTTCATGCCTTCTGCGCCGACCGAAGCCGGGCGGCAAGCCGGGATACGCAGGCGAAAAATCAAACCTCGGAGACTATGAAACGGAATGCCTTCCTGTTAATTGCGGGCGGCCTCTTGTGCGTGGCGCTGACGGCCTCAGCCACGACCCGCTATGTGAACCTCAACAACCCCGCCCCGGCCTCGCCCTACACCAACTGGATCACCGCCGCCACCAACATCCAAGCTGCGGTGGATGCGGCGGTGGACGGGGACGAGATCCTGGTCGCCAGCGGCGTCTATGCCACGGGCGGCCGGGCCGTGTATGGCACGATGACCAACCGCGTGGCCATTGACAAGGCGGTGACGGTCCGCAGCACCAATGGACCCCTGGTGACGGTCATTAAAGGCGCTGCGGCCGCTGGTGGGGCGAATGGGGATGGGGCGATTCGGTGCGTGTATGTGGGGACCGGCGCGGTGCTGAGCGGGTTTACGTTGACCAACGGCCACACGCGGTCGGCTGGGGACTATGCCAAGGAACAGAGTGGAGGCGGAGCGTGGTGCGAGGTGTCGGGGGTGGTCAGCAACTGCACCTTGAGCGGCAATTCGGCCTCCTGGTTTGGCGGCGGGGCGTCTGATGGCAGGCTGAACAACTGCACCTTGAGCGGCAATTCGGCGACTGGAACCTACGGCTCTGGCGGCGGGGCGTATTCTGGCACGCTGAACAACTGCACCTTGAGCGGCAATTCGGCCTCCGTGCTTGGCGGCGGGGCGTTTGAAAGCACGCTGAACAACTGCACCTTGAACGGCAATTCGGCCTCCGAGGCTGGCGGCGGGGCGCATTCTGGCACGCTGAACAACTGCACCTTGAGCGGCAATTCGGCCATCCTCGGTGGCGGCGGGGTGGCTTATGGCACGCTGAACAACTGCATCGTGTATTACAACTCGGCGCCGAACGGCCCGAACTATTTCTCACCCACGTTCAACTATTCCTGCACGACGCCGCTGCCCGCGGGCGCGGGCAACTTCGCCACCGAGCCGCTGTATGTGGACACGAACGGCTGGAGCAATCTGCGCTTGCAGGCCAACTCCCCCTGCATCAACGCCGGCAACAATGCCTACGTGGGTGCCACGACCGGCCTCGATGGCCAACCGCGCCTCGCGGGCGGGACGGTGGACCTCGGGGCGTACGAGTTCCAGGGCACGGGTTTAACCGGCTTCACTGGCTGGCTGTGGGAATACGGCCTGCGCATTGACGGCACGAGCGATTGCGCCGATACGGACCACGACGGCCACAACAACTGGCAGGAGTGGCGGTGCCAGACCGATCCCACCAACGCGCTCTCGGCGTTGCGCCTGTCCACCGCCTCGCCCGCCGGCACCGACGTGGTCGTGACCTGGCAGAGCGAAGCCGGGGTCAGCTATTACCTGCTGCGGAGCACGAATCTGTGGGCGGGGCCGCCGTTCCGGCTGCTGGCAACCAACCTGGTGGGCCAGGCCGGCACCACCACGCACACCGACACCAATGCCGCCCCCCTGGCCCCCCTCTACTACCGGGTCGGGGTGGGGGACTAGGCCGCTCCCGCACCGGCACGCTGGAGATGAGCTGGGCGGGAACGGAGTTCCGCTTGCAGGCGCAGACCAACCACCTGGGGGTGGGGCTGGCGACGAACTGGTTTGACTATCCGGGCGGGGAGAACAGTCTGGTGACGGTGCCGGCTGACCCAGGACTCGGGGCGGTGTTCTACCGCCTGGTGTGGCCGTAGCCGAGCCGGTGCGGCCGAGCGGCGGCGCAGGAGCCAGCCTCCAGCCCGAACATTTCATACCTGGGAGCCCGGCGCGCTGTTTCGCGTTTACCGCCGGACACTAGAGAGCTACGAGCACCAGTTCCTCGCAAGTTCAACGGACCTGGACCCGATGAAAACCCCGAAGGGATGTAGGTTGACTTTTCGAGGCGGGGGCTGATTCAACCCATCAGTGTATCCCTGTTCTGAGAAGCATGTGCGCGTCCTGTCGAAACTGATGATTCCATCGTTGCGGAGAAAGACGTGCTACTACCCCGCCCCCTTTCCGAATGCCGGTACGGCGGGCATGCGACGGCTCTCGGAGGGAGTGGAAACGGGCGCGCACACACCGGTGCCACCTTACCCGGTCGCGTATCCATCCGGCGTTGGGAATCGAGAGCGCGCAGACAGACCGTGCCGACAGACCGTGCAGCATTGCCTCAGGCCAGCGAACTGGCTAAACTGGGCGCATGGGCACGCTTTACTACGGCGACAACCTCGACATCCTGCGGCGCTACCTCAAGGACGAGTCCGTGGACCTCGTCTATCTCGACCCGCCCTTCAACTCCGCCCAGACCTACAACGCCTTCTTCCACGAAAAGGACGGCACCGACGCCGCCAGCCAGATCAAAGCCTTCGAGGACACCTGGCACTGGGACATCCAGACCATGGCCGCCTACAAGCAGATCACCGAGCAGCCCGGCAAGGTGTCGGACGTCATGCAGGCCTTCTACACCTTCCTGGGCGGCAACGACATGATGGCCTACATCACCATGATGGCCCCGCGCCTCGTCGAACTGCGCCGCGTCCTCAAACCCACCGGCTCCCTCTACCTCCATTGCGACCCCACCGCCTCCCATTATCTCAAACTGCTGTGCGATGCAGTGTTTGGAGTGAACGGCTTTAGGACCGAGATAATCTGGAGGAGGCATAATGCTCGAAGCACTGATGCGCAATGGCCGCGCATCCACGACGCGATTCTCTTCTACACCAAGACTGCCGAGTTCCTTTTCCATCAGGCCAAAGTCCCCGCAGACGAGGGCAAGCTCCCACACACGCTGATAACTGGAGCGGACGGCAAGAAGTACCAGACGTTCGAGCTGACTGCGCCGGGGAAGACACAGGCGGGCGAAAGCGGCAGGGAGTGGCGGGGCTTTTCGCCTTCTGAGATGGGAAGACACTGGGCCAACAACCACGCCACAATGGAAGAGTGGGCAACGTCCGGGCTCATTCACTTCCCAAAGGACGGCGGCTTTCCGCGCCGCAGAGCGGCTGAGCCATTTGACCCCGCTTCCCGTTCAGTCACTGTCGGCGATGTCTGGACGGACATCGACCGCATCAACCAGACGGCCAAAGAACGCCTCGGCTACCCGACCCAAAAGCCCGTCGCCCTCCTTGAGCGGATCATCAAAGCCAGCAGCAACCCTGGCGACGTGGTCCTCGATCCGTTCTGCGGCTGCGGCACGACCATTGACGCGGCGGAGAAGCTGGGGCGCCAGTGGATCGGGATAGACATCACGCAGCTTGCCACCTCGCTCATCAAGAACCGGCTGCGGGACACTTACGGCAAGAAGATCGAGATCATCACCGTCGGCGAGCCCACCACGCCGAACGAGGCGTCCGTGCTGGCCGAGCAGGACAAGTTCCAGTTCCAGTGGTGGGCGCTGGGGCTGGTGGACGCCCGGCCCGTCGAGCAGAAGAAAGGGGCCGACCACGGCATTGACGGCAAGATTCTGTTCCGGGACGACGCGCAGGCGGCCAAGCCCGAGCAGATCATCATCCAGGTCAAAGGCGGCAAGACGGGGGTAAAGGACGTGCGGGACTTGCGGGGCGTGATTGACCGGGAGAAGGCGGCCATCGGCGTCCTGATTTCGTTGCAGCCGCCGACGGGGCCGATGGAGGTCGAGGCGGCGGATATGGGGTTCTACGAGCACAAGCTGACGCACCAGAAGTTCCCCCGCCTGCAACTGCGGACAATCAAAGAGCTGATGGATGGCAAGGGGATCGAGCGCCCGTCGGAGGCGGCAGCGGTGGATGTGACGTTCAAGAAAGCGCCGGAATCAAAGAAGAAGCACGGGCAGCAGAAGGAATTCGGACTCTGAGCGGCTCGCTGGGAACGCACCGCAAGGAAGGGGGGCAGCCTAGTTGGGCAGGGTAATCGCGCGCACCAGCGGGGCAGGCGAGACGCTCTGCCCTACCCTGTAGTCGTAGCCGAAGGTGCCAGCGGGCGACGTGAGCGTCTGCAGCCGCCAGGCGGAGTCGTGATCGTAGCCGAAGGCCAGGGAGCCGAGCGTCATGGACGTGCGTTGGCCGTGAGTGTAGCCGTAGGTGAGCGTGTCGTTCGACCAGGGACCATTCTCGCTCTGCAATTGGCCGGCGGCGGTGTAGCGCGGCAAACTTGCCCAGGCCAGGCCTGAGCAAAGCAGCCACACAAAGCAAACCAGCCGCGCCATCACGGCCCCAAACCTACGGAGACCCCACGGGCTTGACAATCAAATCCCGCCGGGTGCATCCTCGCACCGACAGAGCCGGAAGCAGTCGCGTTCCTCACTCGGTTCGCACGGGCCGCCCGCAGCGCCTCACCGCGCCTGGGATCTCCCCGAGGTTGACCTGGACAGCGCGGGATGTGGGTGGCCCCAGCGTTGGGACGTTCGGATGAAAATGAGAGATGGCGCACCTGCCGTTGTTGCAAGGCCGTGAATTCCAAGAAGCTCTTCCGGTGCCAATCCAAATAGCTGGCTCCTGCCATGCTATTGGTTGCCGTTCACTTGTCAAATGAGCTTTATCATCATGCACTACGGCGGAGTCAAAAAAATGCAGCGAGGCCGAGCGGGGTGAAATCGCTGGGAA
>CAZVFC010000110.1:0-9599 GCA_964625855.1 uncultured Verrucomicrobiota bacterium | reverse complement strand
CAGCCGCAGCACGTGCGGAAGGAAATGGGTCTCGGGACACTGGAGGCAGCTCGCAGAGTCGGTGCCGCTGCGGCTGAGGACAGCCGCGCTCCGGTGGCGGTGTCGAGATGCACCGGTCTGCTTCCTTCCCACCTGATGCTCATTGCCAAACCGGATGGCTTGGTCTAAAACCGTTCCGGAAGCGCTATTATTGCGATCATCGCCGTGAATCGGATGCGGGCCATCTCCTTCGTGGTCGGGCTGAGCGGCGCGGTGGCGTCGGGCGTGGCAGCCGTGCCCGAGCCCGCCGCCGCCGAGCGTGAATTCGACCAGCGCATCTGGCGGCACGAGCACGGCCTGCCCGACAACCGGGTCAAGGCGATTCTCCAGACCCGTGACGGTTATCTCTGGATCGCCACCCAGCGCGGACTCGCGCGTTTCGACGGGCAGAAGTTCACGGTCTTCGATCATTTCAACACGCCGGCGCTGCTCGCGGACGATTGCTACGCGCTGGTCGAAGACCGGGATGGCAATCTTTGGGGCGCCGCCTGGGGGATTACGTTTGGTGGTTTATTCAGGCGGCAAGCCCAAGAGTTCACCTGGCTGGGTCCTGAGAGTGGAGTCACATCCTTAAGTTACTGGTGTGGAATCTGCCCCCGGCGTCGCGGGGGGGTCGTAGCCTGCAGTGGCAGCCTTTGGATATACGGAAGCAAGGCGGCCCCGCAAGGCCTCGCACGATTTGCCCCGGTCGAGAAGGTATTGGCTCTGGATGAGGGGGACGAACCCGACACGCTTTGGTTCTGCACCGGCAATGGCTTGGTTCACTGTGATGAAACTCAGTCTCGATTCGAGTTCGCGCCCTTGGGCCAAGCCTTCGAGCGGTTGCCCACCGGCGCTATCTGGCGAAGTCCCGCCGGGGAACGTTGGGTGGTGTTCACCGCGCGCGACACCATTCCCGAGGAGCCCGGCACCCGAGCCTGGCTGACGTGCTTCAAAAATGGGCGCTGGCTTCGACCGGCGGATCTGGCGCAACCGGACTTCCATCACGGCTGGCAAAGCCGCTTCATTGCGCCCGATGGCTTCGGGGCGCTGTGGCTCCCGGGGGTCAGCAACGGCGTTCACCGCTTCATAAAGGGGCAGTTTCGCCACTTCTCCCGGCCACGCGCCGAGCCGAGGGACTACGTTCTATGTGCCCATTCGGACCGCGAGGGGAACCTGTGGCTGGGCACCGAACAGGGCGGACTCGAACGCTGGACACCGCGCAAGGTGATAACCTACACGACCAAGGATGGCCTGGCGGATGACCAGGCCTGGACGGTCTGTGAGGCCCGGGACGGCAGTGTCTGGCTGGGAACGGAGAGCGGCGTCACGCAGGTGAAAGACGGATGCCTGACCAATTTCCCGCTGCCGGACCTCACGTTCGAGGATTCGGTGCGCGCCCTCGCCCAGGACCGCGATGGCGCCATCTGGGTCGGCACCATCCGAAGTCTCAAGTGCATCCGCAACAGCGTCATTTCCGAGGTCAAGTTCCCGGGGGAATGGTTCGAGACGAAGATTCGGGCTCTGCTGCCGGCGAAGGCCGGCGGGCTGTGGGTAGGCACCGTGCGCGGTCTGACCCGCCTGCATAACGGCGCGAGAACCAAATACACCCAAGCCGACGGTCTTGGCAGCGAGGAAGTCCGGGCGCTGCTCGAGGACGGCGGCGGCGACCTTTGGGTCGGCACACTCGGCGGCGGACTGAGCCGCCTGCATGACGGCCATTTTGCCACCTACTCGATCACCAACGGCCTCTCGAGCACCAATGTCTGGGCGTTGCTCGAAGATGCCGACGGCGTCCTGTGGGCCGGCACCGACAACGGCTTGAACCGGTTCAAGGATGGACGCATCACCAGCTTTGGGACCGACGCCGGCTTGCCCGCGAGAAACGTCAACTGCCTGCTCGAGGATGATTTCGGCCGGTTGTGGGTCAGCCATGATCGCGGCCTGTATTGGGTCCGCAAACAAGAGTTCGAGGAGGTCGCCTCCGGGCGCCGGAAGAAGGTCCTTTCGGTGCCTTATGACGAATCCGACGGTTTGCTCACGACCGCGTTCAGCGGCCAGAAGAGTTTCCCCGCCGGGTGCAAGGCCCGCGATGGCCGGCTGTGGTTTCCCACCGCCAAAGGGTTCGCTGTCATTGACCCGGCCAAAGCGCGCTTTGACGAGGTGCCCCCGTTGACGGTGATCGAGCAGGTCCGCGCCAACGGCCAGACGATCCTGGGCAGCAGTCCTTCGGACCGGCCCGGAACCAACAGCCCGCCGGTGGCGGGGCGTGGCCGGTCGAAGTTGCGCCTGCCGCCCGGGGGCGGCCGGGTGCTGGAAATCCGCTATACGGCCAACACGTTTATCGCCGCCGATAAGGCCCGGTTCCAATACCGTCTGCGCGGCTTCGAGGACCGCTGGGTGGAAGCCGGCACCCGGCGCGACGTTTACTTTAACGGACTGCGGCCCGGCGATTACGAGTTTGAAGTAGTCGCCTGCAATCATCATGGCGTATGGCCGGAGCGCGGCGCCACCTTCGCCTTTGCGCTGGCGCCGCTTTACTACCAAACCTGGTGGTTCTACCCGAGCTGCGTGTTCGGCGCCGTTGGGTTGGCCGCCTGGCTCATCACCTGGCGGGTGCGCGAGGTTCGGAAGCTGCAGCAACTCGAACATCTGAAGGTCTTAAGCGAGCAGCGCAAACAGATCGCGCGGGATATTCACGATGACCTCGGCGCTTCGCTGACCCACATTCTGCAACTCAGCAGCGAGTCCAACGCGAGTCCGCGGCAAGCGTCCACTGCGCCGCCCCAGCACCAACAGATCGCGGCGCTGGCGGGCGAGGCCGTCGAGAACATCAACGAGATCGTCTGGGCGACCAACCCGCGGTATGACACCCTGCCGGATCTGGTTGCTTACTTGCGCGAGTATGCCGCGCAGTTCTTTGCCGCGGCCTCGGTCCCGGTCCGGTTCGAGTTCCCGGCGACCGTGCCGCCTCAGCGTGTCACCGGCGCGTTCCGCCGGCACCTGTTGCTGCTGGTCAAGGAGGCGCTGCGGAACATTGTGAAGCATGCGGAGGCCCGTCAGGTCTGCCTGGGTTTAGTGCTCCGTGATCGGGTCCTGGAACTGCGCATCAGCGATGACGGCCGGGGGTTCGGCCAGCTCGACGGCAACAATGGCGGTCACGGCGGCAACGGCCTCAACAACATGCGCCAGCGCGCCGCCGCACTAAACGGCAGTCTCACCCTCGAATCCGCGCCGGGCAAAGGCACGCAACTCCGCGCCACAATTCCACTCGGCTGACCAAGGTCGCGGTGATTCTCGTCTTACCGCTGCCGGTCAACGTAGGGCAGTGCGTCCCGCCTGCCCCTCCGTAGGCTTGCAGCGCTCTCGCGGGCAGGCGGGACGCACTGCCCTACGTTGGAGTTCACGGCGACGGTTGTTGGCTAGTACATTCATGTGATTGCCGCCGACGAGAATCCGTGCCAGGCTTCCATGCCAGACATGAGCCAAAGCCAACCATCCATCCGCGTTGCCGTGGTCGAGGACCGCGCGGAGGACTTGGACAAGACCCGCAAGCTGCTCGAGACCTCGCCCGGTTTCGAGTGCGTCGCCGCCTGCCGGTCCGGCAAGGACGCCTTGCGCATTCTGCCCGGCTGCCGACCCGACATTGTGCTGATGGACATTGTCATGCCAGAGCTTTCGGGCATTGATTGCGTCCGGCAGTTGCAGCCGCTCCTGCCCGAGGCCCAGTTCATGATGCTGACCGTGGTCGAGGATCATGAGCGGATTTATGACGCCCTCGCCGCCGGTGCCACGGGCTACTTGCTCAAGCAGACCCCCTTGCCCAAACTCCTGGAAGCCATCCGCGAATTGCACGGTGGCGGCGCGCCGATGTCCGGCCAGATCGCCCGGCAGGTCGTCGCCGTGTTCCGTCAGCCGCCCGCCTCGCGCGCGGCTGTGGCAAAGCTCTTTCCGGTCGAGCAGCGCGTCCTCGATTTGCTCGCCCGCGGATTGTTGTACAAGGAGGTAGCCGACGAATTGAGCATCTCACTGAACACCGTCCGGACCCACGTCTGGCACATCTACGGCAAGCTCCACGTCCACAACCGCACCGAGGCCCTCCTCAAGGTCCAAGGCCCGGGGCTCAAGGTTCACCGTTCGCTGTTCAGCGTTATACACTGAGCGTCATCAGTTCTTGCGCAACGTAGGGCAGTGCGTCTCGCCTGCCCTTAGCGGGACTGCACCAGGAAGGCAGGCGAGACGCACTGCCCTACGTTGCCGAGGCCCACTGTTCGTGGTCCCGTCTCCTTTCACTCATTCTGCCGTTTGAACCTTGGATTCCGGCCCTCAAACAAGTCAGTACTTCATGTGAC
Source organism: uncultured Verrucomicrobiota bacterium (assembly GCA_964625855.1). Classification (GTDB taxonomy): domain Bacteria; phylum Verrucomicrobiota; class Verrucomicrobiia; order Limisphaerales; family UBA8199; genus JAPLUA01. The sequence goes on along the minus strand of CAZVFC010000110.1, from coordinate 5,229 downwards.
TAGGCGACCGCCCCAAAAGCCACCAACATTCTGCCAAAAGCTCTCGACGCTATGGATGGTAGCGGAGAACCGACAAACCGACGCCCAGGAGATCCGTGTGAAGTCAAAGACACCCATTAAGAAAGGGGCACTTGCGAGGCTGTTGCGGTCAGTCCAGTTCGGCCGAGCCCAGAGCTGGAAGAACCTCGCGGTTCTCCCCCTCACGGTCCCGGCAGACGGCCAACTCCAATACCGCACCCTCGGCGAGGCCCTCGCCACCTGGGAAATCGCCATCGCCGAGGTTTCCGCGGCGGGGTTGGTCGGCGATCTCATGGTCGTCAATCGCGGCAACCAGCCTGTGCTGCTCCTTGACGGTGAAGAGCTTGCCGGCGCCAAACAAAACCGCGTGCTCAACACCTCCGTCCTTATTAAGGAAGCGTCCCAAACCACAGTCCCCGTCAGCAGCAGCGAGCAAGGCCGCTGGGCCTACAACTCCCAGGTCTTCCGGGAATCGGGCAACGTCATGGCCTGCGGGGCCCGTTCGCGGAAGGCCCGATGTGTTCACCAATCCCTCGCCACCTGCGGCGCACACAGGTCCAACCAGGCGGAGATCTGGGATAGCCTCGCCGAACTCCAGACCAGAGCCCGCTGCACGTCCGCGACCGCCGCGATGAATGACGTGTACCGGGCCAGGGAGCCCGATCTGAGCCAATGCGATCAAGTCTTCAAACCCGTTGCCCAACAAGTGGGATTCCTGGCCTTCATCGGCGGCAAACCCGCCGGCCTGGACTTGCTCTCCCGCAGTTCGGCCTATGCCAAACTCCATGCCAAGCTGGTCCGCAGCTACGCGCTCGAGGGTCTGTTGGACCCCGACCCGGCACCTGCGGGAGCCGCTTCACCCTCAACTCTCAACCCTCAACCCTCAACCGCTTCGCTGGCCCAGTCTTTCCTGGACTATATCCTCGCAGCCGAAGAGCGCGAGTTCGCCTCGATCGGATATGGCACGGACTGCCGTTACCAGGCCGACGACCTGGTCGGCTCCGCTCTCGTCCACAATGACGAAGTGATTCACGCTGCCTTCTTCCGCCTGAACGGACACGGCGCGCGCGGACGCCCTGACCGTTCCCACCCTTGCTAAGGTCCCTGACTGAAACCCTCCAACCGCCCCAAGCGCCTCACCAGAACGTAGGGCAGCGCGTCTCGCCTGCCTCCCCGCTGGAGGCTCGGCACAGGGCAGGCGAGACGCACTGCCCTACGTTGCCGCCGCTCCCGGATGGATGCCCGAGGCTTGGTCAAATACCGAGGGGGCTCCGCCTGAACCTGCTCCAAGGCCCACGATCTTCGCTCCTTTCTCCTTTCGCCCACCGGGTCCTGCGAACCCTGGATTCTGGCGCTCGCATAAATCAGTACTTCATGTGACTAGGCAGGCGCCGCAAAAGACTCCAACATGTCTCAAGCATTTGAACGGTACCAGTTGCAGCAGAGAACTCGCAAACCAACAGACAAGCGACCCCATGAAATCACCACAAAAGAACCTCCCGCAGACTCACAAATCGGCCGACCGGCGCATCGTAGCAGCTTGGCTATGCATCCTCACCCTCCTCGGAACTCTCGCCCATTCCCGAGCGGCCACCTGGGTCTCAGGCACAATCGTCCACCAAGTGTGGACTAGCGCGGGTTCACCCTATTACGTTAACGGCAACATCCTCGTGGCAGGGTTGACGATTAGCAACGGCGTGTTCGTTTACTTCCAGGGTAACTACGTCTTTGAAGTGCAAGGGATCCTGAAGGCATACGGGAAAACGAACTCCCCTGTTGTGTTTTACAGACCCGGAACCGTTGGATGGCAAGGCATTTACTTCAACCACAGCAGTCCTGGCTCGGAAATGGTGTGCTGCGTGGTTTCCAATTCGGTCAAGAGCGGAATTCGGATTCTGAACGCTAATCCAATCATCAGAGAATGCACAATTGCGTATAACAGCACATCCAATGGTTATGGTGGAGGTATAAGCGCCGACATCCAGTCTGGCGACTTGGTATTGAAAAGATGCCTCATTGCAAACAACTCGGTTTACTACACCGGCCGCGACACGGCTGGAGGGGGAGGCGTGTCCGCTTCGATGCACGGCACCAACAGGCTGGACCTTGACGGATGCACCGTTTCAGGTAACGCCGTGCGAGGCTCTGGCGGCTACAGTTGGGGCTATGGCGGCGGCATCTACGCGTCCGGCACGTGCGTCATCAAGAATTCGCTAATCACCTCAAACTATGTAGAGGGCGTATCAAAATACAACGTGGTCAACGGGTGCGCTTTTGGGGGCGGGGTTTGTTCGTATTCCGGCGGCTTGGTCGTCTGTAACTCAACGATTGTAGGTAACACCGCAAACGCGCCAGATATAGCTTCCGTCACAGAATATAGCCGTGGGGGGGGAATCCACATGTTTACCGACTCACTAGCGATCAGTAACTCGATTATAGCCTACAACACGGTCACGGCGGTGGATGGCGCGGACGGGGCAGGGATTTGTTTTGGCTTGGCGGTGCCTTGGTCGAACACCTCCGCTCAAGGGAACATCGTTAATTGCACGATTGCCTACAATAACAGGCACGCCGTTGCAGGAAGTGATCCGTCGGCGGTGTCCATCAAGAACAGCATTCTGTACTTCAACGCTTCGGGGGGATCACAGATCAGCGGGGCAGGCATCACCGCGATCTACAGCGATGTGCAGGGTGGCCTGGCGGGCGTTGGGAACATCAATCTTAGCCCCGCATTCCGCAGTCCGAATGACTTGAGAATAGTGGGGGGCTCGCCGTGTATTGATGCGGGGAACCCAAGTACGATGTATAACGATGTGGCCTTTAATGGCGTGGCCCTCAGTCCGTCGCTGGGCGGCCCCAGGAATGACATGGGGGCGCATGGCGGGCCGGGCGCGATCTGGTGGGGGATGGCGCCGGTTGTTACCTCGCCGCCCGCGGACCAAATAGCGACTAACGCTCTGACGTTATGCGTCGGGACCCTGGGCACGCCGCCTCTGAGTTACCAGTGGCTCCTTAGCGGCGCTCCCGTCGAGGGGGCAACGACAAGCTGCTACGTCAAGAGCCCGATCGAGGTGCAGTACGAAGGCTGGTACTCCGTCATCGTCAGCAACGCTTGGGGAGTGGCAACAAGCAAGCCTCCGGCAAGAGTCATCGTTGCTATTCCGCACGCCGCCACGGCGACCCCTATCGTGATGGGCGGCATGGTTGTGGGATTCACCAATCTCTGGGGAGGGTGGGGCTATACGAACACGCCTAAAGTCCGAATCATTGGCGGCTGCGGCGGCAGCGGGGCGGAAGCGGTAGCTGTGGTGAGTAATGAAATGGTCGTTGCATTCCAAGTCCCTGACCCTGGTTCGGACTACACCTGCACTCCTGTGGTCGTGATTGCGCCGCCATTCATCGAGCGCCCAATAATCAACATTGCGCCGGTCTCATTGGTGAGTTCCACGAACTTGGCCGTGGGAACAAACTACCAGTTCCAGTACTACGACGGTTTGGGCTGGAGCGACGTCGGCCCGCCTTTCAGGGCCACTAATTCCACCTTCACCCAGACCGTTCCGGGAATGGCCAGCCCGAACGCCTTCCGGCTGGCAGTTACGCCGTGCCCGACACAAGCCTACGCTACTGCGCAAGTGTTCAATGGCTTTGTCTTTCAAATTGACGTGACGAACGGCGGCTCAGGATACACCAACAAACCCGGTGTGAAGATCATTGGGGATGGCAGCGGAGCGCGGGCCTCCGTGACCAATGTGAGCAATGGAGTCGTCATCGGCATCCACGTGGATAATCCAGGTTCCCATTACACCAGCCCACCGCTCGTTGTCATTGACCCGCCTCCGGCAAACGCCCTTTATCCTGCGGTGACACATTTGGTGGAAATGCAGGCGTTCCGCCTGTCGCCCTACGACGACTATCAACTGCTGGAGTCAAGCGCAATGCCGAGCGAGTCCTGGACGGATCTCCTCCTGTTCACTCCCACATCGGCCACGACCACGCAACGCGTGAATGCCGAGGCCAGCCTCGGATTCTACCGGGTGAGGTACGTCGGATCGCCCTAGCGGGCATGGCTCCTGTACAGCTTTCGTTTTCCACCCGGTTTCTGAGAATTGCTCGAAACAGGAAGCCGGGACCGGCTGCTTCGGGTGGCTGGCCTGGCATCAGTACATTTCATCAGTTAACCATGAATAGCGGGTTGCCGCGCGTGATTTCCTTCCTCCCAGGGTTAAACAGGGAGAGCAGAAAAAGGGGTCTATGAAAACTCAGTCTGGCAGTCTAAGCATTGCCGCATTCCTGGCCGCGTCCTGCACCGCCCTCGCCGACGTGCACTACGTGGACGCTCAGAGCCAAGATCCCAGGCCGCCCTACGCTACATGGGCCACTGCGGCCCGGGTGATCCAGGAGGCTGTAGACGTCGCCCCGGCTGGCGATGAAATCGTTGTGACCAACGGCATCTACGCCACGGGGGGGCGGGCAGTGTACGGCGCAATGACCAACCGGGTGGCGGTGGACAAGCCCCTGACCTTGCAGAGCATCAATGGGCCGGACGTGACGATCATCCGCGGCTACCAGGTGCCGGGCACGACGAATGGAGACGGGGCAATCCGATGCGCGTTTCTTGCGGATGGGGCGGTTCTGTCGGGCTTCACGTTGACCAACGGAGCGACGGGCACCGCAGGGGATTATGACAAGGAACAGACGGGAGGGGGCGTGTGGTGTGTCTCGACGCAAGCTGTCCTGACGAACTGTGTGTTGGCAGGCAACTCCGCCATGAATAACTCGGGCGGAGCCTCTCTGGGCACGCTGATCAACTGTGTGTTAACGCGTAACACCACTTTGGCCACGGCCTCCTTCGGGGGTGGCGCGTCTGGAAGTGTGCTGAACCACTGCACACTGACTGGAAACTCAGCTTTCTCCGAGGGTGGCGGAGCCGGTTACTCCACCCTGAGCAATTGCATACTGACTGGCAATTCCGCCTCCTCCGGAGGCGGGGCATACTCCTGCGCCCTGATCAACTGCGCGGTGAGCGGGAACTTGGCTGCAATCTGTGGTGGCGGGGTGTACGAAGGTCGGCTTACCAATTGCACGGTCACTGGTAACTCGGCCTCCACCGGCGGCGGGGGCTACGATGCCACGCTCAACAACTGTATTGTTTATTTCCTTGGTCAGCAGAATCTATGGGCTGATTCCGGTTCCGGGAGTTTTCCCAACGTG
>CAZVFC010000109.1:0-9620 GCA_964625855.1 uncultured Verrucomicrobiota bacterium | reverse complement strand
GACTGTGGGGGAGCCGGTGGGCAACCACCGGCTCTACCCGGACGCTACTTTGTCCCTGGTTCTGTCCTCGCAGGCGATTCCAGCGAAATGCCGCTTGCCGAGGGCTGGTTAATAAACGACCTTCACCGGAATGAAGATTAAATCTCAGGTCTGCTTGGTCGTCGTGTCGCTGCTGTTATCCCTCGGGGATGGTGTTGCCGCGGACACAAATGCTGCCGCCGGCGAACTCAAGGCGCTGGTGTCCAGGATTCAAACCAAGATGCGCGACGGCAAGAAGACCGAAGCCGACCTGGCGCCCGAACTCAAAGAGTTCGACGCCCTGCTGGCCAAGCACAAAGGCGAGAAGACGGACGAGGTGGCGCAGATCCTGTACATGAAGGCCGCGCTCTACGAACAAGTTCTGAAGGATACCGCCAAGGGCAACGCCCTGATGGACCAGCTTCAGCAGGACTTTCCCGATTCAAAGCCGGCCAAGCAGGCGAAACAGCAGGCGGAGGCCAAGAAAGTGCGGGGCGCGCTGACGGAGGGAACCAAGTTCCCCGACTTCGACGTAAAGGATACGGCCGGCAAACCGCTTTCCATCGGCAACTACCAGGGCAAAGTAGTGCTGCTGGACTTCTGGGCGACCTGGTGCGGGCCATGCGTGCGCGAATTGCCCAACGTGATCAAGACCTACGAGGCCCACCACAAGGACGGCTTCGAAATCATCGGCATCAGCCTGGACAAGGACGAGGCGAAACTCGCCAGCTTCACCAAAGACAAGGCCATGACCTGGCCCCAATACTTCGACGGGCTCGGCTGGCAGAACAAACTAGCCGTGAAGTACGGCGTCAACAGCATACCCGCGACTTACCTCCTCGACGGTCAGGGGACTATTATCGGCAAGGATCTAAGGGGCGAGAACCTTGAGGCGGCGGTCGCCAAGGCTCTTGCGAAAAAGTAGGGCAGGCTTCCAGCCTGCCCCATGCGGAATACCCTTTTGGCAGGGCGGGCAAAGCGCCCGCCCCGCTGTCCGCCGCTTACTTGCCGGCAGCCTCGTAGTACTTGGCCACCTCGGCCCAGTTGACCACGTTCCAGAATGCCTTCAGATAATCGGCACGGCGGTTTTGGTACTTCAGATAATAGGCATGCTCCCAGACGTCGCACCCCAGCACGGGCTTGCCTTCGACACCCGCCACCGCCTTGCCCATTAGCGGACTGTCCTGGTTGCCGGTCGAGACGACCTCCAGTTTGCCGTTGTTAAGGACCAGCCAGGCCCACCCGCTGCCGAAACGGCTCATGCCGGCGGCCTCGAACTTCTCCCTGAAGGCGTCGAAGCTACCAAAGGCGGCCTTGATGTCCTCGCCCAATTTGCCGGAAGGCACCCCGCCCGCTTTCGGGCCCAGAATCTTCCAGAACATCGAGTGGTTGGCGTGGCCGCCCCCGTTGTTGCGCACCGCACCGCGGATGTCGGCCGGCACCGCATCGAGGTTTCGGATGAGGTCCTCGACGGACTTGTCTTCGAGGTCCGGCTTGCCGGCGATGGCCTTGTTGACGTTGGTCACGTAGGCGCCGTGGTGTTTATCGTGGTGGATCTCCATTGTCTGCGCATCAATGTAAGGTTCGAGCGCGTCTTTGTTATAAGGGAGCGGTGGTAGTTCGTATGCCATAGTTTTCCTGTTCTTGCTATTCGTTAATACACTAATGCTGTTTTATCTTCTTGGATAAGTCCAACAGGGTAACATAGCACGTTTGGGCCAGAGTCAAGGGACTACCGCTTGGACAACGCGACGAAGTTCTTCAGCAACTGGAGGCCGATCGTCTGGCTCTTCTCAGGGTGGAACTGCGTCGCAAAGACGTTGTCGCGCCAGACCGAGGAAGCAAAGGTTTCGCCGTAGGTCGTCCGCGTGGCGACGACGGAGGCATCGGCGGGCTTGGGGAAGAAGCTGTGCACGAAATAGACATAGCTGCCGCCCGGAATGCCGCGGAACAGCGGGCACTCCGGCTTCACGAGGTCAAGCTGGTTCCAGCCGATCTGGGGAATCTTCAGTCCGTCACGGGCCGTGAAACGGACCACCTTGCCCTGGAAAACGCCCAATCCGGCGGCGCAACTATTGAACTCCTCGCTCTTCTCGAACAGCGCCTGGTAGCCGACGCAGATGCCCAGGAACGGACGGCCGGACCGGATGAATTGGCGCGAACCCTCCAGCAGCGCCTGCTTGTCCAGGGCCTGGATGCAGTCGTCGAAGGCGCCAACGCCCGGCAGCACGACGGCCCGCGCGTCGGCCATTTCCTCGGGTTGGCGGACGACGCGCACGTCTGCTCCGACCTTCAGCAGGGCCTTGTGGACGCTGCGCAGGTTGCCGGAGCCGTAGTCAATCAAAGCAATCACAGGCGCAGGATAATGCAGCCGGCTGGGTTCGGGAAGGAGGAATGCGGAAGATGCCCCGCAAGGCAGGGCTGACTTCTTTAACGTTATCCGACGCAGTCCTTGTTTGCTGGTGGTGCTCGGGCGAGACATACCGTATATGCACCGTATACGCACCGCATACACACCGTAGATAACTTTCAGGCGGCCTTTTTCTTAACCTAGTGTTGCCCAATAACTTACAGTCAATGTGAGTTTCAGCTTAACAGGCGCTGGCCGGGTGGTTAAAATGCGAACCTATGAAGGTCCTGCTTAAGAGCCTGGAGGTCAGGCTACGGCAATTGCCCCCCCTCACGGTCACGACTATCGCGCTGTGCTGCGTGGTGGTGCTCGGCGTAGCCGACTTCTTCACCTTGGGCCCATTCAATACCAGGGTGTTCTACGTATTACCTGTTGCCTTGGCTGGTTGGGGCGCGGGCAAGCGGCACGCGTGGTTCGTGTCGGCCGTCACGGCGATCGCCATGTTCTTAGTCTATTCGGTCTTGCACCAGGGCTATCCGCACTCCGGTTGGGAGGCGCTCTGGAATAATTCGACGCGCTTCCTGATATTCTGTTCCATCGGCTGGCTGGTGGCGGAGCTCGCGACGCTGACTCGCCGCCTGGAGCAAGAGGTGGAAGAGCGAACGGCGCAGTGGAAAGCCGAAGCGCAAGGACACCAGACAACCGCAATCCGCCTGGCAGAGGCGAACGAACGTTTCGAGCAGGTCATCAATAACATCGCCGAAGTCTTCTGGCTATCGGACGTAGCCAAGGACCAGGTGTTTTACATCAGCCCCGCCTATGAACGGATCTGGGGCCGGCAATGCGAGGCGCTTTATCGCGAGCCAAGGTCCTGGTTGGCAGCCGTGCATCCGGCCGACCGCGACGGCGTAGCACGGCGCGCGCAAGCCGACCAGGCCAGCGGCAGCTATGATATCGAATACCGGATCATCCGGCCGGACGGAGCCATGCGCTGGGTTCGCGACCGCGCCTTTCCGGTGCGCAACGCTCAGGGCGAGGTCTGTCGGATCGCCGGTCTCGCGGACGATATTACCGAGCGAAGGAATACCCGGGAAACACTCCAAATGCAGGCTTCCATCCTGGAAAACATGGCGGAAGGGGTGGTGGTCACCGATGACCAGGGCTTAATTGTGCTGATGAACCCGGGGGCGGAGCGGATTTGGGGGTATGCGCGGAACGAAGCGCTGGGAAAGCCGACCAGCATCTTCAGCGCCTTGCCCGAGCCCGAGGCCACTCGGGGTCTGCGGGAAGTGCTGGCGACGTTGGAGGCTGCCGGGGAATGGCGAGGGACGTTCAAGAACCGGCGCAAGGACGGCGCCATCATTGCTTGCGACGCGGTCATCCGGCGGGTGGAAATCCAGGGCCGGGTGCTGATGGTAGCCGTCGAGCAGGATGTGACCGAGCGTCTCCGCACCCAGGAACAACTCGAAATGCAGGCGCGCGTGCTGGAAAACATGGCGGAGGCCGTGCTGTTGGTGGACGAGAACGGAACCATCAAGTTGACGAACCCACCGCTGGATGCACTTTTGGGATACGGGCCCGGGGCATTGCTGGGACAGCCACTGGCGGCGGTGGTGGCTCACCCTACCGAGCAGTATCGCAGGAAGTTCGAAGAAGACCTCCAACAGGTCAAAACACATGGTTCAGTTGCCGGGCAAACCACAATACGGCGCGGGGACGACACGCTGGTCGAGGTCGAGTACCGGACAAGCGGCCTTACGCTGGAAAGCGAATTCTTCCTGGTGATCGTCGGGCAGGACATCACTCAGCGCCATCGGGAGGGACTGATCAAGGAAGTGTTCCTCTCGCTGGGGTCGCAGCTCAGCACCGTAACCACTCCGGTGGAAGCGGCCCGAGCCGTCTATGCCGCTGCCGATAAGCTCTGGAAATGGGATTGCGCCACCCTCGCTGTCTATTCGCCGGCGTCGGACCGGATGGAGCCGGTGCTTTTCTGCGACGTCGTCGAAGGACGGCGGGAGGAAATCGCCGCACCGCTTCCGGCAGGCCTGCCGAGCGCCCGAATGCGTCGGGTCATGCAGCAGGGAGCGGAGCTGATTCTCCGCCGGCCCGACGACCCCCCGCCGGCGGACGCCTACATGTTTGGAGATACTACCCGCGTTTCGGCCTCCGTCATGTGTGTGCCGCTGCGTCGGGAGAATCAGCGGGTGGGGATGTTATCCATTCAGAGCTACACGCCCAATGCCTATACCAAGGAAGACCTGCAAACGCTTCAGGCCCTGGCCGATTACTGCGGCGGCGCGCTGGAACGTATCCAGGCCGAGGTCGCGCTTCGGCAGAGTGAGGAGCTGAACCGCACGATCGTGGCTACCGCCATGGACGGCTTTCATGCGGTTGATGTTGCGGCGGATCCGCTGGGCGCGATCACCGACACCAACGACGCCTATTGCAGCCTGACCGGCTACAGCCGCGAGGAGTTGCTCCAGATGCGGATTGCGGACGTCGAGGCCATGGAAAGCCCTGAGGAAACCGTCCGACACCTGGAAAGCATCGTGGCCTCCCACGAAGACAGGTTCGAGACTCGTCTCCGCCGGAAAGACGGCAGGGAAATAGACGTGGAGATTAGCGCTTCGCACTTACCTGGCAGCAACCAGCGGCTCTTCGGTTTCGTCCGCGATATCACTGCGCGCAAGCGGGCTGACCGGACCAGAGAGGCCTTCCTGTTGCTGGGCACCAAGCTTAACGAAGCGGAGAGCCCACTGGCCGCCGCCCGGGCAGTCTGCACGGCTGCCGACCGGCTCTGGCAATGGGACGCCGCCGTGCTGCAATTGTATTCCGTCGAACGGGACTGCATGGATTCCGTGCTGCTGATGGACCTGGTGAACGGTGAGCGCCGCGAGGTTCCTGCGCCCTACCCCGACACTCCGCCGCCTCCCGCCATGCGCCGGATTATGGAAAGCGGGCCGGAGTTGATCCTGCGCACTCCCGCCGAGATTCAAAGCAGTGAATTCGTGGCCTTTGGCGACGTGCAGCGCCGGTCTGCTTCGCTGATGTACGCGCCGTTGCGCCGCGAGGGTCGCGCGGTCGGCGTGCTCTCGATCCAGAGCTACGCGTTCAACGCGTACACGCCGGAAGACCTGCGGACGCTGCAGACTTTGGCCGATCGCTGCGGGGGCGCGCTGGAACGCATCCGGGCGGAGGAGGCGCTGCGCGAGGCTCACGACAAGCTGGAATTGCGGGTGCGGGAACGGACCCGGGAGCTGGAGATGGCGAACGCGGCCTTGGGCGAGAGCGAGAGCCGGCTGCGGCTGGCGCTGGACGCATCGAACGCGGGGACATGGTCGGGAGATGTGACGAGCAGCCGCATGACTTGGGACGACCGATGTCACGAACAGCATGGATTTGGGGCCGACAGGCCGCGGTCGCTGGCGGAGTGGCTCGAGCGCGTGCATCCGGACGACCGGGAGCACTTGCGAGCGCGAATCCGGGCACTGGTGGGCCCCGGCGGCGGCGATGTTTGGAATCTGGAGTACCGCGTGCTGCACCCGGTCAGGGGCGAAAGGTGGATCGCAAGCATGGGGCGCATGGAGCACGACCACGGCGGGCAGCCGCTGCGCATTAGAGGGATTAGTCTCGACGTCACCGAGCGCAAGCGCGCGGAGGAGGCGCAGCGGGCGCAACTGGCTTACATCGAAACGATCTACCAGAATACACCAATCGGCCTGTGCGTGCTGGACCTGGATTTCCGCTATGTCCGGATCAACGAACGGCTGGCGGCCATAAACGGGCTGCCGGTGGACCAGCACCTCGGCCAGAAGGTGCGGGACGCGGTGCCAGACCTGGCCGACGGAACCGAAGCCATTTGCCGTCAGGTCTTCGCCACAGGCCAGCCGGTGCTCAACTTCGAAATTGAGGGCATCACCGCCGCACAGCCGGGCGTCACGCGGACCTGGATATCGAGCTGGGTGCCGCTCAAGGAGGCGGATGGCAGAGTCAGTGGAGTCAGCGTACTTATCGAAGAAGTGACTGAGCGCAAGCGCCTGGACCAGGCCCTCAGAGACTCAGAAGCGAAATACCGCCGGCTGCACGAGACCATGACGGATGCTTTTGTGAGCGTCGGACTGGACGGCGGAATCACCGAATCTAACCGGGCCTACCAGGACATGGTGGGCTACACCCCCGAGGAGCTAAGTCGGCTGGCCTATGTGGACATCACCCCGGATAAGTGGCACGCCTTCGAGGCGCAGCTTGTGGCCGAGCAGGTTATGACCCGAGGCTACTCGGACGTTTATGAGAAGGAGTACCGCCGGAAGGATGGCACGGTCTTCCCGATCGAGCTGCGGACGATCGTGCAGCGCGACCAGAGCGGGCAGCCGGTTGGCATGTGGGCAATCGTGCGCGACATCACCGAGCGCAAGCAAGCCGCCCAGGCGCTCCAGGAGGCGCACGACCAGTTGGAACAGCGCGTGCGGGAGCGGACCGCGGACCTGCAAGCGGCAAACGCCGCGCTGCGCGAGAGCGAGCAGCGTTACCACTCGCTGGTGGACAACCTCAGTGTGGGCGTTTACCGCAACACGCCCGGACCGGAAGGGCGCTTCCTCCAGGCCAACCCGGCCCTGGCTCGCATGCTGGGCTATGGTTCGGTCGAGGAGTCTCAGAAAGTCAAGGTGGCCGACACCTACCAGAACCCCCGGGACCGGGCGACGTTCCTGGCGCAGGTTGAGAGCGAGGGAACCGTTCGCAATTGCGAGCTGCGGCTGAAAAAGAAGGACGGGACGCCGATTTATGCCTCGGTCAATGCCACCGCCCACCGCGGTCCCGATGGAAATGTGGACTGGCTGGACGGTGTGATCCAGGACATCACGGATACGAAACGAGCGCAAGAGGCCCTGCGCGCCAGCGAAGAGCGTTACCGCACGTTGGCCGAAACCTCGCCGGATGCCATCTTCATTATTGACCGCGACACCCGTGTGGCCTACGTCAACTCAGCCGCCGCGGCGCTCTGGAACCGCCAGCCAGACCAGATCATTGGCCGAAGCCAGGAGGAAATCTTCCCGCCGGAAACCGCCCGGCGCCAGTCGCAGGTGATTGCGGAAATCCTGGCGGGTGGTGGGACAGTGCGCCGCGATGTGAAGGTCCCGTTTCCCGGTGGCGAACGATGGCTCGAGACCCGCTTGGTTGCGATGATGGACGAGCGGGGCGCGGTGCATAGCGTCATGGGGGTATCGCGGGACATAACCGAGCGGAAGCGCGCCGAAACCGGGCTTCAGGCTGAGCGCGATCTGGCCGAGGCGTTGAGTCTGACCAGGGACATCAAGGCCGCCTTGAAGAGCCTGCTGGAAATCGCGATAGGGGTTAGCGGGCTTGACTCGGGCGCCGTTTACCTGCTGAACGAAGCGGCCGGCGGGATGGACTTGACCGCACACCGCGGCGGTTCGCCAGGGTTCGTCCAAGCCGTGTCCTGCTGGCCGCCCGACAGTCCCCAGATGCGGCTCGTGCTACAGGGAAGGCCCGTCTTCGGCCTCTACCGTGACCTGCCGATTCGGCATGATAAACCGCGCCGGAGCGAGGGTCTGCGGGCCACCGCCTTCATCCCGCTCTGCCACGAGCAGAAGCCGATCGCGGCACTGGTTCTGTCCTCCAGTCTCGCGGATGAACTCCCCAAGCCGACCCAGGCCCTGCTGAACACCATCGCGACGCAGGCGGTCGGGGCCATCGCCCGGATCCGGGCGGAGGGCGAGCGTCACAAACTGGAGGGCCAACTCCTGGAGATCACCGACCGCGAGCAGGCCCGGATCGGCCAGGACCTCCATGACGGCCTGTGCCAGCAACTGGTCAGCCTGGCGTTCGACGCCAACTCCTTGCAGCGGGAACTCACGGCCGAACGCCGGCCGGAAGCCAGGATAGCCCGGAGGCTTTCGGCTTTCCTGGATGAGTCCATCACGGAGGCTCGCGCATTGTCGCGCGGCCTCTTCCCCGTCCGCCTGGAGAGAGAGGGTCTGCCTTCGGCCCTGGAGGAATTGGCCCGGACCACCCGCCGCCGTTACAAAGTCCGGTGCTCCCTCCGTGTCCGCGGCACGGTCGTTGTCAAGCACGGCACCGTCGCTACCCACCTGTACCGGATTGCGCAGGAGGCCGTGACGAACGCCATCAAGCACGCCCAGCCAGGCGCGATTTCCATCAGCCTCGCCGCTCAGGCCGGGCAGATCCAATTGAAGGTGGAGGATGACGGGACCGGTATCCGCCCCGAGCCGATAAAGGCCGGAACGGGAATGGGTCTGAATATCATGAACTACCGTGCCCGGAGCATCGGCGGCACGCTGCGGCTTACCCGGCGGCCACGCGGCGGCACGATAGTTTTGTGTTGCGTGCCCCAACAAATGGAGTGAGTATCGGCCTATGGGCTGTCGCCAGGAACCACATCGCCAAGGACCCAAACGCACCCGGGTTTTGCTCGTGGACGACCACCCCATGGTACGCGAACGGCTGGCGGAGATCATTAACAGCGAAGCCGACTTGTGTGTCTGCGGCGAGGCCGAAGACCGCCACGAAGCCCTCCAGGCCATCAAAACCAGCAAGCCGGACCTTGCCATCGTGGATCTCACTCTTAAGGACTCGTACGGCCTGGAATTGATCAAAGACATTCGTTCCCGCTGGCCCAACGTGCGGATTCTGGTCGTATCCATGCATGACGAATCACTCTACGCCGAGCGCGTCCTCCGAGCCGGCGCGTTGGGCTATATCACGAAGCAGGAAGCCTCGCGAAATATCCTCGTGGCCATCCGCCGCGTCCTGGCCGACGGCATCTTTCTGAACCCTAAGACCAGCAACCAGCTTCTCTCACGCCTTTCCGGCCATGGGGGTACCGTGGCCGCGACTCCGGGTGAGCTGCTGGCCGATCGAGAACTCCAGATCTTCGAACTCACGGGGCAGGGCCTCAACACTCGGGATATTGCCGCCCGGCTGCACATCGCCGTTAAGACCGTCGAGACCTACCGGTCCCGCATCCGCCACAAACTGAACCTCCCGGACCGCAGCGCCTTCCTGCGGTCGGCGATCTCGTGGTCGCGCGAACAGGGAATCCAGCCTTCCTCCCGATGACCGCCGGTTTTCCGGTTGATCGGTCCCCGTGCCGCCATCGGCGGAGCCACCATTGCTGTCCCGCCAACGACCCGGCTCACCGGGGCCGTTTTGGCCATCGGCTATGGCGGAGTCATGAAAACCGTTTCGGCGGCTGTCGGCGCGGGTCACCTGC
>CAZVFC010000108.1:0-12269 GCA_964625855.1 uncultured Verrucomicrobiota bacterium | reverse complement strand
GCCGACCGCACTGCCCCGGCTCAATCGTCTCGTACAACCCTTTTCGGAGAGCCTCATACTAGGGACAACAGCAGCGGTAGCGCTCTTAGCCCAAAGCGCATTCGCTGTAACCGTGACACCCAGTTCGGATGCCAACTACTTGGGGGGTATCATTCTGGGGAGTGGTATCACAATCAACAGCGCCAGCTTCACAGGTGCCAGTGGTTCAGCCGGAAAGTTCACTGGCGGCACGGCGGCTGGTATCGGAATCGAGAGTGGCATTCTGATCACTTCCGGTCAGGCCATGAACGTAAATGGCACAGCAAACACAGGCGATGCCACAGGGACTGGCAACGGCACGGCGGGGGCGGCTTTCTTGAATGCTCTCGTCCCTGGGTATAGCACACACGATGCCGCGTATCTAACGCTAAACTTCACTACCGCAGGTGGTGACCTTTTCTTCAACTACGTTTTTGGCTCAGACGAGTACAACGAGTGGGTTGGCTCAGCTTACAATGACGTATTTGGGTTCTTCCTGGACGGCACACTTGTTGCGAACAACATTGCCAGGCTCCCTAATGGAACGGCGGTGGCGATCAACAATGTGAACCTGGGAGTCAATGCCGGCCTATATAATAACAACGACAGTAATGGGGCGTATCCCTTCGAATACGACGGATTTACGGATGTTTTGACCGCTTCAGCTCTCGACCTGGCAGCGGGCGAACACACCATAATTCTCGCCATCGCAGATTCCGGTGACGATGTTCTTGACTCGGGTGTGTTCATCCAGGCCGGAACGTTTAGTGACGAGCCTACTCCTCCTGGCGTGCCGGACGGTGGCGCAACGATCCTGCTGCTGGGTGCTGCGCTGAGCGGGCTTGGGATGCTGCGGCGCAAGGTCTAATAGCGCAATCCACTGTAGCTCTTCACAGGGCTGCCTCAAGGGAGGCGGCCCTTTTTGTTTCTCCCGACTTCCTGCCGCGTGGCAGCCGCACCTGTCCTCCTTTGAATTGCTGGGCACAACGACGCGTCCACCACAGGTCCATTAACCACGTGCGACAACAGGGCGGGAACGGGATGAACCGCCCGCCAGACTCTGAGGGGCGGTTGGCCTATGGGTGCCTGGCGCGGAAGAATTGCCTGGACTCAGTCTGGTTGGTCCAATAGAGCGTCGCGGTGGGATTCGTAAGTACCAGGGTGGTGACATTCGACCAAACGGTGCGGTTGGCGAGATCGTGTGTGGTTTGCACCGTGTAGGACTCGCCGGGCAACCCTTCAAAACGCAAAGCGAGGCGGTCTTCACCCAGGTTGAACAACTCCAACCGGGACAAGTCGCCCGGGATTTCCAGGGCGCGGAAGAAGCGTGGGGCCTCCGGCAAGACCACGCTGCTCAATTTCGCGGTCAGGCCGGTCAGTTTCTGGCGATGGAACTCCTGCCAGACGGCTCCGGTCCCGGCATTTGTCGCCGCAAGCAAAGCGTAGCCGCGGCCTGGCAACCCGAACAAGGTCAGCGCGGGCGACTCGGGCTGGCTGAGGAGCAGAACCGGTTGATGTTCGACAACGATCACGCCCCCCGAACCCGTGGCCGTGCGGGTCGCCCCTATGCCGCCGGCGTACCAGGCCTGCAACTGGGACAGAGTCACCGGCACAATTGCTGAGCCCCGGTTTGTCAGTGCCGAGAAACCAAGCATGGCGATGGTGCGGTTGGAGGCCGTCCACAGCGCCGGGTCGAGGCGGAGGCTGACGGCCAGCCGTCCGGCGGCCAGTTCAATTACCTGCGTCGAGATGATTTCCGGGGCGGCGGCTTGAACGGACAGGTTGGTCAGACGCTGGGCATCGGTCTCCAGCACGAAACTGACGTTCGTCACGCCCACGGTCGAATCGAGCACGAGGGGCAATCCTGCCTCGCCACCGGCCAGCAAGTTCGTGACGCCGGCGGCCAAAGTGAGAGGTTTCGCAAGGAGGGGAGCACTGGGATCAATGACCGTGACGGAATACTCAAAGTCCTGAGTTACTCCGGCCACGATCACACCTTTGACGTTGACGTCGTAGGCCACGTCAGTACTCGGCCGGGTAGTCGAAACGCCCACGGGAATCCAAACGAGGGTATTATCCGCGTATCCATGGTCGTTCTGTAGGGTTTCCAGGACCAAAGTCAGATTCGTGCCCGAGCAGGTCATCAGGACCTGTGCGGACCTGAAATCCGCGCCCGGAAGGGAAAAGGACCACCGGCGTGAGACTCTCGGCAGCAATTGGTAAGGCACGTAGCCCTTCGGGGGCCATGCCACCCACGTGGGTTGCGGCGGTCTTGCACCGAAACCGCCGACCACCCAGAGCGCGTTTGCACCCAGGATTCCCTGCGCCGTCAGGATCGAGCCTGTTCCCATGACTCGCGCCGGTGGGTATAGAATCCAGCGACGGTGCCCCACGAAGTAATTCGCCGCTCCCCAGTCGTCTATATAACCGTCAATTGCGCTAGCATCACTACGCCCGTGGTAGAGGTTGGATTTTCCGGCCGCCTCCGCTCCGTCAGTTGTGTAACATTCCCACGTGGGGTCAGGTTGGTGCGACAGCGCTCCTTGAGCCGCCATCATCAGGGCCGCCTGCTGACATTTTGTGCTCCAGGATTCATCCAGAGTCACTGTGCCAGGCAAGCCGGCCATGGCCCTGAAGTAGTTCACCCTTCGAATGATCGCTTCCTTGAACAGGGGGCTGTTTGTCCCGGCGGAGCAGGTTGAAACGTCTCCGCTCCAGTCCATCGGCACGTCTTCCGAGGCCAGGTACGAAGCGTAATACGCCGCCACAACCTGTTGGCGGTCCTGCGCATTGACCGGAGGCACCTCGGGACTAAACTGTTCACCGTACCCGCTCGGGGGCGTGCCAAACCATTGGGGGACAGGTCCAAGGCTATCCGCCAGGCACTGCGTCGCCAGCAACATTACTGCTGGCAGAACTCGTATTCCGTTCTTCGCAGGACGATCGTTCATCAAGGAGATCCACCTACATTGTAGCCCTGGACGCAGTTTATACAAGTCAGCGAGGCCTCAAAAAACACAGGTTTCTCTGTCCCATTCAGTTGCGTCGCGCCCACAAAACGCCTACAGGAAGCCAGGAGCATGTTTGCGGCCATGGATGTCCGACCATGATCGCTTGCCCTCAAATTTGGCCCCTTGTCTTCTGCAGGCAAAACGACCTGCAGATGAGACACTCAAACTTCGCGCGCTCAAGTGCTCACCCTATTCAAGCCAGGCGAAAGGCACAAAAGGCATTGATTCTGTGGGTTGGTACTCCCGCCCGGAATTGAACCGGGATAGGCGGTTTAGGAAACCGCTACTCTATCCATTTGAGTTACGGGAGCAGGTCTCTGCCTCGCAGCCACTGGCAGCCCTGTGTCTGATTCCTACGTCTGACCGCGTGACATTTGTCTGACCGGTTCGCCAGTCGTCAAGGCTGGAGAACCGGCCGAATCCGAACACGGGCGACCGTGGCCCAATGTGTATAACCGCAGCAACCTCTCAGGTCAAGCTGGCTCCAGTGGTGATCAGGGACTTGCGGTGAGGCCCAAGGCAGTCCTGCCGCAACTCGCTCAATTCAACTGGCGCACGCGGTAATAGCGCTGCGGGGCGTCGGCGAGGCTATGCGTCAGGGAAAGACTGTTGCCCGCAGCCAACTGGTCATTCCCCAGGGTCCCCCAGGCGCTCTCACCGAGGTTGTTCTTGTATTCGACGCGATAAAGCTTACCCGGGAAGGCCTGCCAGGTGAGAGTCGCATTCCCAGCCGCCACGGTGAGCCCGGTGATGCGCGGCGGCGCCACTCCGATCTCGATGCCACCGATCTTGGCCTCATTCGCCGCGCCCTGCGCAAACTGCAGGATGATCTGGCCCGAGCCGCTCGCGGCCGCAAAGGACTGCCGCGCGACGGCTTTAAACTTCCCGCCGGCGGCGGCGTAGATGTCGAAGTTCGTCAACACCTGGGCGCCGTTGATGGCCAGGTGGAAACGGCGGCCTCCGGTGGCGGTGACGGACGGCGAGATTTCCGCCCAGTGAAGGCGGACACTGTAGCCGGCGCCGGGGACAAGGGAGTTGAAGGTGTAAGTCGAGTTGCCCCAGCGTTCGGTTTGATAGACGGCCTGGGGCGCCGGGGTTGTGACGGCGCTCGTGTCAATTGCGTTGGTCACGGAGTAGGTGTTGGCGCTGCCGGTCCAGTAATTATCCGCCGCGAAGGAAGCGGCTCCAGCGCCCCCGCAGTTGATCGCGTAGCCTGGGGCGTAAACGACGAGGTTGGTCGAGGTGACGTTGTTGCCTTCATCGGATTCCGCAAAGCGGTTGATGTCGTCCACGTTGGCGAGAAGGGTGTGGTTGCCCGGAGTGGCCGTCCAATAATGCGGCCCGCTTGGCCCACCGTCGGCGGCGAGCGTGACGGACGCGCCCGGAGCCAGCGCTGAGGAGTAGCCGCCCGCCCACGACACCTGGGTACCGTCCACGATGAACCCGACCCCGAGGGTGATGCCGCCGGGCGTGGCGGCTGAGCCTTGATTGCGCACGCGCGCGGAGAAGACGACGTGGTTTCCCGGCACAGGAGTGGCCGGGGTCCAGGCGATGGACGTGACCACCACATCCGGCAGCCCGTTGGTGGGCGTGGCGCTGACCTGGTCAGAGTCAGCGCTTTCGCCGGCGTTGTTCACGGCAGAAACGCGGTAGTAATAGGGCGTGCCCGGGGTGAATGACATGTCGTTGTGAGTCGTGACGGCGATGTTGCTGGCGATCACCGAATACGGGCCGCCGTCGAGGGTGGAGCGCTTCACCTTGTAGGTGGTGGCGAACGCCGTGGCATCCCATGTCAAAGCGACTCTCCCATTGCCGACCGAGGCAGTCAGGCCGGTGGGGGCGGCCGGGGGATTAGTCGAGACGACATTCGTCGGCCAGCGGTAAAGCTGGGCGACGGAGGCGTCAAGGTCGGCGAGGATCTGCGCCTTGTAAGGATTGTCGGCGCCGTCCAGGTTCCACCCGTCGCAGTAAGCGCACCAGCGGTAGAAGTTGACGCACCGGAAGATGGGCCGGCCATTGGTGGCGGCGAATTGGTTGTGCCGGTTGAGCTCGGCAAAGATCTCCTGCATCCAGCCGGCCTCGTAATGTTTCGTAAGGTCCTCGCCCGGCGGTCCGCCGCCTTTCCAGTAGTAGAGGCCGTTGCACTCGGTGACGTAAAGCGGCAGGTTGTAGAGCGAGGGTGGAATGCCGTAGTTGATCCAATCCTTATAGACGAAGAAACTCCAGTAAAGGTCCTGCCCGCCGGCATTGATCCGGTTGGTGCTATAGATGTCCGCGTAGGCGTATCCCCGCGACCCCACGTGCAGGGGAATGCCATCCAGCGGCCCGCTCGCGGCGATGGCCGTCAGCATTTGGTTGAGGTAAGTCACCCAATTCAGCGGCATGCCATCGGCCGGGTAGCCGCTGCCGTTGAGGTTGCTCGTGCCGCCGTAAGGACCACCCCAGGGCGCAAGCGCCTGCGGCATCACCCGGTCGTTTGGACGGATGGACTTGATGGCGTTGTACACCTTGCGGAAGCAAACCGCGTAGTCGTCTGGCGAGACGTAGTTGAACCGGCCGTTGGTGGAATCCAAGGGCCACTCCGCGTTCAAATTGCTCTCGTTTCCGATGAGCCAGATGGCGCAGCCGGTCGTGTTGGCCACGAAGTTCCGGCAGCGGACGGCGAAGGCATCGTACTGGGACGACACGGGAATGCTGCCATCGGGGAAATAGCCATAGTTGATGCGGCAAATGACGGTGTGCCCGGCGTTGCCCAGCGCGGAGAAGTCCGCCCCGCCGAAATCGTTCGTATTCGCCCCCACCGCCACCGTAGCGGTCACCCACCCCCCAGTGCCGCTCGTTCCGCTCTTGATGCGGTTGAGAAACTCCGTCGGGGCCGGATCAGCATCGTGGATGCCGTACAGGTAAGGCGATTCGGCGGCAAAACCGGTGCTGGCCAAAGCCAGGAACATCCCGATGAATCGTGCGCGGTGTGATCGGACATGATGGCGGGGAAACTTCATGCTCAAGCGCCAGCATTCTATCCTTCCGAGTCACGAATGCAAACCGACATACCTGCTGCCTGCCCGGGATCATGACAGCGCGTCGCCTTTTCATAGCGTCTTAAGCATAGACGAACGAGATGCCCGGCCCCGCCTTGGGGGCTGGGCCAGGTGCAGCGCCCGATGGTGCGCCTGACGCGGGCGCGGGGCGAATCCAAGACCCTATCAGGTTGACGGCGCGGACAAGCTGGCACGACAGCGTGCGGCCCGGGGTTCATTTCTGCGGGATGCAAGCCATCATCAGCCGCAGCCGTGGCGTCTCGACCTATTGCAGGTTGAGCGAGCTACGGCGTTACGTGGTGGGTTGATGTGTTGGCATGAGGCCAGTTGGTCTTGCTGGCGCTGCGGGATGGTTGCGTGTAAGACTGTGGGAACAGAATACCGTGTTTATGTCGAAACGAACCCAGTCTTTGGTCCTCGATTGCCTCCTGGTGGCCCAGGTCGGCAGCGCGGCGGGCCTCTCGGAAACGGCCCTGCGATGGGAGAAGCTGTCGCCCGTGCCGAACCGTGCGGGCCTCGGCTCGCCTTACGCGGGCGTGAGTGCAGGCGTGCTGCTCGTGGCGGGCGGCGCGAATTTCCCGGAGGCGCCGCCCTGGGCCGGAGGCAAGAAACGCTGGTATGACACCGCGTATGCCTTGTCCGAGCCGCAGGGTCCCTGGAGGGAAGTCGGCAAGCTCATCCGGCCTATGGGATATGGCGCATCAGCCACCGGGCCGGGCGGGGTTGTGTGCGCCGGCGGGAGCGACCTGGAACGGCATTACCGGGAAAGCTTCCTGCTGCGGTTTGTCGGCGGCAGCTTCGAAACCGTAGTCCTGCCGTCGCTTCCGCAGCCCATGGCGAACGGTTGCGGGGCCGTATTGGGAAACGTCATGTATGTCGCGGGCGGCATCGAGGAGCCCAATTCCACCAACGCCTTGCGGACTTTCTGGGCCCTGGACCTGGCGGCGGCCGAGCCGGCGTGGCGCGAATTGGAGCCGTGGCCCGGCCCGGGCCGGATGCTGGCGGTGGCGGCGGTTCAGGACGGGGCGTTCTATCTCATGAGCGGCAGCAGCCTGTCGGGTGATGCGGAAGGCAAGCCGGTGCGGCGTTACCTGACGGATGCCTACAGTTATCGTCCCGGCTCGGGCTGGAAACGGCTGGCTGACCTGCCGCGGCCCGCGGTGGCGGCGCCCTCCCCGGCACCGGCCCTCGGGACGTCGCAGATCCTGATCCTGTCGGGCGACGACGGCACCAGAGTCGGCTTCCAGCCCTTGGACCAACATCCTGGCTTTGCCAAAGACGTGCTCGCTTATGACACGACCAGCAACACTTGGACGAAGGCTGGTGAAGTGCCTTGCACCCAGGTGACCGTCCCGGCGGTGGCCTGGCGTGGCCGGCACGTGATACCCAATGGCGAGATTCGGCCGGGAGTGCGCACAGCCGAGGTGTGGAGTGTTCGCCCAAACACCGGCGGGTTCCCTGGGCCAGGCACCGACAAACCAGGCTCTTAATGATCGCGCGGCCCGCGAACAACGTGCATGCGATTCTATTCGACCAATAACTAACGGCGGTGAAGAACGGCAAAGGAACTGACTGGCAATGAAAACGGTGCGTTTCGGAATCATCGGTTGCGGGCTGATGGGTCGGGAATTTGCCAGCGCGGCGGCGCGGTGGTGTCATCTGCCGGACGCACCGGCGCGACCCGAGATCGTGGCGTTGTGCAATCGAAGTCCCGGCGCGTTTGCGTGGTATCAGGAGAACCTCCCGACGGTGGCGCAGGTGACGCAGGATTACCGGGCGCTCCTGGCCAACCCCAAGGTGGAGGCGGTCTATGTCGCCCTGCCGCACAACCTGCATCGGGAGGTATATTGCGCCGCGATTGAGGCCGACAAACATCTGCTCGGGGAGAAGCCCTTCGGCATGACCCGGCCTGATTGCGAAGCGATCGTGGCGACCGCCCGGGCGCACCCCGAACTGCTGGTGCGCTGCTCGTCGCAGTCCATCT
Organism: uncultured Verrucomicrobiota bacterium; assembly: GCA_964625855.1. Taxonomy (GTDB): domain Bacteria; phylum Verrucomicrobiota; class Verrucomicrobiia; order Limisphaerales; family UBA8199; genus JAPLUA01. Next base: position 4,215 of record CAZVFC010000108.1, on the reverse strand, counting down.
TCTTCCCGGCGATGCAGCGGATCGGCGAGATGATTGAACGCGACGCGTTTGGGCGGGTCATCGAAGTGCAAACGGGGCTCCTGCATTCGAGCGACCTGAATCCGAACAAGCCGATCAACTGGAAACGGCAGGTGGAGATCAACGGCGAATACGGCGTGATGGGCGACCTTGGCGCGCACGCCTGCCATCTGGCGTTTCGCGCGGGCTGGGTGCCGCGCAATGTGCGCGCCGTGCTGTCGGACATCGTCAAGGAACGCCCCGACGGCAAAGGGGGCCGTGTTCCGTGCCGGACCTGGGACAACGCGACCCTGCTGTGCGAGGCCACCGCGGCAGGAGGCGAAACGTTCCCCTGGGTGCTGCGCGTTCACCGCATTGCTCCGGGCCAGAAGAACAACTGGTACGCCGAGATTTATGGCACCCGCGCGTCGGCTCGCTGGACGAGCGCCATGGCCGATGTGCTGGAAGTCCTCGAATATGACGGAGGCGAACAAGTCTGGGGCCAGATTCAGACCGGCCATGAGACCGCTTTTAAGTCCATCACTGCGCCCATTTTTCAGTTTGGGTTCAGCGATGCCATCCTCCAGATGTGGGCGGCTTTCCTGCACGAGCTGACGCAGGGCCGGCCGCCAAAGAAGTTTGCCGGTTGTTTGACGCCCGAAGAAGCGTTGCTGAGCCATCGCCTCTTCACCGCCGCCCTGGAGTCCCAGAAGGCAGGCAGCGTGGTTCCCGTCTAGCGGTATGCGCGCGTTGACTTCAGATCTGTTACGGTGCCGGTCAAGCTGCGAGGTTAGTCCATGACGGCCCTGCCGCACACCGACTCGAAGAAGATCGGCGCGGGCGATTTCTACTTCGCCATTAACGCCACGTTCCGCTTTATCGAAAAGCAGCTTGGCCCGGACGCCTTGCGCCGATACTGGCAGGAGCTGGGCTCGACGTATTACGCGCCGGTGACAGCGATGTGGAAACATGGCGGTTTGCCGGCGGTCGGCCGCTATTGGCGCGCCTTCTTCGATGCTGAGCCCGGTGCGGAAGTGCAAGTAGAGGTGGACGCCAACCAAGTGAGCCTGGACGTCCGAGTTTGCCCCGCCATCAAGCACTTGCGCGACCATGGGCGGGAGATCGTTCCCTGCTTTTGCCAGCACTGTTACTACGTTTCGGAAGCGGCGGCAGCCCCCGCGGGGCTCACGGTGCGGATCGAAGGCGGCAATGGCGCCTGCCGCCAGACCTTCTTGCCGCGCCATTCCTCGTTGCCGCCGCAAGACCTGGCCCGGATCAAGGAGGCCGTATGATTGGCGTTTACGATTTCTGCGGGCACTACGACTGGACCTTTGAATGGTTGCGCCGGCAAGGAGGCGAAGTACTCTTGCGGCAGTATTGGGATGAAGCCATCCGCGGGGATTCCCAGCGTCATGCGGCCGAGCTGATTCAGGAGCAGGGCTTTGCCGGCATGGCGGCCTACTGGGGCCACACGCTGGCACACGAAGGCGCCGGCTACCACACCACCGCCGCCGAAGACGCCTTCCGGATTGACATGCAGGACTGCCCCTCGAAGGGTTTCCTCATTCGGAATGGCCTCGGGGCCTACCACGATTACTGCGACCACTGCATGGGTTGGATCGGCCCCATGCTCGAACAGGCGGGCTTTGCCGTGGATCATGAGCACAACCACTGCGGCCGGTGTTGGTGGGAAATCCGGCGCGCGGACGATCCTGCCCCACCGAGTGATCCGGGCGCGCTGGCGGGCTCGCAGGATGTTCGGCTGCGCGCGGATTGGCGTGTGGCCGAGGGCGGGCTGGACGTGTATCGCCACAGCAACCGCGCCGATGACAAGGTCCGTAAGTGACCCGATAAAAGAAAGGGCACCTCGGGAATTTTTTTCTTGAGCAACGCAGGGAAACCTTTGATATTAAGAGCAGCAAGGCCTGCGGAGGCGTGAGCGAGCGCAACCGCGGTGCCGGTTCTTTGTAAGCTGCATGGTTTGGAATTTACCCTGCCTATGCTCGTGATTAGAAACTATGTCCTTGAACCGTAGTGAGTCAATGATGGGGCTATAGCCGGAGTTGTGGCCGACATGCCTTTACTGGAAGTCGAAAGCAGCTCAGCGAGTCCCGACTGTTTCTAATAAGTTCAAAGGAACTGTTACACACGGCACTGGCGGGGTTCTTTTTTGCCCCACGGCACGGCGCCGGCATTTCGGGTCGCCTGGCCGGACGCGTCCTTGGCCCAGGCGTATCTTGATACCACCACCGCTCTCGGCAACCGGGACATGCGCTCCGGCGGCGGTGTCAAGGTGCGCTCCCTTGTCCCTGAACCGGAAGAATTAGTTTGCGCCGGCTACCCAGGCGCGAAACAATTCCGCGCGCATGCAAAGACGAATGAATCGGCGACAGTTTCTCACGGCGGCTTCGGTCGCGACACTCACCTCTCCGCTCCTGCTGCGCTCGGCCCGGGCTGCGGAGGCACGGAAAGCGCCCAGTAACCGCATCACGCTCGGGGTGATCGGCACCGGCACGCAGGGCCGGGGCCTCACGAACAATTTCCTCGGCATGCCCGACACGCAGGTGGTGGCCGTGTGCGACGTGGATACCAAACGCCGTGAGCATCACCGGAAAATGGTGGAGGAGTTCTACCGCATCAAGGGCAACACGGAATTTAAGGGCTGCGTCGATTACAAGGATTTCCGCGAGCTGCTGGCCCGGGAGGACATTGATGCGGTGGTCATCGCTGCGCCCGACCACTGGCATGCCTGTATCGCCATTGCGGCTTGCGAGGCCGGCAAGGACATCTATTGCGAGAAGCCCCTTTCGTTAACCATCCACGAGGCCCGGGCGATGGTGAAGGCTGCCCGCAAGTATGATCGGGTGTTCCAGACCGGCTCGATGCAGCGGTCCTCGAAGGAATTCCGCAAGGCCTGCGAACTGGTGCGCAACGGACGCCTGGGCCGCATCAAACAGGTCATCGTAGATGTCGGCCCGCCTTCGGTGCCGTGCGATTTGCCGGAAGAAGCGATGGAGCCGGGGCTGGATTGGGACATGTGGCTCGGGCCGGCTCCGATGCGCCCGTATAACTCGGTCCTCAGCCCGCGCGGGGTGCACCAACACTTCCCCAACTGGCGCAACTATCGTGAGTATTCCGGCGGCATGATGACCGACTGGGGCGCGCACCACTTCGACATCGCCCAATGGGGCCTGGGCATGGACGACAGCGGGCCGGTGGAGATCATCCCGCCCGAGGACCCGAAAGCCAAGCGCGGGGTGCGTTACCTTTATGCCAACGGCGTCGAGATGATCCACGGCGACAGCGGCGGCGTGCTCTTCATTGGCACCGAGGGCAGGATCCTGGTCAACCGGGGCAAGTTCGAGGCCACCCCGGCGTCCCTCGGCGAGGAGCCGCTGGGCGACAACTCCATCCGCCTCTACAACAGCTACAGCCATACGAAGGACTTCCTCGACTGCATGCGCCGCCGCAGCAAACCGATCTGTGACGTGGAAATCGGCTGCCGCTCCGTGACGGTTTGCCACTTGGGCAACCTGGCCTACTGGAACCACCGGCGTCTGCGCTGGGACCCGGCCAACGAGCAGTTCATCGGGGACGATGAAGCCAACCAATGGCTCGACCGCCCGAAGCGCGGGCCCTGGAAGGTCTGATCGCACCCGTCAGGGTGGCGTGTTCGGCTCCCCTTCCACACCCGTTCAATCGGGTTGAGGCTTGGGCTGTCTGGCGGCAGAAGGTCCAAGCCGGACTATCTCTCCGGTTGTTCTTTCCGGCCCTCACGCACCAAGCCCCGCCGGGCAGCCACAACTGCTGAATCCCTGCCTGAATCCACGCTTTTGGGGTTGTCCCAGGAGTCTGTCCCTGCGATGACATGCTGCGGTAGATTCGAATATATCTCTCGTATCCATAATAATTTATGACTTCATAAGTCCGCCATGGTCCCCGCCTGCCCGAGGCCAGCTTCCCAGCCGTGGCCACGCCAGCCCCGATATCCTACCTCCGTCCTACCTCCGTCCTTCCTCCGTTCTACCTCCCATCACCAAACGGAGGAAGGACGGAGGAAGGACGGAGGAGTAACGCGGGTAGCACGGCGGTACCATTCTGCCACTGACCTGCGGGTTCAGCGTGAAAACCTCCAATGCTCACGGTGTCTGCCAGGCGGTGTATGGTGTCCACCCTTTAGGGCTTGTCATTACCCACATCTTTTTCGGATTTGCTTGA
>CAZVFC010000107.1:0-12825 GCA_964625855.1 uncultured Verrucomicrobiota bacterium | reverse complement strand
AACCTGTTGACCGCGGCTGCCCATCTCAGTTCTTTCAATGAACTGCCTATACCTTAACAGCTTTTACTCACCTGACAAAGATTTCTTATCCACAGCTTATTCACCGCGGAACCGGTGTGAATAGAGTGCGAGCAACTCATTTGGACCAATGGAATCAAGGTTCTCCAGCTTTTAGCTCCGGAATTATTCACAGACCCCAACGGTCCGCGGCGGCGACGGTTAATAAGTTCTGAGGTCCGGTTTGGTCGAAAAAACACGAGAGACCACCCGCAGCAGGTGGCCTCTCGCGACGACGGAAGCTAACAGTCAGGCGGTGGGCTGCGCTGGAGCAGCAGGCGCCTCGGGGGCCGGAGCGGTGGGCGCTTCAGCCGCTCGAACCGCGGGCGTGCTCGCCCCCGGCTTCTTTGGTCGGCCAGCCCGCTTCTTGCGCTTCAAATAGGCCTCGCGCCGTTTCCGTTTCTGACCTTTATTGTATTGCTTGCTCATAACGCTTTACTTTACCAGTGCATTTCGGTTGTCTGGCGCACTATGAACATTCGTCGGCTTCGATTCAATCTCTATTTATGTGTGGTCCTGGCGGTGTTCGTCGGCTGCCAAACGGCGGAGCGCAAACGCAAACACCAGCCGAGCACCCTGCGGATCCACATTGAGGTCCACCCAGACGGAACAAACATGAGTGAACCCGTGCCGATCTTCCGAGAACGGCCGGTAATGGTCAACGTGGACAAGATTCCCGCCCTGACCGAGATGAATGTAACGGAAGCAAAGGTGGTTGACGCGGTGGGTGGCTTCGCCATTCGTTTGCAGTTTGATCGGCGGGGAACCTGGCTTCTGGAGCAGCGATCGGTGGGCAGTCGGAGCCAGCGATTCGCTATCTATTGTCAGTGGGGTCCAGGCCTGAGCGAACGCCGCTGGCTTGCCGCTCCGATCGTCGGCCGGCGGATCTCGGACGGAGTGTTCTTGTTTACCCCCGATGCCACGCGCGCCGAGGCCGAGGAGATTGTCCTTGGGCTGAACAACATCGCCCGAGAGGTTAAGAAGAAGACCAAATGGTAGTCGCAATACCGGGTCCTGTCTGGTCGCGAACGCTGCCTTGGTTTCTTGTCGGCCTGGCCGCCCATGCTCAGACGTTCCAACTCCCTACCGCCAATCGGGCCCTGTTCGAAAAGGGCGGCGAGGAGAAGTTCTTCGTCGGCACGGTGGGCAAGTCCTGGACCAGCGGCACTTTCGGCTGCGTGCGCAGCGAGGGCTGGCAGATGCACGAGGGCATTGATATCCGCTGTCTTCAGCGCGACCATCGCGGCGAGCCCACCGATCCGGTGCTGGCCACGGCCGACGGCACAGTGGTTTATGTCAGCACGCGGCCGTCCCTCTCCACTTACGGGAACTACGTCGTCCTTCGCCACCAGATCGAGGGTCTGGAAATCTACTCGCTCTACGCGCACCTGCGCGAGGTGCGGCGCGGCTTGCAGGCCGGCCAGCCGGTAAAGGCCGGGGAGCCCATCGCGGTCATGGGGCGCACGGCCAACACGCGCCAGACGATCTCCAAGGAGCGCGCCCATCTCCACTTCGAGCTAAACCTGCTGGTGAACGACCGTTTCGCCGCCTGGCAAAAAAAGACCATGCCCGGTCAACGGAACGATCACGGCCAGTGGAACGGGCAGAACCTGCTCGCTATTGATTCGCGAGCGATCCTCCTGCACCAGCGCGATTCCGGCGGCCGGTTTAGCCTGCTGGGGTTTCTCCAGCACCAAACCGAACTCTGCCGCGTGGTGGTCAGCAAGGCCGAATTCCCCTGGGCCCACCGCTACCGCCTGCTGGTCCGCCCACGGCCAGCCGTTCAAGAAGCAGGTGTGGCTGGCTATGAAATCGCCCTGAACTTCAACGGCGTCCCCTTCGAACTCATCCCCCGCACTGCGACCGAGATCAAGACCAGCGGCCGATTCCAGCTCCTCAACGTTAATGAGGCCGAGTATCGCAGAAATCACGGTCGTCGGCTCGTCACTCGAAAGGGAGCCCGCTGGGAGCTTGGTACCCCTGGCCTGAGCCTGCTCGACTTGCTCACGTTCTAAGCCTTCGATAAAGGTCTTTACATGGCAGGCAGGCAAGCTATGAATGGTGCGGCATAAGAGCCATACATCGCAACTATGCTTACGATTAGCATAAGGACTATTGGAGATCGCGCCGCGCCGCGGCTCCGGTTCGATACCCCCCCGCCAGGGGACGCCTTGCCGAGGCCTCGCCGCCAAGGATGTCCGGGCGAGAATTCTCCGCCACGCTAAGGACGCCGCATGGCCCATAAGCTCACCACTTGCACATTCTGCGGGGTTGGCTGCGGCATTTATCTCGAGGCGGTTGGCAACCAAGTGGTGGGCGCCTATCCCAGCATGTCGCACCCGACCAATGAGGGGCGGATCTGCCTCCGCGGCTGGCATGTGCACGAGGTGGCCAGTTCCCCCGACCGGCTGAACAGCCCGCTCCTGAAGAAGAACGGCCAGTTCCAGGAAGTATCCTGGCCGGAGGCGCTCGGATTCATCGCCGGTCGCATGAAGGAAATCCGCGCCCAGCATGGTCCGGACGCGTTCGCCTTTCTCAACTCGCCACGCTGCTCGAACGAGGAAGCCTACCTGCTCCAGAAACTGGCCCGGACGGTGATCGGCACCAACAACGTGGATCACGGCACCGGGGTCTATTGCAACAACTCGATCAACGTCCTGCTCGAAATGCTGGGCGTGCCCGCCACCACTAACTCCATTGGCGAACTGGCCCACAGCGAGGTGATTGTTGTGGACGGCGTGGACCTGGCCCGCCAACTGCCAACCATTGGCGGCACGGTCATACGGGCCAAGCTAACCGGGGCCAAGTTGGTGGTCATTGACAGCCGACGGCATCGGGTAGCTGAGAGCGCCGACTTCTTTTTGCAGGTCAGACCCGGCACCGAACCCATCCTCTACGGCGCGATGGCCAAGGTAATTGTGGACCGCGGCCTGATGAACCTGCCGTTCATCAAGGCACACTGCCGCGGCTACGACGAGTTCCTGGCGCGGGTACGCGATTACGACCTGCTCGCAGCCGCGGCGTCCTGCGGTGTGGCGGCGGATTGGATCGAGGCAGCGGCGCTGGCGTACGCTCGCGCCGGGTCAGCCGCCATTCTTTACTCGACGGGCATCGAAGTCCGCGATCCGGAACCGGTGCAGGCGATTGTGAACCTAGCCTTGCTGACCGGCCAGATCGGCCGCGAAGGCGCCGGTATTTTTGCGCTGACGGAGCACAACAACCTCCAAGGCGTCTGCGACATGGGCATGTTGCCCGACCGGCTGCCCGGCTATCGCGAGGTCGGCAGCGATGCGGCCCGCGCCGCGTTGGAGAGGGTTTGGAAAACGAAATTGCCGGCCTCGCTGGGCTTGGCCTCGCGCGCAGTTTTCGGCGACCGAGGCCGCGACCAGGTGCGTGCGATCTGGCTTTGCCGTTATGACCCGGTGAGCACCGCTTTCTTCGGTGATGCCGCCAAGGCCCTCCGGCAGTGCGAGCTGGTCGTGACCCAGCATCTGTTCCTGACCGAGACGGCGCAGCACGCGCATGTGGTGCTCCCCACGACCGCTTTTGGCGAAGAGCGCGTGACGTTCACGAACACCGAGCGCCGCATCCAACTGGCCGAGCAGATCATCGAGCCGCTGCCCGGCACGACACCCGCCTGGCAGCAACTCACGGAAGTGGCGCGCGCGCTGGGCGCAGATTGGCAGTATAGGTCGGCCGCCGAAGTGATGGATGAGATCGGCGCGGCAGTGCCCTTCTACAGCGGCGCGAACTACCACAACCTGGCCGCCGAATACGGGCGGCAATGGCCATGCACCAAGGATCGACCGCTCGGCACGCGGTATTTGTTCGCCGAGGGTCTGCCGGCGCCGGCCTTCAAATTCGCGCCTGTCACCCGGCCGTCGGACGAGGTCACGCTCTCAAAGGATTATCCGCTCACACTGGTATTCGGCCACTCGCTGTATTACTGGAACCAGAACGTGCTGGTGAAACACAGCGAGACGCTCAAGCGCGAATACCGCATCCTGCTGCTTGATTACCCGGAGGGCTTCGTCGAGATGAATCCGGACGACGCCAAGCAATTGGGCATTCGGGACGGCCAGAAGATCCGCCTCTCGGCTGCCAGCGGTTCGGCGGTGGCGGCCGCGCGGGTGACGCCCGAGGTGCGCAGCGGGGCGGTCTTTGTGCCCTACTTTGTGCGCCAGGTTCAACAGCAAATGCGCGGCTCGACGGAGAACGGCGTGCAGCTTATTCCCGTACGCGTGGCAAAGGAGGCAGCGTGAAGGCCCGACTGCTGGACAGCGCGAACGTGTTGAAGCTAGTGGACCTACTCCGCGAGCAGGGTTACGAGGTGTTCGCGCCATTCGCCGGGCGCGGACGCGACACGTGGTTCGACCTGGTGACCGACGAGAACCGCGACCTGGTCCAGGTACACCTGCCGAACCCGTATTACCCGCCCAAGCGCTTCGTCCTGCCGCACATCGAGCGGCTGCTGAAGGTGCGACGGCACGACGGCACGATTCAAATCGAGCCCACCTACCGTGAGCGCAAGCGCGCCATCTTCGGAATTCGCTCCTGCGACCTGGCGGGCATCTGGCATCTCGACCGCTTCTACCTGGGCCGTGAGTTCCGCGATCTGTACTACCAGAAGCGCCGTGAGAACCTGTTCCTGGTTAACGTCGTTTGCACCGACCCGGAGCGTGACATCGGGGAGGAGTGCTTCTGCCCCTGCGCCGACACCGGCCCGGCGGCCCGCGAGCATTTCGACCTGCAGCTCATGGACCTGGGCGGGGAATTCATGGTCGTGGCAGGAACGCCTGCGGGCGAGGCGTTCTTCACTCAGCCCATATTCCAGCCAGCCACACCGGCGCACGTCGAGAAGCGCCGCACCATTCTGGGCGAGGTCCGCAAACGGTTCAAGACGACAACAAGCTGGTTCCCCGCCACAGTGCGCTACGTATCCCAGGGCAAGATTCTCGACCAGACCTGGGAGGAGATTGGCAACCGCTGCCTGGAGTGTGGCGGTTGCACCTACGTTTGCCCCGCCTGCACCTGCTTTACCGTCAGCGACCGAAAGGTCGGCCCGGACGAGATCGAGCGGGTCCGAATCTGGGACTCCTGCGCCCTCGGAGGTTTCACGCGCATGGCTGGTGGCTTCAACCCCCGCCGCGCGGTGCACGACCGCCGCAACCGCCGCTTTATGCGCAAGCTGGCGCACTACTTTATCCAGCGGGAACTGACGATGGCCTGCGTCGGTTGCGGCCGTTGTGCCGCCGTCTGCCACGGCGACGTCGGCATGCCGAGCGTGGTCGAGATGATCCGGCGGGCGACCGCCTCTACCGACAGGATTCAACCGTCATGAGTCGCACGTTACCAAGCGCAATCCCACCAGCCTCGGCAACGGAGAATATCTACCTGCCGAAATTGGCGATGGTGGACCAGGTGAATGACGACATCCCGGAAGTGAGGACCTTCTACTGGCACTTCGAGGATCCGGCGGAGCAGGCGAAGTTCAAACGCTTCCGGCCCGGGCAGTTCGCGCAGGTCTCGCTGTTCGGCATCGGTGAATTCCCTGCCTCACTGCCGCCCAGTCCGACGGAGGATGAAATGTTCTTCACGATCCGCCAAGTAGGCAGTTGCACTGCGGCCTTGCACGAATTGAAGCCCGGCGACCGCTTTGCCGTCCGTGGCCCCTATGGCAACGGCTTCTCGATGGAGGATTACTATGGGAAGAACCTGGTGTTCGTCGCGGGCGGAATCGGGCTGATCCCTCTCCGCTCGTGCATCGTTTATGCGCTTAAGCACCGCGATAAGTTTCAGCGCATCCAGATCTTCTACGGCTCCAAGACGCCCAAAGAACTGATGTATGTTTCCAATCTGCGCGAGTGGCAGAAATCAGCCGGCGTCGAGTGTTACCTCACCGTGGACCGCGCGGCGGAAGGTTGGGCCGGCAACGTGGGTGTGGTCGGCAGCCTCTTCAAGATCCCCGGCGTGCAGGTGCCGGCGGATAACACCATCGCGTTCGTCTGCGGCCCTCCCATCATGTTCCGCTTCGTCATCAAGGACCTGCTCGCGATGGGGTTCCACGAGCATGACATCGTTTCCACCCTGGAGCGTTACATGAAATGTGGCGTCGGCAAGTGCGGCCACTGCTGCATCGGCGTGGCCTATGTGTGCGTGGACGGTCCCGTGTTCACCTACGAGCAAATCAAGAAACTCGGCGAGGATATTTGATGACCGACCTGCGCGAACAACTCCAGCAACTCCTCCAAGGCCGCGCGTGCCTGATAGGCCTCGGCAACCTGGATTATGCGGATGACGGCTTCGGAGTGCGGCTGGCGGAGGAGTTGAAATCAGAAGGCGGCAGGCCGAAAGTCGAAGGAAATCCGAAATTCGAGGACCGAATCCCAAGCCTCACGAGCGGCGCTTCGGATTTCGGGTTTCGGCCTTCTTTCGGACTTCGGACTTCGGACTTCGGACTTCGGAGCCAAGTGATCATCGCTGGCAACACCCCCGAGCGCTTCATTGGGCGGGTGGCGGAGGAAGCCTTCGACCGAGTCCTCTTCCTCGATGCGGTGGAGTTCGGCGGCACCCCAGGCTCGGTGGTGTTACTCGACTCGGACCAGATGGCCGCCCGGTTCCCACAAATCTCTACGCACAAGCTTTCGCTGGGACTGTTGGCGCGGCAGATCGAGGCGAATGGCCAGAGCAAAGTCTGGCTGCTGGGCGTGCAACCGGAGTCGCTCAGGCAGGGCGAGCAGTTGAGCCCGGCCGTCCAAGCCACACTGGAACTAATGCTCGATGTCCTGCGAGACGTATCCACGGAGGTGATGGCATGACTCCTGAGCAATCTGTCATCGCCGCTATCGTCCTTTGCATCGCCGGGGCACTGTTAACTCTGCTGGTTTCGGGGAACAAGACTGCCGCGGGCTGGCTGGCGTTTGTCTTCACCCTGGGGACGGCGGGGATGATGGTCTCCACCGTGGTCCAGGTGCTAATGTCGGGCCCCGTGCATCAGGCGGAGTTTGCCATCATTCCGCAAATCGGCCTAGTGCTGCGGGTCTATGTGGATGGACTGACAGCGGTCTTCCTCTTGCTGGCCGCGCTGATCTCAGTGCCCGCCGCGCTCTATTCGATCGTCTATATGCGCAGCTACGAGGGCTACAGCGTGGTGCGCTATTATCCCTATTTCCTGCTCTTCCTGGCCGCGATGTACGGCTTGGTCAGCACGACCGACATGATGTGGTTCTTCTTCATCTTTTGGCAGATGATGACCCTGCCGGGTTATGTGCTCATCCGGTTCGACTACAAGAACCCCGCCAACATTCGCGCTGCCAACAAGTACCTAATCATGATGCAGATCGCCTGCGCCGCCACAATGATCGGCGCGGAGTTGTTGGCCGTGACTGGCGCGGCGGCGAGTGGTAGCGCGACCTTGAAGTATGACTTCGATACGGTAAGCGCAAACCTGCCGGCCATGTTGAGCACTAGGCCGGGCGTCACCGCGCTGGCCTTCGCGCTGTTCCTGGTGGGGTTTGGCATCAAGATGGGCATGTGGCCGTTTGGCCAGTTCTGGCTGCCGGACGCGCACCCCGCCGCGCCATCGCCCGTGAGCGCCATGCTGTCGGGGGTCATGATCAAAACGGGCGTTTACGGCCTGATGCGCTATTTCCTCTGGCTGGTGCCGCCGGCTGGGCAGGCGGATTACCCGCTCGCCAAATGGGGTTTGGTGGTCGCGCTGCTGGGGACTATCACGCTGTTCACCGGCACGATGCAGGCGCTCAAGCAGGAGCAGTCCAAGCGCCTGCTCGCCTTCCACAGCATCGGTCAGATCGGCTACATCCTTCTGGGCACCGGGGCGTGCATGAGCCTGCTGCCGACGCTGGGGCCCAATGCGGCGGCGCTGGCCGCCATCGGCTTTTTCGGCGCGCTGCTCCACGTGCTGAACCACGGGCTGTTCAAGGCACTGCTGTTCCTCAATGCCGGCTCAATGCTCCACGCCACCGGCACGCAGGACCTCAACAAGCTGGGCGGGCTGATGAAGTTCATGCCCCTGACGGCCGTTACGGCCATCGTGGCATCGTTCTCCATCTCCGGCGTGCCGCTCTTCAATGGCTTCGTCAGCAAATGGACCATCTATGTTGCGACCGTGCAGGGCAGCGGCTCGGCGAAGTACCTCGCGGTGTTCGCCGTCATTGCCATACTGACCAGCGCGCTGACGCTAGCCTCGTTCATCAAGTTTTTCGGCGTGAGCTTCCTCTCGCGCACCAGCGCCCTGGTAACCGCTCAGGCGGAACGCCATCCACGGCTTGAAGTCGGCTGGACCATGCAGTTGCCGCAAGTCGCACTGGCCCTGGCGTGCGTGTTGCTGGGGGTGGTGCCGGCCATCGGCTTCAACCTGATGCAACGGACCCTGGAGACCAGCAGCCAAGGCTACGGAACCGTCCTGGCCGAGGCAGCCCCCGCGCACACCGGGCTCTGGGCTGGCGTGGAGCAGGCACAGTCAACCGCCCTGTTTGTGCCACTGGTATTTGCGTCGGCGCTGGGTCTGATGATCCTGGTCGCGCGCAGCCTGTCGAAGCTTGGCAGCGCGTCGCGCCGGGCCGCCGCCCCCTGGCTCTGCGGGTACGTGCGCGAGGCCGACTGCCACCGTTACTCCGCTCACAACTTCTACGGTGAAATCAAACGCTACTTCCGCTGGCTCGGCGGCGCGCCACGGCCGCAGCAAGAGCCGCCCGGACCCAAGCCATGACCGCTCGCGAACGACTCAACCAACTAAAAGAGAAGTTTGGCCCGGCCATCCAGCGGGCGGACCTGCCCAGTGACACGCGTCTGTTCGTCTATATCGAGCCGTCTTCCGTTAGGGCCGTTTGCCAGTACATATTCCGCGACCTGGATGCGCGATATGTGATCAGCATCGGCCTCGATGACCGTCCTTGCTCCGGCCAGTTTCTCGTCGCTCACGACTTTGCCTTCGACCGCGATCACCTGCTCTGCAGCGTGGTCGCCTATCTGCCCGCCGATAGTCCGAAGGTGGACAGCATTACGGATGTGGTGCCCGGCGCGAACTGGGCCGAACGCGAATTCCGCGACCTGGTCGGCATTGAGCCGGTGGGGCACCGCTACCCGAAGCGACTCGTGCTACCTGATGGGTGGCCCGACGGCGTGCATCCGCTGCGCAAGGATGTGCCCTGGAACCACGTGCCGGAGGGCTTTGACGAGGAGGGCGAGTTCAAGTTTGACGACCCGCCGAAAGGCTGCACGGTGGTGCCGTTCGGCCCATTCCACCCCACGCTCGATGAGCCGGCCCATTTCCGGCTGTACGTCGAAGGCGAGATGGTGCGCGGCTGTGAATATCGGGGCTTCATGGTGCACCGCGGCATCGAGAAGCTCGCCGAATCGGTCCTCACTTACAATGACATCCCGATGATGGCCGAGCGCATCTGCGGCATCTGCGGGTGTGTCCACAATGTCGCCTACGCGCAGGCGGTCGAGACGGCCGTCGCGCTGCGCCTGCCGCCCCGCGCCGAATACATCCGCACCATCATGCTCGAGATCGAGCGCCTGCACAGCCACCTGTTGTGGGTCGGACTGGCTTGCCACATCGTCGGCTTCGACACTCTCTTTATGCAGAGTTGGCGCATCCGTGAGCCGATCATGTGGATCGCGGAGAAGATCAGCGGAAATCGCAAGACCTACGCGTTGTGCGTCATCGGCGGCGTGCGCTGGGACATCACGCCCGAGGTGAAGGCGGAGCTGCGCCAGGTGCTGGATACTTTGGAGACGGAGTGGCGCGCCGTCGTGGCGGCGGTGAGCAAGGACAAGAACATCCAGAAACGCACCCGCGGCGTGGGCATCGCGGACAAGACCCTGGTCAAGAACGCCGGTCTTGTCGGCCCGGTGGCGCGCGCGGCGGGCGCGGACATTGACTGTCGGCGCGATCATCCATACGCTGCCTACGACCGCGTGGACTTCGACGTCATCACTGACAGCGGTTGCGACGTCTGGTCGCGCGTGGTGGTGCGCATGACGGAAGTGCTCGAGTCCATCAGGATCATACGCCAATGCCTGGAGAAGATGGAGGAAGGACCCCTGCAAACGCCGATCGAAGCTGAGCTTCCGGCGGGACGCCTGGGGCTGTCATCCGTCGAGGCCCCGCGGGGCGAGAGCCACCATTTCGTGATCACCGGCGAGAACAACCGGCCCCACCGTTGGCGGGTTCGCGCGCCGACCTACCAGAACCTCCAGGCTGTGCCCATGATGATCAAGGACCAGCAACTGGCCGACATGACGATTTCCCTCGGCAGCATTGATCCCTGTTTCTCGTGCACCGACCGGCTGGAAACCATTGATCTGAAGTCAGGCACGACCAAGGTGTGGTCACAGGAGGAGTTGATGACGTTGCTTAGGCCAAGGAAATGATATGAAGGTCGAAGTCCGAAGTCCGAAGTCCGAAAGCAGGCCAAATGGCAAAGGCCGAAGGCCTTCGTCCCTGCCAACCCTTTCGGATCTCGGTCTTCGGTTTTCCTTCGGATTTCGTATTTCAGATTTCGGAATTGGACCATGAGCCTGCTCGCGACAATCCTGAGCGCGCTGTGCAACGTCGCCCTCGTGTTGCTCCTGGCACCCCTGTTCCAAGGCGTGCTGCGCAAGATCACGGCGCTCATTCAATCGCGCCAGGGACCGCCGCTTTGGCAGCCTTACTTCGACCTCCTGAAGCTGTTGGGCAAGGAAGACATCGAATCAGGTCAGACGCCGGCCATGCAGCGGTTCGCGGCGTACCTCGCGTTGGCCTCGGTTCTCACCATCGCTTGCCTCGTGCCGATGGGATTTGCCGCGCCTTTGCGTGGCGCGGGGGACGTGATCCTGGTGGTTTACCTCCTCACGCTTTCCGGCATCTGCACACTGCTGGCGGGCCTGGCGGCGGGTTCGACGTATTCACTGGTCGGCACCAGTCGCGAGATGATGGCGATGATCGCCCTCGAACCGTTGTTCGCCGTGGCCATTGTGGCCGGCTCAATCCACACCGGATCGTTTCGGCTGGACACCGTTCTCAACGGCTCGGTTTATGCCGCCGGCGCTTTTCCGTGGTCGGGACTGATTCTGCTGGGGGTGATGCTGCTGTCGTTCCAGGCCTTTGTGCAGCGGGTCCCGTTCGACATCTCGGAGGCGGAGACCGAATTGATGGAGGGCCCGCTCATGGAATACTCCGGGCCGAAGCTGGCGCTGTTTAAGTATGCGCAGATGGCCAAGCTGGTGATTTACAGCGCGCTGTTTGTGGATCTGTTCGTTCCGTGGGGTTCGGCGCTGGCGTTTCCATTCGGCTGGCTGATCTTCTGGCTCAAGGTGTCTGGATTGGTACTTTTGGTTACTCTCGTGGCAGCGACGCACGCCCGCTACCGGATTGACCAGGCCATTCGTTTCTTCGCTTCGCTCCTGGTTGTGGCCCTGGGGGCATTAATCCTGGCAACCTATGGATACTGAGTAATGAACTCCGAAGTCCGAAATCCGAAATCCGAAAGAAGGCCGAATTCCGAAACCCGAACCGGCAAGGGCTTCACCCGGCGCGCTCTTTTCGACCTTCGCCCTTCGCACTTCCTTCGGAATTCGGATTTCGGCCTTCGGATTTTCCACGCATGTCACTCCTAAGCAAACTTCAGGAGACCATCGTCTGCCTCAAGGCCGGACGTGTGACCCTCCCCTACCCCGCCCAAGTCCGCCCGCTGCCGGAGAAGTTTCGCGGACGGCCGATCTTCGATGCCGCCAAATGCATCGGCTGCGCTGGCTGCGCCAACAATTGCCCGGCGCGCGAAATCCTGGTGGTGGACGTGTGCCAGGAAGTCCGCATCCTGCAATACCTGGGCCGGCGCTGCATCTACTGCGGGCGTTGCGCGGACGTTTGCCCCGAGAAGGCCATCACCATGAGCCATGAGTTCGAGACCGCCACCGGCAGCATCGGCGACATCCGGCAACGGCTCGAACTCTTCATGAGCACCTGCCAGCGCTGCGGACGTTGCTTCAAGGAGCCCTCGCCCCTGGAGCAGTTGAAGCTCAAAGGATACCGTTTCGACGATGTCCAGAACGAGCGCTGGATTCTTCGCTCGCAGGCGTATTTGCAGAGCGAGCCGGTAGTGGACGACATCCGACTTGAGCTGGATTGAACACAGCAGCGCCCGCTAAACACGCTAAAAGACGCTAAAGGAATGAAGACTGTTGAGCACCTGATCTGTAAAGAGGAAGCATACGCTATTATGGGCGGATGCTTTGCCGTTTACAAAGACAAGGGCTGTGGGTTTCTCGAACCGGTCTATCAGGAGTGCATGGAGATCGAGTTCGAGTACCTGAAGCTGCCAGCCGTGCCTAAGCCATCGCTTGATCTGTACTATCGGGGGCACCCTTTGAAACAGAAGTATGTGCCTGACTTTGTCTGTTTTGGAAAGATTGTGCTGGAATTGAAGGCAGTGTCCCAACTCGTGGATGAGCACAGAGCGCAGGTTTTGAACTACCTCAACGCGACCGGTTTCAAGCTGGGGTTGCTGGTGAACTTCGGCCACTACCCAAAGCTTGAATGGGAGCGAATCGTGAACACAACCAAGGCCGATGTCGCGTTCGGGGGAGTCTCGTTATGACTTCTTTTAGCGTCTTTTCGCGTGTTTAGCGGGCAGCACCCATGTTAAAGAACCTTTGCCAGAAGATGTTCGGCCGGTCGCTGTGGGTTTACCACGCCAATAGCGGCGGGTGCAACGGCTGCGACATCGAGGTCCTCAACGTCCTCACTCCCTACTACGA
>CAZVFC010000106.1:0-14105 GCA_964625855.1 uncultured Verrucomicrobiota bacterium | reverse complement strand
GCACGTGCGGAAGGAAATGGGTTTTGGGACACTGGAGGCAGCTCGCACAGTCGGGGCCGCTGCGGCTGCGGACAGCCGCGCTCCGGTGGCGGTGTCGAGATGCGCCTGTCATCAAAGCTCGAGGCAAAAAGGAGTTGAGCCGGAGGGCGTTTTCCAGTAATGGACAGACAGACTATATAGCGAACCATTATGAATCTAACACGCCGCAACTTCCTCAAGGCGACCGCCCTTGGCGCCGCCGCATTCAGTTTTGACGCTCGCACCTGGAGCCGGGCCGCCGGCGCGAACGGCGATATCCGCGTCGCGCAGATTGGCTTCCGCAGCCAGGGCGCCGGCCACATCAGCACCCTGAGCAAGATGAAAGGCGTGCGCGTGGTGGCCCTCTGCGATGTGGATCGGCATGTCCTGGACGCCAAGGCCAAGCAATTGGGCGGCGGCGTGCAGGCCTACACGGATATCCGCAAGCTCCTGGAGAACAAGGACGTGGACGCGGTCTCGATCGCGGTGCCGAACCATTGGCATGCGCTGGCGACGGTCTGGGCGTGCCAGGCGGGCAAAGACGTGTACGTCGAGAAACCCGCCTCGCATAATATCTTCGAGGGCCGCCAGATGGCCGAAGCCGCCCGCAAGTACAAGCGGATCGTGCAGTGCGGCACCCAATGCCGGTCTTCGGTCGGGCTCCAGGAAGCGGTGAAATACGTGCAGGATGGCCGCCTGGGCAAGATCGTTCTGGCCCGGGGTTTCTGTTACAAGGCCCGCAAGAGCATCGGCACGGTGGACGGCCCGCAGTCTGTGCCCGATTACATTGATTACGATATCTGGTGCGGCCCGGCCCCGAGTGATCCGCCGCGGCGCAACGGCAGTTACGGCCCGGTGCACTATGACTGGCACTGGTTCTGGAATTACGGCAACGGCGATTACGGCAACCAGGCCCCGCATCAGGTGGATATCGCCCGCTGGTTCCTGGGCGAGGACGCCATCGCTCCCTTCTCACTGGCCGTCGGGGGACGACTCGGCTACAAGGACTCCGCCGAAACGCCGAACACGCTCATCGTCTATCACGGCTACAAGATTCCGATGGTCTTCGAGGTGCGCGGCCTGCCAAAGGATAAAGCCTCGCAGACGGAAGGATGGACCATGGACCGCTACAAGGGCGTGGGCGTCGGCAACGTCATCGAGTGCGAGAACGGCTACGTCGTCATACCCAGCTACACCGAGGCCGTTATCTATGACAAGGGCGGCAAGGAAATCACCCGCTTCGACGGCAAGAAGAAGGGCAAGGCCGAAGAGGGGACCACCCCCACCGGGCTGTCCGCCGAGTCCGGCGGCCATCACGGCAACTGGATTGCGGCGATCCGCAGCCGGAACCCCAAACAGTTGACCGCGGAAATCCTGGAAGGCCATCTCTCGGCCGGCCTGGTCCATACTGGCAACATCTCCTACCGCCTCGGCGCGCGGAAAGCGCCCGGCGAAGTCAAGGAAGCCCTGGCGGACAACAAGAGCCTGTCCGAGGCCTACGACCGCATGGCGGGTCATCTGGACGCCAACGGTGTGGACATTACCAAGGACAACGTGCAGCTCGGGGTGCCGCTGAACTTTAACCCCCGCACAGAGCGGTTTGTGGATAATGCTCAGGCCAACGAACTGGTGTCGCGCAACTACCGCGAGCCGTTCGTGGTCCCCGCGAAGGTCTGATCCGGGTTCCGCGTTCGGCCGATGGTCCTTAGACCTTCGCCGGGTCCGGGTGCACCCAGGGCGCGCGGTAAGGCCGTTGCAGCAGCCGGTTCGCTTCGTCGTCGCCGATGATGCGGCCGGCTTGCGCGTCCCAGGCCAGGCTGCGCCCCAGCTTCATGGACATATTGGCGAGGATGCAGGCCGTGGTTGAGATGTAGCCTTGCTCGATGTCGGCGATCGGTTTGGCGCGGCTGGCGATGGCCGCCAGGAAGTCTTTCATGTGGCCGCGAATCGCGGGCGCCACCTGCTTCTCCAGATCCTTCTCGTCGCGGTCTTCGGGGTATTTGTCGAATTCCATCGTGACGTCGCGATGAATGGGCTGTCCGTTGCCCGCCGGCGTAAAGGTGTAGCTGTTAATGCTGGCTTTGAGATTGCCCTTGTCGCCCCAGAAAGTAACGGCCCAGGGATAACGCGGATCGGGCGACTGGCCCCAGCGGCGATGCTGCCATACCATCTGCAAGTTCCCGAAATCAAAGATGGCCGTCTGCGTGTCGGAGATATTCGCCTTGCGCCCCTCGCTCATCAGAATTCCGCCGGATGAACTGACCGATTTGGGCGCGCCGAGATCGAGCAGCCAGCGGGCGGCGTCGAGCATGTGGATGCAGAGGTCGCCGACCGTGCCGTTGCCGTATTCCATGAACGAGCGCCAGCCGCGCGGGTGTTTCATGCGGTTGTAGGGGCGCATGGGGGCGGGCCCGGTCCACATCTCCCAATCCAGGTAATCGGGCGGATCGCTGTCTTCCGGGTCCGGACCCCGGCCCCCGCCGTAGTAGCTATAGACCTCCACCAGGCCGATCTTGCCCAGCTTGCCTTCCCGCAGAATCGTGTCCCGGGCTTCGATGAAGTGCGGCGTGCTCCGGCGCTGGGTGCCGACTTGCACCACGCGCTTGTGTTTGCGGGCAGCGGCGAGCATGGCCTGCCCCTCGAGGATATCCACGCTGATGGGCTTCTGCACATAGACATCGGCCCCGGCCTCGACCGCGGCGATCATCGGCAGGGCGTGCCAATGATCCGGCGTGGCAACCAGAACAATATCGAGGTCCTTCTCGCGGAGCATCTCCCGGTAATCATGGTAGGTGCGGGGCTTCTTCTTCGAGGCCTGGCGTGAGGCGACAATTTCCGCCGCGCCGGCCAGCAACTGTTTGTCCACGTCGCACAGCGACACGACCTCGACTGGCGCCACCTGGATCAGGCGGAGCAGGTCGCACTTGCCGTACCAGCCGCAGCCGATGAGGCCCACGCGCTTCTTCTGGTCCGCGAATTCAGCGGCATAGCTGCCGAGGGCCGACAGCGCCAATCCTGCCGCACCGACCTGAATAAACTTCCTGCGGTTCATGCCTCGCCTTTTAAGCCGCCACACCCGTAAACGCAAGCCCGGATTCCAGCCCGGCACGCTGCGAGGGCGCTCAGGCCGGGTTCCATCGTGCCAGCGTCTCGCGGTCCGTGATGCGACGCGCTTGCGGCTGGGTCTCGGCCCAATCAACCTCGGCGAAGCGCAGGAAGCCCCCCACCATGCCTGCCAGCAGGGAACGAGCGCCCCGGTTGCGAACGACCTCCACGCAGACGCCTTCCTTCCAGAAAGGCCGCAACTGGTCCATGCGAAACCGGTCCATGCGGTCGCTGGTCGCCGCCCAGGTCCGCACGCTCTTGTCGCGAACCGGAGCCTTGGTTATCAGGATCCAGCGTCCGTTGCGCAGGGAGAGGTTCGCCGACTCGAAGCTTCCCTGGGTGTGGCCCCCGGTCAGCTTCGGCTCGTAGCCGGAGGCCGGGCCAACGATGATCGGGCCGTGGTCTTTCCACTTCCTCCAATTCGTGGTGCTGGCAAGCGCGA
Organism: uncultured Verrucomicrobiota bacterium; assembly: GCA_964625855.1. Classification (GTDB taxonomy): domain Bacteria; phylum Verrucomicrobiota; class Verrucomicrobiia; order Limisphaerales; family UBA8199; genus JAPLUA01. The sequence goes on along the minus strand of CAZVFC010000106.1, from coordinate 10,540 downwards.
GACACGCCGCGCCCTCCCGGGTGTTCGCGGTGTAGCACATCCACACACGGCCATCGTGCCGAAACAGGTGCGGGTCGCGGCAACTGCAAATGTCATTCTCCCACCACGCCGCCCACGCCGCGCCCTTGCCGGGCGAGATGGGATTGCCGGACCGGCGTCTCCAGTCAAAGAGATCCCGGCTCGAAGCCAGGCCAATGTTCTGCGACAGATGCCGGTTCAGCCCGGTGTAGGCCATGATGAACTCGTTGCGTTCCGGCAGGATGGTCGGCGCCCACACATGCGCTTCCTCCCAACTGTTCTCGCGAACCACCAGCACCGGGTCGTGGACTTCCCACTCGAAGAAGTCCGGCGTCGAGGCATGGCCGAAATAGATTTCGTGGCCCGGGTAAAAGGGCGTGCCTTCCTCCAACCGCCGCTCGATGTAGAAGAAATGGTCGCGGCCGTTGTGCCGCGCCGTGGCGAAGTCGGCGATCTTGCCGCCGACAGGGCGGAAACCGTCCTTGAGAATATCCACGGGCGGATGCCGGTAATGCTCGAAGCGCATTCGCTTCAGTTCGCGCTCGAACTCGATGATCGTCCCGCCGCTTGCCGGTTTGGCCGGTTCAGTTTGGGCCAGGCCCATGGGCGTGGCAGCAACGGCCAGGACGGCAGTGCCGGCTTGGACGAGGAACTCGCGGCGGGTGCTCGGCCGTGGCGAAGAGGAGTGGTCGGAACCGGTCATGGCTTAAGGCGATGCTTGAATGTTTTGTCTAACTGATATGCATGCCAAAATCAATGGCCAAGCCGAGCCGTTGACGGCCAAGGTCAAACCCCATAAACTAAAAGCATGGCGATGTTGACGCTTGAGCTGCCCCCGCGCAAGACGCGGACGGCCTTTAATCTGCGCCGCTGGGCCGAGCTGTTGGCCGACCGCGAGTTGGCCAGGGTCGAAGGCCGCATTGAAACCGATCGCCACGGCCACATTATTATGAGTCCCCCTCCGGCCCCGAGTCACGGAAGTTACCAGTTGGAGATTGGCTATCTGCTTCGGACCTTGTTGCCTGAAGGCCGCGTTCTCACCGAATGCCCGGTCTCGACCGCCGATGGCGTGAAAGCCGCCGATGTCGCCTGGGCCTCGCCTGAGCGGATGACGGAGTTAGGCGCCAAAGTCTGTTTCCCCCGCGCGCCTGAGATCTGCGTGGAAGTCATGTCGCCCGGCAACACCGAGGAAGAAATTCAGGAGAAGATGGCCCTCTACTTTGACGCCGGCGCCCGAGAGGTCTGGCTCTGCGCCAAGAGTGGCGCGATGAGTTTCTTTGCAGCCGGCGCGCCGCTGCCTGTGCGAGGGTCAAAGCTGTGTCCCCAGTTTCCCAAGCAAGTGAAGCTGCGCTGAGTTCTCCATCACAGGCACGACCGCAGCAACCTCACCGCGGACGAGGTCTCGCGGATACCACGGTGGACCAAGTCAGGCTGGCGGCGAGTGAACAACCGGCGTTTCATTCCTGAGGGTGCTGCACATGCTTTGCAGATCGCACCGAACATCGTTCAAATTGCTCTCGACGATCCTGGACGGCTGGAACTTCAGCGCCTCCAGGTCTTTGAGTCCGGCGCCGGTCAGCATGAGGACGACCGATGCGTCGGCGGCGATATGACCTGCCGCCCGCAGTTTCCTGACGGCGGAGAGCGTTGTGGCGGTTGCCGGTTCGACGAAGTAACCCGCCCGGGCGAACACGCGCTGGGCTTCGAGAATCTCCTCCTCGGTCACGTCCTCCGCCAGCCAGCCATACTGGCCGGCCTTGACGATGATTTCCTCCCCGCCCATCGGGTTGCCGGTGGTGATGGCCTCGGCCACGGTGTGGAAGTTCGTGAAGGGAACGACCTGCTTCAAGCCGCGTTTGATGGCGGTGACAATCGGACTGTTGTTGGCCGCCTGCACCACGATCATCCGCGGCAACCGCGCGATGAGCCCCGCCGCCAGGAGTTCACGGTAGCCCTTGAACAGGCCGCGAATGTGCCCGCAAGCCGAGGTCGGCACCGCGATGTAGTCCGGCACTTCCCCGCCCAGTTGCTCGTGCATCTCGAAGGTTGTCAGCTTGTAGCCTTCGACACGGACGGGGCCGTTGCCGGAGACGATGCGGAGGTTGAACTCCTTCGCCAGTCCGAGCACGGTCTGCTTCATCAGCGCGTAATCGGGCGCCCGGACCTTGATGACCGTCGCGCCGTGCACCGTCATGGCCAGGACCTTCTCGCCCGCGGCGAACTCCGGCACAAAGACCAGCGCCTTGATCCCGGCGCACGCGGCGTAGGCGGCAATCGAATGGCCCATGTTGCCGGTGGAGATCGTCGCCGTGACGGTTTCTCCCATCTCCCGGGCCATGAAAATGCAGGCGAGCGACCCGCGGTCCTTGAAGCTCCAGGTGGGATTCAGCGTTTCGTTCTTCAGGAGCAGCCGCTCGATGCCGGCGAAGGTCTTCAGGCCGGCGCCGGCCGCCATGAGCGGGGTGTTGCCCTCGCCCAGCGAAGCGGAAGCATGCGGGGCATCAAACGGGAGGAACTCCGCGAAACGTTCCCAAAGGTTCGCGCCGGGGCGGGGCCGCGCGCGCTCGATGCCGGAAATCGCGACTTCCAGCGCCTCGCCGTTGTCGGCGAATTCTCCAAGACGCTCGAAGGGGTATTCGAGCTTCGTGATGGTGGACAGCAGTCTGCGCATTGCTGCCGCTCAATGTGGCGTTTGAAAGGCCAATTGACAATCGCACAAACTCGGCCGGGCGGCCCCGCCAGGGGTGCAGGGCCCAGAAAACTGTTGCCACGCGCCCGGGAGGGATGGTACCCTGTGAGCAATCGTTACAACAACGAACAAGACCATGAGCAAGAGAGTTGCAGTAAAGCTAGCCGTGACAGTTGCCGCCGTGTGCGCGATGACCGTGCTCCAGGGTTGCGAGGGCGAGAACGACGATCTGGTGCTGAGAAGCGCCTGGACACCGGCAGGTTATCCGTGGACACTCTTCAACTACTTTGGCTATGACCAAAGCATAACAGGAGACTCGGGCCAGGGAGCTGCCACGGCGGGGTCCGGCGGTTCGGCGGTGTCCTCGGCCATCTCCAGCGCCATGGGCGGAAGCGGCGGTCAGGTTTCCGGCGGCGCAGGATTCTAGCCCAGGGCTGCCGTCCCATACTCCGCGCCGGGTGAGCGCCGGGTGAGGGCACCCGGCCTACAGGAGGGCGGTTTTTGGGGGATGTAGGCCGGGTGCCCTCACCCGGCGCGGGTTTGCCGAATGTATGCCGCGGCAGGGAATGGGCATTTGGGTGTAAATAACCTGAAACCAATTGGTTATGTTCCTCAGTGCTTCCGGCACCCTCGCGCCTGGCTACCCCTACACCTGGATCAAGCCGGGGCTGTTGCCGGTGATGCTTTGGCCGCCCTGGGGCGTCACCAGGAACGTGTCCTCGATCCCAACCATGCCGACGCCCGCAATCCCCTTTTTGGGTTCAACCGCCATCACCATGCCCTCGACGAGGGGTTCGTCAAAACCCACGGCGATGGCCGGCGGTTCATCCACGTACAGACCGATGCCATGACCGAGGAAGTTTGACCGCCGGTCGCCAAAGCCCATGAAGTCCTTGCGGAACTCCTCTTCGAGACTCCCCATGACCTGCGCGTAGATCGCGGAAGGGACGGCGCCGGGCTTGAGCATTTGTGCCACCTGCCGCTCGATTTCCACACATCGTTGGTGAATGGCGACCGCTTCAGCCGGCAGGGAGCCGCCAAACACATAGGTCGTGGTCTTGTCGGTGTGGTAGCCGGCGATGCCGCAGCCGATATCTATGAACACCAGGTCGCCTTTGCGCAGCCTGCGTTCGCGGCTGCCCATCACAGGCGCGGCGGGTTCCAGGCCGCGGCATCCACCCGGGCCATCAAAGCTGGTCGGGTAGAGCGAGTTCTCGCCAAAACCGAGCTGGCCCAGCACACACTCCGCGCCATACATCGAAAAGCGCGCGACTCCCTGATGCCCTTCGCGCACGAGGGCGGAAAAGAGTTCGCATCCAAGCTCGGCCTCGCTCATGCCCTCGCGCAACAACGCCGGCACCACGTCCTCGAGCGCCCGCCGGTGCATCGAGCCGGCACGCTCGAGGATCGCCAGTTCATAAGCGCTCTTGACGGATCGGACCCGGGCGACCTGCGCGTCCAGCGGCGCGAGCGTCTTGCAGGGAAAGTACTTCCGGAACCGCTGCACCAGCGCGTAGGGAACCACTTCCGTTTCCATGTGGATGACCTCGCGGGTGATTGGCGCCGCCTGCGCCGCATCCCGAAAACTCTTCATGGGGCGGATATCGGGGAAGAGCGATTCTTCCCGCGCCCGCTCGAAGCTGCGGCGGACCCAGAGCGTGGGCTCATCGTCGCGGGGAACCAGCAGCGACGCGTCCTGCATGGTGCCGGTGAAATAATACTGGTTAATCCGGCCGAGGATGGCGGCGAGCTGCCAGCCCGGGTTCTCCGCGTCCATGCGCGCGCGGAACCGGCTCATGCGGTCGGTCAGTTCGGAGAGGGGGACTTTCGTTGTCATTTCAGCGCGGCCATTATGCCGTCAAGCCAGGCCGGCGTAAAGCCGGACGCCGGCCATCTGGCCGGCCCCGAAACCAGAGGCAGCCGAACTGGCTTGCGCCCGGCGCGGGGCAAACCTTTGAAGTGCCTGCGAAGCCCGGGTTTGATATCGAAGTCCCCGAGGGGATTTGTGAATACGTGTGTTCGTACCTCGGGTAGGCTGCCAGACCAACCTCTGGCTTAACCCCGCTCCGCGGCTATCCTCGATCGAGACCTCGCCGCCCTCTATGGCGTGGAAACCAGGGCGCTGATCCAGGCTGTTAAGCGTAATGTCGAGCGATTCCCCGCGGATTTCCTTTTTCAGCTCACGCCGGAAGAGGCCGCCGCTTTGAGATCACAAACTGTGATCTCAAACCCCGGTCGAGGCGGACGGCGGTATGCTCCCTATGGCTTCACCGAACACGGGGCGCTCCTGGCCGCGACTGTCCTCAGCAGTCCCCGCGCCGTTGCTGGAGCCGCCACCACTGCCCAAACCCGAAATCGGGTTCCACGTGAAGGAGGACCCCATCCCTTATCGCACCCGCAAGCGAGGAAAAGCCTAAGCAGAACATCTGCTGCGGCCGCCGGGCCAACGCCTTGCACCATCTCAGCATTTCAGCATTTCAGCGTTTCAGCGTTTGCCTTTTGATTTCTGCTTTCTGCTTTCCCAATTTCAGCTTTTGCCCGCAGTCAGTGGTCCTGTGGTCCGTGATCAGTGGTCTCTTTCCCCTTTTCAGCCTTTAGCCTTCTCCCCCTGGCCGCTTCCGTGAATGACCGGCGCGTGATCGTCATCATAATCCTTTCGTCTTGCGCATCTGGCGCCTTTGTCATACGCTAGGGGCATGAAAACGTTGACCATCCGGTTGCCCGATTCGCTCGCCTTGGAGATCGAACGGGAGTCTCAGTCCCGCCGCGTGTCGAAATCCGACGTCGTGCGCGAGCGGCTGCATCAGCCGCAACGCGCCGCGGATGCCGGCGGCAGCATGAGTGACTTGATCGGCCACATCTTGGAGGCGAGCTGGAAGGCCAAAGTCCCGGCCCGGCCGCCCCGGTTTCATTCGCCACAAAAAGGAAGAATAGCGGCGATCATCGCCTGACATCACCACCGATGCCGACTTCCGCATCTATCGGCGACACAGCCGCCAGGTCGTTCCCTGCCTGATGCCATGAAAGGGTGCAGGATTCCGGAATGTGCGACAGTTAGCAAGCTGCCCGTGGGGGGCGAGCAGCGGAATAGTGTCAATAGTGGGAACTGACACTTGCTCGGTTTGACCCCGCTCCTGCGCACCGGGCAGGCCCCGGAGTGCCTGGACAGGCACCAGACACCGCCAAGCCAGGCACTGGCTTGGGCGTGTCTGGTACTTGGCTAGTACTTGGCTCCCCGCCGTGGGCTGCGGACAGGGCGGGACGCTTTGAACCGGGTGACAACGACGACCTTGGCCCGGATTACCGAGCGGCTGCACATGTGTGCATCGAGCCAGGTTGCTTGCCTGCTCCATCGGAACAATCAGGAGGTGGGAGGAAGTGAAGATAAATTGTTCTGAACCAGCCACTTCAGTAAGAGAGCAGTGGGCGCATTCGCAGCGAACGGGCGGCGAATTTGTGGCCATTTTGAAACGGGTGAATATCCAGGTGAAGCTTCGACCCTCCGGTCCTCGTAGGAGTGGCCGTCGGGGTGGCGCCAGAGTTCCCATTCCCAGTTCTTCTTCGTGGACATTGAGTCCTGGATGGCCTCGCTGTCCTCGGGGAGAGGATCGTTTTGTGGCACGGCCAGGTCATCAGGCCAGTCGCGGGTGGCGAGGATGACGTGTTTCCAGTTGGGCGTTGGGTTTGACGGCGGTGATTTCACGCGGGGGAGGATATGGGCTTCGTGGCGAGATTGGAAGAAGGAGAGGGGCGCCCTGCGCGGTGGCCTGCCCGGCCGGAGGGCTAGAGGCTCCGGGCCAGAGGTTCCTGTACCGGAACCGCGGGCACGTGAAGGCGCAGCAGCGGCACGTGAGGCCGTATCACATCGCGTGCGTGGACAACCAGTGGTGCCTGTTTGGGTTTGATGTGGACCGGAAAGCGATGCGGACGTTCGTGCTGACCCGGCTGTCCAAGCCGGCGTTGACGGGGAAGCGGTTCACGGTGTCGAGGAGGTTCGATCTGAATGAGTATCTGCGCGGGAGTCTGGGATTGTTTAAGGGGCCGGATGATTTCGAGGTGGTGGTGGAGCTGGACGCGTTCGCCGCGGATGACGTGCGCGGGCGGCGGTTGCATTCGAGTCAGGAACTGACCGAGATGCCGGGGGGAATGCTGAGGGTACGGCTGCGGCTGGATAGCCTGGAGGAGGCGGAGAGATGGGTGTTAAGCCTGGGGACGCATGCGACGGTGATCCGGCCGGAGAAGCTGCGGGAGCGGCTGGCGAAGGTGGGAGGGCAATTGGTGGAGAGATACGGGAGCTGAACCTCGCCGTCGAAGATCGAACAGCCAACATCCAACATCGAACATCCAACATCGAACCTTGAACCTTGAAGGAAGGCGGGGGGAGAGATGCAGAAGGCGGAAATGGGGAGAACGTGGTGCGTGGTGCGTCACAGAAGCGCGCAAAGGGAACGAAGGTCCTGAGCCGCGAAGCACGCGAAAGGACGCGAAAAAGGGGGTGGGCGGGAGGAATTCAGGCCCGGCGCTGGGGTGCGCGGTTTGAGGGCTGATAGCGGCGCAGCAGGTTCCCGGGTGCGGAAACAGTGGAGCAGTGGGTCTTATCTCTTACATTTGACAAGCTCACCATTATGGCCAACTGTTTCGAGGGTATGTCAGCAGCAGCAGAGAGAGTGGAATTGGTTCGGAGCGAGACGGAGCGTGCGCCAGCCGCCGAGGTTTCGGTGCGGCCCCTTGGAGAAGGAGAGCTGTTTATGGCGGATCGTATTTTCCGGGTGGCCTTTGGCACCTTTATCGGACTGACCGACCCGGGCACGTTCTTTGAGGGCAGGGAATTTGTCCGTCCCCGCTGGCAGGTGAATCCGTCTGCTGCACTCGGCGCGGAATGTAATGGCGAACTGATCGGATCAAACTTCGCCGCCGCCTGGGGCAGCGTTGGGTTTTTCGGGCCTTTGAGCGTCCGCCCGGATTTTTGGGATGGCGGGGTGGGAAAGCGCCTGCTGGAGGGCACCCTGCCGCTGTTCGATTCCTGGGGCGTTCGGCATGCCGGGTTGTTCACCTTCCCGCAGAGCCCGAAGCATGTGGGCTTGTATCAAAAGTTTGGCTTCTTTCCGCGGTTCCTGACCGCGGTTATGACGAAGCCGGTCGCCTCGGTGTCCTGGCCGAGGGGCGTCTTGAGGTACTCGGAGCTTTCGGAGGACGAGCAAAGGGAAGGCCTGCGCGCCTGCCGTGAGCTAACGGAGCTTCTTCTCGAGGGGCTGAACCTTGAAGCTGAAATTCGGGCGGTTCAGCAGCATCAGCTCGGGGATACGCTGCTGCTTTGGGACGGGTCGCGGCTGGATGGTTTCGCGGTCTGTCATTTTGGCGACGGGACCGAGGGTGGCCGGAGCTGTTGTTATGTGAAGTTTGGCGCAGCGCGTCCGGGGCCGCAGGCCGGGGCGACGTTTGAGCGGTTGCTCGGGGCGTGCGAAGCACTGGCCAGGGTTCAGGCCCTGTCATGCGTCGAGGCTGGCGTGAGCACGGCGCGCGGTGATGCGTATCAGCGGATGCTGGTGCGGGGCTTCCGCACGATGATTCAGGGCGTGGCGATGCACAGGCCGAACGAGCCGGGTTATCACCGCCCTGATGCGTATGTCATTGATGACTGGCGCTGAGGACACACCTGCCTGCCGCTGACGGGCGGAATGCTGCGGGTGCGGCTGGCAGAGGCGACGGAGGAGCTTTGGCAGCGGTACGGCGGGCCGATGGTGCTGCACGATAAGGCTTAGCCCGCGAACCACGCGAAAGGACGCGAAAGGGAGCGGCTGAGGCGGACCGGCTATGCGGGCGGGTAGGTCAGCTTGCCGTCCGGCAGAGTGACCATGCCGCCCTGTTTCAGATGTGCGAGGACCTCGCCGACCGCGACGTCGGTGGCTTGGTTGTTGAGCTGTGCCTTGATAAAGGCGGTCAAGGTTTTGACGGTGCGAGGTCTGGCTTCTTTCCGGTTGAGGAGGTTGCCGGCAACTTTCTGTGTCCGGTCCGGGGGTGGGGAAGGAGCCGGCGCCGACAGCCCGGGAATGTCACTGAGGGATGAGAGCAGGTTGCAAGTGATGTTTTGGGTCTTGAGGTGTTTGATGAGCGGGTCGAATCCCTTGTCTTTGGAAACGATATGGAAGGCGGCGCCGGGGATCTCGGTGGAGAGGCGGCCTATGTAGTAGGCAATGTGGAAGTCGAGAGCGTTGGGGCCGGTGCCCTGGATCTTGATATATTCGGCGTCTGGGCCAAGGGGCTGGAGTTCGGCGGCGAGGTCGAAGGGGACTTTGGTCTGGTTGGCGCCGCAGAAGACCTTGGTCTTGAAGGGGCGTCCTCGAAGCTGAGCCAGGTCTTTGGGCTGAACGTTCTCGAAATCGATGAGTATGATGTTGGTTTTCACGTGGCCGGCGATCGGTTCGGGGCGGATGGTAGGTGTGGCGCGGGGGGGGTGACAACGTGAATCTGGTCTTGGCGAAGAACCCTTGGGTTCGTGGAAGGGGTCGAGGCCATAGCATGGCGTGGCTATGGGGAGGGGGAAGCGCGGAAATGCTGAAAAGCTGAACGGTGGCAGGGGAGAAAAAGGCTTTCCGGTGTCAGTCCAAGTTGGGAAAGGCGCGGAGCATGAATTGGTCAAACAGCGGGACGGTGAAGGCCATGTCGCCGTGGGCGGGGCTGTAGATCATGCCTTTCTTGATGAGTTTGGAACGAACCGGGCCGAGAGCGTTCACTGTACCCTGGGGGCGAAGTACCTGGACTAGAGTCGTCGCAGAATACCTTCCTTCTCGATGCCTTGCGCTGTCGCAACGGCACGAAGGATGGCATTGAGGGTCCCGAGCCGCAGCGGGTGGTGGTCTGGCACCGCCAAGCGATGATGCCGGGGCGTCTCGGCCTGCAAGATGATATGGCTGCCTTCCTGGTTGACCTGCCGGTAGCCGAAATGCTGGCACAGTGTTCGGGCCAAGTCCGCCCCGGCAAGGTCCCGCGGCAGCTTCATGCGCAGGTCAGCACTTCGTCCCGAACCAGATGCAGCCGGATTCCCGCGGGCTTGGGCTGATCAAAGAAGTAAGCTGACACGGCCTCACGCACATTATCGCGCAACTGCTCCCAGGTGTCCCCCTCCGTGAAGATGTCGTGGGAGAGGCACTCGGCCACGAAACCGCCATCGCCTTCCTGGGTCACGTTGAACACGATTTCCATGTCCCCAGTATGGCACGGGGCCAAATCGCTGGCAAGCCGCACGAGAGTCTTGAGTCTTGGGTCTAAAGTCTTGAGTCTGGGAGCAGTCCACGGTCCCCGGGCAAAGCAGAAATTGGGAAAGCAGAAAGCAGAAACCACAGGGCAGAAGCTGAAACGCTGGAATCCTGAAGTGCTGAAAAGAGGGTTGTCCGCTAATGACGCGAAAGGACGTGAAATGTCGAGACGCCTTCACCTCGGGCTGGGTATCCAGCCGGGCGACCATTTCGATCACGACCCGGCAGTCGCCCGGGTCGCTCATGACGCCGAGGCTGGTCTCGAAGTGCTTCCGGGCATCGAAGTCGGCCGGCACCCGGAATTTCTCTTGCGCGACGGTCGCGTCGCGCATGCGGCCCAGAACGAAGGTGCGGATGGCGTGGCGCTTGACGTCATGGGCCAGCCCACCCTGCCCGGTCCTGCTACCGGAAGCGCGGCTTCCGGAAACCGGAAGTTCCACTTCCGGCCATAAGGGTGAAAACGGTTATGAATGCGAGCCCAATGGCGACGGACCGTGGTCACCCGGATGGAGGCCAATAGGCGTATGGCGGAGTCATGAAAACCGTTTCGGCGGCTGTCGGCGCGGGTCACCTGCGA
>CAZVFC010000105.1:0-14381 GCA_964625855.1 uncultured Verrucomicrobiota bacterium | reverse complement strand
ACCGTGGTCGCCGCAATCCCCAGCACGTCGAGCTGGCGCAGGATTCGGCCCACACTGGCGTCCACGCTCTCCACCATCGCGGCATAGACGCCGTTAGTCTGTCCGCCCTGCGGAGATCTTGCCTTGTACTTTGCCACGACATCCCGCTTGCCTTCCAGTGGCCGGTGCACCGCGTAGTGGGGGAAGTAAATGAAGAAGGGGCGTGTCTGGTCGAAGCCTTGGTGCTCGGGGTAGTACGCCGGGCCGCCGAGGTGCCACTTGCCGATGCTGGCACAAGTGTAGCCCGCCGATTTGAGTGCTTCGGCCACCGTAACCTCCTCCAGAGGCAGGAACTTGCGCCAGTCCGGTATCCGCAGGGCATTGGCCGGTGAGTCGCCCGGGCCCGGGATCCAGTCGGTCAGGTGCAGCCGGGCCGGATACTTGCCCGTCATGATGCTGGCCCGCGTAGGCGAGCAGACCGCGCAGGCCGCGTAAGCGTCTGTGAAACGCATTCCCTCGGCCGCCAGGCGGTCAAGGTTGGGCGTCTGGTAGTATTGGCTGCCAAAACAGCCAACATCAGCCCACCCCAGATCGTCAATCAGAAAGAAGACAACATTAGGCCGCTGCATCTGGATCATAGTTTCATCTTGACAGCGGCGAAGCCGCGTGATAATATTCAGTATTAAGCCATCGCATAGCGGCACCGCACGAGGAGTCCTTGCCTTTGCCGGGCAGCGGATGGCGATTTTTGAAGTGAGGACAGAATCGAAGTTGCGAATGCTAAAGCTGGGCGTGGCCTTCATCAGTGGCGCCCTGCTGACTGGCCACGCGCTGGCGGACGCCGGTTCGGCGCTGCGGTTTGATGGCGTCAATCCCTACGTGTCCGTGCCGCACGCCACTAACTTCAATTCGTATCCATTCACCGTTACCGCGTGGTTTCGCACAGCCAATGCCTCCAACGTCGGGCAGGGCATCGTCAGCAAGTATCTCGACAGCAGCGCCAATGGATGGGCGCTGATAGTGCAGAACGGACGGCTGCGAGCATTCAATTATCGCAACGGCAATTTCCTGAATTTCTCCATTGACGCGACTTCCACCGCGGTGGTCGCGGACGGATTCTGGCACCACGCGGCCCTGACGGTGGATGCGTCGGGAGGGAAACTGTTCCTGGATGGCGCGGTGGTCGGTGCAAACGCTTGGAGCGGGGCCGCGGGCGGGACAACCACAACGCAGCCGCTTTCCCTCGGGCGTTACTCACACGCGGTTTATCCCGCCTTCTCGGGAGACATTGACGAGGTCACGTATTGGAACCGCGCCCTCGGCACCAACGAAATCAACTACCTCAAACACCGCCAACTCAACGGCAACGAGGGCGGCCTAGTCGCGCATTGGAATTTCAACGAAGGCAGCGGGACCACGACCGCCGATGCCACCGGGCACGGTTACAATGGCGCATTCGTCAACACGCCGGTCTGGATTGCCTCGACCGCGCCGCTGGTGTTCAATCCGGTGGCCGGCACCGCCGTTTCGCTCAACGGCGTGAACCAGCATGTCGCCGTCCCGCACACGCCGGACCTGAACGCCTATCCGCTCACGGTCACCGCCTGGATCAAGACCTCGCGCAATGCCCTGAGTTATGACGCGATCCTCAACAAGTACCCACCCGGCTCGGGCAATGGCTACTCGGTGCACCTCTACAACGGCCGGGTTTATGCATTCTATTTCCGCGGCGACGGATCCAGCTACGTCTATGCGGTTGATCCGGGTTTGGATGGCGGATTCGTGGCCGATGGACAATGGCACCACGTGGCCTTCAGCGTCGGCCTCAACGGAGGCAAAGTGTTTGTGGACGGCGCGCTCCGCGCGAGTCTGGGGTGGGCGGGCACGCCCGGCGCCCCGAGCACCACCGCGCCGGTGCTCATCGGACAGTATCCGAGTTTCGGCGCATTCGCCGGGCAGATTGACGAAGCCAGCGTCTGGAACCGCGAACTCCTGCTGTCCGAGATTCAAGCGATGCGAAACGTGCGGTTGGCAGGCAACGAGCCGGATCTCCTGGCGTATTGGCGATTCGACGAGGGCACGGACACGACCGCCGCCGACTTGACCAGCCTCGGTCACACCGGGACGCTGACCAACGGGGCGCTCTGGACCGGCTCGACGGCATTCCTGGGCGATGGCACATCGGCCATTCACACGACGCTGGGCGCGGTGCAGTGGGCGCGCCGGTTTGCCTTTCAGACCATTCCCGCCCAAAGCGGTTTTGCCGCCAACGCGCCGTTCTGGGTGCGGCGGCTGGACGATTTTGGCGCGCCGGGGGGCAACACCAACGTGGCGGTGGACCTGGGTTTTGACTTGCAGGGAACACTGGCGGGGGCGGTGCCGCTGGCCAACAGCGCGACGCAATTCAGCTTGTCGTTGCCGCCGTTCAACGCCGCCGCGCCGCAACCCAGCGCCGGTGGCATCCTTCAATCGCCCGCACTGATGGTCGAACCGCAGGCCGGCACGCAGCTTGATTCGGTGAATGACTCGTTCCAACTGGGTGTGGCGGCGACTTACAGCGTCAACGGCGGGCCAGCAACGCCGGCCGAAGCCCTGGCTTTGCCGGCTACAAGGTTGCTGCACTTCAACGGGCACCTTTACTTCGGCAACATTGACACGGTTGTTACCAACATCGGCAACACGCCCGTGGCGGCCGCATTGTTCCCGCCGTCCCATGTGCAATCGCCTTTGTTCATCAATCCCGACGGCGCATTTCTCGCCGCCGGCCCCAGCGTGCGTTTCGGCGGAGGCGTAACGTTCAACGTGAACCTGGGCGTGGACGGCACGGCGACGAACGTCAACGGCAGCTTCAGCCTCTCGGCGCCGAATCAGTTCTTCGAGAGCGCGGGCATTCGCTATCAACTGCCGGGTGCGACGCTCAATGCCGGGGGCCTCACGGCGACGAGCCTGCTGGCGTGGTTTCCCGCGGGCTTCGGCTTGCAGACCAGCACGAATAATCGCGCGCTGCGGCCTTACGCGACCATGACCAACGTCACGCTCGGGCCGGATTTGCTGCCCACCACCACGCCCGTCGTGTTTACAGCGGCCTCCTACAACACCAATCGCCTTTGGTTTGCCGAGGAAACCAAGCCGTTCCTGATGGGCGCGTCGCAGATCGAATGGCGGATTCCGGAGGGCGAATTCTTCATTCCCGAAGCGGAATCCCTGTTGTTTGTGCGCGAAGAAGACGACCGCGACTTGTCCAACGCGCGGACCAGTCTCGTGGATCCGCTGGCCGCCGACCGGATCTCGAACGACACCTATTATCGTCACGTTGCCGCCGTGCCGGGCACGCCGATTTACGTGCGGCCCGACGCGAACGGCGCGGCCCTGCTGACGATGGAGGCGACCTTGCAGGAAAATGAGTATCGGCCGCATTTCCCGTACCTGAATCGCAATGTGGGGGGACACGTTCCGATGGTCGGGGGCGCGCTGACGATTGCGAGCGACTTGATTGACACAAGCGCCAGTTACCTGTTGCTGGCCGGGCCTGTGCCGGTGCCCTACGCGCGGGACTGCCCGCCGGAAGGGGGTTGCAGCGGTCTGCCGACGGTGGGTGCGCAAGTGTTGCAGTTCACGCCGCCCATCGGGCACCTGGGCCTGAATGAGTTGAGCTTCACGCCGGATGGCGGTTTGCTGGCCTACGGCGAAGTCCCGCCGGCGAATCTGACGTGGGGCTTCATTGGCGGCGCCAATTACGCCCAGCGAACGTCGGATGTTCAGGCGGGGGCTTATCACGTGCCGGGGACTTTCTTGCGCGGCGACCAGGGGGTGTCCGCTGACGCGCAACGCCCCGCCGCATTGCTGTTCACCGGCTGGGGGAATCAGACCAATGCCGCTTACCTCGAGCGTCCCGACACAGCCGCCTATGCCGCCGGCTTGGCCAATTACGCCGGGTTGAATTTCCGCGCGCCGGCGCAGGGCCGCAGTTTCATTGCCGAGCAGGACACTATGTTTTATCCGCTCACGCCGCGCTCGAAGTACTACACGCGCTTTGCCGGCGTCAGCGGGATTCACGAGTCCGCCAGTTTTCCGGCCAACCTGACGCTCTACGGTTATGCGTTCACGTTCGACACCTACCGGCTCTCGTATCTCGACAGCGCCAACCGGGAATCGCGCACCGACGGCCTAGTGGCGCTGCCCGTGCCGTCCGGGTTCAACGTTGAATTTAAGCGGATGAAGTTCTTGTGCCGCGGCACTCTGGATTCGGCGCAGTTGCCTCCAAACATCGGCACGAAGCACCTGGTGTATTGGAACACGGACCTCAAGCCGATGAGCCTGCAATTCAAGCCCAGGAGCGGCAACCCGTGCAGCCTCACGGAGCGCTACCTGGTGCTCGGCGTGGAGACCAAATTGCCCTTCATCCCGGAGGCGTTTCATACCGCGCTCGCTTTCAAGAACACGGGAAATCTCGCGACGGTCGCCACCGGCATCGAGGGCGTGGACTCGCGTTTTCCTGTGCCGGCCAATCTGAGACTGCAGGGGCCGGGCGGAAGTGTTTATCCGCTCACCGCCGGGGCGGAAGGTTACTTCAACAACTGGGAAACCCCCGGGCGGCCCGATGCCGGCTTCTACAACCTGGTGGGCCGGGTGCGCGTGCCGTTCTTCCGCGACGTGAAGGTGCAGTTGCACGTGACGCCCTCCGGTCCGAGCACAGCCCAAATCGCCATCATGGGCGGGTGGCCCGCCGAAACCGGCTCGGGCGCGAACCGCGGTTGGAATGTCGGAACCCAGAACTATTTCAACACGGCCAAGTTCGACCCGAACCACGACGGCTGGCCCGGCGGGGTGCCCTTCAATGACTACCGCAATTCCCCGGATGAGAATTTCCGTCCGCGCGCGCAGCAAAACTGGATTGACGTGGCGTTCTTCGATTACCCGCTCGCGTGGAACGCGGTGCTGCGGGAGTTCAAGGGGTTCACCCCCGCGCCGGTCACCTTGCCGGTCATTGATGTCAACAGCGACTTGAAGGAACTGACGCCTGGGAAGGTGGATCTTGATTTCGCGCAGGACCTCAACGTGCAATTGCCGCGGCTCAAGGTGCTTGATTTCGCCAATGACGCGCTCAACGAAATCAATGCGCCCATTCATTCGGTGTCGAACGCGATCCGTTCGGCGCTCGGCTCGGCGCTCGATTCCAGCGGCCTCACCAGCGGCTTCCGCAGCCTGCAGAACGTCATGCGCGAAAATGCCGAGGGCTTCTTCCGCCCCGTGCTGGAACCGGCGCTCGATCCGGTGGTGGAAAATCTTCACGGCGCGCTCGCCGCCCAATTGGCGGTGAGCAAGGCGAATTTGCTCAATCAGACCGCGGGCATCATTAGCGCGAGCAGCAACGGGCTGCAAAGCGCTCTGATGAATCTCAACGGCACGGCGGGGCAGGCCAACAGAGTTTTCGGCCAACTCGACGGAACTTTGGCCGACGTGGACGACACGCTCGGCCTGTTCATCCGCGTGCTGGAAAGAGACGGCGGTGGCCAACGCCACGTGGTACGCGCCATCATTCAGAAGCTGGCGCAAGACCAGGGCCCGGGGCTTGGTTTCGTCGCCGGCCTCGCTGATCCGCTCGTGAACGATTTGCTGGCCGACCTCGAACCGACGCTGGCAAGGATCGAAGCCGAGCTCCGTCAACTGCGTCAGCAGTTCAGTGAACTGCGCGCTCAAATCACCGGCGCATCCGGCGAGTTTGCCGCCGCGCTCAACGCGGCCAACCACACGCCCGGCTCGCTGCAAAAGTTTTTGCAGCAGGCCGGCGGCGGCGTGTCCAACCTCCTCGGGTCGGTGGTCGGCCCGGCGGGCGATTACTTCACCGCCGACCCCGCCCGGGCCAAACGCGAAATCCGCGAGCGGCTGATCGTCGCCTTTCTCGGTTCGCCGGTGCCGGGCGCTTACCAGGCAACGTGCCGGCAGTTCATGTCGGACAAGAACTTCCTGCTCGACCAACTCATGGACGTGTTGTTCGACCAGGTGAACCGCTCGATTCGGAAGGGACTCGAGTCGTTTCTGGCCGGCGCGGGTGACGGCGTGTTCCAGAACATGAAAGGTTCGGGCCTGATGAGCGGTTCGCTGCTCTCGGCGAAAATTCGCGGCGCGCCGACCTTCGAGGGCGATTCTTTGCGCAGAATTCATCTCGACGCGGAGATGAAGATGAACCTGCCGGACGAGCTGAAGTTCACCGCGTACATGGACATCAAGGAACTGAATTCCGCCACCACACCCGTCAGTTGCATTCCGGCGGGCGCGCCCGCGGCCGAGGTGACGCTGGGCGCGAAGGACATTCCGCTGGATTGGCTGGGGGTCGTCGCCGGCACGCCGCTGAAGTTGAGCATCGAAGCGCGGTGGACGCTGCAAAGTGGCGCGGTGCTGGGCATCGGCGGTTCGTTCGAGGTGAAGGGCAAGATCGGATTCAAGGGCTGCAGCATCAACGATTTTGGCGCATCACTCGCCTTCGGCGCCACGGAGAACTACTTCGCCGCGAAAGCCGGCGCGACGGTGCTGATCCTGGGAATTCCGGTGGATTTCGACGCGGGCATTTTCGTCGGCAAGGCCTGCTCACTCGACCCGCTGCGGTTCATTGACCCGGAAGTGCAGGACGTGCTGATTGTGAACGCCGTCGAGTTTGCCGGGCTCTACCTCCAGTTCGGTGGCGGGCTGTCGCTATCGGAGATTATCTTCGGCACTTCGACTTGTTTTCTCGACATCAGCGCCCACATCAGCAATGCGCTGTACTACCAGGGCGGCCCGGCTTTCGGCAGCATCGGCGGGCGGACCAAAGTCGGCGTCGAGGTGGACCTGATCTGCATCATCAGCGCCTCGGCCGAATGGGCGGTGGCGATGAGGCTGGACACTATCGGCCGATTGACCGTGCAAGGCCAGGCGCGGTTGTGCGGCAAGCTCGGCTACTGCCCCTTCTGCATCAAGGCCTGCAAGTCGCTCAAGGTGACGGGGATCGTGGGCGACGGCGGGATTGATTACGACATTGATTTTTGATGAACCACAAGAGCCCAATGGCGCAAGCGGACCGGATCCTCATTAGCCCCCGGTTCACAAGCATCTGGACGCGAGTGTCGGGTGTCGGGTTGAGGCTTTTGTCGCTTCTGCTCCTCGGAACGGTGGTTTGCAGTCAAGCCCAGTCGCCGCTCTCGAACGCAGTTTTCACGGTCGGCACGACGATTCGCGACGGCACCAGTCAGGACTGGTCCTACGTCCTGCTGAACAGCCCGGATCCAGCGGTCGTGGCGGGCCGGCGCTTCGCCGTCTTCGGCAAGCCGGGCGATGCCGGGAGCCCGAACCCGTTCACGCAACGCGGGACGCTGATACAGCAGACGGATGCCGGCGCCATCAACGCGCTGCTCAACCAGTCCGTTGCGCTCGGGGAAGATCCCAACTCGCTAAACGATGCCTTCGCCCGCGTCTTCGGGACAAACATTGTCGGCCTGCTGAGCCACGTTCCCGGCATCACGAACCAACCGCTGCCGCAGCGAGTGCTCACGGCCCTCCAGCTCGCCGCCGCCGATCCCGAGTTGGCCGAATCCCTCGCCATGCTCGGTAATGGACATCCGGGAATGAACCTCTGCCTGGGCCGCGCGTTCTCTGAGCTGATCAACAGCGTCACTACTTACGAATTGCGCGAACTCGACGCGGTCAGCGGCGCGCCCGGCGACGTCGTGGGCCGGGTCACGGTTACGCCGGGCGCACCCGTCGTGCTGCCCGCGCCAGGGCCGCCATTCCAGGTCGTCACGAACGATCCGAGCGATCATCTCAGGGTGCGATTGCGCTGGGGCACACCGCCGGAATTGCGCCGGCTCGCGCTGCTGCAATCGGGCCACAACGTCTGGCGCATCTCGCGCTCCGTTGCGGAAGCCGGCAACTTCCACATCACGCCGCCCACACCGGCGCAACTTCATAGCCTCCTGGAATTTTCACAGGTAAATCGCGGGCCGGTCATTCCTCCCGTGGAGTTGGATCTCGGCAGCGGCCCGGGGGGAGCGGAAGACCCCGCCGATCGCTTCCATTATTTCTTCGCCGACAATGGCCGCGCCACCGGCGTGACGTTCGCCGACGGTCAGGAATTCTATTACTTCATCACCGCGCGCGACCTTCTCGGCCGGGACGGTCTGGCGTCGCCCGGCGGGCTGGCCCGGGCCTGTCGCCGCTTGCGGCCCGCACCGCCGACGGATGTGCGCGTCGAAAACACCGTACTACCCGGCTCGACGAATTCGCCGCGCCTGCTCGTGACGTGGACGCAAAACCTCAACCCAACCAACGATGTGACCCATTACTGGATTTATCGCTGGATAAACCCCGCCGCCGCGCTGACCAACGACGCCGTGCCCTTGAGCAATCGCGTCGGCGTGGTGGCTCAGGCGCTGGCCGCCAACGCCAACTCGTTTCTCGACGACACGCCCGGCGCGCTGACCGCCCCGAACTCGAGCAACGTCTGGTACACCGTCCGCGCCGTGAGCGAGGCGGCGTGCGATCCGCTGCTCTCGCCCCACAGCGCGCCGGCCTGGGGCGTGTTGCGCCAGCGCGAGGGGCCGGTGGCCACGACGGGGGAAGTACTGGGCAGTTGCGGCACGCCCGTGGTGATGTTCCAGAATTCCATGACGAACACAATCAACTCGGATACCCAAACCGTCCATTTGCGGTTGACCTGCGTCCGCCGCGACCCGGGCATCGCGTGGGTTCAGTTCAACCTCACCAACTACACGAGCACCGAGGTGCGAAGCCTCGGGCCGGTATATTTCCCCCCGGACGGCGACACGGTGCAACTGGATTACGATTCGCCGGCGACCATCACTTCGCAAGCCCGGCGGATTGATGTGGGCTGCGTCGTGGCGACCAGCGATGACCGAGTTTCGCGGGAGGCCATCTGCCTTGTGAACACGCCGTTTCCTTCAACGCAGCAGCGCGAAGCCGTCTTTTTCGCGGGACAACTGCTGGCCACCGCGTTGAGTGGCAGCGATCCATTGCTGAGTGTGCTCAATGGTGGCGCCACCGATTGTCGGCCGGCCAACAATGTCACGCCGGATGCCAGCGGGATGGTGTCCATGACCTTCGATTTCATCGAGTTCACCCCCGCGCCCACCGTGCTGGTGCAGGCACTCTCGAATAATGCGTGGTTGGATGTGGCAGTCGTCACACCCGACAGCAATCGGGTCTATTGGGTTTGTTACCCGGCCTGCCTGGTTGGTCCAGTACCCCCGTTTCGGGGCTGCCGCATCAACTTCCCAGCGGGCGGTGGCGACTGCGACCAGCACGTCGTGGCGGGCGCCGTCGGGGGGGCGATCGCTCCGATCCGGGTCCGCTTCCGCCTGGTGCCGCGGACGCGCGAATACCGCGTGTATCGCCGCGTGGATGAGGGGCCGATGACGTTGTTCGCCCAGGGCGCCGCGCTGTACGACCCGGCGAATCCGAACAAGCTGATTGAATCCACAGATGAAGCGATGCCGCCCAGTTCGGCGCGGCTGTGTTACTTCGTGCAATTGCTCGACGAGCACGGCAACGGCAGCCCGCTCGCGTTCGTCGGTTGCAAGAGCACCAAACCGGCAAAGGTGGCGCGCCCGGTGCTGGCGGAACCCCAACAAGTGGGGGATATCAATTATCCGCAAGTAATGTTGAACTGGTTCTGTCCGACGGCGGGCGTTTCACGGTTTCAGTTCAAAATTGCTTTCGTGGACGCGGAAACAACGGCGCCCTCCGGCGGCATCGTGAGCGCGCAGCTCCACATCTATCCGGGCTACAACAAGGCGCTCGGCTTCATGGGGCTGATGAGAAATGCGCAGCAACTCGTGTCGTTTACCGAGGCGCATTTCACCCCATACGTCGGCACAGGTTTTGGGCCCGGCCCGCAATTCACGATTTCCGCCACCGTCAGCCCGAAGGTGACTTATGACATTTGCGTGACGCCCGTGGACGAGCAAGGCAAGGTGCGGAACGAGAGCAGCTCGGAAGTGTGGCGTTTCAAGTGGACGCCGACCAACTCACCGGCCATGGTGCCGTGGCCCGCGCGTCCACTGCCACCGGTGCGCGAGTTCGAGCCGGACTATTCCGACCCGGACCTTCTGCAGCGCGCCCAGGCGACCGCATTTGTGACCTACTACAACGCGATTGAGGATCGCCGCCGTCCGGCCGGCGTCCGCATCGGCCGCCTCGATAACAGCTTCAGCCTCCAGTCCGGGTGGGTCGGCGACACGAATCTCATTTCATACAATCACGCCAACAGCATCCTCAACCCCGATCCGCATCACGGGCTGTTCCGCAGCCTGTCCACCGATCCGGCTCGCGCCAGCCGCACGATCCTGCCGATGGTGGTGTATCGCCAGCAGGTCACCAACGCGTCGTTCCCGAAGGTATCCGGGGATATCGTGCAAGTCTCGCCACTGCTCGAGCGCATCCCCTGGAGTTACAACGGACAGGCGCTAACCGTGACGATCCCCGACCGCTTGCTGCGGATTCGCCAGGAGACCTACAACGATCACACCTACTATTTCCTTTACCTCTGCGATCAACAGCCACTCGTGCTGGGCGCGCGCTACCGTTATTCCATTGTGCGCTTCAACGACCAGCGCGAGGCCCTGGACATCATTCCGGCGGGCGAGGTGGAGCTGCCGTTAAATCCCTTCGGAGGACCATGAAAGCTAAATCCAAACGCCAAGCGCAAAGGGAACAAGCGGCCGCAAAAGAACAACGACAGCGCAAAGGCGAGACGAATGCCGTGTTTCTTGGTACTGCTATCTCCCAACTTGCTCGCACCTGGCGAAGCACTGGCGCCCTGCCACGCGGCTGGGGTTCGGCCTTGGCGTGCTGGGTCCTTCGCGCTGGATTGCGGCGAGTGCGGATTTCGGCTTTCGGATTTGCGGCGCTGGCAGCCTTGGGCCTGTTCACCCTCGCTGCGCCCGCCGCGTTCGTTTATGAAGCCACCGCCGAATTCCTCACCGCCGGCGATTTCAACGGCGATGGCCGCGCGGACGCGCTGGTGTTGGACAAACTTACCGGCCACGCGCGCGTCGGTTACCAGAACCCCGGCGGCGGGCTCGATTGGGCGCCGGGGGTTCCGACGGGCGCGGACCCCGCCACTGCGCTGGCCGTCGGACGCTTTTCGCAAACGAACAGCGACGCCATCGCCGTCACTGCGGCGGGCCTCAACCGCATTCACATTCTCAACCTGTCCAATCCGAGCAACACCCCCAGTCCGGCCATTGTCAATCCGGCTCACGCCGAGGTCAGCCTGTTGGTCGGACTCGACGCGCCCCTGGGGACAGCCGCGGACTGGAGTTGGCTGGACGCGGGCGCGCATGATCCGGGGATCACACTGCTGGATTTGTTCGCATTCGTCGGCGACGGTGTCGCGAGTTTCCAGGACCAAATCGCGGCGGAAGGTTTTCTGAGCAGCGCCAGTTCGTTTCGCCGCAGCGCCAGCGACGCGACGCTGCTGGCGGCGCTGCGGCGCGGCAGCAACGACACGTTCGTCGCGTATGCCTACACGAACACGGCTGCCCCGGTACTGGCTCGCTCGAATTTGCCCCCGCACAGCGAGTATGTTTTCGGCTACTTCAATACCGAGCCCTATCCGCGCCTGCTCTTCTACGCGCCGGGCGAATCGAACGTCATCGTCCAGCCCCTGATTTATAACGGAACGGCGTTCGAGTTTGGCGCGGCGACGCTCAACGCGTTCGATGCCGCGGTGCAACGGGTGTTCTTTGTGGAAGAAGAAACTAACGGCCTGGTGGTGATTCACTTCGGCGATGGCGTGGTCAGCGGCCTGCGGCTGCCGGGCGGTGGCGGGGGGCAGTTGCAGCTCACAGCCGGGTTTGCGGTCGGGGTCGCCGGCAACAGCATCCAGGGCGTGGTGCCGCTGGGTCTGGGGAAACTCGCGTTGTTGTCGGCCTCGTCGAATTCCTTGTCCACGACGCACGCGCAAGTATTCACGGCGGACGACGCCGGGAATTACGCGCAAACCAGCAGCAGCACGCTCTCGAGCCTTACGTCCGCCACGACGCGGGGCAACGTATGGCTGTTCCAAACCGACCCGTTCACCAGCAGCGCCGCCGCGCTCATCGGGTCGCTGAACGCGCCGGTTTGGAGCAGCGCGGTCACCGGGTTGCCCGGGCTGCTTTCAGTGCGCGTGGAGAGCGACGGCGGTGTCACCGACGGCCTGGGCAGTCCGGCGACGAACAACTTCGGTTCGGCCCCGGACGGCACGACCTACGCGCTGCCCAATCAATATCGGGAGGATATCTCGTTCTTCGGTTACGCGCCGGGGCGGGCGCCCGAGCCCTCGGTGGTGACGATTTCGCCGTCGCCCGGTGCTTACGCCGCGCCGCTCCAGATATCCTTCATCACGCAGAACCCCGGCGATGATGTGTATTATCGCTCGGGCGCGGGCGAATGGTGGCAGCTTTATGCCGGCCCCTTCGCGTTGACCAACGACGCGAGTATCCAGTATTACGGCAGCGCACCGAGCGGCCTGCGCGGACGCACGCAACTGGCCAGCTATTCATTGGGCCGGACGGACCCCCCGCCTGCCGGGCTGGCCACCGAAGGCACGAATCAGCCGCCGCCCGCGTTGCCGGGAACAGTCCTGTCGGCGGGCGGCACGATCTTCTACAGCCGCACGGACAGTTCGATTTGGGTGATCAACCTCGATGGCAGCGGCGATACGCGCGTCACCGCGGGGTCTTTTCCGCGCGTTTCCCGCGACGGCCGCTACCTGCTTTTCATCCGACCGGCCAACGGTCTTTGGCTGCGTGAGTTGGGCACCGGAACGGAGACACAATTGGACGCGCAATACTACGGGATCACCGGTTTTGATTGGGAGCGAAACAACGTCGAGCTAGTGCAGGACAAGGATTGCTACATCTTGAGCCGCGATCTGGCCGGCAATTCCACGCTGCTGCCCTTGGGCGATTGCAGCGATGACGCGCCGGTGGTCAACCCCGCCGACGGCTCGCTGGCGCATCACAACCTTAGTCTGAACAGCCAGATTAGCGGCATCTACCTCATGCCGCCCGCGCGCACCAACCGCGCGCGGCTCAACCTGAATCTCACCACCCCTCGCTGGCCATCGTGGTCACCGAGCGGACAGCGGTTGGCGATGGCCGCGGGAAATCCCTCCGAGCCTTCGGAGTCGCTCTACAACCTCTGGTTGTTCGACGCTAATAGCGGCAACCTGCACCAGATCACCGCGCTGGCGGGCCAGGACGGGCTGGAGTACGGCGCGCTTTGGGCGCCCGGTGACACCGCGTTGGTGACGGCCGGAACGATCTGGGGCACCAACGGCCTGTGGGTGCTGCATCTTACTCCGGACGGAAATTACTGCGGCTGCGCGCCCATCCGCCTGCCGACGACTCCCGGCCCGGCGATTCAATTTGCCGGAGGCATCGTCGCCGCGCCGGCTTCACCTCCGGGGATCGTTCAGCCGGGATTCCTCATTCGCAAAGACGCCGATGGAGTGCTGGTTTACTGGGGCGCAGTCTTTTCGGATTTCCGGCTGGAATACGCCGTCGAGCTTTCCCCCACGGCAACCTGGTTGCCGATCAACGGCCCGTACGACACGGATGGCTACTTCCTCTATCATCACGAACGACTCGAGGACCTTGCGCAGCAAAGGTTCTTCCGGCTGCGCAAACCGTGATTCGCGGTGAACGTGCCCGCGACCGTCACGGGGTTGGCATCTGGGCGTTCACAGACCGGCGCCAATTATGCAGCCGCGTGCGCAATTCGAGTGCCATGTCAGGCCTTTCCCGTGCCAGGTCATGCGCTTCGCTGAGATCTTCCTTGAGGTTGTACAGCTCCACCCGCATGTCTTCGTAGAATTCGATGAGCTTCCAATCGCCGGCGCGCACGGCACCGTATGGCCGGACTCGGCTGTTATTCCAGTAATGCGGATAGTGCCAGAACAGGGCCTCGCGCTGTAGCGAGCCTGACTGCTTGAGCAACGGCATCAGGCTGCGGCCATCAACCGGACTGGGCAGCTTGGCACCCGCTATTTCGAGCAGGGTGGGGAAGAAATCAATGCTGCTGACCGGCACGGCGCAGGTTGTGCCTGGCGGCGTCACACCGGGCCATTTGACGATCATCGGTTCCCGGATCCCACCTTCGTACGGGTACCCTTTGCCCGCCCGCAGGGGGGCGTTGGCGGTGGATTGCGGCCATAGCCCTCCGTTGTCGGACATAAACATCACCACCGTGGTCGCCGCAATCCCCAGCACGTCGAGCTGGCGCAGGATTCGGCCCACACTGGCGTCCACGCTCTCCACCATCGCGGCATAGACGCCGTTAGTCTGTCCGCCCTGCGGAGATCTTGCCTTGTACTTTGCCACGACATCCCGCTTGCCTTCCAGTGGCCGGTGCACCGCGTAGTG
>CAZVFC010000104.1:0-14839 GCA_964625855.1 uncultured Verrucomicrobiota bacterium | reverse complement strand
GCCGTTAGGCCGCTGTTTTCCCTTGGATTACCCACAAATTGTGCCAGCGTGCCGTAACTTCATGCCGGGACCGGAGGCCGTCACTGTTCCGGTGTTGGTTATTGGGGCGTCCCAACCAAACCAGCCGCCAGTCCAGTGGAACAGATGTCCCGGAAACGCCAGCGTCGCGCCGGGCTGACCTGCCTGCAGCCGGTTGGTGGAGTAGCCCGAATAGGCCAGCACGCCATCCCCAGACCCCGTCCAAAGACCGTTAATTGTTGCAGGGCCGGCAAGGGTCAGGGTGCCGCGGTTGACCTGGACGCTGCCACTGTAGCTGTAGAAGCACGGTTCTATGACCATGTTACCCTCGCCACCGGATTTTACGAGAATACCGCCTTGAGCAACTCTCAAATGACTGTTGTTCCCAAGCCCCGAGATGACGCCGTCGCGTTGGAGGTCAAACCGGTCCGCCGTCAGGTACGCCATGCCCAAGCCCGGATTAAAGCCAAGGTATCCCTCAGGCCGCAGCGTGAGACTGTGAAGGATGACAGAGGCGTCCAGTAAAGCATAAGCGGGCGCGACGCCGGAGTTGCCGATAATCACGTCCCAGGTTGCATCGTTGGGACAGTTCGTCGTAGTCCAGTTGCTTGGTTCGAGCATACCGGTATAGCCGCAAACACTGCCCCAAAGTTCGTCCTGGCTCCAGCTGTGGTTATCAGGCCAACAAAAGTGAGTGCCGTGCTCACATACCCAGAAGAGCCGGCCATCTGCCTGCCGCCGCCAGACCACGGTGTGAGGCGGCGCGATGAGCAGCACATTATCGATGGCGCAATTAAAGAGGGGATTGGTACTGAATTTACCCGCAATGTCCAGGGATTGAACGGCTGACAGACAGGTCCATAGCTCATTAGACGATGAGGCCATCCCGGTCGCCACATTGGTCCACCCGGCGTCGGCGTAGAGCGGTACCGCGAAATGATTCCATCCGCTGTATAGTGGGGGCAGGGTAATCCCATGGGTCATTCCTCCGCCAATAAGAATCACCGAGTAAACGCATTGAGTGGGCGCATCTATAACGTAAGGCTGAAGGTCGTATTCCAGCGAGTAGCCATAAGCGAGCGATTGATTGCCGAGGAATTCCGCCGAGGCGCGGAAGTAGAACTCGCCGGGCCCATTGGTGGCATAGATGTAGCGCTCATGGAAACCACCAAGGGCCCATTGAGGCGCGCGGGTTTGGATTACTTCGAGGCTGTTCGGGACTCGGTCCACGATCATCCAACCCTCCGCATCCACGTCGAAGGTGGAGCGGGCGAGCTGGCCGTAGGCTGGGGCCAACAGGGCCCACAGGGTTAGTGCGGTGAGGGCGAGTAGTCTGCTTGTGCGCATAGGTGCTGTTCCTTTCTTTACACAGTATTGTCCATAGTATGGGAGTGGGTCCTCGATGAAGCCGGAGCGTCCGAATGGGGGGGCGCGGTTCGGCTCGAAACAACAACCCACTCATCGGCGCCTATTTTACGCTCGCAGGCCAGATTCCCGCTACTGCTGGATTAACCTTTTTCTTGTCGTATTTTAACCTGCCAAGAAGGGCCTACGAGACCACGGACCACGGGACTACGAACAGCGAAGACGGGAAGGCGCGAAGAGCCGACATAGCGAAGACCCGCGAGAGCAAGCGTGCAAGCCGTCTAATGGCTGCGAGCAGTCCATGCCCTGCACCGCCGCGCGGTTCTGCACTGCGGTGGCTGGCGGGGAATGGGGCTGACACCGCTTTGGCTGTTGAGGTTGCCGTGAAGGCTGCCGAGGTCCAGGGCGGACCTTTGATGAGCCGGCGTTCTGGATGACTTCCGGTCCCGCTTGCGCTACCTTCCGGAGCGCACCGCTGCGCAAAGCCTCCGGCGATCTTGCTTGAGATTTCTTCCCCTTCGCGTCTTCGCGCCTTCGCTGTTCATCCACCTACGCTTTCCGCAGCGAGGCGCGGTAGCCGTTGGGGGTGAGGCCGGTGTAGCGTTTGAAGGTGTGATTGAAGTGAGGGATGGACTGGAAGCCGGCGCCGTAGGCCACGTCGGTGACGCGCAACTTTGGGTCGTGGAGCAATTCCCGGGCCCGCTCCACGTGACAGCGCGCGACATACTCGGAGAAGGTCATGCCGGTGGCGGTTTTGAACCTGCGGCAGAAGTAGGGCTCGGTCACGTGCGCCTCGCGGGCAGCGCTCTGCGTGGTGGGCATCGCTCCGAGTTGTTTGGCAACCAGCTTCTTGGCACAGACGACGCACGGCGGGTCCCCGGCCCGGCGGTCGAGCAGGCAATGAGCAGCCATCTCGCCGAGGTGTTCGGCCAGGTCAGCGAGCAAACGGCTGGCGGCCCGGATGTGCGCGGGGCGAGCAATCCGGCTCTGAAAGTAAGCCTTCCGGGCACGCTCCGGGTCCAGGTGAACGCCTCGCCGGCGCAACTTTTGCAGACAGCCCTTAAAGCCCTGCTCCGTTGGTTTGCGCGTGAAGAAGGCGCCGCACATCAGGGTGGCCACGGGCTCGCCTTGCGCGGTGATAGGCGTGACCAGTTTCGTAAGACCGGTGAAGCACTGCTTAATGTGAACGGCGCAGGGCGCAGGGCGCAGGGCGCGGGCGGGGCCAGGCTTGGCGTGAGGCGGATTGCGGGACGGCAGATTCATCGCACCCTCCGAACCCGGCCCTCCGCTTTTGAATTGGCTCTGCAATCCGGCCAGGAATTGGCGGCAGGCGGCCGCTCCGTTGGGGTCCTGGAGAATCAGGCGGCACAGCGGGGTCATACCGCCTGCGACCGCCGGCTGGTCCGGCTGGCGAGCAACGGGGGCGAGCTTCACCGCCATCCCGGCGAGCATGCCGAGCGCGCGTAGCCTATCTCGCACGGCAGGGGACCCTGCCAGGATTTCATATTGCAGCGTCGTCATATTCAGCGATCCGTCCCGGACACATCACCCTGAATACGACAGCAGGCTACCGCGGATCGGCCTGAACGGTCAACTACAAAATGATGGCTGGCTGATGCTGGCTGGTTTGATACTATCACGGCTTGGCGCAGCCTCGAATGCCGGCGGAAGCAACCCCGCGTGAGAGCCGGCGGCAGATACATTTATGACGCAGTTCATCCAAAGTGACCCGGCAAAGCCGTGCAGAACATCCTGCCTCGCGCGAGCCCTCGGCTCATGCGCGCTGGGCGCGGCACTTGCCGTCGCCATATCTCAGCCGGCGAGCGCGCAAGACCCGTCTGGGCCGATGACCAACGCCGCCCCCGCCAGCGCCCCGATGGCAATCACCCAGGGGCCGTTCCTCCAGGCGCCGTCCGAAACGGCTGTGACCGTCTCCTGGGCGACCAGCCAGAAGTGCGTCTCATGGGTCGAATACCAGCCTGAGTCTGCTGAACATTGGCTCACCAACATGCCGGCGCATCATGGCCTGGTGGACGCCGACCTGACCGTGCACAACGTGACGCTCACCGGGTTGGAGCCCGGCACCCGTTACCGCTACCGCGCCGTCTCCCGTCAGATTCCGGAATTCCGCCCCTACAAAGTGACTTACGGCGCGACCGCCGCCAGCCCGGAGCATCGTTTCACCACCCTCGACGCGCGCAAACCGGCCACGGCGTTCGTCGTGGTGAACGACCGCCACGAAAACGTCGCTCCCCTGGCCGCCTCGCTGGCATCGGTGGCGTGGGCCGGCGTGGATCTGGCTCTTCTCAACGGCGACATGGTTCACTACGTCAAGGACGAAACGCACTTGTATCGTTGCGTGGTCGAGCCATGCGTGCAGAGTTTCGCCACGCGCATCCCGCTGGTCTATGTGCGGGGCAATCACGACACCCGCGGCAGCTTCGCCCGGCGGCTGCTCGATTACTTCCCCACCGAGTCCGGCCGCTACTACTACGCCCTGCGCCAGGGACCGGTGGCGTTTCTGATCCTGGACAGCGGCGAAGACAAGGCGGATGCGAGCAGTGAGTATTCGGGCCTGGTGGCCTTCGAGCCTTACCTGCGCCGCGAGGTCGAGTGGCTCTCCCGGCAGATCGAAGACCCCGGCTTTCTGAGAGCCCCATTCCGCGTCTGCGTGATGCACATCCCTCCGGACCGGCGGTCCGATGCCAAGTTCATCCGCCCGCGCTGGCTCCTGGATAACGTGGTGCCCCTGCTGAACCGCGGGAAGGTGGACCTGCTGATCTGCGGCCACACCCACCGATACGCCGTTCAGCCCGCGGGGCAGAACGGGTTGAATTTCCCCTTGATCACCGGCGGCACCGAGACGGTCATCCGCTGCGAGGTCACGCCCGAAGAGATGCGCGTCACCACCACCGACCTCTCGGGGCGGTCGCTGCCCCAAATGCCGCCCATCAAGGCCTCCCGCTGAATTGCCTCCGGCAGCCTGAGCGGCCATCCGCCTCATTACTTGATCCGATAGAGCTGCGTCACGTTGGTTCCGGCGGCATCGGCATAAGGCACGGCGCCGGTTAGGGCGATTGCGGATGGGGCAATTGACCCAGCGCGGCATCGCGCCCCTTGGGGAGCCTCCCGAGATGGTAAATCAGGAAGCCGTGCAGGAATCGGCCGAGTTCGGCCACCTGCGCGCGACTCGGGGCTAGCCGCGCCAGATCGTTCCAGTCCTCTTCCGTGAGCGCCCGCACCAGGAGCTTCGTGGCGGGGTTCAGCTTGCTTTGCTCCCAGTCCGGTTGCAGGCCGAGTTCGGACAGCAGCTTGAGCTCGAAGGCGAAGATGGCCCGCGGTTGAGGCTCGTGCGTGCCCAGATACTGCAAGAGGCTGAGCATCAACTCAGAGACTGTGGGCAGGGGCGTCTCGGTCTCGGAGGTTTGCTCGACGAGCGCGGCGCAGTAAGACGCCTGGCGGAGACGTGCCAGGTCCTGCCGCAACGCGGGATGAGTCTCGCGCAGGCTGACTTCGCGCAAGGTATGCAGCTCGGACCGCCGGCTGCGGCTGAAGCTGAAGTCCGCGTAGTAGAACAAATCGAGCTTGCCGCGAAAGGGCGATTTGGGGCGCAACGCACCCTTGGCAACGGTGGCCAGCCGTCCGAGTTCAGGCGTGAGCCAGTGGACAATGAGGCTGGTCTCCGTGAGCCGCCGCGTGCGCAGCACCAGACCGATGGCGGTCTCAATCATGGCTGGCAGAACTGGTAAACATTGCCCGCTGAGTCTCCAACTCACGATTGGGCGGGGGCGGGTAGCCGGGCATGATGGTGCCAAGGCTGATGAACAAGCCCGCACCAAAATTGGCCTGGCCGCGCGCGAACGCACTCTTCTTCACGCCGCCAACTTAGGCAAGCCCGCAAGCCTGTTCAAGGCGAAGCGAAGGCAGCCCAAACGCGGAGCACAGGCCGGCGCTGCGTGATTGTGTCGCCCACGCGGGAGCCTCCTGCCCCGGACCGCGTCCTGAGAACCAGCGCCTACTGGCTCCGCACCCGGTAGAAGCCGGAGCCAGCGCCAGGCACGGGCGTAAAGGTCCAATTGGTGCCGCGCAACGGGCCGGCGATAGTTTGCCAGTTGGGCGTTCCGAGCGAGAGACTGAACTCGACGTACAGCTCGCCAGCGGCCCCTTGCCATTCCAGGGTCATGGTGCCGTCGCTTCCACGCCGCAATCCCGAGAGGGTCCCTGGGCGGGGCGGAGCGACGCCAAACTGGAACGTGTTCGCGCCCGGCGACCAGTCAGAACTCAGGCCGCGCAAATCCTGGGCGCTGATGCGCCAGTAGTAGAGCGTTCCGGCAACCAAGTTTTCGGCCCCGGGCAAGGCGCTGAGCGGAAGGGCCAACACCCAGTTGCTGCCCGGCGGCACCGCTGCCGCCGGCATATTGGTTACGTTGATGACGGGAGCGCCGAAAGCTGCCTCGGCGGCCACCTGAAGATGATACGTGGCCACGCGGTCGCCTTCATCGGGATCGCCCGTGGAAGGGAACCACAGCAGCAACGCTTCGAGGTTCGTGACCAAAGTGCCGGCGGGCGGCCCGGCCACCACCGGCGTGGCGGGCGCGTGGTTGATTTCGTTGACGAAGAACGTCGCCGTCGCCATCCATGGGCCGGTGTTGGTGCCGTCGCTGGCCTGGCATCGCCACCAGTATTGCGCGTTGTTGGGCAGGTCGGTGTCCACCTGCCAGCTCGAGACCACGGAACTGGCCGCCACGAGGGGCACCTGGGCCACCAGGTTCGACAACGCCGCATCCGCATAGACTTCGAAGCGATAGGAGAGCGGATCGCCCTGGTAATCTACCGCGTTGGTTACGGACAACGTCGGGCGCACGATCGGGACGCTGGCCAAGCTGGCTGGCGCGGCAAGGGAGGGCGCGCCGGGCGCGGGCTCGCCAATGCCAATGTCGTCCAGGAACAGGTCCTGGTCCGGCGCGGAGCCGTACTCGCTCCAGACAATGAAGCGCAGGCGGATGGAGTGATTGGTGTAGGTCGTGAGCGGCACCTGGATGCGCGTCCACCCTTGATTCCACTCGTAATTCAATCCGGCCAGGTCGGTCCAGCCGACACCGCCGTCCGTGGACGCTTGCGCGCGAAAGCGTGTTCGGTACCAGAGCTGCCCACGCACTCTGAAGGTCAGGATGGGATTCACCGCGTTGGTCAGGTTCAGTTCGCGCCCCAACACTAGCGCCAGTTGGGTGTCCGGGGGCAGCCAGGGGAAGACCGTGTCGCGGGCCGCGTATTGGCCGGCGAAGGGTTGGTTGGTGTCCACGGTCCAGACCGGATGCAGCCAGTTGTCCAGACCGGCTTCGAAGTTCTCATAAAACGGGTAAGCTGCCGGCGCGGGTTTGTATTCGCCGAGCGAGACGTCGTCCAAATACCAGCCGTCGCTTTGCGTGCCGCCGTCGGTGTCCATCTGGAAGCGCACCCAAACCTGGCTGTTGTTTTTCCAGGGCGATAGGTCAATCGTCTGTTCAGTCCAGTTGGTGCGCGTTTCCGAGACTCCATACACCCGTGTCCAGCTCCCGCCGGCATCGCCCGAAACAAACAGTCGGCCCCAGTCGCCGGCGGCGATGATGTGCCGGTCCCAGAAACGCAGGACCGGCCATGCTGTGCCGCGCAAGTCCACGGCGCACTGGGCGTAGTGGGAAGAACTGTTGGGGTAATCGCCGGGTGAGTCCACCAGCCCGGCTGTGCCATTGCGTCCCGATCCCGGCCAGGGTGTCCAGGTGCCGGTGAATGTCCAGCCCGGTTGGGTGGTCTCGAAGTCGGCCATCCACGGCATTCCAATGCCGGCCGTCGTCGCCGATGACTGGTTGGAGCCGACGCCATCATCATATTGGTTGTAGAGATAGACGCGATAGTAGTAGGTCTTGCGCCCCACCAAGCCGCTGTCCGCGAACGTGGTCGTCGCCCGATTGGTGATCACCGCGAGCAGCGCGGAGCTCTCGCTCACGCCCGAAGAGTCCGATCGGTAAACACGGTATTCCTTGAAGTTGCCAATGGCCGCCTCCGTCCAATTCAGGCGCATCGTGGCCGACGTGATTTCATCCAGCGGATTGAGCGTCACTGGGGGCGGTGATTCCTCGATGGCGAGGTTATCCATCCACAGGTCCTGGGCGGGGGCGGTGCCATACTCGTTCCAGGTGGCAAAGCGCAGCCGCACCGTCGCGTTGACCAGCCCTTGCAACGATACCTGCACCCGCGTCCAGTCCTGGTTCCAGTCGTAGTTGAGCCCATACAAGTCAGCCCAGTTCAACCCGCCATCGGTCGAAGACTGCACCCGGAACCGCGCCCGATACCATAACTGCCCCTTGACCCAAAACACCAGTTGCGGATTAACCGTGTTGCTCAAGTTCAAATTGCCCCCCAACCCCAGCCAATAGGTCGTATCCGGGTTCATTCGCCCCGCGGGCGTGTCCCGCACCGCATAACTGCCCCCATACGCCCCGTTGGTGTCCAGCGCCCACGAGGAGTGCAGCCAGTGGCCCAGCCCCGCCTCGAAGGTCTCGTAGAAGGGCAGTGCAATGACCGCCGGCGTGTGCTCGCTCACCACCAGGTCGTCTATGCTCCACCCGTCCTCGGTCGTGCCCCCGTCGGTCCATACATGAAAGCGGAGACGCAGGTTGCTCTGGTTCTTCCAGGGCGACAGGTCAATGCTCTGTTCGGCCCACTCGGTCCGAATGCCCGCCGCCCCGTAGAGCGGGGTCCAACTGTTGCCGTCGGTCGAAACCTCCAGCCGCGCCCAGTCGTTGTCCGCCAGCCGGTGCCGATCCCAGAACTTCAATACCGGCCAGGTCGTCCCCACCAGATTCACCGCGCTCAACGCATAGCTGTCGGTGGAATTGGCGTAGTCGCCAATCGGAGAATCGCTCAGGCAACCGCCGCTGCGGCCGTCGGCGCCAATACCCCACGTGCCCGTGGTCACCCACTGATCGGTCGTTTCCATCGCGTCGGCCAGCGGCCAGGGCACCGGCACCGTCGTGGTGGATCGCTCATTGGACGGGCTGTACACGCCGTTGGTGTCCACCGTGTACACCAGGTAGTAATACGTCGCCCCAATCGAAAGACCCGTATCGGTGAGGTTGGTCACCGCCGGATCGGTGAACGTGCCGACCAAGGTGTCGCTCAGGGTTACCGTGGCGTGCGTCGCCCGATACACTTCCGTGCGCTTGAAGGCCGCCCCCAGGGTCGAGGCCGTCCAGGTCAGATCCACCGACCGCAGCCCCGGCGTAAGGGTTTGGAGCATGACCGGCGCGGGCATCTCCTCGATGGCGAGGTTATCCATCCACAGGTCCTGGGCGGGGGCGGTGCCATACTCGTTCCAGGTGGCAAAGCGCAGCCGCACCGTCGCGTTGACCAGCCCTTGCAACGATACCTGCACCCGCGTCCAGTCCTGGTTCCAGTCGTAGTTGAGCCCATACAAGTCAGCCCAGTTCAACCCGCCATCGGTCGAAGACTGCACCCGGAACCGCGCCCGATACCATAACTGCCCCTTGACCCAAAACACCAGTTGCGGATTAACCGTGTTGCTCAAGTTCAAATTGCCCCCCAACCCCAGCCAATAGGTCGTATCCGGGTTCATTCGCCCCGCGGGCGTGTCCCGCACCGCATAACTGCCCCCATACGCCCCGTTGGTGTCCAGCGCCCACGAGGAGTGCAGCCAGTGGCCCAGCCCCGCCTCGAAGGTCTCGTAGAAGGGCAGTGCAATGACCGCCGGCGTGTGCTCGCTCACCACCAGGTCGTCTATGCTCCACCCGTCCTCGGTCGTGCCCCCGTCGGTCCATACATGAAAGCGGAGACGCAGGTTGCTCTGGTTCTTCCAGGGCGACAGGTCAATGCTCTGTTCGGCCCACTCGGTCCGAATGCCCGCCGCCCCGTAGAGCGGGGTCCAACTGTTGCCGTCGGTCGAAACCTCCAGCCGCGCCCAGTCGTTGTCCGCCAGCCGGTGCCGATCCCAGAACTTCAATACCGGCCAGGTCGTCCCCACCAGATTCACCGCGCTCAACGCATAGCTGTCGGTGGAATTGGCGTAGTCGCCTTGCGGTGAATCGGTCAGCGCGTACGCGCCTTCATGACTATGGTTGGTAGTCAGCCCCCACGACCCGGTGACATTCCAGTTAGACAGCCCTGTCTCAAAATCATCCGCGAATGGAGCCGGGTTATTGAGAGTGCGGGCCGCGCTCTCGGCGGGGCTATCGGGCGAGTAGGCGCCGTAGGCATTCACGGCATAGACGCGGTAGTAATAGACCGTGTCCAGCGCCAAATTCGCATCGGTATAGCTGGCCGTGCCTTGGTGGGTGATCGTGGCCGCGAGGGTGGAGTTGATGCCCACGCCCGGCTCGGTGGACCGTAGGATGGCATAGTGCGAGAACAGCGCGTTGGTGTCGGGGGCCCATACGACGCGGATGGAATGGGACGTAAGGTCGTCCAGGGCCGGCGCCGGGACGACCGCGGGCGATTCAGCCACTGAAATGTCGTCCAGGTGCCAGCCGTCGGCCCGGGCCCCAACCCCAGAAGTCAGCCGGAAGCGGACCATGGCCGCGCTATTGGTGTAGGCGGACAGGCTGATGCGCCCGCGTTTCCAGTCGTTTGTGGCCGTGCCAGTGAAAGTGGCCAGCGTGGTCCAGTCCGCGCCGAAGTTCAGCGAGATTTCCACATTGCCGGAATCCCCGGCGGCGAAGTCATGCTTGTGTCTGAACGAAAGCACCGGGGCCACCGCGTGGCCGGCCAGGTAGAGCGGCGCGGCCAGCGTGAGGGCCTGCGACGGTAAGCCATTGGCGTAGTTTGTGCCGGGGGAATCTGACCAGGCATGCGTGGGGGTGAGCGCGTCCTCCTCGCTCAAGGCCCACGGCGCGTCGGCAACCCAAATCGCCCCCCCACTCTCGCCATTGTCCACGAACGGGTAGTCCATCCCGGCCAGGGTGTTAACGGCAATCTCGTTTCCCAGCGTGAGCATGCCGTCGGTGTTTACCACCGCCAGGCGGTAATAGTAGCGCGTCTTGGGGCTGGTGGTGATGTCGGTAACAGTCGTGAGGGGGTTGCTGCCCACTTCGGCGATGAGCTGCGCGCTGCGCCAGTCCACCGCGGGATTCAGCGACCGATAGAGCCGGTAGGCGGCAAAACCCGGCGCTGGCGCCTGGTCCCAGGCCAGCACCACCGAATTGCGATTCGTCTGCGTCGCCCAGAGCGTTGTCGGCGCCGGCGCCTCCGCCACGCGCACGTCGTCCACATACCAGCCATCCATCGCCACGGATGCATCCGTCTCCAGCCGAAACCGCAAGCTAAGGTTCGCGGCGCCCGCATAGGCTGAGAGGTCGAACTGTTCACGCGTCATCGCACCCAAGTTTCCCGTGCAGATGGCCAGCGGCGGCGCCAGCCAGGTGCTGCCGCCATCAAGGGACGCTTCGACGTAGCCGAAGTCATAGCCCGTTTCCAGCGCGTACGCATGCCGGAAGCTGAGCGCCGGGCGGGTTGTGCCGGTCAGGTCCAGAGACAACGCCAGCGCCAGGGCGGCGCTGGTGTTATTCGTGTAATAGGCGCCAGGGCTGTCGGTAGCGGCATGGCTGGGTGATGCATAACGTGCCGTGGTCAGGCCCCACGACCCGC
The DNA here is from genome assembly GCA_964625855.1 of uncultured Verrucomicrobiota bacterium. Lineage (GTDB taxonomy): Bacteria > Verrucomicrobiota > Verrucomicrobiia > Limisphaerales > UBA8199 > JAPLUA01. The sequence continues at coordinate 3,817 of CAZVFC010000104.1, read as the reverse complement.
TGGGCAACCAATTGCCCAGGCCGCTCTCGAAGTCATCGAAGAACGGCAAGGTAGCCGCCGAGGCGCGCCCGATCACGAGGAGGGCGGCCAGGAACCGTCCCAGGCGAGAGTATAGAGAAAGCCGGTCGGTTGAGAAGAGAGGTGTCCGCATAGTAATTGTCACGCTGTCGGAAGCAGGTCTGTTGCCAAATAACTTGACGCCATCCAACAAAATTAGCCAAGTCACACGACTGCCGCAAGAGCCAGAAGAGGTGCGAGGGTGTGATTCAAGGTGGGGCGCGAGACGGACAAAGGAGATTCTCAAGAATGAGATTGTACCAGGACAGCCCTTCTACTACTTGCAGTGGGGATGAAGAACCAACATCTCCCGCAACCGAATTTGAATATCGAGGAACTGAAGCTCATCGAGCAACTGCGCGGGCATTCCCAACTGCGGGAGCGATTGCCAGCTATTCTGAGGATGGCCGACGACATCGAAGCCCTCTTGATCGAAGCCATGCGCCGTGTGGGCCACGCAACGATGGAAAATTGGGCCCGGCCTGATGGCCTGTTGGCGTTCTTCACGAAGTGGAGCGGAAGGGAGGCATCTCGCGCGACTTGTTGGCTACCAACGTCCCACAGGGCCACAAGGTCACCAGGGTCCGGGAAAAGATGTCAGAGATTGCATCGAGTGACGAGGCATCGACACCCGTTCTGGATTGGGAGCGCGAGGAGCAGAAGCTCCACATAACGGACCCGTTTGTTGCCTTCTTCCTAAAATGGGCAATGGGAGAGGCACAGCAAGCTGTTGTGCCGGATGACGGCTCCGCGAAGGTGGCGCGTGATGTGAAGGGCTAACGCTGCCAGCCAGAGAGAACGAGCCAACGCCAGACGAACGGCTGCCACCACGGGAGACGCCGACGCCACTGGGGAAGACCGACCTGCCGCCCGCCAGCAGTGCACCGGTAACGAAACGCGGTGGAAATAGAACCGAGTGACCCGAACCTGGAGCAGCTCCCAACGAACGCCGACCAGGGACTGCCAACGCCTGGCGGATCAGACCACGCCGAAGACGAAGCTAGAGGTGTTTCAATCCGAGCCCGCCCGCCGCGGGCAGTAGAGAGAGTCGTTGAGGAGGCTTGCTAAGGCGGCAACATTCCGCAGGTGCGTGGTCAGGAATTGCCACTTCGCTGTATCGGGGTACGGCATCCCGTCAATGTTTACCGCCGGATGCGCGTCGTAGTTCACCTCGCGCTCAGGGCCGCTTCTGGCCTTGTCACCCCGTTTGCAATCTCCGCGCCGGCGGCTGACAAGTGTTTTTTCCTACTGGCCGCGCGGTGGGGCCACAAAGTCTTGGTCCCCGGGCCCACCGGAATCGGCAGGGCATTGTAAGGTATTGGAACAGAGGATTTTCCGCGGAAATCGGCCTGGCATCCGTACTTATACGGGTTACCCCGTATTTGTCATACCCCCTGTGGTAGGCTGGGCGTAAAAAAACACTGAATCACTATGAGCAAAATCATTTGTCCACCTCAGTCGGGCCGAGTCGGCCCAGTCGTCTATGTCAACGGCCGCTACGGCCAGGTCGTGCGTCAGTACGTGCCCCCGCGCAACCCGCAAACCCCGGACCAGCAATGCAACCGCGGCAACTTCGGGGCGGTCTCAGGCCGCTGGCGCGGCCTGACTCCCGAACAGCAGGTTGCGTGGTGCCTTGCCGCGGCGGACGGCTTCACCGTCACCCGGGCGGGTCGGAGCGTCCCGCTCAGCGGCTACCACTACTTTGTGCAGGTCAACGCCGCCCGCGCCCGCCTGGGCCTGGGCTGGCTCGACTTGCCGCCCGTCGTGCCCAGCTTCAGCCCCAACCCGGTGGCGGAGCTGGCGATCACCAACACCGGCGGCACGATCAGTTTGAAGCTGCGAGTGCTGGGCCCGCCGGGCCCGTCCACCGTCGTGCAGGGCGCCGCGCCGGTCAGCGCAGGTGTCCGCTGTGTGGTGCACTTTCCGTTCCTGGGTTTGCTGCCGGCGCCGGTGGATGGGTGGAGCGACATCACCGAGCTATACGTCGCTCGCAGCGGCGTGCCGCCAGTCGGCGGTGCGGTGTTCATCCGGACCTGTCAGCATATGGACGGCTGGACGGACCTGCCCAAAGTCACCAGCGCCATCGTTCCGTCAGCCTGAGCCGCAAATTTCAGGCGTCCGCAAGCCCGTGGGGGTAGGCTCGGCCTTCCTCCACGCCGGGCTTCCCCCTGCGGTCCACCCTGATCTGCGCCACACTCTCCCGCGGCTACCTCCGTTCTTCCTCCGTCTTTCCTCCGTCCTTCCTCCCATTGCCTGTCGGAGGAGGATCGGAGGAAGGACGGAGGTACTATGGAGGCAGGTTGGGGAGCACGTTGAACTCCCCTCGCGTGGGGCCATTGACAAGGCTGGGCTGCGAGGCCAACCCCACGCACCTTACAGCGTCGTTTTTTTGACTACTAGTCATCCATTACTTGACGCGGCCGGTGTAGGCGTCGGCGCCGGAGTTGTCGATCGCGTGCTTGAAGAACTTGTCTTCCGCCGCCGAGCGTGCCGTGTCCCAGGGACGCGGATCGCCGCAGAGTTGCACGGCCCAAAGCTTCAGTTCCTTGCGGTGCCAGTTGACCATGCAGTTCGTACCCCACGCGCCGCCATGTCCGAACCAGGCGTCGTCTTTGTCTTCTTCCGGCGCGGAAAGCCCGAGCGAATACCCCCCAAGCCTTTCGGACGTGTCGACTTAGCGAGAATTTCCTTAACGGTTTCTTCCTTGAGGATCCGCACGCCGTTCTCGCCCACGCCGAGATTCATGAGCATCTTGTAGAACTTGAGCTGGTCGTTCGCGGTCGTCCAGAGCCCCGCGCCCGCCGACGCGAAGACGTGATCGTCGTTGTAGGGACGCTGCTGCATCTCGTTCTGCCAGCGGTATTTGGCGGGCTCATCCTTCACGCAGTCGTACATCTGCACCTGAGTCTTAAGCTGCTTGTCGGTCGGCCGGAACGAGCTGGACGCCATGCCGAGCGGATCGAGGATACGCTCCTTGAGGAAGTCTTCCCAGCGTTTGCCGGTCACCACCTCGACGACCGCCGCGCCGATGTCGATGCCGGTGTTGGAATACTGTACCTTCGTGCCGGGCTCGAAGAGCAACGGACACGCCGCCGCGATCGCCGCAGTTTGCCGGAGCGGAGCGCCGCCGGACCAGCCGCCGCCCTTGATGTTGCCCTGCTTCGCGCAAATCTCGAACGGGAATCCGCCGGTGTGGTTCATGACCATGCGGACGGTGAGCACGTTTTTCGCCTGGACGAGTTTCTTCACGCCGTTCGAGTTGGATCCGAGGATCCAGAGCTCCTTGAATTCCGGCAGATACTTCGAAACGGGATCGTCGAGCGAGAGCTTGCCTTCCTCAACGAGGATCGCGATCGTCACGCCGCAGAAGCCCTTCGTCTGCGAGCACTGCATGTAGACGTCGTCCATCGTGATCGGACGCTTCGCCGCGACGTCGGCGCAACCGACGCAGGCGGTTTCCTGCAGGCCGTCCTTGTAAAAGACGCTGATCGCGCCCGGCAGTTGTCCTTTTTCGACGTAAGGAGCGAGCGCGTCCTTCGCGAAAGTCGTTCCCGAATTCTTCGGCCCGTTGCCGACCGTGCAACAGCCCGTGAGAATCGCCGCGCCGACGATGAGCATCAGTTTGTTCATCTGATTGTCCTTGTTTGCTTGGTTACTTGTTGAATCCCTTGTGGTTCATGAATTCCCAAATGCGACCCATCCAGGTATAGCTGCCCGTACCCGGGGCGGCCTTCCTCTGGAAGCAGTGATTGCGTCCGAC
>CAZVFC010000103.1:0-15679 GCA_964625855.1 uncultured Verrucomicrobiota bacterium | reverse complement strand
TGCTCACCGTTACCGTCGCGTTGACCGTGAACGGCGACGCTACCGTCGCGAGCTGTGAAAGGATGTAAACGCGTCGCTGCGCCGCGTAATCTTTCAAGGCCTGCGGGGAATCAGGCCCTATGCCGGCGGCGAGCAGCGCAGAGTAGCGGGGATTCAAGCGCCCCGCCAAGGCGTTCGGCTGCAAGGGGCCATTGGCGGCTCGCTCAAAGGCACGCCAGTAGGCCCTCTGAAACTCCGGGAAAGAGCGGAAGGCGTCCAGAACCGGCTCATGGCTGCCGAAGAGGGGGTCGGTGGCGGAGTTGCCACCCGAGCTGAACACAAAATCAACGTCCCACGGCAGCAACGTCCACGGACCCGACGTCGGTTTGTAGGCGAACATGTTCTTGCCGCGCGCGTAGCCGTAGCTGTCCCAGTTGCCAACGATGCGCTCGACGGCGAGCACGCGCATGAACTCTTCCACGTTCACCAGATCCGCCACCCACGAACGATAAGGCTCCGGCTGCGCAGCGTTCATGGCATCTACCAGGGCGAACAGATTGGTGAACGCGTTGGCTGATTCGCGCGTGGCCCGCGGACGCCAGTTCCAGCGATAGCGGGCGACCTTCTTCGCTCCGCCGGTGGTGGTAAAGTTCTGCAAGGTTGCGTCCCGGAAGGAGACCATGTTGTCGCCCGAGTCGCTGAACTCGAACCAATCCTCGATCTTGTGCAAGTTGCCCTCGTCATCGTCCGGGAAAAACTCGCTGACCACATCGCCGTTGGGCTGTTGAGCATCCTCGCAAACCGCGCCGCGCTGCTTGCCATTGAAGAACATCCGGATGTAGCGCCGATGCAGGTACGGGGCACCAAGCTGGCGGCACAACCAGAAAGCGGTTTGCTCGGCCTGGCAGGTGGGATCGCTGTTGAAGTTCCCTATAGTCGCGAGCAGGAAATCATCGGTCCCGAGCAACTCGTCGTCCTTCGCGAAATTGACCTCGTAATCGCAGGCATTGCCGTCCGGCGAATCGAAACCCGAAGTGTGAAAAGGGCTGCCGCTGTAAAGGGTTTTCACGTTGTAGAAGACGCGGCAGCCGCCATAGACAAAGGTGGCGTCCAGGGGGTGATTGCTCTGTTTCTCACGCGACGCCCAGCGCGTGACGTTGCGTTGGGACACCCAGAGCCGATACGCGCCGAAGCTGCCGGCCAGGGTCGCCTCCCCGAAGTTGACAAGGCACTCGCGCGCCGGAGCGTCGTCTGGAAAGCGGGCGGTCGCGGTCGGCACGGAGGCGTCCCGGGTTTCGAGGTAGAAGGCCGCCCGCACGCCGGCGGCTTGGCCCGGAATTACGCCGGAGAGCAAGCCCGCGCCGCAGCTCTGCATCGGAACGGTCACGTAGTTCGCGGCGGGGTCCGCGCGGTATTTGAGAATCGCCTGGGCGATTCCATCAGGGTCCTCGATCCGGGCCGTCACGGTTACCGCCTGGTTGGCCGCCGGTAGAACCGGCCAGTGGCGCACGTCGGCAATGGCGGGACCCGCGTTGGTCTGGAACCGGGAATTGCGCCCGCCTGGGGAACCCAAATCGCGTGTGGCAAGAGTATAACCCGCGGCTTCAAGCCAGTTGCCGCGCAAGCGGAGGAGGATTTCGGGATGTCCCGTCAGCCAGCGCACTTTCGCGCGCAGCGTCGCGATTGTGCCTTCCGCCAGCGTTTGGGTGAGCACCGTGCGAATGCGGTTTGCACCTGTGTCGCCGCGGTCCGAAGCCACCACCCGCAGGCAGCCCCCGTTGAATCCGCCGCTGGCCTGCCACGCCGACGGTTCGTGTGTGCCCTGGAAGTACCAACCATTGGCGCCGGTGTCGAAAGTCCCGTTGGCGACCACGTTCGCTCCGCCCTGCGGAATCACCTCGACATTGTCCACCAGGCACTCGCCGCGGCCAAGGAGCAGGAGCTGCAATTGATCCGCGACGGACAAGACGCCGTGGTCGAGCACGCCGGTGGCCTCCACCGTGATCCAACCGCTCTTGGCTGTTTCGTCACTGTCGGCCCACGTGGGCGCGAGATTGCCGTCGCCCCGGGCGTCGGTGCGCTCCAGGGTGCTGCCCCAGCCATCGGCCCACTGCCCCCAGCGCCCGCCGGTGCCGTAAGTGACTTCGTCCACGACGATGTGGAGCTGGTTCGTGACGAGCCGGCCGGACTGGTTTGTGGATACCAGGTCGTCCGGTTTGTCCAGTCGCAGGACGTCACCGTCATTGCCCAACTTGCCGCCATACCCGCCGAGAACCAGCGACGCGCTGAGGTTCGGATGCGCCGCCAGCATTTTGCCCACATCCCGGGCAACGACCAGGTAACCGCCCGCAGCCAGAGTCACGTTCGGCGGGAAGATGAAGCTAACGCCTCCGCTCAACCGCCATTGGGCGAGCGCCACCGCGTTGGAGCCGCGGTTGTATATCTCCACAAACTCCTCGTCCTCTTCCTCGCTGGTGGGGTGGTATTGCACTTCGTTGATCACAACCTCACTGAGCAGCGGACGGGCGTTGTTGGTCCCCGGTGTCACGTTGGACAGCCGCCGGAAATCGGGTGCGCCGTCGGGAAAGCGGCCATAGGCGACGCCGTTTTCCTGGTTGCCGAACCGCAACGCGCTCAAGACGCGACTGCCGTCGGCGGCGAGGAAATAGGCTGTCTCGCCCTCAGCCTTCAGCGCGAACCCAAGCTGGCTCTGAGAGAAAGCCAGGAAGCCGCGCGCCGGAATGATCGTTCCCTCCGCGATGCGGAATCGGCATTGGGTGGGATCGTCCGTAAGCTCGCAGCCGCCAACGTCCACCGCGTCGGCACTGCAGTTGAACAGCTCGATGTAGTCCTCCTGCGGCGGGTCCGTGTGCGCCAGGATTTCGTTGATCAGCACGGAACGGGTCGCCAAGGCCGGCGAGGTGTCTCCAGCGCCCGGCGAGCCGCCAACGCAGTCGCTGGACGTCCAGGCACGGGGATTGGCTTCTCCGTGGGAAGGCCGCGCCAGGACGAGCGAATGCCCCGCCCCGTCAGCAGCGGCGGGCCAGGGCGGCTGGTCGCTGTAGGCGACTTCGAGCAGCAGGGCATTGAGTTCGTCATGCAACCGGACGATGCCGCTGCCGTTGGCGAGGACCCCGGCACCATTGCCCGGCTCGGAATTGGTAAGCGGGCCAAGGACGCCGCTCAGCCCGTAAACGGCCTGCAAGTCGGCTGGATTTGCGGCCACCAACCGGTAACCCAGAGCCGGGATCATTGTGCCAGGGGAAAAGGTGTAGGCGGCATCTCCCGAGATGCGGCAGCCGCCGAGATCCTCCGCCCACGGATTCGAGTTGTAGATTTCAATATACTCGAGGTTCTTCCCATCCATCCGATTGGTTGGATGATACATGATCTCCGAAATGGCCAAGGGGGTCCGGCGGCTGGAAGGCCCGGCTGGCTCGTTGGTGCCGATAACGTATTGGATCGGCAGCGTCGCCCAGGCGTACGAGAAGACACACTGGCTGTAGGGAAGGATAGTATTCGGAGTCTGCGCCAGATCACGCACGTTGCTGACCGTCAGGGTGTAAGTCGTGCCGCGGGTCAGGGGTGTGGTCTTGAGCAAAACCGTTGCGCCGTCATCCATCAGTATCGCACTCAGAGTAGAAACGTTGTTGTTGATGAAGTAATTGGCCGGATCACCGGCGGAGGCGGGCTCAACGGCCTCGGAGAAGCCCACCGCTACCAGCGTGGATTCGCCACAGCTTTGCGCGTAAGCGATCGTCGGGCGGGTGATGTCGGGGGTGACCGTGAGGATGGCGGTGCTGCTGTTGGTGGCGCCGTAGGGATTAGTGGCCCGGCAGTAGAAGCTGCTGCCACTGTCAGCGAGCCGCAGCGGCCCGAGCGCCAGGGTGGCCAAGGTGGCGCCCGGAAGGTTCGTACCGTTGCGGACCCACTGGAGGGAGGCGCCGAGCGACCGCCCCAGTTGAACCGACAGGTTCGTGGCACCGCCTTCAACGGCGCGGACGCTCGCGGGGTGGATGACAAACGTCGGCGGCCCCGCGCCGTAAGGCAGCAGGTACCCGTGAGGGATTGGCGGGCTGTTGTCCGCCGGCTCCGCATCGCCGGGTTTCTGCCAGGTCACGGCGAGGTTGTCTCCGCCGCCCCCCTCCTTCATCAGGGCTTCGAGGTAGTAGCGCTGTCCGGCGGTCAACGTGACCGCCGCCGATTTCTGCCCCGACTCGACGTGATACGCGCGCGATGCTGTCCAACCATCCACGCGTGCGATCAACCGCCTGTTGGCGGGCGTATCGTCGGTGCTCAGGTAGAGCTGGGAAGTGTCATCGCTGGCAATCAGGAAGTAGTACTTGCCGGTCGTAGGCGGCAGGAGCAGCGCCCGCAGCCGCTGGCCGTAGTTCTCGTAAACGTCGGTCGGCGCCTCGAATCCGTTCATGATCACTTCGTCGAACGACGGGCTCGAGGGAAATGCGGCGTTGTTGGTGAGGTCCGCGACCGCCGTGCCGCCGATGTCGAGCCAGACCTCGCGAAATACGCCGTTGGACTCTGCGCCAGCCGAGGCAGCCAGCCCCAGATGCCCGAGCAGGCACCAGACGAGAAGGACCGGTCTGCGTTTCATCTTGAATCTTCCAGGCTTAACACTGTTCTTGCATTTGGCACCCAAAGCGCTTTTGGCGCATCGGGCGCTGGCCGCGATGTCCCCAATCAGGCTAAACAAAAAGGGACGCATTTGCGACGCGCCCCTTTCTCGATTGTCTCGCTATCCCGCGTTCCGCGAGCCGCCTTCAGGTTTGGCCCCACCCGCCACCTGGCGAGCGGAGCCGCACCAAGAGCGGGTGCTATTTCTTGAGCCGGAAGAACTGCGGGCTCACCGTTGTGGGTGCGTAGGCGACGTACTCGGAACCGTCCACACTGACGGAGAGTCCTGAAGGTCCCCAACCGCCGGTGACGGTGGCGGATTGCTCAATCGCATAGCCGGCGAACGAGGTCGGCCAGGAGATGCGAACCTGGTTCCCGGTCCACGGCTGGATCGTCAGCTCTGGGGGCGTCGTTACTGTCGGGTTGATCAGGGATTGAATGTAGGTTTCCGACACGATCTGGTTGTAAATGCGCACGTCAAACAGCTTACCCGCAAGATAGGCCTCGAAGCCCGCGCCCTCCTGCTCCCGGGCGCCCAGCGCGAGGTGTTTGCCGGACGCCAGGGCCATGGTCTTGCCCGGCGTGCTGTAAACCGTGTGCGAGAACACGCCGTCCACGTACAGCTTGCGGGTGCCGGTCGCCTGGTCCCAGATGCCCACAAAATGGTGCCAGTTGTTGTTGCTGACGTTGATGCTGCTGCCCCAGCCGTCCTCGTTTTCAACCCCGCGCAGGGTGAAGCCGGCGACGGGATCATCGCCCATCCGGCGGAGCTGCCAGCCAATCCCTTCGCCCCGCTTGGAGACCCAGGGATTCCAGCCACCCGGAAAACCTTTGGCCCAGAAAGCAACGGTGAACTTCGCCGCGATGTCGGTGTCAAACGTGGGCTGATAACCGCCATCGGTGTTGGCGCTGTTGTTCACCATTACCCCCACGCCGCCGGCTGTCAGGTCGAGCGAAAAAGCGCCACTGAACCCCGGCGGCACGTCAGTCGAGTAGGCCAGCCCGGCGGTATTGCCAATGGCTTGGCCATCATGCGTGCCCGCCGAGCGGTAGCCCGAGGTCTCGGCCAGGTTCATCGCGCCGGACAGCCAATGGCCGAGCAGGACCGGCGTGGGGACGACAGTCACGGCGACTTCGCCGTTGACCACACCCGCAGGGCTGGTACCGGTAAACGTGGTCGTCCCAGCGCCGATGGCGCGCAGGCCCACGCTGGCGGTGTTGGCGCCGCCCATATCGAAGTGGAGTGCCAGGCTCCCGCCCGTCCCGCCCACCGGTATGGCGACCGCCGGATTGGCGCTCGTAACCGTGACATCCACGGCGCTGGTGGCCACCAGGCTCAAGGGAACAGTGACGGTGGCGGTAAAATCAGGATCGCCAACGTTCATGAGCGCCTGCGCAGGCGTGATGCTGATCAGCAGTGGTCCGGCCTGAGCAGTGATTTCCTCGATTGTCAGCGCCTTGTCGTAGATGCGGATTTCGTCCACAATCACCCGCGCAAAGCGTGTGTCACCGGTGGCGTCGCGGGCGCCGAAGAACAAGGGCGAGGTCGTGGGCGGTGTTTCGAGATTGGCATCGAAGATGTTGATGACCTCGGCGCCGTCCAGGAAAAGTTGGCGCTGAGAAGCCCCCGGGTTATAGACCGCCGCCAGGTGATGCCAGAGGTTGTCCGTAATCGTCGCCACCGCGGCCGTGGGATCGTCCGGATCGCCGACGGAGTTGCGGAGCGTGAAGGTAAGACCCGACCCACTCGCCCGGCGAACCGCGTACCCGTAGGTCTCCCCATCTTTGGCGATGTACGAATGCCAGTCGTTGACGGGCAGTCCTTTGACCCAGCAGGAAAAAGAGAACCCGTTCGGGCTCCCGAAGAGGAAGGCGTCGAATGTGGTCCGGTAATCGGCATCGGTCAACTTTGAGTTCTTGACGCGCACAGCCGTGTTGGCCGCGCGGAGGTCGAGCGCGTAGCCGCCATTCAAGCCGGGCACGTAGGCCACGCTGCCCACCGCCTCGCCATCGTGAATGCCGGCAGCTTGAAACCCGGAGGTCTCCGCCAGCGTCTGATTGTCGAAGTTCCAATACGCCACCAGGTCGTTAATGTTGGGCTGCTGCACAGCCACCGTTGTAGCCGCAGCGACCGGCAGCAGATCGCAGGTGTAGGTGAAGTGTGCCGTGCCCGCCCCATTGGCCTGAACGGCGAAAGTGACGGCGTTTGGCCCGCCCATCGCGAACGGAACCGTGAGGACCCCCGCCACCGCGCCCTCGGGGATGGCGACTCCCGGTTTGTCGCTTGTGACAACTACGTTCACGGCGCTGGTTGCCACCACGGACGGCGGCACCAGAATCGTGATGAAATGGTCGTTGGCCGAGGGCGCGATCAGCGCGAGGGAACTGGGCGAGGCAACGACCGAGCCCACGTCGTTCATGACGTCGCCATCGCTCAAGGCCTTCTTGTAGATGCGCACCTCGTCGAGCGAGATGTTGCCGCCGTAGCTGATGCTCTGGATCGGATCACCCCCGTCGTTCTCGCGCGCGCCGAACATGAGATGCTCGGACGCTGTGTTGGCCGGATTGAGGTTGGCGTCGTAGATGTTAATCTGGGCTACGCCGTCCACGTAGAGACGCCGCTGCGCATTCAACGGATCATAGACCGCCGCGAGGTGGTGCCAGCGGCCATCCGCAAAATCGGTCGTGGTGCCGCTGGGATTGTCATCCCCATCGGAGGAACGAAGGGTGAACGTCGCGCTCGGCCCACCCCCGTTGGCCCGGACCTGGTAACCCCAACTGTCTTCGCCTTTCTTCGCGATCCATGGACTCCACTGATTGGTAGGAAAACCCTTGGCCCAGAACGAAATCGAGAAACCTTCGCTGCTGTTGTAGAGCGTGCCGTCGAAGGAGTTGACGTAGTAGGGATCGTTCCCACCGGAGTTTCTGATGCGCACGGCCGAGTTGGCCGCAGTCAGGTCGAGTGCCCGGCCGAAGCCAGCAGGCCCAGCCACGAACGCGATGCTCCCCTGCGGCTCGCCGTCGTGGAGCCCTGCCGGCGCCACCCCGCCCGCCTGGGCCAGCGTGTCGTCGTTGAAACTCCAATAGGCAACCAGGCCGTCCGCCGGCTCCGTGGCCGCCCAGACGCCGATCTGCTTCGGTCCATCCACCCAAGCGTTCGTGCTGGTGTGTTGCATCGTTACCACACCCGGCCCCACCGCCTGGATGTTGTAGGTCTGGACGTTGACTCCCCCCATCGGGAAGATCAGCGTCAGCACGCCACCACTACCGCCCGCAGGCACCGCGATCTCTGGTGCCGAACTCGTTACCACCACCGCCACGGTGCTGGTTTCGACCAGCGAGGGCGGCACCGTCACGTTCACCGTGAGGTCCGGCCCGCCCACCTGCATGGCGGCCGCCTGTGAATCCACATAAATCCAGGGATCACCCACCAGAGCCTTCACTGCGTCCACCGTCAGCGCATTGTCGTGAACCTGGATTTCATCAAGGGCGACGCGGGCAAAATTCTCGAAATTGTTAGGGTTACCGTAGTCATTATGCCGGGCGCCAAACATCAGGTATTCACCTGCGGTGTTTGCAATCCCGCTGTCCGCGATCGTGATCTCGGCCACGCCGTCCACATAGAGAATGCGCTGAGAGTTCACGGGGTCATACACCGCCGCGAGGTGGTGCCAGCGGTTGTCGTTGAAATCCGTGCTGGCCCCGCTTGGGTCATCAGGATCGCCGGTGGAAGAACGGATCGTGAATGTCGGGTTGCCAGTATCGCCGTAGCGACGCACTTGATAGCCCCAATCCCCCTCGCCCTTCCGGGAAATCCAGGGCGCCCAACCGTCCTTGGGCAGTCCCTTGGCCCAGAACGCTATGGTGAACCCTGCAGTGCTGTTGTAGAGCTGGTCAGTGAACGTGTTCTGAAAGTTGCCCTCGGGACCGGCCGGGCTGGGATTGTTGTTATGCGAGTTCTTCACTTTCACGGCGCCGAAGCCAGCGCGCAGGTCGAGCGCGGCGGCGGTGCCGCGCACACCCGTGGTGTAGCCAATGTTGCCCACCGCGAGGCCGTCGTGCGTTCCGGCGGGTTTGTAACCGGAGGTTTCCGTAAGGGTGCCGTCATCAAAGTTCCAGGACCCGACCAGCGTTGCCTGCGCGGGCAGGGCGAGCAGGAGCAAGATCCCGAGGGCCGGGGTCAATCGGAGCGGAAGGTGGAGGCTAATTTGCGTTTTCATTTTGGGTGGTGATTTGAGTCTAGTCAGGGAGGTAGGACGTTGTTCGGTCATCCGGGCTATGGTAAGCCGTTCCAGTCTTTTCTGGGTGGCCATCACAGGATGGTGCGACGCAACGGTCGCTCAGAATGGTTTTGGTCTGCACGACTGTAGTCTCTGTATATGGGAATACAGCCCGGCACAAGCTTTTATTTGCAGCCGCATCAGCCGGGGCGTGTTTATCCCCATGTCGGCGAGGTCGCCATCAACGGAAAGGCCGGGGAATGTTCCCCGGCCTTTGCTTGATTTCTGTGGAGACCGTCAGCGGCCCGGTGCTCACGAACGTCCGCACCAGGCCGAGTGGTCTCTCATCGCGTCATGGCGTAATCACCAGACGGTAGAACTTGTCTCCGGCGGGCGCCACGACCGTCGCCTCGTATTGATCGCCCACGAGGACCGGCGTCAGGCCGGCATCTACCCAGGTGGGTGAAGTCAGGCTAAGCGCCGACTCGATCTGGTATCCGCCAATGGAGGCGGGCCAGGAAAGGACCACCGAGCCTCCCACAGTCTGGGCCGTCAGGCTCGGAACCGCGATGTAGCTGAAGTCCGTCACATACTGCACCGACGCCACACCGCCGTCGGCGCCGGTGAACCCGACCCAGGCTGTGTCGGTGCCTACGGTTGCCGGGAGGCTGCCAACGGGCAGGTCGGCGACGAACGTGGCGGCAGTCACGGTGTTGCTCAACGCCAGATGCGCGGTGCCCGCCGTATAGGTGATTTCCACCCTGATCGGATCGCCGCTGGCGATATTGACCGGGGTTGTGGGCACATAGCCACCTGTGTTGCCATTAGTGTTAAAGGCAATGCCGGCCGCGCCGTAGATATTGAACTGGAGCGCCGCGCTGTTCGTCATGCCCAGATACCCCAACCCGCCGCCGCCGCCGCCCAGGGCCGACGTTCCTTCCGGCGCGTTCTGCACGACAAACGCGATGCCATCCGCGCCGCCGCCGCCGCTGGTCGCGTCCTGATAGGTAAAGGAGGCCTTGAAGGCGCCGACGTAAAGCGGGAAGTTGTACCAGGCGCTGCGCCGCGTGTCCATCGAGCCCGCGGTCAGTTCCAGGATTCCGCCAAGCATGGTGGCGGGGAACGCATTGGCTCCTCTGTAACCGTTCAAAGTCCAGCCCAAGCCGGTGTCGGTGAAGGCCGGTATCTTCTGGACCGTGAGCGCCTCGACGCCACTCTGAGCGTCACCATGGATGTTGTGGATAGCCAACTGGTAGTTGCCCGCGTCATCCAGCCGGGCATCGGTGATCGTCAGCACGTTGCTGTGCGCGCCGGTGATGCGGGCCGAGTCGCTGAGGTTGGCGCTGTCCTTTTGCCACTGGAGCGTGAACGGTTCGGTACCCGCGATGGTCACGGGCATGACCGTTGTACGACCCACTAGCACCAGGGCTTCCGTCGGCAGGTCCGTTTGGACCGCCGGCGCGCCGCTGAGCACGGACAGTTGCGCTCCGGGCAGAGGGAACGCCGGACTGGCCGTCGCGCCGTAGGCATTTGCCACCACCACCCGGTAGGTGTTGCCGTTCATCGCGGCGGTGACATTGGCCAGTGTCAGCGTCGGGGCGTTGCCGCCCACCTGCGTGCCCGGCTCGCCGCCGGTGACATCATACCACGTGTAGTTGAGCGTGCCGACCCCAAACGCGGTGACGGAGAAGGTCGCCGTTGTGCCCTCGTTCACCGTAGTGTTCGCGGGCGGCACCACCACGGTAGGCACCGACTGCGGGTTCGCCACACCGAGCAGTTCCACCTCGCCGATCTGCAATAATGCTTCCGAAGCACCCTTGACCGTAGCGAAGCTCACGCGGTAGGAGGTGTAACTCGCCGTGTTGACGAAACGAATCTCTTGCAGGTTCTGAGTCAGGGGATTGATGGGTGCGCCGCCCTCATTGCGCCCGCCGGGCAACGCCAGCGGACCCGAAGCGATGTCCGTGTAATTGGCGCCGCCGTCATTCGATCCCTCCAACTTGAAGTCGGCCGGGTCTCGGCTGTCGGCGTCGTTGGCCGTATAGAACCGCAACACGTTGATGACCGACCCGCCGAGCAACGGGGTGACGACGAAACCGCCCGGGCCGCCAAAGGGTACCGCGCCCGAGCCGTTGTTGAGGTATTTGGACGTCAGGTTCTCAATGGCGTGATCCACGCTTTCGGCTGCCGGTGAAGTTCCGCCAAACGAAACGATGGGGTCGCCCGGCTGCGTCACATCGGGCAGGCCGGAGCGCACCGTCAGCGTGCACACGGCGCTGGTCGTGGACAGGCTGGGACCGCTGGCGATAATCCGGTACTGCGCGGCATTGGTCCAGACGATGCTCGTGAAGGTCAGGGCGGTTGAGTTGGCGCCGGAAATCGTGCCGCCATCAGCAACGTCCACGAAACCGCCACCGGTGTCCATTTGCCACTGGTAAGTAAACGGCGGGGTGCCGCCACCCATGGTCACGGACACGACCACATTCGAGCCTTCCATGGTGAGGATGCTGGCGGGCGGCTGATCGCGAACGATGGGCGCAACCTCGCCGGTAGTGCCACTGACGGCCAAAACGACCATGCGAGCGGTGGTGGGGTTAACTGCTCCCACGAACGTCAGCACCACATTGGTCAGGAGTGCGCTGGGCGGGGCGTTGAGGGCGAACTGGGCCTCGTAGAGACGGGGATTGGGCGTGGTAGTGCGCGCCGGATCGTTGTTGAGGCTCCCGTTATTCAACTGCACACGGCCCCGGGCGGTAAAGGCGAAGGGACTCTTGTCGAACCAGTCGCGGGACTCGAAGACGTTGGTTTCAGACGAGCCGTCGGAATACTGCATGATGCACTGGTTGGTGACACTATTATTGGCAGTGGCGCTGAGGAATGACAGCGCGGAGTACCAGGCGGGCGTGACCGGCGTCACGTTGGCGATCGGATGGGCTTGGTCCACATAGACGCAGTTGTTGGCCGCATAGTTACCCGGCATCTGGTACTGGTGATCGGGCAGGTCGAGGCTCGTGATGGTGGAGCCCGCGGCCGGGAGGCCACTGTTGGGGAACGTGGCGTAGAACCCCCGCTCATACCACGTGTTGCCCGTGTTGTTCGTGCCGCCATCCATGGAAACAGTAGTGTAACCGGTCAACCGCGACGGCTGGGTGTAGAGGGTCACGGGGCTCACGTTCTCCACGACCACGTCGTGGCTGAAGCCGCTCACCGCCAGCGGGGTGAAGTTGCCGCCCGCAGTGGCCTGGCCGCTGAGCCCAAAGATGGCGGTCCGGCCGCTTGTGTCGGCGAAAGTAAAATCAATGCGGGTAACCGGCGACGTGGTGGTCGGCAGCACGAGGTCGGAGAAGTGCATCCGCGGAACCTGGGGCGAACTGCCGACACTGTTGAAGCCGGGGGCGTCGAGGTTGAACCGGCCGTTGCAGATCCATGCCGTGGTCGCATCGGAGGTGCCATGCCAATCGGGAGAGTCAAACGTGCCCCCCGTGCTGTTGCCATCCTGATAATACACGGTGTAATTGAGAGTCACCGGCCCGTTGCCGCTGCCACTCAGGATGGACACGGCGGTCAGCGCGGTCGGCGTGTTCAGGGTCAGGGTGCCGGTAGGCACCGGGGCGGTGATCAATAAAGCATTGTTGGCCGTGTAACTCGCCGGCATGGTGAACGAATGGTTGGCGGCACCCGAGGCGGTGAAGGTTGTCCCGGGGTGCGGCAGGCCGCTGGTAGGCGTGCCGGTGTTCAAGCCCTGCTCGTAGTAGGTGTTCGCGGTGTTGTTCGTGCCGGCGTCCATTGAGGCGGTGGTGGCGTAGTAGAGCGAGCCGTACAGGTGGGGCGCGGCGGTCTCGATGATCATGTCCCGGGTGAAGCCGGTGACGGCCAGCGGGGTGTACACGCTGCCGCCCGACGGCAACCCGCTGAGGCCCAACAGACAGGACCGGCCACTGCCACTGACATACGTGAAATCAATGCTGGTCACCGGACTGGTATCGAGGATTCCCAGCAGGTCCATGTAGTAGATCCGCGGGTTGGTGCCGTAAAGGTTGTCGAACTGGTGGTTGTCGAGGCTGTAGCGCCCTTTGGCCGTCCAGGCGACGGGCGTCTTGTTGAACCAGTCCGGACAGGTCAGTGTGCCGCCAAGAGTACTGCTGTCCTGGAAGTTGATGGTGAAGTTCATCACGACATCAGATCCGGCGGAAGAGCCCAGGACCGAAATGGCCGACAAAGCAGTGGGGGTCGTGAGGGTGAGCCGGCCGCTCGGCACCTGTGAGTTGATGAACAGGGCGTTGGGCGCGGTATAGCTCGGCGGCATCTGGAACTGGTGGCTCGCATCCGCTTCGGCGGTGAAGACCGTGCCAGCCGGTGGCAAGCCCAGAGTGGGCATGTTGGTGATGAAGCCCTGCTCGAAGAAAGTGCGCGAGCTGACGTTCGTGCCCCCGTCCATCGTCGCCGTCACGTAGCTGTTCGGCCTGGGCGGCGCGGTGTTCTCAACGATCACGTCGGCCGTGAAAGTCTCAGGGGTGAGAGGAATGGGGGTGTAATCCGCACGCGCGGAGCTGGCCAGCGCCAACGCGGCAGCCAAAGGAAGGAGTCTATATTCCATAAGGAGGGATTGTGGGTTCGGAGTTGTGTTCTTTATGCGTTACTCGTGCAGTTGTCTGGTCCGTTCGTGTAGCAATCGGTTTGCCTTGAATCAGCAAAAACGTAGGGCCACTATGTGGCAGCTTAATATCAGGAAGGAGCCTCGGTGTCAACGGCTGTTTCTTGAGTATTTCTTGAGTTCGCGCATCGGCAAGCTCGCCTTGCGGGAGCCGAGCCCACTCCCCGGCGAAACTGGGGCTCTTCCAGGAGGTCTGTACCCGGCTTGTGGCGGGCCGAATGACCGACCTGGGAGCGGGTGGCCGGGAATTGAACACACAGGCGGCCATTGCTCCCCGGCTGGACACAAACCGATTTCGGTTGACGATGCTCCGTTACCGGTCACTCCAAAGTGGTTCTAGCGAGACACACCGGATACTCGCCGGACACGCGCCGGATACTCACCGTGGATAACTTTCCACCCCGCTCTGGCGCATTTCAACGCAACCTGCTGTTCACCAGTGACTTACAGAAAAACGCCGCCAAAAAGCAGCCCGGGCGCGTCTTACTCTCCAACAAACAGTTAAGTTATTGTGGCGCAATGGTATATGTCGTTTACCCGCACCAGCCGGACGTAAACATTCGACAAACCCGCGGACCGCGAGCCGTCCCTGGCTCGCAGCCCATTACCCATGGGCCCCGCGGCGAGCCAGGGACGGCTCGCGGTCCGTCCGTCTGGGGGTTTGCCGAATGTTTACAGCCGGACCCTTCAGTGCTCCGAGGATCCTGATGGCGCCGACGGGTCCTCGGTCAGCCGGAAATCTAAAGCGATGCCACTTGACATTAAGGGCAGTCGGCTGTCGGTGTTGTGGACTTCAAGGCCTGCGGGCGGCACCTTACAGCCGGATGCGGTAAAACCTGCGGCTCTCGGTGAGATCCACGGTGAAGGGTGATTGCGCCGGCACGTCGCGGTAGGGGCCGGCGGCCTCGTCGGCTTCCTGCAGCGTGCCCCGCGGCCAGCTCAGTCGCAACTGCTCCCCCTCTATCGCCACCCCCAACGTCGGCGGCAGATATACCACCACCCGGAAACTTTGCGTCGCACTCAGGCTCGGCTGCCCGTCATCGCTCACCACCACCGCCACCGTGTGCTCCGCCGGCCCCGCCTCCGGCCGCCACTCGAACCGCCCGCTGTCCGGGTGGATCTCCGCCCCCGCCGGCGCCCCCTCCCCCAGCCCGAACACCAACTGCTGCGCCGGCTCGTCCGTATCGCTGGCCTGGGCGGTGATCACCAGCGTCTGCCCCAGCGTCACTTCCTGGTCCCCAATCACCGACAGGCTCGGCGCCGTGTTCGGCAGCCGGTTGGCCGCCCGCGGCGTGCAAAGAACCATCGCCAGAATCCTGCCCGCTCCGTCCGGATACCGACCCTCCGATACGTCCGTCGTCTGCGGCCCAAAGCTCACCGCGTCTATCCGCGTCCCGTCCGCCCCAAAGACCCCGATCGCTTCCCCGCCCTTGCTCAACGCCAGCTCCGCGTGCAGGTCCGCACAGTTCGTCCCGTTCTGCTCCGATTCGTTGTCCGCCCACACCAGCAAATAGCCCCCCGCCGGCACCACATACTGCCCCGTGGCCGGCACCTCAAACTTCCGCGGATCGCCCAAATCGTCCGTCAGGTAATACCCCCCCAAATCCACCGCCGCAGTCCCCGGGTTGTACAGCTCAAACCAGTCCTCATAGTTCCCATCCGCCGGATCGGCCAAAACCGTCGCGTTGTCCGCCAGCCATTCGTTGATGACCAGCGTGATCGGCGGCGACGCCCCGTTGTTCATACCCCCGGCCGTAACATAAAACAGGTTCCCACGATAAAACGGCTGCCCGTCCGGCACGTCCCCATACGACCAGTTCGACGGCAGATTCGGGCCCGTCAGGTAATCCACCAGTTGATTGGTCCCCCCCACCCGCCGTGACAACGCCACCCGGCCACCCCCTAATGCCAGCCGAAATCCGGCGTGCGGCGCCTCCGCCGTCCCCTGGTTCGTCTCCCCGTCGCACCAAACCACCAGAAAGCCGCCGCCGGGGACTACCACGTTCGACGGAAAGTTCCACCGCGCCAGGTTGCTGTAGTTGTCCGATAGCCCATACCCGCCCAGATCCAACGCGTTGGTCCCCGCGTTATACAGCTCCACCCACGGCTCCCGCTGACCGTAGTTGTCCACCGGCCCAGTCTGGTTGTCCGCCTGCATCTCGTTCAGCCACACCGGCGCAAACCCCGGCAATAC
>CAZVFC010000102.1:0-15970 GCA_964625855.1 uncultured Verrucomicrobiota bacterium | reverse complement strand
CAAGTTATTCGCCCCTTCCACGGGCGCACCGCCCGTGAGTTACTCGTACCTGTCTGGTACGAGGGGGGTCTCGCTTGCCTAAAAGCGGGGCGATCCTCGAACGTTTGCGATACCCTCCTGCGCATCATCTATAAGCGAACCTGATGTAACATCACCTTGACGCGCTAACTGGCACCTGATCTCACCTCCACCGGAGCGCGGCTGTCCTCAGCCGCAGCAGCCCCGACTATGCGGGCTTCCTTGTGTCTCAAGAGCACTCCCTTACGCACGTGCTGCGGCTGAGGACAGCCGCGCTCCGCGCACGTCCCAATTGCCGAGAGCGGTCGTGGTGTCAAGATCCGCCCCCAAAAGGGGCTCGACACGAGGGTCGAACCCGGCGCTAATTAGACGACGACTTGCGTTTCTTTGAGTTATGAAAACATTCCGCTGGTTCTGTCTGCTTGGCTTTTGCGCCGCGGCCTTCGCCGCCCGCGCGGGGCTCACGGTTACCGTCACCCAAGGCGAAGAATCGGATCTGGCTGCGGCGTATGATTCCTCCGACCTGATTGAGGGGTTGATTGCCGTGGAACTGCCGGGCGATCTGGGTTGGCACTCCGCGAACACCGACCCAAGCGACCAACTGCCGGCGTTCACGGACGGCGTCGGCCTGCGCGCCACAGGGCTCACGGGCCTGCTGGCGGACTTCCCAGGCTCGGGAAACCCGGCCAAGCGAATTCAGTACACGCTGGCGGCTCCCTGCGACCTTGCGGAAGTCCGGGTCTTCACCGGGAACGACGGACGCGATGGCCGGGTGTTCCACACCTACACCGTTGAATTCTCCAGTGACGGAGGCGCGACCTTCACGGCGCCGATTTACGTGCAATCGCATCCTTCCGGCACGATCAACAACTCAACCTTCAACCAATGGCGCGTGGTGCTTTCGCAGTTGGGGAACACGGATGGATTTGTCGCCCAGGCAGTAACGGACGTTCGGCTGGATCTTTACGCGGCTGACAATTCGCAGGGCCAAACCCGCGACCCGTTCGACGGGATCAACCCCTTCACCGGAATGGATGATGGCTACAACGTTGCGATCACCTCGCCGCTGGTATGGGAAATTGACCTGCTGGGCCGGATCAGCCCGGGAATTCTGACCGCGATGCGAGCCGGCACGAATGTGGTTTTGTCCTGGGTGACGGCGATGACCGGCGCGGTGCTCCAGGCCACCGCGAGTGTGGCGCCAACCAATTGGCAGGATTTGAGCCCGCAGCCGCCCATCACGGTAACGGGCACGACGAACAGCGCGATCGTGCCCATCGGCGCCGGGAGCCAGTTCTTTCGCGTGCGGTACTGAGCACAAGGGGCCGCAACCGCAGCCCAAGACCTGACGCTGCTGCGAGCCGCGCGCAACCCGGAAGAGTCGCCAGAGGGTAACCGGAAGTCGCTGGGGACTTGTGGGGTGGCGACCTCCGGCTAATGCGTCGCAGAGGCCATAGCGGTCCGACCCACCACCAACGCCTCACCCAGCGCCTGAACGGGCCTCAGAGCAGCCCGCTTTGACACCACACCGGTGGCGTGACAGGAAGCGGTCATGAAGTTGTAGGTCAATCCGAGAAACTCGAAGCCTGCCTCGCCAACCAGCCGCCGCCAGAGCAGATTTCCATCTGCAAGTGTGCGCCCCGAGTAGCCCCGCTGCGCTCGCACCCGCTTGAGCTATCGGCGGTTAAACGCATTCCGAGGACGGAAATTCAGCCGCCTTTCAGTTGTTCGCGGCGGGGCGGTTCGTTCGGTTGAGGTTCTCTTGAGCGCTAGTCCAGGCCGAGGCGGGACGGGCTGGAAGGGGCCAGGACGACGCCGGTAATCCAACCCCCCCGAGATAATTTGGTTTGGCAAACCTGGTGTCAAAGTCTAAGGTCTTTGCATGAGCACAGTTGCGGAGATTAGGGATGCTTTGAGGCAGTTGCCGGTGCAGGAAGCCCAGAACCTCGCCCAATGGCTGCAGAACTACTTGGAGCACCAAGGCGACGTGCAGACCACATCGGCCAACCAGAAGCGGCTCAGCCTGCCCGATTACCCGGCCCGCAGACGAATGATTCTTGGCGACAAGGTGCTGCCAAACATGGTCCTGCTGGACCGTGAAGAGGAACGCTGGTGAGCATCTACGCTGACACCAGCGTATGACGCAACCGCAGCAAACGCGAACCGACACTTAATTATCGCATTGGCTCTACTGGCAGGGCCGGGAGGGAAGCAACCAGCGGTGAGCCAGTATTACCCTGAGCCGGTGCGAGCATGAAACTGAGTTGCGATCCAGAAGTTGACGCGTTGCGCGTTGTCTTCCACGAGACGACGGTGCCGACCACACCTCTGGCCGAAAACATCGCTGCGGACTACGACGTTGCGGGCAGCCTTGCCGGCCTGGAAGGGCTGGACGCCGTGCGACGGTTGGGCGACCAGGCAACGATGCAGCGGGTGGTGTTCGAAGGCTTCGCGGAGAGCCCCGCCGTACTGCGAGAATAGCCCGATCAGGAGTACGGTGCCTGAGGTCCGGCGGGGCTGAGGCCAAAACCTTCTGGGGCGAGGCGAAACGCGGCTGGCAGGGTCTCGAACGACGTCGGGGATTCAAGTCTTGTCATGGGTGGTTTCCCGGGCAGGCCCCAAAGGACTACGCGTGGTTTCTGGTCCGCAAGAAAGACCTTGCAACCTTTCGCTCATCGGCGCTCAAATACCCCCATGCAGGCTGGAAACCTTGCCAAGACCACCCGTCCCCGTCGCACTTGGGCGAAGCGAATGAGCCGGGAATTAATTCCCAGCTAGCCTCCAATATGAACTTAGCAGGAAGGTTTCACACGTATTGAATTGCAACAGAAAGGAAAAACAATGATCGACGTGACCGACATACACCGGTGGGCCGCCACGATATCTCACCTCATCAACATCCGAAAATACGTCCCCAAGCTGTTCAAGAAGACGAATCTGAGACCGAAAGAACAAATGGGCGTGACCAGAATAACACCCGTGATCTACTGCGGAAAGGCCGGGAGTCGTGGCGAGTATTTCGCCTCCGATAATCCCAATGCGCCAATGAAGTGGAAGGTCCGTGTTGATATACCAGCCGGCGCGCGAATTGTGAACGCATGGTATTCACCGTTGCACAACATCCCAGGCATGCTCGCATTTGCCCTCATAGATGTTGAGCCACATGACAGCACGCACATTTGTTTGAAGGTGGCAGCCTTCCCAAACATCAGCGCAAGGATGCGCATAGCCGTCAACGTGCTGTATGCAAAACATTGAATCAAACGCGAACAGCCACTTCGAGCCGACCGCTTCCCGCCGCGTCTGAAGCGGAGCTTTAAATCAGACCTTCTCTTTGCTTGCCGCCGTGACGGCTCAGTCGGGGAGGGCACCGAGCACCCCCCTGGCGGCAGAGTCGGACTGACATCCCGGGCGCTTCCGCGAGCCTCTGCCCAGTCTTGCCCACTCCTGCACGCCGCTGCCCACTTCTGCACTCCATTGCCTTGCACCATTGGCGACATTCTGAGACACTGGTCGCAGTGGATGCGGAACGAGTTCAAACCTGCCGCGTTTGACCCGCATTTCAGGCAGGTAAAGTCGGTCGCCTTTCAGTTGGCCGCGGCAAGGCGGCTTTCTCGGTTGAGGTTCTTTTGAGCGCGATACAGGCAGCGGTAAGAAACAGCCTTCCCTCGGTGAAGAACGGCACTGGATCGTGCGCCCAAGCCCCCCACCAAGAAGCGGAGCAAAAGAAAGGAAACGTATGAGGTTGAGTCTTGTAGTTATCTGCATATTGGGCGCGTGCGTCGCACGGGCTGACGTTTACTACGACTTTGAGACTGTCGAGACAACGCCTGTTTGGATTGGCGCAACAGAGATGGTGCAGAACACGTCTGCAAGCCACCAAGGAACCAACGCGATTGCCTTCGCAGGGGGACCCCATGCCATGCCCTACATTCTGACCGCGCTTCCTCAGAATACAACCAACGTTGAGTTCTTCTTTTACGACGATTATGGGCCTAACCCGCCGTTGTACCAGTACATTTATTTTCGGCTCCTGGATGCCAGCAACTCGACGGGTTTCGCTGGGTTCTCGATGTTAGACGGAGGCTGGGGAACAACGCCTCCGATGACAAGGGACCACTATTATGCGTGGGGCCACGAGGACTATACCGCAGCCAACACGGGACCGATGCGCACGGTTGGGTGGCATAAGTTCGCATTTGCACTTGGTGCTGAGTCTGTGGCCATGTCTGTTGATGGGACCCTCGTTTTTCAAACGAACATGATACGAACCGCCCGGTACTTGGAGGTTGCAATTGGAGGTGGAAGCACTGGGTGGGGGCGGATGGATGATTTGATTGCCACCACCGGCGCCTTGGGTCCCGTGCTGTCAATACGGGTTTCCCAAGTCGAGCTTTGCTGGGAGTCTTGGATCGGGAACGCATACCAACTGCAATACAGCTCGGATCTGACAGGTAATCAATGGCTGAACTTGGGCGATCGCTTTCCAGGCACCGACGGCGTGATTTGTACCAATGACCTCGTTAGCGGACCTCCGCGATTCTACCGGGTGGTGACGATGCCCACGAACAGCCCCCCGGCCACAAACACCCCCACCCCCAGCGGCATGGTGCTTATTCCCTCCGGTTCGTTCACGATGGGAGATACGTTCTCCGAAGGGAATAGCAGCGAGTTGCCGTTGCATGCGAATTATGTCAGCGCGTTTTACATGGACGAGTATGAGGTGACGAAGGGTTTGTGGGAGGATGTCTATGCCTGGGCCATGAGTCACGGGTACACCTTTGACTACGGCGCCACCGGGAAGCAGACGGGCCATCCGGCGCACTCCATGACGTGGTATGACGCGGTGAAGTGGTGCAATGCGCGGAGTGAGAAGGAAGCGCGGGTGCCGGCGTATTACACTAGCGCGCCGCAGACGCAGGTATATCGGAGTGGGCAGGTGGACGTCCAGAACGATTGGGTGAAATGGAGCGCGGGGTATCGTTTACCCACGGAGGCGGAGTGGGAAAAGGCGGCACGGGGCGGAGCGGGCGGACACCGGTTTCCGTGGGCGGATGTGGACACAATTTCCTGGAGCCGGGCAAACTATTGGGGGGGGACCGGCGTAGGTTTTGATCCGAGGTGGGCGCAGGGGGCGCAGCCCTACACGAGTCCAGTGGGGTCATTTACAGCGAATGCGTATGGGCTCTACGACATGGCTGGGAATGTGCAGGAGTGGTGTTGGGACTGGTATGGCGCATATACTTCATCGCCGGGCACCGATCCGCGAGGGCCAGCTACGGGCTTTGACCGCATATTGCGCGGCGGTATGTGGAGCGGCATCTCGAGCTATTGTCGAGTAGCCTCCCGCGGTAACCCGGCCGGTCCGACCACCAAGCACATCAACTTCGGTTTCCGGTGCGTCATCGCCCCAGCTCCGTAAAGCCACAGCCAGGAGAGAGCGGAGAAGGCCCAAGAGTTGATTGCAGTTCGTGGTCGTCGCCGTAAGGCCAGCCACTGTGCGGGACTTTGCCTAGCCCAAAGGCCCATGGCAGACAAGGCTTATAGCAACTTAGCCTTCTGCCCGCATGCGGGGTGATGTCTGTGCCAATTCATTGCCGGCCGAGCTTCTCGATGACGTCAATCGTCATGCCGCGGCTGCAAGATGGAAACCGCTCGCCCAGATTGGGCTGCTGGAGTGAGTCTCACCAAGATAAAGGGCGAGGCTTTACCTCTCTTGCGCAAGGGTCTATGTGCATCTCTTCCTTGCGGACGTGCTCGAATTCCCTGCGACTGAGCATCTGCCTCAATTGCAGCCTAACCCCTGGAGAGGCCTGGAGTCCCAAGATGACTCGAAAGAGATCGGTTGGCCTGAATCTGACCAAGACAAAGCCATTTCTTGTGGGGTGCGGATCGCCAGTGCACAAGTGCCGAATCACGCGCCATTCGTCCTCATAGGTCCAGCAAAGGTGCTTCGTCAGCAGAACCTCCTCCATGTTCGATGTATCCAACTTCAAGTCAGGGTGCTTTGGCCGGTACTTGACCCTCGCTGCCGGTCCGAACGGACTTCCCCAGCGCTGGAGCCCGAGGGGGGGCCTCGCCTCATCGTCACTGGGTCCGAACTCAGCTACGAAACCCTTATGCGATTCCCCATAGTGCGCCCACATAAGCATGTCGAGAGGATTTTCTGTCAGGCAGACGAGTCCGATTATTTTGCTGAAAAGTTCCCGCTGGTCTTCAGCCCCTTCTTCAAGCCAGTCTCCACTACCCGTGCGCCTTCGGAACTCAGCCATACCCTCTGGACCTAAAAAGGGGGCCTGCTCCCTCAAGTATTCCTCCGTCGCTGGCTCAATGCGCAGGCGGAATTCCCAGGGATCATTAAGGTGCTTCGGCGGGGTCAGGTAAACCTGGCCCTTGGTGAACCTTTCGAGCTTGTCTTGGTCAGTTGAGAAGTATTTGAAGAGTCCGTTTGTCATAAATCGCAGGCCAGGCGGGAGGCCATCCGCTGACATCGGCCATCATGGCGTTGGCACTCAGAAATATGCGGAACGCCTGTATCACCTCGCTGACTTTGACGGCACAGACGCCGGTTCTCATTGGGTGAGCGTACCTCTTGACTTTCCGTTCGGCAATACCATTTCGCCTGGGGCGGCAGCCCAATACTGAGTTGGCAAAGGCGTCAGTTCGCCTGCGGCGTCACATCCCGGTTCAAGAAGCGGTGGTCCACTCCGCAGGCAGCGCCACGAGTTCCAACGCGTTCCTCACGGTGATTATCCCACCCACGCTGGCAGTGGACTCTTGGGCAGGTTATCCGGTGCTCGATCTGAGAAGCATGTTGAGCAGCAATTTCGTTGTGCAATACAAAAGCGATTTGGGGGGCACCAACTGGGTAGATCTGCTTCTTGACCCGGACGGTGGTGACGAACCAGCGCGGTTCTATCGGGCGTTTATGCGGCGAGCGATTTTCCGGCCTGCGGGGTCGGAGGGCTGAGGGAGGAGAAGGGATGGAACCGCTTTCAGGTTTGGGGGCGTTCCCGGCTATTTCCCCAGCGTAGGACCGCCGCCCTGTTTCCTCGGCGATCCAACGCTGGGCTGAGTGACACAGTCCTTTCAGGATTTGACTGAACTGATGGGATGGTTCTAAGCACTTGTCGCGCGGCCTGGCGCAGCAAGGTAAGCGCGGCGGCCAACTGGCGCATTCATTGTGCCAACCGTTGAAGCTCGACCTTCCGGAACTCAACCGGGTGGCTTTCCGCCTGCAGGGCGATGTAGCCGCCATGCAGCATCGTGTTCCCGTCCCGAATCAACTTCTTGGCGTCCGCGTCGCCCGGATCCAACTGCGGCTGCTCGTATTCCAGCACCGTCTCGCCGTTGATGCGATGAATGATCCTCCCGTTGCCGTGCACCTCCACTTCCGCCGTCACCCACTGATCCCCGTGGAAGGTCTTGGAGCGCGAGTCGGTGCAATGCCGCTTGATGAGTTCGCCCCCCATGACGACATGCGTGCCCGGCGTGCACAGGTTGCCGGTCGAGCGTGGGTGCTGGCCATCGCCCCCCAGCAGTTGCACCTCGATGGACACCGGGAAGTCCTGGTCTTTTCGCAGGCTCTCGGGCGACTGGCTATGGATCATCATCCCGCTGTTCCTCAGGGCCCAGCCCGGACCGCCCGGTGTCTGCTGGCCCACAAACCGGTATTCCACCCGCAGGACGTAATTCGAAAACGGGGTCTTGTAGAAGAGGTGGCCGAACTTCCCGCCGAACTCCGTGTAGCCCTCATACACCACCCGCAGCACACCGTTCTCCACGCGGAACGTCTGGGCCACGTTCTCTCCCAAGTCGTAGCCGGTAATCTTCGGCGTCCAGCCGTCAAGGTTCCGGCCGTTGAATAGGGGCATCCACTGCTCCGGCTTCGACGCCTCGGCCGCCCGCGTTGCGAAACTCAAACCGGCCATCAGACCGGCAGTTAAGAGAAAGTAAGTCGCGTTCTTCAGCATGCGGGGAGCCTGCAGGAGAATTCTGGGCTGGCCAACAAAAAACGCCTCGAATGGATGATGGCTACAACGCTGCGTTCTGACCACCGCGTGGGTGCTGACGGGTTAGCTCTGGAAAGCGCCGCGTGCCGCCGCGAAAGACTCCGCTACGGCCCTCAGTGACACGGCGCCTTCCAAAATCTCAGGCCGGGCTTGGGGCGCGCCGGGTGCGCGCAAGGCCAAACAGGTCTTCCGAGGGGAACCGGTTCAGCCGGGACCGTTGTCGGGCGTTGAACCAACGGCTGAAACGCAGAGAGCTTTTCGTTGGCAAACCGCACGCGCAGCTTTCGACCGCCCTTCGGTTGACCGGCCCTCGGGGCGTTCGCCGCGCAGGACTGGCTGCCATTCACGCCAAACTTGCGCGAGAGGGTGATGGTTCGGCGTCCGTCGCCGTGGGGGATGCTCTGCACGGACCAGCAGGCGTGTGGTTGACTCGGTTTCATGCAGTTACCTTTCGGGGTTAAACCAAGACGAGCGTGTCGCACGAGTTCCCTTCCTCATAGGGTGAAACGGCGCCCTCGCCGCCCGCCGCAGCGGGCAGAGTAAAGACGCCGGTCGCAGCCGCAGCCCAGAGGATGGGAGTGGGGGGGTTCTGGGCTGCCGGATGTCCCGGATGCCTTCTTCGGAGGAGGCAGGAACCTGGGAGGGCATCGGCGCGACCGGCGTCAAAGTGGTGCGGCTGGACTGGCATCGCCAGGCGCGGGAGTGGGGCCGCCGGGTTTGATGCCCGGCATTCTTTTCCGCGTCTTCCTTCCAGCTCGGATTGTTCATACGTTTTCTACGTGCTATCTCGTCGTTGTGAGCGTCATCGCTAATCGGTTTCTGTTACTGTGATAAGAGACCACCGCGCTGTTGCTGGAACCTTTCTGAATCATTACACTTTTGAGAGGCTCAGACCGGTATGAAACACACAGCCGCCATCGTATCTCTCCTCCTGCTATGCCTGGCTCCCGCCCAAACGCGGGCGCTGGATCGCCCGCGCTGGATGGACGAACCCGGCATCGTCATGGCCGGCAACTGGGAGGACCCGAGCTTCCGCGCGCGCCGCGCCGGGCGGATGGATTTCACGTTGCCGCCCGAGAAACTCGCGGCCTACCAGCGCGAGCATAGCCCGGAAATGATCGCGCGGTTGAAAGACTTCGGCGTGAACTTCCTCATGATCCACGGTTACAAAGGGGCCGGGATGGCGACTGAGGCACAGGGGATGGAAGATGCGCGGCGGTTCGCTGCGCTGGCCCGCAAGGCAGGAATGCGCGTCGGCACTTACATCGGCGGCACCATGCTCTACGAACGGCTGTTCCTCGAGGAGCCGCTCGCCCGGCGATGGCAGGCCTTCGGCGCGGATGGCAGCCCGATTTTCTATAACGCGGGACAGCAGTTTCGCTATGCCGCTGTCCGCAACCACCCTGGCTTCATCGAGTACCTGCAAGACCCCGCGCGTTACGCGGTCCAGATCATGGGCAGCGACCTGATCCACTTCGACAACTTCGGCCTTGGGGCGGCCTCCTACGACGCTTTTTCCAAGGCTCAGTTCCGAGCATACCTGCACGCACGCGGCAAACCGGAAACTGACCCACCCGTCAATACCAAGATGGCGGCCGATCCTCTCTTGCAGGATTGGCGCGATTACAAGTGCCAGGCGCTGACCGATCACTATGCCGCCATGTCGCGGTTTATCCGCTCGCTTGATCCGCAATGCGCGGTGGAATGCAACCCCGGCGGCGTGGACAACGGCGGCAAGACGGGCACGGGCATTGATTTCGCCAGGCTGCTCCCGCTCGGCAATGCGTTCTGGGACGAGGCTTACGGGCCGGACTCGCCACACAACAAGCAGCCGGGCATCCGCAGCAGCCGCATCCGCTCGCTGAAGGTGGGGCGGCTCTACAACAACTCGGTGTTCCTCTACACCGATACGCCCCTCGACGCCGCGGAGAGCATGGCCTTTAACCTCAACTGCCTTGGCTGCGTGGCGTGGTTCGAGTGGGGCGACATGATCAGCTTGCACGAGAACCGGCCTGTGCTGCCCGGTTTGAGGGACTACATTCGCTTCTTCAACCGTCACCAGGACATCTATCGCAACTCACGCACGGTTGCCGACGTGGCTGTGCTGCGGACCTTCGCTGACCAGGACCACGGCCCGCGCCGGTATTACGGCATTGAGCAGGCACTCATCGAAGGCCATGCGGCGTGGCGCGTCATCTTCGACGAGCAACTCAACAACCTCGGTGAATACCGCGTTGTCGTCGCGCCCGAGAAGGAGTGGCTGACTCCCGCACAGCGAACGAAACTGGCCACGTTCGCAGCCGGGGGCGGCGGGGTCATCGCGGCATCACAGGTCGAGACGCCCAGCGCACTCCTGGCACTCCTGGGCGACAAGTCACGCATCCTGGTGGATGCCCCACCCTCCGTGGCGATCGAGCTCTGCCAGCAAGAAAACCCTGCGCGCGTGCTCGTCCATCTCGTCAACTATGATCCCGTCGTGACGCTGAAAGACATTCCCATCAAACTGCGGCTTGCCGCTCCCAGCTCCAAATCCGCGCGCGCCCTGTCTCCCGAGCACAGCGGAAGCCGCCGGCTTGCCCTAAAGCGGGAAGGCGATTTCTGCACCTATGTGCTGCCGGAGCTGAAGGTCTATGCCGTGGTGGCCATCAAAGGGGCAAAGTTGTAGGCCGGAACTGCACAAAGCATTTTGCTTTCTCCTGAGCCTGCGGTAATCTTCGCACCCGAAATGGGCACACTTACAAGAAAACAAACAACTACATACATGAAGAAACTGACGCACCTGAATATCGGCCAACACCGTGGCGCGTGGTTAGGAATTGTCGCCGCGTTGCTGGCGAGCGGCACCATGGTGTCCGCGCAAGCTCCGGCGGCCACCATCGCGCCGCCCCCGGAAACCCGGGCCTGGATCACCACGGCTGCCGCGACGGCCACGCTGACCCGTGGTAACAGCGAGAATTTCCTGGCAACCATCAGCCTGGACACCAAACGAAAATGGGAGCGGGACGACGTGGCGTTCGGGGTCTCCGGCGGGTACGGGGACAGCACGACGGACGATGAGTATACCAAGAACACGGAGTTCATCCAGGGGTATGGGCAGTACAACCATCTGTTCACCGACCGGTTCTACGGCGGTTTGCGGCTGGACGGGCAG
Organism: uncultured Verrucomicrobiota bacterium; assembly: GCA_964625855.1. GTDB lineage: Bacteria > Verrucomicrobiota > Verrucomicrobiia > Limisphaerales > UBA8199 > JAPLUA01. The sequence goes on along the minus strand of CAZVFC010000102.1, from coordinate 4,789 downwards.
TATGACGGGATCGCTGGGGTGGAGTATCGGTTTCGGATCAGCCCGTTGGCGGGGTATCACCTGATCAAGAATGAGAAGATGGACTTGGTGGTGGAGGCGGGTCCTTCGGCGGTATTTGAGCATTTGAAGGGGCAGGAGGCGGAGGTCTATGCGGGGGTTCGGTTTGCGGAGCGGTTCGAGTATAAGCTGGCGCCGGGGACGAAGCTCTGGGAGAGCCTGGAGTATATACCGCGGATAGATGAATGGGCGGACAATTACCTATTGAACTTCGAGGCGGGGATAGACACGGCGATCGCCAAGGGCTGGAGTTTGCGGGTGGTATTTCAGGACATGTATGCCAGCCAGCCGGCGGCGGGCAAGAAGCAGAATGACATCCGCCTGCTCGCAGGCGTCGCTTACAAGTTCTAGGCCTGCGACCTTGGATTGAGAGACGTGCAAGCCAAACTGGCTGCGATCCCCGGTTCCGTCGTCGCCCCCCGAGGCTTTCGGGCCGCGGGGGTCTTCTGTGACATCAAAAGGTTGGGCACGGGCAAGGGTTCCGACAGAGGCCGGAAGCGCGACCTGGCCCTGATCGTCTCCGACGCCCCGGCGGCGGTGGCGGGGATGTTCACCACCTGCCAGGCCTGCGCTGCGCCGGTCAAGGTTTGCCTCGAGCGCATCAACCATGGCTCGGCGCGGGCGTTGGTCGTCAATTCCGGGAATGCCAACGCCTGCACCGGGAAGCAGGGACTCCAGGACGCCCGCGAGATGGCGCGTTTCACCGAACGCGCGCTCGCCTTGCCGCCCGGCTCGGTGTTTGTCGGCTCCACCGGCCGCATTGGCGTGACGCTGCCGATGGACAATGTCCGCGTCGGGATCATCGAAGCGGCGGTTGGCTTAGGCTCCACTCCGGACCACGCCGCGCAGGCTGCCGAGGCCATCATGACCAGCGATACCCGGTCCAAGCAGGTTGCCGTCGAGTTCAAGCTCGGCGGCAAGACCGTCCGCCTGGGCGGCATCTGCAAAGGCGCCGGCATGATTCAGCCCGGCATGAGCGCCTCCGGCAAGCGGCCCGCGGCCATGCCGCTCCATGCCACGATGCTGTGCTTTATCACGACCGATGCCGCCATCGAGCCAAAGGCGTTGCGGACCGCCTTGCATGAAGCCGTCGCCAACAGCTTCAACCGCATCACTGTGGACGGCGACATGAGCACAAACGACACCGTGCTCGTGCTGGCCAATGGCCTGGCAGGAAATCCGAAGTCCGAAGTCCGAAGTCCGAAGTCAAAGGGCTTCGCGGTGTTCCAAGCCGCCTTGAATCACGTGTGCCTCGAGCTCGCTCAAATGATCGTGCGCGACGGCGAAGGCGTCTCCCGGTTCGTCACCGTGCGGGTCAACGGCGCGAAATCCTTCGCCGATGCCGACGGCGCGGCGCGGGCCGTGGCGAACAGCGCGCTGATCAAGACGAGTTGGCACGGCGGCGACCCGAACTGGGGCCGCATCATCGCAGCGCTCGGCTACAGCCCCGCGACCATCGTCGAAGAGAAGGTGGACATTGGCTACAGCGCGCCTGGCAGCCGGGACATTCTCTGGAGCCTCAAACGCGGCCAGCCGACGCCAGCCACCTTCAAACAACTCTGCGCCGCGGTCGCTCCGAAGGAATTTGATCTGCACATCAACCTCAACCTCGGCCGGGCTGCCGCGCGCATCTACGCCGCCGACCTGACGGAGGCATACGTCGAATTCAACAAGGGCGATGTCAGCGATCCCGGCTCGTTGGGAGGCTGAGCGAAGGAATCCGAAGCCCGAAGCCCAAAATCCGAACTTAGCGGCAAATGAAAACCAGGGTTTGTATGGCAGTGGCGATTTCGCTCATGACCCACGTCGCACCGCTTGCCCACGCACAAGGAAGAGCCTCCGATCCGGCCAGGCTGATCTTCTCAGCCTCGGGCACGAACGAGTTCGCCTTCGATACCGGTGTGCTCAAAGGCAAGCTGCGCGCGGGCGGCAAGTCCAGGGGATTGTCCTCGGTGATGCACCAGCCAACCGGCATGACCCTGGACTCGAGCACGGGGCTCTTCGGCCATTACCGCGTCTTCAGCGCCAACAAGCGCTATGGCACCGCGGCCTGGGACTGGCCCAGCGAAGCGACCTTGCGCCCAGACGGGAGCGTCGAGGTCCGCTGGCCTTCCGCCGAAGACCGCCCGTTCGAGCTGCGCGCCGTGTATCGCTGGGCCGCGGCGGATACCCTGGACCTCGAGACCAGCGTGCAGGCGAAAACCAACCTCGCGAAGTTCGAGTCTTTCCTGGCGTCCTACTTTGCCGCGGGTTTTACCAATGCCAGCGTCTATGCGCGGTCAGACGGCCGGCAATGGCTGGAGCCGCCGGACCGAAGTTACGGCGTGTGGCAGGCGTTCCCACGCGACGAGCAAGCCGTGGCCATTATCCAGGATGGGCGCTGGACCTACGCGCCCAGCCCGGTTGATTGGGTCATCCGACCCCATCTGGCCAAGCCGCTGGGCGTTCGTCGCTGCCCGTCAAATGGTCTGCAGGCGCTGGTCATGTCGCCCCCACAGGATTGCTTCGCCGTGCTGACCCCGTTCGAGGCCGAAGGACATCGCTCGATGTATCTCTCGCTCTTCGGCAAGGACCTCCAAGCGGGTGAAACCGCCCGGGCGCGGGCACGACTGGTGATCATGGCAAACCTTGAGGGCGAAACGATCGACACATCTTACGCCGACTATCTGCGGCAATGCCGGTAAACGGGTACCCATGCGAAACGCAGTTGAATCAAACCACCGCCGCAACGAATAGGAAGAAGACAGAATCATGGCAGGACAGAATCATATTTGGCAGAATCATCCGGGCCGGAATCATGTGGCCCCGCCCCTTATGGTCCTTTCAGCAATGATTCTGTCTTTGCTCGGTAGGATTCTGTCCTGCCATGATTCTGTCGGTCTTCTGAGTTTGCAGTAACAATGCCCGCAGCTTGCGAACAAATTGGTCCATTGCACTGCGAAGGCGCTGAGGCAGATGAATTTCGGCTGGTTGGCCGCTTCACCTGCGGGGTGATTGAGTCTGTGCCGATCTGCCCCTCCCCATTTCCCCGCCCGTTGCGTCTTTGCTTCCTGGCGTCTTTGCGTTGACAGCCATTCTTGGGATACTAGCCACATGCAAAACCTCATTGCCAAGACGGCAACCTTGCTGGAGGCGCTGCCCTACATCCAGAAGTTCAGCGGCGCCACTTTCGTCATTAAATACGGCGGCAGCTTCATGGACTCGCCGGACCCGGAGACCCGCAACGGTGTGGCGCGCGACATTGTCTTTCTCGAGGCGGTCGAGATCAACCCGGTCGTCGTTCACGGCGGCGGCAAGGCCATTACCCGGGCTATGGAGAAGGCCGGGCTCAAAGCCACCTTCCTCCAGGGCCAACGCGTGACCGATGAAGCCACCGTCCAGATTGCCGACGAGGTGCTCTCCCGGGGCATCAACCCCGAAGTAGTTGCCGCCATCAAATCTTTCGGCGGCGTTGCCCAGGGCTTCGCCGGTCCCGACATCTTCCGGTGCCGCAAAGCGCAGGTGAAAGGGTCCGACGGCCAACCCCTCGACTTGGGTTACGTGGGCGAGGTGATCGGCGTGAACACCGCGCCGCTGCTCGCGTGCATCAGCAAAGGCATCACCCCCGTCATCAGCCCCACCGCCCGAGGCGAGGACGGCAAGATCTACAACTGCAACGCCGATGTCGCCGCGGCCCAGGCCGCGATCGCCCTAACCGCCCGCCGCCTGGTCTTCATGAGCGACGTCCCCGGCCTCTTGCAGAATCCGAACAAGCCGGACACCGTCATCTCCCGTCTCCGGATCGGCGAGGTGGACGGCCTGAAGCGGAAGGGCGTCGTTGACAAAGGAATGATCCCCAAAGTGGACAGCGCCGTAGCCGCCATCCAGGCGGGTGTCGAGAAAGTCTCCTTTGTGGATGGCCGCGTGCCCCACGCCGTGCTGCTGGAGATTTTCACCGACGAAGGCGTGGGGACTGAAGTAGTGAGTTAGCAGTCAACGGCGGCGGGCGGGGCCGAAACAGATTGAACCGGGCGTGGCGGGATGCGACTTTCCGGGGTGTGACGAACCAGGCTGCTCATCTTCTGCGCGAGAATACCGGAACGTCCGGGGTCGTGCAGACTGCCCAAACAGCCGTCGCCGCTCTGGCGGACCATGATATTCCGCCTTTTGGAGGAACTGGTTTCCCTCAAACTGGACAGCGCCGCCCACTCGCCGCTACGCCGCCTCCGAGACAAGACCGATGTGGTCGAGCTCATCCTCCGCCGCAAGCTGCCGCGCAACCTGCCAGTGGCACCCGCTGTTCGCCGGCTGTATCGCGCGACTTGGGACGCCCTGCAGGCCGAAGCCTGAGGGCGCTACCTCCAGACCTGTCCGGCTGGATCGCTGTACATGCAGTTGTGCACACCGATTCCGCGGCCCAGGCGGGCCCTGAAGCGTCGTCCTGTCCGAATTCCTCCGTCCCTGCCTTCCGCCCGCGGGTCCGCGGATGCGGCACAAAGGCCCTCTCCTCCGGGCCTCCTTCACTCAGTTGCTCCATGACCGTGGCGACCGCCTTGACCACGGGGACGCCCCAGGCTTGCTTCGACGCCTGGCCGAACGGTTCATCGTCGGCGTCGCTAAGTGCTCTCTGGGTCATAAGTTCGGTGACGTATCCCGCGCGAGGCAGACACATCGGAACCCCCCGAGGGTGCCTAGGCACTGGCTAGAGGTTCTCCGAAAAGGGTGCTGAGAGACTTTGAGACAGCGAAACCGG
>CAZVFC010000101.1:0-19607 GCA_964625855.1 uncultured Verrucomicrobiota bacterium | reverse complement strand
GACTGTGGGGGAGCCGGTGGGCAACCACCGGCTCTACCCGGACGCTACTTTGTCCACAGCCGTGCGCCGGCCCGCTGAACAGAGCCGGCAATTGGGGCAGGGGTCCCGATTGGGCTCCCGATTGGTTGCGGCAGTTGGCCGGCTTGGTTAAGGTAGCCGGCGTAATGGCGCTTTCGTTTATCTTTCTGGGCTCGGGGACCTCCCAAGGCGTGCCGATCATTGGCAAAGAATACCCGCCTGCGTTTTTGGCCAATCCCAAGAACCATCGCACGCGGCCGGCCATCTACGTGGCCACACCACAAACAAAGCTGGTGGTGGATACGACACCGGAATTTCGCATCCAGATATTACGCGAGAAGATCTGCTGGCTGGATGCGGTGCTGTTTACCCACTCCCACGCCGACCACATCATGGGCCTGGACGACTGCCGCCGGTTTTGCGATCTGCGCGGCGGGAAGCCGCTGCCCGTTTATGCAAGCGAGGCGACCATGAATGACCTGAAGCGGGTGTTCCGGTACGCTTTCCATGATGGACCCTGGCCGAAGGGCTATTTCATCCCGGAGCCGCACCTTATTCGGGGTCCTTTCAATCTGGGTGACCTCGAGATCATGCCGTTGCCCCTGCCACATGGCACAACCGTGACGTATGGATTTCTGTTCATTCAGGAGGGCGAGAAGCGGCTGGCTTACCTCAGCGACTGCAAGGAGATCCCCACGCAAGCACTGGAGCATCTGCGCGGCGTGCAAGTGGCCGTGCTGGATGCGCTGCGCCCCAAGCCGCATCCCACCCACATGTGCCTGGACGAAGCCCTGACCGCCGCACGGCGTATCGGCGCGCCGCGGACTTATCTTACTCATCTCACCCACGACTATGACCACGACGCGGCCCAGGCGGAGCTTCCCCCGGGAGTGGAGTTCGCGTTTGACGGGTTGCGGGTGGCAGTGGGGTGAGCCCTGCGGGGTGGGTGGCCCGGGCGGCAGGAGGCGCCGGGTTCGGGCGCCGTGAATGTTCCCGAGCTGAGAGGGCTTATGCGGCGCCTGAAGTCAGGCGGACGCCGCACGAGAAGCAGAACTTCGACTGGGGGGGACAAAGCTGGCCACAATGGGGGCAGCGCAAGTGGGCAGCGGCATGCCGCCGGTGGATGATCAGGTTGCGAACATAGGGAATCCAGGTGAACGCGTAGGCAAAAATGAACACCGAATCATGCTTGTGAAGGGAGTAGCTGAGCAGGACCAACGAACCCGCCAGACTTAGCCACCAGAACGTGGTCGGCACCACGACGCGCTTGAGTCTCTCCGTCGCATACCATTGAACGATGAAACGGGAGAAGAAGATGGCATTGCCCAGCCATCCGATGACCTTCCACACACTCCACTCGATGCCGAACAACTTGCCCTGGTGCCAGATTAGGTTCGTCAACCAATCCATAGGTGCGGGGAGCTTAGAGCATCCCCGGCAAACGGGAAGAAAAAAGCCTCGGCGGGGCGGACTCGAGTTGCCTGCTTTGGGGAAGACCGCCCTCAGCGGAACCAGCCCGTTGGTTGACCGCCGGCCTGGCAGGTCAACCGACAACTGCAAAAAAAAGCCCGCAGGGTTTCCCCGCGGGCATTGAAAAAGGGGGTGGTGTGGCTAGGCGCCGTTATCACCGATGGCTTCCACGGGACAGCCTTCTTTGGCTTCCTTGCATCGCGCTTCTTCTTCCGGCGATGCCGGTTGTTTGGAAACGTATGAATAACCGCCATCCTCGTTTCGCTTGAAATTGTCGGGTGCAGTCTCGCGGCAGAGGTCGCAATCAATGCATTGATTATCAACGTAGTACTTGCCAGGGACGTTCTCAGGATATTTGTTTGCAGCGTCAGCCATAAATTTATTTGAATTTGCCAGGCAATATCTCAACACCCGCCTCCCAGCGCAAGCGGATTCAGTGTTTTTGTTGGGGATGCCGCGCGGCGTGCGGCGCCGCGCTAGGCACGCAGCGCGGAAGAACGCGAGCGAGTCCGCAAGCGCTTGCTGCGGGCGGCGGCCTCCAACTTATAGCTCAAGGTGCCGAGGTAGCGTCGCTTGAGCCCGCGCTTCTTGCGCTGCCGCTCGCGCGCTTTGACCAGGTGTTTCAGACAGCGGGACCCCTGCACCGCCGGGTCTCCGCACTCCGTGCAGCGGTGCTCCCGTTGCATACGCAACTGGTACTTCCGCTGCCGGGAGACCGGCAGGCGCGTGAACTCGTCTTCAATCCGTTTTCTCATGTTATCCGTTTCCGGCCCGTGTGATCCGGCCGCAGTGCATTCGACCAGCCGGTCGCCGGGCCATTCAATACTTCTTCGTGAACTTCTTGCGGGATTCCTGATCGGTGGCAACCACGCCCGGCGCGGAGGCGGCCGCGGGTGGCTCGGCGGCTTCAGCAGCTCCAGTCGGCGGTGTCTCACCCTGAGCCGGGGGCTCCGGCGACGACGTGCTGGAGTTGACGCACTCGACGAAAGCCATGCGGAGCGCCATCAGGCTTTGCTTCAGCAACGCGGCCTCTTCTTTGTTCAAATTGCCCTTGGTCTTCACTTCCAGCATTTCCAACTGGTCAATGAAGAGTTTGGCGCCCTCAACGTCTAGCACGACCTGGCCGGTCTCGGGATGCGGGGTCTTGCCCAGCAGCATCAGCGCGAGGTTGGATTGCTGCATAACCAACTGTGCAAACCGGGCAGACATCATATCCGATTGCGCCCCGAAGGCCGGACTGCAGTCGGAAACCTGTGGGTCATTCATGGTGCATTACCTTTGCGTTTGGCGCGAATTTCGGCCAGCAAAAAGTGAATCAGCCGCCGCAATCGCGCCTCGACATTCACGGTCTCCAGAATCGCCTGGCGTTCCGCCGCCCCGGGCAGCACCGCGCACGAAACCAGGTCGGCCGCCTGTTCCGGGTCGAGGATCGAGTCTAAATGCTGCAGGATCTTCTTGGGTGGAATGGCGGGAGGCGCCGCTCGCTTTCCGGCCTGGTCCGGCGCCATGATGGGAAAGGGAAACGGCAACCCGAGCTCAATGCGTTCGTGCAGCAGCTCGCGCATTCTGCCGACCAGCGCATCCACGGCAACGGTGTCACAGGGCGGGGTCTGCAATGGGCGCACTCGCTGGATGCGGTAAGGCCGGTAGCGGACTGGCGCGCCCAGCTCGACACGCGCGAGACCCTGCAGGACCAGGTGCGAGGTGCCGTCGCGGTGGCCCACCGCAACCCGGATGAGCCCGAGGCCGGCCACGGAGGACGGCGTCTCCCGCGTGGTCCCTGGCTTTTGCATCGCGACCGAAAACATCCGGTGGGAGCGTAGCGCGTCTGCCAGCATTTGCCGATAGCGCGGTTCGAAGATGTAAAGGGGCAGCAACGCCTGCGGAAAGAGCGTGGCGTTGGGCAGCGTCATCACCGGGACTTCGCGCGGCAATTTCATGGATACAATGTATAAGCCTCTGCGGTTTATTCAAGGCGCAGATCAGCGCTTGCCAAATCCCCGCGGCCATTACATTGTATCAGCTATTATGAAAAACCGAATTGGGGTTATCGTTCTCATCCTGGTTTGCCTCGGTCTCGGTGTTGCGCTCGTGGTTTCCAATAAGCAGGCAGCCAAGCAACAACAGCTCGATGCCACTGTGAACACCTCGCTGTCGAACCAAATCACCCAAACCGAAGACAAGCTTGAAGAACAGCGGCAAGTCAACGCTGAACTGGTGAGCGATCGGGCCAAGCAGACGGTCGCCTACGAAGAACTGTCGAACAAGCTCGTCCAGGTTTCGTCCACCCTTACCCAGACCTCGGTGGAGCTCGCTAAGACGGAGAACGCGCTCAAGGCGAGCCAGGAAGAGACCGCCAAGCGCGACGCCAAAATCGCCGACCTGGAAGCCCAGAATCAGACCCTCGATAAGCGCGCGTTGGATCTGAGTATTGCCATTACCAACCTGACTGTGCAGATCGAGGAAACCAAACGAAAGCTGGCGACCTCAGAGGGCGAGAAAGGCTTCCTGGAGGGTGAACTGAAGCGGCTCGTGGCCGAGAAAACCGAATTGGAGCGGCAGTTCAACGATTTGAAGGTCCTGCGGGCACAAGTGGCCAAGTTGAAGGAGGAACTTACCATCGCACGCCGGCTGGACTGGATTCGTCGGGGCCTTTTCGCGAGTACTGATCAAAAAGGCGCACAGGGTCTCATGAGATCACCCGCGCCTCAGTCCAAAGAATCCCCCACCAACTATAACCTGAATGTGGAGGTTTCGTCAGACGGCTCAATCAAAGTGATCCCCCCCTTGACCAATGCTCCGGCGGCGACCAACCCTCCCCCCAAGTGACCGGGGCCGGGCAGCTCATAGACTCGCAAGGTCGCGTCTTGCGCGACCTGCGGGTGAGCATCACCGACCGCTGTAATTTCCGGTGCCTTTATTGCCTGCCGGAGACCGAGGCGGCACACAACTTCTACCGCGGCCACTGGGCACACCTGCCCAATACGGCGCCGATTCTTCGGCAGTGGGTCCCCAAAGCGCACCTGCTTTCGTTCGAGGAAATTGAGCGCGTCGTCCGGCTTGCCGTCAGCCTGGGCATCCGCAAAGTCCGCCTTACCGGCGGTGAACCCCTCCTGCGCCACGAGGCCGAACTGCTGGTTGCCGGCCTGGGCCGAATTCCCGGCCTGGCCGACCTCGCCATGACCACCAATGGCTTTCTCTTCGCTCAAAAGGCCCGGGCTTTGCGCGAAGCTGGACTCCACCGCGTCAGCTTCAGCCTGGATTCCCTGGACGGCGCCAATTTCCAGAAAATGACCGGCCGCGATGCGCTGGGCGAGGTGCTCGACAGCATCGCCCTCGCCCGGCAACTCGGCTTCAAGCCGGTAAAGGTCAATGCCGTGATCATTCGCGGGCTCAATGATCACGAGATCGAAGCGCTGGCGGAGTACGCGCACGAGCACGATCTTGAATTCCGGTTCATCGAGTTCATGCCGCTCGATTCGGCACGGGCCTGGCTCAAAGAAATGGTTGTGCCCGGCCGCGAAGTGCTGGCGCGCCTGCAAGCGCGCTTTGACCTCCGCCCGGTAGCCTCCGACAACCCCTCGGCAACCGCAAAACGCTGGGCCTTCCGCGATGGCCGCGGCGAGCTCGGGATCATCGCGCCGGTCAGCGAGCCTTTCTGCGGACACTGCAATCGCATTCGGCTGACGGCGGACGGCAAGATTCGGACCTGCCTGTTCAGCGTAGCCGAGCATGATTTGCGGACGCGTTTGCGAGACGGGGCTACGGATGCCCAGATCACGGACTGGCTCAAGGGGGTGGTTTGGCAAAAGGAGGCCCGTCACCATATCGGGGAGCCGGACTTTGTTCCACCGTCGCGTTCGATGAGCTGCATTGGAGGCTGAACCCGGGGAAGAATGGGCTTTTCAACCGGCGGTTGGCCCGGTATTGGAATCCCGAGTTATGCGAAATAGAAACCTCACCTTCCTTTCAGCCCTCTCCGTCAGTCTGATCCTGGCCTGCAGCTCGCTCGGTGCCGCGCAGCCGGAACTGGCTTACACGGATCTCATTCAGCGGCTTACCGACCTCGAATACCTCGCCACCGTGCCCGCCCAGGGCGAGCAGTGCGCCCAATGGTCCAGTTATGATCGCGCCAGCCGCTACGACGCCGCCAGCGGCAAGTATCTGGGCTGGGATGCCAATGGAGACAACGACGGCATTATCCGCAAGGATGGCAACCAGCTTGTGATGGCGGAAATGCGAGGCCCGGGTTGCATCTGGCGGATCTGGTCCGCAGCCCCCAAGGAGGGCCATGTGCGCATTTACCTCGACGGCGCAAGCGAGCCGGCAGTGGACCTGCCTTTCATCGGCTACTTCAACGGCAAGAACGATCCGTTCACGCGCTCCGCCCTGGTCCACACCGTCGCGTTGGGTTGGAACAACTATACGCCCATTCCCTATCAGAAATCCTGCAAGGTGGTCGCCGACGCCGGCTGGGGGGCGTATTACCAGTTCAACTACCAGACCTTTCCCCCAGGCACCAAGGTCCCCACCTTCCAGCGCGAGCTGACCGCCGCACAATCCGCTGCGCTCGACCGGGCCAACGAGGTGCTAACGCGCTGTGACTTTGCCGCCGACTGCAAATACCCCGGCCAGAAGGCGAAGAGCCAGTCCGTCACCGTTCGCCCAGGCAAGACGGTGACCGTCGAGAAACTCAGAGGGCCTGCCGCGATCACGAGCCTCCGAGTGAAGCTGGACATTCCGGCGGCGCCTGCCGACCTCGACCTGTTGCGCGAGCTGACGCTCCAGATCAAATGGGACCGGGAAAAGGAACCCTCCGTCTGGTCGCCGCTGGGTGATTTCTTCGGCGTCGTGGGCAGCAACAACTACCGTTCCCTGCCGCTGGGCCACACCGGCGATGGCTGGTGGTACTGCAACTGGTACATGCCCTTCAGCAAAGCGGCGCAACTGGAGCTGATCAACCACGGCGCAGCCGCGCGCACGGTGACCTTTGAGATCACCACCGCGCCGCTGTCCCAACCGACGGAACGGCTGGCACGCTTTCACGCCAAATGGCATCGCGATGTCTTCCTGCCCCAGGAGAAGGAGCGCGAGATTGACTGGCCCATTCTGAGGACCGAAGGTGCCGGCCGGTTTGCGGGCGTGATGCTGCACGTCTGGAATCCTCGCGGCGGCTGGTGGGGCGAGGGCGACGAGAGGTTCTTCGTGGACGGCGAGAAGTTTCCGTCCACGATCGGCACCGGGTCGGAGGATTACTTCGGGTACGCCTGGTGCTGCCCGGACTTGTTCCAGAACGCCTACCACAATCAGCCGCATAACGACGGCAACAACCGCGGGCATGTGTGCGTCAACCGATGGCACGTCGCGGACAATGTGCCGTTCCACAGGTCTTTCGGGGGTTACATCGAGAAGTATTATCCCAACTCCCGACCGACGCTTTACGCCGCCGTCGCCTACTGGTACCTGGCGCCTGGAGGCAACGACCCCTATCGCCCAGTGCCGTTAAGCGAGCGCGTCGGCTATTGGACACCGGTCCAGACCTTCAAGGTGAAGGGCGCGATTGAGGGCGAGAAGCTTCGGATCCTGGGCAGGACCGGCGGCAATACGCAGGAGCAGGACCTGACCGTCTTTCCCGGCCAATGGAGCAACGACGCGCATCTGTGGTGGATTGAGGCGAAACCGGGCGACAAGCTGGACCTGGCGATCCCTGTGCAAAACACAGGCAAGCACAGGCTAAGCGCGCAACTGACGAAGGCGCCGGATTACGGCATCGTCCAGTTGTATCTCGACGGCCTGAAGCTTGGTGACCCGATTGACCTCTACAGCAAAGAGGTGAGAGCCGCCGGCCTGATGCCCCTGGGCGAACATAACCTGACGGCGGGGGAACATAAGCTGACGGTTGAGATCACCGGAGCTAACGATCAGGCGATCAAGTCCTACATGTTCGGCTTGGACTACCTGAAGCTCGATCCGGCGCCCTAGCCGAGGTCGGCATGTTGGAGAGCAAGCCTGCCATGCAATACAGGACCATCAGGTTACTGGCTGTTGTTCTGGGCGTCATAATTGCCGCCTGGCCAACGGACACGTTCGCGGCCAAGCCGGACGCAATCTATTTGTCGCGCGGTGGACTGCGGATCGGAATAGATCGCCAGGGCGGTGACCTGGTCGAGTTGAGGGATTTGAAGGCGAAACGAGACCTGACCGGTGGCGAGTCGGCGGGGCTTTGGCAACTGGAGTTCCTGCCCGGCCAGGACCTCGGCCCCCTGACACCCGAGCAGGCGAAGTCATTTCGTTGCCGACAGGAGGGGCATGGTCGGGCCCGGATAGTGCGGCTTGCCTGGGAAGAATTCGGCCTGGCGGCCGCGCCAAATCTGCGCATAGAGGTCAGGATCAGTTTGGACGGCGGAGCGCCCCTGAGCCGATGGAACATCCTCGTCGCTGGCCTCAGGGACGCCGAGCTGGATAGAGTCCACTTCCCGCGCCTGATCAATCTGTCACAGCAGGAAAGGGAAATGCTGGCTGTGCCGGTTTGGCTGGGCCAGCAAACGGACGCCGCGCGAAAGCTGGTATCAAGTCCCCCGGCGGGGCGACGGCTGGAATGGGCTTACCCCGGCTTGCTCTCGCTGCAATGCCTGGCGTTCTACCAGCAGGACGGTCCAGGGATGTATATCGCGTGTGATGATGCCGCCGCCTACCGCAAGACCTTCGCATTCTTCGGCGACGGGAAGGGCAATGCCAGTTGCGAGCTGGTTCACTTGCCGGAGAAGAGCAACTCGCCTGGCGACGACTGGACACTGCCTTACCAGGTGTTGGTCGGGACTTTTGCCGGGGATTGGATCACGGCCGCGGAAATCTATCGCGGGTGGGCGACCAACCAGGTCTGGGCCAGCCAGAGCCGGCTGCGCCGCGGACTCGTCCCCGACTGGGTGCTGAACACCGGCGCCTGGGTGTGGAATCGCGGCCGCTCCCCGGGCGTGATTCCGCCCGCATTGGCCCTGGCGCGGCGGTTGGACCTGCCGGTCAGCGTGTTCTGGCACTGGTGGCACGGGTGCTCGTACGATACAGGTTTTCCGGAGTATCTGCCCCCGCGCGAAGGCGCCGAGCCCTTCAAAACCGCGCTCGCAGCCGCGCAGGCGGAGGGGACCCACGCCCTGGTCTATATGAACCAACGGCTTTGGGGCATGACCACCTCGAGCTGGGCCGACGAGGGCGCCGAGCGGTTCGCAGTGAAAGGCCGCGATGGCAAGGTTGCGCCAGAAGTGTATAACACATTCACCAAGGCACCCTGCGCTGCGATGTGCATGGGGACGGAATTCTGGCGGAACAAGTATGCCGGCCTGGCGGAACGTTCGGTCCGAGAATTGGGGGTAGATGGCATTTACATGGACCAGGCGTGCAGCAGCCTGGCTTGCTACGATCCGGGGCACGGGCATCCGCGCGGAGGCGGCACTTATTGGATGAAGGGCTTTCGTTTGCTCGAGGAGGACATCCGCCGGCGCTGCGGCGCGCAGGCTGGTGGTGCGATGCGAGCATCGGTCGTGTTGGCCGGTGAGGGGTGCGGCGAGGCGTGGCTGCCATACTTGGACCTGATGCTCAGCCTGCAAGTGAGCAAAGAACGCTACGCCGCCCAGGACGGATGGGAGACGATTCCCTTTTTCCAGGCCGTTTATCATGCCTACGGGGTGACTTACGGCAATTACTCCTCGCTTACGATGCCGCCCTACGACGATCTCTGGCCGCCGGAGTTCGCGCCGAAGGAGCCGCTCAAAATGCTGGACCGGAAGTTCTCGCAGCAGTTCCTGCTCGAACAGGCGCGCGCTTTCGTCTGGGGCCAGCAGCCGACGATTGCGAACTTTCTGCCGGATCAGCTTGAGCAGCGTCCCGAAGAAATTGACTGCGTGCTGCGCCAGGCCAAAACCCGCAATCGCGCCGCGAAGTACTTGCTCTACGGGACGTTCCTTCGTCCGCCGGAACTGCACGCGCCGGTGGCGACGCTGGACATGTCCCGGCTCTCCATCTACGCCGGGCAGCAGGGCGGGTTGACGGAGTTTCGAAAGGCCAGCCCGCTGGCCTTGGCGGGCGCCTGGCGCGCGCCCGACGGGGATGTCGCCCTGGCGCTGGCGAGCCTATCCGCACAGCCGCTCGACCTCTCGTTCCAAGTGGACCCGAAGTATTACCGGCTGCCAAAGGGGGTACGCATCTACCGCATTGACGAGAACGGCCGGAGTGAGATCGGCCGGCTGAAGGGCCGCATGCCCAGGTTGAATCTCGCCTTGCAGCCGAGAGCAGCTTGCGTCGTTGAATTTGCCCGCGAATGATCCCGAGTCGCTTCTAACTTGAGTCATGTCCGAAATGGCTGTGCCACTGCCTGCCGAACCCGCGGGAACGGACACCTGAGCCACGGGCCTACATGTGCGCAATGATGTTGTCCCCAAACTGCGAACACTTGAGTTCGGTCGCGCCTTCCATCAGCCGGGCGAAGTCGTACGTCACGCGCTTGGAGCCAATTGCCCCGTTGAGTCCTTTGACGATGAGGTCGGCGACTTCGGCCCAGCCCAGGTAACGGAACATCATTTCGCCGCTGAGCACTACGCTGCCAGGGTTAACCTTGTCCTGGTTCGCATATTTGGGGGCGGTGCCGTGTGTGGCTTCGAAGATGGCATGGCCGGAGATGTAGTTGATGTTGCCGCCCGGCGCGATGCCGATGCCGCCGACCTGTGCGGCCAGGGCGTCGCTCAAGTAGTCGCCATTCAGATTGAGCGTGGCGATGACGTCGAAGTCCTCCGGGCGCGTGAGGACCTGTTGGAGGGTGATGTCGGCGATGGCATCCTTGATCATGATGCCTTGCGGCAGTTTGCACCACGGGCCGCCGTCGAGTTCCGTCGCCCCGAACTCGCGCTTCGCCAGCTCGTAGCCCCAGTCGCGGAAGGCGCCCTCGGTGTATTTCATGATATTGCCCTTGTGGACGAAAGTGACGCTCTTGCGCTTTTCCCGCACGGCATATTGGATGGCCGCGCGCACCAGCCGCTCGGTCCCGGGGCGGCTGACCGGCTTGATGCCGAGGCCGATTTGATCGCCGGCCTGAGAGCCAAAGCGGATCTTCTTGAGCGCCGCGGGCAGTTCGCGTTGGAGGAATTCGAGTATCTTTTTCGCCTCGGGGCTCCCGGCCTGGTAGTCAATGCCGGCATAGATGTCCTCCGTGTTTTCCCGAAAGATGACCATATCAACCTTCTCCGGCCGTTTCACCGGTGAAGGGACTCCCTGGTAATACTGCACGGGGCGAAGACATACATAGAGATCGAGCATCTGCCGCAACGCGACGTTGAGAGACCGCATGCCTCCGCCCACCGGGGTCGTCAGCGGCCCCTTGATGCCGACCAGGAAATCCCTGAAGGCCTCGATGGTGTCGTCCGGCAGCCAGTTGTTGAACTTGTGTTTGGCCGTCTCACCGGCAAACACCTCGAACCAGGTGACCCGGCGCCTGCCGCCGTAAGCCTTCTCTACAGCGGCATCAAACACCCGCTGGCTGGCCGCCCAGATGTCCGGGCCGGTGCCGTCGCCGCGAATAAAGGGCAGGATGGGATTGTCGGGGACGTTCAGTCTGCCGTTCTGGATAGAGATCTTGCCGCCGGCGGGCGGAACGGTGTTCTTGTAGGCCATGAGAGTTAGCTGCGTTTATTGGTCACATGTATAGGAGTAACGGAGGCGGCAAATAGATCAAGTGAATTTCGCGGCAGCCCGCGGGCCCGCGTTCCGTCCGGAAGCAGCGTCGCCCGGGGTCGCTGAGTAGTCGCCATCGCCCGGCGGAGATTGCCTTGTCAGCGTGCCTGGGCGTGCTCGGCGACGAGGTTCGCAGCCGCGACCGGCTGGCCCAGCTCCGTCTTCACCTTGGCCGCGATGGTTTCCACCGTCAGGCCGTACTTCTGCCGCAATTCGTCCGCCGTCGAGGCGTGCTCGATGAACTGATCGGGCCAGCCGATGCGGACCACGGGGGCCGTGATCCGCGCTTCGCTCAACAGTTCAACCACCGCGCTTCCGTATCCGCCCGTTAACACATGGTCCTCGAGAGTCACGATCGCGTCCGCTGCGCGGCCAAAGAATTCGGTTAGCCCCGCATCGAGCGGTTTGATGAAGCGCGGATTGACGACGGCCACGTCGTATCCTTCCGAGCCCAACTGCGCCGCCACCTTGCGCCCGAGCGCCATCATATTCCCCAGCGGGAACAACGCCACCTTGCGCGCGCCGGTGTTCGCGAAAGACTGGATCACCTCGCCCTTGCCGATTTCAAGCAGCCGCGGCTGTTCTTTGATCGGCACTCCTTCGGCCGGGCCCCGCGGGTAGCGAATGAACGTGGGGTGCCGTTCGTGCGTGGCGGTAAACATCATGTCCACCAACTCGTCTTCGTCCTTCGGCGCCATCGCGATGCAGTTGGGCACCGGACGGATGTAGGAAATATCGAACAAGCCGTGGTGCGTCGCGCCGTCTTGCGCCGACAGGCCCGCGCGATCCATGCAGAAGATGACCGGCAAATCCTGGATCGCCGCGTCATGAACGATGCAGTCGTAAGCGCGCTGGAGGAAGGTTGAATAGATCGCGCACACGGGATGGAGCCCCATGGTCGCCATGCCGCAGGCGAACAGGACGGCGTGCTCTTCCGCGATGCCGACGTCGTAGTAGCGGTTGGGCATGGCCTTCTCCAGGTGTTTCAGACCGGTGCCGCTCGGCATGGCCGCAGTGATGCCGACCAGGGTGTTATCCTTTTGGCAGAGCTTGACCAGCGCCTGGCCAAAGACGTCCTGCCATTGGGGAGGGGTTCCCGGCTGGGCGGGCAGCGTGGCTCCGGTGGCGATGTCGTACGGGCCAAGACCGTGGAACTTCTCCGGGTTCTTGAGCGCCGCCTCGTAGCCTTTGCCCTTCTGGGTGAGCACGTGGATGACGATGGGTTGGTCACAAGTCTTGGCAAATTCCAGGGTGCTGGTTAAAAGGGCGAGGTTGTGGCCGTCAATCGGCCCCAAATAACGCAGCCCCATTTCCTCGAAGATCAGGCTGCTCCCATATCCGCCGCGACCATCCATCTCGATAGTGCTCGGGCTGGGCCGGAGGCCGACGTCAGTCAGCGCCCCCTTAAAGCCCTCCTCGGCCTTGTGCGCCAGCCTCAGAGCAAGGTCGCCCTTGGGCAATCGCCGGACGAAGCGCTCGAAGTCCCGCGCCAGCTTGTTGTAAGAGGGATGGGTAATGAGCCGATTGAGATAGGTGGAGATTGCGCCGACGTTCTTGGCGATGCCCCATTCGTTGTCGTTGAGAATGCCAATGAACCGCTTGGTCGTCTGGGCGATATTGTTCATGGCTTCGAAGGAGATGCCGTTGGTCAGAGCCGCATCACCGAAGATGGCCACCACATTCTCATCGCTGCCGCGCCGGTCGCGCGCGGCGCAAATGCCCAGCGCGGCGGATAATGCCGTTCCCGCGTGGGCGGCGCCGTAACAATCGTGCTCGCTCTCGGAGCGCAGCGCAAACCCGCTGAGCCCGCCGGTGGTGCGAATCGTGTGAAAGCGCCCTTTTCGGCCCGTCAGCAGTTTGTGGACGTAAATCTGGTGGCTCACGTCCCAGACGAATTTGTCCCGCGGTGTGTTGAACACGCGATGCAGCGCGATGGTCAGCTCCACAACTCCGAGGTTCGGCCCAACATGCCCGCCGTTCTTGGCGAGCACGGTGATCAGTTCGTAGCGGATTTCCGCGGCCAGATGCTGCAACTGCTCCAACGTCAGCTTCTTCACATGCGTCGGATTATCCACCATTTCCAGGTATCGGCTCATGTTTGAGAGATGGGGTTGAGGCGACCGGGGAGAAGCGCCAAAGCGGCGGCTCCCATGCCCGGCGGTTCTTAGCTCTATTTTCCTGCCGCGTCTGGTGACGCCAAGGGCCTGAGTTTCATCTCGCTCGCGGCCGTCTTTTCCAATTGACGGATCTTCAACTCGGCATCCGCCAGTTTCTCCTGGCAAGTCCGGGCCAGGCGTGTGCCCTCCTCGTACTTCGCCAGCAACGTTTCCAGCGGCAAATCCTCCGATTCCATCGCGCCGACAATGGCCTCCAGCTTTTTCAAAGCCTCTTCAAACGGCAGACTGCCCCCTTTGGAAGGGCTGTTCTGACCCGCGTTCTTCGGAGCACTCGGCATAACCGGAGATTAGGTCAACGCCCCTCCGACGTCCAGTGTGGAGTTGTGGGGCGGATTCGGCCTCGGGTTGGCGCCCGCCGCCTCGTTTCCCGGCTTGCTTTTCGGGCGGGAACGGTTACTTGTCAGGAAGCCAGTGCCCAGCCGTTTCCAATGAATCGCGTTGCCCGGATCGGAAGTCTTCTGCTTCTCGGTGTCCCGTTTGCTTTGTGCAGGCTCCCCGGGCAAACGCCCGTTGTCGTCGAAACCAATGCCACTGTCCGGGTGATGGCGGCAAATCTCACCTCGGGAACCCGCCAGAGCTACGAAGCGGCAGGCATCCGCATCTTCCAGGGGCTGAAACCGGATGTGGTTGCCATTCAGGAGTTCAAGTACGATGGCAGCAGCTCCGATATCCAACTCCGCCAGCTTGTTGATACTGCCTTCGGCACCAGCTTCTTTTACTATCGTGAGCCGGGCAGCTACAGCATTCCCAACGGCATCGTCAGCCGCTGGCCTATCCTCAGCAGCGGCACGTGGGAGGATGTGGACCCGAACCTAAACGACCGGGGCTTTGCCTGGGCCAGAATTGACCTTCCGGGTACCAACGACCTGTACGTCGTGAGCATTCATCTCAAAGCCAGCAGCGGGAGCGAGAATGCCGCCCGGCGCAACGCCGAAGCCACTAACCTGGTCAATCTCATCCGGGCCAATTTCCCGGCCGACGCCTGGATTGTCGTGGCGGGGGACTGCAACATTTATGACTCCTCAGAGGGGGCCTACCAGTGTCTGGCCACCAATTTGTCGGATGCGCCGATCCCCACCGACGCCACGACCGAGACCGGCGGCGATCCGGACACCAACGAAGGCCGGACTGAACGATACGATTATGTATTCCCCAGCCGAAGCCTGAGCAGCCGACTCGTGGCGACGACATTTGCTTCCCGCGCGTTTCCCAACGGGCTGGTCTTCGACTCCGCCGTCTATTCTCCTCTGAGCGACGTTGCGCCCGTGCAAACAGGCGATTCCCATGTGAGCGGCATGCAGCATATGGGAGTGATGCGGTCCTTCAACGTGACCTATTACGTGACCAACGCCGTTGCCGAACCCCCGTCCATTACACTTCACCCACAGAGTCAGACGGTGGCCCAGGCTGGCAACGTCACTTTTACCGTCACCGCCGCCGGCACAGCCCCGCTGAGCTATCAGTGGCGGTTCAATTCGGCGGACCTCCCGGGCGCGACCGCAAGCGCATATACCGACGACAATGCCCAGCCCGCGGACATGGGCAGCTACTCCGTGGTGGTAAGCAATTCCGCGGGCGCCGCGATCAGCTCGAACGCCATGCTTAGCCTGATCGTGCCCGCGCCAACCCTGCGGATGCAATCGCCTCAAGTCTTGCAGTGGCGGGGCCTCAGCAATCTGACGTACACCGTCCAGGCCGGAACCAACATCGAGCAGACCAACTGGCTGACCGTCGGCACTGCCTCCGCTTCGGGACCGAGCGTCTCGTTTACGAACCCGGCCGATGCGCCGCGGCAGTTCTTCCGCGTGGTCTATCCCTGATTACGGCTCAACGCGGCTCAGCACCTCGCCTGCTTTAAGGCGCGTCTTCAAGCGCTGGCCCGCCTTGACCTCGCCCGCCTCGCGCAAGACCCTGCCGGTCGCCGCGTCTGTGGTGATCGAATAACCCCTCGCCAGCACTTGCTCCGGCCCTAGCAGGCGCAGCCGGGCTTCGACCGCGCCCAGCCGGGTCCGCAAGGCTTCCAGGCGGCGGCTCGCGGCCTCATGCAGGCGGCGTTCCACCTGGCTAAACGCTTCGCACTTCTGCCGCAGCAGCAACGCCGGGCGAACCCGCGCCAGCCGGTCAGCAAGGTTCTGCCAGGCCAGCCTCTGTTGACGCGCCGCTTGAGTCACACAGCGCAGCAACCCCGCCTGCGCGTCATCCAGCCGCTGCAACCAATCATTCAGCTTCCGGCGCGGATGCACGCGCGCCAGGCGCTGCACCGTTTGCGCCAGAACGTAGAGCTTGTCCTCCATCTGCTGCCCGGTCAGTTGCCGGATGCGCTGGGCGGCGTCGGTAACAAACTGCCGGCTGGAAAAGACCCCCTCAGTGATGATCTCCGCCGCCGCGCTGGGCGTCGCGGCCCGCAGGTCGGCCACAAAATCGCTGATGGTGAAGTCAATCTCGTGTCCGACGGCCGAGACGACCGGCAGGACCGAGTCGAAGATGGCGCGGGCGACCACCTCTTCGTTGAAGGCCCACAAATCCTCCAGGCTGCCGCCGCCGCGTGTGACCAGGATCAGGTCCAATGCGGCTGGTCCCTGGTCGCTCGGCAACCGGGCGGCATGAAACTCATTGAGCAGCCGGATGGCGGCGGCAATCTCCTCGCCTGCGCCTTCCCCCTGCACGCGGCAGGGTGCCAGGATGATTTCCAGCCCGGAATTGCGGCGCTCGACCACGTGCAGCACGTCGCGGATGGCGGCCCCCGTCGGCGACGTCACCAGGCCGATCCGCTGCGGGTAGCGGGGTAGAGGACGTTTCCGCTCCGGCGCGAACAGTCCTTCGGCATTGAGCTTCTGCTTGAGCTTCTCGAACGCCGCCTGCAACGCCCCGATGCCTTGCAGCTCGACCTTCGTGACGCGCAACTGGTATTGCCCGCGCGGCTCATAGACCGTTACCTCGCCCTGTAACGTGACTTTCCTGCCGTCCTGGAGCAGCGTCCGATCCGCCTTCGCCTCGCCGCGAAACAGCACGCAGCTCAACTGCGCGTCCGCATCCTTCAGCGTGAAATAGACATGGCCCGAGCTCTGCAGCCGCAGGTTTGTGACCTCGCCCGTTACCCACACCTCGCCCACTTGGTGCTCCAGCAGCCGCTTGATCTGCCAGGTCAACTCGGTGACGGACAACACCTTGCGGAACTGTTCCGGCGGGAACAGCTCCCCAAAATCCCATTGTGATTTGACGGGCTTAGGCATTGCTGGTATTCACCACGAGAGCCGGCTCACAGGGCCTGGGACACCCGCTGGATAGCCGTCGCTCGGCCCGTTTGGTCATCAATCTCCACCTCTGCCCCCTGCAACAGCACGCGCTCCTTCGCCACGTCAAACTTCTGCGGCATGCTCGTCATGAACCGCCGGATGATCGGCTCGATCTCGCGCCCCAGCACGCTCTCGTGCGGACCGGTGAAGCCGCCATCGGTCAGAAACGCCGTGCCGCCCGGGAAGATCTGCTCATCGGCAGTCTGCACGTGCGTGTGGGTCCCGACGACCGCGCTCACTCGCCCATCGAGCAGCCGCGCCAGGGCGATCTTCTCCGAAGTGGCTTCCGCATGGAAATCCACGAAGATCAGCCGGGTGATCTGACGCAGGCGCTCGACTTCGGCTAGCGCGGCGTGGAACGGATTCTCCAGTGGCGGCATGAAGGTGCGGCCTTGCAGGTTCAGGATCGCCACCGGCGGCAGCCCCGGCGCCTCGAAGAGGGTGCTGCCCTGGCCGGGCGTGCCCGCCGGGTAATTTAGCGGCCGCACGAACCGCCGCTCGCCTTCGAGCAATCCCATGACTTCCTTCTGATCCCAGAGATGGTCCCCGCAGGTGATGACATCCACCCCGGCCTCGAAGATTTCCTTCGCCGTATTGGGCGTGATGCCCGAGCCCCCGGCGGAGTTCTCGCCATTGGCCACCACCACGTTCACGCGGTGTTCCTGGCGCAACCGGGGGACAAGTTCCTTGACCGCCCGCCGTCCCGGTTGCCCCACGATATCCGCAATGAACAGCAGTTTCACGCCCCCACAGTAACCCCCGCCTGCCCGTGGGCAAGCCGTTTCGCCTTGTGCTCGAGCGCGGCGCATCCCGCCTCGGAGCGCAACGTCTTGCTCGCGCGTGACGGTCCTCGGCGACACTTGCACGCAGGCATGGCTTTCCTGGCGAGGCACGAAGCGATGCAGTATGACTAAGTGCCAAGCTCAACCCGAGCGACAGACGAGAAACCCACTTCAGGTGTGACCGTCCAGAACGGCAGCGCGCCGGATAGGCCCATGTCGGCCTGGTGTCGAATGGCAAGAGAGCATGTGGAACCGCCTCCAATCGGGAAAAGCAAACGATGAGCGACGGCTGTTGCTGAGGACGTCCCGGAGCTGTTGCCCAATGGAGCGCAGCCAAAACGGCCGCCGGTCAGTATTGCCAAGTTGCCCGGGAGGATTACGATGCGTCCTCAAGATGCATTGCTTTCCATCGCGCAGCGGGTCGCCTCGGATGAGGCTGGCCTTAGAGAGGCCTGAGCTGTGTGAAGCGAAAGTTTCATGCACAGTTCCTAGCGAGGCTTCGCCTCAGACCATTTTCTTCGTTGCATAAGCTCACGTGAACTTGACCTGTTTACAGCATGTTTTGAAATTCAAGGACTCTAGCGGGCGGGACGGGTTAACCGCCCGCACCTGCCCGGTGCGCACTAAAGGACACCACAATGCTAAACCACATCGAATGCAGCATCAGAATCCGACCAAAGCCCGCACTCCGTGCCGTTGTTGCCTTTAGTCTGCTCTTTGCCGCGGACCTCCAAGACCCCCTCGCCTCCCCTGCGACTTTTCTGCTCCGATGGGGCACTTGGGGGTGCGATGCGGGTCAATTTGTCGAAGTCATGGGCATAGCTGCGGGCAGGAGTGGGGCCGTTTATGTGAGCGATCAATCCTGCCATACGATGCAAAAATTCGATAGCAACGGTGTCTTTCAGGTTCGTTGGACCGGCGGTAGCCAGCCCAATGGACAATTCTATGAACCGACCGGAGTTGCGGTGGACCGAAGCGAGTGTGTGTACGTTATGGACGAAGGCAATAGCCGCCTCCAAAAGTTCGATTCCCATGGCGTCTTTATCGCGTCCTGGGGCTCCCAAGGCACCAATGATGGTCAGTTCTACCGGCCCAACGGAATCGCAATTGACAACCTCGACCAGGTTTACGTTGCCGACTGGGGAAACCACCGCATCCAGGTTTTCAACACTAACGGGGTGTTCTTACGAAAATGGGGTACGCGTGGCGTCGGAAACGGCCAGTTCCAGTATCCCAGTGGCATAGCCGCCGACGGCGCCGGCAATGTTTTTGTCTCGGAAGCAGGCGTGTGCCGCATCCAGAAATTCGACTCCACGGGGCAATACCTCACCAAATGGGGCAGTTCCGGGCAAGGACCGGGCCAATTCAACGGCCCGTACCTTATTGCCACCGATCCCTTGGGGAATGTGTACGTCGCCGACTATCGCAACCATCGCATCCAGAAATTCAACAACTGCGGAAGATATCTCGCCCAGTGGGGCAATGTCAGTTCCGGCCCTGAGAGGCTCGTTTACCCGGCAGATGTCGCTTTTGCCGGCCCCACCATCGCCTACGTGACCGAAGGCACGATGCCGCCAGGCGTCAAGATGTTCGCGCTGGACAATCCTCCAAGCCTTCATTTGACCATTGCCCACGCCGGTCCAGGGGAGGTGGCTCTGTCGTGGCCTACCAATGACCCGAGCAGCCACCTGGAGACGACTGACTCGCTCGCAGGAGGGAGCATGTGGCAATCGCTGACGAACCTGGCCACCGTCACCTCCGGCAACTACCAGGTCATTCTGCCAATCACAAATTCGACCACGTTTCTTAGATGTGTCTGTGGACCCTGAAGACTATGGCCCACTCCGCCCCGAGTGCAGGCCGGGGCGAGCCCGGCCCACACGGGGCCTTCCAGCGCGGCTCGGAAACACACCGCAGTAAACCCAGGGCCGATCCAATCAGAATACCGACAGCTACCCCGCACGGGCGGCGGCGTGTGTTTTGACAGGCCGTGCGGTAGCCAGCGCCTAGCCACCACCAAGACAGTACCTGGCTTAATAGGAATTCTATTAAGCCAGGTACTGTCTTGGTGGTGGCTAGGCGCTGGCTAGAGGCTTTCCGAAAAGGGTTGTACGAGACGATTGAGCCGGGGCAGTGCGGTCGGC
>CAZVFC010000100.1:0-20058 GCA_964625855.1 uncultured Verrucomicrobiota bacterium | reverse complement strand
CCGGTTTCGCTGTCTCAAAGTCTCTCAGCACCCTTTTCGGAGAACCTCTGGCTCGGCTCGTGGTCTGGCGCAAGAATACATAGAAATACTCTTATGATGATGCCAAGCTTCTTTTCCGCCGCATGGGTGAAAAGTCCGTTGTCCCGTCACGTGATCGGGATGCTCATGTCTCTGTTGCTTTCCACGGTCTCACTTTCCGCCGCCTCGATCAAAACGCTGATCATTGACGGGCAAAGCAATGCGGCGCACCAAATGTCGGCCGTCACGGTTGAGCTCAAGAAGATCCTCGAAGACGCGGGGCTGTTTAATGTCGAGATCGCCACCACACCGGCCAAAGGCAAGGACCTGAGCGGGTTCAAGCCCAATTTCTCCGCCTACGACTTGGTGGCGGTAAACTATGATGGGGATCCCTGGCCGGCGGAGACGCGGTCGGTCTTCACCAAATACATGCGGGACGGCGGCGGGTTGGTGGTGGTGCACTCGGCCGACAACGCCTTCGGCGACTGGCCAGAGTTCAACGAGATGATCGGCGTGGGCGGTTGGGGCGGACGGACGGAAAAATCTGGCCCTTACCTGCGGTTCCGTGATGGGAAATGGGTGGCGCTGGCGCTGCCGGGACCTGGCGGCAGCCATGGCAAGGCGCGTCCTTACGTGGTGACGACGCGCGAGCCGAACCATCCCGTGATGAGGGGCTTGCCCGCAGCGTGGTTACACGTGTCGGATGAACTGTATGACCGGCTACGCGGCCCAGCCAAAAATGTGTCCGTGCTCGCCTCCGCCATGACCGACCCCAAGTCGGGCGGCTCGGGCGAGGAGGAACCGGTGCTGATGGCGATCGCCTACGGTCAGGGGCGGGCCTTCCATTCCACGATGGGACATGGCATCAGCCAGATGAAGTGCGTGGGCTTCAGGGTCACCTTGCAGCGCGGGGCGGAGTGGGCGGCCACTGGGAAGGTCACTCAGAAGGTGCCGGCTGACTTTCCCACGGCGACCGAGACGAAGACGCGACCCTGAGGTTCCGCCCGGAACTTTAGTCTTTGCCGGGAACACGCCAGGCCCTACCTTCGGACCGCATGAAACATTCGGGCAAAGCCAGAAAGGCGGCCTTTAAGTTGATACTGACTGCGCTGGTCGTGCTGCTTGTGGTTGCGGCCGTCGGGGCGGTTGTCTTGCCCGGGGGCGGCGTTGGCCGGGCCGTTCTTGGCGTCCTGGCTGCGGTCTGGGTGATTTTCGCACTCTCGACGCTCTACTTCTTTCGCGACCCCGATGCGCGCGTGCCGGCGGGCGCCAACCTGGTGCTCGCCCCGGGACACGGCAAGGTGGACGCCATCGGCACCGCCACCGAGCCGGCGTTCATGGGCGGCGAGTGCCAGCGCGTCTCCATCTTTCTTTCCGTCTTTGACGTGCACACGCAGAATGCGCCGGTAAGCGGGAAGGTCGCCTACTTCCAGTACAGCGCCGGCCGATTCCTGAACGCGCTGAAGGCCGAGTCGGCCATTTACAACGAGAACGTGCTGCTCGGCTTGGAAGCGAGCGAGCCGCGGGGCCTCAAGGTAGGCGTCCGCCTCATCGCGGGCGTGATCGCCCGTCGGATCGTGCCGTTTGTGCGGCAAGGGGACGAGGTGGCCCGCGGGGAGCGTATCGGCCTCATACAATTTGGCTCGCGGGTGGACATCTATTTGCCCCCCGCCGCCTTGATCAAGGTGTGCCTCAACGAGCACGTCGTTGCGGGCGAGACCGTGCTGGCGGTGCTGGAATGAGGATCCCCAAACCCCGGACACGCTATGGCCGCAATGTTACCCAATCCGCCGCTTGTCGAGCCAGGGGAGCAGAAACTCAAGATTTATTTCCTGCCGAACCTGCTCACGGCGGCAAACCTGTTCTGCGGGTTCATCGCCCTGACCAAGATCGTGGAAGCGGACATTTCGACGGGGAACTTCTCCCAGATCAACGTGGCGCTGGGGTTTATCCTGCTGGCCTGCATTTTTGACCTCTTCGACGGCCGGGTGGCGCGGATGGGCGGAGTGGAGAGCCCGTTCGGGCGTGAGTTCGATTCCCTGGCGGACCTGATCTCTTTCGGGGTGGCGCCGGCGTTCCTGGTGCATCGGGTCGTGCTCAAGGATATAGTCCCGGGGCACCCGGAGTGGGGTTGGTTTATCGCCTCGGTCTATTTGCTCTGCGGTGCGTTCCGCCTGGCGCGGTTCAATTGCCTTTCATTTATGCGCACGAACAACTCGAGGGAATTCGTGGGCTTTCCCATCCCCTCGGCCGCGGGCCTGGTCGCTTCGCTGACGCTGTTCATGATTTGGTGGGACGAGAAAGACTTCGCGACCGGGTACTGGCGTTTCTGCCTCCCCGTCCTGCTGCTGTTTCTGTCGTGGATGATGGTTAGCAATGTGAAGTACCCGAGCTTCAAAACGCTCGACTTGCGGGCGACGCGGACGTTCACCAAGACGCTGGTGGCCATCCTGTTCCTGGGCAGCATCCTGATCTTCCGCGAGAAGCTCCTGGTCTTTGTGCTGCCCCTTTTCTTCACCACTTACCTAGTCTATGGCTTTATCCGGCCGCGAATTTCCGGGAGGATTCGGCACGAAATCGAAGAGGAAGAGGAGGAGGAAGAGGCTCCAGCCGCGCCCAGGTAGCCGTGCATGCCTGACCTGCACCCCATCCTGGTAGCGGGTTTGACAGGCCTGATCAGCGGCTGGCTCCTCTCCGTCCCGGTCGGACCGATTAACCTGACAATCCTCAACGAAGGTTCGCGACGCGGCTTCCGTTGGGCGGCGCTGATCGGCCTGGGTGCAACGGTGATGGAGGTGATCTACTGCTTCATTGCGTTCACCGGTTTTGCCTCGTTTTTCACGCATGGCTATGTGAAGGCGGCGATGGAACTGTTCAGCTTCGTCTTCCTGCTGTTCCTCGGCGTGAAATTCATGCTGTCCAAGTCGGTGCGGACAGCGCCGGTTCCGCTCGGCGGGGCGGCCGACCGGATCGAGCTGCGCCTCGAAGAGAAGCTGCATCCGCATTCCGCCTTCACGACGGGCCTGGTGCGGGTGATGGGCAATGTCGGCGTGCTGATCTTCTGGATCATTCTGGCCGCCAACTTCATTTCTCGGGAATGGGTGCCCCCAAACTGGCCGGGCAAGCTCGCGTGCGTGGCCGGCGTGGCGACGGGCACGGGGCTGTGGTTCATCGGGCTCAGTTGGGCGGTGTCCCTCGGCCATGGCAAATGGAGCGAGAAGACGCTGCTGCGCATGGAACATATTTCGGGGGGCGGGCTGTTGCTTCTCGCGCTCATTCATGGGGGAACGATCATGTGGCAGATGGTGAACCATCGAATGTGATTCTTGGCCGTCCATCACCGGACCCATTCACCCCCCTCCCCCATGCTGTTCGTTTTCCGCGTTCCCGGCTAGTCCGTCCGCCCGGCAAATCCGGCCAAAGCAGCCGCGATGGTGTCCAGGCCGCCGCGCGCGGCACGCGCATCCGGA
Source organism: uncultured Verrucomicrobiota bacterium (assembly GCA_964625855.1). Lineage (GTDB taxonomy): Bacteria > Verrucomicrobiota > Verrucomicrobiia > Limisphaerales > UBA8199 > JAPLUA01. The sequence goes on along the minus strand of CAZVFC010000100.1, from coordinate 16,570 downwards.
TAGCGATTGAGCATGAGGGAGAACGCCAGGCGTTCCCCGCCCGCCGTGGTGACATAGCCCGAGAGGCTGCTGGCCCAGCGCAGGGTTCCCGTCTTGGCCCGAAGATTCCCGGCTGCGGGAGTGCCCTTCAATCGGTTCCTTAACGTCCCATCCACCCCCGCAATCGGCAGCGCAGCCAGGTAGTCGGCAGCGTGTGGGTGACGACTCATGAACTGGAGCAGGGTGACGGTCGCGTTGGCTGAGGTCAGGTTGTTTCGCGACAAACCGGAGCCTTCCTCAATGAAGGTCTCTCCCTTCGGGACGCCGGCTTCCGACAGGAACCGGTTGAGTTCGCGAACGCCGAGGTCTTCCGAAGTCTCGTTCGGACGGGAATCGGCGGCGCGCGTTTGTTCGCCAACGTGCGCGAGGAGGAGGTCGGTGTAGAGGTTCTGCGAGGGCTTCTGCACCTCGCGCGCGAGGTCGCGCATCGGCGGGGATTCCACCGCCCCCAACTCGATGAAGCCAGCGGACTCCATCGAGCCAGTCGGCCGGTCCCGCCAGCCTACCGTCCGCAACCTGCCGCTGACTTTGATGCCGTGGCGGGCGAGCGCCGCTCGGAACAGGGAGCCGAACAGGCCGGCGGGATTGTGCACTGTCACTTCGTTGGTGCGGCCGGCGTCGCCCAGCGGCATCCGGCCGGAGACGCACACGGCCGTCTTCCCCAGCGGCCGGTAGCATTGGATCACGCCCCTCTCCTCCTTCTCCACGGTGACCGTCCGGTTACTGAGCGCAAGCCAGGTTGTCGCCGGGGACAGCGTCAGGCTGCACGGCGCGCCCACGTGCGGGCCGGGCTTCACCACAACTTCCAGCACATTGTCGTTGATGGTCAGGGCCGAGATCTCCGCCCCGTAGTAGTAATCCAGATCATCCCAGACCCAGCCCGACCCGAATGACGGACCGCGGAAGTAGGTTTCGTCCGCTACCAGGTCGCCGGCAATCCGCTTCACGCCCGCGTTGGTCAAAGCCGCCACTAGAGGTTCGAGCGCCCGGAAAAGGTCCCCCCCGTGCCGGCGGGTGTTAAACATGGGGTCGCCGCGGCCATAGACGATTAAGTCACTCTTGAGTTTCCCAGACTTGCCGGGTCTGACTTTGGAGTAGAGGGAAGTCCGGATCCGGTAATCAGCTCCCAGGCGGTCGAGGGCCAGGGCCACAGTGTAGAGCTTGCAGTTGGAGGCCGGGCTGCAGAGCTTGTTCGGGTTGTGCTCGAAGACCGTCTTTCCGCTGTCCAGCGAGACAATCTTTACTCCCCAGAGGGCGGCCTCGTACCGGGGCTGGGAAACATGTTCTTTCAACCGCTGCTGCAGTTCGGCTAGCGTGGCGGGGGGGACTGCTACCTGTGCCGTGGCGCCGGGAGCCAGCAGCGCGGCGAAAATCAGGCAAAGAATCCGGCCGTCGGTTCCCCGGCGAGGGCGAAGCGGTTGGAGCTCAAGGTATTTCACGGCCTAAATGGTGTCGCCTGTGCCGACCAGGGCAAGCTCAAATCCTTCTCCGGCGCTTGCTTTCTCCACGACGATGGCCTAGTTTTGCTTTTGAAAATGACGGGTTGACACCGCCGCTAGAGTCTGGTTTCATCACGTTTCCTTTGGTCAGAATAATCTATGTACGCAGTATTAGAAACAGGCAGTAAACAGTATCGCGTCAGCGCGGGCGATACGCTGGCAGTGGAGCGCTTGGGGGTTGAACCCGGGCAATCAGTCACTTTTGACCGCGTGTTGCTGGTCAACAACGATGGCAAGGTGGCCGTAGGCTCCCCCACCGTGGCCAGCGCCAGCGTGGTGGCCGACGTGGTCGAACACATCCGCGGCGAGAAGAAAATCGCGTTCAAGATGAAGCGCCGCAAGGGCTATCATAAGACCATCGGGCACCGCCAGGAACTGACGGTGGTCAAGATCAAGGGAATCAACGGTTAGCTGGAGTTCGGCGCGTCCGCACGGGCGTGCCGCCGGATGGCAACACAACTACGACTTAAGAGTTTATGGCACATAAGAAAGGTCAAGGCAGTTGTCGCAACGGGCGCGACAGCGTCAGCAAACGGCTCGGCGTGAAACGGTTTGGCGGGGAGTTCGTCACCTCCGGCAGCATCCTGGTCCGGCAGCGCGGCACCAAGTTCGTCGCCGGCCGGAACGTCGGCACGGGCCGCGACTGGACGCTATTCGCCCTGGTGGATGGCAAGGTCTCGTTCGACAAGGACAGCCACCGCATCAACGTGCTAGCCGAACCGGCCGCCGCCGGCGGTTAGGACGAATCGAGCAAATTTCGAGGCGAGGCACGGGCCTCGCCTTTTTCGTTGCCGGGACAGCGTGGCAGCCGCCGGCGTGGGTGCGGGGCAACGCGTCCGCGCTTTCAAGCCCGTCTGAATCCGGGACCGAGGCCGTCAAGTGGTAACCCGGCGCGACGGTTCAGGCCGCCGTGGCGGCGCACTCCTCTGTTTGAGATATGTTCGTGGACGAGATCAAAATCTATGCGCGGGCAGGCCATGGCGGCAAGGGCTGCGTCGCCTTCCAGCGCGAGAAGTACCGGCCCAAGGGCGGGCCGAGCGGCGGGAATGGCGGTCGCGGGGGTGACGTAATACTGGAGGCCGACCACGATCTGAATAACCTCATTGCGCAGTATTATCAGCCCCGGCTGATCGCGCCGGATGGCCAGGGCGGGCTGGGCAAAGGCATGGACGGACATGCCGGCAAAGACCTGGTCATCAAAGTCCCCTGCGGCACGATTATATGGAGGCTGCCGTCGCAAGACAGGGCCGGCCTGACGAGCGAAGCCTTGCCGCTCCGCGTGGGTGCGGGCCTGAGCACCAGTTCGAGCCATCGCCCGATGTTTCGCACGGCGGGAAACAGCCGCGCGCTGGAGGTGGATCTCGCGGCGGAATCAAAGGTCGGCTTTGATGGGGCGGCCCCGAAACCCAGAGGTGAGCTGGTGGCCGACCTGACGGAACACGGCCAACGCTTTGTCCTGTGCAAGGGCGGGCGCGGCGGCTTGGGCAATCGCAACTTCGCCACCGCTGCCAGGCAAACCCCGCGTTTCGCCCAGCCGGGCGAACCGGGGGACGAAGGCGAGTTCCTGTTCGAGCTGCGCATTATGGCCGAGGTCGGCCTCGTCGGTTACCCCAACGCCGGCAAGTCCACGCTGCTGACCGCCATTTCTCGCGCCCGGCCCAAAATCGCCCCCTATCCCTTTACCACGCTGCATCCACAGATTGGCATTGTGGAGTATCCCGACTTTCAACGCCTGACCGTGTGCGATGTCCCGGGCCTGATTGAAGGCGCCCACCGCAATGTGGGTCTCGGCCACGCGTTTCTGCGGCATATCGAGCGCTGCAAGATACTGCTGCTGCTGCTGGACATGGCCGGGACGGATGGCCGCGCGCCATGGGATGATCACAAGAACCTGCTCCGGGAGTTGGAACTGTACGATTCGGCCCTCCTGGACCGGCCGCGCCTGGTCGTCGCCAACAAGATGGACGAACCGGCGGCGGAGGAGAATCTCAAGAAATTCAAGCGTCGTGTCCCCCGGACGCCGGTGCTGCCCATAGCCGCTGCGTTCGACCAGGGGACCGAGACGCTCAAACAGATGATCCGCCAAGCCGTGGCCAAGGCGGCCGCTGAGTAGTCTGGCGAATCCCGCCTGGTTTCCCCTTCCGCCCACGAATTTTCTTTTGTGTTTCCCGCCGGCATGGCTATAACTGCGCCATGCTAAAGGCAGGCATTATCGGCCTCCCGAACGTCGGGAAGTCCACGCTCTTCAACGCAATCACCCGCACGCACAAGGCCCCGGCGGAGAACTACCCCTTCTGCACCATCGAGCCCAACCTCGGGGTCGTCAGTGTGCCGGACCCGCGCCTGCCGCAACTGGCCAAGGTCGCCAAGGTGGATACCCAGATCCCCACCGCTTTTGAGTTTGTGGACATCGCCGGCCTGGTGAAAGGCGCCTCGCGCGGGGAAGGCCTCGGCAACAAGTTCCTCAGCCATATCCGCGAAGTGGACGCCCTCATCCAGGTAGTCCGGTGCTTCGAGGACCCGGACATTGTGCACGTCGCTGGCGACATAGACCCCGTGCGGGACATTGAGATCGTGACCACCGAGCTGATCTTGGCCGACCTGGAGACCATCAAGAAACGGCAGGAGAAGATCGCCCGCGAGGTAAAGCACGGCGACAAGCACGCCCTCATCGAGGCGCGTTTGCTCGAGAATCTCGGCGCTCACCTAAACACCGGCAAACCGGCCAACACTCTCGGGCTGCCTCTGGCCCCGGAAGAAAAACTGGTCGTCCACAGCTTCTTCCTGCTCACCGACAAGCCCACCATCTTCGCCGCCAACGTTAAGGAAGCCGACCTCGCCGCCGCCGACACCCACCCACAGGTCGTTCGCGTCCGCGAATACGCCCGCGCCCATCATGCCTGCGAGACGGTCGTCATCTGCGCCCAACTCGAGAGCGACCTGGCCGACCTCTCACCGGAGGAGGCTCAGGAATACACCAAAGAACTGAGCGTGCAGGAATCCGGAATGGATGCGTTGATCCGTAGCACCTATCGCCTGCTCGGATTGCGCACCTTCTTCACCTTCAACGATAAGGAAGTCCGCGCCTGGACCCTCCACGCCGGCGCGACCGCCGTGAAGGCCGCCGGCACCGTTCACACCGACTTCGAGCGCGGCTTCATCAAGGCCGAAACCGTGAACTGTGACGACCTGCTCAAAGCAGGCTCCATCGGCCATGCCCGCGAGACCGGCCATTACCGCATCGAAGGCCGCGACTATGTCGTCCGCGACGGCGACGTGCTGCTCTTCAAGTTTAGTGTGTGAGGATTAGAGTGGTGGCCGGGGCGCACATCCGGCTGCTATCGCCTCCGAGCTTACCACGACCTTACCGATGCGGGTCTGGAAACGGCCAAGAACCGGTTCATCCGGTTTGTGCCTGACGCGCCCTTGTTCGACGAAATGTCAAAGCAAAGCGCCTCGGGATTGCGGGTGACCAGGGCCGCATCCAGCGCCCAAACGCGCGCAAACCTTCGTCGAACCGAACCGCCCGATTTTCCGGCCCTTCGCGCTAGGTACACCGGAGGTACACCGGATGCACACCGGAGGTACTACGGATCTTCCGGTGTACTTCCGGTGTACCTCCGGTGTACCTCCGGTGTACACGCTCTGGGGGTCTCTCCGGCCTGGCGGATTCGCCGAAGGTTCGCCAAGGGCGCAATAGTCATTCTTCGTCCCTTTCCATGGCCGTAACCTATTGTCGTCATGGGACCTACAGGATTCCGAGGCATCACCAGTCACCCCTCGCCTGTGGTCAGCCGGATACCGGCCGGACAGAGACCTCAGGGGCGAGCATTAAGCGATCTAGCGGTGGCGGAAGCGAGCGCGGGGTTCATTGACGCCAACAGCACGCTGCCGAACTGCTCGACCGTGGGCGCAATCCAATACACCACCAAGGCGATGCTCTCCGTGTTTGCGCGGACGATCAACTGGTATCAGGACCACACCGCAATCATGCCAAATTACGCAACCGTGAGAGCAGTGACGGCGCCGGATTCGTGGCCGGAGAGCCCGCCCCCGTCGGGATTGAAGGTCGCCATCTTCAGTGATCTCGAGGGAGGCTCGACCGACGCCGGCTGCATCCAGGCGACGATCGGCATCCTGAGCACCAACAGCGGGTTTGCGCCCTCCACGATCAGTGCCGCGAGCATTCGGGCCGGCGGGTTGACGAACTATGACGTGGTGATGTTCCCGGGCGGAAGCGGGAACGGGCAAGCCACGGCGCTGCAGGAGAGCGGCTGCGCCAGGGTGGCGGAGTTTGTGGCCGGCGGCGGGGGTTGCGTGGGGACCTGCGCGGGAGCCTACCTGGCGGCGCTGGGATATGTAAGCGGTCCGGCGACTTTCTGGCTGGACATAGTGGACGCACAGGTGATTGATGTGGAACATTGGAATCGCGGCTCGGGGATGGTGGAGATTCACATCGTCAATACGAACTACCCGGTTGTGGCGGGCTTTCCTGAGTCTATCACCGCGCGATACGTCAACGGGCCCTTGCTCGGTCCGGGCGGTTCGCCTGGCCTTCCCGACTATGAACAGGTTGCGGTCTTCGTGACTGACATCCATGACAACGCCCCCGCCGGCATCATGCCCGGCACGACCTGCCTGACCTGCTCCACCTACCAACTGGGCCGATGCGTCCTGTTCAGCTTCCACCCCGAGTTGACTCAGGGCCTGGAGCAGTTGGATGTGCGCGCGGTCAAGTGGGCGGCGGGTGAATTGTAGTGGCCGTTCGCGGTCAGGGAAGTTCGCTCTCTCGGGCACTCATCCTATCCAATGCCACCGCCAGGAGAATAACCAGACCCTTGATGACCTGCTGCCAGAACGGGGAGACCTCCAGCAGCACAAGCCCGTTGTTCAGGATGCCGATGATCAGGCAGCCGAGGACTGTTCCCGGGACCGAGCCCCGTCCGCCGTTTAACGAAGTGCCACCGATGACCACCGCCGCGATTGAGTCGAGTTCATAGCCCATGCCGGCGCTGGGGGTGGCGGAATCGAGGCGGGCAGTGAGAATCAAGCCCGCGACACCAGCCAGGCCGCCGCCGAGGGCGTAGACCCAAATCCTGATGCGCCGCAGGTTGAGCCCAGTCAGTTGCGCCGCCCGCTCGTTGCCGCCGACGGCATAGAGGTAACGCCCGAACCGGGTCCGGCGCGTGACCACGGTGAACACCGCCACTAGCGCTCCGGATATCCAGACAGGCATGGGAAGGCCGAAGAGGTGGCCCGTGCCGATGAAACCGAATTGGGGCCCCAGGCCGGTGATGGGAAAGCCGTGGGTCCAGAGCTGAGTGAGCCCGCGCCCAATGCTAAGCGTGCCGAGCGTGGCAACGAAGGGCGGCAGGGAAAAGCGGGTGATGACAAATCCGTTGAACCAGCCGACGGCCAGGCCGACGAAGAGCCCCGCGAGTACCGCGCCAAAGACGGTGAACTGCAGTGAAACACCAAACATCGGCAGTGCAATCCCATTCTTGAGCAAACCCGCAGCCACGGCGCCGGCGAGCGCCAGCACCGAACCCACGGAAAGGTCTATGCCACCGCTCAAGATCACGAGCGTCAGGCCTATGGAGAGGCACAGATTGATCGAGATCTGGCGAAGGACGTTCATCCCATTGTCCATGGTGAGGAAATTGTCCGAAGCGAGGCTCAGCGCGAGGAACATAAGCAGCAGCGCGATGACGCTTTGAAACCGGGCGAGGAATTCCGTCGTCTTGGGGTTCATCTGGGCAGGGCAGCATGCATGATGTCTTCTTCGGTCACTTGGCGGCGGGCGAACTCGGCGGTCTTGCGGCCTTCGCACATGACCATGACGCGATCAGCAACGGCGAGGATTTCGGGCAACTCGGAAGAAACCAGCACCACGCCCAAGCCCGAGGCCACCAGTTCATCTATCAGCTCGTAGATCTCACGTTTGGCGGCGATGTCAATGCCACGGGTCGGCTCGTCGAGAAGCAATATCTTGGGCCGGGTAGCGAGCCATTTGGCGAGCACCACCTTTTGCTGGTTGCCGCCGCTCAGGAAACGCGTGAGCTGGCGGAGGGACGGGGTCTTGATGTGAAACCGGTTCACGTATTGGCCGACCAGTTCGGCTTCCTGCGATGCATTCAGGAAACCCCAATCTTCAGTCTGGTCAAGGCAAGCGAGACTGGCATTGGCCGCGACACTCAGCGACAGCACGAGTCCTTCCCGTTTGCGATCTTCTGGCGTCAGAACCAGACCGGCGTCTATGGCCCGTCGCGGTGAGTCGAACCACACCGGCTGACCGGCCAGATAGACCCGGCCAGTAGCGCGGCGCGGGTGCAGCCCGAAGAGCGTTTCGAGCAACTCAGTGCGCCCTGCGCCCATTAGGCCGAACAGACCCAGCACTTCGCCGCGATGGAGTTGGAAGGAGACATCCCGAACGAGGAATTCGGATGCGTGCACCGGATGCGCGAGGCTCAAGCCCTCGACCCGCAGGACTTCTTCCCGTGGCCCACCCTCACTGCGGCTATACAGTTCCGACAGGCTGCGTCCGACCATCAGGCGAACGATTTCATCGTGCGAAACCTCCTGCACGCGACGGGAATCAATGAAGCGCCCATCCCGCAGCACCGTGAGGTCATCGGCAATGGCGGCCAACTCATCGAGCTTGTGGGTGATGTAGATAATGGCTACGCCTTCGTGTTTGAGCTGGCCGATGAGCTCGAATAGTACGGCGACCTCCTGTTCCGTAATGGCGGAAGTCGGCTCGTCCATGATGATCACGCGTGCGTTCAGCGAGAGAGCCTTGGCGATCTCGATAACCTGCTGCTGGCCCACCCGCAACCGCCCGACAGGGGTCCACGGATCAATCTCGAGCTTCAATCGGTGAAGCCAGGTCGTGGCTTCACGATTCATGCGCGCATCGTCAACCAGCCCGGCGCGGGTAAGCGGTTCACGTCCGAGAAACATGTTCTGGGCGACCGAGAGTTGGGGGACCAGGTTCAGTTCCTGAAAAATAATGGCGATGCCGGCCTCGCGGGCCTGGCGCGGGTTCCGAAAGGCGACCGGCTGTCCGTCGAGCAGCACCTCACCGGCATCTGGCGGAAAGACGCCAGCGAGGATATTAATAAGACTCGATTTGCCGGCGCCGTTTTCTCCCAGCAGCGCGTGCAGACGCCCGCGGCGGACGCTAAGCCGGACGTCGTCGAGCGCCTTGACGCCTGGAAACGCCTTGGAAATCCCTCGGGCCTCCAACACCACGGGCGCACCCTCGGCTGGCTGCCGCCGGGTCATGCAGCGCAGAACAGGCATCCAGCCTGTCTCAGAGGTAACGCCATTTGAAAGGTCATTACCATTCGACCTTAACAGGGATGACCTGCAAGGTCTTCGGGGCCGATCCCTCTTCGAGTTCGATGCAGCCCGCGAACCGAATCCTCTTTCCGACTGCGGCGTGGTTGCGGAGCGCCGGGAGGACCTGTGTCTCGACCAGGCGATTCAACTCGGCCGAGAGGGCGTTAAAATCCTGGGAATTGGGAAACTCGTTGACGTCGAGCAGACCCGTGGCGTCGCGCACGGTATTACCAAACAGCAGCCCAGTTGACAACCGCACGCTGGTGCCGTCCGGAGCATCCTCGAGGACGACTCTGATGCCCTCCTTGTCGAAGGCGGTGATCCGACCCGAACCGTGCACGAAGAAGCAGGTGGTGGAGCTGAGTCCGAGGGCGCGGCCGAACCGCTGCCTCGCCCCGCTGGGATCCTGTGCCAAAGCGGTCAATAGTTCGGCAACGGGGACAGCGCGAGCAGTGGCGGGCAGGAGCTTCTGGTCCCAAAAAGCGCGCGCAACGGCCGGGGCGTCAAAGGCGCCGCGGAGCTGCCGCTGCTGCGCCTGGCCCAGGGGCGCGATCCGAAACGGAGGACACAGCCAGCACAGTCCACCGACGATAGCCAGGCCGATGAGCGAGAAGAAAGCGCGTCTCACGCCAGATCACTTTCGACCATAGTCCCCGTATTTGCCGACGTTCTCCTGATTGACCAATTCGACGGCGACGGGGACCTTTTGCGGGAAATCGCGCTTCCCTTTGATGTATTCATCCGCAAATTCGGCGGCTTTGCGGGCCATGAGTTTGGGGAACTGCATGCCGGTGGCCTCGATCTTCTTTTCGGCGATTAGACGGACCACGTCGTCCGCGCCGTCGAATCCGAACACCTTCACCTGTTTGTCTTTGCCGGCGGCAAGAAGGGCCTGGTAAGCCCCCATGGCCATCGCGTCGTTGCCACAGAAGACTGCCTTGAGGTCGGCATGTCCCTGGAGAATTGACTCCATCACCTCGAGGCCCCTGGTGCGGTCAAAGTCGGCGCTTTGTTGCGCCACCATCTTGAGGTTGGGATAGCGGTCCACGACGCTATGAAAGCCCTTGGATCGGTTCCAGGTGTTGTTGTCACCGACGAGGCCGAGCAGCTCGGCGTACTGGCCGGTTTCGCCCACCTGCTTGACGAAGTATTGGCCGAGCGCCACGCAGCCGGAATAGTTGTCCGAAAGGATTTGGGCCGTAGCGGCGTCGGTGGCGTTGATTTCGCGATCAATGCAGAAGACGGGAACGCCTTTGGCTTTGGCCTTGCGAACGTTGGCGATGGACCCTTGGGCGTCAGTGGGATTGAAGAGAATGGCCTGGTAGCCGCCAGCGAGGACATTTTCGAAGTGAGCGGCTTCTTTGGCAGTGTCGTTCTGGGAATCGAAGACTGCGGCGTCGTAGCCCAGTTCTTCCGCGCGGGCTTTCGCTGTGTCACCGAGCACGACGAACCAAGGATTGTTCAAGGTGGAGATGATCACGGCGATCTTCACCTTGCCTGCGGGCTTTGTGATGGAGCCGGAGCCAGGTGCATTCGATTCCGGTTTGCAGCCGGCGGCCAGTGCCAGGGCGGTGACGACAACCAGCAGGGCGGTCCATGGCGGCCGGCGGAGGGCGGCTCGTTTCACGGGTTCGTGCGAGTTTTCTGCATGCATGGTCTTGGGTCTCCGGTTGAATTCGATGCTGCGCAATTCTGCGTCAGCGTTTTCAAGTTGGCTCATAATACACGTCTTACTGCGGCCAGCCAGCCGTCGTGGAGTTGTCTTGCTTTCGCGCCGTCCATTCTAGGGCGGTAGGTTCGGGTCTGGCGAGGCAGCGCGGCCAGCTCGTCGAGCGAGCTGCGGAGGCCCAGCCCCAGCAGACCCGCCATCGCGGCGCCCCAGGCGGAAGATTCCGAGACCTCAGACACATTCAGCTCCACGCCTGTCATGTCGGCGGTGAACTGCATGAGAAATCCGTCTCGCGTCGGGCCGCCGTCAGCGTGCAGGTTTTCCACCATCAGATTGGCGTCCGTCCGCATCATGTCCAGCACGTCGCGTATCTGATAGGCGATTGCTTCCTCGGCAGCGCGGACAATGTGCTCGCGGCGGGTAAAGGCGCTCAGGCCCACAATCGCCGCCCGCGCATGGGGCGACCAATAGGGGGCGCTCAGCCCAGCAAAGGCCGGCACGAGATAAACTCCGCCGTTGTCCTCGACGGTGGCGGCCAGCGGGCCCACCTCGGCGGAGCTTTGTATGAGGCCGAGCTGGTCCTTGAGCCAGGTAATAGTGGCGGCGGAGAAACTGATGATGCCCTCGAAGGCATAGGTCGGCTTTCCGCGCCAGACCCAAGCCAGCGCGGTGACCGCGCCCCGTTCCGGGCAACGGAAGGTGTCGCCGACATTCAACAGCACGGAAGTACCCGTGCCGAAGGTGGCCTTAGCCATGCCCGGCCGGAAGCATCTCTGCGAGAACAGAGAGGCCTGCGAGTCGCCCATCACGCCGCAGATAGGCACCTGGCGGGGCAGAGTCCCGGCCGCGTCCGTTTGTCCGAACAACGCGGCACTCTCACGCACCTCGGGCAAAGCGCCCTGGGGCACGCCGAACACCGCACAAAGCTCCTCATTCCAACGCAGTTTGCCGATGTCAAACAGCAGCGTGCGGCTGGCATTAGTCGGGTCGGTGGCGAAAACCTTTCCGCCCGTCAGGCGGTGGATGAGATAAGCGTCCATCGTGCCGATGAGGGCGCTGCCGTCTTTGACCCAAGCTGCCAGTGCCGGTTCGTTGGTCGTCAACCACTTGAGCTTGGAAGCGGAGAAGTAGCTGTCAATCTTCAGGCCGGTCCGGTTGTGGACCAGTGGCTCGTGGCCCTGTTCGCGAAGCTGCTGGCAGATAGGATCGCCGCGCCGGCATTGCCAAACGATGGCATTGTGGAGGGGCCGGCCCGTCTCGCGGTCGAAGACGACCACGGTCTCGCGCTGGTTGGTCAGGCTCAAGCCGGCCAGCGCGGCCAAGCGGTCCGGGTTGCGCCTGGCAACGTCACGAATCACGGCGAGGACGTTCTGCCAGATTTCCTCCGCGTTGTGTTCCACCCAGCCCGGTTGAGGATAAATCTGCTGGTGTTCGCGTGAGGCCTGGGCCAGCACCCGTCCATGGGTGTCGAAGAGGACGGCCTTTGTAGCGGACGTGCTCTGGTCTATGGCGAGAAGGGTCGTCATGAGGAGGCAAATCCGAAATCCGAAATCCGAAATCCGAAGGAAAGCCGAAATCCGAAATCCGAAAGGAACGCCGCCGATCTCGCGAAGCTCCTGCCTGTGAAGGAGATATGACAAACAGGGTTCAGAGTTCGGGCTTTAGAGGCTCTCATGGATGCGAATCAGGTTCCTTTCAGAAGACCGAGGGCGGTTTGGGAGAGTGCCTCCATCGTCAGGCCGTAATGGCGGAAGATGTCAGCCTGGCTGCCGGTGACAGTATCCTCGTCCGGAATGCCGGCGATGCGGAAAGGCACACTCACGCCAGCTTGCATCAGTAAGGCAGCGCAGGCTTCGCCCAGGCCGCCGTGGACTGAGTGCTCTTCCGCGGTGACGACCGCGCGGCACTGGCGACCGGCTTCGAGCACGGCTTTGGCGTCCAGCGGTTTGACCGTATGCAGGCTCAACACGCGAGCGCTCACCCCATGGTCGGCCAACCGACCGGCGGCCAGCAGGGCGTGGACGACCGTCTCGCCGGTGGCGATAAATGCGACGTCCTTACCGCCGCGGAGCTGAATGGCTTTGCCCACCCCGAACTTTGTGCCGGGCGGGTGAAGGGAATATGTGGGCGCTTTGCCGAAACGGAAGTAAATGGGCTTTTCGGTGCGTAGGGCGGCGCGGATGGCTTCGCGCGTCTCGAAATTGTCCGCGGGCGCGAGGATGATGAGGTTGTGAATCGCGCGCAGCGCAGCAAAGTCGTGCAGGGAATGATGGGTGCTGCCGAGGGCGCCGTAGCTGACACCGGCGCTGATGCCGACGAGCCGAGCCGGGACATCCGAGTAGCAGACATCGTTCTTGATCTGTTCGAGCGACCGCAAGGTGAGGAAGCTGGCCGGCGAGGCGGCAAATGCCTGCTTGCCCGCCGCGGCGAGCCCCGCGGTGATGCCCACCAGGTTCTGCTCGGCAACGCCAACCTCGACGAGCTGTTTCGGGAGGAGCTGGCCGAACGCACTGAGCTTGCCCGAACCGCGGGAATCGCTGGTCACCGCAATCACGTTGCGGTCTGCCTGGGCTAACTCGGTGAGGGTGGCGGCAAACTCGTCTAGGTTCGCCCGGGCCAACTTGAGGCCCAGCTTCTCGGCCATCGCCGCTGCGGCTGGAGAGAACATGAAGGAAGTCTGGGCGCTCACAACCCCGCCTCCTGCCTCATCGGCCAGACTCCGTCTATGCAATACAGATAAAGCCTCAGCCACACACCCATCGTTGGCTCGTTGCAGATGAAAAGGGAGAACCGGTGGAAGCGCTTGCACCCTTCGCATTCGTGTTCGCAGGCAAACAACGTGTGCCCTGCGTACAGCATGCCGTCGGTACCGCATCTCGGCCCGAAGCGCGCAAGCAAGGGGCGGAAAAGAACCTCCGGAATGCTGCCAATCAGTTCGCTTGCCCCGGTTCGGTGGCTCGTGAAGACGAAGTCAACCTTGCCATCGCGACTCAGGGTTCGGTCGGCCTCTATGCAGCCAATTCCTAATTTCATTAAGCGACAAATCAGGAAGTCCAGATAGCGTGGCAGATCCTGACCGTCAGGCTCCCTGTCGGCTGGTTGAATGGAGATCGTCTTCATGCTCCAAGCCTTGCTTTGGCTGCGTCCAACTCCGCAACGGCTCTTTCTAACTCCTCAGTGCTCGGGACGCGGTGGTGCCATTTGGCAACGTCCTCTATGAAGCTGACTCCCCTGCCCTTAACGGTGTTGGCGATGATGCAGCCGGGCCTGCCGTCTCCGGGCGGCTGGCTCAAGGCCGCGGTTAGTTCGGACACGTCATGCCCGTTCACAGTGTGCACGGTCCAGCCGAACGCGCGGAACTTCTCGTCGAGCGGCTCGTTGCCGCAAACCTCTTGGGTGCGGCCCGTGATCTGCAAGGTGTTGTGGTCCACGATGGCGGTCAGGTTGTCCAGCCGGTGATGCGCGGCGGCCATGGCGGCCTCCCAGTTGGAACCCTCGGCCAGCTCGCCGTCGCCTAGCAGCGTGAAGACACGGTAACCGGCCTGGTCCATCTTCCCGGCCAACGCCAGGCCGACGGAGATCGGCAGCCCGTGGCCCAGCGCGCCGGTATTCATCTCGATGCCCGGGACTTTGCGCGTCGGATGACCGATAAACCGGGATTGGTAGCGACAGAGGGAATCCAGCTCGGTTTGCGGGAAGAAGCCCCGGTCGGCCAGCACTACATACAGCGCCTCGACTGAGTGCCCCTTGCTTTGAATGTAGCGGTCGCGGTTCGGGTCGGCGAAGGTTTCGGGCGACACTCGTAGGATGCGATTGTAGAGGACGTTGAGGATGTCGAGACAGGAGAGGCTCCCCCCGGTGTGGCCTGCGCCGGCGTGATAGATGACTTCCAGCAGCCGCTTGCGGAGACGGACGGACTTGAGCCGCAGGTCGTTGTCGGTCATACACCCTTCGCCTTCCGGATTCCACCTTGGTCTAGTCGGGCATTGGACTATGCTGATAGACCTCCCAACCCAAGTAAGTGCCTAAAGCCTCGGCAAGAACTGGTGCGGTCTTCGAGCAGGTCATCACGACATGATGTTCGAAGCCTTGGCGGCAGACATAGCGCATAAGCGCTTGCAGCCTGGGGATCCGGGCCACCGCCCGGGTGCCGAAGGTGTCCAGCGGGTCATTCGTCAGCTCGCCCTCGCCGACGTAAGCCCGGATGCACCCCTGCGTATCCGCTGTGGTCAAGCGGCCAAAGGTAAGCGGCGCGGCGGGCGTGCGGCCGTCCAATGCGCCGTAAGTGTTTTCCACGCCCAGGGTGCTGCCCAGTATCGGCGCGTTGGCGATCTTGAGATCGGGCAGGAAACTCTTCGCCCAGTTGCCGCAATGAAACAGGACGCACTTGTCGTCGTCGTCCCCGTAGTTGTTGTTCCAATCCACCAGGGCGGCGGGCGAGCGGGCGGCGAGTTGCATGGCGTACATGGTGAGGGCGCCGGTTACATCCACTTCGCAGGCGCTGGGCAGGAAGCTCTCGCTCATCATGCTCATCAAGGTGCAGGCGTTGCACCCGAAGTTCTGCTGGAGAGAGGTCCAGCACTGGATGGCGGTGGCGTCGAGGGCATTGGCCTGCATCCACTCGGTCAAAGTCACGCCCAGTTTGGCCATTTGGATCAGCTTTTCGGAAGGCACACCGGGCGCGGGCGCATACGCCTTGATCTCCGCCAACCTGCCTTTGACAGCCTTTGCGCCAGCGTCCAGCTTGCCGGCCTTAGCGAGGATTTCAGACAGGTCAACCGTCGTGACGCTGATGCCGTGACGCTCGAGGAGCTTCTCGCTGTAACGAACCGTATTGAACGCGCCCGGCCGCGCGCCGACTGCGCCCAGGCGCGCGCCGCGCAAGCCCTTCACCACCCGGCAAACCCCGAGGAAGTTCTGCACGTCGGCGCCGAAGTCGTTCGAGGCGGGATGGGAGACATGCCGTGAGGTAAGCGTGAACTTGATGCCGGCCTGAGCCAGGTTGTTGCAGACCGAGATCTTGCCGCAGTAAGCATCGCGTCGGCGCGCCGGGTTGAGCTGCTTGAGCTCGTCCGGATATGCCTGGATCAGCACGGGAAGACTCAGGCTTGAAAGCTTGAGCGTGTCGGCCACGCCCTTTTCATCGCCGAAGTTGGGCAGGATCACGACAATGCCGTCGAGTTCGTCGGCGTGGCGCTTGAAGAGTTCGGCGCATTTGCGGGCGTCGGCGTGGGTCTCAACCCCGCCCAACTTGCTGTCACGCTCGCTGAGTTGCACCGCGCGGATGCCGGCCTGCTTGCAGAGGCGGGCAAGGTCGGCGCGAGCCTCAGTCACGAGCGGGTCGGGAAAGAAATCGCGGTTTCCGTAGATGAATCCCAGGCAGGGTGCCGATGCTGCAACGCGCTTCATAGAAATCCAGTGCTTATTAGGAGGGAGTTTGTCAGACTTGGCTGCCATTGCTACACCGAAATACACCCCACAAACATACCAAGCAGCTTGCCTGCGGCTCGACGCCCAGGTAATCAATGCCAGTCCGAAGAAACTGCCCGCCCACGTAGTCGTTGTCGCGGACGGCCAGCCATTGAGCCCAACTGCGGCCGTTTTCGCTGCCGTAAATAGACCGCTTCGGATACTGCCGTTGGTCGGCCGCATAGCGCGGCTCCTGGTGGTTGTAGCCGACGACGTCCAGCATTTCGGCGGATCTGACGGCGTCTGGCATGGCTACCGTAGCCAGGGCCACCGTTGTGATCCGCGCCCATATTCGTCCTAAAGGAACCAGAAAGACAAGGTCCCGCAGCTCTGCTATAAGGCGCATATAGATCTTCATTCTCAACGCCTCGCAAAGGTGATTGGACACAGCCGATAGTCAATAACTAAGCCAAGCCGCTCCCAGCCTCCCAGTGTGCCGGACGATCCACGCGCTGCCGTTCTGGACGGTCACACCGGAAGTAAGTTTCTCTCCTACCGCGTAATGCCTCAGTGATGGCGGAATTGGGGCAGAACTCAGGATGAATCAAAGAGC
>CAZVFC010000099.1:0-20498 GCA_964625855.1 uncultured Verrucomicrobiota bacterium | reverse complement strand
AAGTACGGTTCTGAGAGGGGGGTGGGCTGGCAACAGCCCGCCTCCACTCGACCTCCCGCTGGTCCCGATTTCCGTTATTGTTGCACCATGCAAACAGCGACCGTCATCCCACCGACACCTGCATTGGCGGCAGTCCCCACCCTCACGGGGGCCAACAGCCTCCACTGCAAAGATGGCATTCTCATGGACGCCCCCTTTCAGGCGTCAAGGCTGGCGGCGGATTAGGTGTAAATGGTGAGCACTTGCCAGGGTCGTCGCCCCTCAAGGACCGGGCCGCAGGCGGAAGAGCCTCAAGCTGTCCGGCGCGCAGATGCTGACTTCGTTCTGTCCCGCGTTGGTGCGGCACCACGGGTCAGGCACAGGCGTCCAAGGGCCGTTCACGTTGTCGGCGCTTTCCAGGACGAACGCGCCTTGGGTGAGGGGCCAAGAGAGCACGACGGCGTTCTGAATCGTCAATTGCGGCGATTCGTATTGCGAGACCTCCAGGTTGTCGTAAATGACCTGCGCGGCACCCTGCGAAGCACTCAGCGGGTTGAACCATCCCATACCCAGGCTGACGCTGTCAGGAGCCTGTGTCACCGGCCCGGGTGTTCCCACCAAGTCCGGTACATAAAGGAATCCATTGACCGCCCGGTTGGGCAGGACCGGATCGCTCTGGGGCGTATCAACCACGCTGCGCTCGAACAACACCGCGTTGGCATCGTCTTTGTCCAACACCCGGGTGGTGATCTTCACGTTGGAGCCTTGCCGCGTGAGCGAAAGCACCAGGGTCACATTTGCATTCTTCACCGGCAGGTTGGTCCAGAAGAAGAGCGCGTTGGATTGCCCAATACTCCAGGATTTCACGAATGAGATGTTGTCCTGTTCTTTGAAGAAGGCATAGCCCGGGAATGTTCCACTTAACCAAAGAAACTGGAGGCAGGCAGTTGCGTCAGCTTGATTTGCGCTCACTAGATCTACGCGCGCTTCGAGCGTCTGCTGGTCGGGCAGCGGACCAGCGGTTGGTATCGAATGGTACCCAAAACAGTAGGTATCAATTGCGCTGTTGGTCGGAGTGGGGCCGAACGTCCCCCAGATATAGAACTGCTGGTTGGCCTCGGTCATCTGCCCCTGAATTCCTTTCGTCCATCCGATAGGATTGTTGTCATCAAAATTATCGCTCCACACCAGCGTCTGTGCGGAGGTGGTTAAGACGCCCCCCGCCAAGGCGAGGGCGATCATTATGCTGGTTGCTTTGTTTTTCATGGAAGGTCTCGTTTTAGTTGGATTTGTGGCGCGCGATTCAGCAGGCGGGAATTCCCGAGCGGACTCGCGCGCCATGGATCGGTTCAGTCAGTGCTCAATAGGTGATTTCTCCAACCATGTCGTAGGTGAATTCCGTCGTCATCATCGTGTAATCTTCGTTGAAGGCAGGCTCGCTCGCGGACGTGATGGTGGAGGTGATCCCGCCAGTGACGCCCTGGAAGCGGCCTGTGCCGCCGGTGTAACGGGTTGAGAGGGGGCCTGTAAACTCCCAATCAATCGTGTCGCCATTGGCAGCGACGATGGTCCCATGGCCAGAAACGAAATACGTGAAGGTGGGGTCCAGGATGCCCTCCCCCATGTTCATTGTATACCTCCCTGTGTGGCTTGCCTGGCCCCAGTCAGTCATTGTAGCTTTCCCGGTTGCCAACCCCACGACCACCGTCATATGGCCGATGCCCTTCAGGGGGCGGGTGACGGGATTCTTCTGGCTTGCCAGTGCGGACAGCGCCAGCGCGCAAACTGCGAGCCCGACAAGGACGGTATGTTTCTTCGAGTTCATGGAATGTTTCCTTTCGTTCAGTTTTGTAGTGTGGGATTCGGCGGTCGGGGATTCCCGAAAGGAACGCCTCGCGGTCTGCCGGGCGGGAAAGCGATTGCTCCCGCGTCGGTCGCGAGTTCCCAGGCGCACCTGCCCGGCGGACTTGAAGCCGCCGGGACGCGCGCCCCGCCGTGAGACTGACACCATTGCAGTCATCACCCCATACACCGGAAAAATCGGCGGAAGGGGACAAGATTTCTGCCGAGCGGTCGCCTTCGTTGTCTTGTGTGGGAATTCACTGGTCCCTCTGGGCTTTCTCCTTCGCCTCGATTTCCCCAAACGACGGCACGCGCCACACGAGCACGTCGCCTTTGTCGCTGACACCCGTGAGTTGATTGCCTTCGGGACTGAACGCCGCTTGGGAAATTGTCCGCGGGTTTTCGAGGGTGATCAACTGCTGCCACGTCGCCACATCCCAGACCTGAAGCGATCCGGCGCGCGCACCTGCCGTGACCAGCCGTCGAGCGTCTGGGGAGAAGGCCAGAGAAAACAGCGCACCCGCCGCGGCACGAATCTCGCCGCGCGGGCGGAAGCCGGGGACTTCCCAGATCCCCACCGTTCCCTTGAGAGTTGCGGCAGCCAGGCGCCTGCCATCGGGTGAGAACGCGACGCCACTCACGTTCCCTGGTAAAGTAAGAATGCTTGTTTGCCCCGGGTCTCTCAGGTTCCAGACTTGAAGGTTGCCTGTCACGAAATTTCCTGCAGCGAGAAAGTTGCCGTCTGGAGAGACCGCGTACGTGGCGTTAACACCAGGAATGGTGAATGCTTTCCGCGGCTGCCAGTTGGCTGTGTTCCACACAGATACGGCGTGGGGGGCAGGAGGGATTTGAGGAAAGGGGTCAACCCATAGAAAGGCGCACGCCCATTCATAATCCGAGGAGGTTCTGTGCCGAACTTTCCGGCGCCTTGGCACGCATCCATCTGTGCAGGTTGGTGTTGGCCCCCTTCGCGGCTCCCAAATGCACACGCCCCGCTATGGCTTTGAGCGAGAGCGTGGTCTCCTTGCGCAAACGCGCCGCGAGGGCCAACTTCAACGGATCGCTCTTGCGCCGAGCCGCAAGCTCGCCTTCCGTCCAGCCCAGCCGTTTCAACTCCTCCCCAATCAATCGCTCGGCTTTGGCTTCGGCGGTCTCCCGGCGCAACTCTCCCGAGTGATGTTCGCCTAACCTCCCCTCCATGCTCTCCAGCATCTGTTGGCGAAACGGCCCGCTGCCCAAGCACCAGCCCCGGCGCAAGGCTTTTAAGGACTCCGGATCGGTCTCCTCCAGGCGCCGCCGCTCCATTCGACGCTCAAACTCCTGCCGTCCCTCGGGCGTGTCCCGCGGGATGCCGTGCTCGCCCAGCAACCGGTCCACCCGTATCCACCGCGGACGGTGTTCCGCCGCCGCCAGGTAGGCCCCAAAGCTGCTCCACGGATAGGCCAGCAAACGCTCCTCCGCCCGGAGCAGCCCGGCCCGCACCGGATTGAGATGCACGTAGTCGCAGGCCGTGCGCAGGTAGCCGCTGCCGCTCCCTTCCACCAACTGCGCCTTATACCGCCCGCTCAGAACATGGCCAAAGAGTTCGTGCCGGTGGTTAAGCCGGATGGTGTAGGTGCTTTGTAGCCAAGCCATGCCGCTCACCAGGTTGGCGTTGGGCGTTTCCAGCACCAGATGGTAATGATTGCGCATCAGACAATACGCGTGAACCTGCCAATCGGCTTTCTGGCAGGCCTCGGCCAGCGTTTTCAGGAAATCCTGCCGGTCCACGTCATCCAGGAATATATCCTCACGCCGATCACCCCGGCTCATGACATGATACATCGCCCCAGGATATTCGACGCGTAGTTTGCGTGGCATCGCGCAGAACGGTGCGGGCGATTGCCGCGCAGATCAAGCCCGAAATACGCCTTTCTATGGGTTGACCCCTTTCCGGATATTCGACGCGTAGTTTGCGTGGCATCGCGCAGAACGGTGCGGGCGATTGCCGCGCAGATCAAGCCCGAAATACGCCTTTCTATGGGTTGACCCCTTTCTCTCAGCCTGACCACCCCATGTTATCTTTCACTTTCAGGCCCGTGGCCAAGGCCCCACGACATGTAGACTGCCTTTTCGGCTTGCGCTGCATCCAACCGACGCTCGAGTGCGCGATGAAACGAGGCCAATGCCTTGAGGTAGTCCTCATCTGGAGAGATCGAGTTCCTCACGCGGTCCGCTTCCTGGCGGATACTGGGGGGGGCAGGTCCCATGACTTCCTTAAGAAACAACGCTTCGCGCCTCTGCAGCCAGTCCAGCCCTTGAATAAGGTTGACGATATTTTCATGATAATATGGGATAGTTCGGTGCGTGTCTGCAGAGCCCACTCTCGCCAGCTTGTGAATTCGGGCGCAGCCTGCCCAGATGCCGAACGCCAACAAGATACCCACGAGCAGAATAAGCCGGCGACGGAAATGCAGGAGCCGCGCTAACACACAGAGGCAGTAGTTTAGATTTCTCATAATGCTGGTGTTTTTGGCCATTTAGCTATTTCTCTCATCTTATGTTTTGCTACGCATGCAGCCAGCTTGTGCTGAAGGTTGATGAGATCAACGCTCTCTTGACTGTAAATCGGTAACAAGTCTCGGGCTAGCTTGCGATTCAAGGCTCTACCTTCCTCATCAGGGTAGTCCTTGGCCTCCCAGGAGTAGGACTGATAGATCCTTACGGTTTCATAGATCCCAGCAAGCGTGTTCACGTAGTCCTTTCGTATCTCATGGCACTCCTTAGGAAAACACCAGGACCTTCCCAGATTGACGGCGTATAGCTGAGATTTGAAATTACTAGCGAAATCAGCCGCATGTTTAGCCTCGTGTTCCCAAAGGGTCGTTGTGTAGGTCTTCTTCTTCGGATCGACCCCGGGCCGGAAGTAGATGGTCACTGTGCAATCGGGCACGATTGCTGGGCCGTTCTTGCAATCGACACCGGGTCCCCGGCAGTCTACATAACTTAGCTGGTCTTTAAGCTCGTATCCGTCAAAAGGCTCGCTCTCCATCTGGCCATCCCAAGTCTGGTTTCTGCGCTTCCAGCCTCCCCACTTGCACGGTCTCACGTCAACTGGAGGGAGCTCCGGTTCTATTCCCAGGGAATTGTTAAGAACAGCCCGCCCATCCCCATCGACAAATGAACAAGGCTGGTTGGCCACTGCGCAATAGAGGCTCAGGCTGTCTCGCTCCGCCGCTGGGTCGCGGCTTATCCATCTTCCCGAAGCCGGGCTGTAATACCTGTAGCCATAATAGAGCACGTCGATGTCATGGTCCTGGTACTTGGTGGAGAACCGGAAGGGATTGGCGTGGGCCATCGGTCCGGTGGCCCTGATGGCCTCACCGAAGGGGCCGTACTCGTAGGTGGCGCAGTTCGTGCCGGCGGACATGCTGACGAGTGCGGCAACGTTTCCGTTTCCGTCATAAGCGGACGCGCAATAGCCAATGCCAGATGGCAAATTGCCAATGAAAAGGAGGCCCCCAACGCCGCCCGCGGCTTGAAGGGTGCCGCTCAAATCCAAACCCCAGACGTAGGAGCGGATAACGGCCTTGTTGGTGAAGTTCAACTCCGCCTGAAGATTCCAGTTGTCATAGGCGAAGCTTGCATCATTGGTCGGGGCGCCGTTCCAACCGGCGTTGGGCCAGACCCGTTTGCGGATGCGGCGGCCCTTCCAATCATATTCGAACTTGAGCGAGATTTGCGGACCCACTGCAGTGCTCGGTGTCAGTTGCACCAGGCGGTTCTCGGCATCCCAGGTGTAAGTCCAGCGGCCATCCTGCGTGAGGTTGCCGTCGGCGTCGTGGGTGAGCGTCTCGGGCGTTTGGGGGAGAAACTCGTGGCCGATGGTGCTGGTCACAATGTCGGGATTGGAGCCGTCGTTCAGGACCGCAAGGTTGGTGAGGGTGAGCCAGACGGCGCCGGTGCTGTTGTTGACGGGCAGCTCGGCACGGAAGTACTCGCCTTTGCGGGAGCCGAGGCCGTACGAGCCGTCCGCGGCCCAGAGGCTTACGGTGGCGTTCGAGTTGGCCGTGCCTAGCGAACTCACGTAGCCGGGCACGCTGCGTTGGACGTATTGGTTCAGGTTGTTGGCATTGTAGCTTGCGGACTCCAGGTTCCCGCCGTCCTCGTCGCCTCCGAATGCGGCGGTCTTGCGGTTGCCAATGTCGTCGAAGCTGTATTGGAACTGCTGGCCGGCAACGGGCGTGTCGTCCGGCCAGTATTTCCGTCCCGAAATCACCTGGCCAAGGGCGTCGTACTGGTAAAGCCAATAGGAATTGTCGGCGTTGGTAACGGCAGTGCGCTGGTTGGCCGAATTGTACACGTAGGCATGCGAATCCAGCATCTCCTGCGCGCTGTTCACCGTGGAGATATTGGTCAGCCGGTTCAGGAAATCATACTGCTTCAAGGTGCTCATGACGGGCGTGCTGTTGGCCGCGAAGTCAATTTGGCTCACCAGCGGGGAATAGGCAAGATACGTGTAGGCGGCGGAGTTGACTCCGTCGCTGACGGTCTGGAGACGCGAGGCGCCGTCGTAGCCGTAGGTTGTGGAAGCGAGGATGGAGGATTGAGAATTGAGGAGGGAAAGAGCGGAACGGCGAAGGTACTCGTCGAAGGTGTTGGTGACCACCAGGCCGCCCAGAGGGCCGCCCGAGTATGCCTCCGAGAGGAGGTGGCCGGCGTCGTCGAGAAGGCGGGTCGCGGCGGTAGCGCCGGCCTGAGCGGCTGAAGTTTGGCGGCCACGGCGGTCGAAGCCGTACGTGACGGAGGGTGTGGTGTCGGAATAAGCCACGGCGCGCAAATCACCCGCATTATTGTAAGAGTTGGTGGTGATGCCGCGCACCCAGGTGCGGGTCTGGAGTCGCCCGGCAGCGGTGTAAGTGTAGGTCGGCCCCTGGTTGTCGGCGTAGCGTTTGTTGTCGAGCCGGCCGCGGGCAGAGTTGTAGTTCCGAAAGGGGTCAGCATGGGCCATTCGCATGTTCAAAAGCGGCCCATGCTATGGCTGACCCCCTTTCCGGCGCGGATGACCCGCAGCGGCAGGAGGGAGCGCGAGGGCTGTGGCACAGGCGCGGGTGGCCGACTTCCTCACCGCGGCCTGAGCGGTGCAAAATTCTTTCACACCTTTTGGCGGGATGGCCGACGACATGGCAGTCTAAAACATCCGTTCAATCTGTTCTCAGATCGATAGCCCTTCCGTTCATCAGCACTGGAATCTCAAGCGATTCGACGACACCGCTACCAACCCGCTCAGTAGCGACAACACGCATCGTTATGAGGTAAATCCAGTTATCGGATGCCCCCACTCGACGTAAGCAGATGCTTCTTGGTTCGCAGCCTTTCGCTCTGTCCTCACGCGACAGAATACCCAAAAACTGTTGAGTGGCTGCGCGCACAGCCGCTCGAGGTAAGAGTGGAGGACTCTCATCCGAGTCTTTCCACTTCGGAACATTGGCAAGTTCACTCTCAAAGATCACGCAACGATAGCGATGGGTTTGGAATAGACCATCATTTTGAAAGACAGCCTGGTCTGCAGCAAAGGCAAAAGTGTGCGACCACATGAGACCGAGGATTGTAATTGTTTTCCTCATTTTGCAGGGTCAGTTGTGACCGTGTTGTACAGCCAAGGGCAACAGCATTTGAAATCGAATGTAACCGAACGAGAACCTTCGGGTTCTGGTGATGGCAAGTCCCACCAAGTGGGCTTGCTTAATGTTACCAAAAGATTGCCTGTTCCAGGCACGCCTGTCTGCCAGCCACCGTTGGCCGCATTCAGTTCCTTCGTAATGCGTTTTGGGTAAAAACGGATTTTTCCCTTGTAGGTGCCTCCTCCGTTATGACCCCACGTTTCAGGTCGAGAAGATGTGTCAGACACCGACAGTGTAGCCCCCGGAGGTGCTGCTGGCAATGTCCATGCCTCCCAGTAATGGTCGGCGGGCTCAAACTTTACTTTTGCAGGCTTTTTGTCGCAGTCCAGCAATGTCTCGGAGAGATTTATCTCTTGGACGATGTAACCTTCAGGTGAGTTTAGAGGTTCCATTTGGAATTTGAAGGTCGCCTCAAATCCACCACACTTGTTCACGACTAAAGACGTCGTGGAGACTTTGATACGCCCATCTGGGTCCGTCGAACCGATTGGTTCATTCTCGACAAAGCGATAAAGGTTCACTCCGCCCTGTTCCCCGAGGGGGTCTCTGTTTGGCCAACCTCCAGTTGAGGATTTGCAGTACCGATACCCGTAATAGAGCAGGTCCGTCTCATCATCCTGGTATTTGGTCGAGAAGCGGAACGGATTGGCCTTGGCCATCGGGCCGGTGGCGCGGATGACTTCACCGAAGGGGCCGTACTCGTAAGTCGCGCAGTTCGTGCCGGCGGACATGCTGACCAGTGCGGCAACGTTCCCATTCCCGTCATAGGCGGGCGCACATTGGCCAATAGCAGATGACAAATCGCAAATGAAGAGCAGGCCGCCGACTCCGCCTGCGCCTTGCAGGGAGCCGCTGAGGTCCAAGCCCCAGACAAACGTGTTGAGGGTTGAGAGTTGAGCGTTGAGCGTGGCGATTAGGTTCCAGCCATCATAGACGAAGCGGATGTCGTTCGTGGGATTGCCGCTCCAGTTCGCGTTGTCCCACACTTGCTTCCGGATGCGGCGGCCCTGGCGGTCATAGTCGAACTGGAGCGAGACTTGCGGCCCAGTCGCTGTGCTCGGGGCCATCTTCACCAAGCGGTTCTCCGCGTCCCACGTGTAAGTCCATCTCCCATCCTGGGTGAGATTGCCATCGGCGTCGTAGATGTACTGCTCGGGTGTCTGGGGCAGGAACTCGTGGCCGATGCTCGTGGTCACGATGTCCGGGTTGGAGCCGTTGTGCAGGACCGCGAGGTTGGTGAGCGTGAGCCAGACGGCACCGGTGCTGTTGTTGACGGGAAGCTCGGCACGGAAATACTCGCCCTTGCGGGAGGCAAGGGCGGCGGAGCCGTCCGTGACCCAGAGGCTCACGGTGGCGCTGGCGTTGGCGGTGCCCAGGGAACTCACGTAGCCGGGCACGGTGCGTTGGAGGTATTGGTTCAGGGTGTTGGCATTGTAGGTTGCGAATTCCAGGTTCCCGCCGTCTTCGTCGCCTCCGAATGCGGTGGTCTTGCGGTTGCCAATGTCGTCAAAGCCATATTGGAACTGCTGGCCGGCCACCGGGCTGTCGTCCGACCAGTATTTCCGGCCGGAGGTCACCTGGCCGAGCGAGTCGTATTCGTAGAGCCAATAACTGCCGTCGGCGAGCGTAACCCGGGTGCGCTGGTTGGCGGCGTTGTACACGTAGTCGTGGGAGTCCAGCGTCTGCTGCGCACTGTCCACCGTCGAAATCTGCGTGAGGCGGTTCAGGAAGTCGTATTGCTTGAACGTGCTCATGACGGGCGTGCTGTTGGCCGCGAAGTCAATCTGGCTCACCAGCGGGGAATAGGCAAGATACGTGTAGGCGGCGGAGTTGACTCCGTCGCTGACGGTCTGGAGGCGCGAGGCGCCGTCGTAGCCGTAGGCCGTGGAGGCGAGGGTGGTGGATTGAGAATCGAGGAGGGAAAGAGCGGAGCGGCGAAGGTAATCGTCGTAGGTGTTGGTGACAAGGAGGCCGCCCAGGGGGCCGCCGGAGTAGGCCTCGGAGAGGAGGTTGCCGGCCTCGTCGAGAAGGCGGGTCGCGGTGGTAGCGCCGGCTTGGGCGGCGATAATCTGCCTGCCGCGGCGGTCGAAGGTGTAGGTGACGGCGGGCGTGCTGTCCGAGTAGGCCACGGTGCTCAAGTCCCCGGCATGGTTGTAGGCGTTGGTGGTGGTGACTCCTCGCGCCCAGGTGCGGGTCTTGAGCCGGCTGGCGGGGGTGTAGGTGTAGTTGGGTCCCTGGTTGTCGGCGTAGCGTTTGTTGCCCAGCCAGCCGCGAGCGGAGTTGTAGTTCCAGGTGGTGATGGCCGCTCCGTGGTTGCCGGCGTAATCGGCCCAGGTTTTCATGGTCTTGAGACGGCCCGCATAATCGTAGGTGTATTCGACCGGGTACTGCCGGGAGCCGTACTTCTTCTTCGGCAGCCCGGTTGGGTGGTATTCGGTGAACGTGCTGGTGCTGTCGGGCTGCACCACATTGGTGGCCTGGAGCATCTTGTTGTAGTGCGTAGTGGTGGTCTGGGCAGGCTGACCGGCCGCGGGCACGGGCGTGGTCAAGGTCCGAACGAGGTCGGCGTCGTTGTAGGCGAGGGTGGTGGTCCCGTTGCGGGCGTCGGTGATCTGGCTCTGGCGGCCATGAGGGTCATAAGCACAAGCTATTCACCAGGACCAGCCTTCTGGCGCCCGGGGCGGGGGAACTCGTATCGGCAAGGCCAAATCCTCCGCGTCCGCCAGCGAGCCGGACATCCGATAGCAAAGCGAGTGAATCATGCGCTGATGTTCTCTGATCAAGGCTTCAAAAGCGCTCTGGTCGCCTTTCGGGCTCTCGACTATCCGCCGTGTGTCGTCATCCGTCGCGACCATGCGCTTATCTTTAACGGGTTTGACCATCCACAGCGAGGAATCCTTTGACCGACTTGCCTCCATGGTTGGAATGAAAAGCAAGGAATGCGTCTTGAGGAACGGATTTAGCCGGAACTTGAAGAGCCATTTTGCGGGCTTGACGGTCTCCCGCGTCGGTGCTGTAGATGGGCAAAGCCCGCTCAGGTCTCGAATGCCGTTTCGGCGATTTCAGGGCCAAAGTCGGCCAAAAGAACATTTATGGCAGACATAAAATTCTCGTGCGCTCACTGCGGACAGCATATCTCGTGTGATGAGCCGTGGGCCGGGCACGAAATTCAATGCCCCGCTTGTCAGAACAAGCTCATCGTACCTGCCGCGCACCCACCTGCTTCGGCACCAGTGCCCGCCCTTACGCCGCCAGTGTCGCAGCCTCCGGCGTCCAGTCGCCCCAAACTCGCAGCGGGCGCGACTCAAGTCGCGCGCTCGACGGCCCCGGGTCCCGCGCCGCGCAGGCAACACGTGCCGCGCCCACCCAAAACCGGGAACCCAGTACTTAAGTTCGCGGTTATCGCTGTGGTGCTCGCGGTAATTGGTGGAGCCGGCTACCGGTACTTGCCCGGTTTAATCAGCCAGGTTCAGGATATGGGAGCCTCCAAGACGGCCGCACCTGCCAATGTCGGCGGAGGCGGCCGGGGCGGGCCTCTAGGTGAAGTTGATGGAGCGATGGACATCTCGGATGCGCTGGATGGAGGCGCACCTTCAAGGCCACCCCCTGCGGCGTCGCGACAACCGGTTGCGGGTCAACCGCCAGCGTCGGCTGCCACAAACGCTGCTGGTAAATCGGCCCGCCAGCGCCCATGAGCAGACGAAAACGTAAGCTCCGCCGCGGCGACCAAGAAGGCCGGAGTTGAATCCGGCTTTTTTGTTGTACCGGCGCTTGCACAGTCGGCAGCCCAGACGAATAATGGACGCTAATGGTTCACCGATTGTAGAAGGCCTGAAATGCCAAGAAATCGGCCATCTACTGGGTAAGGCCGGACCCCCCTCGTACCAGACACGTACGAGAGACGTCCTAGCCACGTCCTAGCCACGCAGCAGCCTCCGGCAGGATTCGGCTCTCAGTATCAAGGAACCTTATGGATTTTGGGTCTGGCCAGGGGAGGCAATCGGTCGGCGTTGGGCGCCATTCCGGGGTTAAGACCCTCTGACTTTCTGGTATGCCTCCAGGGCAACCTCGCGGGAGACCAACTGGCCAACGACGGGGCGGGGATAGCTGCGGTCCAACTCGACGCCCGTAGCCGCGAGCGCGTCGGGGGGCGCCTGCCACGGTTTGTGGATCCAAGGGACCTGCAGCCGCGCGAGTTCCGGGATCCAGCGGCGAATGTAGGCGGCGTCCGGGTCGAACTTCTCGCCCTGGCTGACGGGGTTGAAGATGCGGAAGTAAGGCGCGGCGTCGGCGCCGCAGCCGGCGGTCCATTGCCAGCCGAGGGTGTTGTTGGCGAGGTCGGCGTCCACCAGCGTGTCCCAGAACCAGCGGGCGCCCTCCTGCCAGGTGATCAGCAGGTTCTTGACGAGGAAAGAGGCCACTACCATGCGGACGCGGTTGTGCATCCAGCCCGTGGTCCACAGCTCGCGCATTCCGGCGTCCACAAGCGGGTAGCCCGTGCGGCCCCGTTGCCAGGCGCGCAGCCAAGCCGCGTTTTCGCGCCACGGGAAGCGGGCGAACTGCGCGCGCAGCGGCTGCTCCGGCGTGTGCGGGAAGTGGTAGAGCAGATGATGCGCGAATTCGCGCCAGCCCAGCTCGGCAAGGAACTGCCAATGCCGCCAAGTGGCCGCGGGAATCGAGCGCGACTCGGCAAAGCGCCGGACCGCATGCCAGACCTGGCGCGGGCTGACCTCCCCGAAATGCAGGTGCGGCGAGAGGCGGGAAGTGCCGACGAGATCGGGCCGGTTGCGGCCTTCGGAGTAGCCAAGCAGCCCGTCGTGCAGGAAGCGGTCCAACTCGGCTTTGGCGCCGGCGCTGCCGGGTTGCCAGGCGGCGTGCAGACCGCCGGTCCAGTTGATCCTCGGTTCCAGTTCCAGCGCGGCTAGCGGGAGCGAGGTGGCCCTTTTCGGCAGCGGAGCGAGGGAGCGGGGGGCGGACAACGGCGCATCCGGCTCAGCCGAGGCCAGGCAGGCTTTCCAGAAGGGTGTGAAGACCTGGAAGGGCTGGCCGCTCTTGTTCCTGATGCCCGGCGGCTCGTGGAGCAGTGCGCCATTGAACGACTCGACGCGCAGGCCGGCAGCGCCCAGGGCTGCCTCTACTTTACGGTCTCGGGCGATGGCAGCGGGTTCGTAACGGCGGTTGCAAAAGACCGCTTGCGCTCCGGTTTTCCCGGCCACATCGAGCAGTTGGGCGAGCGACGCGCCACGGCGGATGATCAGGCCAACGCCTGCCTTCTGCAACTCCGCCGCCAGCCGGGCAAGCGATTGGTGCAGCCACCAGCGGGAGGCGCCGCCGGGCGGCCACGCGCCCTCTTCGTCCGGCGCCCAGATGAACAGAGGCACCACGGGCCCGCCGCGCCGACCGGCCGCGTGCAGTGCCGGGTTATCTGCCAGGCGCAAGTCCTGTCGAAGCCAGAGGATGTTGGCGGTGGAGTTCTTAGTCATGGTTGCTTACCGTGGGATTGTATGGCAGATATGAACACACGACAACTCCGGCAACCTTGCGGCAGATGAAACCTTCACTCCTCGCCATGTTATCCTGCACCTTGACTTTCGGCGCCCGCGCCGACGAAGGCCTTTGGCTCTTCAACCAGCCGCCCCGCGAACTCCTGCGCGAGCGTTACGGGTTTGACGCCACGCCCGCCTGGCTCGAGCACCTCCAGAAATCTTCCGTGCGCTTCAACTCCGGCGGCTCCGGCAGCTTTGTCAGCGAGGATGGCCTCCTCCTCTCCAATCACCATGTCGGCGCCGACGCCTTGCAGAAGCTCAGCAGCGCCCGGACGAATCTACTGCGCGATGGCTTCTTCGCCCGCACGCTCGCCGAGGAGGTCAAGTGCCTCGATCTCGAGCTGAATGTGCTCCAATCCATCGAGGACGTCACAGCGCGCGTGAATGAAGCGGTGCCGAAAGGCGCCGACCCCGCGGCAGCGTTTGCCGCGCGTCGCCGGGTGATTGCGGCCATCGAGAAGGGGTCGCTGGAGCAAACAGGCTTGCGCTCGGACGTGGTGACGCTCTGGTTGGGCGGCGCTTATCATCTCTACCGCTACAAGCGCTACACCGATGTGCGGCTCGTCTTCGCGCCCGAACAGCAAATCGCCTTCTTTGGCGGCGACGTGGACAACTTCGAATTCCCGCGCTACGACCTGGACATCTGCCTGCTGCGCGCCTACGAGAATGGCCGGCCCGCGCGCGTGAAGGACTTCCTCCGCTTCTCACCGGCCGGCGCGCGGGAGGGCGATCTGGTCTTTGTCTCCGGCCACCCCGCGCGGACGAGCCGTTCGCTCACGATCGCTGAGCTGGAAGACCTGCGCGACCAGGTCATCCCGTACCGCCTCTGCTGGCTCAACCGGCTCGAGGTCTTGCTCAGCGCCTGGAGCGCCCGCAGCGAGGAAAACGCCCGCCGCGCGCGCAAGGCCCTCCTTTCCGCACAGAACTCCCGTAAAGCCCTCGATGGCAGGCTCGCTGGCCTGTTGGACCCGGAGCTGATGCAAACCAAGGCCCGCGCCGAGGCCGACCTCAAATCCAGGCTCGCCGGTCAGCCCGCCTTGGCCGACGCCCTCGCCGCCTACGGCAAGATCGCCGCCGCGACCAAGACCCTCTCCGGCCAGACTGTGCGCCATGCCTTGCTCGAAACCGGGCGGGGCTTCAACTCCGAGTGCTTCGACCTCGCCCGGACCCTGCTCCGCGCCGGCGACGAGCGGCCCAAAGCCGACGGCGAGCGTCTGCACGAGTTTTCCGACGCCGGCAAAGCCTCGCTCGAACTGGCTTTGTTCTCCGAAAAGCCGATCTACACCGACCTGGAGACAGTGACCCTGGCGGATTCGCTTACCTTTCTCGCGGGCCAGCTCGGCGCGAGTGATCCGCTCGTGCAGAAGGTGTTGGCCGGGAAGTCGCCGCGCGCCCGCGCTGTGGAGTTGGTCAACGGCACCAAGGTGCGGGATGTCGCATTCCGCCAGCGGCTCTACGAAGGCGGCGCGGCTGCAGTCACGGCGGCCAATGACCCGATGGTTGGGTTAGCCCGGCTGGTGGATCCCGAAGCCCGGGCGTTGCGCAAAGTGGCCGAGGATCAAGGCGAAATTCGCCAGCAGGCGCACGCCGCCATCGTGCGCGCCCGCCACTTGCTCCTGGGCAGCGCCGGTTACCCCGACGCCACGTTCACCTTGCGCCTGTCGTTCGGCGTGGTCAAAGGCTACGAGGAGGACGGCCGGCTCGTGCCGCCGTTCACCACGATGGGCGGGCTTTACGAGCGAGCAAAGGAGATGAAGCACCGCCCGCCGTTCGACCTGCCCCCGCTGTGGGAGAAGCGCAAGCGGTCCGTTGACCTGGCCACGCCCATGGACTTTGTCAGCACCTGCGATCTCATCGGCGGCAACTCCGGCAGCCCGGTCGTCAACCGCGCCGGGGAGTATGTCGGCATCATCTTCGACGGCAACCTGCAGAGCCTCCCTTGGGACGAGCTGTACAGCGATCAGCAGGGCCGGTCCATCGCCGTCCATTCCGCCGCAATCCTGGAAGCGCTCGACAAGGTGTATCGCGCCAAAGACCTCGCCCGCGAACTCGTGAACGGACGCCGGGATCGGTAGCCGCCACCCCCTGACTGGTTCCGTAGCGCTACCGTAGGGCTACCGTGCACTGGGCGTTTGGACGGGGGTGGGGGCACCAGCAAGCGTGAGTACCGCGGCGCTGCCCGGCCTGCTTCCTATACGTAAGGCATTGGTGATCAGTCTTTTACGCAAGACTACGACCTCTGCACGCGCAGTTCTCCACTCCCAATGCTCCGGTAATGAACTGGCGTCGCTCCGGTGCCTGGCCGGCGATACCCCGGTGTGGCTCCCATGTTGGCCGGCCCACATGGGAACCACACCGGGGACACGCCCTGCCGACACCGGAATCGCCCCGTGGTTGAGCCCGGGTTGCAGGGCGCTGCGCCCCGTTTGAGCCGGCACGATCCGCAGAGCCTAACCCCTTGTGAGTCCACGAAATAGCGCGCCGGGTTGCAGAACAGGGCTGACGCCGCTTTGGCCGGCGTCTGTGTGGTGGCAGAAGCCAAAGCGGTGTGTGCCCCTGAAACGATCCAGCGCCTATGGTGTCCAAACCCCTGGCATCAAAGATTGTCGAGACAAAAGACGCTCGCGGTGACGCTACTGAGGGTGGATGCCGGAGAACCGGTGGAATGGATGAATCGCTACAACAAACAGAATGGCGGCGCTGGCTGGAAGACCACACGCCGAAGTTCCTGCTCTTTGCCCGACAGCAGGCCCGCTCCGAGGCCGACGCGCAGGACCTGGTCCAGGAGGCAGTGGTGGAGGCCGTCCGGCGGCAAAGCGATGGCCAACCGCCTCGGCCGGCACTGGTCTTTGCCACCATTCGCCGCCGCGCGATTGACCTGGCCCGCAGCGAGGACCGGCGGGCCGGGCGTGAGCTGGCGGCTGCCGGACCAATGCCGGTGTCCTGGTTCGACACCAGTGTGGAGGACCGTGAGCGAAATCAGTTAATTCAGGATGCCATGAGCCGATTGCCCGAAATGTATCGCGAGGTCGTGACCCTGAAAGTCTGGGGCGGGCTGACCTTTGCCGAGATCGCCGGCACGCTCGGCATCCCGGCCAACACAGCCGCCTCGCGCTACCGCTACGCGCTGAGCGAACTCCGCAAACTGACCAAAGAGGTGCTCGCATGAACGAGCGTGACAACGAACTATTCGAGGCTGAACTGCAGCGCCTAGCACCGGCCTCGCCGCCGCCCGAACTCATGGCCAGGTTGGCAACGTGCCAGCCCGCTTCTCCTGCTCAGCCGTCCGAAGTGCCGATAGGTTTTGGAGTGCACCAGTCCTCTGGCGCTTTCCGGTGGCACCGCCCCGTCCCAAAGCGCCAGAGGACTGGCGCACTCCAAGACGCTGGCGCGCCCAACCGAGCGTTCCCTCAACCCTCAACCCTCAACCCTCAACCGCTGTGGTGGCTGCTGTTCCGCTGGCTGGCGCCCGCCGCCGCCGCCCTTGTGCTGGTCGGCGCCCTGCTGTGGTGGCTGGCCACCACGCAGGAGAAACCACAGCAGGTCAAGACTGCGACCGCTTCGCTTAAGGCCCCGCCTGGCGCAGACGACA
This sequence comes from uncultured Verrucomicrobiota bacterium, assembly GCA_964625855.1. Lineage (GTDB taxonomy): Bacteria > Verrucomicrobiota > Verrucomicrobiia > Limisphaerales > UBA8199 > JAPLUA01. The sequence goes on along the minus strand of CAZVFC010000099.1, from coordinate 3,876 downwards.
TCGAGATAGACCGCCAGTTGGTGGCGCTCTTCGACGCCGTGGCGCAGTTGCCCAATGGGCAGCCCGTCCGCTTCCGCTGCCGGGAGTGGACGGACGAAGTGGTGGTCCGCGATCCCGCCCGCGGCCTCGTCATCGAAAGCCGCACGCCCCGACTCGAGGTCATCCCCGTACGCTTTGAAACCTACTAAACACGCAATCAATAGATCCATTCGTTAATTATGAGAACTCGCCTATACATATTGAAGCATACACACGGCTGCGCGCTCGCGCTCGCCGGCGTTTTAATCACAGGCCAGGTTTGCCGCGCAAATGCCGGGGACGAACCTGCCGAGACTGCGGCTGTGGCGGTGGCGGTTGATACAGGCGGCGGCGCCTCCGCGTCCGCTGGGGGCGGCGGTGGTTCCAGCGGCGGCGCGGTCGTTATCAAGGCGATTGAGCCCGCAGCTACCGAAGGCCAGGCGGCCCGCCCGGATCATCCCTGGCTGGGCATCGCGATCGAAGAGGCCTCCGAAGCCCTGGCATCCCAGCTCGACTTGGCGCCGGGGGTTGGATTGGTCGCAACCCATGTCGCCCCGGATAGCCCAGCCGCGGCGGCCGGCCTGGAGAAGAACGACGTGCTGGTCGAGTTCGAGGGTCAGTCGCTGGTGCATCCCCTGCAGTTGCGCAAGCTTGTCCAGGTGCGGAAGGAAGGGGACAAGGTCGAGCTGACCTTCTATCGCGCCGGGAAGAAGCAAACCGTCTCGGCCACGCTCGGAAAGACACGCCCCGGATTTGGCGCACTGGAAGATGAACGAGGCTGGAAGGGTGATGTTTGGGACTTCCCGGGCCAGTTTCGGAATCTGCCCGGCGGAGACGCGATCCGTAACCAGATCAAGGTTTACCGCGATTCGTTGGGGCACTTGAAGATTGATCAGAGCAAAGTGCAGGAGGAAGTGCGCCGGAGCATCGAGCAGGCGCGCAAGGCCTGGCAGGATGCGGTGCGCACCTCGACCAATGCCGCCTTAAGCGCCCTGTCGAAGGCCCTCAAGGAGGTCCAACGGTCAGGACTTCTGCCCGACAACAGCGCCTCGGTCACCGTCCGCAGCACCGGCGAGCGGGTGCAGAGCATCGTCAAGGCCGACGAGTCCGGAACAATGGTGATCGTCAGCAACCCCAAACCCCGCCTCACCGCCCACGACAAGGACGGCAAGCTGCTCTTCGACGGCGAGGTTGACACCCCCGAGCAGCGCGCCAAGGTCCCGCCCGAGTTGTGGGAGAAGGTCGAGCCGTTGCTGGATAAACTGGCTCCGAAAGCCGAGGACGAGCCGGCGACCAAGCCTGATCCGTTAAAGGGGAAGAAGTCCCGCCGCGATACCTCGCGCGCACCAGCACCCGGCAGCACGGGGCCCACACTCTGAGCCGCAGGAATTCAGCGCAACCACGAGGGAACACCAATCGGCTTCCTCGCTGGTTGCACTGGAATCAGGTTCAGGGAAAGCTCCGTTAGGAGCGGCATGTGTATAGCAGAAGCCCTGCTTGCGTGGACCAAGCTCCGGTGGGAGCGGCATGGAAATGAACGCTACCCACGCGGCCGTGGCCAAGCCTGGACCCGGAGACATGCCGCTCCTGACGGAGCTTGGAGGGCGGTATGAGGCTGGTCTCTATACACATGCCGCTCCTAACGGAGCTTTCACCGAGCCACTACCCCCTCTTGTGCCGGTGTAACCCAATTCTCGGCGCTACCGTCTTATGCCTACGAGATGAATGCGAAGCTGTTTAGATCGGTCGTTATTGCCGCCGTGGTATTAGGAGGTTGGCTGGTCTGCTCGACCACTGCGACTGCCGCGCACGCCAAATCACGCGCGGCTGCTCGCAGCGGGCGTGCTCAGGTAGAGAAGCACGCGGGCAAGGTTGCCCAGGAGCTCAACCTCACCAAGGACCAGAAGCAGCAACTAAAGCCCATCCTCCAGGAGGAAGCCAGGAAGCTGAAAGCCCTGCGCACAGAGACAGGTCTCAGCGGACGGCAGAAGCGCCAGAAACTCCAGGAAATCCGCCAGGACATGGTGGCGAAGGTCAAACCCATCCTCACCCCCGAGCAACTGGAGAAGTGGCAGAAGCTACGCCAACAGACCCACGCCAAGCACAGGGCAAAGAGCTAACCAGGCTTGGAAATGGGGTCATAGGCTTTCCGGGGGAGCAAGAAGGGGGTAGGGCGCGCATGGACGTACTCACAACATGCGCCGTGCCCAGCACCGAGGGGATAAACAGTTCGCATAAACCCTAAAGCGGTTTATAATCTGAGCAAGGACACCAGCACTAATTTGAAAGGATAGTCTCATGGCATTTACCGCAACCCGGAACCTGATGCTCCCGGCGACCGTAACCGGGTCGTGGCCGCGGCCACGTTGGTACTCGATGAACATGTGGGGCCGCCCCCTCGACACGGCCATGATGGACCCGTGGTACCGCGAGCAGTTCTCCGACGCCCACGCCGTCGTCGTGTCCGATCAGTCGCGCGCAGGGCTGGACATCCTCACCACCGGCGATTACCACCTCGACGAAGACGTGGCGGGCCGCTCCTGGCATCACTACATGCTGCAGCGATGGAAAGGCTTTGAGCATGAGGAACTGCAGACCGAAAAGACCCGCTCGCCGCTGCTCTCCCATCCCGTCGGCACAATGCTGGATTCGATCTACAAGACCTGGCGTTGGCCGCGCGTGGCAGGCAAGGTGGAACATGATCCCAAAAATCCGCTCGAATACGCAAAGATCTGGCGCGTCGCCCAACAAGCTGCGATGGCGGCGGGCAAGCCGGTGAAGTTCGGCACCTGCTCGGCTCAGGTCCTGGCGTTCTTCCTGGACAGCCACACGCCGAACTACGATCTCGATGACAAGAAGCAGTTGATCTGGGATATGGCCGAGGCGATGAATCGTGAACTGCGTCAGCTTGCGGCCTCTGGCTGCAAAGTCATCCAGGTCGAGGAACCGACCCTTCACTTCATGGCCCGCTACAATCCCGACCAGAAGGAGTTGCTGGACTTCCTGGTCAAGGCCTTCAACCGTGAGGTCGAGGGATTGGATGACGTCGAGGTTTGGATCCACACCTGCTGGGGCAATCCCAACATGCAAAAGGTGTTCACCGACGAGTCCTACGCAAACTCGATTGAAATCTACCTTGAACGCCTCAAGGGCGACGTGTGGACAATTGAAGCCGCCGAGAACGATTTCAAGGAACTCCCCTTATTCGCGAACTACAAGAATTCGCTCAAGAAGAAGATCGCCGTCGGCGTGATCAGCCACCGGACGCTACAAGCGGACTTCCCGAATGTCGTGGCCGACCGCATTCGCCGCTGCCTCAAACACATCCCCGCGGATAGGCTGGTGCTCTCGACCGATTGCGGTTTTGGCCGGCAGGGATTCAACCGTCACCTCGCGTTCTACAAGACCGTGGCCATTCCCATGGCGCGCAACATTGTCCTTAAGGAATTAGGCGTCGAGCCGCGCTATGTGCCCGCCGCCGATGAAAAGCTCGCCTGGGATCAGCTTCCCGACCTGGAGCCATTTACCCACCTGAAACCGCTGCGTTGAGGCAGCCGAAAGACGACTGGTGCCGGAGGATGAAGTTACTGAGACCCAGGCGCTTCCAACAGCCTGCGAGGCAAATCACGCTGCCCATGCATGGCCCGGCGCATGACGAGGCAGGAAGACGAACGGAGGTAGAAGGAACGGAACGAATAGACGACGGCTGGCGCAGCCCCGCACCCCTCCAAGACCCGGCCTTCCCGGAGTCGGGCCGGCGGCCTTGGCTCGGACAGGCCGTGCGGTAGCCAGGGCAAAGACACGTACGAGTAACTCACGGGCGGTGCGCCCGTGGAAGGGGCGAATAACTTGCCAGGC
>CAZVFC010000098.1:0-22262 GCA_964625855.1 uncultured Verrucomicrobiota bacterium | reverse complement strand
AAGTACGGTTCTGAGAGGGGGGTGGGCTGGCAACAGCCCGCCTCCACTCGACCTCTTGATGCCTCGGCCAACCCTTCCCCTACAGGGCAAGTTCTGAACTGCCCGTGCCCTCCTGCAAGTGAACACTGAAGATACTTTGTTCTGGCCCCGACACTAACGCAATTCTCAACCCTTGTGGAGCCCCCTCCGGGGGCATGAGGTCTGATAGAAAATTGGTTTTTGCGCGCCCCCGCGTACCCAGCGCTGCGCGGGTGATCCAGCACATTGCGCAGGTCTTTGACGCCGGTCTTGCCGCCTTTGACCTGACTGAGATTCGGTAGACGCGCTCCGCGACGTCCCCATCTCTGATTCTGGAGCCAGGAAAGCTTCCGAAAGCGTTCCTACCAGACTTGGGAACGGCGCCGCTCACAGATTTCATTCTGCTGCCACGGGTGTCGCGCAGCCGGTTCGTAGCCGGACACCAGCCAGAGGTGGCCTCAGTTTGTCGAGCGACCTACCAGATACCGACAGCACCGTTTGCATCGGCATCCGGAACCTGGCTGCCAGGTGGAACAGACACTTTTGGCACCTGTTGACTGCCGCCACCCCTGCCGCGTAAGTTCAGCCCTAGTACTAATGTCAGATTGAATCAGTGCCCTTTCTCCCCTAATGTCCAATATGATTGCGTTCGTGCAATGTGCATACCATAGGCCGCTCGACCACTACCGACCATGATTCGGCTCGGTGAATACGTAAAGCGGATGAAGTTCTTTGAGGTGCAGTTCGACCTCTGCCGTCGTGCGGTCAACATCTTTGCAGCAAATCGCAAGGCGGTGGACGAATACGTTGAAGCTCACCGTCAAAGTTACGCAACAGGTGCTGCGTCCTATGCTGCGAGGCAGACGGAGAGACACGCAGTTGACGACCTTATCGCCAACAGTCTGGCAAAGGCTTACGCCAGCCACCTCAGAACGAATTTGTCCGCACACATCGAATTCGCAGACAACCGCATTGCTCAGTATGAGTTGATTCTCCGTGGCGCCTTTTTCGAGGAGGAGATAAAGGAGATCCACAGGCACATCTTGTTCGCAGAGCCGAAGCTTTTGAAGCCAGACCGCAAGATTGATCTCGGCCGCATCGTCAGCACGGATTACGAGCAGCTTATCGAGGAGGAGATTGAGGCCGAGGTTCGCAGCTTGGACCGCCAGTCAGTGGAGAAGCGGGCTGAGTACTTTCAGGACCGACTCAAGCTCAGATGGGCAACAGGTCAGGTTGAGCAGCAGCTAGGGCTTGCTGGCGTTATCGGCGGCGTCTCCTTCGTACTCGACATCCGCAATAAAATTCTCCACGAGACGCCAGACGCCGTCATCACGGCAGATGTTCTTCAGAGCGCACGGCTCTACCTGACCTACGTGCCCAACGCCTGCACCGAGCAGGCCGTCACGCTGTATCCATCACATTTTTCGGCGGCTGAAGCGAGATGAAACTCGGTTGAACACCGCCCCCGCAGGCCCACGGCGCGGTTTTCAAAGTGGCGGGGACCTTTCCCGGTTTGTGCTGGCGGGCAGGAGGGCGTAGAAGTGGGACGACGGAACACAAACCAAGGTTCGCGGCCGAAAACCGGCCGGAACCAGACCCAGTCCGCTATTTGAACGGGTCTAGTAGAACTGAAACGCCCGGTAAAACCGCCGGCGGTAGTTGCCGGCCCCCGGGTCGGTGTAGAACACCACATTCGTGGGCACTGTGTTGGTAAACACCGGCCTCCATTCTACAAGGTTTGTGCAAGCCTCAACCACCAGCGTGCCCGTCTGCAACACGTTGTCCACCCGCATCTGGAAAGTGCCGTTCGTCACTTTGAGGCCGGTCATAATTGGCCGCGGTATCGCGGAGGCGTATTTCACGGTGGCAAAATCAGAGTCAGTTCCACTCCCAGCCGAGACCCCCGTCACGATCACGTTGCCAGACCTATCCACCGCCAGCCCACTCGCCTGGTGGTAGCCGTTTCCCGGCCCCGTGTAGCGATTGGTCCAAAGGGGCACCCCGGCGCCCGAGTACCTGATGGTCACATAATCGTAATACCCACCAGGACCGGTGGAGTATCCTGTCACCGTTACGTTGTCGCTGCCATCAACGGCCACAGCCGTGGCGAAGGCTTGGCCCTCTATCACGTCGTGGCGGTTCGTCCACAGGGGCACGCCCGTGCTCGAGTACTTGATCGTCGCATATCGCGGCGAACTAAGCTGGAAAGAACCGTAGTCTATAATGCCGTATGACCAGCCCGCCACAATCACGTTGTTGCTCGCGTCTACCGCGACAGCGCAGGCTTGGTCATCATTATTCCCCGGCCCATTATAGAAGTTGGTCCAGAGACCCACGCCCGCGCTGGTATACTTGACCGTCGCGTAATCCGAGTAAGTCCTTCCGCTGCCATAGGAACAGCCCGTCACCACCACGTTATTGCTGTGGTCCACTGCCGCGGCGAAAGCCCAGTCAGTGCTGTTTCCCGGCCCGTTATACCGGTTTGTCCAGAGCGGCACACCCCCGCTCGAATACTTTACCGTGGCGAAATCGGAATCACTGCCGCTTCCATAAGAAGAGCCCGCCACGATGACAGCGTTGTTGCCATCCACTAGGACGGCCCGGGCCTCGTCTGTGTTGCTTCCCGGCCCGTTGTACCGGTTCGTCCAGAGCAGCACACCCCCGCTCGAATACTTTACCGTGGCGTAATCGTCACCGCTAAACCAGCCAGAGGAATCCCCCGTCACGATCACATCGTTATTGCGGTCTACCACCACGGCGTAGGCTTGGTCCATGCCGATCGACGACCCGTTGAAGTGCTTTGTCCATAGGGGCACACCTGTGGCCGAGTACTTGATCGTGGTGTAGTCGTCACCGCTGAACCCGCCAGAGGAATACCCTGTCACGATCACGTTGTTGCTGCTGTCCACCGCGACCGCCTTGGCGTAGTCATTCATGTTCCCCGGCCCGTTGTACCGGTTCGTCCAGAGCGGCACGCCAGAGCTCGAATACTTAATCGTCGCGTAATCGTCCAAGCCTCCGCCTCCCGGCGAATACCCGGTCACGACAACGTTGTTGCTGCCGTCTACCGCCACGGCCGTAGCCTTATCGTAGCCGTTCCCCGGCCCATTGTAGCGTTGCACCCAGGCCTGCACGGCGGCCTGGGCGCCCACTACTGCCGGCACCAAGAGCAATATCACCACCAGCCAAGCCACCGTGAGTCTTCGCAACGTCGTTTGCATAAAGCTGAATTGGTGGGCGCGCCTGTTAACCATTCATCCAGCGCCCTATCCGCGTTGGCGCCCAAACTCGTTTCTCACCACCATTGTGGCCACTGTATCCCCACGGCGTCTCGTGTCGAGACGAAACCAGGAAGGCAACCCCGGGGCATGCTGCCGAAACCAGCGTGCGAAGGGAGTTTCAGCCTTGTTGCTGGGACGGCGCGAGCATAAAACTGTGCCGACGGGGAACAAACCACCAGACCGGTTGAGAGCTACTGATAGGCATTTGCTTTTTGACGCGCCCGCTTGTACTTGACGCTGCGCGGGTGAACGAAGGAAGGTATACCTTTGGCAGGCTCATTATGACGCGGCAAAGATCGCTTCAATCTTGGAACTGCGGTTCCAGGGCAGTGCATAGCTCCGAACTAAAGGAGCCATCAACGGATACCGAGGCGTGCTGTCGGGCTTCGAGGGGCTGGCAGCGGCGGAGGGGGTATAAAAGGGGGTGAGGAGCTGGTGGGAGCGGTGGCGCCAATGCCTGAGTTGGACTCTGGTATTCGGGGGAAACTTTGATGGCCTGGGCGTATTGGAGCCAGTTGTACGTGGGAGTGGCATGCTTCTGTAGTCTTGCCGGTTTCATCCTTGCAAATATCGAAGCCAAGTTCACATGCTGCCTTCGATAAGGGTTATGTATTTTGTCGTGTTCGATTGCGAGGCCCCGCCCGATAAGCGCGAAGTTGGGGAGATTGCCTGGTTGGTGTATTCGCAACGGGGCACGGTGTTGACAGCAACTCACGCTTTTCTTGTTCCACCAAATCCGCCAAGGAGGCAGAAAACCGTTCTGGGTACCGTCAGAGGTGAGTCTGTGGCCTTTATTGAGGAGCATACGACGTTGCAGCAGGTTCTCGATGACCTGAAGACAATTGCTGGCCGATATTCACCGGCAAGCTTCATCTCGCATCACGTTGAATGGGATGCAGCCGTAATTCATGCTGCCGAGCAAGAATGCGGTACTCAGACGGGTTTGCCAGGATTGCCAAGGGTATGCACGATGCTTGCCACGGCTGACAAATACGGGGGTGGCCACTTCTTGAAGCTTGGGGAGTTGTACCACGCTCTGTTTGGCGAAGATTTTGAGCATCCGCATGATGCACGCGCCGATGTGACCGCGTGCGCGGAGTGCTTTTGGGAATTGAAGGCCCGGGGCGAGCTGGACGATTACGATCACGCCCGATTACGCGAGAGGTTTCGCTATCGTTCTCTTGGTGAGATCGAGTGGGAGGTGTCAACTATTCTGCGGCGCCACCTGCGGTCCTCGATCGCAAAAGCTGCCTGGGACCGGAGAAAGGAGCGGGCTCGTGCTTGGAGAGACGGCTTTGACACGGTTGTTCTGCAACGAATACGGGAGCTATCTGCTGCCGGCTTCGGCGCCTTCCTGGCACATTATACGAGGTTATCTTGCCCGAGCTCAGCGGCGTATATTAAAAGGGTACTGTCACAGGAGCAGGACGTGCTATTGAAACCGGAGACCTCTTGGCGTTGCATCGTCGCCTATTGCGGGGTGGCTGAACCTTGGGAGCGGGGCGAACTTGCCAGAATGTACCTGTCGCAGGCATCCAGATCATCCAGGTACGTCGAGGTTGCGCTGGGACGGGAGGATCCAAGTGTGGATTCAATTGTTAGAGAGGCGTTTGTGATTCCCAGCAGGACGAAAGAGCAGCTTCTGGCAATATGTGCTGGCCACGCAGCACTGGCTGCAGAGGTGGAAGCAGAGCACATCAGCACTCATGGGGAGAAAGGTGCTCAGGTAACGCAAGTAATGCGGCGGTGTGCGAGTGGTGACAGGGGGATCTGCGGTGCGCACAGGTTCACTTTGCCATTTATTGAACTCACTCTGACGGTCGAGAATCCCAGTTCAATCCGACGGTTGTTCTCATTTGTGGGGCAGATGCTAGGCGGGCGATAACTGATAGGAATTTGCTTTTTGACGCGCCCGCTTGTACTTGACGCTGCGCGGGTGAAGGAGAATTGCTTTTCGCTCTCATTCATGCGGCCCCATCCTGCCCGACCGGGCCGAGGCCATCAACAGGCAAGTTTTGCCGGTTTTCCAGGTGTTTTGCCCCATCGCCAAGAGCGTAGGCGGGCGGCAGCGGGCGAGCGGCCAGGCAATGCGCGAGAAGCAGCGCCATTCCGAGGCAGACCGGATCGGAGGAGGCTGGTGCCGGACACAAGCCCGCCTTCAAACCGGCTCGGGAAGCAACGGTTCTCAGTCGGTTAACGCATTCCCGTAGTCCGGGGTCCACATCATCACACGGGTCGTTGGTGTACGGTTCCGAGGCACCCGGTGGAGGCGGCCTGGCAGGCGGGGAATGGGTTCTAGTCATCCTCCATCAGAAGAAACAGGTCGCGTATTCTTTGACGGATGTCCCGCCGGCGCTCGAAGGTCACGCGGCCCCGCTTGCCAAAGTGTTTGGCCGACTCGACGGAGTACATCAGTGAGCAATCATACGAAGCGCCAGACCTCGGATTGATACCTCACTTGGGAGGAACCTCCAGGTAGCAGGCCGCGGCCCGCTCCAGTTCCTGTTTGTTGCGTTCCGGGGTGAAGTATTTCAGCAGGCTACGCCAAGGGCTCAGGGATATGTCAAGTCAGGGTATCTACGGTGTGCATCCGGAGGGTATCCGGTGACTATACGGTGTGTGTTGGGTGGAACGCCTGACCCTGCATGAAGGCGTGTGTGGCGTTCCTGTCCATGGCGCTCAACGCGCCTGGCTATTCTCTGCCGTCCCAGCAGAAGGTGCACAATTGTTCCCTGGGCAGGCCGATGGATTTGACCAGATCATCGAGTTGCTGGTACTGGAGCGTGGTTAATCCCAGCCGATGACGGATGCGCTCCACCATCGCGCGGTGTTTGTCCGAGGCGGGATTGACATACTCCGGGGGCGGCGGGCCATCCTGTCCTTCCATTTCCCGGATGGCGCGCCGGCCGGCCAGGTCCAGCTCCGATTTGGAGCGGGAGAAATTCAGGAACTTGCAGCCGAAGATTAGCGGCGGACAGGCTGGCCGCATGTGGACTTCCTTCGCCCCGCAATCAAAGATCCGCCGAACCGTATCCGCGAGCTGGGTGCCGCGCACGATCGAATCTTCGCAGAACAACAGCCGCTGGCCGTGGATCAGTTCCTTGATCGGGATGATCTTCATGCGTGCCACCAGGTCGCGGGTGGGCTGGTCTTGGGGCATGAAACTGCGGGACCAGGTCGGCGTGTACTTCGCGAATGGCCGGCGAAACGGCACGCGTCGCTCGTGTGCGTAACCCATCGCGTGGCCCGTGCCGGAATCGGGAATGCCCGCCACCACATCCACGGGTGTGGCGTCCCGCCTGGCCAGCGCGGCGCCGCATCGGTATCGGCAATCTTCGGTGTTAATGCCCTCATAGGTGGACGCCGGGTAGCCGTAGTAAACCCAGAGGAAAGCGCAGATCTGGCAACGCGAGCGAGGCAGGGCGACCGGTTCGACCCCTTCCGGAGTCAGCCGGACGATTTCCCCCGGCCCAAGGTCGCGCAGGGTTTCGTAACCCAGGTTGGGAAACGCGCAGGTCTCCATTGTGGCTGCGTAGGACCCGGCTTTCTGGCCGAGGATGATCGGTGTCCGTCCCAGCTTGTCGCGGGCCGCGTACACGCCCCCGTCGGTCAGCAGCAGCATGGAACAGGAGCCGGCGATGGCGTCCTGGGCGATCTGAATGCCCTCGGCGAACGTTGCGCCCTGGTTGATATACAGCGCCACCAGCTCAGTCGGGTTAATTTCGGCGCCGCTCATCTCCGAAAAATGCGCCGAGCGCAGGCCGAAAGCCTTCTTCACCAGTTCCGCCTGGTTCGCGATGCGCCCCACCGTCACAATCGCGTAATTGCCCAGGTGTGAGCCGATAATCAGCGGCTGGTCCTCCGTGTCGCTGATCACGCCGATGCCCATCCGCCCCTTCAACTTCAGGACGTCGTGCTCGAACTTGGACCGAAACTGGGCGTTGCTGATGTCGTGGATGAAGCGCGTGCAGCCTGTGCCGTGATGCACCGCCATCCCGCCGCGGCGTGTGCCCAGATGCGAATGATAGTCGGTCCCGTAGAACAGGTCGCCTACGCAGTCGTCTTTTGAGACTACACCAAAATAGCCACCCATAGGAAGTCTGTCAGTTTGTGTCAGTTAGCCGGGGGAATCACATTCACGCTGCGGCTCTGAAGGTAATGCTTCAGATCGGGAATGCGAATGAGCCCAAAGTGAAACACCGATGCTGCCAGCAGCACCGTCGCTCCCGCCTCGGCGGCCTCGCGGAAATGTTCCATGGTTCCCGCGCCGCCCGAAGCAACCACTTCCGCCTGGGTGGCCGATGCAATCATGCGGATCAACGGCAGGTCGAAGCCGGTGCGGGCGCCGTCGGTCGCCTTGCTGGTCGGCAGAATGCAGCGCACGCCATAGCCGGCAATCTGGCGGGCCCATTCCAGCGCGTCCGCGCCCGTGGCGGTGCGGCCGCCATCCACAAACACTTCGTAGCCCGAGGGAAGCGACGCATTGCGGTCCACGTCAATCGCCACGGTCACTTTCTCTACTCCCAGCTCGGCGATCATCTCCGCGATCACCTTGGGGTTGCGAAAGGCGGCGCTGCTAGTGGACACTTTGTTCGCACCCGCCCCGATGACGGCGCAAGCCGAGGCCACGTCCTTGATGCCTCCGCCCACCGTGAAGGGGACGGTTGCGACCGCCGCCACGCGTTTGACGACCTCCAGCATAGTGCCGCGGTTCTCGACGGTGGCGGTGATGTCCAGCATGGCCAGTTCATCGGCGCCTGCCGCGCAATAAGCCTGGGCACAGGCCACCGGATCACCGGCATCTTTGATATCAACGAAATGCACCCCTTTGACTACCCGTCCATTCTGCATGTCCAGGCAGGGCATGATGCGAATGTTCGCTTTCATAGTGTTCGCTGTTGTTGCGTGGGGTTCAGGCCGCTTAGATGTACTCGACCGTGGCGGGGGGCTTGGGCGTCAGATCGTACACGCAGCGGTTGACTCCGGGAATGGCGGTAATGCGGCGGCTGAGGCGGTGGAGCGCGGGCCACGACAGTTCCCGCACCGTCGCCTTACGCGCATCCACGCTGTCAATGCAGCGCACCACAATGATCTGCCCGAACTCCCGTTTGCCTTGGCGGATGCCGGTGGCGTAGTCGTTGAGTAACACCGCCAGGTACTGGAACGCGCCGGTATTCCCGAGTTCCTCCTCCACGATGGCGGTGGCTTTGCGCACGGTGGCCACCTTCTCGCGGGTCACCTCGCCTACGATGCGGGTGGCCAGGGCGGGGCCGGGGAACGGGATGCGCTTGGTGATGCTTTGGGGCAGGCCCAGCAAGCCGGCGACGCGGCGCACGCCGTCTTTTCGCAGCGTGGCCAGAGGTTCGAGCACCTTGTAGCCATAGGCTTTCTGCGGATCAATGCCGATCTGCGCCAGAATGTTGTGCTGCCGCTTGATGCCCGCCACCGTTTCCTCGATGTCGGTCAGGATGGTGCCGTGCAGCAGGAAGGTCGCCTTCGAGCGTTTGACCGCCTTGCCAAAGACGTCCCGGTAGAAGGTATCCGTAATCGCCTGGCGCTTCTCTTCGGGGTCGGTCAAGCCCTTGAGCGCTCGGAGGAACTGGTTGCGCGCGTCCACCAGCTCCACGGGGATGCCCATGCTCTTGAAGGCTTTCACCACCCGCTGCGGTTCTCCTTCGCGCATGATGGCGTTGTCCACGAAGATCGTTTTCAACTGCTTGCCCAGCGCCTTGTGCGCCAGCACGGTGACCACCGAGCTGTCCACCCCGCCGCTGAGGGCGTTGATGGCAATTCCGCTGCCGACCTCACGCCGGATGGCCGCCACTTGTTCCGCAATGAATGTCCTGTAGTTCATAGATGTTCTGTCGTCTGCAATGTTTTGTTTCTAGTGCTGCATGAGCCCGGGGAAACTAGCGGGATTTCCCGCAAATGGGAGAAGAAAGTTGCGTTGAAGGTGAGTGGCCCGGCTTCCGACGCTACTCCTGCGCGGTCCGATGACCCAATTCCAGCTTTAGCGCTCCCAGCGACAGGTTCAGGTCCCGGATAAACGCTACGAGCGACCCGCTCAGCGACACCATGCAGGCGATGAACAGCAGGCTGATCAGCAACCCCACCTCCAACTTCCACAACGCCGTCAGGAACAGCACGATGATCAGCAGCGATGCGAGCAGCACGCTCACCCCAGCCAGCAGGATGGACAACCGGAGCAGCCGCGCCCGGCGATAGAGTATCTCGATTTGCCCCTCGAGCCGCGCCCGGTCCGCCCCCACCGCCTGGCGGAACTCCCTCACGAGCAGCCGCGACCGGTCAATCGTCCGCCCGTAGCGGTTCGTCAGCGTCAGCAGCAGCAGGCCCACGCCCGAGATCAGGATGACCGGGCCGATGGCCACTTGCAGCACCGGAATCAGTTCGCTCAGAGGGGTCGCTGGCATATCCAGTCCAACGGTTCGTTCCGAATCAGCGCCTGGTCGCCGCTAGCTCTTCTTCGAAGTCCACGATTTCTTTGATCTGGGTCAGGAACCAGCGGTCAATCCTAGTGAGTTGGAAAATCTCCTCGATGCTGAAGCCGGCGCGCAGGGCATGGCGCAGGAAGAAGATGCGCTCGCCGTTCGGGACGCTGAGCCTGGGGACGATGACTTCCCGCGGCAGGATGTCACGGTCTTCATACACCTTATCGCCGAACCGCCACGGCTTGCCATCGCCGCCCAAACCGTAACGTCCAATTTCGAGCGAGCGCAGCGCCTTCTGGAGCGATTCCTTGAAGGTGCGGCCGATGGCCATCGCCTCGCCGACGCTCTTCATTTGCGTATTCAGCGTCGGGTCGGCCTGCGGGAACTTCTCAAAAGCAAAGCGGGGGACCTTGGTGACTACATAATCAATGGTCGGCTCGAAGCTGGCCGGAGTTTCGCGGGTGATGTCGTTCTTGATTTCGTCGAGGAGGTAGCCGACAGCGAGCTTGGCGGCGATCTTGGCGATGGGGAAGCCGGTGGCCTTGGATGCCAGCGCGGAGGAGCGCGATACGCGCGGGTTCATCTCGATGATGACCATTCGCCCGTTGTCCGGGTTGACCGCGAACTGGATGTTCGAGCCGCCAGTCTCCACACCCACCGCCCGAATGACGGCAAAGGAGGCATCCCGCATGATCTGGAATTCCTTGTCGGTAAGGGTCTGGATGGGCGCGACGGTGATCGAATCGCCGGTGTGAATACCCATCGGGTCGAAGTTCTCAATGGAACAGACAATCACGCAGTTGTCTATGCGGTCCCGCATGACCTCCATCTCGAATTCCTTCCAGCCCAGGAGGGATTCCTCGATGAGAATCTCGCTAACCGGAGACAGCTCGAGACCGCGCTTGGCTAGTCCCTCGAATTCCTCGCGGTTGTAGGCAATGCCGCCGCCCGTCCCGCCGAGCGTGAAGGCCGGGCGGATAATGAGCGGCAGCCGGCTGATCTTGTCCGCGATCTGGCGCGCCTCTTCCAGCGTGTGGGCCGTGCCGCTTACGGGCACGTCCAGCCCGATGGACACCATCAAGTCCTTGAACACCTGCCGGTCTTCGCCGCGCTCGATGGCCTGGGCGTTGGCTCCGATCATCTCGACGCCGTACTTCTCGAAAGTGCCGCGCCGGTGGAGAGCCATGGCGGTGTTGAGCGCGGTTTGCCCGCCCAGCGTTGGCAGCAACACCAGCTTGCCGTTGGCGCGCACGCGCCGCAGTTCCTCGACTTCACGGGCGATGATCTTCTCGACGCACTCAGGTGTAATGGGTTCGATGTAGGTGCGGTCCGCGAACTCCGGATCGGTCATGATCGTCGCCGGGTTCGAGTTCACCAGGATCACCCGGTAGCCTTCTTCCTTGAGCGCCTTGCACGCTTGCGTGCCTGAGTAATCAAACTCACACGCCTGCCCGATGATGATCGGGCCGGCGCCAATGATGATAACCGAATGAATATCCGTGCGCTTTGGCATCAGTGCGTCCGAAATAAACCCAATTCGGCGGCACTTGTCAGTGTTTAATTTGATGCGGACCATGGCTGGCACGGCTGGCATGGATTTGCCCGCGGGGCAAGGAGATGTGGATTGACATTGCCGGGGTCGCAGTGCGCGCGCGACTCGCACCATAGCCTCGCCAGGTTCATCCGGGTAATTTGTCCTTTTGAACGGTATGGGCGGGCTGGAAGGGTGAGTCGAAGTATGCTTTATGCGAAAACTCCCGGCCCCGAAGGGTGCCGGGGTCAGGCTTGTCGAATGAACCGGAAAACGGAGCTTGATCCAGCCATGTATGTCACTTCTAACACGAGAGTTACATCCGTCGAACGACTCTCCATCCCGGCCGGGAGGGCCGGTGAGGCAACGGCGTGGGCCCGGTGCTACCCCGGTGTGTCTCCCATGGGGAGCGCTGCCCATGGGAGACACACCGGGGCCCCGCCGTAGTCTCGCTGGGAACACGTCCTCCACGCACCCGATTCGCCCAGCGCACAGCTTGTGCGCAATTTCTCAACCTTTTCTCTCGCGGGCTTTCCTTATCCCAGCGTAACATGGGGCTCGCAAGTTAACCTGGTCTTTAACGCCGTTGTTGGGGGGCTGCGCCTGCCGTCCAACATGTGGGTCCTGTGAAAGCAAGATGAAGAGAACTACACTGACTGAAGGCGAATTGGCTGCCGGGATCCCCAGCCACAAGGAGAACTGCACCCCACTGCCAGCCCTCCCAGGCCCTGGTCTTCATCATCCGTCACTCCCCAGCGCAGTTCCTGCTCTCTCTGCGCTGTTAAACCGCAGCGCGGAGCGCGGCTCGCGCGCCCACCACGATTCTGCAGCAGTGCCGCCTTCCCCGGCGACGGACACACCCATTCACCCGACCTCCGAATCTAACACACCATGAAACGTACTCCAGGCACTGTTCTTATCGCAATGTCCGCCGCTGTGCTCGGGTTGGCTGGTCGTGCCAGCGCCGCGCTGCCCCCGATTACCGTCCAGGTGCCTATTCCCACCGCGATCGAAGCCGCCCAGGCAGCCACGAGCAACGCGGTGCGCGCCGCGGCCGTGGTCCGACTGCCGAGGACGCTGCAGGCCGCCACGGCGAATGCCACCACCACGCTCCTGGGACCCTCCACCAACGGCCAGCGGTCCGTAACGATCACCCTTCCAAACCAGCTCGCTGCGGTGGCTGCAACGCGCGCCTCTGACTCGCAGTCTGCCGAGGCGGCCGCAATAGCTGCGCCTGCCATGCAGGCCACCACTTCTCTGCAACAAATGTACGGCTCAGGCACGTGCGTTCGTGCGGGCTCGGGTTTGGTCGGCTGGTGGCAGGGGGAGCGCGATGCCGACGACAGCATCGGTATTAACCACGCCCAATTGGTTAACGGCGTTTGCTTTGACACCGGCATGGTCGGCCAGGGGTTTTGCCTCGATGGAATCAGTCAGTCGGTTCAGATCCCTTACTCGACCAACTTGGCCACACCCGGTTTTTCCATGGAAACCTGGGTCTTTCCCTGCTCGCAGATTGCCGGGCAGGCTTTCATATTCGGCCAGAGCTACGGCCGGCAGTTGGTCGTGCAACCTGGCGCCGCCGGCTTGCGGGTGGCCCTCTATATCACCGACCCGGATGGCAACTGGATCTCGGCGACTAGCGACGACGAGATAACCGTCGGTGACTGGACACACTTGGCTGGGACGTGGGATGGAACCTACCTGAACCTTTATACTAACGGCGTCCTGGCCGCACAGACCATGCCCGAGGTGCCGGGCATTGGGGATTGCGCCTGCCCATTCAGCATCGGTGGAATCAACGACTCCTGCGACTACTTTGGCCAATACTTTCCCGGAGTGATTGACGAAGTGTCCTTATACGACCGGGCCCTCTTTGGAGGGGAAATATACGCCATCTATCAAGCGGGCTCCGCCGGAAAATGCAAGTCCTCCTCGACTTGCTTCACCTGCCCCGACACCGCTGTCTCTTGGTGGGCGGCTGAGGGGGACGCCTCCGACGCCTTCCGCAGAAATACTGGCACTCTCCAGAATGGGGCAGGCTTTGCGTCCGGCGTAGCGGGCCAGGCCTTCACCTTCGATGGAGTGTCCCAAGCTGTGAGAATCCCCTACGCCCCTTCGCTCACAAGCGCCGCCTTCTCGGTCGAAGCCTGGGTGAATCCCACCGGCCAGGTCAGCCAGGCCTTTGTCTTTGGCCAGAGCTATGGCCGGCAGTTGATCGTTCGCGTCGGCAACCAAGGCCTGTTCGTCGCCTTCGTCGTCTCGACCGACCCTTGGACGTTCTTCGAGGTGGTTGGTAGCGGGGAGATCTCTCTCGGCCAATGGACCCACTTGGTGGGTTCGTGGGACGGCGTGTCCTCTCTGAGCCTGTACGTAAACGGCGCTCTCGACCAGCAAGCCACGCTCGGCATCGTGCCCTCGGACTCGGGTTGCCCGTTCAGCATCGGTGGGATCAATGATTCCTGCGGCTATTCCGGCCAGTATTTCCCCGGCCTCATTGACGAGGTCACCCTGTACAACACTGCCCTCCCGCCCGACCAGGTCCAAGCCATCTACAACGCGGGCACCGCCGGCAAGTGCAATATCCCCGGGGCATGGCTGGAGCAGTACTTCGGAGCAAACTACCGGACGAACCCTGAAGCAGCTCTCTATGCCGATCCCGATGACGATGGCCTCACGAATTGGCACGAGTATATCTTGGGTCGCAACCCAACGGTTCACGGATCCGCGACGGACAGCGGAAACCTGATTAACCTTCAGATTTTCACACCACTCAGATAGCCAAACAGCAGTCTCATACAGCCCCCTCCGACACGTGTCATGAAAACAACTCCCCTCCCGGCGAATGCTCGAGCGGCAGGCCCTGACTACCGCCGTGCTTCAGAAAACCCAATATGCCCGGTCGTGAACCACGGGATACACCGGTGGATGGCCCTGCTGCTCTCGGCAGCGATTGGGATCAGCGCCGCCGAGGACGATTGCGCTCCCTACAAGCCCCAATACACTGGCGGCACCTTGGGTGGTGAGCCCTATGGTCTGAGCTCTTGCAGTCCCATAACATTCTTCATCAACGGATCAATCGCATGTGTCGAACCCCAGGTCTCCTGGGAGCTCTTGCCGTCACCATCGGCCAACGGATGCGTTCTGCGAGGCGCGGGTTTTTCTGCCACACTGAGTGCAGACGATAGCCCTTGTGTTCCGGGCCCGGTAGCCGTGAAGGCAACGGTCATTTCCAGATGTAGTATTGAGCCTCATACATCCTGGACCAACGTTTTGGAATTCGGGGCCGAGCGCCAGTGCCCAGACCTTGCCGAAGCCTGCGCGTCCTGCCCATCGGACGCCGACGGGATTAGGACACTTGGTGCCGCGGTTCCCGACAACAAGGGCGGACCACTCTTTCAGCTCGGCTTGGGCCGGAACACGCCGACAATGGACGCCGGCTTTCTTCTGCTCCACGTCAAGACGCCGTCTTCGGCTATGTATACCCCAGCGGCTCTTTCCGTCCCTTACGCTTCGCGGACGAATATCGTCGTGACCAATGGAGCTCAAGGGCTGCAGAGTGTTACCGCCCCGCAGGGCGTCGTAAGCGTAGTGCCGGATACTACTTACCCCGCTCTGAAGTATTCGCTCGTCGTTTCCAATCATTTCGGCGCATCGCCCATGGTCACCTGGGTGATCGAGAATCCCGACAAGACCGGCCAATACAACAACCAATTGAAGATTACTGAGAACCGCGCCAACAACACAAGCCGGGACTTTACCTACGCCTATGACTCACAGAGTTCTTCCTGGACCCTCACAGACTCAGACAATACACGAACGGTCGTTAGTGCTGAAAGTGCCGACGGTTCGAGCTACTTTCGCACGATCCTGAACGACACTACCACTGTGGAACAAGTGCAGCGATCCTATGCCATGGTCGGCGGCCAGATGAAGCTCCAGCAAGTCATCGAGGGTGAGGGCGCCGCCACCCAGACCACGCAGTATTCCTACTACCCGGACAATTCCGCGTACGGACCCAACGCCAATCAACTCTATAAAGTGGAATACCCGGATGGCAGATGGGAGGTTTTCGAATACAACTCGGATCAGACCCTGGCCAACAAATACTCGGCTTGGAAAGATGGAGCAGCGCCAGCCAACTTTGCATTGCCGCAACCGGGGACCTTCAAACTGACCACTTACGACTATTCACCGCTGCCTGGCTCAGATGATAGCGGGGAATACGAACCGCGGACTCCCCGGACTACTCGCACGATGATTCCAGTCTGGAACGGAACCTCTTTCGATTTGCAAGAGGTGTCGCGCGACTACCTTGCGATTACGGTCCGTGCCGCTTATGCGCGGGAAGAGCAACGGTGCGCCGATCTGCGCGAGGAGCATTCCTACTTCGGGAGCCCTTCCAACCTCCGAACCGTTCGGGCCTGGTACAATGCTGGGTCCGACCCAAATGAACAGGGCCGACCCAAGTACGTAGTGTATCCAGACGGGACAGCCACGCTCTACTCTTATCCCCAGGTCGAGAGTGGGACGTGGCATATCGAACAGACGGGCCAACCCGACAATATCTACTACCCATCCGCGATCGCGGGCGGGAGGCAGGTTTCCACGCTTTACAACTCGCTCGGCGCGATCGTCTCCCGCGTGACGCAGGCGATTATCCCCGGCACTCCCCCCGCGAGCATGGTACTGGCTCAAGAAACCTACTCCTACTCACCCAGCGACCCTTTGCAGCGGAGCTACACCGTCACTGACCTCGGGCAGCGCGTCACCTCTTACGCCTACGGCTGCTGCGGTCTCGATACCATGCAGGATGCGGACGGTGTAGTGACCAGCTATGCCTACGATGCTCTCAAGCGTGAGGTCGGTTCCACGGTCGCCTACGGTACCGAATCAATCCAGTATGCGAAAACGCTGGATGGGGCCGGAAGACTCCTGGAAAAGAGGCGCATTTCCGATGGCAGCGCTCAGCGCTTTTCTTACGATGTCCTCGGGCGCCTCATGAGGGAGACCAACGCCCTGGAAGGCGTCACCGTTCATACGAACCGGATGCTCAACAACCGGCTCTACGTCACCAACACCTACCCGGATCTCGGCACGCGTGTCGAATCCTACTTTCGCGACGGCAGGCTGGAGAGCGTCAGCGGCACCGCTGCATTTCCCGTGCATTACGAATACGGCATCGAACAAGACCCCGAAACAGAAACCTGGCATGAATTCACGCTGGAGATCAAGACAGGCACGGGAGCCAACGCCACCAACGAATGGACGAAGACGTATATGGATGCTGTGGGCCGGGCTTGCCGAACCCTCTATGCCAAAGCGGTCGGCCCGTATCCCTTCCGCCAATCCTGGTATAACAGCAAAGGCCAGCTTTGGAGGGAACAGGACCCGGATGGAGTCGTCATGCTTTACGACTATAATGCCCAGGGCGAGCGGGAGTACTCGATCACAGCGCTGGCTCAAGCCACTCGGGCTTTCTCAGACTACGATATATTCCATAGTGAGCTCGCGTCTCTCACGACCGGTTACGATCGCATTACTCAGACAACCAAGGCTTTCCTGCCGGGGGACCAAACCGCCCCCGATATCGTTCGCACCGAAACAACCGTGTGGCCTCAGGATACCTCAGGCACCGGCAAGGTCGTTGCCAGGAATGACACAACTCCCGACGGACTGAGGACCTGGCAAACGGTGTGGCTGGACAGCTCCAACCCGGACACGGCTGCTGTAACCTGCACCGAAACAAGCGCGTGCGATCCGGAGACGCACGTACGCACGACGACGATCACCTACCCTGATGGCACTTCCACGCTAACGAGCTACAGCTTCGGCCGCCTGGCATCAGTGGTCCGGCGCGACACTGCACCGGACCCGGTTGCCAGCACAACGTATGGCTACGACGCGCAAGGCTGTCAGTACCTCATAATTGACGGACGGAACGGCGCGACCACCTTGACGTTCAATCCCGCCGACCAGGTCATTTCAAGCACATCCCCCGATCCCGGAAGCGGTGCCCAAGTCACCACCACGTTTTACGACAAGATGGGCAGAATCACCGGCATTCGTTATCCGGACGGTGCTGCCATGACCAACTCCTACTACGCAACCGGACTACTGCTCGGGACCTCGGGTAGTCGGACTTACCCCGCAGGTTATGCCTACGATACCCAGGGTCGCATGCTTTACATGACCAATTGGCAGAACGCTGCGCACAGTGCCACCCGGGAAGTAACACGATGGAATTACGATCCGTATCGCGGATGGCTTGCGTCCAAGGACTATCCGGATAAGAACTCCGGCAATCCACCCGCAGTGCCGGGCACGACGGGTCCGGTGTATGAGTACACGCCGGGCGGGCGGCTCGATACTCGCGCCTGGCGGCGCCCAGGCACTGACAGCCAGCCGATCCTCACACGATACACCTACGGCTTCAATGACCTGGCGACCGACGACGAGCACGGCGACCTGGTCGCGATCGAGTACAGCAGCAACGATCCAGCGGCCACTCCGGCGGTTGCCTACGCCTACGACCGCCAGGGCCGGCGCAGTCATGCTGTTTGCGGTGGCATCACGACCAGCCTTTCCTACGACGACGCGGGGCATCAATGGGCCGAGGAGTACAGCGGCGGCATATTGCATGGCGTTCAGGTGAGCTGGGCCTACGAGGGGCTCCAACGCGCCTCGCTCAGCGTCGGGGGCATTGGCGGTACGTATGAGGTTAGCTACGGTTACGACTCGGCCGGGCGGCTGCTCGCGGTCAACAGCGGCGCCGTGGGAGCCGTTTACGGCTACCTTGCCAACTCGCCCCTCGTGAGCCAGGTTGTTTTCACGAACAGCGGTGCGACGAGCATGACGACAACGAGGCAGTATGATACCCTCAACCGCCTTACCCAGATTTCGACGGTGGACAGTGGACTGAGGACTGTGGACTCCCGCGCCTACGTGTACACCAACAGCAATCAGCGCATTCGCGCCACTCTGGCCGATGGCTCGTACTGGATCTACACCTACGACGCCCTGGGTCAGGTCACGTCCGGCAAGCGTTTCTGGCAGGACGGAACGCCCGTGGCCGGCCAGCAGTACGAATATGCCTTCGACGACATCGGCAACCGGACGAGGATGGGCACCGGAGGGGACCAGGCCGGAGCCAATCTGCGGTATCAGGATTATGCGCGCAATCGCCTGAACCAGTATGCGTCTCGCACCGTGCCGGGGTATGCGCAGGTCCTCGGGTCGGCCAATTCCAACGCCACGGTCAGCCTGTGGGCGGATACCGGCGCTTGGGCGCAAACCTCCCGAAAAGGGGACTATTTCCGCGGGGAACTCTCGTTCGCCAATAACAACGGGCCGGTCTATGCCAGCGTAAACAGTGTGGCTAGCCTCACCAACGGGAGCAGCCCGGATATTGTCACCAACGTTGCCGGCTCGCTGTTTGTGCCTGCAACCCCGGAGGCCTTTGACTATGACGACGATGGGAACCTGACCAGCGACGGGCGCTGGAACTACACCTGGGACGCCGAGAATCGGCTCGTGAAGATGGCTCCCAGCACCGCCGTTGGCCCGCAGAATTCCATCGGATTCGCGTATGACTGGCAAAGCCGCCGCATCCGTAAGCAGGTCTGGTCCGGCCCCGACTTCGATGGCACCCTTACCAGCGACGTCCGGTTCGTCTATGACGGCTGGAACCTCATCGCCCTCCTCGATTCTCAATCCGCCATTCTCCAATCCTTCGTCTGGGGCCTGGATCTGAGCGGCACACTTCAAGGTGCGGGCGGCGTCGGCGGATTGCTCTTCATGAACGATTTGTCATCTGCTATTGGCGATTGCGCTGCCGCGTATGACGGTAACGGGAATGTGGCCGCCCTGGTGAATATGTCCGGCGGCACCAATTGCGCGGCCTACGAGTACGGCCCCTTCGGGGAGGTCGTCCGCGCCACCGGTCCCATGGCCAAGGCCAATCCCTTCCGGTTCTCGACTAAATACCAGGATGATGAGTCCGACCTGCTTTACTATGGCTACCGGTATTACAACGCGAGCACGGGAAGGTGGCTGAGCAGAGATCCGCTCAACGATCCCGGTTTCAAAGTCCTTATTCATAATGCTTCCGAACTCAACCAAGGAGAGGAAAAGGTCCCTTACCTCTTCGTCGAGAACGATCCTGTACGATATTGCGATTATCTTGGTTTGGATAACCCGGGCTGTGATTTACCGCCTTCCGTAAAGGAGACCCTCGAAAAGGTCGCGAACAAAGACTGCTTGCTCCGCGCTTGTGCAAAGCATGATGCGTGTTACTTCAAATACAGATGCACACAGAGCTCGTGGGGAGCTAACGCCGCCGCATGCGCGTGTCCGTTAGCGCTTTCAATTATCGGGCAACACAACCGCGACTGTGCTGCATGCAATTGCGCTGTTTATCTCCGTTTCCAGGCTTGCGCTTCGCGTTACGATGGTGAAGGCGATAGATGGTTCTGTCCCAATGGTCCAAACCGAGGTAAAACGTACGACGACTATGATGATATTCCCGCAAGCTGCTGGGAGGATGGCAAGAAGCCACCGCGGCCGTAAGATCGCACACCCTTAGAGGAAATATGGTGTGACTGCTGCGCGAACGCATTTGACAGGGAAAAGGGGACACGTTTCTCCTGTCAACCTCAAAGCCTCTCTGCGGCGATTGGTGGCGGTGCTATGCCCACCGTTGGTTGTTGGCGTGATTCTCTCGGGCTGTGGTAAGTATCCTCAACCTGCGGATTCCGTACGCGATATTGCGAGGATACCTCCCGACACGGAAATGCTCACGATTCCGCTACTCCCGATCGAGGCTTATCCGCTGCTAACTAGGTTTACGAATCTGCATCGGATTGACTTTTACCACCCAAGCGGAACTGGAGCAGACAATAGGCGTTTGGAGGCGTTGGCACGACTTCACCTCAGGGGACTGAAAGACATATCGCTACTCAACTGTCCGATGGTGACGGATGCAGGCCTCTTGTCGCTTACGACCGTTAGTTCGTTGGAGTATCTGCAGTTGGAAGGTACCGCGATAACAGATGCTTCGCTTTACGGCATCCGTTCCAATCTTTGGATTAAGGGGCTGAATGTCGCGAACTGCGACAAAGTAACCTTCAACGGCCTGTCGGTTGTGTTAGAACTCCCGTCGCTAGAAGAGATATCGTTTTCGGCAAAGAACATAGACCAACGTCACGCTCTCGCGTTGGTTAGCCAGTTTCGCTCAATTAAACACTGCGAGATTGTGGATGCGAGTGGGAAGCTGCAAATTGAGGCGCTAAAGGAGGCAGCGGCAGCGAAGCAAGCCAAGTTGCTGGTGCGTCAGAACGGGGCTCTTGAAACGATGAACGGGTCATCCCACCCACTCAATGAAGAACAATGAAAATGAATAACACACCGACACGATTCTACAGCGCATTCCTCGCCGCGTTCCTAGCGGCGCAAGCAGTATACGCCTTCTACAACCCCGCGAGCGGCAGGTGGCTCAACCGCGACCCAATCAATGAGCCTGGGCACCGAGTACTAAAAGCGGTGGCAAACGTGTCAGCCAAGGATAATGCTGCATTCAAGCCTGGGTTAGCTGATAGGGCAATATCATTGGCGGAGGACCTTGGGCAGGCCCGTCCAAACAAGGACCGCTACGATGAAAACGAAGGGATTAACCTCTACCGGTCACTCGGAAACTCGCCAATTAATGCAGTGGATCCAGACGGTCTGACCATGACGGGTGGGGCCTACGCGCCCTACGTATGCATTGGCACCAACGTCAGCGGTGGCCCCAGGCCCCCGACCAGCGGCGGAGGCTCCGATGATGGCAACCTGCCGCCTGCCTCTCCGGTGCCAGTGCGCCGCCATCCCCCGTGCGAGGAAAAGGGCGTAAAACGGAATCCTGGCCCAACGTATCGAGGCGGCACGTGCCCATGCAGTTGCGTTCCTATCAGGTGCTTCGACTACGAGCAGTGTGACCTGTATATTGGTGCCTGGGGGCCCAGCGGTCCGGTCAGGATTCTCGGATGGGTAAAGCATTCCCAGTGCAGTGTCTGCCCCGAGTACCGAGTGCGCTGACGCGATTGCTTATGAAAAGGATATGGTATTCCTTTCTCATCTTAGCGTTCATCCTGACTGGCTGGCTGGCTTGGCAGTGCACGTCCAGCTATTTCCTCAGAACCGGCTTACACGTTCGCTACCTTGGGATGTCGGTGCAGCAGCCCGGAGCGGTCATTGTGGTCAACAATCGGACCCACCGGAAGCTGACCTACTGGGTAACAACTGAGTGCAAGGCTGAAAACGGTTGGTTGTGGCCGCCGGTTCCCATTGGGACTCCACTTTCAACTCTCAGCCCGGAACGTGAGATTCATCCTGGCCAAAGCACTAACCTGGTTGTCGCACCGCCGGTGAAGAAGACTCCCTGGCGAGTGGTGGTTTTCTATTGGAGAACACGCACGATGAATGACGTGCTCCGCCTAAGCGCGGCGCGCCTCTTGGGCGCCCCGAATACGGATCCATTTGCCGGGCGGCTTCGTTCTGAGCAGCAGGGCTACGTGGCTCGAACTCAAGAGATTTCTCCATAGCCCGGCCAAAAGGAGGCACCGACAATGTTACGTTCAAACGTCCAAGTGCTCACCATTGACACAACTGGTGGCGCCCCAGTAAAGGTTTGGCATGCCGCGCAGACTGCGCATCCAGTACCCCGGGGCGATGTATCACGTGATGAACCGTGGGGACCAACGGAAGGCTGTATTCAAGGATAACGAGGACCACCGGAAGTTCCAACATGTCTTTCCTAAGGAGTGACACTTGCACAGAGCGCCATGATGAACCAAAGACCAGAAACGACTTATGACAGAAATATGACAACCTCCCTGCCTGGCAGCAAATCTCTCAAATCAAGACATCTTTTCATCCTTAATTTCGTCCTGGCGCTCGGCCTGCTGGCAGCAAACGGAACGACATTTGAAATTGGTGAGCAGGACT
>CAZVFC010000097.1:0-23816 GCA_964625855.1 uncultured Verrucomicrobiota bacterium | reverse complement strand
ACCGCAACATCTTGCCGAGCGGTGTGCTCAGGTTCTGGGCGTTGCCGCCCGGCTCAATATGGCTCGCTCCGACATCGTTGGCATTGCCGCCGTCGCCCAGGGCGAGATACAGGTAACCGTCAGGTCCAAACGTAATCGTGCCCCCGTTGTGATTGTTTGCGTTCTTGCCGAAGGAGATGACCTCGCGGCGAGAGGCGGGATCCACGACATTGGGATCTGTGGCCGAGATCTTCCACTCGTTGACGGCGGTCTTGTAGCCTTGCGAGGCCCCGTTAGGAGCCGCATAGGTCGGCCCGCTTCCCAGCGGTTGGCTGTTGTAAGTGTAGAGCGTGTGAAAACCAGGGCTGGCTGGATTGTTGAAACCAGGATGGAATGCCAGTCCGAGGAAGCCGCGCTCGTCGTTTGCGTTGGCAGGGTTGAGCGAGGTCGAAATCAAGCCTGAAAGGTCGAGCGCCGACCCGGGCAACAAGGTCCCGTTCTGGATGATTCTCAGCAACCCGTTCTGCTCCACTACGAATAGTCGGTTGGGGTCGCCCGGTGGGCTGATGGCGTAGTCGGGCGCGGCCATGCCGGTGGCAATGGGCTGCAAGAGGACCGCGAGGTCTCCCTTCGCAATCGCCGGCAGGTATCGCGCCAGGGTCACGTTCACCGGGGCCGACGTCGTCGTCGCGCCGAGGTTGTCCGAGGCCACCGCCGTCAGCGTATGCGGACCCGGA
The DNA here is from genome assembly GCA_964625855.1 of uncultured Verrucomicrobiota bacterium. Lineage (GTDB taxonomy): Bacteria > Verrucomicrobiota > Verrucomicrobiia > Limisphaerales > UBA8199 > JAPLUA01. The sequence goes on along the minus strand of CAZVFC010000097.1, from coordinate 23,100 downwards.
TCGAGTCGGGCGCTGATGCTGTACGGGCTGTTGGTGTCGTTGCCCAGTGACACCATCCCGTCGAAGAACTGGACGTTCGTCACGCTGCCATCGGAATCGTCGGCGGAGGCCCGGATGGTCACGCTGGCGCTGCTGCTCAAAATGGCGCTGTCAACCGGGTTGGTGAGGGTCACGCTGGGCGGCGTGTTCCCAACGCTTACCGTCACGTTCACGACCACTGAAGTGATGGCGAGACCGAGGTTGTCTGTGGCCACCGCCGTGAGCGCGTGGGGGCCGCTGGCGAGGCTGGCCGTGACCGTGTAGGGCGTGTTGTTGGTCCCGCCGAGGAACGTGCCCCCGTCGAAGAATGCCACATTCGTCACGCTGCCGTCGGAGTCGTTGGCGTTGGCAGTGATCGGCACGTTGGCCGGCGCGGTGAAGGCGGCACCGTTGGTGGGGGAAACGATCGAGACCGTGGGCGGCACATTGGCCGCCGGCGTCGAGCGCTGCCAGGTGAAGCCGCCGCCGAAACCTCCCCAGGAAGTAAATCGGACATCGAGGTATATGTCTTCGGATATCAGGTGGAGAACCGCGTTCACGCCTACTGTGAAAGGCGGGCCGCATGAAAGTCCAGAACAGTGCGCTTTGACCCACGAATCCCAATCCGTATAGGTCAGCGACGAGTAATTAGCGGTGGTACCGTCTGCCCATTCGGTATCCACGGGGCTGAGGGAGTGGGTAAAGAAGGTTTCGGTCTTCGCATTGAAGAGTCCCTGGCTCGAAGCGCGCGTGATCCAGACGCTGGGTGTCAGACGGTCTTGGTTGACGGCCAGGCCGGGGTTCGAGCCAGCCAGATTGGTGAAGGTCGTAGTCGGGCCGGTCCAGATCGTGGCCGAGCGGCTGCTCATCGGCCCGGACAACGCGCCAAGGCAAACCCCCAAGAGTATGTAATCGGTGTGCAGTTTCATTTTGTGTATTTTATCTTGTTACGTACTGATCCAGATTCGGTTAGTGCCCTCGCACCTGGCATTCTGCAGCCAGCAGTACACACTAATACGATGCATGAATCAGATTGTTGGTTCCCGAAGATCATTGAGAGCCTGTCATCGGCCCCAAATCCCGGCGGGCGAATCGGTTTGGCCTCCAGCCGGGGCAAGGGGTGGGCTTGGATTCCGGTACCAACCCGCTACCCCGCGGCAAGCTCCGGCAACTGCCCCGACATCGCTCTCCGCGCGCTCAAGCGCTTCCGCGCAAAGGTGTTCGGGGTGTGGGGAACGGTTCCCGGGGAAGCGGGAACCCGTGCCCGCCGCCGGTGATCACGGACAATCTCAGGTTAGCTTCCAAGGCTCGCGCATGGGGCGAGACAACATCCGGTTAGCCTCGGCGTCGTGCTCGAAACGTTCGGCCTTGGGGTCCCACTTGAGCTTCCGGCCAAGGCGAAGAGAGATGCTGGCCAGGTGGCAGACCGTTGCGACACGGTGTCCGATATCTACTGGGAAATATGGGTCTTTGCGGCTCTTCACGCAATCAAGGAACTCTGCATGCTCGCCCTCGGGGTTGGTGTAGAGACGGAGATCGTCGGGTCCAATGGGTGTCTTGAGGATATCCGGGGAACTGGCTTCCAGCGGGCCGCGCCAGCCGACGTTGCCGACCCAGCCGTCGGTTCCGATGAACTTAATCCCCGGAGTGCCCGGCATACAGGTCATGACCACCCCGTTCACGTAGCGGTAGGTGACATCGTAGTCTTTGGCTGTATTGAATAGTCCTCCCGCCCAATGGGTACCTTTCCCCTCAACTTCGATCGGGCCACTGCGTTCGGTGTCATTCGCCCACTGCGCGGTGTCGAACAAATGCGCACCCCAGTCGGGTATGATTCCCCCCGAGTAATCCCATATCCAGCGGAAGGTATAATGCGTGCGGTCTTTGGTGTAAGGCGCGTCGGGGGCGGGGCCGAGCCACATGTCGTAGTCAAGTTCGGAGGGCACGGGCTGGGGCGTGGCGTCACCGGCGAAGGTGGGCTGCTTGGGGAGGATCACTTCGATCTTCTGGAGCTTGCCGATGCGGCCATTGCGCACCAACTCTGCCATGCGATGATACATCGGCAGCGAGCGATCCTCGGTGCTGGTTTGAAACACGCGGCGGTGCTTACGGATGGTTTCGATCAGTATCTTGCCCTCGTCAATCGTGAGGGTGGGCTTTTCGCATTGCACGTCCTTCCCCGCGCGGGCGGCCATGACGCTGATGAGGGTATGCCAGTGGTCCGGGGTAGAGATCATCACCGCGTCAATGTCTGGCCGCGCGAGGACCTCGCGGAAGTCCTTCGTCATCGCGCAATCGTGGTTGTCGTAAGCGGCATCCACGATGGCCTTGGCCTTGCGCATGCGCCAGCCGTCCACGTCGCAGACCATCAGCACGCGAGCGGCGGGCAGCTTGAGGTACTTGTCGAGGTTCCAGCCCAGGCCGTGGCTGCCGACCCCGATGAAGCCAATGGTGATCTTGCGGCTGGGTGCTTCGGCGCCCAGGATCGAGGACGGGATGAGGCAAGGCAGAGCCACGCCGGCGCTAGCAGACCGGAGGAACTGCCGTCTCGAGATTCGTCGCATACCTTCCAACTGAACTCTCATACTGCCGGAAGCAGACTACCCTGAAGCTGGTCCGTGGGACCACACAATAATTGGGTGCCCTAACAGCCGGACCGCATTGCTCCCTGTCCATGCTTCACGTCATGTTGCCGGCTTTGCGCCTTTCCACCAGGCGTGGAGAGCGCATTTCCGGCGTGACTATGAAGGGGCCCCGGTGAGTCTCCCATGGGGACCGATCCCCATGGGAGACTCACCGGGGTATCACCGGGCCCTAACTGTTGCCTCCCTGGCGCTCCCGGCAGGGACGGAGAGTCGTTCGATCGCTGTAACTATCGTGGTAAAAGTCACATACAGCGCTGGATGAGGTTCCATCTTGCTGTTCATCAGGAACGTCCAATCCGGGCACGGTGTATGGCTGCGAGTTTGAGCGTAAAGCAGCCTTTGACTTGCTGTTCCGGCCCGCCCCTACCACTCAAGAGGACAAACTTGGACCGTGCCAATTGAGATTCGGCAAAGGCCGGCGCCGCAGGGCCACGATTTCCTGCCGACGCCAAGACCCCAGAACCACCTCGACGTGCCGGGCGCGCGGTGCCCAGACCCGGGACGGGCACCGGCTGGCCGTTCACATTCCCGGGTCCGACCCCAGCAACTGCAGGATTCCCTCGCAGGCTGGTTTTACCAGCGTCGCCTGTGCATCAAGCTGGTCGGCCAGATCGGCCAACAGCCGGTGAAGTATATGAATGTCCAGGACTTTCTGCACCACCTCATCGCCCGGCAACAGGTCACTGGTTCCCAGCGCATCAAAATAGGCCTTCAGGAACGCCACACTGACCCAAAGCCGCCAGCAATCGGCCCAGGGCGCGAGCGGGTCGGGTCCATCGGCTGCCACTCGCCCCAGCGCACGCTGCCTCACCAGGCCAGTCTCGGCGGCAGCACGAAACGAGCACAGCATGGCGGCAACATCCCGCAACACCAGCCGCTTGATCCGCCGCTCGCTAACCGCCTGACCCGGATGGCCCTCGAAATCTACAATGACGAAGTCTTTGCCCGTGTGCAGCACCTGCCCCAGGCCGTAGTCACCGTGACAGCGGATGCGCGCAGCGTGAATCCGCAGCGTCAACAAGGGCTGCAGGCGCTGCAACACCTCGGCCTCCCGTTCCAGCACACGCCCCGCCGCCGACCGCGCTGCCAGCGGCAGACGGGCCAGTCCGTCCCGCAACTTGTGCAGGCTTTGCCGGGCTGTGTTGCGCATGGATTGGTAAAGACCACGCTGGTAGTGAGTCGTGAAGGGTTCCGGGGCAAACTCCGGGTTGGCTGGGTCAGCGGCGAGCGCCAAATGGAGCTCGGCGGTCCTGCGTCCCAGCAGCCGCGCCGATTCAAGATAGGTACCCACCCATTCCGGCACCTCCCTCGGGAACTCTTGCCGGACCAGTTGAATCCAGGGCCGGCCCGGAGGCGAGAAGGTTCCGCCCTCCGCGGCCAACGAGAGCATTCTCTCGTAATAGCGATCCAGCGCTCGCATGGTGTATTCCCAGCCGCCTTCCGCCTTCACCAGCCAGCCATGCACTGCCGCCAGGGCCAGTCGCTCTCCGTCTGCCCGATGGTATTCGAGCGCGCCGGCCAGCGGTGGCGCGTGGGTGAACGCCCGTTCCGTCAGAAAGCGTCCCAGTTCAAGCTCGGGGTTCACTCCCCAGTGCAATCGGCGGAACAGCTTGAGCACAAACCGCTCGCCGTACTGGATCGAAGTATGGCGCTGGGCCGCTTTCAATGACGCGCTTCGCAACTTTGCTGGAGCCCCCCGCGCGAGTGTGCGCAGCAGCGGTCCGCGCCAGGACACGACGTTCCCTCCCCTGCCCTTCAGACGCCGCCGCCGAGCAATGACCTCCAGCAGCGCCGCGTCAAACCCTTGCAGCCCGAGAGCATCATAGAGCACGCCCTGTTGCCGAGAGGCCCGGAGGCTCACCTCGGCAAGCACCCGACGCGATTCTTCGCGGCGCAAGCGCCCGGCCTCTGCACCCAACGCGAAGGCCAGCGGCACCGCGCACCATTGCACATCCGCCCCCACGTATTCCACCTGCCAGATTGTGAGAAAAGCGTTGTCTGTTCCCAGCGGTATGGCCACCGCCTCGTGCAAGGCAGCGGACTTAATCGCTCTTGCGTGCCCGGCAACCCAATCCACTGCGCGCAGGTAGGGTAGAAAGGCCCGTTCCAGCGCCGGTCTCAACCGCTCGGACAAGACCTCCTCCCAGTGCCGCTCGACGGCAAGCCCTGACCGCGGTTCCGCGCGCCGAGGCTGGGTAGCACCGGGAGAAGGCAGCTCTCGCTCCAGCGAGAACCAATACAAGCCGTGGGGGCCGGGCGTAAGGAAGAACGGCAGGTCACCAATGGCCGGGAAGGGCGTGAGTCCGAACAATTCGACCGGCGTGCGGCCTTTATAGGCCGCAAGGTCGAGTTCCACCGGCTGCGCAAACCGCGAGAGGTTGGCCACCACCAACACGGTTTCCTGATCGTGCCGCAGCACATAGGCCAGGACCTTGCGGTTCTGCGGTGCCAGGAATTCCACTCGCCCCTCCCCGAGCGCGCGCCAGCCCTTGCGCAAGGCCAGCACCCGCCGCATCCACCACAACAGCGAGTGCGGGTTGCGGAGCTGCGCCTCCACGTTTACCGCCTCGTAATGATACTCGGGATCCAGCGTGATCGGCAGATACAGCCGCTGCGGGTTGGCCCGCGAAAACCCGGCGTTGCGGTCCGCGCTCCACTGCATCGGCGTGCGCACACCGTTCCGGTCGCCCAAATAGATGTTGTCCCCCATCCCGATCTCGTCGCCATAGTAGAGCACGGGGGTTCCCGGCAACGAGAGCAACAGCCCATTCAACAGCTCGATCCGCTTTCGGTCGTTGCCCAGCAGCGGCGCCAGCCGCCGCCGGATGCCCAGGTTAAGCCGCGCCTGGTGTACGTGCGCATACATGCGATACATGTAGTCGCGTTCTTCGTCGGTCACCATCTCCAGCGTAAGTTCGTCGTGGTTGCGCAGGAACAGCGCCCACTGGCAGGTCTCCGGCACAGCGGGGGTTTGTTCCAGGATATCTACGATGGGTGTGCGGTCCTCCATCCGCACCGCCATGAACAAGCGCGGCATGAGCGGAAAATGAAAGGCCATGTGACATTCATCTCCCTTGCCCTGACCGAAGTACGCCACCGCATCCTCCGGCCATTGGTTCGCCTCCGCCAGCAGCATGCGTTCGCTATACTTCTCATCCACATGCGCCCGCAGCTTCTTCAGGAACGCATGGGTCTCCGGCAGGTTCTCGCAGTTTGTGCCTTCCTGTTCGTACAGGTAGGGAACCGCGTCCAGCCGCAGCCCGTCCACTCCCAGATCGAACCAGAAATCCACTGCCCGGGTCATTGCGTCGTGCACATCCGCGTTCTCGTAGTTCAAGTCAGGCTGGTGGGAGAAGAACCGGTGCCAGTAGTAGGCCCCAGCCACGGGATCCCACGTCCAGTTTGAACTTTCGGTGTCCTTGAAGATGATCCGTGCCTGGCGGTACTGGTCGGTCGTATCGCTCCACGTGTAGAAGTTGCGCCAGGGGCTGCCCGGCGGCGCCCGCCGCGCCCGTTGAAACCACTGGTGCTGGTCCGAGGTGTGATTGAGCACCAACTCGGTGATCACCCGTAGGCTGCGGCGATGGGCCTCGCGCAGAAAGACCTTGAAATCCCTCAGCGTGCCGTACTGCGGATGCACGTCGCAATAATCGGCAATGTCATACCCGTCATCCTTCAGCGGTGAGGGGTAAAATGGCAACAGCCATACCGCAGTGATCCCCAGGTCCTTCAGGTAATCGAGTTTCTCCGTCAGGCCGCGGAAATCCCCGCTGCCATCCCCGTCCGCATCGTGAAAGGAACGCACTTGCACCTCATAGATGACTCCGCTCTTGTACCAGAATGGCTCCGCGACTGGCCCCTCCGCCTCGCCGCGCACCCGACCGGATTGGGGATCCCCGCTCATAACTCGCACACCTCACACGAGCCAGGCTGCTGCGTCCACGGCGCACCCGAGCAGCAGCGCCGCCGCTTTGCCAACGTTGACGAAGCTCTCGCTGATCTGCTTCGCCCCGCCCGCCGACTTGCTCCCGCCGTTGGTGGGCCGGGTCTCCTTGGACCCTGGCTCCTCGACCAACTCTCTCAGCAAGCGGCGCACTGCGGTGTGGTTATTCAAGTAATACCGAGCCGCTGTCTGCGCCAAACCGACCCGCACCGAATGCGCGGTTTCCGGCAGCGCGCGAAACAGGTCTTCGTCGGTCCAATCATCACCGACGGCCAGGACGAAGTCCGCTTCCAGTCCTCCCAGCCACTCCAACGCGGCGGTCCCCTTGCTCACCCCGGTGTTGCGCACTTCCAGCACCTTGTTTCCCTCCAACACCACCACATCTATGTTTCGCGTAAAACCGGCCAGAGCATCCAGCAACTCCCGGGCGCGCCGCGACGCCTGCTCCAAATCCGCGCCCCGATAATGCCACGCGAGCGAAAACTCCTTTTCCTCCAGCAAGGCTCCGGGCAGGCGGTCCACATACATCTGCAGAATCGGCCGCACCCGCTCCTTCCATTCCGTGGTGATGGTCTTGAGCATTCGCCACTCGCCGCCTCGGGGCCGCAGCCATACCCCGTGTTCCGCCACCAAGGCGACCGGGAACTGGCCGAACCACTCCTCCAGGTCGCGGCGCGGGCGACCACTCACAATTGCCACTTCATTCCGGTTCTGCGCGCCCAAGCCACGCAACAGTTCTAATAGCTCGACGTCCGGTTGTGCCAGCCTCGGATCCTCGACAAAGGGCACCAGGGTGCCGTCATAGTCCAGCAACAACGCCCGCCGCGCCGCCGACCGGTACTCCTGAATCAGCCCGGCCTGAACCTTTCCGCTCAGCCCGCGGGCCCGGCGAGCCGCCTCCGTCTTCTGCGTCGCAAGCAGCGCTTGGACGAAATCCTCCGCCCAACGAATCACGTTGTAGCGCCGCAGCCGCTCCTGGAGCAGGCGGTTCCGCCGGATCTGCTCCTCCACCGGCATCGCCAGCGCCCGTTCCAGCGCCTGCGCAAACTCACCGCTATGCATCGGGTTGATGATCAGCGCCTCCCCCATCTCCTTGGCCGCTCCCGCCATTTCACTCAGAATCAACACCCCGGTCTGGTCCGGGCGCGACGCCACAAACTCCTTCGCTACCAAGTTCATTCCGTCGCGAATCGGCGTAATCAGCGCCACATCGCAAGCCCGATACATCGCCACGATTTCCTCGAAACCCACGTTGCGGAACTGATAGATCAGCGGGGTCCAGTGGACGTTGCCGTAGGCTCCGATGATCCGTCCCACCGTCTGCTCCAGTTCCAGTTTCATCGCCTGGTAGGTCTCGACCCCGATGCGCGACGGCGCCACCGAGACCACAAACACGACCTTGCCGTGCCACTGTGGATTGAGCCTTAGAAACGCGTCGTAGCCCCGAAGGCGATTCATGAGGCCTTTCGTGTAATCCAGCCGGTCAACGGAAAAGATCACCTTCTGACCCGCGCATTTCGCCTGCAACTCCGCCACCCGGGCTTCCGTTTGCGGCGACGCCGCTGCCCGGGCGAAACGCTCAAAATCAATTCCCATCGGGAAGGTGTCCACCTGCACCACGCGGTCTTTGAGCGTCAGGCTCCCGAGTTGATGCTCATAACCGGCGGTCCTCAGGACGCTCGTCAGAAAATCCCGCGCGTAGTCGTACGTGTGAAATCCTACCAGGCTCGATCCCAGCACCCCCTCGATAAGCCCCACCCGCCACGCCCTCGGCAGCAGCCGGAACACCTCGTAGGAAGGAAATGGGATATGCAGGAAGAATCCAATGGGCAGCTCCGGAAGCCGCTCCCGCACCAATCCCGGCACCAGCATGAGGTGGTAGTCATGCACCCACAGAAGGTCGTCAGGCCGCAGCACCTTCAGCACCGTCTCGGCAAACATCCGGTTCACCTGCCGGTACTCCTCCCAGCAATCCTCCTCGTAGCGCGTCAGCTCGGGAAAGTAGTGAAACAGCGGCCAGAGCGTTTTGTTGCAGAACCCGTGGTAGAAACGATCCATATGCTCCTCGGGCACGAAAACCGGCATCGCCTTAAACTCCCTCCCCGCGTACGCGCAGACCGCTCCCTCATGCTCCTGCGCTATGCTGGCTCCGGGCCACCCAAGCCAAAGGAAATCCAGATGCTCGCCGGAAGCAGCCGCCATGCGCTCCAGATAGCTCCAAAGCCCAGTGGTCAATCCTCCGGAACTTACCGCAAAATCCGGCGCGCCGTCCTTGAGGGATACGGTGAACGGCAACCGATTGGAAACGATAACCAAGCGCATGCTATAAGATGCCGCCTCACCGCGTCCGCGCAAGCAGCCATTCTCTCCGTTTTGCCGGCATCGCTCGCCAAGGCTCGGCGCGCGACGCGGCAATCGGAAACATTAGTTCCTTGACTGCGGCGGCCGGACTGCCCAGATTATATTTGAGACTGTCGGTTATGCCGCTTTACGAATACGAACTGTGTGAAGGAGACTGTGCGGTATGTGGCGGAAGGTTTACCTTGCGCCGCCCGTTGTCAGCTCCGCATTTGACCCAATGTCCGGCGTGCAAGAAGCCAGTCCGGCGAGTATGGTCCACCTTCAATGCTCCTAAGGCCCTCTCGGTTTCGGACGCAAAGAAGGCCGGTTTTACCGTCCTCAAACGCGTGAGCAAAGGCGAATACGAACGCCAATAGCTGAACCACCAGACCTTGGCGACCGGTTCTCAGCGAACCTCGCCGGACGGGTTGTCGCCAGACTCTTCCCCAGCCAGGATTTGCGCCACCCGTGTCTCCCCTCGAGCCACCTGCTGGGTCGGCAATCTGCGCCGCAAACTGTCGCGCAACACCGCAGCCACTTTATGGCCATGCGCCGCGGCCACGCTGTACCACACGAACGCCTCCAAGTGATTCCGTTGCACGGAGAAGCCGTCACTATACAGGTCGCCCAAGGCGATCGCGGCTTCCACGCAGCTCCCGCTGGCTGACCGCCGGTACCAGCTCAGGGCCATGGCCATGTCCTTATTAACGCCCTGGCCCTTTTCATACAGCCGGGCCAGGTAGAACTGCGCCCCGGGATGGCCGGCTTCAGCCGCTTGCCGGAATAGAACCGCCGCCTGGGCGTCGTCCGATGACAGACTGGTGCCCTCGCGCAGCTTCAGTGCCTGTTGATAAGCCGCGGCCGGATCAAAGGCCTGTTTGCGGAGCCCGGCCGCCACCACCTCCTTCAGCTCGGCTTGCCAGTAAAGATCCAAGGCCGGAGCGATGACATCGAGCGCCGCCTGCTCTTTGGCCTCCCCCAGCCGTTGGGCGCAAGCCCGGATGAACGCAGCGCGCGCCGGTGTTTGCTTCTCCACCACTATCGCCAACTCCTCATCGCTCAGCCGACCCAGAGTGGCGGCAAGTTCCTCAAAGCACTGGCTCAGGACTGACCGGCCCGTCAACAACAGCCGGCAGTCGCGGCGAAAATGCTCTGCCGAGAGCCGCTCCAGGCCGCGGGCGGCAAACTTCTGTCTCCACGGCGAACCCGCCCGGCCCACTAACGAAGCGGCAACCCAAAAACCCAGGGGACCGGTTTCACTCGATTCGTAAACCTCTGCCAGGACCTGTTCGGTGTAGCTGCCCTGCCGCTGCACGACCAGCGCCGCCTCGCGCAGCAGCGCCCTTGCCCATGACCCGGCCTCAAATAGCTGATCGCTGTGTCGAAGCAGCCAGCTCCCAACCATGTCCACCATGAGATTGCCACTGCCGGGGACCGCGCCGGGCTCCTCTGGGATCCAGAAGCCTGTTTCGCCCCTGGCATCTGCCAGCGTCGGCGGCAGGAGCTGGTTCAACGGCGAGAGGATATTCGTCAAATTCAACCTGCGGAGCATCGCGGGCAGGCGCGAAGATCCTTCCGAAACCTTGCGCGCATGGAGCAACGATTTCAGAAGCCTTGACTGGACAGCCTCCTCAACCAGAAACGCAACCGCCGAACTCAGCGGCGCGTTGGTGTCGTAGGCATCGGGCAGACCGGCCGTATCCGCTTCGATCCACGTGATCACTTCGCCAGTGAGCGGCGTCCCTGGCGGCACATCCAGGTACCGCACCACCGCTTCCGGTTTGTTCTTGCGCGTGCCCGTCACTTCAACGCGATCTATCACCCCCGAAGGCCCTTCCTCGATCACCTCTACCCGTAACTCCGCTGTCTGCGTAGCCTTGTCCGGCTCCACGGACACGTTGATCCTGGGCGACAGCAATCCGTGTTCACGCATCGTATTGATGACCACCGTTTTCAGGTCCCGCAGGTCAACCTCCGAGGCAAGAATCGGATTGCCCTTGGCCCAAAAGGCTTTCGTCTCCACCGGCTTATTCCCGCCTGCTTCCTCCAGCGCGTGGCTGGAGGGCCCCTGGTCCATGAACCTAAAAGCCGTTTGCGCCAGCGCGGCGGCCTCCGGCTGGTCGGTCAGTCGCTCGACGATGGCTCTCACGGGCATCCGCTGCGCCCCGATTACCTTGACGCCTCCACACAGGTAGCGCGGACCTTCCGTCACCTTGACGCGCACAATCCCGGCCGGGACATCCGGTCGTACCGCGACCTGAGCCTCGGGAAAACCCTTATGTTGATAACCGAGCTGCAATGTGCAATGGAGTCTCCTCGCGCAACCCGCGGGCATTGACCTGCGCGTGACCGTCCAGGAGCGCCTGGGCCGCCGCGGTGTGCCCCTCGAGCGCTGCCACGTGCAACGGCGTGTTGCCGTCGCCGGTCCGCGCTTCGACCACTTTCGGGTCGGCTTGAAGCAGCGCTTGGACCTTCTCAACGTCCCCTGCGCGGACCGCGTCGAACACGTCGGCCGCAGCCCCCAGGCAGCAGCTAAGTGCCAACACCAGGCCCACAAGCCCCAATACGAATGTCCCACGGCCAGCGCCCGCCAACAGCCCGGAGCGCGGGCATCCTGCCCGCTTACACGGTCCGAACGGCCTAAGCCGTATCCATGCATTATGAGATGGGGAGCACGCCCGCCCCGGGCGTTGCCACCCGGCGCCCTCGCCGGTTGGCTTCCAGGCCTGCAGCGTCACTGAACGGCGAGACCCTTCGGGCGGCCCAAAAGGCGCCTGGCGAGGGCGCCAGCCACTGCGCCCGGGGCGGGCGCGCTCCCCTCTCGCAGCATAGTCACGGCTAAGCCGGCAACCTGCCAGCCCTCCGGCCTCCAGGATGTGAACCATGCCTGCCAAAAGGATCACCAGCGTCTTCATGCTTATCGGTGCGAACCGGCGGCTCTATCCAACTCGACGGCCAGTTGGTGGCCCCATCCCTGCCAACAATCTGCGTACCCAAGCCAACTCCGCCAGACCAACCGGCCACAGCATCACCCAAGGGCCCAGCGTTTCAACCATTTTCGCTCCACATCAACCGCCATCCGCAGATCTGTAAGGTGATTCGGTTGCACCGTAGGTTTTCTATCATGAATATCGTGCCGACACCGGCAACCGGCAGGCCGCAAAATGGACCTGGGCTGGACAGGCAGGAGGAATTGGCCCCGGGCAGAATAGAGCGCCTGCGCTCAGCGCGAACGGCTTGAGAGGGCGCCACCCGCTGCTGCCCCAATAGATGGCGAGCCTCACAGACCGCGCGTCGTTCCCAAAGCGCAGCAATAGTCCGCGCCGCCGACGCCATTGCGCGCCCTGCCTTGGACCGGAAACCCAGGGGCGTGTATGGCTTTCTGGAGGGAACACGAAGCGATTTCGATTGACTATGGCGCCTACCAGACCGCAGCGGCCGGGCGAGTCCCACTGTAGTCTCACCGTATACGCGCCGGATACTCACCGTATCCACACCGTAGATAACATTTGAACCCCCTTTTGCGTAGCCTCCCGTCCTGCATGGGCTTACCTCAAAGTCATTACTAAAAGCCACGAGACCCGGTATTCTCTGCCGTTGTATGATGGTAACCAACTGTGATCCGGCGACTTATACTCGTTCGTAGGCTTCGATTTCTCCCTTTCCCGCAGTCTCAATCAACAAATACAGGAATGGCACCGCCACGGTGACCCAAAGCGATTTGGATTGACGTTGTCGGGAAGGGCGTTCGTGGAGACGGCCGCAGACTCATCGGGCAGTCAGGGATTCGATCAGGCTAGCTCTCTTGATTCGCCCTGAGAACCGATGGACGGGCAACCGCACCGAGCCAGGGACCCCTCGCGGTCCATCATGCATGGGCGCTTGCAGGCACAGGTGGCGGCAAGTTGCGCTGGGGGTGAGATTTCTCTCGGCATTCCGCTTCCTGCGAATTAGCCTGTCCCGCGGAGTGGAGACCGTAGCAGAAGATGACGTGTGTTTTTGGGCGAAGACGACGCCGGATGGCCAGCCGGGCATCAGCGTGCGCGACCACTGCCTCAACGTCGGCTGCGTAGCGGAGGCGCTGCGAGACGCCCTGCCGCCTGCACTGAAGAAGCTTCTGCCACCGGGCGCTGTCACGCTCGTGGCGGTGCATGACGTGGGAAAGATCTCGCCGGGGTTTCTGGTAAAGTGTCCTGCCTGGCTGGCCCAGTTCAACCTGGGCGCTGTGGCAGCGAAGGAGAACTGGGCGAACCATCAATCGAATCACGCACTCGTCAGCCAGTGGACGCTCCAACGACTTTTCCGCAGTTCCAAGCTGCATGGCTGGTCCGCAGTGGTCGGCGCGCATCACGGGCGGCCCAACGAGCGCACGCTTGGTCTCTTCAAAGTGCGGGCCGTAGGCCTCGAGTCCTGGGAGCAAGCCCGTCTCCGGTTGGTGGAGGAACTCAAGGCGGAGTTCGGTCCCCTGCCGGCAAGCCCGCCCGATTCCGAGGCCGTGCTCTGGTACGTGGCCGGCCTGATCACCGTGGCGGACTGGATCGGCTCGGACGAACACCATTTCTCTCCATTGGGTGAAGAGAGTCAGCGGGCACGGGCCAACGCCAGCGCCGCGCTGCGGAAGCTGGGCTGGGAGCCGGCCAAAATCCAGACCGGCCAGGCATTCACCACTCTGTTTCCTGCCTGTGACCCGCCGCGTCCCCTGCAAACAGCCGCGCTCGATCAGGTGCAGGAGCCTGGGCTCTACGTCATCGAAGCCCAGATGGGTGCGGGCAAGACCGAAGCCGCGCTGGCCGGGGCCTATCAACTCATCGCAGGTGGCCATGCGAGCGGCCTTTATTTTGCGCTGCCGACCCAGGTCACGAGCAATCGCATCCACACACGGGTCTCCGACTTCCTGGGCCGAGCCGAGGTCGCACGCGACCCGCGCCGCCTCCGTCTCGCCCACAGTAACTCATGGCTGCTCGACGAGTCCGGGCCGCCCAAGTTCCACCCCGCCGCCCCGACAACCGAAGCGGCTGCTGAGGCCGCTGCCGGCCGCTCGTGGTTTGCCTCTTCCAAGCGAGCGCTGCTTGCGCCTTATGGCGTCGGCACTATTGACCAAGCCCTGCTGGGCATCGTCGCGGCCAAACACTTCTTCGTGCGGCAGTTTGGTCTCGCGGGCAAGGTGGTCATTCTCGACGAACTCCACACTTACGACCTCTACACCGGAACGCTCGTGGATGTCCTGATCCGCCGGCTGCTGGAATTGAAATGCACGGTCATGGTTCTGTCGGCCACTCTGATCACCGCCCGCCGGCGCGAACTGCTCGCGCTGGCTGGCCAGCCGTCCGCCGAACTAACCAACAGCTACCCGCTACTCACGGCCTGCACTCCCGGCAAGCCGTCCCACGAGACCACCTTCCCTGCCGAACAGCCGCGAGCCGTGCTGGTCAAGGTATCGGCTCAAACGTCCGCACCCGTTGCAGAAAACCTCATGGAGCGAGCCACCGCGGGTGAGTGCGTCCTGTGGGTCCGCAACACCGTGCGCGAAGCCCAGGAAACATTCCGTCTGCTGCAAGCGCATCGCCGCGAGGACGGCCCGCCGGTCGGATTGCTGCACTCGCGCTTTCCGCTGTTCCGACGCGAGCAACTGGAGACCACCTGGCTGGACCGCCTCGGCAGGGATGACGCCAAGCGCCCGCACGGCTGCGTCCTCGTCGCGACTCAAGTCGTCGAGCAAAGCGTGGATCTTGATGCGGATCATCTCGCCACCGACCTTGCGCCGACCGACATGCTTTTGCAGCGCCTGGGCCGCCTTTGGCGCCACGCGCGGCCCCAGCGGCCTTGCGCCGCGCCGGAAGTCCACGTCCTGCTGCCCGAATCCCTGACCGCCCTGGACGCGCAGACAGCCCCCGCCCGCCAACTCAAAGCGGCCCTTGGCGCCACGGGGCGCGTCTATGCGCCCTATGTCCTGCTGCGCACCCTCGCCCAATGGCAGGCGCGCACGAGCCTCGCGTTACCCACCGACATTCGCCCCTTGCTCGAAGCCACCTACGCGGAATGGCCCGACGAGCCGGCGGCCTGGCGCGAACTCCGCGCTGAATTGGAAAGCGTTAAGAACAAGCTCCGCCAACTGGCCCTCAACAACACCAACGTCTGGAACCAACCCGCGCTGCCCGATGAGGAAGGCGTCCAAACCCGCTACAACTCCCGCCCGACGGCCCAAGTTCTCCTCGCCACCCGCGTGGAACCACTCACCAAAGGCTATGCGCAGGCCGTAATGGTCAACGGACAAACCATCGAAGCCGCCGACCACGACTGGGGTTTCCCCGCGGCCAAAGCCATTCACTGGAACCTCGTCCGGGTTCCACGCTACGCGGTTGCTGGCGCGCTGCCTGCCACACCCGCTTGGCTCCGCTTGCACGTGTCTGGCGAATGCGTGCTCGGGCTGGTGCGCGACGGGCAAATCTACTGGCCGGGTGCCGACGCGCCTTCCGGACTCACTTGGCATCCCGACGAAGGAGTGTTCATCCCCCAGCATGCGCTCAACGTGAAATCTACCGAACCCCAAGACGACTATGAATCTTACGACTGATCCCTGGATTCCCGTGCTCTGGAGCGATGGTGCCACCCGAGCGGCGACCTTAACCGACATCTTTGTGCGCGGTCACGAAATCCGCGATCTGGCCCTGCGCCCGCACGAACGCATCGCCCTCATGCGCCTCTTCTTGTGCGTTGCCCATGCGGCGCTGGACGGGCCAGCGGACCCCGAAGAATGGCAGGGATGCCTGGAACGACTGCCTGCAGCCGCCAGGAATTACCTCCAGCGCTGGGCACCCGCGTTCGAGCTGTTCGGCGATGGGCAGCGGTTTCTCCAAGTCCCGAACCTCAAGGCGACCAAGGCCAAAGACGACGAGGGCAACTCGGTCAGCAAGCTTGATATGGCCCTGGCTACCGGCAACAACCCGACGCTGTTCGACAACTCCGGGGGCGACGGTCGCGCTTTTCCGCCCGAGCAACTCGCCCTCATGTTGTTGACCTTCCAGTGTTTCTCACTCCAAACACCCTTTGGCGTCGCCAATTGGAACGGCAAACCAACGCGAGGCAGTCCGAGCCATGACAATCCAACTGGCGCTGCTAAGAACGGGAAGACCTACGCGGGCGATGCACCATGCGTTGGCGGCGGCATGATTCACACAATCATTATCCGCCAGGAATCACTCCTTCAGACCATTTGGACCAACCTTCCGGTGAGGCAATCTATCTTGAGCTTGCCGGGTTACGACGCGTGGGGCTGCCCAGTGTGGGAGAAGCCACCCGCTGGTCCGGAAGATGTTGCTCTCGCGCGGACCTATTTGGGCCGTCTGGTTCCTTTGACACGTGCGATCCTACTTTCCGAAGACCTGGCCACTGCGGTTGTTTCCAACGGCCTTCACTATTTAGCCCCAACACCTGACGGAGTCCGCGAAATCATGGGGACCGTCTTCGTCCCGAAAAGCAAGCCGGCCGACAAACGTTCTCTGCTGCGTGCGGATGTGACCAAGGCCCTCTGGCGGCAACTTCACCCGGTGGTGGTGCTCCGCAAGGCCGGCGAGGATGTTGGTGGCCCGCTTGCCCTCGCCAACCTCGATGGCATATCTGATTTCGACCTTTGGGTTGGGGCTCTCATTCCAGCGAATAGCGCGAAGATTGTGGATGTCATCGAGGGAAGCTACCCACTGCCAGCAGCCATGCTCCAGTCCACCGGCCGGGAGCGCTACGAGAAGGGCGTCCAATTTGCCGAGCAGTCCGCTTGGGCACTCAAGCGCGCCGTAACGCTCTACTACGAGGAGATCGGCGACAAGAGCAGCCGGCGTGACGCCCTGCAAAACAAAGCCGCGTTCCAATTCTGGACGCAGGCTGAGCGGGACCTGTCCCTGTTGCTGGCGGCAGTCCAAAGCGCCGATCCGCTTCCCGACGCAACGGCCTGGAGCCGCTCGAGCTGGGGCCAAACCGTCCACCATGCTGCCCGCCTGGCTTACGAGTCAGCCTGCCCGCACGAAATCGGGCGGCAGCTCCAGGCGTTCGTCAAGGGCCTCGCCATACTGTTCCCCAATTCGGCCAACCACTCGAACTGATCAAAGCCTATGAAGACTACTACACCACCTGAACGCGCCGCCGCCGTGTTGGCCTGGCTGCGCTCACTCAAGAGCGACCGCGGCGCCATGGCGAACCTGCGCTGTGCGTTTGTCCCGGCCCGGCGCCACCGCGCGTGGCCGTTGCTCGCCCGCGTGGGCGGCATTGACGACCCCATCGCCGAGACCGTGGCCGCCCTCTACGCCTACCACCCGGATGAAACGGGCAACGGCAACCTGGGCGATACCTGCCGCCAACTCGCGGGAACACACAACAGCTTCGACGGTCGCTTCCGCCGCTTGCTGGCGTGCGACCGCGACGAGCTGTGCGAACGCCTGCGCCCCATAGTCCTTGCGGCGAAAGCGAAAGGCATCCCGGTGAACTACCAGACGCTGATTGAGGACCTTTGCTGGTGGGGCGAGCGGGTGCGAATCCGCTGGGCACAAGCGTTCTGGGGCAGCAGCGCCGAAGAAGCCCCCGTCACGCAGGAGGCCGTATGAGCTGGCTCACCCAAATCACCCTCGACCACGCCACAGTAGCCCACCGCCAGTTGCGCGACACTTACGACTGGCACCAGGCCGCCTGGCAATGTTTTCCGGGCCGGCCCACCGACACGCGCGATTTCCTCACGCGCCTCGACCAGTCGCCGCAGGGCTTCCGGCTGCTGATCGTCTCGCCGCAACCGGCCACGCGTCCTGACTGGTGCCCGCCGGATGCCTGGCAGTCGCGCGAGATTCCGGACGGCTACTTCGGCCGCACGCGCTACGCCTTCCAGCTCCGGGCCAACCCGACGAAGAAAGTCATTGATCCCAACAAGCCCAAGAGCGTTGGCCCCGACGGCCGTATCAACCGCAACAAGAACGCCCGCCGTGTTCCCTTGCGCCAGCCAGCCGACCTTGCCGCCTGGTTGGAGCGCAAAGCCGCCGCCGGTGGCTTCGCCGTCGAGGCGGATTCGCTGCGGATTATTCCCGAAGGCCAGGAGCACTTCAACCGGGGCCGCGAGCATGGCGCGCACGCCAGCGTCGAATTTCGCGGCACGGTGCGCGTGACCGACCCCGCGGCCTTTCACCGAACCTTTCAAACCGGCCTCGGCAGCGGCAAGGCCTTCGGCTTCGGCCTGCTCGTCATCGCTCCTGTTAACTGAAACAACCTCTCACGCCTTAACCATCAACAAACAATACAACAAATGAAACTGATCGAATTGCATATCCTCCAATCGTTCCCCGTCTCCTGCCTGAACCGCGACGACGTGGGTTCGCCCAAGACCGCCGTCTTCGGCGGAGTGAACCGCGCCCGCATTTCCAGCCAGTGCCTGAAGCGGGCAATCCGCGAACAAGCGCAGGAGCTTTGTCCCGCGCTTTTCCAGGGCCACCGCAGCCGCCTCATTATCGGCCCGCTCAAAGAGGCCCTCGTCAAGCAAGGCGTCAGTGACTCGACCGCCAGCGACACTGCCAAGCTAATCGGGGAGCATCTTGCCACGTTCGACACAGAAGCCGAGAAGAAGGGCGTTTTGAAGGTCAAGACGCTCATGTTCCTTTCGCCGTCCGAAATCGAAGAAATGGCCAAGGCGCTCGCTGGCATCCTGAAGGAGAATCCCAAGGCCAAGGGCCTCGACAAGGCGGCCGCCAAAGCGGTGAAGAGCGCGGCCCTCAAAGACGCCGCCGATATCGCCATCTTTGGCCGTATGGTCGCCAGCGACCACAGTCTCACCCTCGAAGGCGCGGGGCTGTTCAGTCATGCGCTCTCGACCCATCGCGCCGACAACGAACTGGACTTCTTTGCCGCGGTGGACGACCTCCAGAAGGCCGAGGAGTCGGGTGCGGGCTACACCGACACGCTCCAATTCACTTCCGCGTGCTACTACCGATACGCGGCACTAAACCTCGATCTCCTGTTCTACCAGAAGGACGACAAAGGCAAACCCTGCGGCCACTTGGCTTGTTTCTTAGGCGATGAGCACGCCAGGACCCGGCGAGAAATCGTCGGCGCCTTCCTGCGCGCCGCGTTGCTGGCCGTCCCCAACGCCCGAAAGAACTCCATGAACGCTAACACCCGGCCCTCCTACGTCCTCGGCACGCTCAAGGAACACGGTCAGCCGGTCCAGTTGGTCAACGCCTACGAGAGCCCCGTGCGGGCCAAAGGCGACGGGCTGGTGAAGGACTCCATCGCGGCGCTGGAAGCCGAGCACCTGAAGCTCAAAGACACTTGGGGCGTGACCTTCGCCAAGGAATGCCGCATCCCGGAGAAGAACCTGGAAACCTTCTGCGCTGAGCTGCTTGCCGGCCTCTAAACCATGCCACACCTCGCCTTGATGCTCGATGCACCGCTGCAAAGCTGGGGCTTCGCCAGTCGCTTCCAGCGGCGCACCACGGGCCTGCACCCGACCAAGAGCGGCGTCATTGGCCTGCTCTGTGCCGCCCTCGGGGCTGCC
The DNA here is from genome assembly GCA_964625855.1 of uncultured Verrucomicrobiota bacterium. Taxonomy (GTDB): domain Bacteria; phylum Verrucomicrobiota; class Verrucomicrobiia; order Limisphaerales; family UBA8199; genus JAPLUA01. The sequence continues at coordinate 3,629 of CAZVFC010000097.1, read as the reverse complement.
AAAGGCTCCCTCACGGAGCGCGAATGGCTGCCGAAACTCACCGGCTTGCGCATAACCGTTGTGACCATCCCTCGTGGCCAGTCCCCAAAGACGTTGCCGTTCCGCCGCTTGGAAGATTTCCATACGGTGGGTGCCGGCTATAACCCCGATACTGACTGGCAGTCGATGCCTCGTTCGGCCGACGGCAAGACTCTAAAGAATCCCGTGGTCACCCACCGCCATTACCTCCTTGATGCCCGCTTCGGCGTCCTGCTGGCCGGCGATCTCGAAGTGCTCAACCGTGTCGCCGACGCCCTGCGGGACCCGGTCTGGGGCGTCTGGTTTGGCCGCAAATGCTGCCTCCCCGCCGCGCCACTCTACCGCGCTGGCCCGTGCGACGAGGCCGCAGCTTGGCACGCCCTCATCGGCGATGTGCCGCGCGAACAGTTCTCTCGCGTCGAAGAAGTCACCCGCTTCGAGGACGGCACCGATTCCATCCAGGACCAGCCGCTCTCGTTCGGCACGGCGCAATCCAGTGGTCCCGAAGGCCGGCGCTTCATCCCGCGCCGCGTGAAGATCACTTCGCGTTCGCAGTGACCTTTCACGTATCACGCATCACGCCTCACGCTGCCACCCCATGCCCATCTTTGAGCGCCCGCCCCTGGAAACGCTGGCCATGGCCCGCGACCGCTGGACGCCCGTCTATCTCGAACACGGGCGGCTGGAGGTGGATGATTCCAGCGTGAAGTGGATCAGCGCCACTGGCCTGCTCTGCCGGCTGCCGGTGGCGACCATTTCCGCCGTGCTGCTCGGGCCGGGCACGACCGTCACCCATGCCGCGATGAAGGCTTGCGCCGATTGCAACACCCCCGTGTGCTGGATTGGCGAGGATGGCTTGCGCTTCTATGCCTTTGGCTTGACGCCGAACCATGCGAACGAAATGCCGCGCCTTCACGCCACCATTTGGGCCGACAAGAAGCGCCGCACTGAAATTGCCCGCCGCATGTTCAGAATGCGCTTCCCCGACGTGGAGGTGGAGAGCCGATCCATCAAGGAGTTGCGGGGCATGGAGGGACTGCGCGTCAGAACGATGTACGCCCAGTTGGGGGCGCAGTACGGCGTCACCTGGAAAGGGCGTAACTACAACCCGAGCAACTGGGACATGGCGGACGGCATTAACAAGGCGCTTTCGACGGCCAATGCCAGCCTTTACGGACTCTGCGCCGCCGTGGTCTGCTCGCTCGGCTACCTGCCCAGTCTCGGCTTTGTCCACGATGCGGGCACGCTCCCGTTCATCTATGACGTCGCGGACCTCTACAAGCACCTCACCAGCGTCCCTGCCGCCTTCATGGCCATCCGCCAGAAGCCCGATGACGACGGCGAGTTGGTGCGGAAGCTCCTCAAGCAGCGCGTGGAGGAGGAAAAACTGCTCCAGCGAATCCCCAAAGACCTGGAGGCGTTCTTCCACCTCCCAACTATCAACTCGCAACCCTCAACCCCCTCATGACGGTCATCGTCGCCAACGACACCCCCGATGCAATCCGGGGAATGCTTAAGCGGTGGTTCATCGAACCGCGCCCAAACGTCTTTGTGGGAACCATCAACCGCCGCACCCGCGACAAGACGCTCGAATACATCAAACGCAACGCCGAGGGCCTGGGGATGCTAATCATCTCCAGCGACAACAACTGCCAGGGCTTCAAGATCCAGAGCCACGGCGACACCCACCGCCGCGATACGGAACTTTCCGGCCTCTGGCTGGTGGCGGAAGAGTGGGTGGAGCCGGAGAACCAACCATTCTAAACCACCCAAAACCTCTCTGTATGCCTCTGTAACCCGCTGATAATCCAGTGTTCTCCCCACCCGCGTGGGGATGGTCCGTTCGCAGCAATCCTGACAGTTGAAGCCGCCCTGTTCTCCCCACCCGCGTGGGGATGGTCCGTTCCCTTCGCCAACTTGCGGACAAGTGTTAGCGTTCTCCCCACCCGCGTGGGGATGGTCCGTTTCCGGCGACCTGCAATCGCTCGCTGGACAGGTTCTCCCCACCCGCGTGGGGATGGTCCGGCAACCGCCCACCTGCAGATGCCACGCAACAGGTTCTCCCCACCCGCGTGGGGATGGTCCGCCGAGCGGCGTGTTCATTAATGCCATGACCGGGTTCTCCCCACCCGCGTGGGGATGGTCCGTGCTTCCGCTCGATGTCCTGGCGGCAGTGCAGGTTCTCCCCACCCGCGTGGGGATGGTCCGAAGATGCTGGCGGTCAATCTCGCCAACATTGAGTTCTCCCCACCCGCGTGGGGATGGTCCGACACCATCTCAAACCTGATCGTGACGACTGAGGTTCTCCCCACCCGCGTGGGGATGGTCCAGTCCGTCGAGCCGTTCCACCCGAGGAAATTGGGTTCTCCCCACCCGCGTGGGGATGGTCCGATTCCGTACCGCTGCACTACTTCCCATGTGAAGTTCTCCCCACCCGCGTGGGGATGGTCCGGCGGGCAAGACGCTTTCCGCTTCAGAGCTTGTGTTCTCCCCACCCGCGTGGGGATGGTCCGGGCTCGACGGTGACAAACCGCTTGAACTTTGAGTTCTCCCCACCCGCGTGGGGATGGTCCGAGGCCAAGGATGAATACGAGTGGCACGTAATGGTTCTCCCCACCCGCGTGGGGATGGTCCTGGCGTGATCCGAGCGAAGACCCGGAATGGTACGTTCTCCCCACCCGCGTGGGGATGGTCCGAGACTTGTACAGGCTGGCGGTGATGTTGCCGTGTTCTCCCCACCCGCGTGGGGATGGTCCGAACGGCGTGGGCGCTCTCGCCGCCGCTGTTTCGTTCTCCCCACCCGCGTGGGGATGGTCCGCGGAGACGAACGAGGTCGCAATTGCAGGGGCCGTTCTCCCCACCCGCGTGGGGATGGTCCGATTCCGCCGCGCCGAATGCCTCCATCGCGGAAGTTCTCCCCACCCGCGTGGGGATGGTCCTGGTTGCCCCGGCGAGCAGTGCCGCGTTGATCGGTTCTCCCCACCCGCGTGGGGATGGTCCGGTAAGAAGCAGCTTTATTGGCTCAGTCCTTAAGTTCTCCCCACCCGCGTGGGGATGGTCCGGCCGTCGAGAGTGACGGCGACGCGCTCCAATAGTTCTCCCCACCCGCGTGGGGATGGTCCGGCACAAGAGGCGGGCAGCAACAGCGTGGCGATGTTCTCCCCACCCGCGTGGGGATGGTCCGCTGAGCGGTAAAACGGTGGAGGTCGTAGTGGAGTTCTCCCCACCCGCGTGGGGATGGTCCGCGGTCTGTGGTCGGTGTTGGTTGCAGCGGTGGGTTCTCCCCACCCGCGTGGGGATGGTCCGAGTACACTTGCCCTTCCTGTTTCATGTCGTGCGTTCTCCCCACCCGCGTGGGGATGGTCCGACATACGAAATTGAGCGGAACGTGGACGGCCAGTTCTCCCCACCCGCGTGGGGATGGTCCCTTCCTCCACTGCGACGACGACCACATCACCGCGTTCTCCCCACCCGCGTGGGGATGGTCCGAGTCTATGATGACGAAATGGATTACAGCGCGGGTTCTCCCCACCCGCGTGGGGATGGTCCGAGCACGCCCTGGGTAAGTTCGCGCTCGATTCGGTTCTCCCCACCCGCGTGGGGATGGTCCG
>CAZVFC010000096.1:0-24004 GCA_964625855.1 uncultured Verrucomicrobiota bacterium | reverse complement strand
ATAGTCGGGGCTGCTGCGGCTGAGGACAGCCGCGCTCCGGTGGCGGTGTCGAGATACGCCCCCTGCATCCCCCCTCGCCCGCCGGGCCTGGCCCTGCCGTGGCGGGTCAATCACCTGCCCGATTCGAGCGCGTGTATGCCGTGTGTTCCGCTCGTGCTCCGCTTGTGCTCCCCTTATATTCCGCTGATACTCGTCGAGTGTGAACGGGTCCTACTTGTCGGCATTCGTGGCAAAGTCCTCGACGAACTTCACGCACTGGGCGACCTCCGGGACAAGCTGCGGCGAAAGGTGCTCATACTCGACGGTCATCACGCCGCGCCATTTCCAATCGCGCAATTGCTGGAGGATCGTGGCGTACTTGGCCTGCCCCGTGCCGAGGGGCACGTCGCGACTGTCCCGTTTGCCCGACTCGGCGGCGTCCTTCAGGTGCACTGTCAGAATCCGCTTCTGGTATTTCTTGAGGCACTCCAGGGTGTCGAGGCCAGACCTGACCCAATGGCCGGTGTCAGGGCAGGCGCCAATGCGCGCGCTCCGCCCCGCGCAGGCCTTCAGGAACGTGTCCGGATTCCAGTACTGGGAGCCCGGCCCCTCCGGATGGTTGTGGATCGCCAGGTTGATCTTGTACTCCTGACAGAGCTTATCCAGCGCCTCGAAGGTCTCCGGTGGCGGTTCGGCGACCAGGGTCTCGACTCCCATCTCCTTCGCGAAGTCGAAGATCTTGCGGTAGGCCTTTTCGTCGCCTTCCAGCGGGGCATAGTAGCTGGGCATGCTCATGCCCAGGTCGTTCATCCGCTGCTTCATTTCGCCCCGCTGTTCGGGGGACAGGGCCTCGCTCGTCTTCAAGGCAGGCTGTTGCTTGCTCAGGGGCAGGAAGAAACACGGCTCGACGTGCTGCACCCCCATGCCGCCGATGACAGTCAATGCCTCATAAAAGGAGCGGTCGCGGAACGTGTAGAGTCCGCAAGAAATCCGCCATCCGAGCTTCTCGGCCTCCGGGGTGCCGAGGCTGACCGGCTTGGCCGCCGGCGCTTCGGCCGCCCAGGACCCGGCGGTCATCGCGAGGTCGGCCCCGGCTCCCGCAACGATTGCACATCGGAGAAACTCTCGACGGTTGCATGCATTCGATATCATAGCCTTTCCTTCATTCGAATTGGTTAACAGTCTGCTGCGAACTCGCGGTCGTTGCTGTGATACACATGATCCGGCGACATCGCAACCCCGTTTATGCATGTGGGGCGCCCTGCCCGCGGTCGAGTCAGCCTGTCGAGTCAGCCTTGACAACTGTTCCCAGCCGACCTGAACTAGCGGCATATTTCTATGGATAGTTCACTTTGGGGCCTCGTTTTGGGCGTGATGTTGCCAATGCTGTTGGCCGCGGCGTTGGACGGGTTTTGCGCGCCGCCGGAGCCGCCGGGCAAGCCCGCAGGCAAAGGGCGTCAGTTCCGCGCCGGGGCCGCGACCAGCAACATCACCCCCTGGCTAGGCATCTCCATTAACGGCTACTTCAACGACCGTGTGGCCACGCACATCCATGACGAACTCTACGCCCGCTGCCTGGTGCTCGACGACGGCGCGACGCGGCTGGCCGTCGTCGTGTGTGATAGTTGCATGATTCCGCGCGAGGTCATGGATGCGGCCAAGCGCCGGATCCAGGAAAAGCACCAACTGCCGCCCAGCCACGTTCTCATATCGGCCACCCATACCCATACGGCACCCACGAGTGCTCCGGTCTTCCAAAGCGAACCGGACCCGAAGTATTTGGAGTTCCTCGCGCGCCGGATTGCCGACGGCGTGGGCCGGGCGATACACAATCTGGCGCCGGCGCGAATCGGCTGGGGCGTGGGCCAAGTGCCGGACCAGGTGTTCAACCGCCGCTGGAGGATGAAGCCCGGCACGATCGCCCCCAACCCGTTCGGCGGCACCGGCGACCGGGTGAAGATGAACCCGCCGATCGAGAGCTCGGACCTGATCGAGCCCGCCGGCCCCACCGATCCCGAAGTCGCGGTCGTCGCCGTGCAGTCTGCCTCCGGGCGTCCCCTGGCGCTGCTGGCCAATTACTCTTTGCATTACGTCGGCACAGACCAGGATTGGGAGGTTTCGGCCGACTACTTTGGCGCCTTCGCCGAGCGTATCGGGCAACTGCTCGGGGCGGATCGGCAAGACCCGCCCTTTGTGGCGCTGCTGTCGAATGGCACGAGCGGCGACATCAATAACATCAACTTCCGCAAGCGGCGCCCGCCGCAGGCACCCTACGAACAAGTGCGACTGGTGGCCGACGCCGTCGCCGCCGAGGTGTGCCGGGTTTGCGCGGCCATGCCCTATCGGGATTGGGTGCTGCTGAGCGTGCGGGAGACCGAACTTGGGCTTGGCGTGCGGAGGCCGAGCCCGGAGGAAGTGACGCGCGCCGAGGCCATCCTGGCGGGGCTCAAAGGCCAACTGCTGCAGACCGCGGAGGAGATCTACGCCCGAGAGACAGTGCTGATGAAGGATTATCCGGAGCAGATACCGCTCCTGATTCAGGCCATGCGGATTGGGGACCTGGGGATTGCAGCCATTCCATGCGAGGTGTTTGTGGAAACCGGGCTGGCGATCAAGCAGCGGAGTCCGTTCAAGCCGACCTTCACCATCGAGCTGGCCAACGGCTGCAGCGGCTACCTGCCGACACCGGAGCAACACCGGCTCGGCGGCTACGAAACCTGGCGCGCCCGCTCGAGTTTCCTGGAGACAGAGGCCGCGCCGAAGATCTGTGACACTCTGATGGGGCTTTTCCGGCAGTTGCAGTGACGGTCGCGGTTCGGCCCGGGCGGTCGCGGCCGGCGAATCGCCTCGTCGTTCTCATTCGCCCGTCAGTTCCCGGGCGCGGCCTTTCACGACTTCGAGGAAGGCCTCGATGACCGGCGTGGGCTTGCCGCGCCACATCGCGCCAAAGCTTACCGGTTCGAAGTCCGGCAGCGGCAGGCGCCGGAGGTTGGGCATGAGCTTGAACCTGGGCACATCGAGCGCCAGGCCGATGCCGTATTCGTTGCTGACGTAGGTCTCGATCAGGTTCAACGAGCTGACTTCGATGCTGGGAAACCAGTCCAGGCTTCGTTTGCCCAGGCCCCGCTGGAAGTTGCGGCACATGGCTTCATAGTCCGGCAGAGTGATCAGCGGCTCGTCAATGCGGTCGAGCTCCCAGAGTTGATCGGCCGATTGCCAGCGGCTCTTCTTGTGGACAATCAGCATGAGCGGCAGGCGCAGGAGCAGCAGCGTCTGGAAGCCCGCGGGGGGACGCTCGCTGAGCAGCGTTAGCGCCAGATCAATCTCCTGCTTCTCCAGCCACACTTCGACGTCGCGCTGGTAGCCCTCGCGCAGGGTGAACGTGAGGCGGGGAAACTTCTGCCGAACCTTTTGGGCCAGCACCGGCAGGTGGTCCCGCAACACGATCTCGGATGCGCCGATGCGAATGTGGTGGGCGGTGCCGCCTTGCAGCCTTTGAGCCACTGTATCGAGCTGCCCGAAGAACGGTTCGATGAACTTGTAAAGCTCCTCCCCCGGCCGCGTGAGTTCGAAGGGGCGGCGATGGAACAGCTTCACGCCGAGGAAGTCCTCCAACTGGATGATTTGCCCGCTCACGGCGGGCTGTTGGATGCCGTAAGGCATGCTCCGCACCGCTTCGCTGATGCCCCCATGCTTGGCGACGTAATAGAAGAGTTCGAGGTGGTGAATGTTCACAGGGCAAAAGGTCTCTAGCTCACCGCCTGTCTGTCCAGCCGGAACATGCCGCCGCCGTGTCCGAAAATTGGACGGTCCGTGTCCTGCTGAAGGACACTCGACAGGTTGCGCAGTCAGGCGTGAACAGGCTCAGTGCTTCATAACCTTCTGTCCGACAACGGCTTGCGTTCGGTTGAGCAGCCGATCCACCGAAAGGAATGAGATATGCTTATAACTTTGTTGAACCCTCAACTGTCGGCCTGGACTAATCATTGCATGGGTTATGAACGCGGAATATCAAAGACACAGGCAGATCTGGCAGGCGCTGAAACCAAAAGTGGATGTTCGCTTGGAACCCAAGGATCCGTGGGCGTGGGCACGCCCACTGGCGCCCGCCGACGCCGCTGCATCACTCGCCTGGGCTCCGGCAATTATGGACCCGGCAGCGGTGGCGCACGGTATCAGAGAGCTGGCCTCGGCCTTGTCAGAATAGCAGGCACCGTGGCGGTGACGCCAAAGACGCCCCGAGCGAGCCACTCGCAACGGCCAATTGCGTGGCAGTGACGCGGGGCCTAAGCGCTCTTGCTGGTGCGTCGCCGAGCGGGTTTCTTCTCGCCGGCCCTGGCCTGGGCCGCGACCACAGCGCTGGCGCTCACCTCGCGCACCATGTTGTGAGACCCGAAAATGTTGGGAATCCTCAGCGTGCACTGCGGATCATCGCGCCATTGTCCGTCCACCAAAAAACGGTAGTGGTAGATGCCGGCAGTTAAAGAAACGGATGTCTTCCAGACTCCGTTGGCCTGTTTTACCAGGTTAATAGGCTTGCTCTGCCAATGAGTGAAGTCGCCAACCAACTGTACACTGTTGGCGTCAGGAGCTGTGTAGAAGAACTCCTGAACGGATGCCGATTCGTCTGTTTTCGCCATAGAAGCTGCTTTCTGTTGTTGCGGTTGTCGTTCCTAACCTGCGCGATATGGCATAGAAGGTAAGCCCGCGAACCTGATTGTCAAATGATAGGAGGCTTTTTCGACCACCGACCAGCCAGAAGATGGGCTGAAGTTGAAGTCCGAGCCGTTCAGTCCAGCGTCTGAAGTCTCGGTTGCGCCGGGTGCCGCTGTCGGGGGGCTGGGGACAAGATCCCGTTCCCTCATTCAGTTCCGGGCGGTGGCCTTCCCGCAAGCCATCCATTTGAGCTAATCGGTAATTTTGCGTGGTTTCCATGAATAAACAAAGCTCTCTGTTCCGATTTATGTGGCTCTGTTATACTAATGAGCCGCTCGCAGCGCAAAATAGGGTGAACAATTGCCAAAGCCGGTGCAGTCGGGTATAACGCTTCCCGGCAGATTGCTGAATCGCTCTACATGAATAAGACTTACACGACAATTGACGGCAACGAGGCGGTCGCCTACGTGGCCTACCGCTGCAACGAAGTAATGGGCATCTACCCCATCACCCCCTCCTCGAACATGGGTGAATGGTGCGACCAATGGGCCTCGGAAGGGGTCAAGAACATCTGGGGTACTATCCCGTCGGTAGTGGAGATGCAGAGCGAAGGCGGGGCGGCCGGCGCGGTGCACGGCGCGCTCCAGACCGGTGCGCTGACCTGCACGTTCACGGCATCGCAGGGCCTGCTGCTCAAGGTGCCCAACATGCTCAAGATCGCGGGCGAGCTGACGCCCACGGTGTTTCACATTTCGGCGCGCACGCTGGCGACGCACGCGCTTTCCATTTTCGGCGATCACAGCGACGTGATGCTGGCCCGCACGACGGGGTTTGCCCTGCTCAGTTCGGCGAGTGTGCAGGAGGCGATGGATTTCGCCCTCATCGCGCAAGCGGCCACGCTGGAGAGCCGGGTGCCCTTCCTGCATTTCTTTGACGGGTTCCGCACTTCGCACGAGGTGTCGAAGATCGAGCTGGTGGATGAGGCCATCATTCGGCAGATGATCAACGAGGATTTCGTGGTGGCGCACCGCCAGCGGGCGATGAATCCCGAGCGGCCGGTGCTGCGCGGCACAGCGCAGAACCCGGACGTATTTTTCCAGGCCCGCGAAGCGGCCAATCCGTTTTACGCCCGGTGCGCGGACATCACAGCCGGGGTGATGGAACAGTTCGGCAAGATCACAGGCCGGCAATACAAGCCTTTCCAGTACGTGGGCGACCCGAACGCCGAGCGGGTGCTGATCATCATGGGCTCGGGCGCCGAGACGACGGAGGAGGCGGTGGATTATCTCAACGAGCGCGGGGCGAAAGTGGGCGTGTTGAAGGTGCGGCTCTACCGGCCCTTCTGCGCGAAGCGGTTCATCGAGGAGCTGCCGGCGAGCGTCAAGGCCATTGCGGTGCTCGACCGGACCAAGGAATCCGGCGCGCTGGGCGAACCGCTCTATCTGGATGTTGTGACCGCTCTATCGGAAAGCCTGGCGGCGGGCACCGCCAGGGTAAAGACGATGCCGAGGATCGTGGGCGGGCGCTACGGGTTGTCCTCGAAGGAGTTCACACCGGCAATGGTCAAGGCCGTGTTCGACAATCTGCAGGCAGCGAGTCCGAGGAACCACTTCACCGTGGGCATCGAGGACGACGTCACCAACAGCAGCTTGTCGTATGACCCGGAGTTCTCGACGGAGTCGGAGAAGGTCGTGCGCGCGATGTTTTACGGGCTGGGCTCGGACGGCACGGTTGGCGCGAACAAGAACTCGATCAAGATCATCGGGGAGAACACGGACAATTATGCGCAGGGTTACTTTGTCTATGACTCGAAAAAGGCCGGCGCGGTGACGATTTCGCACCTGCGCTTCGGACCGAAGCCGATTCGCTCGATTTACCTGGTGTCCAAGGCCAACTTCGTCGCCTGCCATCAACCGGTGTTCCTGGACCGCTACGACATGCTCAAGGACCTGGTTCCGGGCGGCACGTTCCTGCTCAACACGCATCACGGCCCGAATGAGATCTGGGACGAGCTCCCGCGATCCGCCCAGGAAGCGTTGATCCAGAAGAAGATCAGGTTCTACGTCATTGATGCGATCAGCGTCGCCAAGGCCACCGGCATGGGAGCGCGCATCAACACCATCATGCAAACCTGTTTCTTTGCCTTGTCCGGGGTCCTGCCGCGCGAAGAGGCCATCGAGCAGATCAAGTACACCATCAAGAAGACTTACGGCCGCAAGGGCGAGGAAGTGGTGAAGAAGAACATCGCGGCGGTGGACCAAACGCTTGCCAATCTTCACGAGGTGAAGCTCCCCAACCAGGTCAGCAGTACCCGAGAACTTCCCTCTCCCTTCTCTGCCGACGCCCCGAAGGCCATCGCCGACACCCTGGGCGTCATTTACGGCAACCGTGGCGAGTTGTTGCCGGTCAGCGCCTTCAGCCCCGACGGCACCTTCCCGACCGGCACGTCCCAGTACGAGAAGCGCAACCTGGCTTTGGAAATTCCCGTCTGGGACGAGAAGACGTGCATCCAGTGCGGCAAGTGCGTGGCGATCTGCCCGCACGCCACGATCCGGATGAAGGTGTATGACGCGAAGCACCTGGCCGGCGCACCGGCGACCTTCAAGAGCACGGACGCCCGCTCGCCAGAGTGGAAGGGCCTGAAGTGGACGCTGCAGGTGGCGCCGGAGGATTGCACGGGCTGCTGCCTGTGCGTGGAAGTCTGCCCGGCCAAGAACAAGACCGAGGCGAAGCTCAAGGCGATCAATATGCGCCCGCAACCGCCCATCCGGCTGACCGAACGCGAGAACTACGACTTCTTCCTGGCCTTGCCGGAGTTCGACCGCCGCAAGGTCAAGGTCGGCCAGCTCCGCCAGATGCAGGTCATGCAACCGCTCTTCGAGTATAGCGGCGCGTGCGGCGGGTGTGGTGAGACGCCCTACTTGAAACTGCTCACGCAGCTCTTCGGGGACCGCATTGTCGCGGGAAACGCCACGGGTTGCTCCTCCATTTATGGCGGCAACCTGCCCACCACGCCCTATGCGAAGAACCGGGAAGGCCGGGGTCCGACCTGGAACAACTCCCTGTTTGAGGACAACGCGGAGTTCGGCCTGGGTTTCCGGGTTTCGATTGACAAGCAGAAGGAGTTTGCGGGCGAACTGCTGCGCAAGCTGGCGCCGAAGCTGGGCGACGGCCTGGCCGACGCGCTCGTTAACGCCAACCAGACCGACGAGGCCGGCATCTATGAGCAACGCGAACGCGTGACCGCGCTCAAGCAGAAACTGGCCGGCGACACCAGCAGCGAAGCGAAGATGCTGCTGGCCATCGCCGACAACCTCATCCGCCGCAGCGTTTGGATCATCGGCGGTGACGGCTGGGCCTATGACATCGGCTACGGCGGCCTGGACCATGTCCTGGCCAGCGGACGGGACGTGAATGTGCTGGTGCTGGACACCGAAGTCTATTCCAACACAGGCGGCCAGTGCTCGAAGTCCACGCCCCGGGGCGCAGTGGCGAAGTTCGCGGCGGGCGGCAAGCCGCTGCGCAAGAAGGACCTGGGGCTGATCGCAATGGGCTACGGCTCGGTGTACGTGGCCAGCGTGGCCATGGGCGCCAAGGACGAGCATACGCTGAAGGCCTTCCTCGAAGCCGAGTCCTATCCGGGGCCCTCGCTCATCATCGCTTACAGTCATTGCATCGCGCACGGCATTGACCTTGATCGGGGCGCCGGTGCCAAGCAGCAGCGCCTGGCGGTGGATTCCGGCCAGTGGCTTCTTTACCGCTACGACCCGAGGCGCGCCGACAGGGGCGAGAACCCGCTGCAGCTCGATTCCGCCGCCGCCAAACTCAAGGTGCAGGACTACCTGCTCTCGGAAAACCGGTTCAAGATGCTCACTAAGAGCAAGCCGGAGGATGCCAAGAAGTTCTTTGCCCAGGCGCAGACCGACGCCGACCGGCGCTGGGCTTACTATCAATACCTGGCAGGGCTTAAACCCGGCTCGGGCAATGGCGCCGGCGCTCAGCCCAAGCCCGCGGCCACCGTGGACCAACAACCTTAACGCATAACGACTCAGGCTTATGGATCTAAAGACAACCTATCTGGGACTCAAACTTCGCACGCCGCTGGTTCCCGCGGCCTCTCCGCTGTCGGAAGAGATTGACGGCATCAAGGAGATGGAAGATGCCGGTGCGTCGGCGGTGGTGCTTTATTCATTATTCGAAGAGCAACTGCGCCAGGATCGTGCCGAGCTGGACCACCACATGGAGCACGGCACGGAGAGCTTCGCCGAAGCGCTTACCTACTTCCCGGAGCCGAAGGAGTTTCGCCTCGGGCCGGAGGAGTATCTGAAACACATCGCCGAGGCCAAGAAAGCGGTGCGCATCCCCATCATCGCCAGCCTGAACGGCTCATCCGTCGGCGGCTGGACTGATTACGCCAAAGGGATTCAGCAAGCTGGGGCGGATGCCCTCGAGCTGAACATCTACTACATCCCCACGGATGTGGACCTCACGTCCGCCGAGATCGAGCAGACCTACCTCGAGATCCTCAAGGAGGTTAAGGCGGCAGTCACCATTCCGGTTGCGGTGAAACTCAGCCCGTTCTTCACCAACTTCGCCAACATGGCCAAGCGCTTCGATCAGGCTGGCGCCAACGGCCTCGTGCTGTTCAACCGGTTCTATCAGCCGGACATTGACTTGGAGGCCCTCGAGGTCAAACCCAACATCCTCCTGAGCACGCCGATGGCAATGCGGGTGCCGCTGCGCTGGATCGCGCTGCTCTACGGGAAGCTGCAGGCCAGCCTGGCCGCCACCAGCGGCGTGCACCGCGCTTCGGATGTGCTGAAGATGCTGATGGCCGGCGCGGACATCACGATGCTCTGCTCGACGCTCATTCGGCATGGCGTGCGGCAGATCGGCGTCATCGAGCGCGATCTCATCGCCTGGATGGAGGAGCACGAATACGAGTCAGTTGCCCAACTCAAAGGCAGCCTGAGCCAGAAGAACTGCCCGGACCCGAGTGCCTTCGAGCGCGCCCAATATATGCGCGCCATCTCCCAGTTCCCGGTCGGCAACCCCCGGTAAGCCGTGCTGCCCGTTTGGGGGTGCCGGCGGCCTCCTGCCAGTGCACAACCGAGCCGGTTTGCCGGTTTGCCGGTGTCACCGTTTCTGAGACAATCGAATAGGGTCCGATCGGTCTTTCTGACGTAAGACCTTGCCCCTCAGTTTCTTACGCGGAACCAAGCCCTCCGCACGCGCGGTTTGCCACTCCCGCCGCCCTGGCGAGGATGCCGCGTCTTGCCGGCGATACCCCGGTGTGGTTCCCATGTGGGCCGGCCCACATGGGAACCACACCGGGGAAACACCCTGCCCACACCCTGGTCCCCCGGTTGTTGAACACTGGCTCCAGGACATTGCGCCCCATTTGAGCCAGGACGATCCGCAGAGCCTAACCTCTTGTAAATCAATGGAATAATGTGCCGTGTTACACGACTCCGGGGAGGACTGGCATCCCTGCCAGCGTGGTGCTGCTGTGGCCGTATAGCCGGCCTTAGAACGAAATCTCCTGGGGGCTGGTCAGGGGTGAAGTCATGTCGTAGGGCAACTGCCAGACATGCGTTCCGTCCGAATTGCTGAAGTAGAGGCGGGAGGGGGTAACCTGGGTTGGGTCGCCGTCGGCCCAGAACACAAAGAACGGGTCTTTGGCGTTCAACGGGCGCCGGGCGTAGGTGTGACTATAGACGCTGTTGGTTGTGATTTGCCGGAGCATGGTCCAGGTCAAACCCTGGTCCTGGCTGGACCACAGTGCCATCTCACCGCCCGTCTGCCAGGCCTGCGGCCCGTTTTGGGTCGGCCCAATGATCAACCACCGGTCCGGCTGGATGTAGAGGCTGCCCATGTCGTAGTTATGGTCGGACTGACACACGGCCGAGGTCACCCACTGCGAGCCAGTCCAGCGCGCGATGGTCCAAGTGCGGGGGTCGCCGGCGGGCCCGGGCTGATAGTTATGGCTGACGATGTAAAGCAGGACGGGGTGGCCGTTGGTGTCGAAGTCCAGGTCGCACGTGTACATCAATTCGCCCTGGGACGCGTAGTCAATGACGCGCGCGGGATTGTTGGTGGTAGTGAGCGGCAGGGTTAGCGGCAGGCCGCCCGCCGTGGTCCAGGCCGCGCCGTAATTGGTGGTCTGCACATAGTAGAGGTCGGTGCGCTTGTCCACATTGCCGCCGGGGTGACGATTGAAGAATGAGGCCACCATGCCATCGGCGCGGACGTTGCTGACCTGGTAATGCCCGCCGATGCCGGCCAGCTTCTGGTGCGCGCTCCAGTTAATGCCATTGGTGCTGGTCTCCCAATACAGTTCGCGCCCATTGGTGTACTTGGTGAACAAGTTGAGGAAGCCGAACCCGGGGATGTGGCGGGGCTGGGGATAGGTCATTTCATCCTGCCGGATGAATTCGAAGTCCGCCACGCTGTAGGGCTGCCTGCTGCGGAACTTCCACCCGGGGCGCGCCTTGGCGCGGCCGCTGACGAACACCCAGACGTAGCCTTGGGCATCCAGGGCCAGGGCGGCGTTGTCATGCGGATCGTTCACGCCTTGTTTATCCAGCACGAGCGTGGGCCGGGGCACCTGCCCCGTCGCGTGGTCGTAGTAGGAGGCCATGATGAGCAAATGCTTCTGGTCCTTGATCGTCCCGCCATAGACAAAGAACGTTTTGTTCACGGCCGCGGCGTAGATGGCGATAGGAATATGGTTGGCCGTGTAGGTGCCCAGGCCGCCGGAGTATTTATCCCCATAGGTTGAGAATTGCCCCAGCGTGAACCAAATCCCGCGATAGCCATCGGCATAACCCGGCGGCGGCAGTTTCTTCACGCGATAGAAGTCGGCGGTGTTGGTCGCCGGCTGATTGGTGTAGCGCGTGTCCGCGCCAGTGCCGGGGACAATGGCCAGCGGCGACCACTCCGAGGCTGGCAGGGTGGGCCCGGACTCCACGAGGTACTCGCTGTTGGTATTGGTCTTAAAAGAGAAGGCGAATGTCCCGGTGCTGCCAGCCGCGTTGGTCAAGACGATGGTCTCGGGCACCGTCCTCGTCACTTCACCGCTGACTGCCAGGTTGTCCACCTCGCCATACGTGCCCGCGGTGCCTCGGATGCCGCCAATGCGCAGCCGGCTGAAGGCCGTCCCCTCCGCGTACGAGTTGCGCCACGGCAGGTTCGTGGCGATGACCGACCCGTCCACTTTCAGATACCAGCGTCCGAAGGCCGGCCCGCTCAGGTGATTGATCATCGCGATCCGATGCCAGTTCGTGTCCAGGGTGCGGATGCCAACCCAGTTTGTGCCGTTGTAGTAGCAAAGCTGGTTGGAGACCGTCCCCCAGCCCAACAGGCTGACTTCGTTGCCCGAGGAGGGCAACAGGAAGACGTCCAGCGTCCGGGACCCCGCCGTCGAGGCGCGCGCGTCAAACTCGACCGTCAGCGGCCCGGAGGTCACGGGAGGGAAAGACAATATATCCGTGTTGTCTGTGCCGGTCTGCGCTCGGCGCAGGACCTTGCCGTAAGAATTGGTAGTGCCCAGCGAGACGATCTGGGCCGGCGTCGTGGATGCGGGTGTCCAGGTCGCGCCGCCGTCCGTAACCGATTGAAGATTCCCGATCGGATAGACTTCGTCGTCTTCAAAGCCGCCGACATCTGCCAGAACAACTTGCTCGTTCGTCTGAGCCGCCAGCAGGAAGCAGGAGCAGAACCAAGCCGCCAAGCCTGTCAGGATTGACCGTCGCCGCGGATCGCATCTCATACAAAGCTGTGCCTATTCCCCCACGATGACGGGCGCGGCGAAGTCTCCTTCCATCTTGCCAGGCAAACGCCAGACGTGGTCGCCGCGTTGGCTGGTGAAGTAAAGGCAGGATTCGGACGGCTCGCGGCCGTGGCCATCGGCCCAAAGGGCGTAGAAGTCAGGATGGGCGTTGAGCGGACGGCGGGCGTAAGTGTGATTGCGGGGGCTGTTGCGGGTGAGTTGCCTGACCCGGGTCCAGGTCTGGCCTTCGTCGGCACTGGTCCACATCACCATTTCACCGCCCGGATTGTAGGGCTGCGGGCCCAGGTCGGTCGGGGCGATTACCCGCCACGTGCCGTCGGGTTCGATGTAGAGCGAGCCGTGGTCGTAGTTGTTGCCCGAGGTCGTGAAAGGCCGGCGCACCCAGTCCTGGCCCGACCAGCGCAACGTCTGCCACTGGCGCGGACCGTTCTCCGGGCCGGGCTCAAAGCCCTTGCTGGTCAGGAACAGAATCACCGGCCGACCATTCCGATCGAAGTTCACATCCTTGAGATAGACCAACCGCCCCTCAGCGCGGGAATCATACGCCAGGGCGGGGTTGTTGGTCTGGGTGAGGGGCAGTGTCACCGGCTCCCCGCGCACGTTGCGCCAAGTGCGCCCGAGGTCGGCAGTCTCAAGATAATAGACATTGGCGCGAGTGTTCAGGCCGGTCGGGGCGGGGTGGAAATCGAAGGCGGTGGCAACGCGCTGGCCGGTGCGCCAGCTCACCTGGTAGTCGCCCATCTCAATGCCCGCGAGCATCTGCGGCTCGTCCCATTTCCTGCCGTCCGCGCTGGTCATCCAGAACAGGCACCGCGCGGCGGTGATGCCTCTCGACTTGCCGCCCCCGTAGCGGGTGTGCAAGAACAGAAAGCCTTGGCCGGGGACATGCCACGGCTGGGTGTAGGAGAAGTTGGTCACGAGGATGCGCTCGAACTCGTCAATAGACCATGGCTTCACGCTGCGGTGGATATAGGAGGGGCGGCCGGTCCCGTGGGACGAGGAGAAGATCCAGAGGTATCCCCGGTCATCCACCTGCAAGGTCGGATTGTCGTGGGCGTCAATCGTATGTTTGTTCAACAGGAGGCGCGGGCGCGGGACTTGGCCTGTCTTATGGTCGTAGTACGAAACCATGTGCAGCAGCTCCTGCTTGTCGGTCGCGGCGCGGGCGGTCGTGCCCCCATACACGAAGAACGTCTTGTCCGCCTCTTTGCAGTAAATGGCGATTGGAGCGTGCTGCTGCGGATACGTCGCAAAGCCGCCGCTATACTTGTACTTATACTCATCCTTCGTAGGCTGGTTGTAATACCAGATGCCGCGGTAGCCGTCGTCCCGCTGCAGTTTGCCTCCGGTCATCGCCACGTCGTCAAAGCGCGCGGGCGCTTGCGCCACGGCGGCGGCTCCGGCCGAGCCGAACAGCCGCGGTGGTGGTTCCTGTGGCAGTTGCGCCACGGATTCGGCGAGGAAGTAGCGGCCGATGACCACCACGCCGGACGGCTGCGTGACTTCGAGGCTCACCAGGTTCGAGCCAGGAGCCAGCGGGACGTAGAAGACGCGGTTGATCTGGTGAGTGTCGGCGGCCCGTGGCCAGACCTGCCGCCCAGCCGCCACACCGTTGGTCTTCACCACCAAATCGCTCCCGCCCGCCGAGACGAGGCTCAGGCCGATCCCGAACACTCTGGGAGTGGCGAAGTCGGTCCGGACGACCAGCGGTTGATGCAGGCTGGCCTCGGCCCGGCCGTAGAGCCGGCTGCTGAGTTTCGCCGCCGCCGCCCGCGCCGCTTCCAGCGACTGGCCGCGCAAATCCAGCTCCCAGGATTCAGGCCTCTGGCCGCGGACCTTTACCCCGGGTTCCAATTGCCAGGCCGGGAACGCAGCCGGAGCGGCCCCAAACGCTCCGCCGGCCAGGATTACTGACGCCACCGCACAAAGGATTTTCAGGTGCCGTGTCCTTTCACTTTTCTCGTAAATGTATGCTTCCTATTTCTGTGCCTTTCCCAGCTTTACGGCGACTGCCATTCGACACGGTAGTAGAGCCCTCCCGCGGGCGGATTCACGTGCGTGACTGTTTTCGTGGTGCCGTCGCCCGCAATGGTTGTGAGGGTGCCCCAATTGGTTGAAGCCGGCGTGGCATTGGTCTGAGCCGAATAGTTGACGCCCGCCACCGACGCGAAGGAGAACGAGAACGCCGAGCCGGTGTGAACCGGGTTGAGAAGGATGACCGGCAGGGCCGCCTGGGTGACGAAGACGGAATCCAAATCGAACGGCCGGAGGATCGTTGCGGGCTCAAGCTCCACGCCGAAGTGGAGCAACGTGTGGCTGGTCGCCGTCGCACCGGGCGAACGAAAACGATGGGGCGCGGCGCTGTTGAAATTGGTGCCGTCGGTTTCATCAGCGATTCCCACCAGGTAGGTGTTATCTGCCGGGCGCACCAGAACCTCGAATGCATAGATGTGTTGGGGCAACAATTGGATGTGGCTGTCCACCAGGTTTGTCAGGCTGTAGGCGCCCGAGCCATCCACGTTATCGTAGATCCAGAAGGTCTGCCCGGCGGAGATGCCGGAGCCAGGGGTCTGCTCGGCGCCGGTGGCACTGATGGCCCAGGTATTGTTTGCATCGGTGCTGCCTGTTAGGCGTGGCCCATTGCGGGCGAAGAAATGAACGCGATCGTTGAACATGTCAAAGTTGGTGTTGAAGTCGTCTTCGGCCAGCCGGAACTTCCAGCGGATGTAGTGCGGTTGGGTGATGTCCACAGTCGTACCGGATTGATACTGGCGCATGAGATTGCGGACGCCTCCGGTTGCGTCCAGGTGGAGGTAGCGGCCCGCGCCGTCAATTGGGGATGCCGTGCGCAACTCGGGTTGCACGGTGCCGCTCCATTGCCAAGGGATGGCCCAGCCATCAGCCGGATGAGGCAACCACGCTTCATCGGTGGCGATGAACGCCACCGATTGGGTGGTTGTCCCTAGCGAGTTGGTGGCGTAGATGAAGGCATTATGGTTTCCTTCGGTCAAGGAGTTGTAGGCCGCGTAGTAGTGGTTGGCCGAACCCGTGACGACCAGGGAAACCGGACTGCCGTCGAGCACCATCGCCACGTCCGAAGCCGAAATGGTTTCGCCGGAAGTCACCTCGAAGTGCATGCCGTCCGACGGACGTATGATCGAAGAATTTGTGGGCATGAGGTTGAAGATGGTCGGCGAAATGAAAGCGTTCGGGTCTTCGGGCGCGACGGTCACCACGAGGTTGTCAACATGGCTGTATTCCAACACCGCGCCCGCGGTTGTACTTTCGATGCGCAAACGACCGAGGACGGAGCCAATCGGAGCATTACGCCACGGGATTCTCAGCCCCACCGTGGTGTCGTCCACGAGCACATCAAAGCGCCCTGCCGCCGGGCCGGTGAGGTAGTGAATGACCTTGCAGTGGTGCCAGCTCAGGTCCGAGGGCCAATCCATCAGCGGCACGTACGCGGTGTTGTTGTAATACGCCAACTTGCCAAGTTGTGTTGGGTCACTCCAAGTCAGCAGACTAGCCATCGTGCCGGTGGAGCCCGGGAGCAGAAGCGCAACGTCCAGAGTCCGGGTCGCCGTGCTGGAAACCTGAACATCAAACTCGACGATCAGCGTGCCCGAGGCGACGGGCGGAAACTCCAGAAAGTCAGCCCGGGTCGCGCCGGTGTTAAGGCGTTCCAGCACCTTGCCCTGCGGTCCCCCAACATCCACGATTGTGGAAGGCTCCGCCGCATTTGTAGTCCAGGTCGCCCAGCCGTCTGTTATCCCCTGCAATGCGCCCAACGGATACAACACGTCATCGGTGAAACCGTGCGAATTGTAAAGGGCGAGTTCCGGCTCGGGCGTGTAGAACTGGTTCGTCCAAATGGCGGTGCCCACCGTGTTGGTAACGGTGATGACCATGGTGTAATAGGCTCCGGCTTCCAGCCCGTTGAAGGAGAACAGCCGATTGGTGGGCTCACCCGTTATGACCAGTTGACTCGTCACATTGCTGGAATTGAGTGCCACGGAAACCCAATTGGGATCAATGGCCGTCAAGCTGTTCAACTCGAACTGAATGCCGTTGGTCGCCCAGCGAACGAGGTAATTGGTCAGAGTCGTCAAATACGGTAGTCCGGTGGGCGTGGTGATAAAGCCCAGGTCATCCCAGGCGATGCGCGTGCTCTTGGGCGTGGTGGTGCCGGGATTGAAGGATTCCAACAACAGATTGGTGATGGACTTGCCGGAGGGAGCTGTGAAACCGAAGAACGTGTCATCGGTGCCGCGCACATTTCCGATATTCGACGTAACCGCCTCGGTCGTGCCGTCGCTGAACGCGGCGGTCACGCGGATGTCGGCCGGGTAGGTGGCGTGGGTGCGCGAGAGAATCGCGAACCCGACTTGCGTCAGTCGGTCGCCGTACACGATCGCCCCCGTGACCGGATCCTCAATCGCCCCGATGGCCATGGAATACCCGGTGGAGTCTGCTGACTGGCAGGTGCCGACCGAGTAGGAAAGCGGATTGAAGCTGCCGCTGGGCGGCCAGCCAATCGATTGCATGGCGGTGCTGGTCGTGGCGGTCAGGCGTTTGCGGTTGCTCGGGCCATAAGTGGCGCGATAAATTGTGGGATTCCCGCTCAGGCCGACGAGATCGTACACCCCACCGAAATTTGTGGCCCAGGCCGCCGCCACGGCGTTGCTGAATGTGGTGACGTCGTTGGGCGCGGACGTGGCGCTGACCTCGATGGAGTTGGTGTTGGCAGCAGGCGCGTTCGTGTTCTGGCCGAAAACACCCGCGGCGACTTGATCGAAGCCGAAACTGTTCGGGGCCGTCAGGAGGACGGCGCACAGAGTCAGGCAGGAGGCGATGGTTCGGATGGTTCTTTTCATGGCTGTCAGTGGATTGAGGTTCTTGTCTATAGATTCATTGTCAGGGAAGTTGATCCAGTTCCAGGTAAAAGTTCAGTTGCTGGAGAAGGCTCGGGGTAGTCGAGGAAACCTTGCGCGTGACCGGGCCGGGCCGGGCCCAGCGCGTGGAGCCGTCGCCAAACAGGCGATTGTATCCAGCGCCGTTGTGAACCGGGTAAATGTAGCCCGTCTCAATGCCCCCGCCTTGATAGTCGGCGACCCCGACGAAGTCGCTGTAAATCACGTTCGTGACGTAATTCTGCAACTTCCATTCGGTGACCAGAGTGTTGAGACCGCCGATCCTTTCAACGGCCGTGCGGGCGGGATACGAGCAGCGCACGCTACTATTCGTCCAGTTGTTGTCCGGCCCATTGTAGGCGAGCGTTTCGTTGGGACGCGCCTTGCCGGACAGGCAGTAGAACGAGTGAGGAGGTTTGATATAATTTCCCTCGAAGAGCAGGCCGAGATTCTTGTAGGCGGAATTGTAGCGGAACCAATAGGTCGTAAATATCGAGGCCGTCCGGAAAATGGTCGGCAGTCGGTCTTGTTGGTCCAAGGCGTACATGTGCACCCCCAGTCCCAATTGGTGCAGGTTGCTCAGACAACTTGTACGCTTCGCCCGTTCCTTCGCCTTGGAGAGCGCCGGCAGGAGCAGCGCCGCCAGGATGGCAATGATCGCGATGACTACCAACAGTTCGATCAGGGTGAACGCCCCTCGATTGAGCCTCGCCGCACCAGGGTCTTTGCTCGATATCATAGCGTCAAAACCGGCGTCTCTCGCCGGGCAGTGACCGCACCACCCGGGTATTGTCGTTTACTGCCTGGGAAGGAATCTAATCTGGAGCCCAAGCCGGGTCAATGGAAACCTGGCGGAAAGCCGGCGGATATTTATGCCGGCGAGCCGGGGAGCTTATCAGCAACTTCCAACCGTGGAACGGAGACTTCTGGCCCATGGTTGCGGAAGCGCAAACCCCGTTACATCTTCACGTTCACCTGGTGACCGCTGAACTCGACTTGAGCGCTGGTCAGGCGGTCATCGCTCTTCCGAAAAACGAATTGTGCCAGGATGCTCATGCCCGGCTCCGGATGATTCGCCGGCGGCCGCAGCACGAAGCGATAATGCCAGGTGGTGGCCAGATTGTCCGACTGGGTCTTCTGCGGGGTTCCGAGAAGCCGCTTCACATCTTGCGTAATGCAGACGAATTGATCGGACGCCTTCCCGTCAGTAGGGAACTGCGTGTCCGCGCGGCGCCGGCCCTTGTTAACCTGCGCGCGGCCCATCGCCTTGAACATGCGAACGGCCGCGTCGCGGGGCACGACGCGCAGCAGTTCACGGGGAATGACCAATTGGCTCAGCTTGTTGCTGGTGAAAAGGGTGGTAAAGGTGAACCGAAAGGCCCCGGGGTCCTCGGCCACCGGCGCCCGCTCCTTCTCGACAACCCACAGACAGGTCTTGAGCGAACCGGCTTCGTGTTGCTGGGTGGGGGGTTGCTTGAAGAGAGTTGTCAAATCTTCCGACCAGAGCACCGGGCGTTTGAAAGTCAGCGCCAGATCGGGTTCGCCCCCGACTGTCACGAACCGGTCGAACTCGGCAAGCTGGTTTCGTAGCGCGTTCAGCCGCAGGTAGATGCAGCCGCACAGGCTGAAGACCATTGTCATCAACAGTCCCGCCAGACCGAGTTGCTTGAAATCAACACGTATTGTCATGCGCCCCGGCACGGTGGACAAAGGAACCGCGACGGTCAAGAGGCGGATGGGGTTCTGGATCGCACATCCGCCGTCACCCACGCCGGTCGCGCACCCCAAGCAGCGCTTGCCCAGTCGCCGCGCGGCAGGTATCACGCCTTCCGCTTTGCCGTCTTGCCGAGTCCCTTCACTACCCCGCGCATCCACTCGACGCTCTTGCGGGTGTTCTCGTCGGAGCCGTGGCATTCCAGAGAGACAACGCCGTTCCAGCCGTGTTGGTGCAGGAAGGCCATGCAGGCACGGATGTTGTCGGCATTAACGCCGCCGCCTACGGGAACCTCGGAGCTGCCGATGCCGGTTTCCTCGCCGCGCACGGCGGCGGCCAGCGCGGGGCTGACGTCCTTGATGTGGCAATGAGAAACGTATCGGCGGAGGGCCTTGAGGTAGTCCAGAGGGTTGTGGCCCGCGATGAATGAGTTGCCGGTGTCGAAATTGCACCGCAGATACTCCGACTCAAAGTGCTTGAACAGCCGCTGCATGAAGTCAATGTCGTTGGTGTAGGGGCCGTGCGGCTCGACGTTGATGACGATCCGGTAATCCTCGGCCCAGGACAGGCACTGGCGGTAGTTGTCGCAGGTGACGCGGAAGACCTCCTTGCGCGAAAGGCCGGGGATTTCGAAGGCGCCGTCCACCGTGTCCACCATCGGGCAGCCCAGTTCGGCGGCGAAGCGGATGGATTGGGTGACGTACTGGACGCCAAAGGCCGAGCCGTTGGGGCCCATCATCGGGTAAGCCCCGTCAATCTGCGAGACGCGCAGGCCGAGCTTGTCCAGGAAGCGGCGCAGCGCGCGCGGGTTGGACTGGAGCGAGACGCCCGGGTCGTAGCCAAGAGCGGTGATGAAGTTCTGGCCGTGGATGGCGGCGAACTCGATGTGTTTGAGGCCGGTGGCGGCGATCTTCTGGCAGGCGCCTTCAAAGCCTACGCTAAGGGGACGATAATTGTCGGTGTGAATGCCTATGTGAATCATGGGCTTGTTGTAGGGCGGTCGGGGGGTGGGGGTCAAGCGCCATGATTTTGGCCTTTGAACCGCGGGCGCGGGGACGTATAAAGAACGCCATGCGAACCTTGCCGGAATTATTGGCCAACGGCGGGCTGATGCTATGGTTGATTCTGCTCGTCAGTGCGGTGGGTGTGGCGGTGTTCATCGAGCGTTTTCTCCACTGCCACCGTGCCCAGATTAATTCGACCGAGTTCCTCAATGGCGTGCGCACCGTGCTCAAGCGCGACAACGTGGTCGAGGCGCTGTCCATCTGCGACGCGACCCCGGGGCCGGTGGCGCGGCTGGTGAAGGCGGCCATCGTCAACCGCGGCCAGGGACGCGAGCGCGTACGCGAGGCCCTGGAGGAGGCCGGGCTGCTGGAGGTGCCGCGCCTGGAGGAGAAGCTCAACTTGCTGGCGACCATCGCCCAGCTCGCCCCCCTGCTCGGCTTACTGGGAACGGTGCTGGGTTTCATCAAGACGTTCTCCCACATGCAGGGGCAGGGCGTTTACGCGCATTTCGGGGACCTCTCCACCGGGATCTGGCAGGCGTTGATTTGCGCCGCGGCCGGCCTGGCGGTGTCCATCCCGGCGCACGCCGGCTACAATTATCTGGTCAGCCGGGTCAACTCGATCGTGCTCGACATGGAGCGCGCCTCGACGGAAGTCGTGAACATCGTGACCGAGGAAGCCAAGCCGTGACGACGCGGGTGCCCTCATGAAATTCCCGCGCAACGCCCGTATTCTCCGGGGCCACCTGGATGCCGCCCCGTATGCCGCGGTGCTGTTTCTGCTGGTGATCTTCCTGATGGCCGGCTCGCTGCTATATACGCCGGGCGTGCGCCTGCAGCTCCCGGTCGCCAATGATCTGCCGGGCACCGACAAGCCGACGGTCTCGGTGGCGATTGATAAGAACGGACGGTTATACTACCAGAACCAGTGGATTGAAGAGAACGAGCTGCGCGGTCGCTTGCGAACGGCTGCGATGGAATCCAAGGAGAAGGAGCCGCTGTCGCTGCTGGTGCATGCGGATAAGGACGCGACTTACGAGATGATCGTCCGCCTCACGCTCCTCGCGCGCGAAGCGGGCATTCCGGAGGCGTTCCTGGCCACGCTGCCGCGTCCGTTCGCGGCCTCAGGCCAGCCGGCCCTGCCATGAGTTCGGCTTTGGTTGAGCCGCGTCCGTGGTCGCAACGCCGCTGGTGGATCTTCGTGGCCCTCGTCTTCGGCGCGCAGGTCGGCCTGATTTTCTGGCTCAGCGACAAGTCGGTTGCGCGCCCGCGCCTGCCCAACCCGGCTCCCGTGCTGCACCTTGCCGGCAAGGCCACGACCGAGTTGATGGCGCTCAACGATCCCACGTTGTTTGCCCTGCCGCATCGCGAAGGGTTTTCCGGGCTGGCGTGGCTGAGCATTGCGCAACCGCCCGTCCGCTCCTTTGAGTGGTCCGAAAACCCGCGCTGGCTCGATCTTGCCGTGGAGCGGCTGGGCGCCGCGTTTGGACGCTCGCTCGAACCCGATGATTTCACGGCGCCGGCAAGCCCGACCCGGCCCGTGCCCGAACTTACCATCGCCCCGGCCGGTCCGGCGCCGGTGGCTCCGGCCCGGTCGAGGCTGCGACTGGAAGGCGGCCTGGCAGCACGAAAACTCATCACGCCGATGGACCCTCCTTCACAACAACACACCGACCTGCTCACCGAGAGTGTCGTTCAGCTCGTGGTGGGCTCCAAGGGCCGGCCCGTATTTGTCCCCGTCTTGCTGTCCAGCAGCGGCTCGAAGGCCGCGGACGACGACGCGTTGCGCCTGGCCGCCGCGGCGCGGTTTGCCGCGGCGCCCGGCGGCGCGGCGGCGAAGAGCGGCGATCCGATGGCGGACCTGACCTGGGGCCGGATGATCTTCGAGTGGGCTACCCTCCCGGTGCCGTCCACTAACGCACCCGCGGCCAAGCCCTAACCGCCCAGCCGCCGGCACGAACATTCCATGTCCATACCCAACCTGATACTGACCTACGTGGTGGTCTTGCTGGCCGGGATCGGCGCCCTGGGCATTTACACCGAGCTTCGCCGGCGCCGCTTTCAGCCGACGCCAACCGAGGATCGCATTTTCCGCTGCCGGAATTGCGGCTCGGTCTATACCGACGATCCGGATGTGGACCGCTCGCGCTGCTCGCAGTGCGGCAAGATGAACGAAGCCATCGAGTTCTAGTCCGCCGTCCGTGGTCTCCCGTCGGCGACCACGGACCACTGACGATTGACGGCGGATTACCGGCCGCCTCGCAATCAGTTCCCGGTCTTCAGCTCGACCACATCATGCGGCGCCGCCTCGCGCTGGCCGGCCGGGCTGACGCGGATGAAACGGGCCTGCTCGCGAAGCTGCGCCAGGTTGGCCGCGCCCAGATAGCCCATGCCGGACTGCATGCCGCCAATCAGTTGCGCCAGCACGCGGTCCACCGAGCCGGAGACTTCTTTCAACGCCTCGACCCCTTCGGGCGCGACCTTGCGCCCTGGGTCGAGCGTATGGCCGTAGCGCGCCGCCGCACCTTCCTTCATCGCGGCCAGGCTCCCCATGCCGCGGTATTGCTTGTAGAGCTTGCCGCTGATTTCCATGACCTCCCCGGGCGCCTCGGAGCACCCGGCCAGAATCCCGCCGCAGATGACCGCGTCGGCCAGCGTTAGGGCCTTGACGATGTCGCCAGACTTGGTGATGCCGCCGTCGGCGAGCAGGGTGACGCGTTTTTTGCGCGCCGCCCGTGACGCCACGTAAAGCGCGGTGAGCTGGGGAATGCCGACCCCCGCCACGATGCGCGTCGTGCAAATCGAGCCCGGCCCCTGGCCGACCTTCACCACATTGGCCCCCCGATCGGCGAGAAACTCCACGCCCGCCGCGCTCGTCACATTGCCGGCGATGATCGGCAGCTTGGGAAACGCGTCCCGCAGCATCCGCACGGCATCACCCACACCCCGGCTGTGCCCGTGCGCGGTCGAGACCGCCACCACGTCCAGCCCGCGTTCCACCAACGCGCCCACGTGGTTGAGGATTCGCTCGCGGTCCAGCTCGCCGAAGGCGTTGCGCGTGGCCGACACCGCCGCGCCGCACAGGAGCCGGAAGTTGGCGTCGCGCGCCGGCTTGAACTGCGCATTGCGCTCCTGCGTGATGCGCTCCACATCGCTCATCGTGAACAGCCCATTCAGCCGGTCCTGATCGTCCACCACCAGCAGCTTGTGGATGCCGGGATGGTCGGTGAAGAAACGATCGGCCTTGGCAATGGGATCGCGGCCCAGCTCCTTCTTGTTAATCGTATGCACTTGCGCCCGCGGCGTGAGCGCCTCGGCCACCTTGCGTTTGGCGTAGCGCTGCTTGACCACGTGGCCGGACAGCAACCCGACCAGCTTGCCCTGGGTGTCCACCACCGGAAAGGTGCTGAACGCGAATCGCTTCTTGGCAATCAAATCCAGCACGTCGCCGATGAGCTGATCCGGCGCCACTTTAATGGGCTCCTGGATCAGGCCGTGGACATTGTTCTTCACCCGGCCGACCTCAGAAAGTTGCTGCCGCTCGGTCATGTTGTAATGGATGAGACCCAGCCCGCCGCTGAGCGCCATGGCGATGGCCATGCGTGCTTCCGTCACCGTGTCCATGTCGGACGAGATGACCGGGATATTGAGCTGCAGCCCGTCCGCCAGCGTCGTGCCGAGCTGCGTGTCGCGCGGCAGAACTTCGGAATAAAGCGTGGCGAGGGTGACGTCGTCGTAGGTCAGACCGATGCTGCTGTAGGCCGGGAAGAACGCATCCGCCGGCTTGAAGAACTTGGAATCAAGGTTGTCAGGCTCTTTGCTTGCTGGCATGTCGGAAAATGCCAAAGCTCCTGCCTTCCTGGCAAGCGTAAACATGAGCCGGGGGCACCACTGTATGGCGGAGTCATGAAAACCGTTTCGGCGGCTGTCGGCGCGGGTCACCTGC
>CAZVFC010000095.1:0-25500 GCA_964625855.1 uncultured Verrucomicrobiota bacterium | reverse complement strand
GCCGAGTGACTCCCACCAGCGGCAGCGCATCTCGACACCGCCACCGGAGCGCGGCGGTCCTCAGCCGCAGCAGCCCCGACAATGCGGGCCTGCCCCGTTGTCCCGAGAGCCGCTCCCTTACGCACGTGCTGCGGCTGAGGACAGCCGCGCTCCGCCCATGTCCCGATTGCCGAAGGTGGTGGTCGTGTCAAGATACGCATTTATGTGGACCTGGAGATTATGTGGACCTGCTCAGGGGAAAAACCCCTGTAAAAGGGCCCTCTTCTCCCTCGGGTCCACATAATCTCAAGGTCCACATAAACGCCCCCGTGAGGGGGTGGTGGCAGCAGGAACGGCTTGCGTCAATTGGGGGTCGGGGGTGCGAGGCTGCTCTGCCTCCCGGACCCGTCCCCTGAATCTGCCGACATACGTTCAGCGTTGTTCCAGGGCCCGGAAGAACTGATTGGGCTGGTCAGGGGCGACCGGGATCATGAGTTCCCATGAGCCGATGGCAGGCGGGTTGGTGGCAATCGGCTCCCAGGTTCCAGCCAAGGGATTGGTTGATCGGTAAAGGACAGCCGGGCCGAGGCCGCTCAGGCCGTCTATGCGGAGGCGGAGAGTGTCAGCGAGGGGCGCCCGAGGCAGCGGAGGCTGCAGGCGCAGCGGGCCGAGCGCAAGATCGGTCTCGACGGCGCGATAGCAACGCCGGGTTTGGTTCGCGGCGTCGGCGTCGAGGTAATCCAGCGTGCCCACCACGGGCACATTGGTGAAGATCGGCTGCCAGGCCGAGAGGTTCGTCGAAGCGTAGATCACGGGATAGCCTCGGCCCGAAAGCCCGAGCAGGCGCAGGTGGAAACCGTTTTGATCCATGCCGGTCAAGCCCGACAGGGTGTCGAACCTCAAGGCTGGCGTGACGACCGAGGAACTGCTGCTCGTGGTGCCGAGGGCGTTGCTGACCACCACGCTGTAATTCCCGGACACAGCCACCTGGGCCAGTGGCAGCGTCCGCCCGGTCGCGCCGGGAATGTTGGTTCCGCTAAGCTGCCATTGATAGCTCAAGGGGCCGGCGCCGACGGCCATGACCTGCAATCTTGCGTCGCCAGTGCCCGCCACTTTGCGCCGGAACGGTTGGACGGTGATCGCCGGCCGTCCGTCGCCCACCAGCGCCAGGCAGTGCCCGTAGCCGCCCGCGAAGGCAATCACGTTGGTCAATCCGTCGGGCACACTTCCCCAAAGAAGCTTGCCCCACGTCACCACCGTGCCGTCGCCGCGCAAGGCCATGCCGCTGTATTCCCCGGCTGCTACGGCGACGATATTCGTCAAATCCCCAGGCAGGTTGGTCACGCAGATCGCCGGATCACCCCACGCAGCCACCGTCCCGTCCTCGCGCAGGGCCAGGTTGAAGTAATCGCCCGCGGCGATGGCCACCGCATCGTTCAGGTTGGGAGGGATGTCCAGTTGACCCAGCTCATTGTTGCCCCAGGCAAGGACGGTGCCATCCTCGCGCAAGGCCAGGCTGTGCCTCATACCGCCGGCTATGGCAACAACGTCCGTGACGTCGGGTGGCACGGCAACCTGCCCATAACTGTTGTCGCCCCAGGCGACCACGCTGCCGTCGTCCCTGAGGGCGAGAGCGTGGTAGATGCCGGAGGCCACGGCTACGGCATTGGTCAGATCCGTCGGAACCTGTGCGAGGAGGGAGTTGTAGGCGCCCCAAACCGCTACGGTGCCATTGGGGAACAGGCCGATGTCATGGTCACTCGATCCGGCAATCGCGAGCAGCGAAAAAGTGGGCGGGGAAACGAGAGTGCCCATCGAGGGCCAATACGCTCCCCACGTGATTACGCTGCCGTCACGCCGCAATGCCAGACTATGTTGATACCCCGCTGCTAATGCCACCACGTCGCCAACATCCGCCGGCACCCGCGTCTGCCCGGAGCTGCTCAGGCCCCAGGCCGCCACGGGTACGACCGTCAGCACCGCGTCCTTGCTGAAGGCCGTGCCCAAGTCATTGTTTGCGACAACGCGATACGATCCGGCATCGGCGTACTGCACGTTGCTAATGACAAGCGACGTGCCAATCGCGCCGGGCAGGTCGGATTGATTGAACTGCCAGCGGGTTGCCATGGGCTGCGTGCCATTGACCGTGGCGCTGAAACTCGCCGTGAGCCCGGGAACAGTGGTGACCGACACTGGGGCCGAAGCAATCACCGGCATGGAATTGGTCACCGTGATGGACGCGACCTGGCTGGTCACCGCGCCGATCGTATTGGTCACCACCACCCGGTAACCGGACGTGTTGTCCGGCTGAATGTTCGTGACGGTCAGTGACACACTGGTTGCCCCCGGGATGGCGACCTCATCCTGTTGCCACTGGTAGCCGAACGGTTCGGTCCCCGTCACCCCAACCGTGAACCTGGCACTCGCTCCCGCCGCGCCGACAGCCGGCGAGGGCTGGCTCGTAATCGCCGGCGCGCTGCTGCCTCCGAGGCTCACCTGGTCCAGCCAGGAATCGAGCGCCCAACCCGAATAGGTCGTCGTCTTGGCGGCAAGCCAGCGGAGCAGATGGCTGCCCTCAGGGACAGAGAACGAGCGTTGCTGCCAATCCACCGACCCGGACACCGAGGCCCAATTGGTCCCGTCCACGGCAAAGCTCAGACTCTCGAAGGTGGAGGCAGTCTTCCACCAGAAGCTGACGGCGACCGGGCCGGAGACGGCGGTCTGGACCCAGGACGTGCCGGGTTGGCTCAAGGTCCCGCTCCAGGCCGCGTCCGTGCCATCGTGGGTAGTGTTGGTCTGCCACCGCCATGCGGAATCTCCGCCTGTGTTCCACTCCAGCGCTGTGGCTTCCAGGGCCTCCGCCAGAGGCGTGTTGGGCAGGACCAGCAGCAGGGCGTTGGAGCTGACTGTGCTGCCAGCCAGGTTGGTCACCGTTACGCTGTAATTGGCTGTGTCATTGGTCTGAACGTTCAATAGTGTGAGGGTTGACTCGGCGGCTCCGCTGATGAGTGGGCCGTCCTCTAGTGCGAGGCCATCCCGCTGCCATTGGTAACTCATCGGCAGACTGCCCTGAACCTGCACACGCAGGGTTACGTTCGAGCCTGCGCCAACCATGAGGCCGGCGGGTTGGAGGACGATGACCGGGGGTGTGGCGGTCACTGTCAGCGACACCGTGCCGGTGGCCACGCCCGCCGCATTCGTGAGGACCAACGCATACTGGCCCGCATTGGCGAGGCGGGCATCAGGGATGAAATGCCACAGGCCGGTACTGGTGAGATTAGTGCCGTTGAACTGCCAACTGGCCGAGAGCGGCGGCAAGCCTGCCGCGGCGAAATTGAAGCTGAGAGCGGAAGCTTCGCCGACCGTGAGACTGGCCGACGAAGCGCCCAAATGGGGCGCGGCTGGTCCTGCCAGTGCGAGGCTTTGGTTGCCGCCCGCCGCGATGGCGATGACATTGCTGACGGCCGGGACCGCAACCTGGCCGGCGCTGTCATCGCCCCAGGCAATCACGGCGCCGTCCGCCCGGAGCGCGACGATATGGTATTTGCCGGCGGCGATAGCGACGATGTTGGTCGCTTCGACCGGAACGAACGCTGTGTTGGTGCCTTTGAAGCCTCCAGTATGAGTGCTGTAGCCGCCGCAGTACACTGTCACTGTGAACGCAGGCGAGGGGCCAAGGCTGCCCCAGGCGACAACGTTGCCATCGGCACGCAAGCCGGCGCTGAAGCCGAACCCGGCGGCTATGCCCACCAGGTTGGTGGCCTGCGGTGGAAGGTCGGTTTGGCCCACGCTGTCGTTGCCCCAGGTTGCCAGGGAGCCGTCGCGCAGCAGCACCAGGCTGTGGAGACCCCCGGCGGAAACCGCCACTGCATTCGACACTCCAGTCGGGACCGTGGTGCTGTTGCCCCACGCGGCCACTGTCCCGTCTGCCAGGAGCGCCAGACTGTGCAGGGTGCCGGCTGCAATCTCGACGACGTTGGACAAACCCGCCGGCGGTGCGGCCTGGCCGACATAGTTGTTGCCCCAGCCGAGCACAGTGCCATCCGCGCGCAGGGCCAGGCTGTGCGACTCTCCCGCGGCAATGCGGAGCACGTTGGTAGCGGCCGCGGGCACCGTCGCCTGGCCGCAGGCGTTGCCGCCCCAGGCCGTGACCCT
Organism: uncultured Verrucomicrobiota bacterium; assembly: GCA_964625855.1. Taxonomy (GTDB): domain Bacteria; phylum Verrucomicrobiota; class Verrucomicrobiia; order Limisphaerales; family UBA8199; genus JAPLUA01. Next base: position 21,366 of record CAZVFC010000095.1, on the reverse strand, counting down.
GCCGTCCGCGCTCAACGCCAGCACGTGCGCCCCGCCTGCCGCCAATGCGATCAGGTTCGTGGCGGCTGCCGGCACATCAGCCTGGCCCGAAGAACTGTCACCCCAGAACGCAACCGGCGTGAGCGACAACACCGCATCGGTGCTGGTGATCGAGCCGGCGATGTTCGTGACCGTGACATGGTAGGCGCCGGCACTGGAGGCATCCACGACCGCCAGCGCGAGGGCGGAGTGGGTCGCGTCCGGGATGTTTGTTCCGTTGAACTGCCATTGGTAGGACAAAGGTTCCGTGCCCACGGCCAGGGCGCTAAAGACCGCGCTGGCACCTGCGGCCGCACTGCGGCTGTATGGCTGCAGCACGAAGGTCGGCGGGCTTTGGGTTACTGAGAGTGTCGCCACCTGGCTGGTGACGGCCCCGGCCCAGTTCGTAAGCAGCACTTGATAACTGCCCATGTGCTCGGCTTGAACTTTCGTCACCGTGCAACGAGCGCCGGTCGCCCCGGGAATTGGGTTCCCATTGAACTGCCATTGATAGGCCGCCGGTATGGTGGCGGCGGCGGTGACGGCAAAGGTCACGTTCGTCCCCGCGCCCGCTGTGCGAGAGACCGGTTGCTGCGTGATCTGCGGCAGCGGCGGCAGCACCAGGCTTAAATGGCTGACACTGCTCGTAATGGCCCCGCCTGTATCGCTCACCACCACGCTGTAATCGCCGCTTTGGCCGGCCTGCAACTGCGAGAGGGCGAGAAACGGGCCGGTGGCGCCCGGTAAGTTCGCGCCGTTGAACCGCCACCGGCAGGAGCCGATGCGCTGCCCGGCGCTCACCGCGGCGTAAGCTGTTTCCCCGCCCAGCCAGGCCTGACGCTGGGCTCGCTGCAGGCTCGGCAACCCGCCGGCGGGCCGGGCCAGCGCCAGGCTGTAGTCGTATCCAGCCGCCACCGCCACCGCGTTGGTCAGCCAGGGGGGAACGTTGAGCCGTGGGGAGGAGAAGAGGTTGTAGCCGCCAGTGGCGGTAACTCGTCCACCGGTGCGCAACAGCAGGATGTGTTGCGAGCCGGAGGCAATCCCGATTACATCACTGGTCGAGGTTGGGATGCCCGAGGGGGGAAAGAACCCCCAAGTCACGTAAAGCCCGTTGGTGCGCAGCGCGAGGTTGAAAGAATCACCGGAAGCGATGGCCACCAGGCCGTTGGCGTTATAGGCGAGGGTGTTCATCCCCTGGGAACTGTCGCCCCAGGGCAAGACCGTGCCATCGGCGCGAAGGGCCAGATTATGGTCGCTGTACGCGGCGATAGCTACCACGTTGGTGGCCGACGCGGGAACGGCGGTCTGGCCGTAGAAATTGTCGCCCCAGGCCAGCACAATCCCGTCCGCCCGCAACGCCAGGCTGTGCGCGGTGCCGGCGGCGATGGCAATGATGTTCGTCGCGTTCGCGGGCAAACTAATCTGTCCGCCATTGTTGTTGCCCCAGGCTGTGACCGTCCCGTCCTCTTTCAACGCGAGGCAGTGGTAATCCCCCGCCGCGACGGCGACTACGTTGCTGAGCCCAAGCGGCACACTGGCCTGGCCATAGCTGTTGGAGCCCCAGGCCGCCACCGTCCCGTCCGCCTTGAGAGCCACGGCGTGCTGATAACCCGCGGCGATGGCTACGGCGTTGGACAGTGCGCTCGGCAGATTAGTCACCGCCCCAACTCCCCATGCCACGACCGGCACCGCCGTGACTGAGAAATCGGGGCTGGCGGTGGAGCCATAGCTGTTGCTGGCGACGACGCTATACCGGCCGGCGTCGGCGTCGGTGAGCGCGCTGAAGTTGACAGTCGGCCCGGTCACGCCGGGCAGGTTGGTTCCGTTCAATCGCCATTGGAAACTGATTGGCGTCGGCCCACTGGCGGTGGCTTTCAGGGTGAGTGGCGCGCCGAGGGACACGGCTTGGTTGGCGGGCCAGGACGTGACCACTGGCCGGCTCGGCGTGTTTACCGTCAATACCGCGACCGCACTAGTCAGCGCTCCGGCGCTATTGGTGAGCACCACGCGATAGTTGCCTGCGTGGCTGGTCAGTACGTAAGGAATGGCGTAGCTGCTGTTCGTTGCCCCGGCGATGTTCACACTATTGAATTGCCACTGGTAAGTTGGGTCCGGATCGCCGGTGGCCACCACCGAAAAGGAGACGTTGGTGCCGGCAAAAACGGTTTGGCTCTCAGGCTGTTGCTGAATGGCCGGGGGTTGCACTACGCTGACATTGGCAACCAGCCCCGTGATCAGCCCCAGTGCATTGCTGACCACCACCGAGTAGGCCCCTGCATTCGTAAACTGGACGTTGGTTAAGGTCAGTGTCGGTTGGTTCTCGCCGGGCAGATCCGTTTCATTGTAACGCCACTGGTAAGCCAGAGGGGCTTGCCCGACTGCCAACGCGTTGAGCGTGAAATCGCTGCTCGCAAACGCCGTCAGGTTGGACAGAGAATCCACGAACTGCGGCGCGCCGTTGTTGGTCACTGCCAGCGCATGATTGACACCGGCGGCGATGACCACCGCAAAGGCCATGTTGGTGGGCACGCTGGTCAGACCATAAGTGGTGGTGCCCCAGGCCAGGACGGCTCCATCATTGCGCAGTGCCAGGCTGAAGCCGTTGCCCGCCGCCACCGCCACAATGTTCGTGGCTGCACCGGGAGGCGCGCACGCACCGTAAGCCGTGTTACCCCACCCCACGACAGTGCCGTCGGCCCGCAGCCCCAGCGAATGATCCCCGCCAGCCGACACGGCTACGAGGTTGGTGGCGCTGGCCGGCACGCTCAGCACGTTGTTGTAGTTCTGGCCCCAGGGCACGACGAGGCCGTCTCGCCGAAGCGCCAAGCTGAATTGCACGACGGTGTTACCTCCCGCTGAAATCCGGAGGACAGTCGTCGCCGTGGAGGGAACATTGGTCACGGGTGAACCCGCGCTCATGGAACCCCAGGCTGCGACGCTCCCGTCACCGCGCAATGCAAGACTATGGCTGTATCCGGCTGCGACGGCTGTAACGTTCGTCGCCGAGGCAGGCGCTGTGGTCCGTCCGCCCGTCGTGTCGCCCCAGCCGACGACTACCCCGTCTTTCCGCAAAGCCAGCATGTGCCCGAAGCCGACAGAGATGGTAGCCACGTTGGTTGCGCTGGTTGGAATATTGGTCAGGCTGTAATTCGAACTCCCCCAGGCGACCAGGCTTGCGTCGCCCCTGAGCGCGAGGGCAGCGTAATACCCTGCGTCGCACGCCACAACATTGGTGGCCGCCGCCGGCACGTTCGTGATCCCAAATCCCTGATAACCCCAGACGACCACTTGCCCCGCGGCCGGCTCGGGCCAAGTGAAACAAAGCGCGCCCAGGAGGCCGGCCAGCCGCGCGCCACTCAGGAGGCGAATCGCAGTGATATTCATAAATGCGGAACGGTGGAATGCCGCCCGGGGGGAGGCCGCTTTACTTCATAGCTACTCGAGCGTTAGCGTGATGGGTGCGATGTCCGGATTGACGATCTCGGCCTTCAACAGAGCGATTTCATGGCGCTGCATGATTTCGGCGACCAGCGCCTCGACTGACGAGAACTTGGGCGTTCCATACCATTGGGCATATTTCTCCATCTGCTGGCGGGCATAAGCCACGACTTGGGGGTGAACGGCGAGTTCCTCCGCCTTCAGGCCCTGGTCGAGACCGTTCAATACCACCTCGGCGAATTCGTAGTCACAACCCAGGTCTTTGAAGGAAGTCTGCCCTGGCTCGAGGCCGGCGGTGGAAACGCGGCCCGACAGGTCCTCAAATCCCAGGAAAGCGGCCATCTCGCGAACCAGGCGTTTAGGCAGGTTGCCGATCGGGCTCATGTGAACCGCGCCATCACCAAACAGCGTGTAGTACGCAACGCCGTAGTCCTCATCCTTATTGCCGGTGCCGATGACCGCCTTGTTCTCCGTGGCTGCCTTGGTGTGCAGAACCACTGCGCGAATCTCGGAAGTCAGGTTGCCGCGATGGTACTTATGACTGAGAGCCTCGGGGTTAGTGGTCTTGAAGGCTTCCACAATGGCTTCGATGCTCTGGACTTCATGGCGGATGCCCAACCGCCCGGCAACCTTCAAGCCGTCCTCCGCGTCCTTGGGATGGTTGGTGTCGGAGGGCAGAATGTAGCCCACGACCTCCAGCCGGTTTTGGGAATGTGTAGTGTTGTGGCGGTCGAAGGCCCTCTTGGCCAGCGCGGCGACGCATGTGCTGTCCACGCCTCCGGAAAGCCCAAGGACGCCGCCAGTCTTCTTCATTTCCAGCACCTTGCGCAGAATGAAATCGCCAATCTCATCCGCTACTTGTTTCGGGTCCATCCTGGCCAGTCTGATTCGTCGTTCCGGCTCTTTCATCGCCACTATCCTAATTGTTTAGCCCTCCAGCTCAAGCGACTTTCTGAGCCCTCGCCTGGACGGCATCACGGCCTCAGCCCGCCCTGCCGCGCCAGAGCCACGCGCACGCCGTGTACACGAGAGGAAGGCGGGGGTTGCGGTAGCGCGAAGCGTATGGAGTGCGTCCAGCTTGCTGGCGCCTTCGTGAAGCGGGGGTGCTCGAAAAGCGGGAGCACGCTCCGCGCGCTTACAGGTCCGGGGCAGTCTCGGCCAGACGGATGTAATCCGGGTCGTTCGGGTCCCAGGGCTGGCTATGGAGTGGATTGGTGCCGGCGTTGGGACGCTGCGCACGCGAGTCGTCGGCGGAGTACTGGGTGTTGAGTTCCTTGAGCCGCGGACCGCGCCAGCGGTAGGTTTCGGTGTGACCATCCAGGAAGGAAAAGCTGCAACCGCCGTTGTGGCGATTGGAGGGAAGATTCCAAACCATCCCGGCCCCTGGGCGTTGAAAGCCAATGGCGCCGTTGTCAATGCTGATCTGGTTCTCCTCGATGAAGACCGACGTGTGGGCGGGGCGACGGACGGCTGAGTATTTCATGACGATGTTCGAGACGGCCACGTTGCCGCCGAGCCAGACCGAAACCGAGTAGCTGCGGTTATGCGGCACCTGCGCGGCGTTGCCCCAGCCGAGGCCTTTTACATAGGCGCGGCTGGCCGGGCAGCGATAGATGCCCAGGGAGGCATTGTAGGGGAACAGCACGCCTTGCCGCGGATGATCCACGTAATCGGCCACATACTCCTGAACATTGCCTTTGATCCAAGCCTGGGCGCCAGGGCTGGAGACACCGGATACCGAGTTGTCCATGAGCCGGTCGCCGTTGTCGGTCGAGTAGAGCTCGTAGGCGAGCTGCAATTGCTTGGCGTTATTCAAGCATTGAATCGTCTGCGCCTTGGCTTTCGCCCGCGAGAGGGCGGGAAGCAGGAGGGCCGCCAGAATGGCAATAATAGCGATGACCACGAGCAGTTCGATCAGGGTGAAGGCCGCGAAGGGGCCCGCCTGCCGGGCCGACGATCCAGCGCGGAAGAACCTCGTCAGTTGTCTTTTCATATCAACAGGCATTATAGCTCATGGCTGTCCGAAGACCGCAAGCGATATCCATTGACGCATATGCGTCATAGGCCCCAAGATGGGGTTTGTGGTAAAAGCCACTGAGTCCTAGAGTAATATTCTAATATTATGAAAAAACCTGCTCATACCATGTTCCAAGGCTACGGCACAGCAAGCCCCGTCCTTCAACTCTTCCTCCTGTTCCTGTTGTTATTCGGCCTCACCAGCATCCCAAGCGCCCGTGCCCAGCACCACGCGCTGACGAATATTTGGAGTGTGGCGCCCGGCGCGCCCACGCACACGTTCATGATCAGCGACGATCGGACGCGCGGCTCGGCCTACAATCCAGTGACTGGGCACTTCCTGGTCGCGAGCCGGTCTCCGGCATCCCCCGCGACGACCAATGTTTATATTCTGGACGGCACGACCGGTTCCGTATTGGGCACCCTGCCGTGGGACGCTAGTGTGATCACCAGCGGCAATTTTGCTGTTAACATGGTTGGGATCACAACGGATGGCGTGATCTATGTCGGCAACCTGACCACGGATGCCACGGGGGGGACAGGACCCTTCAGGCTGTACCGCTGGGCGAACGAAACTGCGCAGCCGACGCTGGCTTACTCGGGTGATCCTTCCGCGGGCAACACGATCGGCACCAGTCCCCGGCGGTTTGGCGACTCGCTGGCACTGCGCGGCACCGGGGCCGGCACCCAGATCCTGCTGGGAACTTACAACCAGGTGCTGGGCCTGCTCACCACGACCGACGGCGTGACCTTTACCGCTACAAAGATTACGACGGACGCCGCCGCGGAAGAGACCCGTCGGTGTTTGGCCTGGGGCGCGGGCGACACGTTCTGGGCAAAGGCACTCAACGGCAACCTGAGGCAGTTCAGCCTGAACATCGGCGCACAAACCGCCTCGGCCATCGCCAGCATCCCCTTGTACACCGCTCCCGGCGGCACGACTCTGACCCCCGGCGGCGCGCTGGATGTGGATCTGACGCGGAACCTGGCGGCGATCCTGGACGGAAACAACCACAAGCTTCGTGTGTATGACATCTCGAACCCGGCCGCGCCGGTGCAGACGGATGGGACTAAAGATATGCCGGGCGCCAACGCCAACGGCAACTTTGTGGGATCGGTGTGGCTGCGTGACGGCAAGCTGTTCGCACTGGAGACCGCCAACGGCATCCGAGCCTACACGCTGCATGAAGTGGTGTTTCCGCCAAGCGTCCTCACTCAACCAATCAACGCCCCGCTTTGGGAACACGCCACCTACCCCTTCACCGCGGGCGTGTTTGGGACTCCTCCACTGACGTACCAGTGGCAGTTTGAAGGTGCGGACCTGCCGGGCGCGACGAGTGCCGTGTGCACGATCACCAATGTCGGGCTGGCTGACCAGGGTTACTACCGAGTGATCGTGGGCAATTCCTCGGGCAGCGCCACGAGCAGTCCGGCCCTGTTAACAGTGCGAATGGGCAATCCATCGGAACAAATGACCAACATCTGGGACGTTGCGCCGGACACTCGGCCCTACCTGACCTCGGGCTACAAGGAATACGGCGTGGCGATCAACCCTGTTACGACCAACGTCATCGTGGTCACGCGCCTGAACCCCACGAACATGATCGCGGTGCTGGACATCCAGACCGGTGCGCACAAGCACTACATTGACTATTCCGGTCTGACGCTTGTGGGTGGTACCACAATGAACAAAGTCTGCGTGGCCGACGATGGCGTCATCTTCATCTGCAACTATACCAGTGACGCAGCCAGCGCCGCCTTCGCTATCTACGGCCTTTCCGACGACAACCCGGTGCCCATGCAAACCGGTTTTCTCTTCAACGGCGACCCGGGGCAGATTGATGGCACCAACGCGATTGTTTCAAACGTTGGTTGGGGGCAAAGCATTGACGCGCGCGGCGGCGGGGCTGATACCGAGATCCTTATTGGCGCTGGCAAATGGGCCGCAACGCCTATTCCCGCAAACGGCGTGGCCGTTCTGCGCTACAACGAGACCATGAGCCAGTTTGTATCCACTCCAATCGTGATCACTAACCTGACTCCCAATTATAATAATTACCGCTTCGGCTTGTGCTGGGGCGCCGGCGACACGTTCTGGGTCAAGTCTCTGGGCAGCCTGATGAACGTCGCCTTCGATCGGAATGCCGGCGTAGGCTGGGTCACGAAGATCTACCCGACCACCGGCTCGCGTAGCGTCCCGACCTCGGCGACCGCCATGGCTTATGACGCAAGCACAAGTCTGATCGCCACGTTGGAGAACGTCAGCGTCGCCAAGCCTGTCGCGGTGGAGTTCTACGATGTCAGTGACCCCGAGGCCGGCCCGTTCTGGGTGGACCAGGAGTTGTTCAGCACCTACAACGCCGAAATCGAGTGGCAGGGCGCCGTCAGCTTCGAAAAGGGTTATGCCGTCGCGCTGGGCGTCAACAACGGCCTCAAGGCCTTCATGGTCAATCCCGACTTCGTCGCCAGCCTGCCGGTGATCGTGACTCACCCCGCTGACGCCGCGTGGTTTGAGGGTACTAGCCCGACGCTAAGCGTGGTGGCGGACAGCCTCTCGCCGTTGAGCTATCAATGGTATTATTACGGCACGCAGGCCGTTTCAGGGGCGACCAGTTCGACCCTTACCCTCACCAATGTTCAGGTCAGCCAATCCGGAGAATACGTAGTGCGGGTGAGTAATTCCGGCGGTTCTCGCGACAGCCGACCCGCGACCTTGAGCGTGGTCCCGCTGTATAACACGGCCCAGATGACGAACATTTGGTCTGTCGCCGCCGGCAGCCGGCCGTATCTAAACACCTACTATTATGAGTACGGCATGGCCTTCAACCCGGTGAACTCCAACCTGGTAGTGGCCAGCTATGTCTCCACCAATGTGCCTTCGACGATCGTCGCGGTGATGGATGGGCTGACCGGCGCCCACAAACATGTGATGGACGTGACCGGGGTGGGCGGTGGTAATCGCCCGGTCAACAAGGTTGGCGTGGCCGACGACGGCGTGGTTTATGTAGGCAATCGCACAACTGCCCCCGCCACCGACCCGTTTGTGCTCTATCGCTGGGCCAACGACGAGCCGACCACCGGCGCAACGGTTGCCTACATCGGCGATCCGGCACCGTCCATCGCGACCAAGAATATCGGATGGACCATGGACGTTCGCGGCGCCGGCGTGAACACCGAGATTCTGCTGGGCCTCAGCGTCAGCAACGTGGTCTGCATTCTCACCACCACCGACGGCGCTAACTTCACGGCGAAGGAGATCTTCGTGCCCGATGCACCGGCGACCTTCTCGCGGCTGGGCATCTGTTGGGGTGCGGGTAACACGTTCTGGGCCAAGATGTGGCGCGACCAGGGTGGCCAAATGTACCTGGTGCAATACGACCTGGCGGCAGGCACGGGCACGGTCCTCAGGACCTACACCACGGACCAGATTGCCAGCACTATCACAACAGTAGCGTATAACGACAGCCTGAAGTTCCTGGCCGGCAAGGCCCGGGATGATCAGGAGAATATCCAGGTCTACAGCGTGGCCGACCTGGATTTCGGGCCGGTGCTGCTGGATCAGGAACTATTCCCCACCTACAACCCCAGCATCGAGGCCAACGGCGCGCTGGATTTTGGCGGCAACACTTACCTGTTTGCTCTGGATCAAAACAACGGCGTGATGGCCTTCCTGCTGGATGCGAGTTATCAACCGCCGCTAACCAGCTTCAGAATCCTGAGTGCGACCGCCAGCGGCGGGGATGTCATACTGACCTGGGAGGCTCGCAGTGGCACCTCCTACCAGGTGCAGTACGCGGATGCGCTCGACGGCACCCCGCGTGCCAACTGGACGAACTTGGGCAGCCCGATTGTTGCTACGGGCAGCACAGCCTCGTTCACCAATGCTGCTTCGGGCAGCAAACGGTTCTACCAGGTCATTGCCCAATAAGGGCAGGACGGGCTTGAACATGTAATCTGGAGCCCGGCAGCGTTGCTGCCGGGCTCTGTTTCTTTGCACGCGGTCAATCGCTCTTCGGTATGAAACAGAACTCGCATATCCCTCGCCGTGCGTTCCTCAAGGGGCTCGGCGTATCGGTCCCGGCCGTCATGGCCGCCCAAAGGCTGGCGCCAGCGCAGACGGCGGCGATTGGTTCTCCCGCGCCTGCATCGGGCAAGGCAGAGGAGTTGACCGCCGACCTAGTAATCATCGGTGGCGGCACCGGAGGCTGTGCGGCCGCGCTGGCTGCCGCCCGCAACGGGCTGCGCGTGATCCTGACGGAAGAGACGGACTGGATCGGAGGCCAACTGACCGCCCAGGCGGTGCCGCCAGATGAGAATGCGTGGATTGAAACCCACGGCGGCACCCGCACTTACCTGGACTTCCGCCAACGGGTCCGGGATTACTACCGACGCAACTTTCCCCTCACCGCCGCGGCTAAAGCGGTGGCGCACTTGAATCCGGGCAACGGCTCCGTCTCGCGTCTGTGCCACGAACCTCGGGTCTCCCTCGCGGTCCTGTATGAGCTGATGGCGCCTTTCATCGCCGGCAACCGCATCGGACTGATGCTGCGGCACGTGGCTCGGTCCGCCTCGACCAATGGCGATCGCGTCGAAGCCGTGTTGGTCCGCAGCCTCGAGTCCGGCCGCGAGGTCGTCCTGCGCGCGCCGTTCTTCGTGGATGCGACCGAGACCGGCGAACTGCTGCCGCTCACGAAGACCGAGTATGTTACCGGCGCGGAGTCGCGTCGGGATACGGGTGAACCGCACGCGCCCGCCCAGGCCGCGCCGGGGAACATGCAGGCATTCACCTGCTGCTTCGCCATGGATTACCTCAAAGGGGAGGACCATACGATCGGCAAGCCCGCCGAGTACGCCTTTTGGCGCGACTACGTCCCGAGACTGACCCCGCCCTGGCCGGGCAAGCTGCTGAGCTTCGTCTATTCCAACCCGGTCACGCTCGAACCCCGGGACTATGGTTTTGACGCCGACAAAGCGACCGGGTTCTTCCTCTACCGCCGCATCATTGACCGCAAGAATTTTGCCGAGGGAACCTATGCCGGCGACATCACCCTGGTGAACTGGCCGCAGAATGACTATCTGCCGGGCAACCCGTTCGAAGTCCCGGCAGAGGCGGCGGCGCGCCACCTTCAGCGCGCCAAACAACTCAGCCTGTCGCTGCTCTATTGGCTGCAGACAGAGGCGCCGCGGCCCGATGGCGGCAGCGGCTGGAAGGGGTTGCGGCTTCGGCCCGACATCGTCGGCACTGAGGACGGCCTGGGCAAGTACCCATACATCCGCGAGAGCCGGCGGATCCAGGCGGAATTCACCGTGCTCGAACAACACGTGGGAACCGAAGCCCGCCGCCAGGCGACGGGGGCCAAAGCGGGGGATTTGACGGCCGAAGTCTTCAAGGACTCCGTCGGGTTAGGCAGCTACCGCATTGACTTGCATCCCAGCACGGGCGGGGACAACTACATTGATATTGCTTCATTGCCGTTCCAGATACCGCTGGGGGCGCTATTGCCGAAGCGGGTGGAGAACCTGCTGGCAGCCTGCAAGAATATCGGGACGACGCATATCACCAATGGTTGCTACCGGCTGCACCCGGTCGAATGGAACATCGGCGAGGCCGCCGGCGCGCTGGTGGCCTTCTGCCAGGCCAGGAAGTGCGGGCCGCGCGGCGTGCGCAAAGACGGCGATCTCATGGCCGACTTCCAGAAGCAGCTCATTGGGCAAGGGGTGCCGTTAGCCTGGCCAAAGCCGTCGCCACGCTAATACGCGGGGACTTGGCCTCGTCGGCCGGGCTGCATCAAGCTCGATATAGGCAACGCTGTCCCAGAGCGGTTTAGCCTTGTCTTGGACCGCCTGCCGTATGAGTAATGTGTGTGATGCTGGGTTGTGTGACCAGGTCGGGTGCCGGATCGGTTGCCGGCCGGCGAAGCCGGCGGCTGCCGTTCCTGCGCGGGAGCTGGCTGCTGGTCCTTTTGGCGCCGCTGACGACGATAGCGGCTTCGGCCGAGCGCGATTTCGTCGTCGAAGCCTGGCGGACAGAGGCCGGGCTTCCCAACAACTCGGTTACCGCCGTGCTGCAGGCGCGGGATGGGTATCTTTGGGTGGGCACCTCGAACGGCCTGGCTCGATTTGATGGGGTTCGTTTCTCGTCGTTTCGCGCGCCGGACTATCCCGGCTTGAGCGGCAACCGCATCCTGTGCCTCTGCGAGGACCGCGAGGGTGTCCTTTGGGCAGGTACCGAGGAAGGAGGGTTGGTGCGATATGACAAAGGCCGATTCACTTCGTTATCCTCCGCTGACGGTCTGGCATCAGATACGGTTCTGTGCGTCAAGCCGGACCTGGGCGGCGGGCTCTGGGTGGGGACGGAGGCGGGACTCAACCACTGGAGCAATGGACGAATTGATGCATTTTACCAGCCGGAGGCATTGGCGGACGCGCCGGTATATGCCCTGTGCCCGCGCTACGGTTCTCCGCTGCTCCTGGCCACGGCCAGGGGGCTCTACGAGCTTAGGCGGGGAATAGTGGTCCCTTATGAGCCCGCGGGAGCCGAGGCGGCTCGGGGGCGCGTGTTCCGTTGCCTGTATCCGGACTACAACTTGGGCCTTTGGGCAGGTGGAGAATCGGGATTGATCAGGCTGCAGCCGACTGGAGCTGTCAGCACGGTGCGACTACCCGCAAGTCCGAGCGCTACCGTGCTGGCGCTGACAAGAACCAGGGAGGGGACATTGTGGGCGGGCACGAGCGCGGGGGAGCTTTACCAGATCTTTGCGGCGCCGGGTTCATTGGATGTGCGCCTGGCTTGGCGGCTTCCGGGTCCGGCGGCCGCGTTGTGCGAAGACCAGGAAGGCAACCTGTGGGTGGGAACCACCGAAAACGGCTTGTATCGTCTCAAGCGACGGCAGTTGCTCTTGATTCCGTTTGCCGAGGCGCTGGGCGGCGCCGGCGTATCCGCACTATTCGAGACACCCGGTGGCGACCTTCGTCTCCTAACCGCCAACAACGATCTCTATAGCTCTGAGGGGGGCGGGCTTGGCCGGCTGCTGCGCTTGCCGCTGGCTGAGGGGATCGTAGTGCAAACCGTTTGCGCCACGGGACAGGACGAGCTTTGGCTGGGGACCCGCAGCGAGGGCCTCCTGAAATACGCGGGCGGGGTGGTGCAGCAATTCAGCGAGCGGGAAGGGCTTTCCGACAGCCAAGTGACCGTCCTCTGCGCCAGTCTGGAGGGTGGTTTGTGGGTGGGCACGCGCAACGGCGGTCTGAACTACTTGTTGGGGCCGAAGGTCACCCGGTTTAACACTCCCTGGGGTTTCGACGGCGCTTCGGCCTGCGCCCTCTTTCTGGACTCACAGAACACCCTTTGGATTGGCACCTCCGGTGACGGCCTTTACCGGCTCCGCGACGGCCGATTTGTCGGGTACACGCAAACCAACGGCCTGCCCAGTGACCATGTCGGCGCGCTCCTGGCCGAGGCCGATCGGTGCTTGTGGATCGGCACCGCCGGGGGGCTGTGCCGCCTCAAGCAGGAACGGATCGCGCTGTTCCCCGGACCGAATCGCCTGGCCAAGGAAGCCATCGTGCAATTGCGAGACGATGCTGAAGGCAACCTGTGGGTCGGTTCAAGCGGCGGGCTCTACCGGTTCAGAAAGGAGCAACTGAATGACTATGCCGACGGTGTTGCCCGATTCCTGGACGTGGTTTCCTACGGCAGGGAAGACGGCCTGCCCCTGGTTCAATGCGTGTCTCAGGTTCAGTCGCCGGGCTTGCCGGGCCGTTCGAGCGGTCTTTGGTTTGCCACCGCCAAAGGGCTGGTCGTCAGCGACGGCCCCACTCTGCATTGGAATACGGTGCCGCCGCCGGTCGCAATCGGGGCCGTGTTCATCGAGAATGAGCCCGTGGCACTGGCGGAGCCGATCCTCGTCCCGCCCGGCAAGCAGAGCCTGCGATTTGAGTTTACCGCGTTGAGCCTGACTGCCCCGGGAAAGGTCGGGTTTCGCTACCGGCTCGAGGGGCTGGACCAGGACTGGAGCGAGGTGACCGACACCCGCTCGGCGCGCTACCCTGAAGTGGCGCCGGGTCGCTACCGGTTTCATGTCGTCGCGCGCAACAACGACGGCGTTTGGAATGAGACCGGGGCCAGCCTGTCGCTGGTGGTCGCGCCGTTTTGGTGGCAGACCGGGTGGTTCAGATTCGGCCTGGCCGCGGCCGTCATCCTCGCCTTGGGCGGTCTATACCGACTCCGCCAAACCCGCCGGCGCGAGATCGAACGCTTGCGCGCCCGAATTGCCAGCGACCTCCACGACGACGTCGGCTCCAGCCTCTGGAGCATCACCTTGTTAAGTCGCATGCTCGCGCGCCAAGGGTATTTGCGCCCCGAAGACCAGCAGGACGTAGCTGAGATTCACCGCATTGCCATCCAAACCACCAGCTCCATCCGTGATATCATCTGGCTGATCAATCCGACGTTCGACAGCCTTCAGGACCTGCTCTTGAGGATGAAAGACGTTGCGGCCACGATGTTGCGCGGAGCGGAATGCCGCTTTAACCACGAGGGGGTTGACCTGGCCAGGAAGCTTCCTCAGGATTTCCGGCAGAACCTCTTCTTCCTGTTAAGAGAGGCCCTGACCAATGCCGCCAAACATGCTCAGGCGACCGCGGTGGGCGTCCAGCTCGACGAGCACGCCGGGCAGTGGCGCTTCGTCATACACGACAATGGGAAGGGCTTCGATCCCGCTGCGCAAACGGCCGGCAACGGTCTCAAAAACATGCGGTTTCGCGCCGCGAAAATGCGCGCGAAACTGGACATCCAGAGCCGTCCTGACCAGGGCACGACGCTTACCCTGATCACTGAGAAGCCATAGGCGACCGGCAAGACCTCCCGCCCTCTCGTCTGGGGGCCGACTTCAAAACAACCCGGCGCCGTCGCCGCTTGCCCGAGGCGGCGCTTGCACATGCAAGCCAAAAGGAACATAGTGAACTGCGTGAAAGAGCGTACGGGAACGACCAGAGCCGTGGTGTGGCTCATCGAGGATCATGCTGATTCGCGACGTGTGCTGGCGAGGGTGCTCAATCGTTCCGCAACCTTGGTTTGTCCTTGCTCGTTCGCTTGTTGCGAAGACGCGCTGGCTGCGCTTGCCTCGAAGCCCGCGCCGGATGTCATCCTGTTGGACATCGGTCTGCCGGGCATGAGCGGTATCGAGGGCATTCCCCGCCTGAAAGCCCTCGCGCCGGCCACGCAGATTATCATCCTGACCGTTTTCGATGATCAGGAAAAGGTATTCAACGCCATCTGCGCCGGAGCCTCCGGCTACATGCTTAAGGACGCGGACGAGGACACCATCGCCGAAGCTGTGCGGGAAGTGATGGAGGGTGGCTCGCCCATCAATCCGCGTGTGGCCCGGCTGGTGCTGAAGATGTTCACCTCACGCGCGGCGCCCAGCAAACACGAGTATGGCCTGTCGTCCCGCGAGCGAGAGGTGCTCGAATTGATGGTTGCAGGGCTGATTAAGAAGGAAATCGCTGACCGACTCAACTTGAGCTATCACACCGTTGATAACCACCTGCGGAGCATCTACACCAAGCTCCAGGTCCACACCCGCGGGAGCGCCGTGGCCAAAGCCGTCTCCGAAGGTCTCCTGTCCTCCGCATGAGCCATTCCAGCGGTGCACCAAGCGTAGGTAGGGGTGCCTCGCCGAGGCGCCCGCTTCCGCGCAAACACGGACGTTTCGGCGAAACATCTCTACCAAACCGGCGAGTGGGTAGGGACGCTTCGCCGAGGCGTCCGTCTCTGCCCAGATTGGGTCTTTGGCGGATTGCGGCGCTGCTGGTTGTGTGGGGACTAATGGCAGCCGGCTGTGATCGCAAGCCGGCGGCCCCGCGGCACCAGATTTGCTCGATTCACAGCGGGGGAGGGTATGCGCAGGCGGCGCGGGTTCTGGCGGCTGAATTCGAGCGGCAGACTGGCATCCGGGTCGCAGTGGTCGAAGCCTCCTTGTTGAGCCTGCGCGAGAAGGAACTGACCGACCTGCTGACCCGGGCCGGCAACTACGATGTCATGCAGATTGCCTATCAGTGGGAAGGTGAACTTTTCCCGCATCTGCGCCCGTTGGAAGAGGTCGCCCCGAACTTGACCACCAACCTCGCAGATTTCATCCCGACCATCAGGAGCAACTGTGGCCAATGGGGCGGGCGAATCTACGGCCTGCCGATCGCCTGTGATGCGATCACGCTGCTATACCGCACGGATGTCTTCGCCGCGCGGACCGATGAGTTTCAACGGCGCACCGGCCGTCCGCTGCAACCGCCGAAGACGTGGCAGGAATATGCTGAAATCGCCCGGTTCCTCAACTCCGAGGCAATGTATGGCAACCTCCTGATGGGGCGTGAGCAATGCTTCACCACGTGGTCGGGCATCCTGTATGGCTTCGGGGGCCGCCTGGTGGACGAGCGGTGGCGGCCCGTGCTTAACTCGGACGCCGGGGTGCAAAGCCTCTCACTTCTGGTGGAGCTGTACACGTACGCGCCCGCGCGTTCGGAGGACGCCAGCGTGGACGCAAGGACTGCCTTCCTGCAAGGGCGCGGGGCCATGCTGATGACCTGGCCCAGCCTCATCTGGTCGCAGATGGCTGACACCAACATCTGCAAGATCGCTGGCAAGATCGGCGCCGCAGTGATCCCGGGAGGCAGACCGCAGCTCAGCGCCTGGTCGCTCAGTATCAACCCGGCCTGCAAAGACCTGGACGCCGCGAGCCAATGGATCGGGTTCCAGATCAAACCGGGCAACATCAAGCGTCTGTTGCTCGAATACGGCAAGGGCTCCCCCCTCCTCTCCACCTACTCCGACCCGGAGTGCAAGCAACGGATCTTCTATCACGCCCAACTCCTCGAGGGCCTCGCCGGAAACCAGGCTCGCTTCCGTATCCCCCCGTCACAGGAACTATCAGATTTCCTCGACAATGAAATCCTCAAGGCCATCAAGGGCCAGACCACACCCCGAGCGGCCCTTGACCGCACCGCCGCCCGATGGCGGGAGATCCTTACCCAGACGGGTTACCTGCGCGACAATCCATAGGGTAAAAGCATGGCTCGAAACACATGGGCTGTTCACTTAGGCCGCATTGGCTGGCTGCGGCTATGGAGCATGGCTGTGCCGGGGGCGGTGGTGGCGGCGCAAGCCGCAACTAACCTGCCCACGCTCGAGGCAGCAATTTCCGCAAGGCGGGATCTTTGGGGCGAGGCCGCCATGGCGCAGCCGAACGGGGCAAGCTACGAATTCTTTGCGCCGCTGCTCCCGCCGCCGCGCTATGTGAACGCCGACTTCCGTTACTATCCCATCGTGCTCTGCCCGCCGGGGGACTTCCCCAGCACTCCACCGGCGCGCTTTGTCCGCGACAATGACCCTGATTCCAAACCAAAGGCCCGGCTGATCTCCAACGGCAGCGGCTTGAACCTCCGCGCGGGCGCATCCGCCTGGAACGAGGTGGGCACGCCCGTAAAGTTCCGCGTGGGCCCGGATGCATTCCTTTTTGGCAGCCTGCCCGACCGCTTGACCGAGCCGACGCTCGCCGAGGGCTGGATGCCCATCGCGGAGATTCGCTACACCCACCGTACGCCAGTGCAGTCCGAAGGCATGGTGCCGTTGGGCCCGACCAGAAAGCCTACACCGCCGGAAATCTACCGCCTCGAGGCCTTCGCCAGCACGGCCCCCGAGCTCGCCCCCTATTGCGTCGTCTTCGTCAAGTTCGACCTCGCCCAGGGCAGCAACGGCCTCATGACGGTGGAAGTGGATCTCCCGCCGCCCCTGACGCTGACAAATGGCGTCCTGCTCGACGCCGCCAGCCGGGTGGTCGCGGCCTTCGACTCGAGTTGGAAACGCGAACGCGGCCGGATGGTCGCGCGCTTCCAGCAAAACGGCGCCGCCACCCTCGCTGTTCCCTGCATTCCCCTCGAAGCCGGGTCGTCTCTGAGCGTGTCGCCAACCATTTATGCCGAACAGCGCGCGGCATGCGCGGCCACATGGAAGGAACTCCTGGCGCGCGGCATGCAGGTCGAAGCGCCCGAACCCCTGGTGAACCACGCCTGGCGCAACGCCCTTTGCCAGAACTTCCAGCTCATCAACCACGGCCAGCTTCGTTACAGCACGGGCAATCAATACGACCGCATCTACTCGGCGGAGGGCAGCGATGCGGCGATGGCGCTGCTGGATTGGGGCTACGCGCCCGAAGTGGGCCGGCTCATGGGGCCGCTGTTTGATTTCACGCGCAAGAATCTCGAACTCCACCAGGCCTCCTTCAAGATCAACAACGTGGTCCGGTATTACTGGCAGACCCGCGACGACGCCGCCGTCCGCGAGCTGCGTCCGCGCTGGGAGCCGGAGGCCGAACGCTTCATCCGCGACCGCACCGGGCCCAACGGCTTGTTTCCCAAGGAACAATATTGCGGCGACATCTTCACTCCGGTGCAGAGCCTCAACGTGAACGCCAAGGCCTGGCGCGCCCTGCGTGACCTCGGGGCGATGCTGAGCGAGGCGGGGGAAACCGAGGCCGCCCGGCGCTACGCCAATGAGGCCGCCACGTTCCGGCCCGTCGTGCTCCGCGCCATCGGGCAAGCCGCCGTCCACACCACCACGCCGCCCTTCGTGCCCATCGCCCTCGACGGCGGCGAAGCGGCGCACGACCCGATCCTGCACTCGCGCATCGGTGCCTACTGGAACATCATTATCGGATACACCATCGGCAGCGGCATCTTCCCGCCTGGCAGCGCCGAGGAGACCTGGATCCCCCGCTACCAGGAACAGCACGGCGGAATCTTCCTGGGCATGGTCAAGTCCGGCGGCGCCCAGTTCAACTTTTGGACGAGCGACGAGCGCGTGAACCCGCTCTACGGCACCCGCTACACCCTCGATACCCTGCGCCGTGATGATCCCGAGCGCGCCCTGGTGAGTTTCTACGGCATGCTGGCGCAGGGGCTCACGCGCAACACGTTCATCGGCGCCGAAGGTTGCACGCTCGTGCCCGTGGACGCCGGGGGCCGCTTCTTCTACTGCCCGCCCAACAGCGCCGCCAGCGCCCACGTCCTTTCGATGCTGCGCCACCTGCTCGTGCAGGACTGGGATTTCGACGACGACGGCAAGCCCGAAACCCTCCGGCTCGGTTTCGCCACCCCGCGGCGCTGGCTCGAAGACGGCAAGGCGATCCGCATCGAGCGCGCGCCCACCGCGTTTGGCCCGGTGTCGGTGAGGCTCGAATCGCGGCTCGCCGAAGGCAAGGTGCTGGCGGAGGTGGATCTGCCCCAACGAAACCCGCCCGTCCGGGCCCTACTCCGGGCGCGCGTGCCCGAGGGCTGGGAGGTCGTGGGCGTGCAAGGCCCGACAGGCCGTCTCAGCGCGGACCCCTCGGGCACCGTTGACCTTTCCGCCCTGAAAGGCCGGGTGAGCCTGGCGTTCCTGACCCGCAAGAAGTGATGGCCGACGCCGGGCGAGCGTCTTTGGGAGGTAGGGCGCGCTCTCCGAGCGCGCCGCGGCTCGCAGGGGACTGCGAGCCCTACCTCTCACGCCCTGCAATCCGTTAATCAGTTCATCTACCTTGTCGGCCGTCGCCTGCTCGCCGGCGAGCCGTCCTGCGCGGGGTCCAAGGTGATGATCAGCTCGTCCAACGATGGTTTAGTGAACCGTCCCCCCCGGTTCTGCGCCCGCCCGTCCCCCAACGCAGGCCGGGAGTTTTGGAAACTGGCGCCATCTTTCCCTTCCCACTTTGTCTTTCCAACGCTAATCTGGGGTTCGGGGACCAAACTGACTTTGTCATCATAATACGGTTAAGGCGATTGCACCAAAACCAGGTTATCGGTGTCTATATGGTATGACCAGCAAGACTAAACAAACTGCACTTAGGACGCTTATGGCGCTGGCAATCCTGGCCGCTCTCGATGCTGTTTATTTGCTCGGGTATCGGCACGGGATGAACGAAGGCATCCAGAAAGAGCGTCAGGCTTGGACCAGCCACGGAGCGAGGACTTACCTTGTCATGCCTACAGGTCGGGGCGCGAGCTCCGTGTTGAACACGGTGGACCCAAGAACTTACCGAGCACTTGGACTTACCCCGCCTTGACAATTCGGTTGAGCGAATGGCGGCGGGCCGCACCCGTTTGCAGATTCGCGCGTTTGCTGCCCACCGCCATCGCTCACCTTCTCCTTGTTAGCCGCGTGTCTGGGGTCCGATTATGCAATTCACCGCTCAGGAAATCAGGTGCATCGAGCGCCTCCGAAGACTGGAGCGTGCATGGCGTTGGCAGCGCTGGGCCCACCTATTTCTTGGCGCTCTTTCTGGTGTGGTCTTAGCGCTCTATGGTTCTCGACTCATCTCGCTGGTGAATGGGTTGGAGAGCAGCGGTTTCCCCGCGCCCAGTATAGCGGAGATCGCTATATTGTGCCCCTTCTGCCTCATCTTCCTGGCAGCTACTGTGTGCCTTCCGCTACGTGCTGTAGCTAACTGGCGGGGTGATCCCAGCCGTGTACTCTTGCTTCGGCTGCTGAACCCCGAACCATTGGAAGCCGATGTGACCCGGGCTGGCGTTGTGGAGTGTCCGGCTGATGATTGAGGGTTGAGAGGTAGAGTGAGCTCGCCGAGCGCACCGCAGCGGCGCTTGTTCTTTCTGCCCGGGTGCTGGTAGAGTCGCGGCATGAACAGGATCATTCGAAGATTGGCACTGGTGGTGGGTGTGGCGCTGGTCGGCCTGGGCCCGGTCGAGGGCGCTCAGAAGAAGGGCGTGGGCCCCGCCCCGTTGGCTGGTGTGCAGGTGGTGCGGGATTTGGAATACTTCCAGGGCGGGCATGAGCGCAATCGGCTGGATCTTTACCTGCCGGAGAAGGCGGCTCGTCCCCTGCCGGTAATCCTGTGGGTGCACGGCGGGGGCTGGGCACGGGGCGACAAGACCAACGGCCCCGCCTTCCGCTTCGCGATGAAGGGATATGCTGTGGCCTCAATGAACTACCGGTTCAGCCAGCACGCTACTTTCCCCGCCCAGATTCACGACTGCAAAGCCGCCGTCCGCTGGCTGCGCGCCAACGCCAAGAAGTATGGCCTGGACGCGGATCACATCGGCGCCTGGGGCAGCTCGGCCGGCGGGCATCTCGTGGCGTTGCTGGGCACCACGGCGGGCGTCAAAGAGCTCGAGGGTCCGGGCGGAAATGGGGACCAATCCAGCCGCGTGCAGGCCGTGGTGGACTGGTATGGCCCGACCGACTTCCTCACGGCGGGCGCGAAAGAGACGCGCAGCAACTTGCTCGGAGGAGATCCGCAGCAGAATAAGGAGAAAGCCAGGAAGGCCAGCCCCGTGACCTATGTGTCCAAGGACGCGGCCCCATTCCTCATCATGCACGGCGACGAAGACAAAACCGTGCCGATCTCCCAGAGCGAGAGCTTTGCCGAAGCGCTGAAGAAGGCGGGCACCGACGTGAACTTCGTGGTGGTCAAAGGCGGCAAGCACGGCGGCGCCTTGTTCGCCAATGCCGAGAGCATGAAGCAGGTCGAGGATTTCTTCGCCCAGCACCTCCAAGCGAAACCGGCCAATCCCTGAGGGTTGTCAGAAAGTCGTAGTGCCCAGCCGCCGCGGCCGGAGCCTGCTCTTTGGCTCGCCGGGTCGTGTACAACAGATGCACACCGGATGTACAACAGATGCACAACAGGGTCCAGCGTGTGCATCTGTTGTGCATCCGGTGTGCATCTGTCGTACAAGGCGGTCGGATGGCCCTGGCAGGGCGCCGAGCGGGGATCGCAGCCTGCAATCATCCGCCGCCGATCGAGGGGGCGTATCTTGACACGACCACCATCTTCGGCAATCGGGACATGGGCGGAGCGCGGCTGTCCTCAGCCGCAGCACGTGCGGAAGGAAATGGGTCTCGGGACACTG
>CAZVFC010000094.1:0-26114 GCA_964625855.1 uncultured Verrucomicrobiota bacterium | reverse complement strand
CCTCTCCGCATTTTCAAACGGGCGATTTTGCTGCACGTTCAAATCGGCGCTAACACCCAGCCCTAAATATCCTTTCTAGGACGATTGGACGCTTGCCTGAGCGGGTCTGGCGGGCTTGCTACCACGAGTCTCAGGGCTGCAGTCTCCTTATTGCGTTGTCCGCTTCTGGGCGCATGGTCGTGCCGGTGATTTTCCGCCGTCAATGGGGCGCGGCCGTTCCTAGCCACCTGCAAACGCCGTGCGGCGGCGGGCCTTCAAACTGGGCTTGGCATTCCCCCAGCGGAGGTGCAGAATCGCACCATGCTTGGTGAGACCGAAAACCAATTCTCCCTCACCCGCGCAGCGCCCAGTACAGGCGGGCGCGCAAAAAGCAAATTCCTGATGGGCTCAGTCTTCACCGGCTGCGCCTCCCCGTTATCCGAGGGTTGTCCCCCTTGGCTCTTTGGCCCGGTAACTTGCGGAGGAGTCAGCGGCATGGGACTTTGTCACATTAAATTCTCATCGCTTAATGCCCGCGAAATGGCCGCTCGGTCCGTCGCCGCTCGCAGGGCGGCGTAGGCGGAACGATCTGCGTTGCCCGTTCCGGTGCCGGTGCCGGCGGGGCCGCAACGCGTCCTCTGAGCGGCTAAGAGCGTGCGCGGCGCGGCGCTCCTGAGAGTGACGAGGATTCCCGAAGCGGGGAGTTCCAGCCCCTGGGACGCTTCGGGGGTGCCATCCGCGGGCACGCCAAGTGCCGGCAGTCAGGTCAGTGCTCCGGTCAGTATCCCCGCGGTCGTTATGACTGACGGCCTCTTCACGGTGACCCTCGACTTCGGTAGCGTCTTCAACCGACCCGGTGGTTGGTTGGCCATGCGGAAAGACAAGAGGCTGGAGAGAACCGCCAGCCTTGCGCGGAAACCTCTTCCATAACGGCTCGCGTCTTGGTAGCTACTTGGCGCATGACACGGGACGAAGCCGTAGCGTTGCTCAAGCAATACACGCAATCGGAATCGCTGCTCAGGCACGCCTGGGCCGTTGAGGCGGCGATGCGCCATTACGCCGGCCGGTTCGGCGGGGATATCGAAACCTGGGGCATCACGGGGTTGATTCATGACTTTGATTACGAGCGGTGGCCCGAGCCGCCCGATCACACCCGTCAGGGCGCCCAGATCCTGCGGGAGAGGGGCGTGGACGAAGAAATCGTGGGGGCGATGCTCTCGCACGCGGAATGGAACTGGGACCAATACCCGCTGGATCGTCCGTTGCGCACGAGCTTGTTTGCGGTGGATGAATTGTGCGGTTTTATCACGGCGGTGGCCTACGTGCGTCCGGAGCGGCTGGCAGGGATGGCGGCCCGCAGCGTGCTCAAGAAGATGAAGCAGAAGTCCTTTGCGGCGGCGGTAAAGCGCGAAGATATCGAGCGAGGCGCGGGATTGGTGGGGTTGGCCCTGGACGAGCATATCCAGGGCGTGATCAGTGCCCTGCAACCGATAGCCCGGGAGTTGGGTCTGGCGCCAGCGCCTCCCACGCCTTAAGCACCCCAAAACAGCAGACTCTCTCCTATGGACCCGGGTGTTGGCCTTGCGATTGGCGCCGAAATGGCCGCGCACGTTAAGCTGTCCCTCCTCCTCGGCCTTGGCGCCGCCCTCGCACTGATGTCTCTCGTTTTCCTCCTCTTGAAAGAGACTCGCCGGTTAGCTCTTGTTCCCGGCATCGCGCTCTTGCTGCTTGGGATCTACGTGGCGGTATGGTCCCAGCGCCGATTCATCCTCCCCGCAGGACTGATCGCCGCTGCATCCATTCCCGTCATCGTGCTTTCGCTCACGTTCAGACGGACGCCCTGAGGCACTTCAGCCCCCGCACCCTTCAGCTTCAGTCTCTCCCAGCAGGCGCACGCCGGCAGGCATCAAAGTGCCATCGCGTGGACCATCGCCCAGATCAATGCCGGGCTAAAGTCTTTCGATTAACACCCCTGGTCGATGGCGGGCTAAAGTTGGGCCATGAAAACAAACCGAACAGCAAGCACGATCGTAAAAGTTCACGGTTTCGCAATGGCGTTGGCCTTCATCGGGATGGTCGGAGTTGCCTTCTGGTTAGGCCAATCGCTGGCAGCGAGAGTTGGTCCGCCCACCGCTCTGCAAACCGAAGTCACGCTAGTTCCCACCGGTAGCCTTGCCGACTTGATCGCAAGCGCCCAGTAGTCCAACGTGGCTTGGGTATTTACCGCCGGCTTCTGCACTCCTTGCCCCCGAAAGCGCATCGCCGCTCCAGTCCCACCGTGCCCGCCCCGGCCACCTGGAACACCCGGCCCGAAATCTTTACCAGTGGTTCGACCCCGTCACCGTCACCCGGTCGCCCAGGTCTTCACGGGAGACTTTCGCTGGGCCGACTCCCTCAATAGCAGGTTCCCGTCGCAGCCTATCACCAAGGCTTTCGCTCATTCAGCGCCTTCAGAATCGCCCGCTTCAGCGCCAACGGCTCGATGCTGCCTGTTTCCCGATAGACAACCGTGCCCTCAGGCGCGATGAGCACGGTCTAGGGCACCGCCCCCTCCCAGTCCGAGTCAAAGGCGTTGATTAATCTCTCCCGGTCCGCGGAGGATAAGATCAGGTTCTTGCACGACGCCTGCCGCTGCTGGAGGAACTCCAACACCTTCTGCTCCTCATCAGGCCGGTTCACCGAAACGGTCACCAGCTCAAAATCCCGGTGGCGATACATGCGGTTGATCGTGACCAGCTCATGAAACTCCGCCACGCACGGCGCACACCAGGTTGCCCAAAAATTGACCAGGCAGAACTTGCCGGAACGATTCTTCCGCAGCGCCGTCAACGCATTCGCATCCGCCGCGGTGACTGCCACCGGCTCCGCAGCCAGCTTTTCCATGTACGCTTTCACCGACTCGGCCTTGCCCGCCCATTTCACAGAGCACCCCACGACCTTGGTCTTCGTCACGGGCGGTTCCTGGCCCGCCAGCAAGGCGTCCAGCGCGTCGCGAACATAGTGCTTGGTCACGTGCTGGACGCGCTCGGAGTCGTCAATCGCGCCCACATACCGCAGCTTGCGGGCGGCATCGAAGATGAACACGTGCGGGGTGGCAACCGGCCCGTAGCCGCGGGACACCGCCTCCGTATCCCCGTCGTAGAGGTAGGGGAAATTGAACTGCCGATCACGGGCGCGAATCTTCATTTCCTCGAAAGAGTCACCTAGGTCAGCCCAGCCTAGTTCGTCCAGGCGCACGGACTTCGGATCATTGGGCATGATGGCGACCACCGCCACGCCTTTGCCCCTATAATCGGCTGCTAACTGCTTAAGCCGATCCTCGTAGTATTGGGCCGTGGGACAGTGGTTGCAGGTGAAGACCACGACCAGGATTTTGGCCTGGGCGAAATCCTTCAAGGCGTGAGAGCGGCCATCCACGCCGGGCAGGCTGAAATCCGGCGCCGGCGAGTCGAGCGGCAGGGTTGTGGGCTGGAAATCGGCGGCGCCAAGACCGGCAAGGACCGTGAGGCTCGCCAGCATGGTTAAATAGGCTCGGTTCATAGCGGCATGGTAGGAGCCGGGCGGCGACGGACAAGGAGGTTTGTGAAAGCCACTGACCGGAAAACCGACCGGTCAACTAACCAAGCTCGCGCCGTCCATCATCGCCGTGACGGTGGCGATCGCATTCCCCTCCTCGCTGCGAAGGGCCTTACGCCAGCCGACTCGGCGGACGTCTACGACCAGGTGTTCAAGCTCAGGCATGTCAGGGTCAGTCGGTGTGGCCGTGAAGGTGACGCGCTCAATGAGGCCGGAAAGGCTTTCAGCTGGTCGAGACGGCTGTTCCGTGCGCAACGACAATGATTGTGGTTGCACCAACTCAAGCTGGCAAGGTGCGCTTGCCCTCGCATGGCTGTTTCGTGAGAATCGGAACCGTGTCGCCGATTCAGCCAGCACCGCTCGACCAGCTTTTGGCCCAGGCCCAAGGCTACGCCGAGTATGCCATGCGCAACATCGGCCACGTCCCGCCCGCGCTCCTGGCCGAGTCACCCACCGGCCCAATCCATTTCATCCCGGACAGCCTCAAGGACGAGCGGGCCAAGGACAATTTCGCGAACACCGCCCGGCTGATTTGTGCGGGCTACGAAGTCACGGCTGCGGTCCTCGTCCTGGAGGCGTGGATAAAGCTGGCCAAGCCGGGCGAAAAGCCGGACATGACCGAGCCGCCCTCGGAGGCGTTCGACCGGCGCGAGGTCGTCGTGCTAACCGGGGAGACGGCCCGGCACTGCAAGCAGATGCTGCTGCCCATCATCCGCACCGACGCGGGCGGGTTCTTCGGCTTCGGCGAGCACGACGGTCCCAAGTTCGAAAATTTCGAGGGCAGGTTCGCCCAGCTGCTGCCGCCCAAGCCGCCCGATGCCGAGGGCATTGAGCTGGCGCGTGCGATGTTAGAGGCGATGGGGATTACGGGGGAGCGGCTGCGGGGCGACGCTGGGCAGAATTGAGGCGTTTGGCTCGCGCCCAACAGTGGGTCGATTTTCTCGGCGTTGACCAGAAGGTGACGGCGACTACAAACCCTTCACGCCGTTGTAATTGCGTGCTGGATTGGCGTCGTTCAGTATTCTGATGGTTCGTTCGCTGTAGAATCGTTCGATATGAAACAGAATGCCCGCCCGCCAGTCTCGGATTCCGAACAAGGAACGGAGACATGTTTTTCGTGCCTGGGAACCAACTCACCTGGCACCCATTTCTGCGAGCATTGCGGCACGCCGTTGACCTCCTACGCGACCACAGGACCATTCGAGCATCTGTTTGCCTTCGGCGACTTTATCAGGAAGGCCACGCGGCCCGGTCGCTGGAGTCTGCCGGTGCGGGTAATCGTCTCCATATTTGTGTTCCTGATGATATTGGTGATTCTGTTCGGCATATTTCCAACGCTCTGAGCGCGGCAGTCGCGCTTCACCATTCGCCCAAAACACACGATGAACCCAAGAGACATGCTTCAGCTCGCAGTCCGATTTCTCGGGTTGGTATTCCTCCACCACGGACTCCAGACATTACCGATGGCCGTCATCCAATTCTGCACCGCTATCCCGAGCCTGAACATCGGCAGCCTCTTCACCAGTCTGGTCATGAGTGGTTGGCCGCTCGCAGTCGCCTACTGGCTGCTTCGCGGAGCACCGCTCATCATGCGCATCGCGCATCCCGACGCCCCGCGACGGTGAGTTTAGTGCAGAAACAGCGAGCGGGTTAAGAATGTTGAGCGGCGAACACGTCTGCCATTGGCAGTTTTCCCCGCAACGGTGGGTGGGCGGCACCTAAATGAAGCTGCTCGCGCCTGGCGTTCTGGACTTTCTTCAGACCTTCGGCGCTCAGCAGGCCCGCCTGGTAAAACTTCTGCGCGAGTGAAACCTGGCGGTCGCCGACTGTGGCGTTCTTGCTCGCGTTGAGCTGGAGCGGCAGCAATTCCAGGTTGGCAATCACATTGTCCAGCTCCGGCACGACCGCCCTCGGGATGATATGGTCAACGCTCAGCTCCTGCCCTTTGTAGGGGCCTTTCTGGACCTTAGGCGACTTGCCTTTGCGCATCTCGGCGAGGCCAGCCGTGTCGAGGCAGCCCAGTTTGGAGGCGATGTCGTGGTTGCGCACCAGCGCGTCGGTTGTGAGCTTGGCGGCGGCGTTCCGGCAACCGGCCAGGGCGACCGCTCCCGCCGCGACCTTTTCCACCTTCAGTCCGCCCGTACGGTCAAAGCGCTCATGCCGCCTCACGATAATGGAATTTCAACAAGCCTCCCAAGCGTTCCCGGGTGCGAATGGGGCCCGTGGCTTCGCCAACCCGATCCGCTGGCGCCGGAAATAGAATTGCATTGTTCTTTCCCTGGTGATTCCGTTCGGTGTGAAAATGCGACACGTAGTGCCTGAGCACGTGTCGCAGCGACGCTTCCCCGAACAGGATCAACTTCGATAGGCATTCCTCTTGGACCGAGCGATGCCATCGTTCCAAATACGCGTTTAAGTTCGGACTTTGTGGCGGCAACTTGACGGCCTGGATGCCCACCGCCTCCAAGATGCCGTCGAAGGCCGCACAGAACTTGGTATCCCGATCGTGTAAGAGATAGCGACAGCCCGAAAGAAAGCCCTCCCCGTCAAAGGTCAGATTCCGGGCCACTTGTTCCATCCAGCGTCGCTCCGGCGAGGTGGTAATGCCTGCTACGCACACCTGCCGGGAGGCCACTCGCATGCAGGTCAAGACGTAGTAAGTGGTCAGGCCCGCAGCCGTCCATACCTCGGCGGTGAAGAAATCGACAGCCGCCAGCACCTCCAGGTGCGTTTGGATGAACTCCTTCCAGGGTGTGCTCTTGCCTCGCTCCGGTGCTGGCGCTAATCCGTGTCGTCGCAGCAGGTTGGCCACCGTTTGGGCACTGAGCCTGTGCCCCAGATTCTCCAGCGCCCCCACAATTCGCTTGTAGCCCCAAGAGCGGTTCTCCCGGGCAAGCCGCAGCACCAGTTCTTCTACCTCCTGAACGGTGGGAGGGCGTCCGAGCCCCGACCGCTTCTTGGAACCATCAAACTTCTTGGCGACCAGCCTCCGGTGCCACGCCAGGATGGTCTCTGGCCGTACGATCTGGGCCACCTCAGCCAGTGCCTTTCTGCCTAGCCGTTTGCCAATCTCAGCCAAGCTGGTGCGTTCGGCATCATTCAAATACAGCCGCCCTGGGAGTTGGCTCCGGAGGATTCGGTTCTCGATGACCAGATACTCGTTTCGCAGCAACACTTCCGCATCCACCGAACCGGTAACACAGGCCAACAGGCGCTTCCAATCCATGTCTCACTTCACCAAGGTCCGCTGCCAGGGTCAACACCCGACACCTGCCCTGCCCCTCCGCCAAGCGGCACATTACCAACAAATTCGAATATTTTGACCAAACGCCCCTCGCCAACATGCGGCAGGTGAATGAAGTAAAATACCACCGCCAGTAAGACGAACATGATGCAGAACGCGAGGTAAGGCATCTTCACCGAGTCCGCCCCGTGGGCGCCGCTCTTGGCGAAATACTGGAAGATCAAGTATCCACCAATCAGCGGCCCGATGGTGGTGCCGATGGAATTGAATCCTTGCGCCAGATTGAGCCGGCTTGAGGCGGTCTTTTCCAGCCCGAGAATCGTGACGTAGGGATTCGCGGCGATTTGCAACATCGCGAAACCTAATCCCACGATGAACAACGCAGCCAGGAACATGGGGTAGGACGCCGCGCCGGCTGCGGGCCAGAACAACGCGCTGCCCGTAGCGGAGATGAGCAAGCCGATGACGACGCCATTCTTGTAACCAATCTTGGCGATCGGATCGCCGGTCGCGGCCGAGATGATGAAGTAGAGCAACGACCCCACGAAGTAGGCACCGAAGAAGGCGAACTGGACGAGCATCGCCTGAAAGTAGTTCAGGGTGAACGCCTCCTTGAACCGCGGAATCAGGATGTCGTTGAACACGGTCATGAAGCCCCAAAGGAAAAACAGCGTCGTCATGATCGCGAACGGGCCACGGAAGTTTGCGTCATTGCTGGCGGTGCTGGAGTTGGTACTTGAGGCCATGCTCGTTTCTGGTTAATTATGGAGATTCCTGATCTTAAAACTGGCGAACTTCATTCGTCGTTTTGTCACCGAACACAGTCGCTCACTGGCCAGGAAATCGCCGGAAGCCTACTCGGCATGTCAGGCCATGCCTACTCCCCCAAAAGTGGGAGAGATCCAAAGGATGGCTGCCCCTTGGACTTGATAACGATCCTTCGCCAAAACGGAGAACGGAACCTGCACTCGGCAAAGAGTGTGTCCGCGGCGACCGGCGCAAAGCTAACGTTTCGCAAACTTCGCCACCGCCTCGAGCCGATTGCGCACGTGCAACTTTTTGCAAATGCTCTTCACGTACGTCTTAACGGTTTCCATGCCGATTCCCATCCGGTCCGCAACCTCCTTGTAAACATAGCCGCATGCCAGAAGATCTAGGACCTCTCGCTCTCGTGGCGCGAGTTTTTCGGCATCGCTTGACTTGTCGCCGGTATCCCGAAACTGGCGCACCACCTTCCGCGCAATGTGGCTCGACATTGGAGCGCCCCCCTTGTAGACGTCGTCAATCGCCTCCAGCAACGTCTCGGTGGGGCTGGATTTCACAAGGTAACCATCTGCCCCGGCTTGTAGCGCGCTGAAAATCCGGTCACTGTCCTCGTAAATGGTGAGCATGATGACATGGGCGTCAGGCAGACCGTTGCGCAGATGAGCGACACATTCGATGCCAGACATGCCCGGCAGGTTGATATCCATTAGCACCACGTCAGGTTTAGCCTTGTGGATGTTCTCCAATGCCTCCTCCGCCGAACAGTAGCTGCCCACACAAGTGGTTCGCTCGGCATGCTTGAGGATGTTTTCGAGCTGCTGCCGCAGCCCGCTGTCGTCTTCGACAATGGCCACGCGACGGATGGCAGTGATCTTTTGCTTCGCTTTGCTGCTCATTTTCCAGTCACAAGTCTATCCTGCGGGCGGTGCTCAAGCGAGCCGCGGCTCGCCGGGCAAGCCTAGTTCGAGGCGAACGCGAGTCCCCTCACCCGGCTTGGAAACCTGCGTCCAACGTCCGCCTATGGCAGTCATTCTCCGCTCCATGTTTGCCAGTCCGTTCCCATGTCGTCGCGTAGAGGGATCAAATCCTTTT
The DNA here is from genome assembly GCA_964625855.1 of uncultured Verrucomicrobiota bacterium. GTDB lineage: Bacteria > Verrucomicrobiota > Verrucomicrobiia > Limisphaerales > UBA8199 > JAPLUA01. The sequence goes on along the minus strand of CAZVFC010000094.1, from coordinate 17,458 downwards.
CCATTGTCCTTCACCTCAATCGCCAGCAATGCATTGTCATATTGAACGGCCACCTGCACCTCCTTGGCCTCGGCGTGCTTGATCGTGTTATGGATGGCCTCTTTGACCGTCATCGCCAGGTTGTGCCGAATACTGCTGCTCACCGGAACCTCGTGCGGCAGGTCGGGAATCGAGAGTCGGCACCTCAACCCAGCCAGCGCGCACATTTGATTCGCCATCTGGCAAATGTAGGTCGCCAGTGAATCCAGATGATCGTTTTCCGGGCTGATGGCCCAGACGGTTTCATACAATGCCCCGACCAGGTTCCGACTCATCTGGGGCACCGCGTCAAAATCGGCAACCGTTTCCGGGTTCAAACCAGGTCTTCTTTGGGCTGCCGAACTGAGCAGAGAGATCTGAGTGACCCTGGCTCCAAAGTCATCATGAATATCGCGCGCGATCCGGAATCGCTCGGCTTCCAAAGCCCGCTGCTGGGTGAGCCCGGCGTTTTCCAGTTGCAATTTGCGCGCTTCGCGAAACCGCCATCCCCCGAATACGATCCCGGCAAACAACAGCGCTGCGGAAACCCAGAACCAAGGCGTTCTCCAGTACGGAGTCAGTATCTCAAACCCAAGCGAAGCCTCCTCGCCAGTCGGCACGCCCATGAGCGAAAGTTGCTCCAGGTTGAAGCGGTAGAATCCAGGCTCAGGAGTCTTGTAGGAAACTGTGGCCGGGGTCGCCATGCCGATGCTGAACATTTCATCCCATTCCAATACCAGCAGATCCAGAGGGGTCACCTTTGGGCCTTGAGGTCTGCTTGTTGAATTCCACTGAGCGTGACCATTGGGATCATCGTCCACAATGGCCAACCCCCGTTTCAGCTTTTCCCGGCCGACTTGAACCACTTTGGCCATGTTGACGCGCAGCCCATCCCGTCGCCAGCCCACCGGACTTTGGGTCGAAGGGTTGAACTCCAATCTCAGCAAATCACGACTAGTCCCGTTGGTTGCGTCAAAAGCCTTTACAGAAAGATTGCCCACAAAAAAGGCCCCGATCACTGTGGGTGCGCCGGCTGATGTGATCACCACCCACATTCTGCTGGCGTCGAGGGGCACAACAACTTGTTCGCGGCGATGGTGCAAGGGCGACGTTTCAAAACTGCCGTTCCACCCCGCGCTCTGACCCCTCGCCTCAAAATCAACATGCTTCACCTCGTTGCCATTTTGATCCAAAAACGCGACGGCCAGGCGCATGACGCATGGCGCCCCGGTCATCTCCTGCCATTCGGTGTCCACGCCCTCCAGCTTATAACGGATCCGCGCGGGCTCAGAGGCTTGTTTCCCGCGATGCTGAAGAGGACCGTAATTGATGTCGACCGAACCCGGGAAGGGAGAAAGCCGCACCGGTTGATTGCTGGAATGTCTCACCGCCTCGCCATCCGCAGTCAACGAGAGCACGCCGATTTCAGACGGTGTCGCCGATCCCTTCAGGATTGAGCACCCGAGAATTAGGCCTGCGATCTTGGGAATGTTCAACCAGCTAGGCATCCTCACTGCTCCTTTCTCACGGGCTGAGTCGTGACAGAGTCTGGAGCGCCTTCCTTCCTGTAGTCAGCCCAAGAGGATTTCATGGGTGATCTTGCGTGTTGCCATGGCGCAAGTCCCAAATCCGTGATTGATGTGATGATCACATTGGTCGTCTTGCAGAACGAAGTGGATTGAACCAAAAGCCGCTTTGGCGCAGCAAGCGGAAAACAGCGGAGAACAGAACGACGGGAGATCAGCGACCGCCAGGCGGATAAAGGTTCGCTTCAATTTGTTCGGGTAACCAACGCTTTCCAGGCGGTTGGGGTGGTGATCGGGGCCAGGAACTTGAGCAACTCCAGAAGCCGGTCGCGCCGTTCGACTCCAAAGCTCACGCACAATGACCAAGGCATCGTCTTGTGGCACAAGGGCGGCATGAATCGGGCGCGAGCTTCGCGCCAAAAGCAACTACCCACGAAGATGACCCGCCACCACTGCCGCCAGCGCTCCAGCGTTCGACGGTCAATGCCCAGGGCTTCGCGCAGGCACTGCACTCGTTCGGGCTTCAAACCGTGGATCATGGCCGAGACCAACACCACGACCAGACCGGCATAAACCCTCCGCCCCAGAAAGCGCACCGAGGGTGGAGTATGTCGCCGCCGGCAGCCCTCCTGGGCGCAACAGAAGCTGAAGCGCACCTCCCACTGCGGGCCGCCTCGCGGTTTGCGGTCATAGTCGCTGCGGTGCAGCTTGCCGCCGCACAGCAGGCAGCCCTTTAACCGAGCCGCCTCCGTCAGGTCGGCATCGACTTTTTCCAGTAGTTGATATACTTGTTGATCCGCCAGATGGTTCTGGCACCAGCTTTCTCCGGTTCTATTTTTCAACACCTTAGATCGGAGAAAAAAAGCCCTCGCCGGGCAAGCTCTCGGCGAGGGTTCCAACTATCAGCCAGGGCTGTTCAGGAAAGCCAAGGGACTCCCACCCCACTCCATCACCAACCAAGGAAAAATCAGCAGCCGCGAGACTCGATTTTCGAGTCAGTGCTCACATGCACCCGTCCTTCCGGGTTGCCCAGGAAAACCCGTTTGGAACGGGCTACGCCATCATCGACCCCACCACGCCCGACCGCGTGGCCCGAGACGCCCGCGCCAGTCGGCACCGGGGCTTGATCCAACTATGTACCACGGTGGATGCCTGGGCCCCAGAAGCCCAAGAGTATGACCTGGGCCGCAAGTGTATCGAAGCCATTTTAGCGGAACCGGATTGGACCATCCGGATTCTGACCAAGAACACCGCCGTGCAAAAGGACTTCGACCTGATTGCAAGACACCAACCGCGGGTGCTTGTTGGACTCAGTTTGACCGCGACTCCAGACAAAACCGCGGTCATCAGGGCCGTGGAGCCAGGCGCGTCGACGATCCTGGAAAGGATGGCGGCGCTCCAATGTGCCCACCGTTGTGGGCTGCGAACTTATGGCATGTACTGCCCCCTGCTACCGGGGATCGCCGATGGCGCCGAGGCCATCGAGCAATTGATCGAGTTTGGGCTGCAGTGTGGAGTGGAAGAAGTCTTTGTCGAACCCGTCAACGCCCGAGGTCCAGGCTTGAAACCGACCGAGGGTGCCCTGCGGCAAGCTGGTTTCCTCTGCGAAGCCGAGGCCGTTGCCCAGATCCGCACCAAGAAGGGCTGGTCTTCTTATGCCACTGGGTTGCTGAACAACGTTCAACAGGCGCTGCGCAGATTCGGCGCGCTGGAGAAATTACGGTTCCTGTTCTATCGCTCCAGACTTACGCCAGAAGACGAACGATGGATTCGCGATCACAGCCAGGGCGTGAGGTGGTTGGGAAAGGATCGCGAGCCTGACGTTGCGTAAACGGCCCCAGCCAGACCGGCGTCAATCGGGAGGCCAACGTAAACGACTCCCAACACTGCGCCATTCATGGGGTTTACGCGGGTTGAGAAAGCCGGCGCGGGCTACAGCGTTTGAATTCCCCATTCCAGTATTGTCCTTGCAGTTTAGAAGCGCGCAACGCATACAGTTTTCATTGTCTGCGGTCATTGCGCCGCGCACAGGTTCACTCGCTGCAAGCGGTGGTATAAACTGTGGCATAACCAGACTTATTCAGTATTTAAGTGTTTGAATTCCAGTCACTTATGAATGGCGATTTAGAGACTGGCAGTCGGCTGTATCGCCGATTGGAAATCGGCGGCGGACGCATCCACCCGGCGCGCGCTCCGCAGAATGCCATTCTGCGATACGGCCGATTGCCAATCGGCGCTACGGTGGAAGAGGTGCCGTTGCGCGGGTCAGCGTTTTTTGGCGGATCGCTTTCGGGCCTTGGGGCGCTTGGTGCTGGACGGGCGTTTTGCCTTGGGCGCCGGTTTACGAGGCTTGGACTTCGCGGCCACTTTGCGCACGCGTTTGGGGGCGGGCTTCGCGGGTTTTCTGGTCTTCCTGGCGCGGAGTGGCTTGGCCGTTTTCTTGCGCGCGCGAGGGGCGGCTTCGGACGACTTTACTTCAATGACCGGGGCAGCGGCGCGAGCCGCTGGCTTCGCCTCTTCCTGCCAGCCGTGAGCGTCCCGGACGTCAATCATCGCCCGGAGGATGTCGTTCCATGTTTCCTGCTTCATCATCACCGCATTGGGGAACATGCAACCGTCCCAGCAAATGTGCCGGCAGGCTTTGGTGAGCCGGCCGTCGTTGTCGTGGAGCCAATAGCCGGCATGGCGGGTAATGGCGAGCTTGCCGTTGGGATCGTTCGGGAGGCAATGGTGGCCGGTCTTGTCATGGGTGCCGGAGCCATGGACCGTGGCGTCGTTCTGCGCGACATGGAAGTCAATCGTCCACGGGCGGAGGGCGGTGGTGAGGGTCTTCATGGCCTCGTTCAGCCGCTGCGGATCCGACCAGTCCCAATCGGGCGGCAGGATGGCATCCTCGGGGGCGTTGTAACCGAGTATGTAAAGGAGGGTATGGGCCATGTCGGCCTGGAAGCCGAGGGTCTGGGGCCGGCTCACGCGTTGGAGCAGGTCCACCATCTTCTTCCAGCTATGCATGCCGCCCCAGCAAATCTCGCCCTCCGCGGCGAGGCGCTCGCCGAAGTCTTCCGCGACGGTGCACGCCTCCGTGAACGTCCGGGCAATCGTTGCCTGGTTCATCTCCGGGTCCTTGGCCCAGTCCGCCACACCGCAGGCGGAATCAATGCGCACGACACCATAGGGCCGGGTGCCCAGCTCCCGCAACCGTTGGCCAATGCGACAGGCCTTGCGCACCTGGCCAACGAACGCTTGGCGGTCCTGCTCACTGCCCATCGCCGATCCGCCGCCGGTCGGGGCCCAGACCGGCGCGACGACCGAGCCGACGACAAAACCCTTTCCCCGGATCTTATCTGCCAGGCGCTTAATGCCGTCGTCATCCAGGTCAATGTTGACGTGGGGGTCGAACAGGAACAGGTCCACGCCGTCGAATCGGATGCCGTCCACCTCGGCTTTGGCTGTCAGGTCGAGCATGGTGTCCAGGTCAATGCAGGGTTCGGCGCCGGGGCTGCCTTTGCCGACGAGGCCAGGCCACATGGCGTTATGGAGCTTGGGATAATCGCTGCGACTGTGTTCTGCGCTCATAAAAATTTCCTTTCAGGAGTTGTTAACAAACGCTGCACCAGATTCCTGCGGCGAGCAATGCCAAAGTGCGAGTTCTGTTGGTCGCATGAGTCCAAGGGGTTCCAGCACTCGAATGCGGCTGGGCTGGTCACCTCCGGCGCTGCGCCGCGCACACGGGCGGAGAAGCATCCGAGGGTAGTTGCGTGGTGTGGAAAGGAGCCTTAGTCTTGCAGCGTAGTGAATGCTCGCATCAGCTCAAATCGGCCGGCGGCAGACGAAATTTGCCTGACCTGCGGCCTGTGCTGCAATGGCGTCATTTTTGCCAACCTCGCGCTGCAGCCGGGAGACGACGCGGAACGGCTGCGGTCGCTCGGCCTGCCGGTTTCCGCGCCGCGCGGCGTACGGCAGCCGCCGTATCTGAGCCAGCCGTGCGCGGCGCTGGAGGGCTGCCGGTGCCGGGTTTATGGGGATCGCCCGAGCTACTGCCGCCAGTTCGAGTGTGTATTGCTCAAGAGTGCGATCGCCGGTCGGATTGCAACTGCCGAGGCGTTGCGCATTATCGGAACGGCCCAAGCCCGGGCCGAGAAGGTACATGGCCTGCTCCGAACGCTCGGCGACCGGGATGAGCACGTCGCCCTGAGCGTCCGGTTCCGGCAAACAGCGAAGAGGCTTCAGGCGGCGGAATTGGACGAGGACACCGCTGAGACCTACGGGCAACTCACGCTGGCGGTGCACGATCTGAATCTGCTGGTCGGGCAGGCGTTCTATCCAGGCGAAGCAAAACCTGAGAGGTGATGCGTTATCTGAGAGGGTGCACCTTGTCAGTGCGACCGGAGCGCCGACATTGCTGTCGGCAGCCTTCATCGCCGATAGGGCTGCCTCCAGCCCGGAGCGCGGCTGTCCCCAGCCGCAGCACGTCCGCAAGGGGTCAAGCCTCAGAACACCTGGGCAGCCTTGCGCGGGCGGTGCTGCTGCGGCTGAGGACAGCCGCGCTCCGTTCCGACGGAGCCTACAGAAATGTCGGCGCTCCGGGTTGGCGAGAGCGAGCGGAGCTTGCCGATTGCGGCCGGCGGCGTGGCAAAGTAATATCAGTTTATGACGCGCAACGCTTCCTTCCTCCGTGAGGCATGCCGACTGGCAAGGCATTCCCAGCTCCAGAAGTGCCGGAGAGCGATGGTTTTCCTTGGCTGTGCTGCGGTTCTGCTGGAGTTGTTGCCGCTTTGGGCCTGGGCGGACCAGGTGGAAATGCAGAACGGGGACCGGTATGTCGGCCAGGTGTTGTCGCTGAACACCAACACGCTGGTCCTGGAGAATGAAGTCCTGGGCACAGTGCGGTTGCCGCGCGAGAAGGTGGCTCTGATCACGCTGGGTTCGCGCCCGTCGGTCCGTGCCGCTCCCCTGCCCTCTCCGGTTCCCAGCCAGGTGGGCGCGACCTCGGCAGCGCGTGCGGGCATCGCCACCAACCCGTCGCCCGAATTCAGGAAGCTCGCCGGACACACCAACCTCATTCGGCAGGTTCAGAGGCAGTTTCTGGGCGATGCCGGGCCGGAGGCTAACCAGAAGTTCGATGAGCTGCTGAGCGGCCTGATGAGCGGCACGCTGACCATGGACGACCTCCGCGCCCAGGCCCAATCCGCTGCCGATCAATTGCGCGCGCTCAAGAGCGAGGGTGGCGAGGACGCCGGGTTTGCAGCCGACACCTATCTGGCAATTCTCGACCGTTTCCTGAAGGGGAGCACGCCCGCAGGCGCACAGACCAACGCCCCGTCTCGGCCGCCCGCGTCCAAGCCTAGCCCAGCCCCGTCGGAACGGTGATCTTACCCACCCCTCGTCATACTTCCGTCCATTGGCCGGGCACGGGGACCGGGTAGCGGCCCTGGGCGTCGGCTTGGATGGGCGGCGGGCTGTCCGGGGTCAGTTGGTCTATGTTCGGACAGAACTGGAAGTTGGAGGCCATCATCTGGTCCCAGGTGACGACCTGGCCGGTGTGGACCGCGGCGCGGCCCATGATGTCCGCGAGGTTCGAGTAGGCGGCGCGTTTGGCTTCGTTGTGGGGCTTGTCCTTGCGGATGGCCTCGAGGAGGGCGTTCCACTCGGCTTGCCAGGGGGTGACGGTTTCCTTCGGGGCGCGCCAGGCGAGGTTGTCCGAGCTGCACCGCTGGTCTTTGTAGGTGTGCACGGTGCCTTGATGGCCCGGGCCGGAGAACTGGGCGGCGCACTTGGCGCCGTGGATGAACGTGGCAAACTCCTCGTGGCATTTTGGCAGCCAGCGCACCACGTCCGTAGCCTTGGTGCCGTCGGCAAAGGTCCACTCGATGCTGAGGGAGTCCAGGTTCTGGCTGCAGTCGGTGCTGTTGGCGGCGCGGCCGCCGATGCCGTGCGCTGTGACCGGCCAGGAATCCTTGATCCAGCAAATCTCGTCAATCTGGTGGATGTTCATCTCGGCGAACAGGCCACCCGAAACCCAGATGAAGTGGACGAAGTTCCGGATCTGCCAATAGAGGTCCTTCTCGTTCGCGGGACGCTTGCCCAGAACGCCGACCGGCTGCATGCGGTAGGCGCGGATGAGCTGGACCTGGCCCATCTCGCCGTCGCGAATGCGCTGGATCAGTTCCTGGCGATTGCGGGAGTGGCGGCACTGAAGGCCGGCGGCGATCTTGAGGTTCTTCTTCTCAGCAGCTTCGCCCGCCTGGATGATCCGACGCAGGCCCGGCGCGTCGGGGGCGAAGGACTTTTCCATGAAGACGTTGATGCCCTTCTCGACGGCGTATTCGAGCTGGCCGGGCCGAAAGCCGGAGTAGCCGGTCAGCATCGCGACGTCGCCGGGGCGCAAGGAGTCAATCGCCTTGCGGTGGGCGTCGAAGCCGACGAAGCGGCGGTCCGGCGGCACATCGACGCGGTCCTGGAATTTCTCGCTGAGCACCCGGTGGGCGTTCTCCAGCCGATTGGGAAACAGATCGGCCATGGCCGTCAGCTTGACCGGCCCAAAGTACGAGTCGAAGGCGTCACTGACGGCGCCGCTGCCCCGGCCACCGCAGCCGATCAGGGCGAGGCGGATGGTGTTGTCCTCGGCCGCGTGGACCCAAGGGAGCGACACGCCCGCCAAAGCGGAAGTGGCAGCGACGGCTCCGCTGTGCGCGAGAAACTCGCGGCGGCTTACCTTGCGGTTGGCATTCGGTTCCGGATCGGGGCTTGCGCCCGGTAGGGGCTCATTCATGGTGCAGCGGTCGTTTCCGTTCTTCGCTCACTCCAGCTCGACATTCCCGCACAAGTGCACTTCCAGGCCGAGTTCGGCGAGCATCGCGGCTTTGATGCGGCAGGCGCGATGGGCCTGCTTGACATTAGGGGCATAGACCACCTGAACGTGGTTGGACTTGTGGCGGGCCATCATCTGGTCGCGCGTAACGCCGTCGAGCACCGCGTGCATAATCGGCCACTGCGGGGTGGTTTCGCGCCAGCGGCGTTCGGTTTCCTTCTCCGGCAGTTTGACGGCCTCGGCGACGCCCAGATCGCAATGGAGTTTGCCATCCATGATGAAGACGCGGCTCCAGACAATGTGGCCAGGCTTGGAAACGCCCTTGATGGTGCCGCCGCCAAAAGGGAAGAACATGGCCGGCTGGCGCTCGCTGGTGGCACCCCGGTAGCCGCCGGCAAAATGCGCGGGCGGCACAGCACCGGAAATAAGAAACACCCAGACGTAGTCGTTCACGCCGTTGCCACGGTAATGCTGGCCCCAACGGATATCGTGCAAGGTATTCTCCGGTGCAAAGCCCAGCTCGCGCCACAGACGATACGTCACCAGGCCATCCAATCCCGCGCACTCGTCCACTTCGTTGAAGTGCGGCACGGCTTCACCGGCGAACAGCACGCGGCTTGAGCCCTGAGCTTTCACCGGCGGGCGGTCCACATTGTTCAATAAGCCTTCCGTCAAGTCGCTGGCCGGGGCAAGATCTTTGAGGCCTTGTTGGTACTGGATGCCAATCGCCGCACAGCCAAATTCGTCGGCGAGGCGGACGGCCGCAATATACATCTTGCACTGCACCAGGGTTTGGGCTTCCGTCAACTGCGTCGCTCCGTTCTTGCCCCAGTGGAAGGTCATTCCCTTCTTGAGCAGCCAGTCCAGGACGGCCCGCGCCTCGGCCTCGGGGACCTTCTGCATGGCAGCGTAGAGGGCGGACTGGCTGAGCCGCTCTTTGAAGATGCCCGTGGGGTGCAGCAATTCCTCAGGGATAATGGCGTTGAACATGCCCATGCAACCTTCGTCAAACACGCCCAGGATGGCCTTGTGCTGCCGGAACTGTCGGCCCACGCGCTGGCCGAGTTTAGCGTCGGCGAGCGGCAGCTTGAGGAGGCGCAGGTCTTTGACGTGGCTTTGGTCGTGGGTGACGACGCCCTCCTGGAGCCACTGGCGGAAGCCGTTCTTGAAGAAGTCGTCTTTGAAGTCCTCGCTCCACAGGGTGCTGTAGCGGACGCCGGCCTTGGTCAGGGAAGCGTTCAGATTCAACATGCCCACCAGGCCGGGATAGGTCCCGCTCCAATTGGCCACGGTGAGGATCGGAGCGCGATGGGTTGCCAAACCGGGCAGGACGTGGTGGCTGTACTGCCAGACAGACTCGGCCACGATCAACGGCGCTTGGGGATCCAGCTTGCGGAACACCTCCATGCCCATCTTCTGCGAGTCAATGAAGCCGTGCTGCTTCTTCGGATCGAACGGATGCCCGCGGACGACAGTCCAGCCTTCGGCCTTGAGGGCCTTGGCGAGAGTGGCCTCCATTTTGGCCTGTTCGGGCCAGCATTCCAGGTTAGCAGAAAGGCGCAGGTCGCCGCTGCAGACGAGGTAAGCGTGTTTGGGTTTGAGGGTGGGGATCGTCTTCATATTCAGTTTAGTGTGCAAAACATCTTCGGGGTGTTTTAACACAGGCGCCGTAGTTCGTCACTGAATCTTTTTCCAGCCGGTAATGGGCGGGCGCATTTGCAGGTGGTGGGTAGGGACGCCTCGCCGAGGCGTCCGGCGTTTCTTTCCGCGACTCTGGCTCAGGAACCAGTAGCTTCCCTACCTTGCCTGGAGGCGATACATGCGACTTGGCTGCTCATCGCCGGCAGGGTCCGTGAACTCGCCCTCGCCGGTTGCATCGAGCGCCAGCGTGCCAATGATTGCCCATGACCTGAGATCCTGCGAGCGCAGGATGTCATACACCTCGCCGGCCAGGCCCGTTGCGTTCAAAATGATGGCGGTCGTTGTGAGGAGCGGCGACCCTCCCAGGGGATCAGGTGTGGTTACGATTCGCCGGATGTCGAGTCTCGGCGGTGCGGCTGCGATGGTGATCGTTCCCAGACCGGTGTTCGCTTCCCGGCCACGGATGACGAGCTGGTGCGTGCCCTCCGACAGCCGAAACACCTTCGGGATGTACTGAGCCGCCGCTGGGTCCCCGCTGCCGTTGCCCCTCCAGGAAACGATGCGGCTGGTCTGTGACGCGGCCACAGGAATGTCCCATATCATTAGCGGATCAGTCGGCTCCGCGTCCATATTGACGTAGAACGAGTTCTGGGCGTCGCTGGATGCTCTCACCATGGCGGAAACGAGGTAATGACCGGCCTTGACGATGTTGAAGCTGTACACTGCCCGCCCGCCATCTGCGAGGTTCGTTTCAAACGGCTGGAACAATTCCCCCTCACTGGCAGTAAAGGGGAGGGCGAACACGCCGGAATCCGCGGCAAAGGTCAGGCCGGGCGCGGGCTTGGGCGCGGGCACGGTGTAGCTGACTTCATTCGAGAAGTCGCTCTCCAACCCGTTGGTGTCAAAGGCCGTTACGGCGAACCAATACGTGGCGCCGATGATCAGCCCCGGAACGGTGTTGCTGGTCCCAAGCCCTACGGGGATCACGTTGGTGTACGCCCGGCTCGCACCGCCCTGATACACACGGTAGCCCGCAATCCCGTCGCTGACGCTAGGGTCCCAAGCCAGCGTCACGCTGCGCTGTGCCGGCGCGGTGGTAATCATCGCGGCGAGCAGCAGTGCCGCGCCAAGGTGCCACGGCGGATTCCGGCGCCCTGACTGCCGGCGGGGCGTCGTCCTTGCACGGAGAGGACCGCACGCGAGCAGCGGGGCGGCATCATGAGGGCCGCTGATGCGGCGGGGCGAGAGGGGAGTGCTTGGTTCGGTTCTTACGACCCGACTCGCGCTGGAGGGAGAGCACAGATTCATTGCGCCAAGTCTGGCTTGGCGCAGAGTGCGGGCGCGACTGGGAGGTTCCTACGCCGCCCCCGGAAAAACCCTTGGCCGCTCCAGAGTGCGAGGCGGCGGCGGTACGGCCTAAGATTCCTGCGATACCAAACCGGTCCGCACCGCAAAACGGACCAGACCCGGAATGTCGTAGAGGTTGAGACGCTGCATCAACGCGGCCCGGTGGTATTCCACAGTCTTGGGGCTCAGTTTCAGGGTCAGGGCGATGCCCTTGGTGGTTTCGCCCTCGGCAATGAGTTGAAGAATCTCACGCTGGCGGGCGGTCAACTGTTCGACCGGATGCCGGGCATGAGCGATCTGGTGTAGTGGAAGTTTGTCACGCAGACGATTCAAAATCTCACGAGTGAGATAAATCTCGCCGGCCGCCACGCGCTGAACGGCCGTTTTCAACTCGGCAACGACTGCGCTCTTGAGCAGGTAGCCGGAGGCGCCCACTCTGAGCGCACGCCAATAGTACTCTTCGTTATCGTGCCGGGAAAGGATGATGACCCGCACCTTGGGGAAGTCTTTGACAATGCGCTCGGTTGCCTCCAAACCGTTCAGACCCGGCATGGAAATGTCAATGAAGACCACGTCCGGACAGGCCGACTTGACCAAGGCGATCGCTGCGCGTCCGTCGCTTGCCTCGCCGACGATCTCGACGCCGGGGAGTTCCTTGAGCGCCCCGCGGATACCGGCGCGGACGATAGGGTGATCGTCTGCCAGAATCACACGAATCAGATCGCCGGAATGCTTGCTCATGTCAACAGGGGCGCCATCAGCCGCCCAGCGGAGCCGGTTGCCATGGGGCTGCAAGATGCCGCATAGAATAACGTAGCGGTGATTACGTCAATTTCAAGACAGCCGTACTTGGCGGTGGCCTGGCACTTCCTGATTCGCGTCATGGATCAGCGGCGCGCCATTTGAGTGGAAACCACGCATGGACCTCGGTGCCCTGCCCGGGGGCGGACCTGCATTCAAAACCTCCGCCGACCAGCACCGCACGCTCTTCCATGCTCAACAAGCCCAGGCTGGCGCCCAACACCGCCCGTTCTCGCAGCGCCGCCACTTCGAAGCCGACGCCATCATCCCGGACAGACAAGCGGAGTCGTCCATCTTCCTGGCGTAGCTCGACGGCTACGGTCCGGGCGCGGGCGTGGCGTGCAACGTTAGTGAGGGCTTCTTGCGCAACACGGAAACAGGCTGTCTCGATCAGTGGATCGAGGCGGTCAGCGAACGCGTCGGCGCGGAACTCATGCGAAAGCCCTGCCACCGAGGCCTGGCGACTCGCATACCACCGCAAAGCCGGCTCCAACCCGAGATCATCCAGCATGGATGGACGCAAGTTCAGAGACAAATCGCGTACCTGTGCGAGCACGCGCTCGACTGCCTGCAAGCTCTCTTGCAACCGCCCTTTGACTGAAGCCGTGCGGGAGGACTGCACCATGGCCTGGAGGTTCATTTCGGCGACGGTAAGGGCCTGGCCGACCTCGTCATGAAGTTCCCGGGCGATGTGGCGCCGCTCGGTTTCCTGTGATTCCACCAGGCGGCGGGAAAGGAGCTGCAATTTGTCGTGGCTCTCCTGCAGCCGCTCCTCGGTCCGCTTCCGTTCGGTGACGTCCTGAAGGCAACTGACCGCACCAATCAAAGCCCCCTCCGAGTCTCTTAGGGCAACGACATTCGCCAATACAATCACGCGACTGCCATCGGGACGTTCGACAATCAAGTCCCGGTTCCGCACGTGGACCCCCGTGCGCAACACCTCCGCCATGGGAGACTCATCGTGCGGCATTCGCGTTCCGTCCGGGTAGTAGAGCCGGTGTGAGCCGCAGAAGTAGCGACCCGCATCCGGATCCGGCGGTTCGCATCCCCACAACTCGACAGCGGCCCGGTTATATAGTTGGACCGCGCCGGACTCATCACAGACGCAAACGGCGGCAGGAAACAGAGGCAACTCGCGGATCATATGCTCGCGAGTTTGCAGTGTTTCTTCGGCAAGTTGCCGTTGCCGCTCACGCTGTTCCAAGGCTTCGGCCATTTGATCGAAGGTGCGGGTGAGTTGGCCCAACTCATGTTTGCCATGCCGCAGGCCGGTGCGCGTGCTCAAGTCACCCGCCGCCAGTCGCGCGCTGGCGCGCACAAGCGCCTGAACGGGCCGGACAATCAGGAGACTGCCACCCACCCAGCCCAACAGCAGAGCGACGGCAACGGCGACGCCAAGCCAGGTCAGATTACGCTTGAGCACCCGATTGGCTCCGGCCAGCAGAGATTTCTTCGGAATGCCCAGAACGGTTGTTACCTCCTGCGCAAGGAGCTCACTGTGTCGGGGAGCAAAGGCGTACCATCCTAGGACGCCGTTCGAGTCGCGGGCCTCCAGGGTGCCACGACCCTGCCGGAGCACGGCCCGGCGCAACGCCGAGTCGAGCACGGCATGACTGGCGCGTGGCTTGGGCGGCGGATAAGTGGCAAGAATTGCGCCCCGCCGGTCAAGTTCGGCTAAGACCGCTACGGGAGGCACCTGTCCCTTAAGATCCGCTTCCAAGCGGCTGCACCAGTCCGGGTCCAGTGTCGCAACCACGAGGCCGTGAACCTGGCCGCGCGCGTCCAGAGCCGGATAGCCAACCTGCACGAGCGCTCGAGAGGTCCCTGCGTCCGCTCGGTAGTAATCCATCGCAAAGGTGCGCGCGTTGAGCGCCTCCCGAAAATATTTGCTCTCCGCCTGGTTGAGCGTGTGCACAAACGGCCGTGCGCTGGCCAGAAGTTGGCCGTTGGTCTTCAGGACCGTCAAATTAGCGTAGCTGGGATTGTTGGTGAACACTTCGGTCAGCAGCCTCTGGCACATCCGCTCATTGCCCGAGCGCACCGGGCCGGACACCGATACTGCCAGCAGCACCTGCCGGGTGTGTGCCAGGAGACGTTCCTCTTCCACCTCTGCCAAGTGCTGGACTTTCAGCAGTCGCTGGGTCCAATTCGACTGTTCCCGCCGGCGCGCTTCGGAACCGGTGTGCAGCGTAAGTCCAGCCAGCGGCACGCAAGCCAGGAATACCAGAAGCAGCAAGCGAAACCGCAAGGCGGAACCTATCTGGCCCAAAAACTGCAATAGCTTCTGCACCCTGTACATTAGCATATAGCGTCGGCGGCAGAAGAAGAAAACCTGTGAATGTGCATAATGCAGACTGTCCATCCGCCGCCGGCGGTGCCGACCAGGGGGTACGCCGGCCACTGGACGGAAAGTCACCAGTCGCGGTGGTCAGGCAAGGTTAAGCCGGCAAATAGCGACGCGATGATGTTGGAGGCACCCAAGGGCATCAACCAGCATCGTCGCTAGCCCGGACGCAAGCAGCGGATGTAATGAAAGAGGTACTGCTGCGCGTAACCGGCGTTGGGTCCGAAATGCACGGCGGCGAAGCGGCGCAACTCTGAAGGCGAGACCGCCCGCCGCCGGAAGTAAAGCTCGCTCAACGCCTTGATAACCCACACATCCAGCGGGAAGGCGGAGGGAAAACCATAGGCGAACAGCAAGACACAATCGGCGATCTTCGGTCCGACGCCCGCCAAGTCGATCAGTTCGGAGCGTGCAGCCTCGACCGACAGGGACGAAAGCCGGTTCAAGTCGAGGCGGCCATCGGCGATCCGGCGCGCCGCGGCGAGCAGGAATGGGGCGCGGAATCCGATTTTGCACGAGCGCAGTTCAGTTTCGGTGGCGCCTGCCAGGCGAGCAGCCGTGGGGAAAGCATGCGCCGACGGGCAGGCAGGCGGCACGGCCAGCACTTCGCCGTAGCGTTCGCACAGCAAGGAGATGACCTGCCGGATCTGGACAATCTGCTTGGTGGAGGACAGGATAAACGACGCTAGGCATTCCCACGGGTCCTGACGCAGCAGGCGGAGCCCGCGACAGGCTGCCACAGCGGCGCGCATTGGCTCGTCATCAGGAAAGGTCCCGAGTACCGCCTCCAGGTCCAGTCCCAGTTGCAGGTAGTGTGTCAGCCAGCTCCAGTCCGTTGTTGGTCCGGCGGTTTCGGCGACAAGTGACCCCTGAAGGGTCTGCAGCCGCACCCACCGCGTGCCGATCACGCCGATCCAACTCCGATCGCACTCCTGCCACCGGAAGGCCTGGCCACAGCTCAGTGTAGCGGCCAAGTTGTAGTCTCGTTCTGGAAAGGCTCGGGTGCGGGCGACGGCGATCATCGGCGAGTGTGCGGTTGCCTGCGTGGTAGTCGGCGTCGAGGAGCGCGTGAGATTTCCAGTACCCCTGCCCCAGTGCGAGGCGGCGAGGCGTGCGCCGTCGGAACGATCCGAGATCCGCTCAATACACGATCACCGAATGCACCGGGTAGTTCCTCAGCTTATCGCGGCCGGCCAGGAAGCCCAACTCGATGAGGAAGGAGATCTCCAGGATCTGAGCGCCGAGGCGCTGGACCAAAGCGGCAGCCGCTGCCGCGGTTCCCCCCGTGGCCAGCAAATCATCAATGAGCAACACGCGACTGCCCGGCTTAAGGGCATCCACGTGTATGGCAATGGTGGCGCTGCCGTATTCCAGGGCGTATTCCTGTTCGTGGGTCAGGTAAGGCAGCTTGCCCTTCTTGCGAACCGGCACGAATCCAGCCTGGAGTTTGACCGATGCGGCAGCAGCGAAAATGAAGCCGCGCGCGTCAATGCCGACCACAGCGTCAACGGTACCGGGCTTGAGGCGCTCAATCAGCAGGTCTATGCTGCCGGAAAACAGCCGCGCGTCGGCTAGCACGGGCGTGATGTCTTTGAACTGGATGCCGGGTTTGGGGAAATCAGGGACGTTGCGAATGGCGCGCTCGATGTCTGCAGGTGTCGGGCGGGGAAGACTCATGGATTGCGCTCAGGCCTTAGTCGTTTCCATCTTTTCAATCATCTTGCGCAGCTTCTTAAGGGCAATGTTCTGGATTTGCCGCACGCGTTCCCGGGTCACGCCAAACTTCACGCCCACCTCTTCGAGCGTCTTTTGGGGGCCACCATCCAGGCCAAACCGGGCGCGCAGAATGGTCGCTTCCCGGTGGTCAAGGGTCTTGACCATTTCCTGCAGCATGCGCGTGACCGTCTTTTCTTCGAGCTTCTCGTAAGGGGTGTCGGCACTCTCATCCTCCACCACCTCGGCGAAGTTGTTCGAGTCTTCGTCACCGATCGGCGCGTCAAGCGAGGCTGGCCGGATCGCGGCCATGCGCATCTGGGCGACGCGGGAGGAGGAGATGCCCAGTTCCTCGCCCAATTCCTCATCGGTCGGTTCGCGACCCAGTTCTTCCTGCAAGCGCATGGCCGTGCGGCGCATCTTGGAGATCTTGTCCACCAAATGCACCGGCAGCCGGATGGTCTTGGATTGATTGGCCAGGGCGCGTTTGATGGATTGCTTGATCCACCAGGAACCGTAGGTAGAAAGCTTGCCGCCCTTGGCTGGGTCAAAACGCTCGACGGCCTTCATCAAGCCGATGTTGCCCTCGCTGATAAGATCGAGCAACGGCAGTCCGATGCCCTCGTAATCGCGGGCGATCTTCACCACCAGGCGCAGGTTCGCTTTAATCATTTGCTCGCGAGCCTTTTTGTCTCCCTTCTTGATGCGGGCGGCCAATTGAATCTCCTCCTCCGGCGTCAGGAGTTTGACCTGGCCAATTTCACGCAGATAAAGCTTGATCGCCGTGTCACCGTCGTAACTCGAACGCTCTCGTTCCCGCGGCGCGGCTGGTTCGTCCGCATCCGAATCGGCATCAAGAGTTATCGCTTCAATCTCATCAGGCTTCACAGCCTGCCCTTTTGCCAGATCCTCCAGGCTGGGTTCGTCCTTGTCGGCGCGCGAAGGGCGGGTTGGACCCGCCAACCGCGAGGCCGAAGCGCTTGGCTTCGCGTGCGGCCCAGCCCGACGCCCTGGGCGCCGAACCCGTCGCTTAATGCGATCCTTTTTCTCGTGGCGTTTGGAGTGAGCGACCATAACTCTGTTCAGTATTTGGCTTCCGGCCACACGTTGGCAACCAAATAAATCGCGCTATGTCTCACGCGGTCTCGCGAGTGGCATCAGGTTTCGGGAGCGGCTGGCCGTCAACCGCACGCCGGCTTTCATATACTAACGAGGCAGGGCCTCAGACCGGCAAGGCAAGGTGAGTTTTGCGACATT
>CAZVFC010000093.1:0-27910 GCA_964625855.1 uncultured Verrucomicrobiota bacterium | reverse complement strand
TGGGGGACTCTCACCCCCGGCATTGCATGTCTTCTCAGTGCGCACCTTAATAGAAATTCTATTAAGCCAGGTACTGTCTCGTACGTGTCGGGTACCTGTCTAGGCACTCCGGGACCCGTTCGGTGCGCAAATCAACCGAGGCGGGGTGGGCGAGGCCGACTCCAGGCTTCCCTGCCGGGGGATTGCGTGCTCATCTGCAAGTGCCTAAGCCCTAGTGATTTATGCCTTAACTAAGCGCCATTCCGGTTTGAGGCCCTTCCTACGGCGCAGGCCGTCCAATGATCCCTCGCGAGCGCTAGACCCTGCTCCGCAGTAGCCCTTGACGCCGGGGCCGGTTCTTGGTAGGGTTCCTCCATGCTTGAGGAGCCCCAAGACGAATTCTCCCTCCCCCGCACAGGGCTCAGTGCATGCGCCCGCACAAAACGCGACCGCCTATCAGTTTATACGGCTCCGTTGGTGGTGACCGGCGCCGTGGTGCTGGCTTTCACGGGATGCGGCCAGCAAAGCCGAGGCTGGGACACCACAGCGCGTGTGGTCATCCAAGAACCCGGGCGCCGGAGCTTCCGCGAACAGATCACGGCCGCCACCTCGACCGCGACGGCACGAGCCATGCAAGGCACAGGCCTTGCCGGAGCAATGGGGGGAATCCAAGTGAAGATCCTCACCCCCGGCCCTCATGACTTGCTGCTGCCCATGCCGCAGTTGATGGATTGCCAGGCGCCGGTCACCTACGCCCTCAATTGCGCGCCGGAGCAAGCGCTGGTGGAGGCGCGCCTGCAAGAACAGGCCCAGGGAAACGTCTTTGTAAACCTCAAGCTGAAGGGTGAACCCGGCCAAGAGGTGAGAATTGGCTGGTCGTCGGTCGTATTGATTGGCAGCCAGCCATTCGTTCCCAACCCCGCTCGACCGGAAGACTACCTTCCCGCCACCGCGTGCGCCCAGTCCGGCGCCGGGCCAGTGAAGGAACTGGCGGATAAGCTGTGGCCCGCCAACGGCAAGCCCGAGCAGTACGCCAAGGAACTGCAGGAGTTCATCCGGGGCATGAAACAGAAAGAGCCGCCGCGGAGCATGGACGCGCTGGGCATTCTGAAGAGCGGCGCCAATTGGATCTGCACCGCCAACGCGAACCTGGCCGCGGCCCTGATGCGGGCCCGGCACCTGCCCTGCCGCTCCCTCGCGGTCATCCCGCCCAACTCCCGCCGTCTGGAGATGCACCGCGTGGTGGAATACTTCGACCAGGGCAAGTGGCTTTCCTTTGATCCCTCCTCGCTACAGGGCGACATACCCTTGAAACCGTGGCAGAGCATCATCGTGGCCAAGACCACCATCCCGGACGAACAACGGTCCATGCAACCGCGGATGTGCTCGGCCCTCGGTTGTCCTTTCGCCCAGGAGGTTGAATTTGCGGACACGGGCATGACCCTTTCGGGTAACGAGTTCTACTGGTCCGTCGCCACGCCCCTGGCCGAGTTCGACGTGAGCCCGGAAGCAGCTCAACTCACCGTCGCACGCTGGAACCGGTTTCTGAAGACCGGAGTGCTACCCGACGCACAGGTCAAGGCGGCCGGCGCTACGAATCTGGACCAGTATGTTTCTGCCCTCAAGGCAGGGGAACCGCAGTCACCGAGGTAACGCCCGCGACCCCGGCGGAGCGCAGAGCATTGCTCTGCCGAGCGCGGGGACATTTCGTGGTCGCGCAGAGCAATGCTCTGCGCTCCGGCCCGGCACCAGTGATTACTATTCCGTCAGCCACGCAGAGGCAGACCGTAGAAAGCTCCGCGGTTTCCGGTTGACTTGTGAACGGGGCAGGTCCAACACTCGGTTCATGCCGCGCAAGATGCGAGTGCAGTACCCCCGGCGCCATGTATCACATGATGAGCCGAGGCGTCCGGGGCACATGAGGTTGGAGACAGCAGCGGCCAAGGCCGAGCGATTGATCGCCCACGAACTGGCTCGACTCAACTGGACGGGTGAGGATTTGCTCCGCAGGCCCAAGAGCGATCCCAGGAAGCTGGCGCTGGCCGCGAGGCTACGTCGAGAAACAACTCTCTCGATCGAGCAGATTGCCGGGCGGCAAAATCTGGGCAAGCCCAAGGGCGCTAAGAGCAACCTCCACAAATGGATGAACGGGCCGCCCGATGACGGTTCGCAACCTAAACTCGACATCTAATGATGTCATGACTCACCTACTTTTCTACGGTCTGACCCTGCGAAGAGCCGCCGGCTGGCTTTCTCAGCCATCGACCGGCGTGCGAATGACAAACCCGCTCGACAGGCTTGGGCTGACGGTTTTGATGCCGGGCGTGGATGGGGGGGATAAGCAACCGTCAACCATTTGAACTATGAAAACACGATTCTCGAAACTCGTTCGATTCCTCTCTGTCCTGTGCCTCCCCGTTTGGGCGGTAGCGCCAGGGGCTTCTGCCCAGACACCAGCGGGGCCGGGCATTCAAACGTATGCTGGGCTGACCATCACGGGGGCAGTCGGCACCGTGTATTCTGTCGAGTGTGTTACCGACCTGGCGCAGACCAACGACCCGAGTGCGTGGCGTTGTCTGGAGTATCTGCAACTGCCCGCCAGCCCGTATCTGTGGGCCGACCGGTCCGCTCCGGCGACCGGAAAGCGGTTCTATCGGGCGAGCGTGTTCCCAGCTCCGACGAACATGGTGTTCATTCCGCCGGGAACGTTTCGGATGGGCAGCCCGACCAACGAGGTGGGCCGCCGCGGCTGGGAGGGTCCGCAGACGGATGTGATTATCAGCCGGGGGTTTTGGATGGGGAAGTATGAGGTGACACAAGGGGAGTATCATGCGGTGATGGGGAACAACCCGAGCTACTTCACCGGCGACGCCAACCGGCCGGTGGAGCAGGTGACTTGGTTCGACGCCACGGATTACTGCGCGACGCTGACGCAGCGGGAGCGGATGGCGGGGCGGATACCGACCAATTGCGTTTACCGGTTGCCGACGGAGGCGGAGTGGGAGTATGCGTGCCGGGGATGGACTTCGGATCGGCGGTTTAGTTATGGGGATGACCCAGCCTACACGAACCTGACGAACCACGCCTGGTATATCGACAACAGCGGCTCCAAGTCGCATCCGGTGGGGCAGAAGCTGCCCAATCCGTGGGGCTTGTATGACATGCATGGGAATGTGTTGGAATGGTGCCAGGACTGGTGGGCGTATAACCTCCCCGGTGGAATTGTGATTGACCCGCAGGGGCCCGGCACGGGCGGGTCCCGCGTCGTTCGCGGCGGCCTCTGGTACTCCATCGCCAGTCAATGCCGGTCAGCGTACCGCAACTTCTGCTACCCGGCCGGCAGCGACTCCCTATACGGTTTCCGGGCTGTGCTGGCCTCAGGTCAGCCGTGAGCGGTGAGCGGAGCTGCCCGGCTGGGGGCTGCTTCGACTATTGATTCGTGATATGATTTCGTCAATGGTGACTTTGTCCAAGCGGGCGCGGTCACACGTGTGAATCCAGGCGTTAGCTGTCTGGTTGGTGCCCCACTTGTAGAAGAAACCCTCTCCGATACTCACCGAAGGCCCGAAACTGGGCGTCCCGTTGTTCCACCACTCCCGCTTCGTAGCATTTCCGGAGTCTTGTGGTCCGTGGTCTCGGAGCAAGTGTCGGTTCACTATTGGCACTTCCGGGGTGCGGGCAAGGGTTGGTCAGGTCGCGCAAGTTGCGCATTGAGTATCCTGGGGCCATGTATCACGTCATGAACTGCGGGGATCAGCGCGAGGCTTGCGGCAAAACGGCAACCAATAGCATGGCAGATGCTACCCATTTCCATTGGGGGCAGAGCCACTGCTCGGGGTACGGCTGCCGGCAGGGTTGTGAAGGAGCTTCGCCTGCCTAACGGCAGCCGCTGGTACGTGTCTGATGCACCCCAGGGGCGCATCGGGTCCGTGCCACCAGGGCGCCGACATTCCTGTCGGGCGGAATGCTCGAAAGCCCAGTGGGCCTGGGAACCAAGGAAGAGGGCTTCTGGTTTCATCCGCCCGCAACCAACCCCAATTCAGCAAAAGACCTCCGCCGAGTCCGGGCAGTGCCTCAGCGGCGGCGGAAAGACAAGGCGGCGGCGCCCAGGAGCAAGAGACTCAGCGAGCCGGGTTCCGGCACCACGATAATAAACCCATTGAGGCGGGCGCGGTTCTGATCAGTGGGATCGGTTTCCGTCGCCGAATCGTCTTCGCGGAAGATGATCTCTTTGATTTGGCCTACCGCGGTCACGTCAAAGCTGAACGCGAGCGGGTCGAGGCCGAATGGCTGCCGGGTCAAGAGCGTAACGGTAGAGGCGGAATCGCCCATGTTCCTGGCCTCGATGCGGATGAAGTTCTCGGTCGTTAAGACCGTGGAGGCGGAATCATAATGCCAGCTCTGCATCTGGTAGGTGGCAGGCTCCAGGCCGGTGATTCTTAAGCCGATGGCCCGGCCCGCTGCGCCCTCATTGTAAGCAAAGTCCGCAAGCAACGAATCGTACGAGCCGCCGCCCCCGCCGGTGGTGCGAACCCGGCTCTGGTTCACGGCCGAAAAACCAAACAACTCAAACGTGATCCCGTCCAGCGTAAGCGTGTTGACGCTGGTGGCCAAGGTCGTCACATCCCAGGACGTGAAACCGCTCTGCGTCGCGAAAGGCCCGGTAACGTCGCTGGATCCCAAGCGACTGCTGTCGAGATCAATCGCGAACTGGGCGGGTGCCGCTTGAAGGTGCCAGGAATTGCAAGCCAAAACGGCCAGAATGGAGACCAGGATTGCTTTCATGCGATTACCTTTATCAATTACAGCGCCGAGCGTCAAGGTCTTAGTCCAGAAAGCAACTCTCATCGGTAGTGCGCGCGGCACATTTCTTCCAGCAGGTGGCCAGGGCCAGGCAGGCATTGGGGGTCGGGCGGATGTCAAGGCACGCATTTCAGAAAAGGTCAGGCCAGCAGCCGGATGGGCATCGAACGGAGGCGCTGGCCGGTGGCTTGAAAGACGGCGTTGGCGATGGCGGGGGCGATGGCGATGATGGGGGTCTCGCCGCCTCCGACCGAGTCGAGGTCCGGGCGATCGAGGAGGTGGATGTCCAGTTCCGGCACATCGGCGATGCGGGGAACCTGGTATTGGCCGAAGGATGGGTTCAAGACTTCACCCTTCTCGAAGGTAATTTCCTCACGCAGCGCCGGTCCCAGGCCCATGATAACCGCGCCCTGGACCTGGGAGAGGAGGTTCGTCGGATTCAGGACGGCGCCGCATTCGAACACTTCGCAGACGCGCCGCACGGCGATCCGCTTCGTCCTGGGGTCAATCTCAACTTCTGCACAGGCGGCGACATAGGAGGCCTTCTCGGTGCCGCACGCGAGGCCGAGGCCCACGTTGGGGGTCTTCTGCTTGATGCGCTCCTGCCAGCCGAAGCGTTGCGCGGCAGTTTCCAGGACAGCGCGCAGGCGCGGGTGGTCCAGATGGGCCAGCCGGAACGCGAGCGGATCCGAGCCGGCCGCCGCCGCCAACTCGTCCATGAAGCATTCGCGGGCAAAGTTGTTGGCAGTGGCGGCCAGGCAGCGGTACGAGCCTTGGCGGAGAGGGGATTCCGAGCGCACGAACTCGCTCCGGTGCTTGCCGATGCGGTAAGGGGTTTCAATGCCCGCGCCGCCGGAGTTGATGTTGATGAAGTGCCAGCAGGTGAGCCGGCCTTTGTCGTTGAGGCCGGCCTCGATCTGGATCACGGCGGCGGGCCGGAAGTAGGCCCAGGTAAACTCCTCGCGGCGCGTCCAGCGCAAGGAGACCGAACGCCCCGCCGCTTTAGCCAGCCGGGCGGCTTCGACGCCAACCTCGCCGGTGTGTTTGCCGCCGAACCCGCTGCCAAAATCAGGCACAATCACCCGCGCCTGCTCGTCGCCCAAGTGAAAGGCGCGGGTCAGTTCCGACCAGCAGCCAAACGGGTTTTGCGTGCCGGTCCAGACCGTCAGTTTGCCCTCCGTCCATTCGGCGACCGCGGCGCGCGGCTCCAACGGCGCGTGTTGGACATAGGCGACCTGGTAGGTTTCCCGCGGGGCGCGCTTGGCCTGGGCGAGAGTCTCCGCAAACGGGTTGGCCGGCAGATCGCCGGCGGCGTGCTCCTGGAGGTAGTCGTAAAGCACCTTGCTTGAAGGATGCGGCGCAGACTCCCACCTGGCGGTCTTCGCAATGGCGTCGAGAGCTTTTTGAGCGAGGAAGGTTGTGGGCGCGGCGACGCCCACGAACTGGTCATCGCGCACGGCGACCACATCCTTCATCGCTTGCGCGGGCGCGAGGTCAATCGCCGTCAGTTTAGCGCCGTAAGCGGGAGCCCGCAGCACCTTGCCGTAGAGCATGCCCGGACGCGAAACGTCCGAAGGGAACTGGTGCGCCCCGGTGACCAGGTCACGCGCATTGGGCCGCGGCGTCGGTTTGCCGAGCACCTTCCACTCGGTGACCGGTGTCAGGGCCACATCGGAGGAGATTCCTTGCTCGAGGGCCTTCGCCGCCTCGGCGTCGGCGGCAAGGTCGGCATAGGAGAGAGTCTCCGGCGACGACGCGCGGCTGGCCTTGCCGTCCTGGACGCGAATTGTGCTTCGGTCCGCGCTCCAGCGCCGGGCCGCGAACTCGACCAGGACCTCGCGTGCCGCCGCAGCGCCGCGCCGAACGGCGGGAACCGTTCGGGGCGTGCTGGTGCTGCCGGCAGTAATGCCATCGTCGGGCACGAGGCTCGTGTCGCCCATGACGAGCTGGATCCGGCTGACCGGCACTCGCAGTTCCTCAGCGGCGGCTTCACTCAACTCGGCGCGCGCGCCCTGACCGCCTTCGACTTTGCCGGTCATAACGGTGATGGCGCCGTCCTTGCCGAAGTGGACCCGCGCGGAGATTTTGCGCGCGCCACCACCACCGCCGCCGCGGCCTCCGCGCCGTTGCGCCAAAGCCGGACCGGTGCTGACGGTCAGCAGCAATCCGGCGCCAAGGAGCTGCACGAAGCTCCGTCGCTTGAGCCCGAAATGATAGCTGGCCCGCTCGAGGGCTTCCTCGCCCTCGGCGCAGGCGGACACGGACTGCGGCGGTCTGGTCATAACACCTATCGCGTTGGTTGCGAGGCGGCGGCGCGGCGAATCGCCTTGATCAGCCTCGGGTAATCGCAGCACCGGCACAGGTGCTTCTGCATGCCAGTCTTGATCTCGTTCTCGGTCGGCTTGGGGTTCTGGCGGAGCAAGGCGACCGCGCCCATGATCATCCCGGGTGTGCAGTAACCGCATTGGAAAGCACCTTCCGCCAGAAAGGCCTCCTGGACGGGATGCAGCCGGCTGCCCTGGGCGAGTCCTTCGATGGTCAGAATGTCCTGCTTGTCCGCGTCGCTGACGGGCGTGAGGCAGGAAGCGACATCCTTGCCGTTCAACAGGACGGTGCAGGCGCGGCATTGGCCTTCCCCGCAGCCGTACTTGGTGCCGGTGAGCTTGAGGTCTTCGCGCAGGACCTCGAGCAAAAGCCGTTGCGGGTCGGTGGTAACCGTTCGGGCTTGGCCGTTGACCGTGAAGGTGAAGGTAGCGTCCATCAGCCAGGTCAACTGACCGGCACCAGGCAGACGCGTTCGCCCTTCTCGTTGCGGGTAATGCCCTGGGCGCGCGGGTCCAGGGTCAAGACCCCGTCCACCAGGAACGCGTAGCGGTGATGACCGTGTTTGAGTTCGACGTTGAGGAGCCAGGAACGATCCGGCATCTGCTTCATGGGGTGGGCCAGGGGGTTCCACCCGTTGAAATCGCCGACCAGACTGACTGACTTGGCTTGCGAGGCGTGGCAAATGAAGTTCACTGCTCGCAGCGGCTTCTGGTAGTTCATGGAAGGCATAGTAGCACCCAAATCTGGTTTCGCTTCGGCGACAAACGGCGAGCCCCTACTGTCCGGGCAGGAGGTTCTGGAGAATGGTCAAGGCCGTCCGCCGGATCTGCTCGGACTCCGTCTCCAGGTCGCGGTAATGCTCGATCCAGCCCGACTGGGCCTCGTGGCGGTCGCGCCAAAGGGTTTTTAGCACGCGTTCGATCCGCTCGACTTGCTGCAAAGCGGAAGCCAGGGACTCGACTCCCTCCGGCAGGTCGGAGACGTTGCCGACAAAGAAGCGGCTGATGCGTTTTTGCCGGAAGACAGCGCGCAGCAGCGCCACGACGGTCTGTTCATAAGGATACCAGCGCCGGGTCAGCACCTCACCCAGAAACTCATGGCAAACGGCGAAAAACTCCGAGCGGGGCTGCTCCGTGTACTGCCGGATTTCCTGGGTTTCAGCAGGGAACCAGTTGTAGAGCAGGGCGAAGGTTCCGTAGGTATCTATCAGACGTTTGGGATTGCAGTAATCGGTCTCGATCTCGCCGATGCACAGGTCCTGGTCCAGCTCCAGGACGATCTCGGGCAAGTCATGGAGCCGGCTCAGCACCTCCCGGCCGCCATGTGTGTCGTAGTTGAAGTCGCCGGGTATCAGCCAGTAAACATCGCCGGGTTTGCCGCGTTCATAGGCGGCGCCGAGGCCCGCGTACCACATCTGGCACGTGTCGGCACTCCAGGTGTCCATGATGTCGCTGCATCGAACCACAACGTTGTCGCGGAAAGACAGAAAAGAGGGGACAGCCTTTTGGGAGTAAAAGGTCTTGCGGTCCACGACCGTTATGGGGCGGGCATACCTTTTCGGGTCCGCGGCCAGGCGCTCAACCAGCGAGTAGAGCGCGTTCAGATCCCTGAAGTGAGGGACCGGCTTGAAGGGATAAATGATGACCGGGTGGATCTTGTGGGTAGAGGTCGTCCGGCCCTTAGCAACTGCCGGCTGTGGCGTCTTGCGTTGGGGGGGGGTCAACGTTCGCTTCATAGGTCATTCTCTTCGGCGGGGACGAACCCAGCCGCTCTCGATCAGCCTGTTCCAATAAGTTCCTGCGCCTTGGATGTGTCTGCCGATGGCCACTTCGCTTCGGTAGCAGAATCGTAGCGCCCGCCGGGGCGGCCTGCAACCCCAAAGTGGAGCCACTCCTCCGCCACAACAGTCGGCGATAACCCCATACACTGGCTCCACCACCCAGGATGGGCGTGAAGTTGCGGTGCCCGGCCAAGACCCGGCCGCCGCAACTGCGCTCAGAGCTGCTTCTGGATCATATTAAGGGCAATCAATGAGTAGGACGTAACCAAGGCGGGATCCTTTTCCCACCAGCGCCCATTCTCATTGGCCCAGGAGCCGTCGGCCTTCTGCAGGTCAATCAGCTTCAGTGCCAGTTGCTCTCGCCAATTGATGCTCCGGCCGTCCTCAGTCTGCAGCCGGTCCATGCCATAAATGCTCAGGGCTTTGGCCATGGTGTGATAATAGTAATACAGACCCTGGACTCCCAGGGCGGGATTCTCCTCGACCGTGAAGTTCCGGCGGAGCCAGTCCACAACCGCAGTCACCCGCGGATCGTCTTTCTTGAGGTCGGCGTAGATGTAGCTGAGCAAGCCGGCGTAACTCATGCTGCCATAGGAGCGCAAGGCAACACGCCCGGAAGCGAGGTTGGTCTCACCGGCTTTGCTGTCGCCGGGAGCATAAACAAAGCCGCCCTTGTTTTGCGGGTCGCCGGAAACCCACGAAGCCGGGTTGTGGCTGGGCAGGTTCTGGCACCGCTCGATAAAGCGAATCGCCGCTTTCCAATTGAGGTCCTCGGCCGCCACGGCAACCGCTTCGGGTGGGCCCAATTCCCGGCTGACATACATCGCCTCCAGAGCAAAAGACGTGTTGGAGAGGTCCGGGCGCTTGTCTTGCTTTCCATAACCGATGCCCCCAACCGATGAATCGTCGGTCCGGCCGTCCTCGCCAGTGACAATCTGGAGCCCGACGAGGAACTTGCGCGCCTTGGCGATGGCAGGCCGATATTCGGGGCGATTGGCCAACGCCAGGGCTGTGAGCGAGACGGAGGTGTTGTAGCCGGCCAGGTCTTTCCGGTAGATGCCTCCGTCCGGCTGCACGCAAGTCATCAGGTAGGCGTAACCTCTCTTCACGACCTCGGACTCTATCTTCTCCTCCGTGTCCACAGCCTTTAGCTGGAAGGCGGCCAGCGCCAAAGCGCTGATGGCGGGATAATCCGGCGAGGACCAATACCCGTTCGTGCTCTGGTTCTTTTCAAGCCAGCTCAACCCTTTGTCAACCGCATGCTGCACCTCCTTGCGCAAGGAGAGATTGGTTCGTGGTTTACCGTTAAGCTCCAGAGGCCCTTGACCGGCGCCATCTGCGGCATTGATCCGGGCGGTGAACAGGCCAATGACGGCGGCGACGCCGACAGGAACAGTAGTGAGCATTAGCCCGGTAGTCTTCAAAAACGATTTCATGATGTTGATATTGACGTCATTCTATAAAACGTTTCCTGGAACCCAGATTCACGGGGTGAAGTCTAGTAACCAGCCTCACCGGGTCAAGAAGGTGTTGACGAGCTCCCAGCCGTGGTGAAACGATGCGGTGCTATGAACTTCAAAGCCATGCGCTATCAGCGTCACGGAAGGGGTTTAGGTGGGAATTACCTTTCCGCTGCCATTCTCCTGGCGGCTGTCGCATTGGCCACCGCACAGGCAGCGCTGCCGGGAACGGATCAATCCCGGAGGCTGCCGCCAACTCCTTCCCAAGGCAACATTAGCCCCTCCGGCAAGTTTGTCGCCGGACCGAAGATGCTTCCCCCCATGGACAGCCGCAACGCTGCCCGAACAGCAGCGGAAGCCGAGTCCGCCTTGAAGCAAGCATTGAATGTGCGGCAGACCGGGTCGAACACCTTCCAGATCGGGCAAGTGGAATTTGACAAACTGCGGCGCATCGTCAGCCTGCCGGCGCAGGTTGCGGTTCGGACCCAGGCCGTCGAATACGCCCTGGTAAACAACAAGGGCAAAGGCTATGAGTCCCTGCTTACGACGGTCGCAGCACCTGCCGAAGTCCATGTCGCCTTCCTGTTGCTTGGAGCAAGCCAAGTGCCTGTGAACGGCGATCTGAACAAAGCGGCAACTGTTCCGGCAACGAATTCCCTGCGGATCGAAGTCATGTGGGAGCAGAATGGCAAGCTCAGAACAAACTCGCTTTGCGACCTGATTTGCCTGGCGGCCGGGCCGGAATCTCCGGCAGACCGCCGAACGGAAGCTGTCGCGAGGCTGATGCCCTTCCGCCAATGGCTCTATAACGGTTCCTTGTTCGACGAGTTCGGGTTTGCCGCGCAGCGCGAGGGCTCGATCATCTCCGTGATTCGGGACTCTACCGCGCTGGTGAACAACCCTGGTGAAGATCGGGATGACGACCAAATCCATTTCCCCAACGCAGAACTGCTGCCACCCGAGGGGGCCCCGGTGCGGGTCGTTATGCGCCTCCCGGAACCGGTTGTGCATCCGCCTCTACCGCCTCCGGCCGGAGCCTCTCCCGTCACGCCGCTCTCCACGAACCTCTACATACCGGAGGCGGGCGCGCCCCGACCCGACCGCTGAGCCTTCCGCGCCTTCACTTCTACTGATTTGGCAGTTGATACCGGGCCATGATGTCCTGCATGGTGCCTCGCAGAATCTCAACGTGGCCATCCACATACAGCGTGTTCTGCCCCCCGCGCACACCGCCACCGCCGGGATTCGAAACCGCATCGCCCGACACCCCCACATGCTCCCCCAGCCCATCGCACACCACCATCGGCTTCTCTGCCGCGCGCCGAATGGTTGACGACAGG
The DNA here is from genome assembly GCA_964625855.1 of uncultured Verrucomicrobiota bacterium. Taxonomy (GTDB): domain Bacteria; phylum Verrucomicrobiota; class Verrucomicrobiia; order Limisphaerales; family UBA8199; genus JAPLUA01. Next base: position 16,223 of record CAZVFC010000093.1, on the reverse strand, counting down.
TGGTCGCAGACACCCGAGCGGTCGTTGTCGAACCCTTGGAAATAAGGCAGCACGCTCCAGCCATGCACGCACAGGTAGTTGTAGTCAGTCGGATAATTCGTGCCCCGGCTCGCAAGGGCGCGCAGGGTGGCGCAGACGAAGATCTTCTCTGGCAGCTTGTAAGACAAAAAGACCTGGCGTAGGGAATTGCTGTGGGTCGCCGGCGGCATGCCAAGCAGATTATCACTGAAGTCAGCCCTCGGAAAACGCTGCCCCGCATCGTCCAGATACATCGTCAAGCCCAACCCAAACTGTCGCAGATTCGAGCTGCAGGCGGCCAGGCGTGCCTTCTCCTTGGCCCTGGCCAAAGCCGGGAGCAACAGGCTCGCAAGGATGGCGATGATCGCAATCACCACCAGCAATTCAATCAGCGTGAAAGCCCGCCAGGCCCGGACGCCAAGGCGGGTCGTGCGCGACAGCGTGATGTATCCCCGTGAAGAACCGACACCGCGACGCAATCCCGCAAAACGCAGCAACACGCGCAACCCTTCTTGCCATACCGTTCCAGCAACCATGAGAACTGTAAACGATCTTTCAAAGCATCGCTCTTGCGATGCAGGTGTTAGACTACCGGAAGAGGCTTGCCAATCAAGGCTTTGATGTAAATTACTCTCATCACGAAAGTTGCGCCCATCCCTCTGGTCTCTGTCTTCGCGGGCAGCACTGGTTGGGCAACCCTGCAGGCACGGTGCTACCCCGGTGAGTCTCCCATGGGGCCCGACCCCCATGGGAGACTCACCGGGGTAACGTCGGCTAGACTCTGGAACCACGCCGTGGCGTTACCGCAGCCCGGTGAGTGGAGCACCGCTCACTCACTTCTTGTCATCAACAACCCAGTACTTCGGCTTTCCGTAATAGGTAGGTTCATCCGGTGCGGACGCGTAATACAGCCAGGAATCAAAGTTGATCCCATTGTCGGTCTTCGGGTCATACCCATCGCGCGCCCGTGCGATCAAGAAGGTATGCCGGGCCATATACATATCATCCCAACTGTAGACCCAGTGGTATGGAAACGGTATCCACCCGATAAAGGTGTTGTCGATCGTTTTGTCGTAGCCCATTTTTGTCAAGTGGAAGTACTTCTGGATGGGCAGGTTCGGATCCGCGTTCTTGCGCTCATCGAGGTAGCTCGCAAATTGGTCGGCGTGGTCCACGCATGCCCAGGAGCCGGTCCAGGTGAGCGCGCCCCCAAACCAGTGCTGTAGCTTGAACCGATTCAGGTTATACCAGTGTGTGAAATGGTTGATCATTCGCGCCGCTTCATACGCTGGGAACCAGCCATGTTCTTCGTAGAAATCGCTGATCAGGACCGTGTTCCAGGTGGGAGCGAAGGGATACAACCCGTACGCGCTCATCACTTCCTCCATATAGGCCCCTTCCACTGCCCTGGCCCGCATGCCGCTGAAAGCGGTGGCTAGTGAGGCTATCAAAATCATCACGATGGCAATGCCGACCACAACTTGCAGGAGGGTGACATTTCCGCTGGGATCCACGTTGTTGACGGGATCGTTGTTGCAGTAGGCATAGCGGTGGAGGGTCTGCGGTTGATTTGGCACGCCTGAGTAGGCGTCTTGAGTCGGGAAACGGCCGGTGCCAGGATCATACGTTCTGGCTCGGAGATAGTACTGGCCGAGATCCTTGTCATACTGCTCGCCGCAATACAGACGCAAGGCATTAGGCGGATTGGCCGTTTTGGAACCGTCGGCCAGCGTACAGCCAAACGCATCAAACGCGTAGGTATCGCTCACCAAACCAGCGGCGTCCGCCAGTTGGCGGGTGGAACCGTGCCCATCGCAGAGGTAATACTTGGTGTCGGCTTCTCCGTCGTTCCTGGTCTGGGCGATGAGATCATACCCCATAGTATACGAGACTGTGGGCACAGCGCCAGGCGCCGCGGACTCCTCCAACACCTGAGCGTAGCCGGTGGGGTTTATGAGCGCAACGAGGTAACAATTGGTGGAACTCCCGGTCTCCACCCCATTGACGCGGATATGTGATTCGCTGCGCACCCGGTTGCCTGCCGCGTCGTAGGCGTAACTCACCCGCGTCACCGTGGTCTCGCTCTGCTTCGTCGTTGTATTGACGAAAGCCGTCAAACGATTGTCCAGATCGTACTGATATTCGATGGTCTCGGTTTTTGGACCGGTGGTGACCTTACGGGTAAGGGATCCGTTGGCGTCGTATTCGTAGTTGCTGACGGCGCCGTCCAGCCCCCAAGTGTCAGTCGTAAGCGAACTGTAGAGTGCCGCCTCATCAGCGAGGACGCGAAAATCGAAGGAGGTCAACGCCATCACGGCCGCAAGGAATCCCGCAAGGCACCGCGGCAGCAAGGCGCGATGGGGACAGAGGCTTATGGTAAACAAAGCAAAGCGCCGCCCCATGCGGGTTGAAAGGAAGGCGACCGGAAGCAGGAAGGCGGCTACCAGGACAAAGGGAACGGACTTGACGGTGTAATAGCACCAAGCCGCCGGGCGGGCACGGTAAACAACGTGCCCGCGACCATCGGCATCCCAGACCCGGATAGGGACCTTCGAGCTGGATGCCACGTAACCGGTGAAGACGGCGTTGCTTTCGCTCAAGAGCCGATCATTGGCATCGTAGGTGTACCAGGTTCGCAGGGTTCTTCCGCCAGTAAACACTTTGCGCTCCAGCCGGTTGCCGACCAAATCGTAGACATAGCGGATATCGTAGCCCGAGTTCTCGACGCTGTTGGTTGCGCTCTCGCGTACCAACCGCTTCAAACTGTCGAACGTGTAAGAGATTTGATTGGTCCGGAAGACCCCGGCCGAGGTTCTGACCACCTCCGTTACCCCAGTGCGAAGTCCATCCAGAGCCAGGCGATACGCATACGAAGCGAGCAGCGTCCCGTTGGTGGAAAGATGGGAGAGCCGAATTAGCCTGCTGAGCTGATCATATTCGTACAAAGAACGGACGCCGTTCGGCAGGGTGGCTGACGCCCGGGTGCCGGCAGGCGTGTAGGCATAGGTGGTTACCTCCGGAACGGGAAGCGTCTGCCCTGCTCGCTTGATCACCTCCACGGTCTTGAGCATGCCCCGACTATCGAAGTCATAACGGACATCGGAATGGCTGGTCCAGATGCGGTTGGTTGCTCCCGTCACGGGGTCATAGCCGTAGTTGACTACCCCATCCGGAGAGCTGATTTGAGTTACTCTGCCAAGCACATCATAGACGTACCGGGTGATTCCCCTGCCATCCTCAACCTCGGATGGGCTCCCCAGCGGGCCGTACCGGACGCGAGCCTGAGTGGCCGGGGTGCTTGCGCCACTCAGAAATGACAGACGATTGGTGACGCGTCCCAGTTCATCATAGAGATACTCATGGCACTGACCGTTGAAATCCGTTTGCCGCTCGACCAGGCCGAAACGGTTATACGCCAAGAACGCTGTCTGCCCCATGGGCAACAAACGAGCCACCCTCCGATTCTTGTCGTCATAAGTGTAGCGAGTGACGTGACCCTTGGCGTCACTGATCGTCTCCAGATTCCCGTTGATGTCGTGCCCGTAAGTATATCTCGGACGGGTCACCACCCCTCCATTTTCCGGATCCGTGACGGCCGGCAACACGGTTGCCGACAACCGCCGCCCGCTATCGTATTCAAACTGGCTCTCGTGACCGGCCTGATCGGTTCGGGACAGAACCTTTCCAGCACCGTCGTAGGTAAAGCGCAGAGAGGAGCCGTCCGGGAAAATCTGACTCGTGACCTGGCCGACCGCATCCTGCAGGGCAAAAACCTGTCCTCCACCGGGCAGGTGAACGACGGTTTCGCGGCCGGCGGCGTCGGTCTCCCAGGAGGTGCGGTGACCCAGTTCGTCCACGATGGCGACAACCCGCCCGGCGGCGTCGTATTCCTGCTGGCGCGTACCGCCGTTCTCCGCGACGGTCGTGGTGATGCGACCCGCCGCGTCATAGACCGTAAGGTTTGAGGAAAGGAGCGTGCCGGACGCGATCAGACGAGAGGTGAACAAGACGGCCGGCCCGTTGGTATTTGCCTGGATCTGAACCAGCACATTGTCATACCGCGCCCGCATGGTTACCCTTCCGACGGCGTCATATACGGTGCGCGTTGCCGCTCCAGCCTTCCCGCCAGGATGACGGTCGGTCGCCAGGACGAGCTGTCCATTCGCATCGTAGATCATCTGTTGGGCAGTCCCGTCGGGGTAAGTCGTTTGGATCTCACGCCCCAGCGCATCGTAGATGTGACTAGTGGTGCGGCCAAGCGGATCAGTGGTGCTCAGCAACTGCCCCACGGCGTCCTGGATGAATGTGGTCACCAAACCCTCAGAGTCGTCTCGCCGGACGAGGCGCCCAGCTTCGTCATAGTGGTTCGTGTATCCCACCAACCGCGAGTTGCTGGTGTTGGTCGGATCAATCCAGCGATACCAATCGCCCGTCCGGCGCCCTGAAGCGTCATGGCTAAAAAGCCTCTCGGGCCGACCCGCGAGGATCGTGTTAGTGAGAAGTCCGGATGAATCCCGCAGCAGCCGCGAGACAATGACACCCCGCTTGTCTCGAAGCGACATGCCTGTGCCGCCGTCTTCGTGCAATACCTCGAGTTTACGATTCAGCGCGTCCGTCGTGGACAGGAACCGCCCTTGGCTATCGTAAGCATTGGTGCTGGCATGGCCGAGCGGATCGGTGCGCGAGATCAACTTTCCGTTGCTGTCATATGCGTAGGTAGTCGTGTAGCCCAACGGATCTGTCTCAGAGGTCTTGTTGCCGCTGGCGTCATACGTGCTGACCGTGGCATGCCCGAGCGCATCGATCACCGAGGTCTGATTTCCGCGCTCGTCGTATGTGAAACGAGTCGTGTGACCAAGCGGGTCGGTTATTGACAGAATGTTGCCTCGGTCGCTGAAAGTGGTCACCGTGGCATGGCCTAACGCATCATACGAGGTCGTACTCCGGGCCTCGTTATTGTATTCCACGGACTTCCGGTTTCCGTAAGGATCCACAGACCCGATAAGCCGGCCCTGCGCGTCGTACTCGGTGCGCATCACCTGTAATCCGCGAGCGTCGGTGGCGGCGGTGATATAGTGGGGGAAGCGAGGGTTTCCGTAGGTGTAGGTCGAAGTAAGATAGACCGGGTGGCCGGGGTCCGAGGCATCGGCAAGCTGGTTCACCTTTGCCAGGTTGCCCACCGCGTCATACTCATAGGTCATAGCCGCGGGACTGGCTGGATTGCCGCTCGCATCGAGCTGTTTGGGCGTGTAAACAGCCATGATGCGATTCTCGCCGTCCCGCTGGAGCAGAAGGGACTGCAGTCTCCGACCTTGTGCATCGTAATGTTGGATGCCCTTAACCGCTGTCCCCTCACGCAAGAAATCGGTCCGTTCACCGTCCGGCGTCGTAATCCGGCTCAAATAGGCTCCGGAATACGCCGAGACCGTGTTGCCGTAGGAATTGCCGTTGCTGTCGATGTAATGGTAGCCTTCACTCTTCCGGTCAATCCGGTACTGAGTGCCGTCTTGCAGGGTCAGGATGAATCCGGGGAAGTCGAAGTTTTGCAGAGCGGTGTCAATCCCGGCGGCTTCCCAGTATGGGGGCAGGCCCCAAAGTTTAATAATATTGGCCGAACACGTCGGCACGAGCCTGGCGTTGACGCCCGCTGGCGGCGTCCAAACCGCCCTGCCGCGCAGCATGCCGCCTGCTTGGACTGAGCAGCGGAAGGTCACGCGGCGCCCCGTATCGGGCATGTCCAGCGTCACATCCCAACTGCCGCCCGTCCTTAGGCTGAAGGTGGTCCCGTCAAAAATATCCTGGGTGCGCACCCGTTGTTCGTTGATGGTCAGGCCGAGATCGGAAATGCTATAGGTCCATGAGTAACCGAAGTCGCCCGAGGCTTCGTTCAGGGAATCATAGCTGCGAACCAGTTGGAGGTTGACCCCGCCGATGGGCAGGACAAGGTCCTGCTGGCTGAATTTCAGTTGACCGACTTTAAGCTGCGAATCGAGGGAAATATCCGCCATGGCGGTGGCGGTTCGCGTCCCGCCCCGCACCTCGAGTAGCAACGTGTAGGCGCCGTTGCGGACCAAGGTGAAGTCGAGAGTGCCCAGACTGCCCCCCGCGGGAACTCGCCCTTCATGCCAGCCCGCAGCGTTCACCGGCTTGGGGGTGACGTCCGCAAACCGCGCGCCGGTGACCGGATCAAAAAGGGTGATGCGGTAAGCCACTGGGTCAATGGCATCCGGATCGTCGGCCGTGCCTCTGAGTTCGAAAAAGCCAGTCTCGATGCTGGTGGTTTCGTCAGCGGACAGGTTGGCGATGGCGGCCACAGGCGGATTATCTGTGCTGCGAACGGTGAGAAGCGGGGAAGAATAGCCCGACTTGCCCTCCGGGTCAGTGGCAAGGAAGGTGAGGCGTTCGGAAGTGAGCGTGCCCGAGGCATAGGTGATGGTGGCGACCCGGTTCGAGTCAATCGCAACCTGCAACAGACTGTTGCCCGTGACTGACCAGACTATCTGGCTGGCGGGGTAGTTTGGATTGCGGACATAGTTGTCGAGCGCAACCGTGGCAAACGCATCCGGAGCCGTCACTATCTGATCGGGAATGGGCAGGACGGTGACGCCAGGGTTCATGACGACCAGGTTGAACGTCTGGGTCGCGGTGCCGCCGTGGCCATCACTGGCGGTTACTGTGACTGAGTGGCCGCCCATCTGGCCGGCAGTCGGGGTCCAGGTAATCAGGCCCGACTGGGCGTTAACCGCCATCGCGGAAGGCTTCTGCGTCAGCGCGTAGGTCACGGTATCGAGGTTGGGATCCACGGCTACAGCGGTGTAGCTGTAGGGCGCATTCGGCAGGGCAGTCAGCACCGGTGCAGAGGTGAACTGCGGCGCCAGATTCGTATAGGCAATAATCGTGAGCGAGTAACCCTGGAAGGCCGAGCCCCCAACTCCATCCGCGGCGACCTGGACGAAGAAGCTGCCGGTGTTGGTCGGCGTCCAGCCGACCACGCCAGTATTGGTGTTGATGGTCATGCCAGCGGGGCCTTGCGGCAACCGGAAGGAAAGCGGCTTGCCTTGCGGGTCGGTAGCCTGCACCGGGTAGGTGTAAGGCACGCCCACCATGCCCCGGAAAGCCGGCTTTGATGTAATCGTCGGCGGATATACCGCGTTGGTATCCACCGCAGTAATCTTGACGTTGCTGCCATTGGTGCTGTCCAGCAGGCCATTGTTAACCACCAGTTGGACGGTGTAGTCTCCGGCGATATCCGCCTGGAAAGACGGGCTTGCGGTGTTCGCGCCGGCCAAATGCGCCTGGCTGCCGATCGGGATCGAGAGAATAGACCATTGGTAGCCTAGAGACTTGCCTTGCGGGTCTTGCGAGCCGCTCCCATTGAGCACGACGGTGTCTCCGAGCAAAACGGTCTGGTCCAAGCCGGCGTCGGCAACGGGCGGGAGGACGGCGGAGAGATCCACCCCGAAGCTGAAGGAGTTGTTCGACAGGGTAATCTCCTGGAACAGGTTGGTTCCCTGGCCGTCATCGGCCGCCACCACAAATACAGTGTGGGTAGTAATGGTCGGCGAACTCCAGGCGACACTCAGGTCCTGGTATGTGCCCGGCACGAGCGGCAGCGTGGAATGGGCCACGCCAATCAGGGCGCCCCCGGCCTTGGGATCGCCATCGTAGAAGGCCATCGGCAGGTTGGTCGGCACAGCGACCAGCCCGCAGTTGCCGAGGCGAGCCGTCAGGAGCGCGTTGGTGGGCAGGTGAGTGCGTCCTACCTCCAGGGAGCTGGCGCTCAGATCAACAACTGGCGGTTGGTTGGTATTGGCATCAAACCCAGACCGTCTGATATTGTTCGACTCGTCGTACTCGGGCACCGCATTCTCACTGTCCACAAAGGCGAACAGCGGACAGTCTTTGAAGAGCGCCTGACCGTGGACGGTCATCTCCACCCAAGCTTCAGCAGCGGCCGGAAAAGCTGCTGGGAAATTACCCCAACCCACCACTCGGTCGGCGTTAGTTGCATAGGCACCATCGAAATCCGCATCCACGAAGACCGAGACGGTGAACGGCACCGGCACCTCGTCAGTGCCACTGTTGCGGAGGTAAACCCGCACGGTGCCGGAGAGCGCGAGGGTCTGGCTGTCCACAAAGACACTCGTCGTGGCGATGCGAGTCGGTTCGAGGTCAAGTTGCGGGCCGAGCGGGGTTGTGACCACGAGGCTGAACGATTGGTCGGTCGAGCCGCCCTGGGCATCAGTGGCGCGCAGCACGATGGCGTTTGGCCCCAAATTGTTGGTGCCCGGCAACCAATCCAGCCTGCCTGTAGCAGTGTCGCAAGACATGGCCAGCGGTCCCTCGACGAGCTGGAACGTAAAGGTGTCGTCGTTGACATCGGTCAGAGTGGGCGTATAGGCGTAGTTGGTGCCGGCGCGCGCCAGCAAGGGCGGATTGGACGTGAACACCGGCGGGGCGTTCAGCACGCGGATCGCCTGGGTCACCACGCTCCCACCGCCATGGTTGTCGCTGACCTTGAGCGTCACCGTGAAATCACCCAATTGCCGATACATGTGCGTCACCAGCGGCCCGGTGGTGCGAGTCCGGTCGCCGAAGTCCCATTCAAACGTCATGGGGTCGTTCTCCGGGTCGGTGGTGGCGGAAGCATCCAGCGTCAGATTGCTCATCACAAACGGCTCATTGGTGGAGACGCTGAGGGCAATGGCGGGCGGGCGGTTGGCAGGCGCCACCGTAACGTCGAAGGTGTTGGTCGCCGAGCCGTTCCGATTGTCAGCCACGATGAGCGCGCCATTGTAATGGCCTGTCGCCACGAAGAGGTGCGAGGCGGTATCGGTGGCATCGTTGGTGATGGAGCCGTCGCCCCAGTTCCACGCGAAAGTGATCGGGTCGCCATCGAGATCGTAAGAGGCCGAGCCGTCCAGGGCGAGCGTTTCGCCAAGGCGCACTATGAAGTGGGGGCCGTTGGCGAGGATGGCCGTCGGCGCGCGATTCGGGCGAGTAATCGAGGCATGTGTCTGAGAAGAAGCGGTCCCGCCGTAACCATCATTCACGTACAGGGTAACAAGATAGTCGCCAATGCCGGCATACGCGTGGGTCGGACTCGGGTTGGTCGAGAGCGTACCGTCGCCGAAGTTCCAGAAGAAGCGAAGCGGGTCGCTATCTTCATCGCCCGAGCCCGCCGAGGAGAACTGGATCGTCTCGCCGATGAGTGCGCTGTAAGGGCCATTCGCCCTGGCAACCGGCAGATGGTTGGTGGCCGGGAACACAAAGAGCGTGTAGCTCAGGACATCGCGTCCGTAGGCGTTGGTGACCTGGAACGACAACGGTTGGCCACCGACCTGTTCCGGTCCGGCCACATATCGCACGGCGCCGTTAGTGGGGTTGACGGTCAAATTGGCCGGCCCGACGAGCACGGAATAGTACAGGAGCTCGTTGACAGGGTTCTTGACGTCCAGCGTGACCGCGTAAAGCTGTCCGACCTGAGCCACGCGCAGTGGCGTGGATTCGAAGTGCGGCGGGCGCTCGTCAAAGTCGCGCGGGAAGGAGACGACGAATTCCGCGTCGGAGACCCCGATGGGGTCGGGGCGGTCGTTCACGTATGCATAGACGCGGTAGTAATACTCGACGTTATACTGGATGTTGGTGTCCAGAAACGTCGCCAGCGGACTATCGGTGCGGCCGATTTCCTCAAAACCGCGGTCCGGACCGAGCCGGCTGCGCATCACGGCGGCGTAGTCGCCGGCTTTGGTCCAGGTGAGCTGGCACTTTTCTCCCTTGGGGCGCCCGACGAGATCTGCGATGACGCGGTCATAGACGTGCACGATGGCGAACGCGTCGCTCGTCATGTCCGGCAAAGCGAAATTCGTATAGACCAGTGAATTGGCGTTCTTAACCCGCAGGCCAATCCGGTGCTGGCCGGAGGTCGGGAACCCGTTGGGGAGCACCACTCGCATGCCGGCAAGGCCGTCATCATAGTCTAGCGGCATTTCGAAGTCGGTCTCCCAGTCATAGGACTGGATGAAGTTTCCGGCGGCGGCATCCACGCAGAAGGAGCCGGAGCCATCGAGGTTGATACCCTGGCCAACGCAGGCGACGTACGGACCGCCAGCGTCGGCTGTGGGCGGGTAGGGAGGCGTGGTGGTCCGAACAACAGTGGACGCCACGTCGGAGAGCTGCGGGGTATTGTTGTCCCGAACCTGCAGGCTGACCGTATTGGTGCTCAGCGCTCCGTAAGTGTTGGTGACGACAACTCCCAACGCATCCGGATGGTCGAAGTCCACGCCGTTGGAAGCGTCGAAGTCCCAGCGGTATTCGGCGACTTTGTAGGCCGGGTGCTGGTGGTAGGAGCCGCGCGCATCGAACACAACCGGATAGCCGATGGCGGACGGATTGGGCGCCACACTGACGACGGCCACTGGCCCCTGCTGGAAAAGGGAGCTGGAGAGGATGATGACAGACCAGGCAGAGGCGAGTTGTGCGTCGTTATCATAACCCCGCCCGCTGCCGTACCACGAACCGTCCGTTCGCTGGCGGTCAATGGTCACGCGAGCCAGGCCGTTGGCGGGATCACGGAACCAGTCTTTGCCGCTCGCCGTGAGGTTCTCAACGGGAGGATTCGCCGAGCGCAGGGCCTTGGCGATGGCGTAATTGGCGTAAACGTTGTTAAGGCCCATGAGCCAGCTCCAGTTGTTCGCCACGTAGTTTTCACCGTGCAGCCATAGCGAGTTGGTGGTGAGGACACCGATCCAGGCTAATTGGACCAAGCCCGAAGGCGTGGTGGCCTCCCCGCTCCCCGGACCGTCGTAGCCAAATCCCGAACCGCCCGCTGAGTAAGCCACCCACACCTTGTTGCGCTCTTTTACCCAATCGGGCACGGCAAGGCCCCAGTATCGTTCCGCCGCCGTGCAACCGATGGCCGCCCACTGACAGACCGAGTTGTCCGAGTCCGCATTCCAACTGTAGCGCCAGCCCCCGCCACGGCTGTCCGTATAGTCGCTTTGCCCCCAGGCGTGAACGTCCACCATGTCCTGCATCAACTCCCTGAAGGTACGGCCTTTGACATTGGCGCCGCCCACCGGGGCGACCAACTCCGGCCGGCCAGCCGCCACGAACGCATCCATCACCGGCCCCACTTCATAGGGCGGACGACTATACGGCGAGGTCAGCCCGATGCCGTTTGCATTACCGTCCGGGTCGCCATACGTCTGCGGACCGATATTGACTGTGGTTAATTCGGTGAGGAGGTAATTGACCCCGCGTTGGACGGTTTCAACGTAGGGGTCCTGGGATGCATCGCCCGTCATGAGGTGTCCGTTGATTCCGAACGCCTGAACCGCCGAAGCCGAGACGTTCATGTAATAGGTGCCGTACGCCCGGTAAACCCAATAGCCGCCCCTGTTATTGGCGTCAATGTCGTAGAGGCTCTGAACCTTGTGCAGGTACCACAAGCCCTCGTCAATGGCCACTTTCATCTCCGTGTCAAGCGTCTTGGGCCGCAGGACTATCGGATAGGTGTCGGCCAGCACAGTGCCGTTGGTTTGGAGCAGGCGGATGGTGGCGTAGAAGGGGGTTCCTTCGGAGCCAGTGTATGCGTGCGTGGTTTCCAGGTTGTAGACCACTGCCGCATTGGTGATCGTGTTGGTCACTGACCCTGATCCGTCGCCGTAATCCCAGATGTAATCGAACGGCACGGAAACGCCGCGCGCGACCGCCTTCAGCGTATTGGTCTTGTCCGTATACACCTCGTGCGGTTGCTCGATACCATTGATGATGCGCCAGGGAACGGCGATCAGCAGATTGCCGGAAATCACTTCCACCACCAAAGTGGCGGAGGAGGACTGGCCCGCATAATCCAGCACAGTCAGCACATTTGTGTAAACGCCGGCCGTGCTGTAGCTGTGCGTCACGACCGGCCCGAAGCTCACCGGGCTGCCGTCGCCAAAATCCCACGTATAGCTGGCAATCGCGTAATCGTCTGAGGAATAATAGCCGTTGAAGGAGAGTTCGACCCCAGCCTGGCCGTTGGTGGGACCGCTGATAACGGCAACGGGTGGCGCGCCGGTTACCGGTGCCACCACCACGCTGGTCTCATTGGTCAACAAGCCGCTGTCCACGACCCGCAGGGTCACTGTGCCACCTCGAAAGACCGGGCCAGTAAAGTCCCGCGTGGGCGTCGTAGAACCTTCCACCAGAAATTCATCGAAGCCGAAGACTCCGGAATGAACGTCCGCGCCATATCGGAAGCTGCCATCGTCATAATTGCTGGTCTCGAAAATCTTAACGAAGGAATCCCCGGTACCGGATGGGCGGAGATAATAGCGAGCGCCTTTGTCCGGCTTGGCCTCGACACGGAAATCGTAGGCAGTGCCTTTGACGTAGGTCGTCACCTGGCCTCGATTGTGGCCGTACTCGTAAACGCGGACCTCGCCGTCGCAAAAGTAAAGCGCGTAAACGTACCGGTTGTATCGGCCGTCACTGGCGTCGAGATTCTTGAGGCCAACCATGGCGTGTGAGGTGTCTGAAGGAGTATCCACTCGGCCCTGTAAAGCGCCCGGTCGCTGCACGGGTACACCCGCAGAGAAGAAGTAGGAAATGCCCCAGTCGTTCTTGCCCGTGACCAGGAGTTTCTCGTCCTGAACCGTGTTGACGGATCGCCACAAAGTCGGATCCAGATACTCGCCAGCAAAGTTGAAACTGAGCAGCGGGAAGGACCACGCGTAAACGTAGATGCCATTGTCGCTGCTGGAGCTGGCGGCGCTGAGCGAGACCGGCTGGGCACCTTCCGGGCTCAGTGTGCTTGCAGTTATGCGCGCCACCGGCGCATTGCCAGCCACCACAATTACATTTTGGGTGCTCACCACCGACTGCCTTCCGTGGTCGGTAACCGTTAGCTTCAGCGGATAAACCCCTTGGGCGCCGTATTGATGCGTGACCAGCGTGCCGCTTGCCGTGTTGCCGTCGCCAAAATTCCAGTTGTAAACATAAATGCCGGTGTCGTCGGTCGAGTTGGTGGCATTCCAGGCGCCATACCAGAGCCCGTTGGTGGCGACACCAACGTTCAGCAAATAGGGTCCTTGGATGACGGGGACCGGAAGGTCATTGGCTTTGACCCAGACCTCGAACGTGGTGATATTCGTCTGGCTGTCGTTGGCGGTAACGGTGAGAGTGATGACGTTGGTCCCGACGGCAGTCCAGGTCGTTTGGAAGCTCGATCCGCTAACCGTCTGGCCCGTGGTCAGGTTGCGCCACGCGTATTGCCAGATCCCAACCGGGCTGCTGGAATTGGCCGCAGAAAAAGTGGCGGTCCAAGTGCCGTTATGGGCGAAGGTTTCGTCAACAGTGGACGGGCCAGTGATAACGGCCACTGGCGCCGGCCCGTTCGTGAAGGTGATGGTCGTGCCTTTGGTGTTGAATTGGCCGGCTGCGTCAATCACGGTCAGCGAGACCGCGTACAAGCCGTTGCTGGGCCATCCATGGAATGCCGTGGGCGCGGAATCCGTTGCCGTGGTTCCGTCGCCAAAATCCCAAATGTATTTGACAATGCCGAAGTCGTCAGTTGATCCCGAGCCGTCGAGGGTCGCATACCAGACACCCTGGGTGGCCACCTGGCTGCCAAAAACATAGGGTCCGCCAGGCTCGGCAACGGGAGGGGTGCCGTTGACGATGGTCCAGGTCCCGCGAACGCTCTTGAGGCCGTTGGTCGCGGTGTGCAGGAGGCGGGTTAGGAATCGGCCTTCGTTGGTATAGTTGTGGCTAACGACCGGCCCCATATTGTTGGTCTCGGTCCCGAACGTCCAGGCCACCGGGTTTGTGACCGCGTCGCCAAATGACCAGCAGAAGAAATCATTCGAGGTGACCCTGGCGCCAACGGCGCTGAAGACGACGGTTGCATTCAGGTTGGTCACCGGGTCCCGCGGCCAGATGCCCACGTCCACGCGCGGTGGCCGGGGCGGCGCTGCGGCGCCAAAAGCCCCGCCACTCAAGCCCGTGGCGATGGTCACACGGTTGGAACTGAAAGTTCCGTCACCGTTGCCCTCCCAGAAATAGGCCTGGTTGTTGTTGGCGGCCATAACCAGATCCAGATGTCCATCGGCATTGTAGTCAAACGCATCCCAACCGCCGTGGGTGTTGACTTTGAGATTCGACCAGGGGCCGTTCACACCCAGGTTGGTAAAGGTGCCGTTGCCGAACCCCTGCAGAAAGTTCACATCGCCGGCGCTGCCACCGGCTACAAGGAGGTCAAGATGCCCGTCTTCGTCGAAGTCGCCTGCCGCCAGGGCATAAGGATCGTTGTTACCCAATCCCGATGCGACCAGGTTTGTCTCGATGAAAGTCCGATCGCCATTCGAAAGGAAGACCTTGATCATCCCGCTGCTATAAGTCGCCCGGGCAATGTCCTCGCGTCCGTCCTCGTCAAAATCGCCCCCCGCCATGCCGCGGCCATAGTTATAATTTCCGTCGCGCCAGTTCTTCACTTCGGCTGCAAACGTGCCATCACCGTTGCCCCAATAGAACGCCGCGTACGGATAGTTCCCATTGACCACGAAATCCAAATTCCCGTCGCCGTCGAAGTCCCCCACCGCCATATCCATTACGTAGCCGTTTTGGACCCCGGTTACCTGAGGCAAGGCCATCTGCGGAGCAAACGTGCCGTCGCCCCTGCCTTTGAAAAGGAAGGGAACCAGTGTATTGCCGTCGGCATAGGCAGCCACCAGATCCAGACTGCCGTCGCGGTCGAAATCTCCCAAAGCGAGGCCGCGGGCATTGCTGCTGAGCTTGGTCACTTGTCTGGCAGCAGTGAATCCTCCGTTGGCTTGCAGGGCGTTGGTGTGGATGTAGTTGAACAGGTAGACACGGCCGGAATCGTCGCTGATCGCGGCCATTTCGTCGCCCGGCAAATACACCAGGGACAAAACCGGCGAGAGGTTGCCCAGGGCGTCCGCAGCCTGGATGCGGATGTCCATGGATTGATGCAGATCCACCGTAAACATGTAGCACAACGTCAAAGCCGAGACATTCGTTACCAGCACCCCATTGGCGTAGAGCAGGTAGTTGGCCACCCCGACGTCGTCCGCCGCTGCGTCCCAGCAGACTGACACCGCCGTGGGCGGGGTGATGACAAACCGGCCGTTTGCGCCGTTGGTCCAGGTCGGTGGATTGGTGTCCATCAGGTCGCCGGGAAGTTCGCGCGCACGGAAGAACTGCGCGTGATTGGTTGCCGCGACATTTGCGACCTGGATCACCACACCCGGCTCGGACTTGCCGGACATGACCGGCTCCCAGTCAACCAGGTTGGTGCTGGACTGGATGACGTAGATGACGCCATTGGAGCCACTCTGTAATTGCAGCGCAAAGGTGACGTTTGTCCCCGCGGGCGGCGGATTGGGTCGAACCAGTTCTATGGTGCTTTGACCGGCTAACAGATGCAGAAGCGACAGGGTAACCACGATGCCTCCCAGACCAAGCACAACCGCTGACTTCAAATATGATTTCATGGTACAATCCTCAATGTTCGAGGGCACTCCCTTATTGCCGTGTGGCCCAAAGCTCAAACTGCGAGATCACCGGTGGGGTCCGCGTCAGGCTGTAGATCTCAACCGCGTCGGTCAACACGACCCTTTGGCCGGGCAGAATGAGCCCGCCCGAAACCTGCGCCTGAACCGCCCCGCTTAGGTCCACATACGCAAGCCCGTTCGCCAGCGTGCCCGCCGGGTGCGGATAGAAAAAGTCGGACGAGGGGTGAAACCCTAACTGGAAGGGCGGCCCAGCAGAGGCCGTGCCGGCGGGCGGGTTGGTGATGGCCAGCGTGCCCAGAAGACTGCCCGTCGCCCGGTCCAGTTTCCACTGCACAAAACCCATGGACACCAGGGCCGTCACTTCCATGAACTGCTGGGCCGGGGCGGCGTAGCCCCAGTTCAACACCAGATTGGTCTCACCCAGCGTCCGCGTGGCGCTATACGCCGTACCGGGGATGGGATGACAGGTGTTGTTGGTCAGACCCGGCGGAAGGGTGGCCGGGTTGACGTTGACCGTGTAAGGGCCCGACCCGGGGGGCCTGCCGAAATCATAATGACCGCCGGCGTCTGTCGTCACCTGCGCCAACGGCGTCCCGTCGGTCCCCGCCAAAAGCAGGAGAACGTTGCCCAGCCCCTCGCCGGCTTCGGGCACGGCGTTGGTATTCAGGTCGTTGAATACCAGACCCG
>CAZVFC010000092.1:0-27918 GCA_964625855.1 uncultured Verrucomicrobiota bacterium | reverse complement strand
GGCCGCTTAAAACTTGATCTCCCTACAACGAGTTTCAAGATTCAAGGACTCTAGTACTCCTTATAGGAACTGGATCCCCACCGTACGGGCGAGCAACAATATTCTGACTGGCAATACGGCCTTTGGCTTGGAACTTTACGTGAACAATTACGTGTCCGCTGCCGCCTTAGACGTTGGACAGATCACTCTGGATTATAACGATTACGCGGCCAACGGATCGGGTAACTACTCGTCGGTGTTTGGACCGGCGGGTCGGATTTCTGTGGGGGCGAACTCCTTCTCCGGCACACCTGATTTCGTCGGCGGCTCGGCGTACACCTGCAATCAGGATTACCGTTTGTCGCCTGCCTCCCCCTGCCGCAATGCCGGCGCGTCCGGAGTTGGCTGGCTCAACCCGGACGGCACTCGCTGCGACATCGGTGCCTACGGCGGTCCCGGCGCCGCGACCTTCTTCACCAACCCCAACGACGGCCCGATCATTCGGAATGTGACCATTGATCAGGGAATGGTGCCCAAAGGGAGCACCTTCACCATTCGCGCCACAGGTGCGGTTCGTTAAGCCGGCCATCAGAATGTGATCTGGGCATGAACCTATGAGAGCGCTCGGAGCGTGTCCGAAGAATAGTAGGGCAGGCGTCTCGCCTGTCCTCGGGAGCTCCTCCGGCAAATGTGGGGCAGGCGAGACGCCTGCCCAACTTCGAATTCTCAGTCATTGGCCGAGGCCCCGAGGCTTTGTCCTCGCGGGATTGGCTCTGGCTTCGCTTGGCACCGCCGCGCTGGCGCAGCCGTTCCTGAGTGCCGAATATCGGGTGGATGGAGGCCCTGCGGCCGCCATGTCACTGGTTTCCTCTAATGGACAAGCTGAATTTCGGGAAGGCGAGTTCACAGCCAGCGTGGGCACCGCTGGCCTAACCGTTGGCCCGCACTATTATGAGGCCCGCATGCGGGGTACCAACGGCACCTGGAGCACCTGGCATGGACAGTGGTTCCGCGTCTCGGGGGAGACTCATCTCACGGCCGCCGAATGGTTCGTGGACACTGATCCCGGCTACGGTTTTGGAACTCCCGTCCCGCTGCCCGCGGACGGCGCCTGGGACGAACCGGAAGAGGACTTCGTGGTATCCGAAGTCACGGTCACCCATCTCACCGAGGGCCGGCACCAGTTGATGATCCGCGCTCAAGACTCGAATGGCGACTGGGGCATCCCCAGCCAGACTACTTTCTACGTCGCGCCGCCCCTGACCATTGTCGCGGCCGTGTGGACCACCAACCGCAACGATTGGGGAGACCCCGGCCTCACGCCACCCGCTACGAACCAAATGCGGGCCGTGGACGGCGCATTCGACGAGGAGGCGGAGGACCTGGTCGCTACGGTGAACACGCTCGCGTTGGGGACCAACTACTGCATGGATCGCACGCTCTACCTGCGCTGCCAGGACAGCCTGGGCCGCTGGAGCACCCGGCAGGGGCTGTATTGGGATGCGAACACCCAGACATGGGATTTTGATCCACCCGCAGGCTGGCAAGCCAGCTCGGTGCCGCTGGTGGTCGCACCCGAGGTAGCTGCCTCGGCCGTCCCCGGCAATGGCAACCTGGCCGTCACCAGCGATGACTCGGTGGTGCTCGATTGGAACGGCTGCCAGGGTGTGAGCGGCTATGCCGTGTATTTCCGATCTTCGCTCACGAACCCATTCACGCTGCTGGCCAGCGGGTTGACCAACAGCACGCTCACCGTGACCAACCTGCCCGGCGCGGGCACCGGCCAATGGATGGTTTGGTCTCTGGGCGATGCGGGCTGCGGATATGGTGGGCCGCTGTGGCATTTCGGCTTTGCTGCGCCACTCGCCTCGGACGATGTGGACCACGACGGCATCCCTGATTCCTGGGAACGCTACTACTTCGGGGTCTTGAACGCGATGAACGGCTCGACGGACCGTGACAACGACAGCTCGAAGGATTGGAAAGAACAGGTGGCGGGCACGAGCCCCACAAACCGCCTGGATGCTTTCAAAATCGGAACGTGCAGCCTCGGTCCGGTGAATCCCTGGCTCGAGGTCCCCGCCGCCGTATTGGAGTGGCAGTCGGCCACGGGTCGAACCTACACCCTCTACTTCACCACCGCGCTCCAGCACCAAACCACCGTCTGGACAGTGTTGGGTCAGGTCCTGGGCAACGGTGGAATCACCCGCTATACGAACCTGTGGCCAGACCCGGTGGACTTTTACGTCCTGGATGTGAGTGTGTCTGGGGGACCATAGCAGGCTTGAGACCTGTGAACAGCATCTTCTTGTCATTTCCACTCCTTCAACCTCCAACCTTGTGGCCCGACTATGATGAACTCTAACCCTCTCCATCCCAATGCCCGGAGCGCGCTGGTGCTCGGCTGCGCGCTGCTCCTCCTGCCGACCACACTCCCCGCTGCCACGGGCATCGCCAACGTACACGCCAGCCAGCGCGCGGGCACCACCCTGGTGGACATCCGCTATGACCTTGGCCCGGCGACCACCAACGGCCTGCTCGTCTCCGTGCGTGTCTCCACCAACGGCGGCCTGTCCTACACCCTGCCCGCCACCCACTTCTCCGGCGACGTGGGCTACGGCGTCACGGCGGGCACCAACAAGCTTATCGTCTGGGATGCGGCCCGCGACTGGCCGGAGAAGTTTTCCACCAACGTCTTCTTCTGCATCGCCTCCGATATGGTCCTCATCCCCGCCGGAAGCTTCACCATGGGCAATTGCATGAGCCCGAGCGAGGGGTACTCCGACGAGCTGCCGTTGCACACGGTGTATGTGGGCGCGTTTTACATGGACCGGTATGAGGTGACAAAGGCTTTATGGGACGAGGTGAAGGCGTGGAATGGAGGCAACGGGTACGGCTATGAGAATGCCGGTGCGGGGAAGGCGGCGAACCATCCGGTGCATACGGTCAACTGGCGGGACTGTGTGAAGTGGTGCAATGCGCGGTCGCAGAAGGAGGGGCGGACGCCGTGCTACTACAACGAGGCGGGGTTGACGACCGTGTATAAGACCGGGACGGGCACGCCCTACCCGAAGTGGAGTGCGAACGGGTATCGGCTGCCGACAGAGGCGGAGTGGGAAAAGGCAGCGCGGGGCGGGGCCAGCGGGCATCGGTTCCCGTGGTCGGATGTGGATACGATTACGCACAGCCGAGCCAACTACTACACTTCCTCCTCTTACGGCTACGACACCAGCCCGACGCGCGGCTATCATCCGGCGTTCTACACTGGTGGTACTCCCTACACCAGTCCAGTGGGGTACTTTGCGCCGAATGGCTACGGCCTTTACGACATGGCGGGGAACGTTTGGGAATGGTGCTGGGACTGGTATGGTTCGTATTCGAGTGGCTCGCTGACCGACCCACGTGGCCCCGCTTCAGGCTCGTCCCGTGTGTTTCGCGGCGGCGGTTGGCCCTACAACGCGCGCAACTGCCGGACGGCGGACCGCAACCTCGACACGCCGGGCGGCAGGTACGACCGCATTGGGTTCCGTTCGGTCCTGCCCCCAGGTCAGTGAGCTCAGGGACCGAGCGGAGCAGTCGGGGCGAAGCGAGTGGAGCGAGCGGAGCCTGACTGCGGAGCGGGGCCGATAATAGTGGATGCGTGCGATTGGAAAAACAGCAGCCCGCGCAGCGGTCGCGATTTTTGGCGTGAGTAAGACATGCAACTGAAACTGTTCATTTTGCCGGTGAAGAACTTGAACGCCGCCGAGGCGGAGATGAACGCCTTTCTGCGTTCGCACCGGGTCCTGACGGTGAAGAAGGAGCTTGTGTCAGACGGAGAGAACTCGTTCTGGAGGCGCAAACATCTTCCCTATGCCGATTGAAGAATGAGGAACTGACAGAATCATGGCAGGACAGAATCATAAATCACAACTGAGCAAAGCCGAGCCGACGGGTGCTCTGCGGTGCGCGGGACTTGGAGTTCATCGCCACATCCAACAGATGATTCTGTCCTGCCATGATTCTGTTATTCACTGCTGCTTGGATAGATCCCAACTGGCTGCCGCCGCGGCCCGGCCCGCCGAATCTCACACTCAATCAACGATTACTGGTAAACTATGAAGACCCAACCACCCCTTACCCAATCCCAACGCACCCCCAATCAGGGCACCCAACCTGGCGTGCCACAGCTCAGGGCCTCGAGGGCCAGGATGCTCCTGCTTGCGGTAGCCGTCCTGGCCCTGGCCCTGCCCCGCGCCGTAGTCGCCGAATCCTACGTGGCCTACGTCGGGCCAGTCACGGTGGACACGCGTCTGGTCCCGACGATCGTCGAAGGTCCGAGGAGCGTGACGAAGCTGATCGGTGAGACGGCCACGTTCAGCGTGGCCGTGACTGGCACGCCGCCCTTGTCCTTCCAATGGCGCTGCAACGGCACGAACCTCGCCGACGGCAACCGGATCAGTGGCGCCCGAACCAGCACCCTCACCATCGCCAACGTCCAAAGCCAGGATCTCGGCTTCTATACGGTGGTGGTGAGCATTCCGCGGGGTGGTGTGACCAGCGCGCCCGCCTGGCTCCGGGTGCTTTCCGTGGAACACCTGAGCCTCTCCGTGTCGAACCAGACGCCTCTACGCTTCGACTTCACCAACGCGGCTTGGGTGGAGATCGAGTTGACTGCGGATTGGTGGACGAACGCATGGATCTTTTACACGCTGGATGGCTCGCCGCCCGGTTTTGCTTCCCCCCAGTACACCGACCCGTTCATCGTCAGCAACACGGTTGTCGTCCGCGCGCTTGCGATCAACCCGGTGGATTTCGCGTCGGTGGAGATGGCCCCAGCGGCGATAAACCTTTGGACGGCGTTCCACTTGTTTGCCACGGTCACGACCGGCGGCACGGTCGCCCTGGCGCCGCCGGGTGGTTTCTATGTAAGCAACACGGTGGTCACCTTGACAGCCTTGCCGGAAGCGCACTGGGATTTCCTGAGTTGGACCGGCGATGCCACCGGGAGCACCAATCCGCTGACTGTGGTCACGGACCGCGACAAGCTCGTGACCGCGCAATTTGGCCCGATTCCGAGGTTCACGCTGGCGGTGGCGAAGGTGGGGAGCGGAACGGTGTGGGTTGACCCCCTCCAGAGCAATTACGAACGCGGAACGACCGTCAATCTGAGCGCCGTGCCGGCGGCGGGCTGGGAGTTCCTGAGTTGGACCGGGGACGCCAGCGGCACGTCCAATCCCGTCAGTGTGGTGATGGTCACGAACAAGAGTGTGACCGCGCAGTTTGGCCGCATCCCGGTATTCACGCTGGCGGTCACGACGGTGGGGAGCGGAACGGTTTTGGGCAACCAAACTAATTACTTGCGGGGAACCACGGCTAACCTGAGCAACGCACCGGCGCCGGGTTGGGAGTTCCTGAGTTGGACCGGCGACGCCAGCGGCACGTCCAGCAACATTAGTCTGTTGATGGACACGAACAAGAGTCTGACCGCACAGTTTGAGCAGTTTCGGTTCACGCTGGCCGTCATCACGGCGGGCGGCGGAGCGATTTCGGGGAACACCCAGAGCAATTATTCCCGCGGAACGACGGTCAATCTGAGCGCCGAACCGGAGCCAGGCTGGACCTTCCTAAACTGGATGAGCGATGCCAGCGGGACCAATCCCACCACCACCATGACGATGGATTGCCCCAAGGAGGTCCAGGCCGTTTTCGGCACCGAGTGCAAGATCAATGTGGTGGGACAGGGCATGGTAGTAAGGGATTTCGGCGCGGGCCTGGTCCCGTTCGGCACTGTGGTACGGCTGACCGCGATTCCGCAGCCGGGGTATTATCTTGGGCTGTGGGGCGGCGCGGCCAGCTCGCAAGTCAACCCGTTGGATTTCACCGTGACAAATGCCACTCCCACGGTCGGCGCCCTTTTCGCCGCGCTGGGCGCGAACCAGGCGACGCTGACGGTGCTGGAGCAGGGCGCCGGCGTCGTCATCCGCGAGCCCCAGCTCAACGCCTACACCAAGGGCCAGGTGGTGCGGTTGACAGCCCAGCCGTTTCCGGGACAGGACTTCCTGGAGTGGTCGGGCGACGCCAGCGGCACCCAGAATCCGCTGACGGTGACGGTCACCACCAACCTGACGATCACCGCGACCTTTACGCACCGGCTAGCTCTGGCCATCCAACCGTGGCCCGGACCAACGCAACGCCGGGGATTCTCGTTCCTGCTGGCGGGCGACGAGGGAAACACTTGTTTGGTGCAAACCTCGCCTGACCTGGCCGAATGGCAGCCCCTGACGACGCTGACCATCTCCAACACCGCGGTGCAGTTCATTGATGTGGCCGTGACGAACCACTCCCCGCGCTTCTATCGGGGCGAGTTGCGCTGATGTCAACCTACAACA
This sequence comes from uncultured Verrucomicrobiota bacterium, assembly GCA_964625855.1. Taxonomy (GTDB): domain Bacteria; phylum Verrucomicrobiota; class Verrucomicrobiia; order Limisphaerales; family UBA8199; genus JAPLUA01. Next base: position 21,568 of record CAZVFC010000092.1, on the reverse strand, counting down.
TTTACTGCATTGGCGAACGTGCCGTCAGGCCGCTGACTGGCGGCACGACCAAGCATCCAGCGACTTCACCACTCGACCGTAAACCCCGGATACTGCGGCATGATCCCATCCGGCGACAAAACCCGCGCTCCCATCACCTGGGCCGTCGCCAGGATGAATCGATCCGCCGGATCGTTGTGAATGGCCGGCAGGATTTCCGCCGCGTGCGCGATCTCCAGCGTAATCGGCTCACACCGTGCTTGATGCTGCGCCAGCGCGGCTCGAAACCAGACATCCAGAGACAGGTTGGCCTGCAACGTAATCTTTCCCTTCCGCACCAGCCGGTGCGTCTCGGTGACCGTGATGGCGGAGATATGGAGCGTGTGGTTGAGGTCTGCGATGACCTGCTGCGCTGGCGCCGAGAGTTTGCTCTGGTCGGTGGCGAGCCAGAGAAACGTGCAGGTGTCCAGGACGTACTGCATGAACGTGCGGGTGGAGCCCTGGCCCGCCGCTCAACGCTCCGCCAATTCGCCCCACTCCTCAGGCGGAAGCGGCTTCACCAGCGCCTCGTGGTCCAAGATCGTCAGCGCGCCTTTCACCTGCGGATCCTGCGCCAACCGCGAGCCGTTGACCGCCACGGCGACGAGTTTCACGGCGGGGCGTCCGCTGCCCGTGGCGATGTACACCTCTTCGCCGGTCGCCGCCTTGGCCACGATGCCGGGCAGGTTGACCTGAGCTTCTTCCAAAGTGACTGTCATGCCACCAGTCTAACCCGGGCGGATTGGATTGCAATAGGGCTTGTGCGCGCCCGCGTTCCCAGCCCATCGAGGATCATCCGATGGAGCGCTGATTGACCCCCGTCACCCGCACGCCTCGCGCACCCTGAGAATCCGAACGAATCCAGCCATTATGAAAACCAACCTCCATCCTCGTTTCTCGATCCTGGCCGCCACTCTGGCAGCCTGCACTCAGCTCTCAACTCTCAGCCCTCAACCCGCTTCGGCCCAGTACCCGCCGCCCGACGGTTTCAATCCAGGGGCGAGTGGCGACATCGTGTGTTCGCTGGCGGTGCAGCCGGACGGGAAGATTCTGGTAGGCGGAGGTTTGACTAACCTGGGCGGGCAGACGCGCAACCACATCGGCCGGCTGAATGCCGACGGCACCCTGGACGGCGGGTTCAATCCGGGCACGGGAGGCTCTTCTGATCCCACGGTGTATTCGCTGGCAGTGCAGGCAGACGGGAAGGTTCTGGTGGGCGGAGGTTTCACTACGCTGGGAGGGCAGACGCGCAACTACATCGGGCGGTTGAATCCGAACGGGACCCTGGACACCGCGTTCAATCCGGGGGCGAACGGTCGGGTGAATTCGCTGGCGGTGCAGGCGGACGGGAAGATCCTGGTCGGCGGCTGGTTCACCACGCTGGGCGGACAGACGCGCAATCGGATTGCCCGGCTGAATGAGAACGGGAGCCTGGACACCGGGTTCAATCCGGGGGCGAATGATCGGGTGTATTCGCTGGCGGTGCAGGCGGACTGGAAGATTCTGGTGGGCGGCCAGTTCACCACGCTGGGCGGGCAGACGCGCAACCACCTTGGGCGGCTGAACAACACCGAACCCGCGACCCAGAGCCTTACCTTCGACGGCTCGACGATCACCTGGCTGCGGGGCGGCACCAGCCCCGAGGTTTGGCGCACAACTTTTGACCTCTCCACCGATGGTCTCACCTGGACCAGCCTGGGCGCGGGCACGCGCCGGGCGGGCGGATGGCAACGGGCAGTTGCTTCCTCCCCGCCCAGCGGCGTCATCCGGGCGCGCGGCTACACTGCCGGTGGCCTTTACAGCGGCTCGGGCGGGTTCGTGGAAAGCCAGGTTCCCTACATGACCCCGCCGAGAATCGCCGATGATCCCCGAAGCGTGACGAATATCTCTGGCACTACGGCCACATTCGCGGTCAATGCCACGGGCACGGCGCCCCTCGCTTATCATTGGAGGAAGGACGGCGTAGGGCTGGCCGATGGCGGCAACGTCTCCGGGGCCAGGAGCCGCGTGCTGGCGCTGGCCAACGTGCAGTGGACTGACGCCGGGCAATACACCGTGGTTGTCACCAACCTGGTCGGCGCCATTACGAGCCGGGTGGCCAGCCTGACCGTGCTGATTCCGCCTCAGATCCTCGCGCAGCCACAGAGCCAGGCGGTGGCGCTGGGGGCCAATGTGCTCTTCAGCGTAACCGTGTCTGGCACGACGCCACTGTACTGCCAATGGCGCAAGGGCGGCGTGGATATCCCGGGGGCTAATATGGCCGCGCTCACTTTCTGCGTCCGGGCATCCGATTTGGGCCGCTATTCCGTCGTGGTTTGGAATGCCGGCGGTTGGGTCGTCAGCGCCGGAGCCGACTTGGTAGTGCCCGATGACCCGGCCAATGGCAATCCGCCCAGCCTGTTGACATATCCGTCACTTCCAGCCAAGCAGCCCGGCAAGGATAGCCTCGTACTGCTGACCCACGGGTGGAGCCCCAAGTTTGGGTCGGTCCTCCCGCCCCCCGACGTGCCGTGGTTGAACGAATTGGCGAGGAGCATAAATGACTATCTCGCCACCAACGCACTCGTCCATTGGCAGGTTGTCGCGTACGAATGGCTCTTCAACTCCTTCACCTGGCTGCCGGATTCGGCTGCCGAGAATGGCGCTAAGGAAGGAGCCAACGTGGGTTGTGACATCGTCAACCAAGGCTGGAGCCACGTGCATTTGATCGGGAATAGCGCCGGCGCTGCCTTGATCCAGGCCACGACGGATATGGTCAAAGCTCGCAACCCCAGCATCGTGGTGCATGAGACTTTCCTGGACCCGTACTTGCGGGTCGGCTACCCGGGCCGGGCTGCCTACGGGGCGAAGGCGGACTGGGCTGAGAGCTACTTTGCCCACGACTACCTGTCCGACGATCTTGGAAGCCTGATTCTACAGCCGTCATTGACGGAGGGGCGCTTAGCCAACGCTTACAATGTCAACGTTACACAGCTTGACCCATCTGCTTTGCTCATTCCAGGCGGGACACTCATCGATCCTCTGTACTTTGAGGTCCTATCATGGCATGACTGGCCACATGAGTTCTATAAGAATACGGTGTCGGGTACTCAGCCGGGCGCGGAAGGGCTTGGGTTCCCACTCAGCATGGAAGGCGGCGGCTGGGCAAATCGCGGCAGCTATCCGCGTGGGGACCCGCCGCGGGTCTTGGGCAATCTGGCGATGGTGGTGCAGAACGAGTTTTCAACGGCTGTTAACGGCGCGCTTAAACTCGCGGAACTCGTCTTCAAGGTCAGCCCATCGGGATTCGTTCAATGGTTGCAGAATGGCTTCCATTTGGTGACAGGCACCGGCGGCGGCCCATCGCCCAAAGGGCCTGAACCAAAAGACGTCGGCGGTCTGCCGGTCTGGGTCTCGTTCGCCGTGCCGGTCACGAACCAGGTCAACTTCGTGACGTTCGAGGCGCAGTTTGACAGCACGAACGGCGCGGTCGGTCTTCTTTCGGTTTACTGGGGAACGAACCTGATCGGCACGGTGGACGAACGGGTCGTAATTCCCGGCCCGCAACAGTATTCGTTCGCGCTGCCGGCAACCACACCGGCTGGGCTGTATCTACTGGGGTTTCGGCTTGACCCGCACTCGGACGTGCAGTCGAGCGTCAACGTCACCAACATCGCGACGGGTTTCTCGGGGATCGCAGTGCCGATTCAGTTGCAGATCGCCTGCAGTGCGACCAACTCGAGCCCGACCATCACACTGACGGCTGCGCCGGGCTTCTACTACCAGTTGCAGACCTCTGCGGACTTGGTGAACTGGACGCCGCTGGCATCCGTTCTCAACACGAACGGCACGGCGCAGATCATAGACACGACGGCCAATTCCCTGGAGCAGCGGTTCTACCGGGCGGTGCTGCCGTAGGGTCGAGGCTCAGAGTGCTGGAGCATAGCCCGCCAAGCGTCTGCCCGCTTGGGCTGTCCGCTGCGCGGAGGTGTCAGGAGAAGAGAAGAGGTGTCAGAAGAAGTGTCAAACCGTAGGTTTGCCCGGCTCGGAAATGCGTCAGGCCAGCAATCCTCCCCCAGCCTTCTTTGGCAACGCATTTAACTCAGTTAAGCCATTCAACCCCGCGCTCGCCGCTCTGGCAGATCATCAATACCGGAACCAATGGCATGGCCGTGGTTTGGCCCTCCACGCCCACGAGCTTTGTCTTGCAGCAGAACACAGACCTGAGCACCACCAATTGGGTCTCCGTGGGCGTGGTCCCGAACGATGACGGCACCAACGAGAGCGTGATCATCTCCCCCGCCGCCGGCAGCCTGCCGTGAGTGTGGTTGGACCCGGCGGCCGGCACGAGCTTGTTGCCTCCCCGGGGCGGACCGGCGCTGGATTGGCAGCCGCGCTAGCCGGTCGGCGTATTTGGACTCCTCGCGTCGCAGCAGCGCATAGATTGTCCAAGGGGATACCGTGGCGGGAACGGGCAGGTGGCAGGCGCTGAGCCCGCCAATAGTAAGGGAGCGGAAGATTTAGCCACGCTGATTGCAGCGAAGGCGGGAGGCTGCCGGAAATGGCCCAAAATGGCCGGTTCTCGAAGTATGCGGGACCCCCCTCGTACAAGACAGGTACAAGCCACGTACTAGCCAGGTACTAGCCCTGCGCAAGCCTCGTGGGAGCAGAGACTCGTGTTTGGTGGTTCCCGGCTCCAGTCTGGCGCAAGTCATTGTTTGAAAGGCTGTTAAGCAGGCGACCATCCAAATGTTATCTACGGTGAGGATACGGTGAGGATACGGTGTGTGTCCGGTGAGACTCGCCCGGGCGTCGCGAGACTTGGCCAATCCAAATCGCTGCGTGTCCAGCCGGGTGGCCCCTTACTCCCACTCGATGGTGCCCGGTGGCTTGCTGGTGATGTCGAAGCAGACGCGGTTGACGCCTTTGACCTCGTTCACAATGCGGTTGGAGAGCTTCTCCAGCAGCGCGGGAGGGAGCTTCACCCAATCGGCGGTCATGCCGTCCTGGGATTCAACGGCGCGGATGGCGATGGTGTAATCGTAGGTCCGCTCGTCACCCATCACGCCGACACTGCGAACCGGCAGCAGCACGGCGAAGCTCTGCCAAATCCGGTGATACCACCCGCTTGCCTTCATCTCCTCGACCACGATGGTGTCGGCGTTGCGCAGGATGTCCAGCCGCTCCGGAAAAGGGTCAACCCGCAGATTGGTCCGGGTGAATTGGCGGACAGAGGGGGGCAGCGGCGGAGCGGCGGTTTTCGGTGTTTGACTGGCGGGTGGTGGCCTGACAGCGACCCCGGCAGGCTAGCCATCGCTGCGCGAGTGCGGAGCGATACGACCCTGCCGCTCAAGTGGGTTGCCGCGCGGGTGCAGATCGGCACGGCCAAAGGTGCCAAGTCCGTGCTCCATCATCGGGCTCAGAGCCAGGACCAATGCAAAGCCGCAAGAGCCCTCGAACCATGCCCCCAACTCGAATTCCAATCTACTGTTTGACACCTCTCTCGGCGCCTGGCCGGGGATTTGGGCGAGCGGACGAATTGACGTTGACACTACAAACCTAGGGAAAGAGACTCGCCACTTGAAGAAGAATGACAAGCAATCCGGCTCCGCTGGAGTCTGCCGTCAGGTGGCAGACTACAAACAGCAAGAACGAGAGCCAAAAGGCTGTTAACATCGATAAGAAGTTTCCTGGAGATCTTTTAACTGATTCTAGGGGGGCTGTTCAAGGATGGCTGGCGGACCATATCGAGCGATTTATTTCCGTGTTTCGCCCCAGGATAGACAAGATCCTGCGCGAGCAGGGGTGAGTGGCAGGGAGTCGGTCTTTGTTTAGCAGATGCAAAATGCAATCATGCCAGTGTCGGTCCGCACCATTGACACTCCCGGTGCGCATTCCCTGGCGTGACTGCTGCATGCCGCTTTACCGGGACGAGTGGCTTAGGGCGGAGGCTGAAAAGCTGAAAACCTGAAATTGGAAAGCTGAAATGGGGAGGCGGAAAGGGATTGGAAGGCCATCCAGAAACACCACTGCGATCAAGGCTTGGTGCCACCGGTCTTCCCGCCATAAGGTGGCGGCTCCTCGCGGAGGGAGATGACAGGCTTGGCCAGCCTGCCGTGAGTGTGTGGTTGGACCCGGCGGCCGGCACGGGCTTGTTGCCTCCCAGGGGTGGACCGGCGCTGGATTGGCAGCCGCGCTAGCCGGTCGGCGTATTTGGACTCCTCGCGTCGCAGCATGGCCCCAAGCTTCTTAACGTCGTGCCCGCACTCGGCGGAGATCTCGTCGCGCACGCGCCAGACTTCTTCCAGAATCTCGTGTTTCATGGCTGTATCATACCATTAACTCGTGCGGTGTGCAGATCACGGGTGCGGGAAACCCTTCGCGGGCGCAAACGTCTCGCAGCTTTTCCACGATGGCCGCGTTGGCAATGTGTCGGCAGTTCCAGGTCAGAAGGAAATCCATCCCGTGCACGGCTGCGATGGCGATGTGGGCCGCGTCGGCTTCGGCCTTGGCCGGGATCAGTCGGCTGGACAGCAAAGCCCGTGTGAGTTCCTCGGCTTCCTTCGGATAAGGCAACACCTGACAGGCTGCCAATTCTGCCAGTCGTTGCATCGCGGCGGTGGCGTCGCCCCGCTCTACCTCCTTCATCACCAGCACAGAAACATACAGTTCATAACGCTGGCGCCGCTCCTTCCACCAATCCCGCGTTGCTTGCTGCTGCCCAGCGATCAAGACGTCGCGGCTCGGCCACGCGGTCAGCAGGCTTGGGATGGTCGTTTCCAGATAAACTCTTGGTTTCACTTGTCTTGCGGAAAGTCTTGCGGGAATGGTATGTCGGGGCAAACAAAATGGAAGCCGATTTCAGGCTTGACAGGCTGCGCCTGAGCCGGTGAGATCTCTGCGTTCTCGTGTGTCCAAGGGGGACCGTGGCGGAAACGGGCAGGTGGCAAACGCTGAGCCCACCAACGGTAAGAGAGCGGAAGAATTAGCCACGCTGATTGCCGCGGAGGTGAGAGACTGTCGGAAATAGCCCAAAATGGCCGGTTCCCGAAGTATGCGGGACCCCCCTCGTACAAGACAGGTACAAGACACGTACTAGCCAGGTACTAGCCCTGCACAAGCCTGGTGAGAGCAGAGACTCGTGTTTGGTGGTTCCCGGCTCCAGTTTGGCGTAAGTCATTGTTTGAAAGGCTGTTAAGCAGGCGACCATCCAAATGTTATCTACGGTGAGGATACGGTGAGGATACGGTGTGTGTCCGGTGAGACTCGCCCGGGCGTCGCGAGACTTGGCCAATCCAAATCGCTGCGTGTCCAGCCGGGTGGCCCCTTACTCCCACTCGATGGTGCCCGGTGGCTTGCTGGTGATGTCGAAGCAGACGCGGTTGACGCCTTTGACCTCGTTCACAATGCGGTTGGAGAGCTTCTCCAGCAGCGCGGGAGGGAGCTTCACCCAATCGGCGGTCATGCCGTCCTGGGATTCAACGGCGCGGATGGCGATGGTGTAATCGTAGGTCCGCTCGTCACCCATCACGCCGACACTGCGAACCGGCAGCAGCACGGCGAAGCTCTGCCAAATCCGGTGATACCAACCACTGGCCTTCATCTCCTCCAGCACGATGGTGTCGGCGTTACGCAGGATGTCCAGCCGCTCCGGGGTAACCTCGCCCAGGATGCGGACCGCAAGGCCGGGGCCGGGGAAGGGCTGGCGCAGCACGATTTCGCGCGGCAGGCCCAGTTCGAGGCCCAATCGCCGCACCTCGTCCTTGAAGAGGCACTTGAGGGGCTCAACCAACTCGAAGCGCATCTGCTTCGGCAGGCCGCCGACGTTGTGATGGCTCTTGATCATGGCGGCTGGGTTGCCGCCAATGGGCACCGACTCGATGACATCGGGGTAGAGCGTGCCTTGGGCCAGGAATTTCGCCTTTCCCGCGCGGCGGGTGGCTGCCTCGAAGACCTCGATGAACGTGCGCCCGATGGTCTTGCGCTTGCGCTCGGGGTCGGTGACCCCGCGCAGCCGCCGCAGGAACAGCGTCGAGGCGTCCTCGTATTGCAGTTTGATGCGGAAGTGGCGGCCAAACACCTCGCGCACGACCTCGGCTTCGCGCCCGCGCAGCAGGCCGTTATTGACGAAGATGCAGGTGAGCTGACGGCCGATGGCCTTGTGGAGCAAGGCCGCGGCGACGCTGGAATCCACGCCGCCGCTCAAGCCGAGGATGACGCGTTCCTTGCCCACCTGCGCGCGGATGTCGGCGACCGCCTGGTCAATGTACTTGTGCATCGTCCAGGTCTTGCCGCAGCCGCAGATGCGGTGCACGAAGTTGGTGATGATGGCCCGGCCTCGCGGCGTGTGGACCACTTCTGGATGAAACTGGAGCCCGAACATCTTCCGGGCGCGGTTTTCGATTGCGGCGTAGTCGGAGTTCTCCGTGACCGCCACGGATTTGAAGCCAATGGGCAGCTTGGTCAGCCGGTCGCCGTGGGAGTTCCAGACCTGGAGAGTGTTGGGCAAGCCGGTGAACAGCGGGCAAGCGCGGTCTTTAACGCGGAGCTTGCCTTTGCCGTATTCGCGCTTCTGCCCGGGCTCAACTTTGCCGCCCAGATATTGGGCGAGCAGTTGCACTCCGTAGCAGATCCCCAGCACGGGGATGCCGAGCGCGAAGAGCGCGGGATCGGGCAACGGCGCGTTCTTCGCATAGACGCTCGATGGGCCGCCCGAGAGAATGATGCCTTTGGGGTTCAGCGCGGCGATTTCCGCGGCCGGCGCGTCGTAGCGCAGGATCACCGAATAGACATGGCACTCGCGGATACGACGCGCAATGACCTGCGTGTACTGCGAACCAAAATCGAGGATGACAATTTGCTCAGGCGGTGTTGGCACGGGCGACCTGCTGAGCTTACTGCTTGACCACTTTGACCTTGCCGGCGGTGGCGTCGTATTCGAGCTTCATGCCGTAGGGCGCCGGGGGTAGTTTGGGGAGGTATTTCTCCGTCACCAGTTCGTTGAGGTCTTTGGGGAAGCGCCCCTTCTCGACGTTGAACATCTGGACGGCCTGGTTGAGTGAGGCGGTATCCACCGTCTTCTCGGCGGCCTGTTTTGCTTTGCCCAAGGCGCCAACGTAATCGGCGGGGGCGCTCAATGGCGTGGTCCCGCTGGACGCGGCATTGGTGGATTCGGCGGGCTTATCTGACTGCCCGCCGCAGCCGACGAGCAGCAAGCCGGCGCCGATCGAGAACAAGAACAGCGTTTTCATATAGGGTAATGCAATTGGATAAACCTGATTGCTCCCAAGAACCTGCCGCGGCGGGCGGCCAGGTTAATGAGAAAAGCCGGGCATAACACATGCCCGGCGTGACGACGAAATCCCCAAACCGATTGGGGGGAGACTGCCTTACTTGGCAGCGGGCGCGTCCGGGGCAGCCGGAGCAGCATTAGTGTCCGCCGGCGGCGGCGCCGAGCTGTCGGACGCCGGTGCACAGCCAGTCAGCACTGCACCCAGAACCAGACTTAACAAAACGGCCAGAATATATGTCCTTTTCATATGTGCCGTAAGTTTTACCGAGAGCGTCCGGAGGGCAAGCAAAATCTCGAAATAGTTTTAGCGCCTCGGAGGGGGCCTCTCGTCGGCGTCCGTGCCGCGGGTTGCGGAGGGTGGCCCGTCCACCGGCAAACCACAATCAGCGGCCACTTGGCGGGCTTGGAGGATGAGCGGCAGATCGGTCGCCAGGTCGCCAAAGCGGAATCTCGGCAGGCCGCTCTGCTGCTGGCCCAGCAGTTCGCCCGGACCTCGCAGTTTCAGGTCTTCCTCGGCGATGCGAAACCCGTCGGTGGTTTGTTCCAGGACCCGGAGGCGCTGGCGAGCCTCGCCAGTTCTAGCCGTGGCGACGAGGACGCAGCAGGACTCGTGCGCGCCGCGACCGATGCGACCGCGCAGTTGATGAAGCTGGGCCAACCCGAATTGTTCGGCATTTTCGATGAGCATGACGGTCGCGTTGGGCACGTCCACACCAACCTCGATTAGCGAGGTGGCCAGCAGCGCCTGAAGCTTCCGGGCATGAAACCCGGCCATGACCTGTTCCTTCTCCCGCGCCGGCAGCCGCCCGTGGAGCAAGCCGACCTGGAATGAGGCCAGCGCCTGCCGGACGTTCTCAAATTCCTTCGTCACGGCTTTCACTCCGGCCTGGCCGGTATCCTCCACGCGCGGATACACGATGTAGGCCTGGCGGCCTTCGGCCAGTTTGGCCCGAATGAACGCCCAGACCTTGGGCAGATTATCCGTGGAACGCACAAAAGTCTTGATGCGCCCGCGCCCGGGGGGCAGCTCGTCAATGACGGACACATCGAGTTCGCCATAAACCGTCAGGCCGAGCGTGCGCGGGATGGGCGTGGCGGTCATCACGAGCAAATGCGGGTACCGGCCCTTGCGCACAAGCTGCTCGCGCTGGGTGACGCCGAACTTGTGTTGTTCGTCAATGACCACCAGTCCGAGGTTGGGCAGCCCAAAGCCGGCAGTGAGCAGGGCATGCGTGCCAATGAAGAGAGTTGCGGGTTGGGTGGTGCGTCGTGCGTTTTGCGGGTCTGCTGCCGGGGCAAGGAAGGTGGGTTGGCTCTGCTCCTTTTCCGCCGGCTGCGGCGGCTCTCCTGGCTTGTGGCTCCCGGTGTGAAGTTCGACCTGCACACCGAGGGGAGCCAGCCAGTCGGTGAAGGTGCGGTAGTGCTGCTCGGCCAGTATTTCGGTGGGAGCCATCAGCGCGACGTTGTAGCCGCTTTCCAGCGTCATCAACGCGCAGCCAGCCGCCACGACGGTTTTGCCCGAACCCACGTCGCCCTGCAGCAGGCGGCGCATCGGCAGCGCGCCGGAGAGGTCCTGGCGCAACTCGCGAAGGACCCGGGTCTGCGCCGGCGTGAGCTTGAAGCCGAGACGGGCGAGGAACGGCCTGATGAGACGGTTATTGCCGCCGCACGGCAGCGCCTGCGCCTTGGTCTCGAAGTTCCTGCGGCGCTGAATAATCTGCCGCTGAAGACTGATGAATTCATCCAGCGCCAGGCGGCGGCGCGCCAGCTCGGCGTCCGCTGCGGCTTCAGGAAAGTGGAGCAGGCGAATGGCTCGGGCGCGAGAAGGGTATGCAGTTGCCGGCGGCAGATGATTTGGGCCCGGCGGCTCTGGTTCGTCGGCGAGGCGGCGCTCAATCTGCAAACCAGCGCCGGCGATGGGCACGCCCTGGACTTGCGGCCAGGGGTCGGTGATTTCTGACTCGAACCGGACGAGCGTCCGCCAGATGAGCGCCCGCAGCCAGCGTTGCGGAAGCCCTTCGGTGAGGGGATAGATCGGCGTAAGCCGGTTGAAGTGGATGAAATCTTCATCGCCGCCTTCAATGATCTCCGTCTCCGGATGGTCCATGGTGCGCGGCTTGAGCGAAGCGGGTTTACCGAAGACGACCACCTCGTCGCCCGTGGCGAAGTAGTTCTCCATGAAGGGCAGATTCCACCACCGGCAATGCAGGCGAGCCGTGCCATCGTCGAGGACTAGTTCGTAGATGGACTTCGTATGATGCTTATACCACTTAACGCCGTGGGCGACGACTCTTCCCCGCGTGGTCGCCGGTTGACCGAGCTGCAGGCCGGCGATGTTCAAGGTGTTCCGGCGGTCTTCGTGGCGGCTGGGCCGGTGCAGCAGAAGATCTTCGATGGTGTGAATGTCGAGCCTGGCCAACTGCCCGGCGCGCTCCCGCCCGACCCCGGGCAAGGCATCAACCCGCCGGGCCAGGGGCGGGGTGGTTTGAGGTTGCGCCGGCTCAGTCATCGGGCACGAGCATACGAGGCGAAGTCCGAAATCCGAAGTCCGAAATCCGAAGTCCGGGCCCCTTGCACCCTCCAAGACACTGCCAAGACAAGGTTTGATCCGCTCCCCTGTGGTTGTTAGCCTTTGCCCGACCAACTCTGGCGAATGAAGACTCTGCTGCGTAACACCGAAACCACAGTCGGCACGGGGCGTACCCCGAGCGAATCGCTCGCCCCGGGGCAGCCGAGACGGCAGGCCGGCGGGGAGCCTTCCGGACACCGGCGGCGTGCCTGGAGGGCATTGCTGGCGCTCCTGGCGCTCAGTCTTCTGGTCGTCGGCTGGCTGCCATTCACCAGCCGGAAGCCGGCGGCCAAAGAAAAGGCTGCCGAGACGGAAGCGAAACCAAAGGCGGCCGCGCGCGGCAAATCCGAGAACCCAACCGCGGCACCCCAAGACCCGGACCGACTGCTCAAATGGGCTCGCGAAGCGGCCAAGGATGGGTTTGCGCCGGCCCAAGTCCGGCTCGGTGCGATGTACTATTGCGGGAACGGCGTCAGCAAGGATCTGGCGGAAGCCGCCGCCTGGTTTCGGAAAGCAGCCGTGGCGGGTTTTGCTCCGGCACAGTTCTTTTTCGCCGGTGCGTGCCAGATCGGCGATGGTGTCCCCCGGGATGCGGCCGAAGCGGTGCGGTGGCTGCAAAAGGCAGCCGCGCAGGGTGACGCGAGCGCGCAATGGATACTGGGCTGGGCGCACGAAAAGGGTGAGGGCGTGACTCGGAGTCCTGTCGAGGCAACCGCGTGGTACCGCAAGGCAGCGGAAGGCACCGGTTCCACGGTGTTTGACGCTGCCACCACCCTTGCGGCGGGAGGCGCGGATGCCTCGCAATTGGCAAGCGAAGTGACCGGCTGTATCCGCGCTGCTGCGGAAGCGGGGCTCGCGTTCGCCGAGTGCAAACTCGCGGACATGTATGAGAAGGGGGACGGTGTGTTGAAGAGTCCGCCCGAAGCGGTGACTTGGTACCGGAAGGCGGCGGCGCAGGGAATGGTCTTGGGCCAAATCAAGCTCTGGGGCTGTTATGCGAACGGCGAAGGCGTGCCCAGGGACGCCACGGAGGCCGCCAAGTGGCTGACCCGGGCGGCCGAGCGTGGTCTGTCCCTGGCGCAATACAACCTGGCCATGATTTACACGAGCGGCGAGGGTGTGGAGAAGAACGCGGGCGAAGCCTTGAAGTGGCTTCGCAAGGCGGCGGAAAACGAGTTTCCCGCCGCCCAAAGCAAGCTGGGCTTGAGATATGTGACCGGCCAGGGTGTTCCCGAGCACGCCGGGGAGGCCGTCAAGTGGTTCCGGAGGGCGGCAGACCAGGGGTACGCACGGGCCCAGTATAACCTCGCGGTTAGCTATGCCAGCGGCCGAGGGGTGGGCAAGGACCCGGCCGAAGCAGTCAGATGGTTCCGCGCGGCGGCCGAACAGGGCGATCCCAACGCGCAGTACAACCTCGCCGTCAGCTATGCCAGCGGCAACGGCGTAGCGAAAGACCCGATCGCCGCAGTCGAGTGGCTTCGCAAAGCGGCAGACCAGGGCGATCCCACCGCGCAATGCAGCCTCGGGATGGTGTATGCGACCGGCGATGGCGTGACCAAGGACGCTGCCGAAGCGGTCCGGTGGTTTCGCAAGTCCGCGGAACAGGGTGACGCCCGGGCGCAGTATCAACTGGGCTTAAGCTATGGCAGCGGGGAAGGCATCGCCCAGGACAAGGTCGAGGCTTACATGTGGCTCAGTGTGGCGGCTGCAGGCGGTGAGCGGGATGCCCTCCTGAAGCGATATCAGGTCTCGCGCGACATGACCGTGGAACAGATCGCTGCCGCCCGACGCCTCGCCGAGACTTTCTCCCCCCGTCGAGCCGCGGAAGCGACCACTCCTGGCGAGAAATGAAAGCTGTTTGATCAGGAATGCCAATCCAAGCTCATCCCGCCTGTGCTTCAGTATCACAAGACCCCCTCTTAACCGGCCCCTCGACCTCGTTTCCCACCGCCGCCGCTCAGGCTTGATTCGAATCCGACCTCGCCGCCCTCTTCATCGCAAATCTGCCGCTCCGTACACACACCACCAAGACGCACCAGCCCGCAGTATCGTTTTGAACACGTCGCGGCCCTGGCGATATGCCGGTGTGTCTCCCATGGGGACCGCTCCCCATGGGAGATACACCGTAGTCTCTCCGGGAAGTCACCCTAGCGTTGCCGAAAAGAAAGAGTGCAAAGACCCGCAGAACCGGTTACCATAGCCCGAGTGTTCGACCATGAGTGCTGTAACGGTCATTCTCAGCCGTGCGCAGCAAGGCGATCCCAAGGCTGCGGCCGACCTGCTACCGCTGGTCTATGACGAACTGCGCCGGGTGGCCGCCGCCCGAATGGCCGGCCTCACTCCGGGGCATACCCTCCAACCCACGGCCCTGGTCCATGAAGCCTGGTTGCGGTTGGTGGGCCAGAACAGCGAAACCCAGTTCCAGAGCCGCACCCATTTCTTTGCCGCCGCCGCTGAGGCGATGCGTCACATCCTCATTGATCGCGCCCGCCGAAAGCAGGCGCTCCGCCACGGCGGCGGGCAGCAACGGGTGGAGCTGGACGATTTGCAGATCGCCGCGCCGGCGCCGGACGAGGAGCTGCTAGCCGTAGATGAGGCGTTGGACCGGTTGGCCCGGTTGGATCCCGGCAAGGCCGAGCTGGTCAAGCTGCGCTATTTCGTCGGCATGACCATGACGGAGGCCGCCGCTGCGCTTGGCATCTCCGAGCCGACCGCCAAGCGCCGGTGGGCTTTGGCCCGGGCGTGGTTGTTCAACGAGATCTCCGCCCAGCGAAAATAAAGCCATTGGGTGATCCGTTTGGGGCTCGAATCTCGTATTAAAGGGTGAATCTATCGCGGACACATGAATGCCGCTGACCTGCCCGATGAAGCGCTGTTCGAAGGGGCGCTGAACTGCCGCACGCCGGCCGAGCGCGCCGCCTACCTCGACCGGGCCTGTGCCGGCCAACCCGAGCTCCGCCGCCAGCTCGAGGTCCTGCTCGCCGCGCACGACCGGTCGGGCGCCTTCCTCGAATCGTCCGCGACCCCCATAGACCCTGGTCTCAAACTCGATCTCACTCGGGAAGAAGGTCCCGGCACGGTGATTGGCCGCTACAAGCTGCTGGAGAAGATCGGCGAGGGCGGCGTCGGCGTCGTGTATATGGCCGAGCAGACCGAACCGCTCCGCCGCAAGGTGGCGCTCAAGGTCATCAAGCTGGGCATGGACACCCGGCAGGTCGTCGCCCGGTTCGAGGTCGAGCGGCAGGCGCTGGCCCTCATGGACCATCCGAACATCGCCAGGGTGCTGGACGCCGGAGCGACGGACACGGGCCGGCCCTTCTTTGTGATGGAACTGGTGCGGGGCACCAAAATCACCGACTACTGCGATCAGAACAGCCTGAGCACCAAGCAACGGCTCGACCTGTTCGTGCAGGTTTGCCACGCGGTCCAGCACGCGCATCAGAAGGGGATCATTCATCGCGACCTCAAGCCCTCGAACATCATGGTGACGCTGCACGACGGAGTGCCGGTGCCCAAGGTGATTGATTTCGGGATCGCGAAGGCCACCGAGCAGCCGTTGACGGACAAGACGCTGTTCACGGCCTACCAGCAGTTTATCGGCACACCGGCCTACATGAGCCCGGAGCAGGCGGAGCTGAGCGGGCTGGACATTGACACGCGCAGCGACATTTACAGCCTGGGCGTGCTCCTCTACGAGCTGCTCACGGGCAAACCGCCTTTTGAGCAAAAAGAACTGGTTGCCGCCGGGCTGGATGAGATGCGCCGCATCATTCGCGAGACCGAGCCACCCAGGCCCTCGACCAAGCTGGCTACCGCCCTGGCTGCCAAGCCGCACTCCGCCCTCCACACTCCGCACTTGGAGGAGGTCCGCGGTGATCTGGACTGGATCGTGATGAAGTGCCTGGAGAAGGACCGGCGCCGGCGGTATGAGACGGCCAACAATGTGGCGCTGGATATCGAGCATCATCTGCGGCATGAACCCGTCTCCGCCGCCGCCCCCAGCCGGCTGTACCGGGCCCGGAAGTTTGTACGGCGGCACAAGGTGGGGCTGGCGATGGCGGCGGGGATGGTGCTGTTGCTGGCGGGAGGTGTGGTCGTCAGCCTCTGGCAGGCGGTGCGGGCCACGCGAGCGGAGCGTGCCCAGGCCCTGCTGCGCCAGGAGGCCGAAGCAGGTCGCAAGGAGGCCCGCACCGAAGCCGCCAAAAGCCAGCAAGTGGCGCGGTTCCTGCAGGAGATGCTTGAGGGCGTCGGCCCGGAGGTCGCGTTGGGGCGTGACACCACGCTGATGCGGACGATTTTGGATAACACGGCTGTTCGGGTGAGTGAATCCCTCACTAATCAGCCCGAAGTGGCGGCGCAACTGCAATTCACCGTCGCCAACACGTACCTCAGGCTGGGCGTTTACGACAAAGCCGAGGCGAGCGCACGCCAGGCACTGCGACTGAACCGACTCATTGGAGGTGAGACCAATCAAACGGTGGCGGCTTGCCTCAACACGCTCGCCCGCATTCTCCTCAACCGCCGCGGAGCGGATGACTTCTCTAATGCCGAGAACTTGGCGCGCCAGGCGCTGAAGATACTCGAAGCCATTTCCAGCGAAGAGACGGCGGAGGTTGCCAATTCGCTATACATGCTGGGCAGCGCCCTTTGGGGCCAGGGCCGCTTGGCTGAGGCAGAAGCAGCGCATCTCCAGGCACTGGCGATTCGGAGGAGGATCGTCAAAGAACATATTGATGTGACAAGTTCGTTGAACAACCTCTCGGTGGTTTACCTTTACCAAGGCAAGTTAGACCAGGCCCGCGCGATGCTGGTCGAGGCACTGGCAATGCAAACGAATCTGTTTGGGGCAGAACATCCCGACATCGCTACTTCGCTGCGCGGTTTGGGGATGGTAGCCGAGAGCCAGGGTAAGCGGGCCGAGGCGGAGTCCCTGCACCGCCAGGCGCTGGAGATGCGCCAGAGGCTTCTGCCCGCTGCGCATAAGGACCTCGCATCCTCGCTTAGCAGCTTGGCCGTCGCGCTTCAGCGCCTGGGCAGACTGGACGAGGCGGAAAGGCTGGCCCGCGAAGCACTGGAGATGCGCAAACAGTTGCATCCCCCTGACCATCCGGACCTGCTGGACTCCATGCACGAACGGGCGAACATTCTCAGCGACAAGGGTGAGTTTTCTGAGGCCGAGCAACTGTGTCGCGAGTCGTTGACAATCAATCGTAACCGGGGAAAGGAAGACATGGCGCTGGTTGACTCTTTGAAGGCCTGCGCAAAGGTGCTGCAGGCACAACAGAAGTTCCCGGAGGCCGCGGACCTGAGGCGGCAGGTGGTGGCGTTGGAAAGAAGACTCTCGGCTCAAAGGCCCACGGCCGTGTTTGACGCGCTCTTTGATCTGGCCAATGTGCTGGGGGACCAGGGAAACTTGATTGAGTCCAAGGCGGTGGTCCGCGAGGCGATCGACCTTTGTTTGGACGCACTCGAACGGTTTCCGGCCGACAACGCGGGCATCAAGTGGCGTCACGGCGCGGTGCTCTACGGCCACGCCGTGTTGTGCCTCGCCACCGGCGACACCAACGGTTACCAGGCGACCGCGACGCAGATCGTCGCGCATTTGGAAAGCGGGGTAGGGCGCAACATCGCCCTCGTGGCGTGGGCTTGTGCTCTGGCACCCGATGCCGTCACGAACTACGCACCTCTGCTGGAAGTCGTCACGAACGACCTGGCTGGGCAGACCAACACCAAAAGCTCTCTGTATGGTCTCCAAGCGCTGGGCGCGCTCCTCTACCGGGCGGGACGCTACCCGGAAGCCGCCCGGCAACTGGCCGAGTTGTATGAACTGGGCCAGCGGGTGGATCCCAAAGCCGAGACGACCGCCGCTACGCACGGCGCTTACTTCCTGGCCCTCACCCACGCCCGGCTCGGGCACACCAACGAAGCCTCGGAATGGTTCCAACGCGCTTTCGATCTCGATCCTTTCGCCGGGGGGACTCGCAGACCCGCTGCCGCCAAGGTGCCTTGGTGGAACCGGTTCACCCTGCAATGGCTGCGCCAGGAAGCCGAGTCGGTGCTGAATGCGGCCATACCTCCGACGGCGTCACCGCCCTGAGCTGGGCTCAGCACGGTCGTAGATCCACCCCCCCCAAGAATTGACTCATCACGGATTTCTGGGGAAGAGACGCCCCTGAACCTGTACGCCGAAGGCGTTGCATAATTCAGCCCGGGGTTGCGAGGAACGAGCTACCCCGGGTTGCCTGACCGAAAGGCCCCCAACTCTGAAAGAGTTGCATCAATCGCAAAGATACCGTGCGTCAATTCCAGCCAGATTCAACTCTGTCAGAGTTGAAAGAAATGGTTGCGGCGATAACCCGGGGTAGCGCTCGACGCGCAACCCCGGGCTGAATGATTGAACGCTATTCGCGTTCTGCCTTGCACCTCGCTACTTCCCGGAATCCCGTTACCGCCCCAGACATTTCTTCCCCGCCCGTGATCTGTTTTGCCCCCAAATCTCGTTTATGAGGTTGAGGGCACTGATGGAGGTGCCCCGTTGAAGCGGTGGCTGGCCCACTGGCAAGGCTGGCGACCCGAATCCGGGCTGGCTGCCCGGACCGTAACCCAGGCGCCGTAAGTCAATGTCGTCGAGGCGCTTTCGGCGAAAGCGCCCTACCGGGTAGGGCGGCCTCGCCGAGGCCGCCGGGGCTGCCGACGCCACGGATAATGCCAACAATGGATAGTAATCGCCAGAGAGTCACAAACGGAGAACAATATGAAAGAAACAATACTTGACACCAACTGCAAACCCTGCCGCGCCCGCAGCCGACGTGGCCGAAACGCCGCATTGATGGCCGCCGTGGCGATCTGCGCCTGCACGGCGGTTCGACTTGACGCCGAGGTCATTGATGACTTCGAAGACCCGACACGATCCGCCACACTTTGGCAAGCCGGGCCCTGGAATGGGACCGGCACAAATACCTTCTCCGATGGTCATGTAACGCTCGAGGTCACGCCACCCGCTGGCCAAGGCGCATTCTACAACTTCCTCCTGTCGGATCGCACCTGGAAGATACAGGAAGGCCGGACGCTGGAATTCAGGGCCGATCTCCTCAGCTCTAACGACGACGGCGCTTTGGCCTGGTTCGGGTTCTATTTGAACGATGGGAACCGGGGTTACATGTTGGTGGTGGACGAAGACACCGTTGCTTTCATCAAGCGGGAATCCCCAGGTCAGGCCTTCTTCCAGACGAACAGCATCCCGATGAAAGTCTCAAACGTTAAGCTGGTGGTCTCGATGACAGGCACCAATTCCAGCGTGCTGCTGAAAGTCAAGATCCTCGACAACGACAACGCCGGGGCGGTGCTCTTCGAACGGGAGTGCTGGGATACCCCGGCCGCAGATCCCATGCACACCGACCCGCTGCACCCAGAATGGGGAGTGGATAACCCGCCGGCCAGCTACCTCGGGCTAAACGGCTATTTCCTGATGTGTCTCTTCCGTGATCCGGCATTAGTGGATCCGGTCGTGACACTCCCATCCGGAGCCAAAGCCGAGGTGGTCTATGACAATGCCGAGGTGTTCGAATACTATCCGCCGCATCTGGAGATCGCACAGGTCACCAATGACATCGGCCTGGAATGGCGGTTGCCGCTGCAGGAGCACATCGTGGTTCAGGCCGACCAGCTCGCCGGCCCCTGGTGCCCCTGCTGGCAGCCATGCACACAAACCACCAACGACGTGTTTTGCCTGAACATGCCCTACGAGTCGCCACAGCAGTTCTTCAAGCTCACGCCCGGCAGGCAGTTCACCGATGACTTCAGCACCTTGGTGCCGACCTGGATGGACTGGTTCAAAGAACCGGGTGAGGAGTGGGTTATCACCAATGGGATTCTCAACGTGAGCATAAGCCCCACCCCGTACGGTGGCCTGGTGCTCTGTCCGCTGGGAGCAACGAATGTTGAGGCTGTGCTCCAGGATTTCTGTGCCTCGGTGGACATCCTGGATTGGGCAACCAGCGGCACCAACTGGAGCGTCGTCACCCTCTTCGGAAGGGGTCTTATAATCAGCCCCAGCGAGGGCACCGGCTACTTCGCGGGGTTGAGCCTGAACAGCGGTGGAAATCCCGGGCTCGTCGCGCCGTGGATTCTCGTCCCTGAGCGGGGTTATCTGGACGGGGAACCATTCTACATCCACGAAATCCCGCCACCTTATCGCCTCCAGTTCTCGGTGGTGGGCACGAACCTTTCGCTTCGCGTGCTCCGTCCGGCCACGGGCCAGCCGATTCGCGAGATGAGCTGGAGCGGCTGGGAACTCACTAACGGGGTTGTGGGACTTTGGTTCAACGGGCGGAACAATGCCGGCGATTACTATACCAACACTGTGGGCAACTTCTTCCTGAGCGGGACGAAACACTGAAGCGGGTTGTGGCGAGCCTGCCGGGCGAACGGGGGGAAGAAGGATCGGTTGGGCGGCAGGCTCGCCGGTGCCGTCTGTTTCTGGAGCCAGTTGTGAATACAAATACTCGTTCGATCGTTGCGGCTGGCGTGCTGGCGGCGTTAACCACACTCAGCACTACTGCAACGCCCCGCTACGTCTGGCAGGAAAGCCCCAGCCCGGGACCACCCTACGACACGTGGGCCAACGCGGCCCACGACATCCAGACGGCGGTGGACGCGGCGCAGCCGGGCGAAGAGATCGTCGTCACCAACGGCGTGTATGCCACCGGCGGGCGGGCGGTGGGGACGAATGTGTTGGTCAACCGCGTGGCGGTGGACAAGCCGCTGACACTACGGAGTGTCAACGGGCCGGAGGTCACGATCATCGAAGGGGCGAAGGCCCCGGGCGGCGACAACGGGGACGGCGCAATCCGATGTGTGTATATGGCCGAGAGCGCCAGCCTATCCGGGTTCACCCTGACCAACGGGGCGACGCGGGCGGTATGGAGCTTAGACTCCGAATCGAGTGGCGGCGGAGCGTGGTGCACCTCGACCAATGCAGTCCTTACCAACTGTGTCCTGACCGGCAACTTGGCTTCCCTCGGCGGGGGAGCGATATATTGCGGAACGCTGAACAATTGCACGCTCAGAGGAAATTCGACACTTGGTTTCATTGTCACTCCGTCCTCTGGGGGCGGGGCGTATGGAGCCACGCTGAACAACTGCGTGCTGACCAACAACTCAGCCTACGGCTACCGGGGCGTCCTCAAGTACTCAGAGGGCGGTGGGGCTTGCAAGTGCACTCTCTATAACTGCACGCTCAGCGGGAACCAGGCGGTTGATGGCGGAGGCGCATTTGGGTGCACTCTCTGTAACTGCACCTTGACCGGCAACTCGGCACCTTCTTCCGAGCAAGGCTACTATTACGACGGCGGCGGGGCTTACGGATGCACGCTTTACAACTGCCTGCTGACCGGCAACTCGAACCGGCATGGCGGCGGGGCTTACGGGTGGACCCTCTACAACTGCACACTGACCGGTAACTCGGCTCTTTCCTACGGGGGCGGGGCTTATCGCAGCACGCTGGACAACTGCACGTTGACCGCCAACTCGGATGGCGGGGCATTCTTGTGCACGCTGAACAACTGCACACTGACCAGCAACTCGGCTTGGGAGGGTGGCGGGGCGTGTGGCGGCACGCTGACCAACTGCGTGCTGACCGGCAACTCGGCTAGCAAGAGGTTCTCCGAAAAGGGTGCTGAGAGACTTTGAGACAGCGAAACCGGCCGTGC
>CAZVFC010000091.1:0-28618 GCA_964625855.1 uncultured Verrucomicrobiota bacterium | reverse complement strand
AATGTCGTCGCCCGCTCCTTCACGGTTACTGTCAATCCCATCAACGACCCGCCCACGCTCGACGCCGTTGCTGGCCTCTCGCTCCAGGAAGATGCCGGTCTGCAAACCGTCAGCCTGACCGGCATTTCCTCCGGTGCGGCTAACGAGGCTCAGAGCCTGTCGGTCACCGCCACGTCCAGTAACCCGAGCCTTATCCCTAATCCTACCCTCAGCTACACCAGCCCTAATGCCACCGGCACGTTGGCCTTCACGCCCGCGCCCAATGCCTCCGGCTCCGCTACCATCACCGTTACCGTCAATGACGGCGCCGCCAGCAATAATGTCGTCTCCCGCTCCTTCACGGTTACCGTCAATCCCATCAACGACCCGCCCACGCTCGACACCATTGCTGGCATCTCCCTCCAGGAAGATGCCGGTCTGCAAACCGTCAGCCTGACCGGCATTTCCTCCGGTGCGGCTAACGAGGCTCAGAGCCTGTCGGTCACCGCCACGTCCAGCCACCCGAGCCTGATCCCTAATCCTACCGTCAGCTACACCAGCCCTAATGCCACCGGCACGTTGACCTTCACGCCGCTGGCCAATGCCTCCGGCTTCGCTACAATCACCGTCAGCGTCAACGACGGCGCAGCCAGCAATAATGTCGTCTCCCGCTCCTTCTCCGTCTCCGTCAACAGTGTGAACAATGCACCCACTTTGGATGCACTTGCCAATCTCACGATCAACGAGGATGCCGCTCTGCAGACGGTCAGCTTGACGGGCATTTCCTCCGGTGCGGCTAACGAGGCCCAAGTCCTGGCCGTCACCGCCACGTCCAGTAATCCGGGCCTTATCCCCAATCCTGTGGTCAGCTACACCAGCCCCAATGCCACCGGCACCCTGGCCCTCCAGCCTGTCGCCGGGGCTTTCGGCTCCGCCACGATCACCGTCACGGTCAATGACGGCGCGGCCAGCAACAATGTCGTCTCCCGCAGCTTCACCGCAACGGTCAATCCCGCCAATGACCCGCCCACGCTCGATGCCGTTGCTGGCATCTCCCTCCAGGAAGATGCCGGTCTGCAAACCGTCAGCCTGACCGGCATTTCCTCCGGTGCGGCTAACGAGGCTCAGAGCCTGTCGGTCACCGCCACGTCCAGCCACCCGAGCCTGATCCCTAATCCTACCGTCAGCTACACCAGCCCTAATGCCACCGGCACGTTGACCTTCACGCCGCTGCCCAATGCCTCCGGCTTCGCTACCATCACCGTTACCGTCAATGACGGCGCGGCCAGTAACAATGTCGTCGCCCGCTCCTTCACGGTTACTGTCAATCCCATCAACGACCCGCCCACGCTCGACGCCGTTGCTGGCCTCTCCCTCCAGGAAGATGCCGGCCCGCAGACGATCGGCCTGACCGGCATTTCCTCCGGTGCGGCCAACGAGGCCCAAGTCCTGGCCGTCACCGCCACCTCCAGCAACCCGGGCCTTATCCCCAATCCTACGGTCAACTACACCAGCCCCAATGCCACCGCCACCTTGAGCTTCACGCCGCCGGCCAATGCCTCCGGCTTCGCCACCATCACGGTCACCGTCAATGACGGAGCAGGCAGCAACAACATCACTTCCCTTGCTTTCACCGTCACCGTCAACCCAGTCAACGACCCGCCCGCCCTCAACGCCATCGTCAACCTCACGATCAGTGCCAATGCCGGCTTGCAGACCGTCAGCCTGACCGGCATTTCCTCCGGCGCGAGCAACGAACTCCAAACCCTGACCGTCACCGCCACGTCCAGTTTACCGGGCCTAATCCCCAATCCTAGCGTCAACTACACCAGCCCCAACACCACTGGCACTCTATACTTCACACCGGTGCCCAGTGCCTCCGGTTCCGCTACAATCACCGTCACGGTCAATGACGGCGCGGCCAGTAATAATGTCGTCACCCGCTCTTTCTCCGTCTCCGTCAATGGCGCGAACAATGCTCCCACTCTGGATGCCATTGCCAATCTCACGATCCACGAGGATGCCGATCCACAGACGGTCAATCTCAACGGCATCTCATCTGGTGCGAGCTATGAAACCCAGACTCTAACCGTCACCGCTACGTCCAGTTTACCGGGCCTCATCCCCAATCCCACGGTCATTTACACCAGCCCTGACACCACCGGCACCTTGACCCTCAAACCTGTCGCCGGGCTTTTCGGCTCCGCCACCATTACCGTCACAGTCAATGACGGCGCGACCAGTAATAACGTCGTTTCTCGGGCCTTCACGGTTACCGTCATTTCCATCAATGACCCGCCCACGCTTAATCCGATTGGGGATCTCACCCTCAATGAGAATGCCGCCCTGCAAACGGTCAGCCTCACCGGCATTTCCTCCGGCGCGGCGAACGAGATCCAACTCCTGACCATCACCGCCACTTCCAGCAACCCGGGCCTCATCCCCAATCCCGCGATCAATTATGCCTTTCCCAGCAGCACTGGCACCTTGACATTCAAACCCGTCGCCGGCGCGATCGGCTCCGCTACGATCACCGTCACCCTGGATGACCGCGCGGCCAGCAATAACATCGTCTCCCGCAGCTTTACGGTTACCGTCATTCCCGTCAACGATCCGCCCACGCTCGATCCAATTGCCAGCGTCACGCTCACCGAAGATGCCGGCCCACAGACGGTCAGCCTGACCGGCATTTCCTCCGGCGCGGCGAACGAGATCCAGGTGCTGACCGTCACCGCCGCCTCCAGCAACCCGGGCCTCATCCCCAATCCTACGGCCAGTTACACCAGCCCGAACACCACCGGCACCCTGGCCTTCCAACCTGTCGCCGGGGCCTTCGGCACCGCGACCCTGACTGTGACGGTCAATGACGGCGGGGCCACCAACAACATCACCTCCCGCGCCTTCACCGTCACCGTTGACGCACCCCCAACCATTTCCGCTATTCCAGACCAGATCACAACCCTTGACACTCCGACCTCCCCCATCGCCTTCATAATTGGTGACCTGGAAACTGCTGCATCGAACCTCACCCTTTACGCCAGTTCCTCAGACTTGAGCCTTGCGCCGACCAACCGGATTGCCTTTGGCGGCAGCAACAGCAATCGGACCGTAACGCTCACACCCGCGCCCGGACGACTCGGTGAAGCGGAGATCACCATCACCGTCAGCGACAGCAGAGCCACAGCCAGCACCAGCTTCCTTCTCACCGTGGCGGCAAGCAAGCCGCCGCTCACCAATACTCCGCCGTTCATCTCCGCCATTCCAGATCAGAGCACGCCTCAGGACACGGCAACGCCCCCGATCCTGTTCGCAGTTACCGACGTTGAGACGGCCGCGTCGAACCTCACGCTCTACGCCAGTTCCTCAAATCCCACCTTGCTGCCAACCAATAATATTGCCTTGGGCGGCAACGGAGTGAACCGCACGCTCACGCTGACACCGGCCTCCGGGCAAGCGGGCACCGCGGAGGTCGTCGTCTATGTTAGCGATGGCGCCGCGACCTCCTCGACCGCCTTCACGCTGATGGTGTTGCCTGACTCCTCCAGTCCGCCACCCCCTGTCAAGCTGCTTGCCGCCGCTAACAGCACCATCTCGCCCGATCTGACCACGCAGACGCTTACCAAAAACGGAGACCACACTTTCGAGGCTTCGACCGGTGGTGCCACCGCCTCTCTGCAGAGCCCGACATTTGTCATGAAGTCGAACTCCGTTCTCAATCCATTCTACCTCGTGCAGGGCACCTATAATGGCCTGTTCTACGAGCCGGATGCCGTCCGGCCTGCCAGCTCGGGATTCTTCACCTTCGCCGCCACGTCCAGTGGCGCTTATTCCGGCAGCCTCCGAATCGGAACCAAACGCCTGCCCTTCAGCGGTAAGCTTGACCCCCAGCTCCGGGCCAGCAACCGCCTCTGCCTGAGCCCGAACACCGCTCTGACTCTGTCTCTGTGTGTGGGTACTGGCGACGAGGCGGATCAGATCTCCGGCACTCTCACCGATGGCACCTGGGTCGCCACCCTGTCCGGTGATCGCGCCGTCTTCAACTCTCGGTCTAACTCCGCTCCATACGCTGGATCCTATACCCTGGTCTTCCCTGGCAACGATGGCGATCCTCTACTCCCAGCGGGCGACGGATTCGGCGCGGTGCAGGTCAGCACCAGTGGCGTGGTGACCTTCAGGGGCACGCTCGCCGATGGCACACGGATCAGCCAGAGCGCCACCGTGTCCAAACAGGGCTTTTGGCCTCTCTACGTCCCGCTTTCATCGGGCCAAGGGTCACTCATAAGCTGGCTGACGTTCGCCAGCCAGCCGGATAGTGACATCCACGGCCTGGTCAGTTGGATCAAACCGGCCACCCCCGAGAGCCAGTATTACCCGGCCGGGTTCACGCATGAGTGCCAGGCCCTGGGTCACGCCGTAGAAGCTTCTTCCGAGTGATCCGGCTTACTTAGCGGGAGGCTTGGAAAGCAGTTCCAGTTGGCGCTTTGCTTCGGCGTAGTCCGGTTTCGCGCGCAGCGCCTCGGAGAGATGGGTTATTGCCTCTTGCCCTTTCCCCTGGCGGACCAGCGCCATGCCGAGGTTGTAATGGGCCTCGGGGTTATGCTCGGGATTCAACCGCAGGGCTTCGCGGTAGTGGCCGATGGCTTCCCCCACCCTGCCCTGTTCCATCAGCACATTGCCCAGGTTGTTGTGCGGCTGGGCTTCATCCGGCTTGAGGCGCAACGATTCCTGAAACTCCCGGATCGCCTCGTCGAACTTGCGCTCGACAGCAAAGGCGTTGCCCAGGTTGCTATGGGCGCTGGCGTAATTGGGTTTGTAACGAAGGGCGGCGTGAAAATGAGTGATGGCTTCGTCCAATTTGCCTTTCATGGCGAGGGCGATGCCGAGGTTGTTATGGGCGTCGGCGTGCTCGGGGTTCTGTTGGAGGGCGATCAGGTAATGCTGTATGGCTTCATCAACCCGGCCGGTCTCGGACAACGCATTGCCGAGGTTGTTGTGGACCTCACCATGTTTGGGGCGGATACGCAAAGCTTGCTCGTAGAGCGGGATGGCTTCCGCAAACTTCCTCTGGCCCGCTAACGCGTAGCCCAGGTTGTTGAGCGCGTCTTCGTAGTCGGGCTTGATCTTCAAAGACTGGCGATACTGCTCCATGGCTTCCGCAAGCCGGCCCTTGCCGGAGTAATAGAATCCGAGATTATTGTGCGCCAGGTAGTTGTTGCGGGTGACCTGCACGGCCCGCTTGAACAGCGTCTCACTGCTACGCCAGAAGTGAACCTGTCGGATCGTCAGCGCGGCGCACAGGACCAAGGACACCGCGGCGCCAGCGGCCAACGCCCGGCTGCGCCATAACTGCGGCAATCGTTCGTCAGCGAGGTCAGCGATGCCCCAGACTACCATGATGAAAAGCCCAATCAACGGCACATAGGTATAGCGGTCGGCCATGGATTGGATACCCACCTGCACCAGTCCAATCACGGGCACCATCGTGCCGAGGAACCAGAGCCAGCCCATGATCAGGTAGGGCCGGCCGCGTCCCCATACGGCCACCGCCACGCACACCCCGATCAGCAACGCCGCACAGACCAGCACCTGCCAGAACGGCCAGTGACCCGGATGCGGGTAGAGCACGGAAAGGTCGTCCGGCCAGAACATCTTCCGCATATAGCGCGCGTAGGAGACCACCGAGTTGGCCATCCGTTCGCCGACGGTCAGGGCCGTCGAGACCGCGCCGCCCTTTCGTTGCACCAAAAATGTGACCACGCTCGACACCGCGCTTAACGCAAAGAACGGGACCTTCTCCCACACGAGGAGGAGGAGAGTCTTGAGTCTTGAGTCTTGAGTCTTGAGCCGACCCAGCGGCCAATAATCAATCAGCAGCAGCACGAACGGCGTCGTCACCAGCATCGGCTTGCTCATCAGCCCAAGCGCAAAGCACAGCAGCGAGAGAAGGTAGAGGCGTGAAACGTGAAACGTGAAACGTGAAGCGTCCCCGCCGACGACTTGAGACTTGAGACGTTGGACTTGAGACTGCCCATACGCCCCGAGCGTCAGGAGCAAGAAGCACGTGCTCAGCACATCCTTGCGTTCCGACACCCAGGCCACCGACTCAACGTGCAACGGGTGCAGCGCGAACAATGCCGCCACCAGCGCGCTACGCCACTGCCTCCCAGTCAGTCCGCGCAGCACCAGGAAGAGCAGCACCGTGTTCAGGACATGGAACCCGGCGCTCACCAGGTGCATCGCTCCCGCCCGCAGCCCAAACACCTGGTAATCCAGGCTATGTGAGAGCCACGTCAGCGGATGCCAATTGCTCGCGTGCCCGCTCGTGAACGCCCACACCACCGTCTCCCACTTCAGCCCGCCCTTCACGTGAGCGTTCTCCGTGACGTAATCCGAGTCGTCGTAGTTGACGAAGTCGTTCCACGCCGTCGGCAGGTAAACCGCCAGCGTCACCAGGGCCAGCAGCGCGCAAATGACGCCCGGGCGGCTGATTATCGCCCTCCACGGAGTGCGTGGCCGCGCTTCGCCAGCGTCTGGCGTCGAGGGTCTCTGCTTCTGGGCGGTCATCGTTCGGCGTCGCTCCTTTAAGTGCTAAGCCAAAACGCCGCGCCGAGAAACAAAAAAGCGGCCATCCGAGAAGTTCCGGTTCACCCGGGAAGTGCATCTACGGAGTCGCCTCCAAAGTCGGCATTCCACACACCGATCTTCCGCCTGGCGGCACCCGCCGAATAGGCACCACATACACCTGTGGCAGGTACAGCGGATCAGAACCGGCGTCCATTCCTAACCCTCAAAGAATGAAGCCATTCAATTTGACGGCACTATGGAACAGGCTTCGCCCGATGGTCCCAGGCGAGACACACCGGATACTCGCCGGGTACGCACCCTATACACACCGTAGATAACTTTCCAGCCTTGCCAGATGGCTGACGGCGCAACCTGTTGTTTTTCAGCGACTTACCATAAACGCACCAGCAACCACCACCCGTCGCGTGCCAGACGCGTTCTCGGGATGGTAGGTGACCACCTCGCGACCGAAGACCAGGCGTACTCTCCTCGGGCCGGATCGACGGCGGCGTGCGCCCGCGCGCCGGACGGTTTAGGACCGGCGGCGCGCTCCCCCCTACCCGGCTCAACAGGCCCGCTCACAAGCGGCCATGAACTGCCCAAAATCACTCGTTGACACCGCCAACCGAATTCTGGGAATATCGCGCCATGCTCGGTGGGACCAAGAACCAATTCTCCCTCATCCGCGCAGCGTCGAGTACATGCGGGCACACAAAAAGCGATTTCCTATCAGCTCAGCATAAAGAGAAGAGCCCGCACAGTCGCACTGCTGGCACTGTGCCTACTACCGTGTCTCTCCGATGCTGCATCTCGCGAGCTAGCGCTAAAACCACGCCTAGACCGACTCTGGTTGCGGTGGAAGGATCTCCCTCAAGACTACCAACGTCAAAAGCGTCAGACGCTGGAGGAGTATCTTGCCCTTTTCACATGCACTAACGGCGCGGCGTGGAACGATCAATGGACGGCCTTCACAACCAAAATGGGTCCACAGTTCACTCCCCTTTACGCGGATGTGATCGAAACAATGAAGATAGCTGAGGTGTATGAGGCTGGCTTTCCGAACCCGGAGGTAAAGCTGCCCGGGGTCGCCGACGCCATCTTCCAGGCTGTCCCCAACAACGCGCTGCTTTTCGTACAGAACGACGTCCTCGAGACCGCTCTCACACTCCGGCAACAAGACGGCAAGAGAAAGGACGTGCTCGTGCTCAACTCCTCCCGCATGATGGACCAGTCCTATCTCCAAATCGCATTGGGCGGCACGCACCCAGCGCTCACGCTGGGTTTAACGAACCTCAACAAACGAGTGTTTGAGGAAGCTCTTCGGAAGAAGCAGAACGGCGATGCGGAGTTTCAGAGTCTTGAAGTCTCAGGCAGCCAGTTCCATGCCGATGGCATCAAACTCATCGGGTCGCTCAGTCGCCTGATGATACGGGAAATCTCCGGCACTATGCCTGAGCAAACAGCTCTTTTGCTGCCTTCATTACCAGATAGTGGTTCCGTTGCCGGCTGGACGGCTCTGACCAACAATGGCGTGTTCTTCGTGCTCCAACCAGGACACTCCATGCCAAAGCGAGGGGTTCTTTCCGACTGGGAGACCGTTTTGGAACAGGCCGCACCGTTGGGGCAGCCGCTGCATTCCGAGATGGCGAACGCGATCGGCCAATCCATGAGAGCTACGGTCGCCATCCTGATTGCCCAGGGACAGACCGAGGTCGCCGACAAGCTGCGCAACCTATGGACCGAGCGGCTGAAAGTCGTGGAGGTAATCCCTTCTAAAGACATCCGCATCACCAAGGAAGGCAACATGGTCCAAGACGGCCCAGCAAACGGAAGTCAGCCGGTTCCCCCAGGAACAAATCCACCGTCTTCGGCGAACGGTCTCGCTCCCTGACCCTTGCGTTGGTCGCTCACCCGTGCAGCACTGAGTACATGCGGGCACACAAAAGGCGATTTCCTATCAGTAACCCATGCAACTCGTCACCGCTAAATCCTTTGGATCGCTTCTCCTGCTCGGTCTGCTGTTGCCGACCCAAGGCGGGCAACCTGATGCGACGCCCGCCAAAGGTCCGCTTCGCATTCATCCGCACAATCCGCGCTATTTCACGGACGGCACCAAAATGTCGGACGGCTCGTTGAAGGCGGTCTATCTCACCGGCGCTCATACTTGGAACAATCTGGTGGACATGGGGCGGAATGATCCCCCCGAACCATTCGGTTTCGAAGCTTACCTGAAATTCCTCGGAAACCACGGCCACAACTTCATCCGCATGTGGGCTTGGGATTCCACCACTTGGGATACGCGCGCCAATGGGGCATTGGGCAAAGACTTCATCCACAAGGCAGCGCCGCTTCCGTGGGCGCGGACTGGCCCTGGGCAGGCGCTGGATGGCAAACCCCGGTTCGACCTGACGCAGTTTGCTCCCGAGTATTTCCAGCGGCTCCGCGCGCGCGTCGCGGCGGCGGGCGAGCAGGGGATCTACGTGAGCGTGATGCTGTTCGAGGGGTGGGGTCTTTATCACGGCAACCGGCGCCGCGGTACCGATGACGGCTGGGCTTGGCGCACGCATCCGTTCAACCCGGCGAACAATATCAACGGGGCAAAGGTGGAAGGAGCCGACGCGCTCAGTGGCAAGGTGCATACGTTGCGGAACCCGGAGGTGAACGAGTTGCAGGCGGCCTACATCCGCAAGGTCGTGGACACTCTCAACGACCTGGACAACGTGCTTTACGAAGTCATCAATGAAGGCGGTGAAAAGGAGTGGAACTGGTGGGTGATCAAGACGATTCATGATCACGAGCGCACCAAACCTAAACAGCATCCGGTCGGCAATACCGGGCATGGCGCTGAACGTCTCCTCACCATGCTGGGCAGTCCCGCGGAATGGGTCTCACCCGGTCGCGCGGACGGCTTTGCCGAGGAGCCTCCCGCCTGGAATGAGAAGAAGGTTAGCCTGCTGGACACCGATCATATCTGGGGAGTGGGCGGCAACGCGGCGTGGGTCTGGAAAAGCTTCTTGCGCGGGCACAACCCGCTGTTTATGGACCCCTACGATGGTTCGGTCCTGGGACATGACCGCGGTTGGGGGACGATTCGCGCGGCCATGGGCCACACCCGCCGGCTTGCCGAGAGGATGAATCTGGCGGCCATGACCCCACAGGGTGAACTCGCCTCGACGAGGTATTGCCTGGCAAATCCTGGGACCGAGTATCTGATCTACCAACCCAAAGGTGCGAAGGGATTCACCGTGGAGCTGAGCCCAGGCTCTTACCGTTACGAATGGTTTAATCCTGCCAAGGGGGAAAACGCCGGCCGTGGCAAGGTTCGAGCGACAGGTGGCGCGCACCCGTTCACCGCCCCCTTCCCGGGGGAGGCTGTGCTTTATCTAAAGACGACGAGGGCGGAGTGACCAACGAAGAAAGCGGAACCATAAAATGTTGCGAGACAATCACCCGCGCAGCACTGAGCACATGCGACCGCGCAGAAAGCAATTTCTATCCGTCAGATTGGAGGCGAAACATCAAGCGGTAACACCCGCAACATCGGCGTCAGCCGCCTCCCACCGCTAAGCCCCGGCCCAACGAATGGCAGATTCCGATTTCCGGTCACCTTTTCGGCCTTACTGACCACGTATGCGGTGATATGATTGCAACCGAAACGATGGCAGCAACGGCATTCAACGATGCGGAGCTGGTGACAGAAACCCTGGCCGGTAACCGTGAGGCCTTCAGCCAGATCGTTGTGCGTTATCAATCCCTCATCTGCTCGCTGGCCTACAGCGCCACCGGCAGCCTCGGCCAGAGCGAGGATTTGGCCCAGGAAACCTTCATCATCGCCTGGCGACGCCTGCGTCTGCTGCGCGAGCCGGCCAAGCTTCGCGGGTGGCTCTGCGGCATCGCCCGCAACCGAATCCGCAATACCCTCCGTCGCGAAGGACGCGAGCCGCTGGCCGCCTCCGAGCCGCTGGACACGGCCGACAGCGCCCCGGCGTGCGAGCCCTCGCCCCCCGACCAGGCCATCAGTCGAGAGGAGGAGGCCATCCTCTGGCGCGCGCTGGAGCACATCCCGCAGCTCTATCGCGACCCTCTGGTCCTGTTCTACCGCGAGCACCACTCCGTCGAACGCGTTGCCGAGGACTTGGAACTTACGGAGGACGCCGTCAAGCAGCGCCTTTCCCGCGGACGCAAGCTGCTGCACGAACAGGTGCTGGCCTTTGTGGAAGGCACCCTGGCAAAGACCAATCCGGGCAGGGCCTTCACGGTGGGCGTGTTGGCCGCGCTGCCACTCTATGCGACCTCGGCCGCTGCCGCTACCGTTGGCGCCACGGCTGCCAAGGGCAGCGCCAGCGCCAAAGCAGTCGCTACGATCGGCATCGCCGCCGCCTTGGCGGGCCCGCTGGTCGCGCTGGTCGGGACCTACATTGGGTACCGGGCGGGCTGCGACACCGCGCAGTACCCGCGCGAACGAGAACTGCTCAAAAAGTTCTACCGCCTGTTGTGCTGCTCCATTGGTGCGTTCATCGTGCTGAGCACACCGCTGATCTTCTGCGGCAGGGCGCTCGTCCGTTCGCATCCCTGGGTGTTCGCCAGTCTCGTGCTGCTGTTGGTGACGGCTTACACGATGGTGATCGTGGTCGGCAGCGCGCGACTGCTCCGCAGGCAAAGTCGCCTGGCTGCGGACATGGCAACTGCCGGCACCGCACCACGCGCCGCCGCGAGAGTCAGGCCGGTGTGGGAATACCGCTCACGGCTCAGCCTCCTGGGTCTGCCGCTCGTGCACATTCGCATCGGCGGCGACCTGTCTCTGCGCTGCAAGCCGCTCAAGGCCTGGTTCGCCGTTGCGGAGACGGCCTTCGGCGCGCTCTTTGCCTACGGCGGCGTCGCCGTTGCGCCGCTGGCAATCGGCGGGCTGGCCGTCGGCCTGGTGCCGCTGGGCGGCTGTGCCATCGGTCTGGTGGCGCTTGGCGGGTTTAGCTTGGGCTGGTGGTCCTTTGGCGGCTGTGCCGTTGGGTGGCTGGCCTTTGGCGGGTGTGCACTGGCCTGGGAAGCAGCGCTGGGCCAACTGGCCCTGGCCCGCGAATTCGCCCTCGGCGCCGTTGCCTACGCCGCTCATTTCAACGACCCCACCGCCCAAGCCTTCGCTCAGAACACCGTCTTCTTCCGCGGGGCTTCGGTGGCTTTGCGCTACCTGTATTTGATCAACTTGGCTTGGATCATTCCCCTGATCATCTGGTGGCGAGTGGAAAGGCGCCGCACCCCGCGCAACGTCCCATAAACCCAAACATCAGTGGTCCGAGCTAGAATCACCCCCGCAGCGTCGATTACATGCGGCCGCGCAGAAAGCAATCTATCCGTTGAGTTCAGTTGGGGACGAGCCGTCCCCACACCTTTCATCAATAGCGCTGATTAGCGCGGCATTTCCCCCCTACGCTCCGCCCGCGGCGGGTTGTCCCCCGCTTTGCCGGTAGCTGGCCACCACCCAGGCACTTAGGACCTTGTCGGGCGCCTCCACGGCATCCTGATCAAGGACGAACTCCCGCTGGCCCGAATTCTGCGCAATGAGTTTCAGCCCGAAATGGAAGTCCTTGAACCTCGCGCCGCATAGCTCGCGCACCGATTGCGACTTCTCCAACGCTTCCCGCACCAGCGTGTCCGCCGCCGCGTCCGTGAACCGGATAGTCATCCCGTGATTCTGTCGGAACCGCCGCGCGAACTCGTCCACCAGTTCCCGCGCCACGATCCGCTCCTCGCATTTCGGGTCGGCCAGGATCTTCTGCAGCTCGGCCGCCGGATGATCCACCAGCTCGCGCGTTACCACGAATCGAGTCACCTTGGTCGAGGGCAGCTCGAACTTGATGTCCCGGAATACCCGCTCGCAAACTGTCATCAGGCCGCGCGCGCCCGTTTGCTCGTCGGCCGCGCGCTCGGCGATTCGCCGCAGCCCGTCGTCCGAGAACAGCACCTCGATGCCATAGGCCGCGAAATCCTGCTCGTATTGCCGGATAATGCTGCCCTCCGAGCTCTTCAGGATGAGAAAGAGATCATCCACCTTGAGCGAATGGCAAACGACGCGCACCGGCAGCCGCCCGATGAACTCCGGCTCGAAACCAAACTCGATGAAGTCTCGGGTCTTCCCGTGTGTCAGCACCTCCTCGGGGGTCTCGGGCGGGCGTTCCTTGGCCGCGAAGCCGATCGTCGCCTCGCGCAGCCGCTTGTGGATGATCGTGTCCAGGCCGCCGAAGGCGCCGCTGACAATGAACAGGATGTGCTTGGTGTTGATGGTGCTCGGGGCTTTGCGCCCGCGCTGGGTGAAGTCCATCATCGCCTGAATCTGGCCCGCGATGTCGTTAGGCGAGCGCGCCGGGACTTCCGTCTCCTCCATCAGCTTGAGCAAATTCGTCTGCACGCCTCGCCCGCTGACATCGCGGCCGGTCGTGTTGCTGGCCGCGGCGATCTTGTCTATCTCGTCAATGTAGATGATCCCATATTGCGCGCGCTTCACGTCGCCGTCGGCGAGCCGCACCAGGTCGCGCACCATGTCCTCGACGTCGCCCCCGACGTAGCCGGTCTCCGAGAACTTCGTCGCGTCGGCTTTCACGAACGGCACGCCGATCAGGTCCGCCGCGCAGCGGATGATGAAGGTCTTCCCCACGCCCGTCGGCCCGATGAGGATGATGTTCTGCTTGGCGTAGTTCGGCGATTCCTTGCCTTCGAGCGCGAGCCGGACGTGGTGGTAATGGTCGCACAGCGCCACGCTCAGCACCTTCTTGGCTTCGTCCTGCTTGATGACGAAGCGGTCCAGGTGCTCCTTCAACTCGCGCGGTTTGTAGTCGAACTTGAAGAGGTCGGCGGTGGGCTCGCGCTTCGGCTCGTCGGCAGGCGGCGGGCCGTCGGCGTCGGCCGGTTTGGCTTCGCGGGCGCCTTGCATCTGCTGGCGGAGCATTTCGGTCAATTGCCGCTGGAGTTCTTCGGGCGTAAGCGGCCCGTTCATAAATGGCCTGTTCATACTGGGCTCAATGGCACTTGCCACCATAGCCCACGATCTGCCATAAGGGCAACATCATGAGCGATGAATCCCGGCCCGATACCACGGGAAGATTCGAAGCCGCGCTGCGCCGCTTCGACGAGGAGAACTCCCGGGACCCGAACCGCGAGTCCGCCGGCGGCACGGCCCTCCCGCGCGAGCTCCTCTACGCGCAGCGGCTGACTGAATGGGTTCTCCGGCTCTCGCCCAAGGCTTCCGAGCCGCTTCGCCTGGCTGCCCGCTGCCAGCATCTCTGCCGCTGGATGATCCCGCGCGATTCCTACCCCATGACCCGCGCCGGTTACCTCAAGTGGCGCGAGGACCTCAAGCACTTGCACGCCGAGAAGGCCGGCGCGATCCTGCGCGAACTGGGCTACCCTGAAGACATCATCGCTCGCGTGCAGAGTCTCAACCTCAAGAAGAATTTCCCGAACGACCCCGAAGGCCGCGTCCTCGAAGACGCGCTCTGCCTCGTCTTCCTCGAACACCAATTCGCCGCTCTCGCCGACAAGAGCACGGATGAGAAGGTGATTAACGCACTCCAGAAGGCGTGGAGGAAGATGACCCCCGCCGCGCATGCTCTCGCCTTGAAGCTGCCCTACGGGCCGCGCGAAAAGGCGTTGCTGGACCGCGCGCTCCAGCCACCGACGAAGGGCTAACGACGAATTCCTTCGACAAACGCGCCCGACTTTGCTCATCTCTTCCCCGTCGCAGACAACAACAATCCAAGTCAGAGAGATACTACAATGAAGTATGGTTTGAATATCCGTCCGAACGGCGCGCTGGACTTCCTGTCCCTCGGCGCCCTGGTCCACCGCCTCGATCCGGGAATCATCCCGTTCCGCAAAGCGACCCAATGCCAGATCCATGTTAGCGGCGGCGAATTTAATTGCGCTGCCAACCTCGCCGATTGCTTTCGCATGCAGACGGGCGTTGCCACGGCGATGGTGGATTACCCCATTGGTGACCTCATCGCCGAGCGCGTCCGCGCGATGGGCGTCAAAGGCTTTTACAAGCACTTCAAGCACGACGGCGTCCACGGGCCCAACATGGCGACCGTCTATAGCGATCGCGGGCAGGGCGTGCGCGCCCCCGTCGTCTTCTACAACCGCTGCAACGAAGCCGGCGCTCAGCTCAAGCCGGGCGACTTCGACTGGAAGAGCATCTTTGGCGGCGGCGTGCGCTGGTTCCACAGCGGCGGCATTTTCGCCGCCCTCTCGCCGACGACCTCCGAAGTCATCATCGAAGGCATGCAAGCGGCCAAGGCGGCTGGCGCGATCGTTTCCTTCGACCTCAACTACCGCGCCAAGCTCTGGAACATCTCCGGTGGTCCGGAACGCGCCGTGGCTGTGCTCGACCGCATCGTGAAGAATGTGGATGTGCTCGTGGGCAACGAGGAGGACTTGCAGATGGGTTTGGGCATCCCCGGCCCCGAGGTTGCCGCCAAGTCCAAGCTCGATCCCAGCGCCTTCATCGGCATGATTGACAAGGTCGTCAAGAAGCATCCCCAGATCAAGATTGTCGCCACCACGTTGCGCGAGGTGCACTCGACGAACCGGCATAGCTGGGGCGCCGTGGCTTGGATTGATGGCAAGACCTACAATGCCCCGACCCTCGAATTGGACGTGCTCGACCGCGTCGGCGGCGGCGACGGCTACGCCGCGGGCTTCTTCTACGGCCTGCTGACCGGCGTTGAACCGGAGGAAGCGGTGAAGCTCGGCTGGGCGCATGGAGCGCTGCTGACCACGTTCCCGGGGGACACCACCATGGCTACGCTGGAACAGGTTCGCGCCCTGGCCAAAGGCGGCTCGGCTCGCATCCAGCGCTGAGCAAGTGTCCGCATGGTTGGGTTGCTTGCGCTCGCAATTCTGCTTGCCGCCTGGCCAATCCGGGCGGCAATCGAGCAAACCCCGCCACCCCTCAAGGCCGCTGTCTTTTACGACAGCCTGCCCGGTAACGACCAGTCACTTGCGCGCGACGTCGCGGCGCAAGTGCGGGCCGCCGGCTATGCGCCGGAGTTCATCTTCACGTCCGTCCTGACGAACCAGGCGCTCCTGACGCCCAAGCGATACGATCTCCTGGTATTGCCAAACGCGCGGGCGCTGCCGATCGTGGCCGCACCCGCCATTGTCAGCTACCTGCGCGGGGGCGGCGATCTCCTGGCACTGGGACTGCCGGCCTGGCAATCACCTGTCTTCCAAATCAACGGCAAGTGGCTCACGCTGCAAGGTTATGAGGAAGCCATTGCGGCGCAGCGTCCGCAGCATATCGTCGAGGATTTCGAGCGCGCCGACCTGTCGCGCTGGGCACGGCACACTGGTGAAGCCGGCACCGTGGCGCAATATGAACTCTCCGACCAGGCCAACGCCGGCCATGGCAAGGCGCTGCATGTAAAGCTGGATCGCCTCGGCGGCTGGCAAACGCTGCAGTCCCCTGCCCTCTCGCAACCGTTCCCGACGAATCACACGCTCACCTCTTTCCGCGCCAAAGGTGGTCCGAGCACACGGCAACTCAGCCTCGAATGGACGGAGCAGGACGGATCCCGCTGGATCGCAACGGTGGACCTGACACCGGAATGGAAGTACTACACCCTCCCGCCGGCTCGATTTAAAGCTTGGCCACCGGAGTCGGTCAGTGAACAACGCATCCTTAATCCGGCCAAGGCCGCCAGTTGCTGTGTCGGTCTGGCGCTGTCGCACACGGCTCTGGAAGGAGATCAACACGAATACTGGTTCGACGATCTGGGCACGGCGCCGAATCCGTTGGGCGATGATACGCCGCCCTCCGAGTTCAACCCTCCTCAACTGGAGTCCGTCTCTCCCAGTTACCAGTGCTATCCGATCACGACGCCGGTGGTGGTGCGACCGGACCATCTGAAGGTGCCGCTGGAGGATTGGGAGAAGAGCTCCGCAAAGGGGGACAGGCGGGACGCGCTGTCCTACGTTGGCCTCCACCCGCGGGCGCGGGGCGTAGGGTTCGAGCAGGGGCGGCCTTACCGTTGGGAGCCCCTGCTGGGGGCTTACGACGCGGCGACGCAGGATTATCGCGGCGCAATGGCGGCTCTCCTTGTCAAGGTCGCGCCACCCTTGCGCGGCAGTGTCTGGGCCGTCTTCACCCCGGCCGACGCCGATTTCTATCGCCAGGCGGTTGTCACCAACTGCCTGCACCAGGTCCTGGCCCGCATGCGACGCGGTGTGTTCCTCAGTGAGGGCGGAAGCGAGTTCTTCACTCTATTTGTCGGCCAACAGTTCCAGGCGGGCGGGCGCGTCGTTAACTTCGGCCGGGAAACCGCCGACAACCTGTCCCTCGCTGTCACGCTCCTCGACGCCAAAGGCCGCGCGCCCCGAGCCGTGCTCCAAACCAACTTCACCGTCGCGCCGGGTGAAAGCGTCACCCTCGCCCAAGACGACCCCGCCAAGGGGCCCAATGAAGACACCGTCTCCGTGACCCTAACCCAGGCCGGCGTTCCCATTGACGCCCTCCGCCACGAGCTCGGCGTCTGGCAGCCCAAGGCCAGGCCGCAATTCATCGAGTCGCGCGACGGCGGCTTCTGGCTCGGCGGCGAGCCCTGGAAGGCACATGGCATCAACTACATGCCCTCGAGCGGCATCGCGCTCGCCAACGGCAAGTACTTCGAACACTGGCTGGGCCGGGGAGCGTATGATCCCGAGGTCATCGAGCGCGACTTGCGGCGCGTTAAGGCAATGAGCTTCAATGCCGTCAGCGTCTTTATCTACCACGCATCACTCGACGCCCAACATCTTCTCGATCTGCTCCGCCGCTGTGAAGCCCTCGGTCTGCGTGTCAATCAGTCCCTCCGCCCCGGCTCGCCCATGACCTTCCACTGGGACCAGATGAAGGAACTCATTGAGTTCTACCAGCTTGCTAGGAACGACACCGTTTTCGCCTACGACCTCGCCTGGGAGCCCAGCCACGGAGGTTATGCCGAACAGCAGCGCGATTACGCCGGACTCTGGCATCAGTGGGTCCTCAAGAAGTACGAGACAATCGCCACCGCCACGAACGGGTGGGGCTTCCCTGCGCCGCGAACGATCGTTACCCCGCGCACGACTCTCACCCCGCTCTCTCAACGTTTCAGCGCCCTTTCCATTGACGTGCCGCCCATGTCGCAGCTCACCACGGACGGCCCGTGGCGCAAGATGATCGCCGACTACCGCCTCTTCCTGGACGAGATACTCCACGTCAGATATTCCGCCGCGCGCGAGCTCATCCAGTCTATTGACCCGAACCACGCCGTCAGCTTCCGCATGTCTAATGCCGGCGACCCCCTCTACAACTGGGACGCCGCCCTGCCCTACGATTTCTACGGGCTCACCGACGCCGTGGACATCTGGGAACCCGAAGCCTATGGCCGCATCGGCGACTGGGACCGAGTCCGCCCCGGCATATTCACCGCGGCCTATGCCCGCTTGTGCGACCCCAACAAGCCGTTCGTCTGGGCCGAGATGGGCTACACCGTTTGGGACATGAACCGCATGGCGCCCGATCCCCAGAAGCTCGCCTTCGCGGGCCGTTACTACGCCGACTTCTACCGCATGATGACCGAATCCGGCGCCGACGGCGTCTTCTTCTGGTGGTATCCGGGCGGCTTTCGCCTTGGGGAGAACAGTGATTTCGGCGTCATCAAGCCCGACGGCACCGACCGGCCGGTCACGCGAGTCATCCGCGCCGAAGGCCCTCGTTTCCTCAAAGCCCCCAAACCCGGCGCGCCCAACGAATGGATTGAGGTCAACCGCGACCGCGACGCCCGCGGGCTCTACGGAATCTACCAAGCCGTCCAGGAACGGTTTTGGAGGGCCATGGACCTCCAGCGCCGCCCCGGCTTAAAGTACGAGCGCGAGTCGGGCGCAACCTCGCCGCCTTGACCCGTGCAAAACGCGTGCAAGATCCTGGGGCCGGCGACTTGCAAGGCACGATCGAAAGCCTTACGGTGTCCGCAGTGAAGCTGTTGCTGGAGAATCTGCCGCCCAGCTTGCAGGGCGAGCGCGAGTCGCTGGGCAAGTGCCTCAGGGCCATGAGCGGAGTCACCCGGGTACGTTCGATCTATCTGTTCGGCTCCCACGCGCGCGGAGATGCGCGGCCGGACAGCGATGTTGACCTGTGCATCGTGGCGGATGGGGCGGCCCGGCAGTTGGAAACCGCCGCGCGGCTTCGGGAGGCTATTTGGGACGTGTGGCCTCGCCCCTCCTTCACCCTGATTCCCATCACCCCGGACCGTCTCGCCGAGAAGCGAAACTGCCGCGACCATTTCTTCACCACGGTGCTTGAGGAAGGAGTCTTGCTTGCCCAGGAAGACTGATTCGAGCAACCCCGCTGACTGGATTGCTCTGGCTGCTTCGGATCTGGAGGGAGTACGCGCGCTGGCACAGAACCAGTTAAGCTACCACCTCTGCCGCAGCAAACTGGCAGAAATCCTCGAAAAGGTGCTCAAAGCCGAACTCATCCGCTTGGGCTGGTTTCTCCAGAAGACCCACGACCTCCAGAAACTGGCAGGGGAACTGCGCGCACTGAACTCGGACCTGGTTGGCTTGGCCAGGCCGCTCTGCACGACTCTCGCCGAGGCTTACTTCTCCGATCGGTATCCAGGGTTTGACCTCGAGGACCCTGACTGGCCAGACTTTCAGACGAAGCTCGGTCAGGTGACCCTTATCTTCGAAACCGTCAGAGCCAGAGTAACGCCCGATCCCCAACAGGCTAAGACGCGCCCGCAAGTCTGACCAAGCGGTTGCGTCGTGCACCAGCGCAGCGCGCGATCTCGGATACGTGCCGACGATGACGGGCACTTCCGCCCCGGGGAGGCCGTGCTAATCGGAGAGGGTTGGAGGTGATCCGCCTGCCGCGGCGCTCAGGCGACGGCCTCAACCACTCTGCTTCTTGACACGCGCTTCGAACCTTCGTAGTTGCCTACTACAATTTCCACGGCTCGCGCATCTCCCGGCTGAGGAGACGGAGGTTGGCTTCTTCGTCATCGGGAAAGCGCTCCTTCTGCGGATCCCAGACGAGCTTGCGGTTGAAGTGGAGGGCGATTTCGCTGAGGTGGCAGAGCGCGTCTGATTGGACGGACTCGTCTATGGGACAAACCGTCTGGGCGCGGCTGCGGACGCAGTCGAGGAAGT
Organism: uncultured Verrucomicrobiota bacterium; assembly: GCA_964625855.1. Classification (GTDB taxonomy): domain Bacteria; phylum Verrucomicrobiota; class Verrucomicrobiia; order Limisphaerales; family UBA8199; genus JAPLUA01. The sequence continues at coordinate 8,917 of CAZVFC010000091.1, read as the reverse complement.
TGCGGGTGTGGTCGGGGCTCCGGGTGAGTTGGACTTTGAAGGCGTCTTCGTTCTGGTCAATGAGGTTCTCGGGCTGGAGATTGATACCGGCGCGGTCAACGTGGACCCAGCCTTCGGTGCCTTCGAAGGCGGTGCCGTGGTCGGTGATGCGGCGATAACGTTTCTTCCACTCCTGCTCGTGTTCCCAGATGTCGCAGGAGGGGGCGTCAGCGTTGGGATGGTTAGGCGCGCCCTCAAAGCGCATGGTGACGCCGCTGCCGAATCTCATATTCACATTCCATGCGGTGGCGGTGTCGCAGATGCCCTCCGCATGGAAGGTTCCGCGGCCATCCACCTCGACCGGGCCGCTTAGCAGGTCACCGCCGCCCCAGACGGCGATGTCCAGCGGATGAATGCCCCAGCCGGCAATGAAGCCGACCGCCAGATCGCGGATATACCACCACGTCTTCTTCGCTCCGGCGTCGGCGACCAGGCCCAGCGTATGCGGGCGGGCCGGGGCCGGACCGAGCCAGAATTCGTAATCGAGGCCCGGTGGAACGGGCACGACCTGAGTAGAGCCCCCGGGGGCGCTGGCGGGCGACCAGACGTTGATATGCTGGAGCTTGCCGATGCAGCCGTTGCGGACGAGGGCGCAGGCCAGGCGAAAAATGCGCGAGGAGCGTTGCTGCGTTCCGAACTGGAAGACGCGCTTGTGGCGGCGAACCTCTTTGCGCAGGGCCCAGTCTTCGGTGAGGTTGAGGCCCATGGGCTTTTCGAGATAAACGTCCTTGCCCGCCCGGACGGCCGCGATGGCCGTGAGAACGTGCCAGTGGTCGGGCGTGGCGATGAGGACGGCGTCAATGTCTTTGCGGGCGAGTAGCTCGCGGAAATCGGTGTAAGTAGCGCAGTCTTTGTTCTGGTAATGCTGGTTGACGCGGTCGCGGGCCTGGTTGAGATGGGCTTGCATGACGTCGCAGACGGCGACGACCCGGGCGTCTTTCTGGTTCAGGAAATTGCCCATGTCCCCCTGCCCTTGCGGACCGACGCCGATGCAGCCGACGCCAATGCGTTCGCCGGGAGCCACTTTGCCTGCCCGGCCAAGCGCGGACGCGGGGGCAAGGACGGGCAACGCGGCGGTGGAGAAAGCGAGCACGGTGGTTTGCTTGAGGAATTGGCGTCGGGTGGAAGAGTGAGTTTGCATGGCAGGATAGTAGGGCTGAAGTCTAGAGTCTAAGGTCTAAGGTCTTGAGTCATGAGGCAACTGGTCGCGTGTGCGGCATCGGTAAACTGGCATGGGCGGAAATCAGTTGGAAGCGGAAAATGCGAGCGCGGAGGGGTGGCTGAGCTGACCCCCGGTTCCTACGCTTAGCCAAAGGCCGCGCGTTTCGGTCATGCTTCGTTCAGCGTGGATTGAAATCAGCCTGGTTCGTTCCTGCCACCGACTGGATGCCTCCCAGGAGGTGTTTGAGAAAGAGGGGTTCGGTGAAGCTCGCTTCGGTATGCCCCAACGCGGTGTACCAGATGCGGCCTTTGCCGACCTGTTTGCACCAGGCGACCGGGTGATCCTTCGCCATCGTGCCACCCTGGTAAGTCGTTTCGTCCAGCGATGCGAGCACCCGCGCGCATCCGCGCGGTGAGGAGATGAAATTGTACCACTCGTCAGTGCGCACCCAGTGTTCGGGGAGCGCTGCGGTCGAAAGGTGCTTCCGATCCTCGACGTTCACGGTTGCCTGGACGATCGCCGAGTGGTTCGTGAACTGCGCGCACAGGGCTTCGCCATACCAAGGCCACCCGCCCTCCGTCGCCACGTCTCCCGCCACGGCAGCGTGAACTGCCGCCAGACCGCCGCCTCGCTCGATGAAGCTCTTGAACGCCGCCTGCTGCTCCTCGTTAAGGATGTCGCCCGAGGTGCTGAGGAAGATAACCACCTGGTACTTGGCAAGGTTTGACGGGGTAAAGTACCCGGCATCCTCGGTCGCATCCACGTGGAACCCATTCTCGGCGCCCAATTGTTTGATGGCCGCAATGCCGTTGGTGATTGAAGCGTGGCGGAACATCAGGGTCTTCGAGAAGACCAGAGCGCTGCAATGGGCCGCCGTTGAAGGGGTCTGGGCTCGCAGGGGGGCATTCAGAGTCAGCACGATTGCCGCGAGCCAGATGAGATTCCTGGAACTTGCCATGCCGGCAGTGTGGCCTCGCCGTGATGCCACTCAAGACATTTTGCACTCAGAATGCTTTTGAAGCGCCGGCCTAGGCCTGCTACATAACAGGCCATGAAAATTATACGGCCTGTCTTCTCTGTGGTACTGGGTCTGGGTTTGCTCTTTGCCTATGCCTCAATGGCGGCTGAACCGGCGCAGAAATCGTCTGACAAACTCCGCGTGCTGGTGGTAACAGGTGGACACGGCTTCGAGAAGGAGCCGTTCTTCAAGCTGTTCAAGGATAATCCCGACATCTCATACCAGGCGGCGGAACATCCGAACGCGCATGCGTTGCTTACGGCTGACGCGGCTCAACGATGGGACGTGCTCGTGCTCTACGACATGCATCAGCCCATCACCGACGCGGCGAAAGCAGACTTCGTGGCACGCCTGGCGGAGGGAAAGGGGCTGGTGGTGGTGCACCATGCGATTGCCAATTACCAGGCTTGGCCGGAATACTGGAATGTCATCGGAGCGCGCTATTATCTTGAAGCGACAAACATCAACGGAGTCGCCAAGCCGCGCTCGGCCTACAAACATGGCGTGGACATCAAAGTGAATGTACCTGACCCGGAGCATCCCGTGACGCGCGGGCTGAAGGATTTCACCATACACGACGAGACCTACAAAGGGTTCGACGTGTTCGAGGACTGTCATCCACTGTTGACGACGGCGGAGCCCGAGAGCAACCAAGTGATCGCCTGGGCCAAGACCTACAAAGGAGCGCGGGTGGTGTACCTCCAATTGGGGCACGACCATTTTGCCTACGAGAACCCCAATTACGCGCAGATCCTCAGGCAGGCCATTCGCTGGACGGGGAAGCGGTGAGGGTATTGCATAAGTAATCCCCTCTCCCCTCGATGTTCCTTAAAGTCATTGCCTGTGAAATCGCTTTTCGCGAGCTGTGCTACGCCGCCGCGCGGTCAACCAACCTGATTGACTTCGAGTTCCTGACGCAGGGCTACCACGACATCCCCGGCACCGGGCGGACTGAAATCCAAAAGCGCATTGATGCGGTGCCCGCCGGCAAGTACGAGGCAATTGTTCTCGGCTACGGGCTGTGCAGCAACATTCTCACGGGCCTCACGACGGCACATACCCCGTTGGTGATCCCGCGCGCGCATGACTGCATCACGTTCTTTCTCGGCTCGAAGGAGCGCTATCAGGAATTCTTCAACGCGCATCCGGGGACGTATTACTACACGGCGGGCTGGCTGGAATGCGCCAAGCGGCGTGGGGAAAAAGGGCCGATCTGGGGCGGTGCCTCCCTGCCCGCCAGTGCCAACGCGAGCCTGAAAGCGACCTACGAGCAGTGGGTGCAGAAATATGGCGAAGACCAGGCGAAGTATTTGCTGGAGGAGATGAGCCGCTGGACCAGTTCCTATTCACACGGTACGCTGATCAACTTCGAGTTCGTCAAGCACCTCAAGCTGCGCGAGCAGGTGCAGCAGATTTGCGCTGAAAAAGGCTGGGAATACGCCGAAACGGAAGGTGACTTCAGCCTATTCGAGAAGCTGATCGAAGGAGACTGGCCGGAGGCGGACTTCCTGATCGTGCGCCCGGGGCAAAAGATCATCGCCACGAATGATGACAAGGTAATCGGAGCAAGCTAACGCTCAGGCCTGCGGAGCTTACTCAAGCCGGCTGCACCTCGAAGCGCAACTCCGGCGAGGGAACCTCATACACCGTGGGGCTGTCTTCCAGGCGGGCGATGTAGAAGGTGGCGATCTGATTGCCCCGCTAAGCGCCTGTGCAAAAACTAATTCCTGATTGTTCTCGGGAACAGGGTGTAATTCCATTCGGGCAAGGTGGGGTGTTTGAGGAGGTCCAGGTTGTCCATCTGCTTGGCTGAGACTTGAACCTGGGTGGGGTAGAATCTGGTGTTCAAGGCACAGGAGACCCGCAGTCCGGTCTGGGTGTGCGTTTGCGCAATCAGGCGCACCACCGTGGGGTAATCGCGCAGCGGCTGTCCTGCCCAATGCTTGCTGATCTCGCTAAAGACGCGGTGCTCGACGGGATTCCACTTGGAGGCTCCAGTGGGATAGTGACACACCGTTACCGCCAGTCCAAAGCGGTCAGCCACCTTTTGCTGGAGCGCCAACTTCCAAGCCCGGCAGCGCGGTCCATTACTGCCGCCACTGTGGGCCAGGATGAGCAGTTGCGGGGCTTCGGAGTAGCGTCGGCGACCTTGCTGGCGCCACCACTGGCAAATGGCGTCCACGGCGAAGTCGGGGGTGTCATGTGAGGTACCGACCACTACCATAGCCCGGTTGGCCAACACATCGTAGATCCCATACGGGGTGGCCAAACCTTCGGCTTGCGAACGGAAGTCGTGGTCTTGGACCAAAATCGGCGCCTGACTCCACACCCGGCCGGGATTTTTGAACTGGCCCACCAGTTCCTTCTTCTTGCTGTCCACGCTGATAGTGGGATAGCCCTGCTGGCGGAACTGCTGCCGTTGGTAAGTCAAATAGCGGAATTGCTCGTCGCGGTCTGGACTACTGGTGCAGAGGCTTTTGCGGTTGGCATGCAAGGCGTAATCCAATTCGCCGAGCAGACGACGAACGGTATGGGGACAAACGCGCAATCCCAACTGGGCCAACTCGCGGCTGATCGCGCGCAGGCGTTTGCCGGTCCACACGCCCCGGCGCCCCATTGGGTCACCCGCCGTGTCGTCCTGCAAAAGCGCTCGCAACCGGTTCAGGATTTCGGGCGTTTTTTTTCCACGGCCGGACGGCCGCCGCCAGGCCGGCGTACCCGTCCCCGCAGCACTTGGCCGCTGAGCAATTCGCGCTCGCCGCGGGCGACGGTGTCCACCTCCAAACCGAAGCGTTCCGCCGCGCGTCGCTGACCGCCGTAGCCCGCTTGCAGGCTCTCCAACCCGGCATAAAGTCGCCGCTGCTGTTCGTCCAGCAGACTATAAAACAGCGCCTTGGCCGCCTGCAGGTCGTCGCCGGCGGCGGCTTGGGCCTGCCGTGCAGCCCACTGCTCCTGCCGCCGCGTGCGGTCGGCCGCACAATAGAGATAACGGCCCTCCCACTCCTGGCGGAAAAGTCGCCCGGCCTGCGCCAACTGGCGCAGCGCATCTTTGACCGTGACGTGAACCACTGCTTCCAACTCGGGCACTTGATAACCGGCGGGCGACTGGATCACCAGCGTCTCGGCGGTATTCAACAACGTGCCGCGCCGGGAGAAGTGGATGTCGCGGTAGGACCACAGCCCCAGCTCATCGTAGTGCGCGATGCAATCCAAGGTGTAATAGGTGCCCCCATGCGAGTAACTGCTGCGGTAGCCTAACGGGAACAGCTTGCGCAAAACCGTATAGGTGACCTCGGTGCCCAGCGCCTGCTTGAGTTGGGGCATGGTGGCGACTTTTTGGTCGTTTAAGAGGTTGACCAGGTTTTCGGCGGCATAGTGGACGGTATTCATAATGTGAATATAACGCCTATTATAGCCCTGTCGAGCGTCATATTCACATTTTAAATGGGCGGTTGTCGCAAGCAAGTAATTGCCTTGCGACCGCGCTATTAAGGCAACTCAAGAGGTTCGCAGCTCGTACAAGAGAGCGCACACCCGCTGCTATTTAGTGCGCTTAACGCCCATCTATGCGACGTTATTTATACACCGTCCCTAAGGGCGGGCTTTATGGCTTAACCGTCAGGCCAGCCTGCTTCGCTAATGCTCCTTGTCGCGTATCAAACGTGACAAACTCCTTGGCTGCCAGGACGAGGGCGGCGGCGACGTGGATGATGTCGAGCGTGCGGCAGCCGAGTATTGCGGAGTGGCCGGCGGACAACTCCTCGGCCTTTTGCTCGACTGTGGCAGCGGTGTAAGCGGGCCGCTGCCAGCGGCCGGTGGCGATGTCCTGCTCGAACGCGGCGATGGACTGGTTCATTTGTGCCGCCGTGATTTCACCGCGGAAGGCTTTCAAGCGAATGGCGTTCTTGACCTCCAGCGCCTGCCATTGAGTCAGCACGTAAGGCGCGGCATAAGCCCCGACCAGTCGAATGGCGTCAGGGCTGGTGGCCTCCTGGACGTACAGCTTTACGATAATCGCGGAGTCGAAATAGGCGTCCATCAGCGCTCGCCGCGTCCCTCATCAATGATGTTCTGCGAGTCAGGCGCGACCTTGTCGCCATAGATGTCGTGCAAGCGCTGACCAAAATCAGGCCACTGGCTCCGACTGGCTTGGCCGGGAGTGCCGGCGCCATGCTCCATCTCCTGGAGAAGCCGCTCGAACAACGTTCGCTCCTGCGGCGGAAGCGCGGCCACCTGCCTAATCAATTCTGTTGCGCTCATGGGCTAACCTTAACTCAAACCGGTGGCTCAGCCAACCACGATTGTTCATTCAGCGGCAGGCTTTCAGCCTTTAGCATTTAGCCTTCAGCCTTGAACTTGTTCTGGGCGGCGTGGGCGGGGGCGATCGTGCGAGTGTATTCGCCGCGCAACGCGAGGAGGCTGGCGGCGGCCAGCAGGCACTTTTTTTTACCCTCACTGCCCTTGACCTTGGCCAGCCATCAAGCGCCCACTGCGGTGGACCGCGTCCAGTGGAAATATGACATTCTCACGACCCCTTTATACGAGTAGTCTCCGCCGAGCACTCTGCATTCCGCACTGAGTCTGCGCTCCCGGGCCAACGCTTCGGCGGCGAGGGCGCGGGACCATCACCACTAACTTCTGCATTCATCCTTCATCCTTCTTACTTCCCCGCACTGAGGGTGTATTCGTTGCGCAACACGTGGAGGCCGGCGGATGACAGCGGCTGCTTCTTGCCCCGGATGCGCTTTACTTACCCTGCTTAACTTGCTTGTCGCACTTGCCGCCAAGAGGTAGATTTGTGCCGGAATTAGATTATGAGCGTCCTGGAATTAACCGACGAGCAGGTGCTTTCCTTAATTGGCCAATTGCCTTCCGCCAAGAAGCGCGAGGCGCTGCTGGCGCTGGCGCGCGACGCCGGGGCGCGGCGCGAGGAACGTATGGCGCACGCGGAAGCTCAATTGCGCCAGCGTGCGCGAGAGCGGGGTTTGGATTGGGAGACGCTGGACGATGCTGGCCGCGAGGCTTTGGTCAATCGCCTCTTGCACGAGGCGTGAGCCATGCCTGTAACGGCATTGTGCATTGAGTGCGCGCGCCGAGGCCAGGTTTCGGCGGCGAGGGCGCCGGTCCTGCCTCTGCATTCATCCTTCATACTTCTTACCTCCCCACAGCGCGGGTGTATTCGACGCGCAAGGCGTAAAGGCCGGCGGGAGAACTAGTATCAATAGTGAGAACCGACACTTGGACGGTCCCTCGTAACGGGGATCGGAGAGGTGCCGGGCCGAGACTGATAAGAGACCCGAGTTGAAGTTCCCGTAGAAAAGATTACCTTTGTTGATAAGTACCTAACTGATAAGAAATTGCTTTTGGCGCGCCCGCGCGTACTCAGCGCTGCGCGGGTGAGCGTTCATAAATGACTCAATACCCGTCTTCGCTCCAATTCACCGAGCCATCTTGATTGGTCCGTGAATAGGACGTTGTCAGGTCAATCTGGGCGAAGGGGTCGCCTACCCCATTGGTGTCGCTGTATTTGGGCGCGTACATGCCGTTCGTCGGCAACTGGACGGGCGGATTCCAGGCGAAATCAGAAACGGCGGCCCGAAGCTGCTCGATCCGGTCCGGGAACACGCGAAGCACCATCTGGTCGAACGACCAGACAATGTCCTTGCCGAACACGATGTTCGTGCAATGTGCCTGAACGCTGCTGAAGGCGCTGGCGACCGTATCGTCGGCCACCGGGAAGTGTGTGGCGACGGCGAGCCGCGGAGGGGGAGAGATCTGGCTTAGAAGGTAGCCGTAGGCGCCTTGCGGAGTGTGGGAACTGTTTTGGACCCTCGTCAGCTCATCGGTGGCGGCCTGCCAGCTCGCGTAGAGCGCTGGATCATTGGTGGAGGGCGGCGCGTCGAGCCCCATTTGCTTGTACGCCCATACGGAGGGTGGAACGACCATCTCGTGGATGAACACGTCCACGCCATTGGTCCCGTTGCAGGCCAGATTGACGCTGTTGGTTTCGGGCTTGGTGTCGCTGCTATAGACCATGGTCAGGGGCCGGGTTGCCCCCGGCGGGGTCCATTCGAGCACAAAACCCATCGAGCCTTTGCGCGCGTGAATGACCGGATAGTGCGTAACCTTAGCGCGCGTCGCATGATTGTGGTAGGCGACCGCGACGTTGCTCCAATTGAGGGTGATGGGCACGATGGCGTAGGCGTCATCGGGCAGATCGTCGGAGACGGGGACAGGTTCATGCGGCAGTCCCCAGGACACCCGTGTGGGAGCCGGGTAATTCGTGTAGCGCGTCGGCTGGAAACTGAAGCTCTCCGAGTGCCAGCGGCAGGCTTCTCTCACGTGCGCGCAGAAATTGCTGACCCCGTCGTCGTAGTAGATTCCGGAGTTAGTGGGACTCTCCAGGCCGGAAAGGCCCTGCCCGAAGACATAGAGGGGCGACTTGCGGTCTCCTGAAGGGCCGAAGCAATAGATGTGGATGAGATCGCTCATGTGGTCGCCGTGCAGGTGATTGATAAACACTTTGTCCATCCGGCGGAATCCGACCACCGAGGCGGCGTAGTTGGCCGACACCCCGGCGCCACAGTCGAAGACGAACTGGTCCTCCGCCCGGCCCTTGTAAACCAGATCGTTTGTGTCCGCGTTCCAGCCCACCTCCACGAACACGCTCATCTCCGCCTGCGCCCGCCGCACCGGCA
>CAZVFC010000090.1:0-28814 GCA_964625855.1 uncultured Verrucomicrobiota bacterium | reverse complement strand
TTTCCCAGCGATTTCACCCCGCTCGGCCTCGCTGCATTTTTTTGACTCCGCCGTAAATAGGCGCGCGGTAATGATTCAGGACTTGGCATGGGCGCGGAGGCGAGCTATAATTGAGCCTGTGGATCAACCCAAGCAGCAACTCTGCCTTGGTGGTATCGTGTAATGGATACGTAATCCGTGGCATTCATTTTATGAAGACATGCAAGACTGCATTATTCCTCGTGTTGGTTTCGCTCCTGTGCGCGGCGACTGCCGCGTCCGCGGCGCTGTTCCCGGTGACTGTTGATGGCCGCTGGGGTTTCGTAAATCAGGCTGGCGCGCTGGTGGTCAATCCCCAGTTCGAGCGGGCGGGCCCATTCGTGGGCGGCCTGGCGCCGGTTCGCCTTGGCGGCTGGGGCTACGTGGATTCATCCGGCAAGATGGCCATCAACCCGCAGTTTGACGAAGCAGGCGCGTTCAGCGACGGGCTGGCGGCGGTCAGGCTCGGCAGCGGTGTCCCCCACCCCTTCAATGGCTTCAAGGGTGGCGGTCGCTATGGCTACATCAATCCGGAAGGCAAATACGTCGTCAATCCGCAGTTCGACGCTGCCGGACAGTTCGCTGAGGGCCTCGCCCCCGTCAAGCTGGGCGGCCGCTGGGGCTTCATTGACAAGGCCGGCAAGATGGTCATCAACCCGCAGTTCGAGGATGCCGCCGCGTTTTCCGATGGGCTCGCAGCCATCAAGCTTGGCGGCCGGTTCGGCTACGTGGACGCCAGCGGGAAAACGGTCATCAACCCGCAGTTTGAAAGAGCCCAGGCGTTTTCTGAAGGGCTCGCGGCAATCAGAAGCGGCGGCCGCTGGGGGTTTGTTGACAAGGCCGGGCAGATCACCATTAACGCGCAGTTCGAGGAAGTGGGGACCTTTGTCAAGGGCCTGGCTCCCGCCCGGCAGGCCAAGCGCTGGGGGTACATTGACCCCGCCGGCAAATTCGAGATCAATCCGCAGTTCGAGGATGCCGCGGCATTCGCCGAGGGGCTGGCATCGGTTCGCCAGGCCGGCCGCTGGGGCTTCATTGACAAGACCGGCAAGTTCGTCATCAATCCGCAGTTCGACGAGGCCATGTCATTCGACAACGGCTTAGCCCGGATCAAACTCTCGCGCAAGACCGGCTATGTGGATCTGACCGGGAAGTACATCTGGAACCCGGCCAATTGAATCCGCCTGGTTGTCGGCCCGACGCGGGGCGCGCAGCCGACGGTCCGGCCATGCCTGCATAATGCCGGGACTGCAAACCGCGCACAGCCGGCCACGCGCACCGACCGCGCCGCTGCGGTGATTCCCGGGACGGAGCCCGGTGAGTCTCCCATGGGCAGCGCTCCCCATGGGAGACTCACCGGCCTATCGCCCGTGTGACGCCGTAGTCAACTGCACGCATTACGGCCAAGGCATCAGCTTGAGGGACACGGTCCAAAGGCCTTTGTCACACGGCGGCTCTCCGAGGAATCGTCCACGATCACCACGCGAAAGCTGTCGCCGCCGGCCGCAACCCGCAAGACAATGTGGCCGGAATGGCTGGCCAGCTTGTCAATGCCGTCAATGGCCTGCCGATTGGCGGGGTGGAGGTCGGTGGCGAAGATGTCCCGCGGGCCCGGGTAAAGCTGGACGGACTGCAGCCGGCTCCACACGCTCGGCGTAGGATGATTATCATCCCACACTGAAAGAGTCCACACGCGCGGACGCAGCGTGGCGACGAAGAATTCGTTGTGCGTGTCCAGGTAGCCGTGGTGGTTCAATATGGCTGCTTCCACCGGTCCCACCGCCTTAGCGACAGGGGTTTCGATGTCCCACCACGCGGGCCGGCCTTTGGGCACAATGCCCGGAATGTCGCCGCCGTTGAAGTAGTCGAACTTGCCATAGCTCAGGCGGAAAGAAATGCTGTAGATATTCTCGTGCGGCCAGGCGGAGCGAGGCACCGTATCCAGCGGAGGAAGGTGCTTGTCCGTGGATGTGCCCTTCCCTGTCCAGATTTCCCCATTTGCCCCGACGTTGCGGAACTGGAAGCTGGGGTATTTCTTCGCGTCACGACACAACACCACCTGGTCGCTGCGGCCGGGCGCGAAGCGTTCGACTTTCAGACCATTGTGTTCGGTCTGCCACTTCACGAAGGCGCGATAGTTCTTCGTGGCGGTGTCATCCGGCGCCTGGCAATCGCTGTAATTGGGCCAGCCGCGGTCCAGGAGCCGCTTGATCTTGAGACTCTCTCCGACCTGGGTCAGCCCGGTCAGCTTGTACGCTCCGCCGCTCGCGGTCAGTGAATTGGTATATGGACCACCCATGTGATCATCGTGGAAATGCGTGAGCAGGGCGTAGTCGAGCACCGGCTGCGGATCATGCGCCAGGGCCTGGCGGATGTAGCGCACAATCCACTCGCCGGCGGGGCGCGTGCCGTCCGGGCGATCGGGCGTATGTGCGGCCGTCTTGCGCGGCAGTTCGCCGGCATCCACCAACAGGGTGGTGCCGTCGGGCAGGATGTAGAGCCCGGCATTGCCGCGGCCGGTGCTGATCTGGTGGATGTCCAGCGTCCCCGGCTGCCAGGGCGAAAGCGGATTCCCCACGACATCTTGAGCGCGGGCCGTCAGGGCCATGGCCAGCAGGAGACCGGCGGATAGAGACAGTTTCATCATCTGCATCGCATCCTGCGATTGGAGGGCGGTCCGGGTCAACCCCGGAAGAGGCTGGGAGCGGCTGGTCACCGCCGGAGCGAAGGGGAAATCCACACCCCCCAATCGGAGCTCGCGCTATCCCCTGCGTCCTCCACCAGCAGCTCCAGCCGGTCAACCCCGGCTACATCCACATCCAGAGAACGCAGGCGGCTGTCCGTGATCTTCTCCGACCGGAACAACTCGCGGTTGTCGCCGCGAACGACGAACACCACCGATCCCGAGTGCCCGTCCTGGAGCCCATAACCGCTCGTGAGCCGCCGCCATTTCCCGCGCAGGTCCAATGCATAGTTCGAAGGCGCATGAGCGAACAGGCCGCGTTCGTGGAACTGCCCGTCCACCTGGAGAAAACAGCTCGAGGCACCCTCGATGAGAACCTGGTCACGAAGCGGCCGGCCCCAGCCAACAGATTGTTCGACAAACTGAAGGCCAGACACACCGACCTGTTTCTGATCTGCGGGAACCTCGCTCAAAGACTGTGGCGCACTTGGCTGCAGCATACTTCGCAAGTGCCGGGCCTGACGAACCACCAGCTCGCCAGCTTCCCGGGATTGCTTTGCGAGCTCTCCCGTCAGGGTTTCCACCTGACTAATGTCTCGCCGCGCATACGCCTTCACGGCGCGTTGCAGCACGAAAACCGAGGGGGAAAACGGTTTCAGGTCCGGCACGCCCTGCGGGCTGACCGTATATTTGAAGGAGAAACGGCTGGTAGGGCCGTTCGTATGGCACGGCTGCAATCGCAGTTCGTAAGGCCCGGGCGCCAATTCTCCGACTGACAATTCAAACCGGCCGGAGGCATCCACGGCGCTAATCCAGCCTTTCGCGTCGTAATCGCCGGGTATGGTGAGGGCATCGTTGTAGGCAACGAGCCCGAAGACGGGCGGCTTGGCCTCCAGGTGGCCGGCCAGCACCAACTGGCCGCTGCGGTAGGTCGCCTGCAGGTGGGTGAAGTCACAAGCGACCGGCAGTTCCTCGCTCTCGTCCTGGCCGGCGAACGGGCGGCACCTCGCCAGCAACATCGCGCTGGCCGGATGCAGGTAGCTGCCCGCAGCCTCCCCGCGAAGTTCCTCACCGTAGGTGTGGTTCCCGTCACCCATCAGCGAATGCTTCGGATTCGATGCGGGACCGGCGACGTGCGGCAGGCCCAAGGCGTGGCCCAGCTCGTGGGCCACACCGCCGATGTAGTGCGAGTTGAACGCGCCAATCGAGCAAGGGCCGCCATAATAACCCCCGGGCGCCTTCGAACTCAATTGGCCCGGGTCTAGGCGCTCGTCATCAAAGACCCAGGCCGTGCCGGCCAGATGACTGCCGCCTCCCACATAAGGCCCCACCTCGATGGCCCGGCCGTCTTTCCATTCGAGCAACACTTCAAAGATCACTAACGTCCGTTCATCAACCCTGACTCCCTTCGAGCGCAGAAAGGGGGCGACTTCTGCGCGGACCTTGGAGCTATCATCGCGGCCATAGGCGCGCATGGGATGCTTGCCGCTCAGGAGGTGCACCTCGAGCTTCCCGCCTTGGTCGCGAGCCAGGTCGAACGTCATTGGCCCGTAACCCGCAGCCTCCATCCCCTTCCGATAGAACTCCTGCACCTCGGTCATCACGCGGTCCAGGCGATCCACGTAGCCCGGGATCGGGGTGCGATCACTCGGCACGAAATAGGCCATGAGCAGCGGAGGCTTTGGACCGGCGAATGCGGTGGCGGCCGCACAAAGGAAGAAACCCGCGAGGAAAGCCCTTGCCGGCCATAGGAATCGGCCTTTCGCCAAGGACGCAGGGATGAGGTGTGGAGAGTAAATGGGCGGCGTATTCATGCGATCAGTCACAATATGGCGAGTTTGCATCGGGCTTGCTGCGTCCGATACTTTTCTCGCCGGTCAATCATCCAGCCAGCCTCCCTTGCAGCGTAGGACGCTTGTCCTTCGGGGTGGGGCTCATTAGGGCCATGCTGTTCATGAAGGCAATCTGCACGCCAGTGTCGTCAAAGCGGCATGTCACGGTATCGTGGTGCGGGGTCTCGTAGTAACGAAAGACCATCACGAACGTCTTTGGGTCCGTCCAGGTCCCGCTGGCAGCCACCCTGGACTTCGTCCCCTTCGGTGGCGCGCCGCCCGAGATGAGTCTTGGTGGAGTGCCTGGCAGCGCCGTCTCGCCGCGGCGCCATTGTCTGATGCCACACTCGATGGGGTATTCGGCCTGGCGGTCCTGGAATCTGCAGACGCACCGGTCTCCATTAAACTCGAACAGCGCGCTCTCGATGCCCAATTCGTTCGGGCCGATCCTGAAGGACTTGCGCGAAACGCGGCCGGCGAAAGGCGAGGAGGGCTCTCCCTGCGGCGTGGGCAACGCCAGCGCGGCAAGCCTTTCCCGCAACTGCGCCTCTGACTGTCGGTCGCGGGGCAGCGGGGCAGGCCTCATCGCCGGCAACAGGTGCTCCCAGACCAGGTCCAGCTCGCCTTGCATGTCGCTCGTCTCGGCGGTGATTGCGACCACTGCATCCTGCTCCGGCATCACAATCATGAACTGCCCGAAAGCCCCGTCGCCGCGGAAGGCATTATGCCGGCAGCGCCAGAACTGGTAACAATAGCCTTGCAGCCAGTCGTTTTGGTCGTTCGGCCGCCCGGGCTTCTCCGGCAGGGGCTGCTGGATCTTGAACGGGGTCGCCTCTTCCACCCACTGGGCTGGGAGTATCTGCCGGCCCTGCCAGACACCTTTCTGCAGATACAACTGGCCGAACTTCGCGAGGCCCTCCGTTTGAAGGCTCAGCCCCCAACCGCCGACGTTGATGCCGCGTGGACACGTTTCCCACGTTGCGCCCTGGATGCCTAAGGGTTGGAAGAGCCGGGGCCCCAGGTAATCGAGGATCTTCTGTCCCGTCACTTGCTGCACGATCGCCGACAACATGTAAGTGGCGCCGCTGTTGTAGAGAAATCGCGTGCCCGGTGGGTTTTCAATCGGCCACGCCAGGAAGGTCTTCACCCAATGCTCTTGTTCGACCATTGGCCAGGTCGGCTCCTTCGCGTTGCCGACGGACATCGTCAGCAAATCCTTCACGCGCAGAGCCGCGAGGTGCTCGCTCACATTTTCAGGCAGGTCGTTGGGAAAGAAGGACACCCCCCGGTCATCCACCCGCAGTCTGCCCTCCGCCACGGCAAATCCCACCGCCGTCGAAGTGAAGCTCTTGCTCAATGAATACAGCGTGTGGTTGAACTCCGGCCCATAGGGTGACCACCATCCCGCGGCTACCGTGCGGCCGTGCCGAAGCAGCATCAGACTGTGCAGCTCATGCCTGCTGCGCTGAACCGCATCAAGAAACGCCAGGATGCCGGCTGAGGATACCCCCTCTGCTTCCGGCGTGCTGCACCGGAGCCTGCCGGAGCCAGCGACCCGCGGGGTTGTCCGGCAGCCCGGCACAAACGAAAGCAGTCCCATGCCCGCCGCCCCGACCCCAACCTGTTTGAGAAACGCTCTGCGATTCAGTGTCATGCCTTCAGCATTTCGTCATCCGCATGCGAAACACAAGCTCAAGCGCTGACCCATTCCACTCCACCGGCCATTGATGCCTCGACCGGCTCGAAGCTGGACTTGCCACTCGGTGAATCCCCAAGGAACATCGGTTCCATGAATTCAACGCGAACGCCCGCGTGCGGCATCCGAGGGTCTTGGAGTCATCGCACGTGGACCTGGCTGGCGGCACTCGTTCTATCACTGGCTGCATTTGCCGACGCGGCTTCTGCCGCCGACTCGCCACCGAAGGTTAGCGTCGGCTCAGTTCGATGCGTGTTCCACAATGGCGAGCACAACGCCTTCACCGACCTGTGCCGGTTCCAAGGCCACCTCTACCTCACCTTTCGGAGCTGTCCTGACGGGCACATGGTGCATCCCACCGCTTCCATCATCATCCTGCGCAGCCGGGACCAGGGGGCCAACTGGGAGCCGGTGCATCGCTTCTCCGTGAAGGACCGAGACACGAGGGACCCGCACTTTCTCGTCTTTCGAGAGCGCCTCTTCGTCTATACCGGCACCTGGTACAGCGGCCCCGGCACTCTCAAGCGGGAAGACTACGACCTGAACAAGCACCTCGGCTTCGCCGCCTGGTCGGATGACGGCACGACATGGAACAGCCCCGTCATGCTCGAGGGCACTTTCGGCCACTACATCTGGCGCGCCGCCTCGTTCGGCGGCAAGGCCTACCTGTGCGGCCGGCGCAAGCCCGGTTTCGAGATCGGCCCGCGCGGAGAAGGCGAGAAGGTCCAGTCGCTGATGCTCGAAAGCGAGGATGGTCTCATCTGGAGGAAACGGGCGTTCTTTCAGGAAGCCGCCGGGGATGAAACCGCATTCTTCTTCCAAAGCGACGGGGGCGTAGTAGCGGTGGGGCGCCACGGCGGGGGCAAGAACGCCCAACTGCTCCGCTCCAAACCGCCCTACAGCGAGTGGGAGCAAAAGGACCTCGGCCGGCCCATCGGCGGCCCTTTGGTGGTGAGATGGGGCGATCAGGTCGTTGTAGGCGGAAGAAAAACCACGGGCAAAGATGGAGCGAAGACCGCACTCTGCTGGCTGGTTGGAAATGAACTGAGAGAATTCGCCGAGCTGCCTAGCGGCGGTGACAACTCCTATCCCGGCTTCGTCGAGTTGTCTCCGAACCGAGCCCTGGTGTCCTACTATTCAAGCCATGAGCGGGACCCGTCCGGCAAGGTGATCACCGCCATCTACCTCGTCGAACTGAACCTGAAGCCAGGCCCGACTCCCGGAGACAGGCCATAAGGAAGCGGTCTTCCGGCAGAACCAGCCGGCAAATCGCCGGCCTATTTCGCCTCGGCGCGAAGTCTAAGGTCAGTCTTTACGGTCAGTGGCTGGGCCTGGCCGCCGGCGTCCATGGTCACAGACTGTTCGGTTTGAAGACCGAGTGTCCGCTCCGCCGGCAGCAGTTGGGTAAGGACGAGGCTGGCGCTGCCGGTGCCTTTGCCGGTCATCTTGGTGAGATTGAGCTTGATGCCCGGCAGCGCCGCGCTTTCGATGGTCTGCTTCCCGGCACGCTGGGTGATGGTGCTCTTCACAACGAGGCGCTCGTCTTCAACCGACGCCAGTTGGTAGGTGGCTGTTTGGTCAATGGTCGCGCCCTGCGACTTGAGGGGTATCCGGGCTTCCCATTTGGCGCCCGGACCGACGGGTTCGGCCGGCAACGGGACCACGAGGGTGTCAGAAGCCTCTTTGATCTGCTCGATGAGCTGGCGGGTTTGGGGTGTGGCATTCGCGGGGAGCTTGAATTCCATGCCTTTGCCGAGACCGCGGCTCGAGGCGGTGCCGGTGCCCGCGAGTCCCTGGACAGAAGCGAGGGCGGCCTTGATGGGCTCGACGAGTTGAGGCAAAGCCCCGGATTCCGCGCCAAGTTCCGCCTTGGTGATGACCAGGTCGAAGGCGATGTCGCCCTGGTCCGATACGCCTTGCACCGTGGTCTCCGAGGTTATGGTGATGGGCGGCACCTTCATCGTCTGACTCGGCATCTCGCCCATGGTCATTTCAACGGTCAGGTTGATGGACATGATCGAGGTTTGCTTGGCGCCCGGCTGGGGATGCAGACGCAGCTCCTTGCGCGGTTCGGCCCCGGCCTCGAGCAGTTTCGCCTGGCGATCGGAGGCGGAGGCGGGGGCGGCGGATTTGGAGCTGGTTTTGGCCGGCGCGGCAGGGGGCGCGGAGAGCTCGGTCACTTTCTCGACCAAATACCTGTGGCGGTATGAGACCAGAGCGGTGTTCCAATGCCGGTTATCCCTCTGGAAGATCTTCAAGGCGGCGAGCGCTTCATGATACTTGGTCAGGGCCTGGCGGGTCTCGCCCTTGGCTTCCAGGGCCTCCGCCTGCTCGATCACGCGGTAGATGCGCAAGTATTTGTCGTCCGTTGATTCGGCGCGGGCGGAGCACACGGCCAGAAGCAAGCCCACGATGAGCATCCAGGCGTAATGTGGCCGGATGGGCGGCCGAGAGTGTCGTGAGCCGCCACTGGCGGGGTCTGTCTGGCTATTCGCAATGCGCATAGGTTACAGGCTAAGGCGCAGGGGGATAAGGTCAACCGAAAAGGACCGTGCCGCCGCGCGCCCGGCTCAGCAGGCGGTGGAGGCGCAAGCGGTTGTAACGCTGGACCAGAATGCAGGGCAGGTTCGCCAGCAGGGCGTAGCTGACCATGATCACGTCGGCCCACCAGGGGTTCCAGAGGAAGAAAGCCGGGGCAAAGCAAAGCGCGACCCAATGGCAAAGCTCCCCGCGCCAGGTTTCGCGAATGAAGCGGCGCAGGTAATCAGTGTCCTTCGCCGCCAATTCACCCTTGGCAAAACCCCCGCCAAACCAGCGCGCGGCATCGGGCAGCCGGTCCTTCCAGCGTTTGATGCCCAGGGCGCGTTCATAGAACGCCTGGCCGCTTTGCAGCCGGCGCGGGACGCCCGGATTGAACCATGCTGCCGGCATCCGTGTGAATGCCCAGGCCAGGCCAAGCTGGATGACAGGCCAGCCGACGATGTTCAGCGTGATGACCCAGGCGATGGGGAGTTCAATCAGCACGGATCTCCCGTCCTTTCCAGGTTACCGTCCGGCCCGAGCGCAATGCCGACCAGAGGAACACGACGAAGAAGAAGATGAGCGGCACAGGATACAGCAAAGCGGTAAGCCAGCGAAACGTCCCCACCAGGCGGCTGAACCAGCCGACCTGCGCGGCGCACGCCAGGTACAAAGCTCCCCACCGAAGCCAGTCGCCAGTTATCAGCCAGCCAAGCGGCGCCAGCATCAATCCGATCATCCACGCCACAATCACCAGAAGCGCTCCGCGTGGAGTCTGACCGGCACCAGATGCAAACCCTTTGGTCCAGCCCGCGATCAAGTCTCGCAGACCGTTCGGATACATCCGGAAGGAGAAAGCGCCCCGGCCGCTGATGCTGCGGACCGGGATGCCCGCCACGCGGAATTGGGAGGCCAGCCAAAAATTCTCCAGCACCCGGCCCCGTACCGTCTCATGGCCACCCACGCGATGATAGCTTTGTCGGTCCACCAGCAGCATCTGGCCGAACAACCCATCCGGCAGGGTGCCCACGGTCATGGCGAGATTGAAGAACAGCGAGAGATCTTCGTAGGCCTTCTGGACGGCGTGGTAGGGCCCGGCAGAGAATGCGCCGCCGGGGTAAACTGCAAGAATCCGAGCCAAACCATCCGGCTCAAACCAGGTGTCCGCGTCCACAAACAACAGCAAGTCACTGGCCGCCGCCTGGGCGCCCTGGTGGCAAGCCCAGGTCTTGCCGCGCCAACCTTCCGGCAGCGGCTGCGAAGGAATGACCGTCGCGCCGAACTGGCGCGCGAGGTCCGCCGTCCGGTCCGTCGAGCCGTCATCCACGACGATGATCTGGCGCGGCCTGGCGGGCTGGGATGCCAGCGAGCGCAGCAAACGGGGGAGGTTGTGCTCCTCATTGCGGGCGGGGACGATCACGCTCACGGTCCATGACCGATCCGGGGCGCTGGACGCACCGCGAGGCCGAAAGCGGCCGAGCAGGAGGAAGCCGGCCGCCCAAAGCGTCAGCGCGACGAGCAGAACGATCATCCGCGATCCCAGGCAGCAACTTTCTTGGCGACGTTCTGGCCGCAGAGGATGACCATCGGCATGCCGCCGCCCGGGTTCACCGAGCCGCCCACGAAGAACAGGTTCGGGTACTTGGTGCTTTGTTTGGGTGCCTTGAAGGCGAGGTTCTTGAAGCGGTCCGAGACGACGCCGTAAATCGAGCCCTTGTTGGAGTAATACTGATGGCGGATGTCGAGCGGCGTCCAGCAGTGCTCGAAAACAACGTGCCGGCGCAGGTCCTTCAGGCCCATCCGCTCCAGTTTGTCCACCACGCGCTCCTTGAAGGCCAGGTAATCCTCGCGCGTCAGCGGGTGCGCGTCGTCAATGTAGGGGATGTGCGGCAGAATCTTCAGGCAGTCGCAGCCCGGCGGGGCGACAGTCGGGTCGGTCTTCGAGGCAGCGACGAGGTAGATGGTCGGATCGGGGGGCAACTGGCGTTTGCGAAAGACGGTGTGGAAATGTTCGCGCTGGTGCTCGGAGAAGAAGAAGTTGTGGTGTGCCAGTTGGGGATACTGGCAATCAAGGCCGAGTTCGAGCACAAGCCCGGAGCAGGCCGGCTCGAGCCGGTGGAGGCCGCGCAGGAAGCTATCATCCTCCCGCAGCAAGCGTTCGTATGCGGGGATGACCTCCATATTCGAGACGATGATGTCGGCGGGATGGAGCTCCCCGTTGGCCACCAGGCCGGTTACGCGAGTGCCCTCCCGGCGGACTTCAGCCACCTCGCTGTTGAGGCGGACGACGATGCCCAATTCATCCATGAGGCGCTGGAGGCCGAGAGCAATGTTGTAGAGGCCGCCGTCCACGTACCAAAGGTCGTAGCGGAACTGGATGGTGGGCAGGCAATTCATGAAGGCCGGCGCGTGGTAAGCCGAGGAGCCGACATACTTGATGAAGTAGTCAAACACGTCCTGCAAGTAGCGGGTCCGGAGGAAACGCTTCACGCCGCCGTGCATGGTGCGGAGGGGGTCAAAGCTCGGGAATTTGGCCAGCCCGTAGAAGCGCGCGAACTCTTTGGAAGTATCCAGGCCCTGCTCGAAATAGCCGGCATTGATGAGGTCGTAAAGGCCGGCGCAATACTTCAAGAACTGCTGCACGCGGGCGGGGTCTTCGCCGACTTTGCGGGCCTGCTCTGCCATGCGGTCGGATTCGGGATACAGATCCACGACTTTGCCGTCCTCGAAGAAGTTGCGCCAGTGCGGCCGCAGCGCGCGGATCGGGATGTAGTCGGCCATCTTCTTCCCCGACCGCTCGAACAAGCGGCTGAAAATGTGCGGCAGGGTGAGGATGGACGGGCCGAGATCGAAGGTGTAGCCACGCTCCTTGAGCACGTTGAGCTTGCCGCCGATCTTGGCGTTCTTCTCGTGGAGGGTGACGGTGTATCCTTCCTGGGCCAGGGAGATGGCCGCTGACAACCCCCCGAGGCCGGCGCCGATGACGATGACCTTCTTTGTCTTCATATCTGGTTTACTGGTTCTGTGTGACGCGTTCCAGGGCTGCTTTGGCGATGTGATCTGCCGGATGTGCGAGCAGTGCCCGGCGGAGGTAGTCCGCCGCTTCTGCCCGCTGACCCAGCAGCTCGTAGGTCCGCCCGATAAACGTGAGGCAACTGCTGCGGCCCCAGCGCGGGTCGAGCGGGCGGGCCGGCTGCTCCGCCTCGGCGGCAAAGAGTTTCTCCGCCAGCAGGAAGCTGGCGAGCGCCTCGCGCCGCGCTGCCGTCCCTTTGGCCGTATGAAACTGGCATGTGCCAACCAGGTAGCGCACGCGCGGATTGTTCGCACCCGACGCCAGGGCCAGGTCCCGGTGCTTGGATACGCGCGGCCCAAACCGGGCGGCGCGCAGCAGGTTCCCATTGATCTTCATCCCATAAATGGTGCCGAGCAGTGCATGGCTCTCGGCGTGCTGTTTGTCGAGCTTGACGGCCACCAGCAATGCCGCCAGGGCGGCCTCCAGCGCCGCATCCGCGGCGAGCGTGTTGGCAGGCGTTACGGGCAGGCTGCGCAGTTGGAGCGCGCGATGAAACTCCGCGGCGCCCAGCCAGTAGAAGTTGGTGCATGAGTTGGGCGCGTTCGTGCAAGCCCGGCGAAACAAGTCCGCCGCCGCCTGGAAACGGGCGCAATCCCAGGCCTGATACGCGGCGTTGAACTCCGTTACGCCGGCGGCGGCGGGATTGTCTCCGGCGCGGTCCGCCTGCACCGGTATGGCGGCCAACCACAGCAAGATCGCGACCCAGCGAATCATCTCTTGACGAGGTTATAGGCGGCAGGGGACCTTTGTCCAAGCTCAATATGAACTTCGCCGCCACCATCGCACGCCAGCGCGCCTTCTTCCAAACCGGCGCAACCCGTTCGCTGGAGTTTCGCCGGGCGCAGCTTGAGCGGTTGCGCGCCGCGATCGAGAAGCACGAACCATCCCTCTTCGAGGCTTTGCAGGCCGATCTCGGCAAATCACCTTACGCGGCCTACAGCACCGAAGTCGGCCTCGTGCTCAGTGAACTCCGCCATGCGCTTCGCTGCCTGCCGGCCTGGATGGCCCCCCAGCGGCGCCGGACTCCTTGGCTCGCCTGGCCCGGGCGTGGATTCGTCCGGCCGGAGCCCTATGGCGTGGCTCTCATCATCGGCCCTTGGAACTATCCCATTCAACTTGTGCTTTCGCCGCTTGTCGGGGCGATCGCCGCCGGCAACTGCGCCGTTCTTAAGCCGTCCGAGTTCGCGCCGCGCACGGCGGCTGCGCTGGCCCAACTGATCGGCACAGCCTTTCGCGAGGAATACCTCGCGGTGGTTCAGGGTGAACGTGAAGCCGCCGAGGCGCTCTTGCGCGAAAGGTTTGATTGTATCTTCTTCACCGGAAGTACCGGGGTAGGCCGGGCGGTGATGGCGGCGGCGGCGCGGCATCTTACGCCGCTCACGCTCGAGCTGGGAGGCAAATGCCCCTGCCTCGTGTGCGCCGACGTGCCGCTGGATGTCACCGCCCGCCGGATTGTCTGGGGCAAGTTCATGAACGCCGGTCAGACCTGCGTGGCGCCAGACTTCGTCCTGGCAGACCGCCGCATCCGCGAGCCGTTGGTCGGGGCGCTCAAGCGCGCCGTGCACGAGTTCTATAGGGATGATCCGCGAAAGAGCGAGGACTACGGGCGTATTGTGAACCGCAAGCACTTTGACCGTTTGACAGGCTACCTGGGCAGTGGCCAGATCGTCTGCGGCGGCCAGTACAATGTCGCGGAGCTCTACCTTGCGCCAACGCTCATGACCAACGTGCCGCGGAACGCCCCGGCGATGCAGGAGGAGATCTTCGGACCCATTCTGCCGGTGCTGGAGTTCGGGACGCTCGACGAAGCGCTGGCTTCGTTGAGCGAACGGCCGACGCCTCTGGCGCTATACCTGTTCACCCCGGATCGCGCCACGCAGGAACGGGTGCTCGCCTCGACGCGCTCGGGCGGGGTCTGCCTCAACGACACGGTGTCCCACATCCTCAGCAATGATCTCCCGTTCGGCGGCCTGGGCGAGAGCGGCCTTGGCGCTTACCACGGCCACGCCAGCTTCGACTGCTTCACCCACCGGCGCTCCGTGCTGCGCCGCTCGTTCGCATTTGATTCGAAGCTGCGCTATCCCCCGCCGCGAGTTACGTTAAAGGCGCTGCGGCGGGTGTACCGCTTCCTGGTGGGCGCTTGAAACTGAATCTGTTTTCTCTCCGCGCCCGCATTTGCTGTGCGCTGAGCGGGTGAGGCGCAAGCGTGCTGGTTTTGGCCGGGATTCCGGTTTGATTTGTTTCGTGCCCCGGGATAGCCTTATGCGGTATTATGAGGCGAGAATTTACGGCGGCTATCAAGCAGGACGAAGGCTGGTGGATTGGCTAGGTACATCCTCAACAGCCCGCGGGCCGTGGCCGCTCGGGCTCCGGTGCCGCTCAGGTCTTCTACATTCTGCATTCTAACTTCTTCATTCCCCTGCCGCCCCCTCCGCAACCGACCAAGCCCGAATCGGCTTCCACGCAAAGGAAGATCCCGTCCTTTATCGCACTCGCGACGGCCTGGGCCAGCTCATCCTGGATCTCTTTGCCTGACGGGGCGATTTTCATGTCGTCCTCGTCGTCGTCCTCGCACTCGTACTCGGTCTGGGTCCCGAGACACGGCCGAGACACGCCCGAGACAGGACATGGCTTAATACATTTTCTATTAAGCCATGTACCGTCTCGGGCGTGGCTAGGGCGGGGCGTGGGCGCGGGGCGACGCCACCGCCGCCTGCCGCCAAGCGGGATTCGAAATGCCCGTGATTTGCACGCCGCGGGAGCTTATAGTGAAGGCGACATCATGAAGAACGAGTTCCTTGAAGAGATCTGGCGCGTGCGCGCAAAGCTGGCAGCCCGGTTCGATTACGATCTGCATCGGATGGTCGTTCATCTCCAGAAGCAACAGGCCAAACACGGCGCCCGACTGGTGCGTGTGCCAGGCCCCGCGGCTGCCGGCCACAGCCTGACGTTGCACGATGGACCCCCCTCCCCGCGTGGGAAGCCCGGCGGCGGCAAGTGTTGATCTTCTGTCCCCACTTCGAAGCGACGGAGATTGATCCGGCCGGAAGGCGTGTTCCGGGATGATAGCCGCAGCGGCTTTCAGGATGTCAGCATCTCAGCGTTTCAGCGTTTGCCTTTTGATTTCTGCTTTCCGCTTTCCCAATTTCTGCTTTTGCCTCTGCCTTCCCCCTTTTCAGCTTTTCAGTATTTCAGCGTTTTCCGTTCGCCCATGGCCCTGACCGCCTCCGTCTGCTGCTGCCGCCTTAGTGCGGCGCCGCCAGACCAACCTCCGGTTTGACCCCACTCTCCGTCTGCTGCTGCCGCCTTAGTGCGGCGCCGCCAGACCAACCTCCGGTTTGACCCCACTCTGACCCCACTCCAGCCCTTGAAGAGCTGGCACGCCGGCAGTTCCGGTTTACCGAGTCCCGACGCTACAGCCGGTTCGCCCAATAACCTGGCCTTCGGCGGCAAACTCCGCATCCGCTGCCGGGTGGAGTTCGACCTTCACGATGCCAGACGCGCCTCGATCTTTGCCTTTACCTCCTCAAGCGGCACGCCCTTCACCTTGCCGGATCGAAGCTCTTCCAGCCGCCGCTCAATCTCCTGATCCCAAACGTTCTGAACATCATCCGGGTCGTCCACGGCGACTTCCGAGAGGTCCAGCAGAATCCTCGCCAGTTTGAGCCGTTCGCCGACCGGCAAATCGGCCGCGTCGCGGGTCACTTCCGTCAATGTCTTGGGCATACACCACAATTTGGGGCAGGGCGACAGGGTGTGTCAACCGTGTAGGAGCCGCTCCTTGCCCGGCCCAATTTCAGCGCTTCAGCTTTTCGGCGGTTCCCTCTTCAGCCCCGTGGTCCGCAGTCCGTCGTCGCGTAGTCTCTTTGCCGGTTTCAGCGTTTGCCTTTTCGATTTCTGCTTGCTGCTTTCCCAATTTCAGCTTTCGCCCGTAGTCCGTGGTCCCGTGGTCTCTTTTCCCCTTTCCAGCGTTTCACTTGTTAACGCCAGACGCCAGGCCGGGCGCGGCGGCCGCGAAACCAGATGCCGGGGTGCCCGCCTTGGGGCAGACCAAAGGCAGCCTCCAACTCCGCCGCGGGTGGCCCGGGCCGGACCCAACAGCCCGGAAAGCCGGGCTTGGGCGGCGCGCCCACCATGAACACGCTCCCCGGCCAGTCCAGGACCGTCCCCCGCCAAATCCCCATACATGGGCCGGCCGGCGCCGGACCCACAATGATCTCTAACTTCGCGTCGGCCGCCAGCGTGGGAAACCACAAGCCCATGGCGCTCGGATCGCTGGGCGGGCCGTAGCAGCACTCCAGCGGCGCATCCATCGGCAGGTCGCCAAACCATACGGCCGCCGCGTCGGGCGGGGCGGGGCCAGAAAGCAACAGCGTCCGAAGTCGGCTCATGCGCACCAAGCTAACACCCCTGCCCGCGGCTGCCTAGCTTGTGCTATGACCCGTAAGGGCGTCATAATCCGCGCGCCGCAATACCGCGCAAGGGTTTAAAGTGAGGGCCGACACCGGCTCGAACTGCCTTTGCTGGCGTGCTGTCCTCATCATCGTTCTCGTTCTCTTGAACGGATCAGTTTGAGCGCAAGGGGTTTTCTCCTGCCGGCGGGGGTGGCTCAACGGGGCAAGTGGGCTGGCCGGAAAAAGGACATTGTGGGGGGTTGGTGACGAGGGCAGCGAGAACGGCAAGGCTCATGCCGAGGTTGGAGCCCATGCACTCGATGATGTCGCTGGGCCGGGTGAAGGTATGCTTGCCCACGCGGATCGCTGAGACTGCTCCGTCAACACCAATTTGGGTGCCTCCCCGTTCAAGTGCAATGCGACAGTCCTTTGGCGCCGCCTCGCACGCGAACGACCAAACCAAACTAAGGGTTGACCCGATTCCTGACCCGATTCCCCAGCCCCCAGCAATAAACCCTGCCGGCAACAGGTTGTATTAGCGTTCATCCGCGTCCATTTGCGGTTGGCTTTCGGCTTCAAGGCCCAGCAACGGAGCGATGGGTCGCGCGGCACGTGGCACCCGGCAGTGTAAAAAGTGAGAACCGACACCGGCTCACCGGCTCGGAAGCTCTACTGGGCCGACCTCCTGGGGCTGCTGATCATGGCCGACGTACCCAACTTCTGGGGCGATCCGACGCCCGAAGCCCGGCGCGAGAGCGAGTTCGCCTTGCGCGGCATGCTGGCGCGCGACTTCAACCATCCGGCCATTTTCAGTTGGGTCACCTTCAACGAGACCTGGGGCCTCTTCACCCGGCAGGGCAAGGACAAGAAAGCCTATCTGCCGGAAACACAGGAGTGGGTGATCCGGATGTATCGCCTGGCCAAACAGCTCGATCCGACTCGCCTCGTGGAAGGCAACTCGCCGTGCAATTACGACCATACCGAGACGGACATCAACACCTGGCAGGATTACCTGCCCGGTTAGCGCCGCCGCTGACCGCGGCGGGCGCGACGCCACAACCTGTACCGGGCGAATGATCAATTCACGCTGCCAAGCATGAAATGGGTCGCGTTGCCGCTGCCGTCGGGTAGGATGCGTTCGTGATGCCAAGCCGGGCAAATGCACAGAACTCTCGGGAATCGAACACATCCCGATGGACTCGTGCCGCCCATGGCACCCGCCCCGTCATTGACCCCGCAAGAGTCAATGGAATCTTATTGAGCGTCGCGGCATGGGTTTGTCTGTGTGCGGCGTGTTTTGGCGCGAGCAACTGGATCAGCCCCAACGCGCAATGGGACACAATTGGCCCGCCCCAAGGCACGCTTCTGATTGACGGCGGGAACAACCAGGGAGAAGCCATGAACACGTTCTTCTCGTTGGTCGGTGATCCGGAAGCACCGATGGTCGTGATTCCGACCGCCGGCTCGGACAAGAGCTGCGGGCCGGACTCACCGGCGGCCGAATCGCTTCGCAAACGCGGGGCGAAGAATGTCACGGTCCTGCACACTCGCGAGCGAACGGCGGCGAATTCGCCCGAATTCACCTCGCCGCTCAAAGCGGCCAAGGGGGTGTGGATTTCAGGCGGGAAACAAGGTTATCTGGCCCAAGCCTATCTGCACACCCTCGTGCACCGGGAGCTTTTGGGAGTGCTCCAGCGCGGGGGCGTTGTGGCCGGGACCTCGGCTGGGGCGTCAATCCAAGGCTCGTACCTCTACGGTGGTCACAGCGGCGGCGATATCGGTTTCGGGTTCGTCCGCGACTCGGCCATCGGCCAGCACTACATCCGCCGTCAGCGGCATCTCCCGGCCACCAGCGGCCTTTTCAAAATACTCGGCCGGGATCCAGGATTGTTGGGCATCGGCATTGACGAAGACACGTTCATCATGGTGCGGGGCGACGTCTTCGAGGTCCGAGGCAGCAGCAAGGTGGCCGTGTGCGACGCGCGGCGGCCCGGCTGGCCGGAAAAGGAACCCTATACGTTTCTCTTCGAGGGCGATAAGTACGATTTGAAAAAGCGTCTGGCCCTGCCAGGAAGACCATGGGATCCGGCGCGACAATGGAAGGACGCCGGGAAGAACTGGGAAGATCCAGCCGAGCAATGGGAAACGCTCGGACCGGCCAAAGGCACTCTCTTGCTGAGCGGCGTCCAAACCACGCCGGTCATCCTGAAACGATTCCTCGAGTTGGCGGGGGGCGGCGAGGCACGTGTGGTCGTCATCCCTACAGCCGACACGAAGCAGCGCAAGAGCACCAACCGGGACGCAGCGGCTCTGAGACAGCTCGGCGCCGTGAACCTCGCACTCCTGCACACGGCCGACCGCCGCGAGGCCAACTCGACCGCGTTCGTCGAACCGTTGCGCAAGGCCCAGGCGGCGTGGATCTGTGGGGGCGA
Source organism: uncultured Verrucomicrobiota bacterium (assembly GCA_964625855.1). Lineage (GTDB taxonomy): Bacteria > Verrucomicrobiota > Verrucomicrobiia > Limisphaerales > UBA8199 > JAPLUA01. The sequence goes on along the minus strand of CAZVFC010000090.1, from coordinate 10,166 downwards.
GCAATGGCGATTGGCTGATCCCTACTTGCACACGTTGGTCCACAAGGAGTTGTTCGACCTGCTGCAACGAGGGGGCGTCGTCGCGGGGGCGGGCAGCGGAGCCCGATTTCTTGCCCATCACATGCCGGGCGATTCCTACGGCTGGAATCGCGGCTGCGGACTGTTGCGACAATCGGCCGTCCACACGTGGACCGCCGCGAAACGACTCACCGACGAGATGGTGGCAGCTCTCAAGCAGCATCCATCGCTGCTGGGAATCGGCCTCGACGAAAGAACAGCCGTTCTCGTCCAAGGGAATCAATTGGAGTTGATCGGCGAGGGGAAGGCGGCTCTCTTCGACGCAACACGCCCAGGCTGGCCCTGGGAGGGCGATGAGGCCTTCTTGTTGCTCGGACCCGGCGAACGATACGATATCAAGACGCGGCGACCGGAGTGGTAAACGGCCCTTGGCCGGAACACGGGAAGCTAACTCGGCTGACGAACCTATGGGCTTTGGCCCGCTAAGCCACTGGTCCAGGTAAAGGCGCACGGGACACTCACGCCGGGGAATGCCCACCCGGAGTGTCAATGGTGAGGACCTACCCCGGCATGGCGTCAGGCGGCGGGGGTGAAGAGGGCGCCGGCGGAGCTGCGCTGCCAGACGAAGTCGTAGATGCGGGCGGCGACGGACTCGGTTTCTTCTTCGGAGAACGGCGGGCGCGGCAGGGAGGCGTAGAGGTTGTCCAGGATGAACATTTTCACGTCGGCCTGGGTCTGGGTGTTCTTGGTCCAGTTGGGCATGGGCCGGAGATGGGCAATGAGCGCGGACAAGAGGTCCCGGCTGGCCAGCTTGAGTCGCTCGCGGTCGGCTTTGCTGATGTTGGCTTTGAACAGCATCTGGAACAGGGCGTATTCGTCCTGGCTGAGGCCTTCTTCAGCGGCGCGCTTCTGTTCGGCGTCGAGGCCGGCGGCGAAGTCCATAAGGCGGGTGAAGGTTTCTTCGATGGTGACGCGGTCTTTCTCGCGGTTGTAGTCGGCGATGATCTCCTGGTACTTCTTGTAGAAGTCCATTCGCTGGGGATTCTGGGCGAGCATCTGGGCGAGTTTCTTCTCAACCACTTCGCGGATGTCCTGAAGGGCGGTGGCTTTGCGCTTCACCTTTTTGGCGAACTCGTCGCGCAACTTGGCGAAGTCAATCCGGCTCATGTCGAAGAACTTTGAATCCATCTGGTCGTCGCCGGGCTCCTGGGCGCGGATGGCTTCGCTGACGATCTCCTGAAGCTGCTTGAGGACTTCGGTGACGTCGGCGGTGTCGCGGCGCTCCTGCAGTTTCTTGTAGATGGTTTCGATGTCGTCGTGGCGCACCGCGTAGCGGAGGGCCGACGGCTCCATGAGGATGGCTTTGAAGCGGGAGAAGACTTCGCGGGCCATGATCTCGAAGCGGCGCTTGGCTTCGTCGGACGTGTACAGCGCGTTCACGGCGTCCCGAAGGGCGGCGGTGCGTGTGAATCCTTTGGCGCCGAGCAGGCGCGAGGGGTCGAATCCGAGGCCGCGGAGGTGGTTCTCGGCGGCTTCGAGGGCCTGGAGGAAGGCGGCCAGGTAATCTTCGATGGGGGTAATAACACCGTCCCCGCCATCACCGCCGCCCGGCTGGCCGTCGTCGTCCAGCGCGTATTGGGCGAGGGCTTCGCGGAGGCTCTTGAGCATCCCGTTGTAGTCCACGATGAGGCCCTCGGTCTTGCCTGGATAGACGCGGTTGGCGCGGGCGATAGCCTGCATGAGGGTGTGGGCCTTCATGGGCTTGTCAATGTAAAGGGTCTGGAGGCACTCGACATCGAAGCCGGTCAGCCACATGGCACAGACGATCGCGACGCGGAAGGGATGGTTCGGCTCCTTGAAGGCATCCTCCACGTTGACGCGCTTGCCGTCCGGCGTCTCGAAGCCGTTCTTCATGATGACGCGGTGGGGGATGATGTCGAAATCCCACTTGGCGAAATCGCGGACTTCGTTTTGGGCCTCGCTGATGATGATCTCGTTGATCGTGGACTCCAGCCACTGGGCCTGGCCGCGGAGCCACTCAATTTCCTTCGTTAGCGCTTCCCGGCGGCTTTCCTCCACGGCGCGGCTGAGGGCATCTTCTTTCAGAAGGGCGTAGCCCCGGACCTTGGCCAGTTTCGCTTTCCAGAGAGGAATGATCCGCTGGTACATGCGGGCGCAGGTGACTTTATCAATGCAGACCAGCATGGACTTGCCGCACTGCCAGCGGGTGGCGCAGTGTTCGACGAAGTCGGCTGCTAGTTTGTCGAGCCGATCGCCGGCGGTGATGACTTCGTAGTCCTGGCCGAGGAGCTTCTCCAGCAGTGCTTCTTTGTCCGGGTCGATTTCGGCCCGGGCGATGGCTTCGGCGATACGGTCGTTTAAGTCGAGCCTAGCGAGGCCGAGTTTCTCCCCTCGGTTCTCATAGACCAGCTTGACGGTGGAATTGTCTTCCTCGGACCGTTTGAAATCGTAGCGGGAGACGTAGCCGCCGAAGATGCGCTTGGTTAGCTCGTCGTACTTGAAGAGAGGCGTGCCGGTAAAGCCGATGAAGGAGGCATTGGGCAGCGCCAAGCGCATGTTGCGGGCGAACTTGCCGGCCTGGGTCCGATGCGCTTCGTCGGAAATCACGACGATGTCGTCCCGGGGGCTGTAGGGCTCGTCCGGGTTCACATCCTGGTTGAATTTGTGGATGAGGCAGAAGACGAACCGAGGATTCTGTCTGAGCAGGGCCTTGAGTTCCTTGCCGGAACGGGCGCGCGGAGTTTTCTCGTCGGCGATGCCGCAGCCAACGAAGGTGCGGAAAATCTGGTCGTCGAGGTCCTCGCGGTCGGTGGCGATGACGAAGGTGAAGTTGCCGCGGATGTGGCGCCGGACCTTCTCGGCGAACATGACCATGGAGTAGGACTTCCCGCTGCCCTGGGTGTGCCAGAAAACGCCGAGGCGGCCGAGGTCGGGGTGGGCGCGTTCGATGATTGGGAGGAGGGTTGATGGTTGAGAGTTGAGGGTTGAGAGCTTCTGAAGTTTCTCCAACTCCTCCTTGCTGATCTCGTCGGAGGGCAGCGGGAGCCCGGGGGCGAGGGCATCGGGCGGGACGCCCGTTGCACTGGCAGGCGGGGACGCCTGCCCTACGTCTTCACGGCGGAGCTCGACGACCCGGTATTTGAGGCGGCGGTCGGGCGGGATTTCCTCCTTCAGGCGCTGCTGGTACGCCATGGAGGCGACGGCGTTGTTGACGCCGAGGACCTGGTGGTTGCGAGCGACGACCTTGCGAGTGCCGCCGGGTTTGCTGTCGTCAAAGAGGATGAAATTCTCGACCAGGTCGAGCAGGCGGTCCTTGGCGAGCATGCCGTCGAGGAGGACCTGGGCTTCCACGCTGCCCTTGTCCTTCTCTTCGTTGCGCTTCCATTCGGTGAAATGCTCCCACTTGCTGGTGATGGAGCCGTAGCGGGCGCGGTCGCCGTTGCTGACGATGAGGAAAGCGTTGTGGTGGAAGGCGTGGTTGATGCTGGTCTCGCTGAGGTAGTCGGTCAGGTTGTTGTCGTAACCGGCCCGCATGTTCAGATAGACCGCCTTCAGCTCGATGAACACCAGCGGCAGGCCGTTGACGAAGCAGACGAGATCGGCGCGGCGGTTGTAATGCGGGACACGGAGGCCCTGAATTTTGAGCTCGCGGACGGCGAGAAAGCGGTTGTTGGGGGTGCCGTCGGGACCGACGCGGTTTTGGAAGTCGAGAACCTGGGCGCGGGCGTATTGGGTTTGGCCGGCGGCGTCGCGCCATTCAACGGGGACGCCGTTGCGAATGAAGTCGTAGTACTCCCGGTTGTGCTGAAGGAGGGAGCGGGCAAAATCCACCCGGGTGAGTTTCTCGATGGCCTGCTCGCGCGCGGAGTCCGGCAGGGCGGGATTGAGGCGTTCTAGCGCGGCGCGGAGATCACGGACGAGGACAGCGTCGCGCTCGCTGGCGCGGCCGAGCAAGCCGGCCGGACCAAAGGTCTCATCATTCTGGGCGTAGATGCTTTCCCAGCCAAGGACATCGTGCAGGTGGTCCGCGAAGGTCTTTTGGACCAGGCGGTCTTCGCTGTTGATGTCGGTGATCATTGCTGGTCAGGCTGTTTCTCCTGATCATCTCATGCGACCGGGATCGTTATCTGGATGGGAGTGGGAACACCGATCTGCACCGCAACCGGAGTGTAAATATCCACCGCTTGCTCAGGAAGATGGATGGAAACAAGCAAGCAATAGCGGGCCTGCTTGCTCCAGCGGTTTAGATGATGCCGTTCTCGCCACCAGCCAATGGTCGGATGCACTGCGATTAAGTTCGAGGCCGCCAGTTCGACAGCCGAACCTTGCCAAATATCCGAGTGGATGGAGCCGACATTCCTGGCCTCACCGATCGTCCAATGATCACCCGGTCCCTCCGTGCCAGGGTGCTCGTCTTCTTCGCGCGCCAAGCGGTTCACGCGCTGAACGAAATCCTGCTCCGATTCCCCTGGACCGTTGAGTTCGAAGCGCAGTCCGTGCGAGGCATAACGGTATCGATCTTGCCAGCCAATTTCGCCAGGGCTCGGTTCGACAAAGTAGGAAAGGCTCACGCGCATCCTCACGTGCATCTCGGCCAAGTCCCGCAAAACATTCCTTGGCCACGGAAGACGGTAGAGATGCATGTCCCGGGAAATATATCTGCTTTGATCGGTGTGTTTGTCGAACGGCTGCAGCTCAGCTTGGGAAATCAATGTCAGCGAATTGGCCGCGCAATAGAGTGCTTTGCTAAGGTCAGGCACGCCATAGCCGCATATCTGCAGCAACCGCGCGTATGCCGCCTTCGACTCATCCTGCAAGAAATCTCGTCTCTGCGCGGCGGTCCACTCGGCCGTATGAACGATTAGCCCCCTTATCGTCTCGGGCCAGGCATTCGGGTACTGCGCGAGAATCTTTCCTGCCATCCACGCCGCTTGAGCGGCTGCCGCGCTCGTAGCGCAAAACGGGGCGAACTGCGCGACCTGTGGGTCCCGATAGGTGGACAGTAACTTCAGGTCCTCGTGATCGAAAATCGCGTTGTTTGGACCGGCAGCGACATTACCGCCTTCGAAGAGCACCTCCGGTTTGATTGGCCACCTGCGGCTTGGCCAACTCAGGGAGGTTGTACTGAAAGGTGAGAGGCTGCCAGCGTCGGCTTTTGGGGCAAACCCGGCTAACGTTCTGTCGCGGATCTGGGTCTTTGTGGTAAAAGCCCCGACTGAGAGGGCATTCCATGCCTGGGCGGGATCGTGAACTTCATTTGTCAGATTAGACTGGGGATATTCTCGCCATTCAGCGGGGTCGTTGATATTCCCGGCGCTGACGACAATTAGGCGACGCGTGTCATCATCATATCCAGATGCCAGTTCGTCCACTCTTCCTGACCAGGACGAAGGCCGGCCCCGGTCACGGTCATCAACGGAGGTTACCGCCATACAGGTGACTCGTTTTCGGTGGGGCGCCTGAATCTCTGCCCTGGCGATCCCCTGTGCGGTGTAATATCCCCACAGTCGTTTTGGATTAGTCGCCGGGGGAGGTGGAAGAATTTTGGCGGACTCCAATCCGTGACTTACGATGAGCGGGCTTTGGCTGTTGAGCGCGGCGAGAATGTCACCATAGGCCGCAGTGCCGGCCATCAAAGTCCCGTGGCCCTCGTCGTCCGCGACGCCCCACGCCGGCTCGACGGTATGCCGATCCTGGTCCGGCAGCACCGGTTGCAGCAGGCGGTGGCCGTTGTTTACTCCGTGGTCGAGGACCAAGACGCAGACCTGATCATGGGCGCGAACTTCGATCCGATTGAGCAGGTCATTGACCCACTGCACCTGATCCCGGTTCTCCTGTTCGATGAAAAAAGTAGCGACCTCTTTGGCCGCACGGAACTCGGCAATGTCATCACTATGCTCCAGCAAGCGAGCAAGTTGCACGGCGGTGGCGCTGACCAAAACGACTGTTCGTTCCGGGAATCCCAACCGTCCTTGCCCCATTTCGATCTGGCTCGCCCGGCAGAGATTTTCGAACCTCTCGATGACGCCGAGTTCTTCGCTGCTTAACCACACCTCGACCCAATCAGGCGCCGTACGGGGCAGCAACTGCGCCTGGTCTTGCCAGAAGGATTCCACAACCGCAGTTCGGATATCACTGACACTCTCGATCAGCTTGGCATTCTTCGGTCTCCCCTTGGCGGTTTGCTCGCTGGCATAGGTCGTGACCTTGCGGAGGAAGTGCGCGCTTTGTTCGCGAGGGATATAGACGGTCGCTCGCGTTCTCTCCTGTGCGCCGGTTCCTTCCTTCTTGACGTTGAGCAGCCTGATCCCGGAGTTCCGTGCTTCCAGGCTCTTTAAGGCAAGGTCAAAACCAGGCTCACTGTAGAATTCAAGATAAACTCCGTGCCGGTCGGCGTGCGCTACGGCCCTTTGCTGCTCGGCTGCTTGCCAGGCGGCCCTCAACCTTTGCTCCACCAGCCGGGCGTGTCCAGCGCGGTCCCGCGGCGGGATTCTAGGGCTGGACCCGCCTTGTTGCGGGCTGGTGAACCGCCGTGTTTCCGTTGGCCCGCGCAGGAAGATATGCTGGTATCGTTCTCCCGGCATGAAGCGCTAACGCTGATGGGTCTGGCGGCGCTCCTTCAGCGTTTTCAGGAGACCCGCCTCACTGATCGTCTGCTGATCCTGCAAAATCGCGTCTTTGATGGCATCGCGGCAGGCATGGTCAATTTCGGCGTGGCTAAGGGTCTTGCTTTCCTTGACCACCTTTTGCCAGCAGATCGGCTCGCCCTTGAATGCGCCCAGCACGTTTTCCATCAGCTGCTGCCGTCCGAGCGCGTCCGGAAGATGATAGTAAAGGACATCGTCAAAGCGCCGAAATAGCGCCCGGTCCAACAACCGGGGGCTGTTGCTTGCGCCAACAATCACACTGTCCGAGGCGTCCTGCTCGATGAACTGGAGCAGCGCGTTGAGGACCCGTCGCATTTCGCCGACGTCGTTGTCCAGGGAGCGTTCTCCTGCAATCGCATCGAATTCGTCGAACAAATAAACTCCCGTCTCATCGCGAATCAGGTCAAATATTTGCCGGAGCTTGGCGCTGGTCTCGCCCATGAACTTGGTCATGAGTTTGTCCACCTGAATGGTATGAAGCGGCAGGCGCAGTTCGTGCGCTAGAACCCGCGCCGTCATGGTCTTGCCGGTGCCGGGAGGGCCCACCAGAAGGACTTTGCGTCTGTTCGACAGGCCGTGGCTTTTCAATTTCTCCTGCTGCCGGTGCTCGTGGACGATCCTCCCAATCCGCAGCTTCAGCCGCTCCGGTAACACCAGAGAGGCCAACGGGGTATTGGCGTTCTCCGAAAAGACCATCCCCTGCAATTCGAGGGGAAACCTCAGCAGAACGTTCGAGCCCCGGCTGCGCTTCGCTTTATCAACAATATCGCGGATGTCGTGGGCCAAGGCGCCATGCCCTTGCTGTGCTTCATGGGCGGCTACCTGCAAGGCCACAGTAAAGAACCGCTCCTCATCATCGCCAAGGTGCGAGCGTATTAACGATTTAATCTGTTCTGCTGTTGCCATTGTACGTAAAGCATTAAGCGGCTTAAGATGGCCCCTTTTCAACTATAATCTGCTCCGTGAGTGAGGTTTTCACACCGCTAATTCCCCGCTCATCAACCGCGGCAGAAGCAGGTCGCGGGCAGCGCGGAGTTTCTGGTTTTGACTGTGGAGGAGCTTGATCTGCTGGAAAATGGGTTCGACGGCTTCGCTGAAGGCATTCAAAAGGCGGCTGGGGGGAGTCAGGAGCATGAACTTCTCGAAACAGCTTTCCTGCACGCGCTGGCGGCCGGATGAGCCTACCATGCTTTTGATCGCATTTTCCCGGAAGTGGGAGGTGCGCGCGAGGCAGTAGACGAATTCGGGTGTGAGGCGTCTCGATCGGAGGACGATGAATTCGGTTGAGCCACGGCCCACTTCGCCGTCGGTCATGAAGTTCACGAAAGCGGTTTTCCCGTTTTCGAGGCAGGGCGTGATCCGCGCGAGGAGTGTGTCGCCATTGCGGAATTTACTGCCGCTGCGGCCGTCGCGCTTAATGGCGTTTTGGATCGTCATCGAGTCGGTGGGCAGATCGGCCATCTCGACCCACCAATGCTCATCGTCGTCTGAGAGGCGGGTTGGTGGGTTGATTTCGATCGCCTCGGGGGCCGGCACCCTGTCCCAGCCCTGCGGCATGCCGTTCGCCTTGGGGGTGTGCTCATGGCCGGGGAAGCGGAGGCGAGCGAACCATTCCTGGTAGAGGAGGCGGGTGGCGTCTTCCAGGAGTGCCGCCCGGCGGCGGTTGTTCTCGATGAGAGCGTCGTAGGCGGAGAGGACGTCGGCAATAGTTCGCTGTTCCTTGGCGGGCGGGACGGTCAGTTTGAATGAGAGCAACTTCTCCAGACTGAGGTTGTCCTGCGCTGCGCCGTGTGACACCTGCTGGTAGTGCCTTTTGATTGTATCCAGCTTGTATTTGATGAACCGAGCGTCGCTCCTGGATGGTTCTGCTACGAAGCCGATGACGCTGTCAGGGAAGCATGCGTCTAGGCCAAGAATCGCGGTCTCTGCGATGTTCGCAGCGATCGTGATGCAAAGCGTACCGGCTGGCCAAAGTCTGCTCTGCGCCAGGCCCGCCTCGCTGTATGTCTGCGTGTATGTCGTGACGTAGAGGTCCGCCTCTTTGATCTCTCCCGTCTGGATGAAGGGATAAGGTCCGCCGTAGAGGAATTCGGCGTTGCGCGGGCGGTGGCGTGACTTACCCCGGGCCACGAAGCCGAGTTCGTCGAGGGGTTTCTCGGACCACGTCGTCATATGCTGAGGCTCGCGAGGTTGGTTTGGATAGTGCTGGCCAGCTCGCGAGCTTCTTCGTTGAGGGACGCTAGTTCGGTGTGGATATCGGTGATGGCCTGCTCGAAGTCGAAATTCTCGTCCACTTCGGCGGGGGCGACGCCGACGTAGCGGCCAGGGGTTAGGCTCCAGTCGGCGTTTTCGATTTCTTTTGGGGCGACGACCTTAGCCAGGCCGGGGACCGCGCAAATTTCTGCATCAGGGAAGCGATCCTGCAGCCAGACGATTTGGCGATGGAAGTAGGCCGCGTGCTTAAGCTGCTCGGCGGTGCCGTGGCGCTGCTCGTCCAGGTCCTTGGCGAGTTTGCGGGCATTGCGGAGGTCGAAGACCGGTTCCCCCTCAGCGCGGCCCTCTCCACTCCCGTTGCCCTCACCCCTTACCCCTCTCCCATCGGATGGGCGAGGGGAACCAGGGAGTTCCGCAGCGGCCGTCAGGACGCGGGAGACGAACTTGTAGAGGAGGTCCACTTGTTTGATGAGGCCCTTGATCCGCTCGGCTAACGGGTCGAAGGCCTTGCGGGCGGCGCGCTGTTTGTCGTTGGTGGCCGGCGGCGATTTGGTGGTGGCTTTTGCGAAGGCGGTGAGGTCGGCGAGGAGGTGGGTACGGTCGGCTTTGTAGGCTCGGGTGGCCTCGCACAGGTCCGTGAGTGGTTCGGCAACTGGGTCTCGGTCCTGAACCTGGGCGAATTGGAGGGCGTAGGACCCCAGGGCGGTGTCGAAGGCCGCGATCTTCTCGGGGACTGCGACGGCCTCGGCGCAGAGGCGGGCGAAGTAGCCCTTCACCAGGGCAAGGAACCGATCGCGCTGGCCGCGGTATAGCCAGATGATGGCGGCGATGTTCTTCAGTTGCTCCGGGGTGAATTCATACACCTTGCGGGAGCCTTTCATGAGCTGGCCGATGCCGCGAGCGTCCAGCATGAGAACCTTGTCCTTGCGATCGGCGGGTTTGTTGCGGTCGAAGTGCCAGAGCTCGCAGGGGACGGTGCGGGTGTAGAAGAAGCCGCCGCGAATGGAGATCATGACGTCCACGCCGCCGGTTTCGATAATCTTCCGGCGGACTTCCTTTTCGTCATTGCCAGCACTGGAGGCCTGGGAGGACATGACGAAGCCGGCGCGGCCTTTGGGGTTAAGGTAGCTCCAGAAGTAGGAGATCCAGAGGTAGTTGCCGTTGGAGACCTTCTTCGCTTTGTTGACGCCGGGGAGGCCGAACGGGAGGCGGGGTAATGCCTCAGTGATAGCGGGAAAACCAAGCGGCACCAAGTGGTGACTTCGT
>CAZVFC010000089.1:0-32635 GCA_964625855.1 uncultured Verrucomicrobiota bacterium | reverse complement strand
TGCTCACCGTTACCGTCGCGTTGACCGTGAACGGCGACGCTACCGTCGCGAGCTGGTTCTGCAGGCCGGTGCGGCGCTGGCTGAACCACGCTTTCACGGCGTACGGACTGGTCAGGGCCTGGCCGTCGCACCATGCCACCCCGTTTTCGACGAGCGACTTGTACTTCGCGTCCATGACCGGATTGCATTGCGCCGGATCGAGCGGGCCGTTGATGGCGTCCTCCACCGCGCGCCAATACGCGCGCAGGAATGGCGGGTGGGCGTACATCCGCGACACGGTGGGATCTTCGGAATTAAAGAGCGGCGCGGTGAGGGGCCCGTAGCTGCTGTTGTGGTTGACGGCCGGGAGCATCAGCCAGTCAAGGTCGAACATGTAGAGCTGCCACTTGCCGTTGTCCGGCAGGAAGCAATACATGTTCTTGCCAATCTCGTGGCCCCAGGCGTCGAAGTTCACGATAATGTGCTCGGTGGCGAAGATGCGCATCCACTGCTCGACGTCCACCTGCCCCAGGGTGGCGGAGGTGTAAGGTTCGGGCGCTGCGGCGTTGAGCGCGTCCACCAGGGCCAGCAGGTTGGTGTAGTCGTGCACTCGTTTGGTCGCCCGGTACAGCCAGGTCCAGCGATAGCGCTCGACCTTCTTGGCGCCACCAGTGGTGGTATAGTTTTGAAGGCGCGGCTGGGGATCGGCTATGAGGCTGCCGGAGTCGTTAAACTCGAACGCGCGGTCAATCTTAAAGAACTGGCCATCGGGATCGTCGGGTGACCATCCTTCGGTAAAGGACCCGGCGGGCTGCATGACGGCTTCGAACACGGCCTGGCGCGCGGCATCCGTGACGCCGTTGACATGGAGACGAATGGTGTAGCGGTGGCTGAAGGGCAGGTTCAACCGCTCGGCAATCCAATAGCCCATCTGCTCCTGCATCGCCGTGGTCTCGCTGCCATGCCCGCCCGGCCAGTCCAGCACCAGGTCTGTATCGCCCAGGAACAGATCGTCCTTCGGCAGCTCAATGCTGTAGCCGCAGCGGCCGCTGGCCGGCCCGCTGAAGCCGGGCGCGATGTACGGGCTGCCCGCATACAGGGCTTGGGCGTTGTAGATGACGCGAGTGTTGCCCAGCACGAACGTCACGTCGAACGGCGCATTATTGAGTTTGTTGCGGCTGGTCCAGGCATCCAGCGTTGCTTGCGTCATCCAGAGCCGATAAACGGGCAAGTTGCCCGTGGGCTGCGTCTCCCCCACGCGCATGAGACACTCGCGCGCGGGCGCGTCTCCGGGAAACAAGGCAACGGCTGCCGGGGAAAAGCCGTCCTGCGCCCGCAGGTAGAAAGCGATCATCGTTCCGGCGGCCTGACCCGGAATGCGGGCGGTGAAGATGCCGTCGCCCGCCACGGCGTCTCCAGCGCTGCCACCATCGTTCATGCTGGCCAACGAGTAGGACGTGCCTGGGTCCAGCCGATATTGCAGCAGCAACGAACTGACGCCGTCCGGGTCCTGTACGCGGGCGGTGACAAGGATGGGTTCATTGGCCGCTGGCAACACGGGGTAATGGCAAACGTCGGTGATCGCCGGTCCGGTGTTGGCGGCGTAACGGCTGTTACGGGCTCCAGGCGTGCCGGGACTGGCCGGGAGCGCCATTTCGCCGGCGCATTCCAGCCAGTTGCCGCGGAGGCGCAACAGGATCTGTGGGTGACCCTTGAGCCAGCGCACCGCGGCGCGGATGGTCACGTTGGTGGTGCCCGCAGCAATCGTGGCGGTGAGCGGCGTGCGGATGCGGTTGACCTGGTTGTCGCCCCGGTCCACGGCGCGGACGTGGTAGGACCGGCTGCTGTTGTAGCCTTCGGTGATCTCGAGGCCCGATTGCGATTCCGTGCCCTCGGCGGTCCAGCCGCTGCTCCCGGCCTCGAAAGTGGAGTTGGCGATCAAGTTGCTCCCGGTCGGCAGGAGCACCTGCACATTGTCCACGAGACACTCGCCCGCGCCCATGAGCAGAATCTGAAGCTGGTTGGCCGGGCTGCTGCCGTTGTCAATCGTGCCGGTGGCGGAAATCAGCGTCCACGGCGCCTTCCGCGTCTCGTCGCTGTCGGCCCAGTTGGCGGGCAGGCGTGAATTGCCGCGCGCATCCACTCGCTCGAGACTGCTGCCGCCGCCGTCGGCCAATCCCGGCCAGCGCCCGCCCGTGCCGTAGGTCACCTCGTCCACGACGATATGGAAGAGGTTGGTCGTGACCAAGCCGCCGTTGGTGTTAACGATGGTATCAGGCTTGCGCAGGGCGACGCGCTCGCCGCTCTTGGCGAGGCTGCCGCTGTAGTTGCCGAGGACCAGGCCCGGGTTGACGCCGGCATAGTGGGCCAGAAACCGCGCGCGATCCTTCGCGAGGACGAGGTAACCGTCCGGCGCCAGGGTGGTGCCGGCGGGGAACGTGAAAGTGACACCGTCGCTCAAAGTCCAACCGCTGAGGTCCGCGGGAGCCGCGCCCCGGTTGTGCAGTTCGATGAACTGATGGTCGCCCTCCTCGGTGATCGGGTGGAACATCAGCTCGTTGAGGACCACGTCGCTGACGAGGGCGGAGGCGTTGTTCGTGCCAGCGGTTTGCGCCGTCAACCGGTAGCACTGCTCCGCCCCGTCGGGCCATCGGCCCGTGGCAATGCCATTCTCCTGCCCCTCGAATCGCACGGCGTCAATCACCCGCGTCCGCGCCGGGTTCTTGAAATAGACCGTTTCCCCTTCGGCACTGAGCGCAAAGCCCAACTGAGCTTCGGTGAAATAAACGAACCCACGCGCCGGAATCGTCGTACCCGGCGGGATGACGAACTTGGCCGAGCCAGGGTTGTCGGACAACACGCAGCCGGCGAGGTCCACTGCCTGGGTGCTATGGTTGTAGAGCTCGATGTAGTCCAGTGCCGGCGGGTCGGTGTGGGCCAACAGCTCGTTGATGACCACGCTCCGCAGGGGGTCACCCGTGAGCAGGTTCAGGCGCCCGGGCGAACCGCCGATGGCGTCGCTGGCCGCCCAAGCCAGGGGATTGTTCTCGCCGTAGGAAGGTCGGGCCAGGACCAACGAGTGGCCGGCGCCGTCCGCGGCCACCGGCCATGGCGGACTGTCCGAGTATTCAACCTTGAGGAACACCCCGCCGGCCGGATTGATCAGCGTCACGATGCCGTTGCCGTTCGGGAGGTTGTTGGTGAACGGCCCGAGCGCGCCGGCCACGCCATAGGTGCTCTCCAGCTCGGCCGGCGATTGCGCCACCGCCAGGAAGCCGCCGCCCGGAATGACCGTCCCCGTCGGAAACGTGTAGGCAATGCTCCCGCCTAGCCGCCAGCCACCCAGGTCCTGCGGCTCGCCACGGGTGTTGAGCAGCTCGACATACTCCAGGTTGCCGTTGGTCGGGTGATACATGATCTCCGAGAAGACCAGGCTCGTGAAGCGGCTGCTCTGACCCAACGGTTCGAATGCCAGCGGGCCGTTGACGCCGGGGCTCTCCACGTCCGCCAAATCGCGAAACGCCGCCGTGGCCGTCTGGCTGGTGTTGTGGCTCGACACCGCGAAGCCGAAATAAACCGTCGTCGGCAGGCTGAGGGTCGCCGTGCCCAGTTGCGTCCAGTTTCGGCCGTCAAACCCCGCGTAGCCGGTGAACACGCTGCCCGCGCGCTTAAGCCGCAACCACGTGTTGGGGTAACTCACCGGGAAAGAGCCGGACAGCGTGGTCGTCGCGTTGGTGAAGGCGCGCGCCTGGAAGTAGCAGCCGCTGATGCTCGGCGTGGCCATGACGCTCACCGACCGGCCGGCGGCCGTCAGATCTTCCCGGACCACCAGGCCCGCCTCGGACCACGCATCCGCCAGCGTCAGCAGGTCCACCCGCACCCGCACATCAAAGTCGCCGGACCTCTGCTGCGCGCTGAACTGAAACTGGTCGCTGCTGCCGCCCAGGTCCGCGCCGCCGCCGGTGAGGTTGAGGCCATTGGCCACCACCACCTGGCCGCCGGCGGGCGCGGGCCCGCCAATCGCCACCGCCGCATACACGCTGACCATGAATGGCGCCTCCGAGTCCGGCGCGAGGACGTTCCCGGCCGCGGATTGATCGGTCACGTTGCTGACGCGCAGGGTGTAGAGGGCGCCGGCGGCCATCGCCGGCACCGTAAGCACGACATTCGTCTGGGAGGCGTCGAGCGCCGCGGCGCTGATGGCCACGTTGCCGTTGGTCCCGCTGATCGAGTAGTTGGCCCGATTCGTGGCGGTGGCCGGGCTGATCCGCTCCGAGAAACTGGCGCTGACCTGCGTCAGGCCCAGCGACTGCGCGCCGAGCAGCGCCGGCGGATTTGTGTCCGCGGTGACGGTGAGCGTGGCGACCGCGCTGGTCACCACATGGCTGACGCTGTTCACCACATTCGACGCCACCAGCCGGAAGGCGGCGCCGTTCTCGGCCAGGGTGGCAGCGGCCAGAGTGTAACTCAGATTGGTTGCGCCGGACATGGGCGCGCCGTTGCGATACCACTGCAAGTCAGGGAACGGATTGCCCGCGGCTGTGGCGCAAAAAGTGGCCGGCGCCAGCTCATCCACCACCAAATCAGCCGGCCCGCTGACGATGGCGGCGGGCGCGGGCGGCGCAATCTCGCCGCTCACCGCGTAGATCATGGTGCAACCCGAGGCCGAGGCCTGGTTGAACGTGATGCTGGCCAGCGCCTTGTTGGTGGGGCCGAACATCGCCGCCAGGTCGTAGGCCGTCTGGTAAAAGCGGGGATTGTCCGGCGCGCCCGACGTTCCGCCCGTGCCCGGATCAACGCGCTCGACCCCGGCCAGCGCGTAGCCGGCGCTGTTGAACCAATCCGGCGCGTCGTAGTTTGTGACGAAGGCACTGCCGTCGGTAAAGTGTAGCGTCAGCGTGGGTGTGCCGCCGCCGCTGCCGGAATGGGCGACCAACGCGATCCGGCGGAAAACCTGCGGCGCGGCCAGCGTGAGCGTGCCGGACGCGCCGGTGCTGGTGCTCAAGGCCAGCGCGTTGTTGGCGGTGTAGGACTGGAAACGAAACTGCGTCCCGTTCAGCGCGCTGAGAAATGAGCCGCCGGCCGGCAGGCCATAGCCATAACCGGCCAGACCGTTCTCATAGAAGCAGGTGGTTTCTTCGGGTAGTACGCTGGCGTAGCTCGAGTAGGGCGGCCCGGACGCCGTGCTCTCAATTACCACGTCGCGGTTGAAACCGATCACTGTGAGCGGCTTCATGATCGGCGTCACCGTGAGCATCGCCGCGCTGCTGGTGACGCTGTGGCTCACGTTGCTGACCACGTTCGCCGCCACCAGCCGGAACAGCGCCCCGTTGTCGGCGAGGGTCGTAGCCGGCGTTGCGTAGCTCAGGTTGGTGGCGCCGGGAATCAGCGTGCCGTCGCGATACCATTGCAGCGCCGGCAAAGGGTTGCCGCTCACGCCGGCCGTGAAAGTAGCCGAGGCCATCTCGGGAACCGTCGCGTCCGCCGGTTGGGCGGTGATGGCCGCGGGCGCCTGCGGCTGGGAGGCGGACAAGGCGCCGCTGAGCGCGTAAATGGCCGTGGCCCCCGAGCTCGCGGCCTGGTCGAAGGTGATGCTGACGAGGATGCTGGTGTCCAGTCCCTGGGCCGCCAGGTCAATCGTGGTCTGGTAGAAACGCGGGTTGTCCGGGCCGCCCTGCGCCGCCCCCGTGGCGAGGCTGATCCGATCCGTTCCCCGCAGGGCGTCGCCCTCGTTGTGAAACCAGTCCGGCGCGTTGTAGGTCGTGGTGAACGTGCCGCCGCCCTGGAAGTTGAGCGTCAGGTTCGGCGTGCCGCCGCCGCTGGCGGAATGGGCGATCACGGCAATGCGGCTGTACTGGGCCGGCGTGGCCAGCGTGAGCGTGCCCGAACTGATGCCGGTGGCGCTGCTCAACACCAGCGCGTTGTTACCCGTGTAGGGCTGGAACTGGAGGGCCGTCCCATCGCCCACGGCGCTCGGGAAGCCTCCCGTCGCCGGCAAACCGTAGCTCTTCCCCGGCAGGCCGCTTTGGTAAAAGCACAGCCCTTCGCCGGGGTTCAGCTCCACGGCAAAGGTGTGGAACGGCGGGCCGGACGCCGTGCTCTCGATGACCACGTCCCGGTTGAAGCCGGTGACGGCCACGGGGGTCATGTCGGCGGCAGCGGTCAAAAGCGGAAGGAAGGCGATCAGGGCACAAACGGCGGAGCGGCCCCGAAACCTGGCAAAACGCGGCATCATTCTAGCCATAGTAAAACAAAAGACAGTGCGGCTGTCACGGGAAATGGCTGCCGGCAAATCCTTTCACGCGGGGCCGGGAGAAAGACAAGGGCCGGGTTTCCGCCCGGCCCTTGCTGCTCTCGCTATTCAGAATCAACTACGGCACGGTCAGCCGGTAGAACTTGGCCGGCTCGGCCGGGTTCGGCGTGATGGTCACGCTCCCGGTAAGGGCGCCTTCGTTCGACCAGGTAGAGCCAGTGTCTTTCAACTGGGTCGTGGACCAGAGCGTGCCCGGCACGGTCGAGCTAATCGTCAAGGTCCCGTCCTGGTTCGCCTTCACGCTCAGCGTGGGCACGCTCACCCCGAGCAGCTCCACCTCTGCCAGTTGCATGCTGTTCGCCCCCGCGTCGTTCCTGACGTGGGTAAACGTCAGCCGATAGGTCGTGTAAGCGCGAGTGTTCGCGAAGCGCGCCTCCCAGTTCGGCAACGCGATCGGGTCAAGGGCCAGCCCGCCGGCATTGCGGTCCGTCGGCAGCAGGAGCGTGCCGGTGGCGATGGGGGTGAAGCTCGCCCCACCGTCGGTCGAGCCTTCGAGCGTGTAGTCCGCGGGATCGCGCTCGGCGGCGTCGCCGGCGGTATAAACCCGCAACCCGGTGATCAGCGTGCCGCCGGCGGCGGGCGTGACCGTCAGGCCCACCGGCCCGACAAACGGGTTGCCCGTGTCCCCTGCGGGCAGACCGAAGTTCAGGTACTTGTCCGTGTTGTCGTTAATGGCGTTTGCCACCGGCTCGCCTCCCGGCGCACTGCCGCCCGCCAGCGCGATCGCATCGCTCGGACTCGTCACGTCGGTGAGGGTGGACACGACGTTCACGACCACCGACCGGCTGGTGCTCGGCGCGATGTCATCGGTCACGACGACCCGGTACTGGCCCGAGTCCGCCAGGGTCGCCGGGTTCAAGGTCAGGGTTTCGGTCGTGGCGCCGGAGATCAGCGCGTAGCCGCTGCCCGTGTTCCGATGCCACTGGTAGGTGGGCGTCCCGGTGCCGGTGGCGAGAGCCGTAATCGGCTGGGCCGGCGTGCCCACGGCCACCGTCTGAAATACCGGCGTCACCTCGATCGTCGGCCCGGCGAGCCCGAGCAGTTCCACCTCGCCGAGCAGCAGCCTCGGGGCGGTGTCAGGGTCTTTCACCGTCGTGAAGCTCAGACGGTAGGAGGTGTAATACTGCGTGTTGGCAAAAAGCACCTCCTGCAGCGCGTGGGTCAGCGGGTTCAGGGCCTGGTCGGCCGCGTTGCGCGTGGCCGGGAGGGCCAGCGGCCCGGTGCCGATTACGGTGTAGTTGGTGCCGCCGTCGTTCGAGCCTTCCAGCTTGTAGTCCACCGGATCGCCGGCCGCACCGCCGTCCGGCGTGTAAATGCGCAGCCCGGTGACGAGCGAGGACCCGCGCGGCGTGACGATCAGGCCGACCGGCCCCTCAAAGGGCGCGAAGCCTGCCGCGGCGCTGGGACCGCTGCCGCCGTTCTGATAGACGGACGTGCTGTTGTCAAAAGCGCTGGCCGCGTTGCCCGGGCTGTTGGAGGTCTCACCGCCAAATGAGCTGGCAGTGTCCGTCGGCAGGGTCACATCCGGCAAGGTGCTGATGACCGTCAAATGGGCCACCGCGCTGGTGGCCGAACCGGAGGTGCTGCTGGCAACGCAGATGTAATCGGCGGCATCACTGAAGCTCGCCGGGCTGATGGTCAGCCAGCCCGATTGCGCGCCGGAGATATTCCCGCCGTCCACCAGGTTCACGTACACGCCGTTGGTGCCTTTCTGCCAGCGCAAGTCCGGGTTCGGCGTCCCGACCGCGGCCGCCATGAAATAAGGCGCGCCGCCGTCGTAAACCGTGGTCGAAACCGGCTCCGTGGTGAAGTAGGGTGTCCCGGAGGTGTCCGTTTCGCCCAGAAACTCGACTTCACCGATCTGCATGAAGGCGTTGCCTTTGGTGTGCCAGAACATCAGCCGATACTTGGTGAAGCTCTGGGTGTTGGCGAAGGCCACCTGGGCCATCGGCTGGGTGAAGGGGTCCAAAGACATGCTGCCTTCATTGCGCGCATCCGGCAACGCCAGGGAGTTTGAGGTGATGAGCGTGTAATGTGCGCCGCCGTCGTTCGACCCTTCCAGCGTAAAGTCCATCGGGTCACGTTCCGTAGCGTCGTTGGCCGTGTAGAACCGCATGACGGTCACGCGCGTCCGGCCGGCCAACGGGGCAACCTCCATGCCGCACGGTGGGACGGCGAAGTTCAAATATTTCGAGGTCGTGTTGTCAATGGCATAGGCCACGGCTTCGCCGCCGGGCGAGGAGCCATTGACCAACGCCGTCGGGTCGCCCGGCTGGGTGACATCCGATAACGACGTGCAGACCACCGTGAGCAGCGCCGCCGGCGTGTTCACGCTGCCCGCCACGTTGGTGACATGCAAACGGTAGTAGCCCGCGTTGGTGAGTCCGACGCCTGCGAGCGCCAGGTTCGTGGTCGTCGCGCCGGACACCTGCGCGTCGTCCGTCAGGTCGCTGTAGGTAGTGCCGTCCGGTGAAAACTGCCAAACGAAGGTGAAGGGCTCGGTGCCGCCGGTGACCGTCGCCGAGAAGGCCGCATTGCCGCCTTCGCCGGTGAGGTAGTTTGTCGGGGCCTCGCCCAGGATGGGCGAGACGGCGCCGGCCGTGGCGCTAACAGCGAGAATCACCGCGCGCGAGTTGGCGGAGCCGCCGATCCATTCCATGACCACGTTTGTCACCGCGCTGCCAGTGTTGCCAAGGACAAACTGGGCCTCGTAAAGCCGCGGGTTGTCGCCGCCGACACTGTCGAATGTCTTGTTGTCCAGGTTGATGCGGCCTCGGGAGGTGTAAGCATAAGGCTGGTTGAAGAACCAATCCCTCGACACGAACACGTTCGTCTCCTGCGAGCCGTCCGCGTATTGCATGATGCACTGGTTGGTGACGTTCCCGTTGGCGGTGGCGCTGAGGAAGGAGAGGGCTGAATACGCGGCCGGGCTGGCGAAGGTGAGGTTGGCGGTGGGATTGTTGGAGTCCACGTAGATGCAGTTGTTGGCCGAGTAGCTCGCCGGCATTTGGTACTGATGGTCGCCCACGGCAAGGCTGGTGATCGTCGAGCCGGCTGGCGGCAGGCCGGAGGTCAGCAGGAACGGATGGTACCCCTGCTCATACCAGGTAGCGCCGTTGTTGTTGATGCCGCCGTCCATCGAGACGGTCGTGAAGTTGGTCATGGCTACGTTGGGCTTCGACGCCGTCGCCTCGACCACCACGTCCACGGTGTAACCGGTCACCGCGATGGGGGCGTAGTTGACATTGTCCGTCGAGCCGCTGACGGCCATAACGCCGACGTGGCCGGTGCCGCCGCCGGTGCCGAGCGTCAGGGTAATGTTCGTGATAGGGCTGGTGGTGTTTGCCAGGGCCACATTGCGGTAATAGAGACGAGGATTATTGGGATCCCCGGCGTTGTCTTCGTTGTAGTTGCTGGCCCAGATCCGGCCATGCGTGATCCAGGCCACCCCCACCGTCACACCAAACCAGTCCGGTGAAGAGAAGCTGCCGGTGCTGGTGGTGCCGTCCTGGTGGTAGGCCGTCACGTTGATGTTGCGGCCGCCGTTGCCGCCGCTGGATAGAAACGACAGGCTCGAATAAGCGGCCGGGACGACGGGGATCCACGTGCCGTTGGTCATCGAGGCGTCAATCATGATGGCGTTGTTCGCCGCATAGCTCGGCGCCATGGCGAAGGAGATGGCGCTGTTGCTGATCGCCTGGAAAGTGGACCCCGCCGGGGGCACCCCATCCGTGGCATTGGCGCCCGTGAAGAAGCCCTGCTCCATCCAGGTGTCGCCGTTGGGCAGGAAGCCGCTGAGGTTGGTGCCGTTGTCAATGGTGGCATTAACGGCCGTGCCAATGGCCGGCGTTGCTGTGTTCTCGACCACCACGTCAGCATTGAAGCTGCCGGGGGTCAGTGTCACGGGATGGTGGTCCGCGCGAGCCAGGCTCACAACGGTGAGGGCGAGTCCGATGGGTATGAGTTTTGATTTCATGGGGGGGCTTTGGCAGTTCAATTCAATTTCTTGCGCTGCATGACAATTGTGCAAACGTTTTCACGTTAGCCCGACCCTGGGACCTTCCGCACTACAAAGCAAGAAGAGAATTCAGAAAGACGGGCTCCGGGCAGGGGTCAGCTATTGGGAGGTTCGGCTGTTGCTGGCTTGGATGGAGGAGGCTCCGGGGGAGTCGAAGCCGAAGTTTCCTTGGGGAAGGCGAAACAGGGTTCCAGGGCGCCGCAGGTGGCGCATTCGAGGCAGCGGATGCAGCCGGAGACGTTCACCTTCTGGTCCACTTTGACGCCCATCTGACAGCGGGCGCGGCACAGGTTGCACTCGATGCACTCTTTGGAGTTGAACCGCAAATGGAACAGGCTGAAGCGGTTGAAGAGCGCCAGCAAACCGCCCAGCGGACATAAGATGCGGCACCAGGGGCGGTGGATGACGAGCGCCGAGACGAGGAAGGCGACCAGGATGCCGGTCTTGAGGCCGCTCATGAGCCAGCCGTTGCCGGCTAGCAGACTCTGGACGGAATACGGGACGCCAGCCTCCAACGCGCCCGCCGGACACAGCCGGCAGATCGAGACGACCTGCTCCTCGAACGGGATGCCCTTCAAGCCCAGCGCCAAGGGCAGCAGCAACACCAGGCCCACAAGCACTACATATCGAAAGTGGCCCACCCAGCCGGGCAAGGCGAGTTTCCGAGTGGTAAGCCGGCCCAGCAGGTCCTGAACGAAACCGAAGGGACATGCCCACCCGCAAACGATCGAGCCGCCCAGCGCGCCGACCAGCAACAGCATGCCGATCAGCAGGTAAGGTACTTCAAACGCAACCGGCAGCAGTGCGGCATAATTCGCGGCGATCCCCACCGGGCAGCCGAACGAGGAAAGCGGGCAGGAGTAACAGTGAAAGACGCAGCCGGGGATGCCGTGGAGCCATTGGCCGAGCGGCGCCAGCCACACCCCCAGAAAGCCGGTCTGCACCCAGGGTCGAAGCCGCGAGAGCTTACGACCAAGCTGGGTGGGCTCACGCTGCTTGCATTGGGGGACAGGGCACTCCATGGGTGATGCGGTTGCGCCATGCAACCGGAGCTTATTTCACTCAGGTAGGGCAGGCTTGCTTCGCGCCGATGTCCACCCGGATCTTCCAGGACGGCGGCACGGCAGCCGCGTTTTCTCTGGCCCAGCGGTCCAGCGCTTCGGCGGACGCATCGGGGTCATCGAGCCTCGGCGGGGCGGGCGGCGGCATGCGGTCAGCGTATTGGAGGCCGCCGGTCGAAAAGGCCTTCATCAGTTGCGTCTCCCAGGCGGTGCTTCCCTCAACCGTGTCAACGCCTGTTAAATGCCGCGCGCCGGCAAAGAGCAAGACGACGCCGATCAAGGCGGTAATGAAGCCGGGCCAGAAGTCGTGATGCTCGCGATCCCGCAGGGCGGGATTCACGGGCGGTTGCGGCACGCGCGTCGGCTTCATGCGGCAGGCATCATGCCTCTCGGTAAACGAAGCGCAAGGTCAAACCACCCCGCGCGGCCGGGGCAACATTTATGGCGCCGGGTTGACCGCCGCCGAACGATAGAACCGTTGGGCGACGTCGTTGGTCACCATAACCGACCACACGCCGCTCGGAACCGGCGCCGTGTTGGTGCTGTTCGGCAAAACCTGCCAACCGGACATGAGGGCACCCGGATCGGTGCTCGTGACCACGTAATACCGGGCTTGCGGGGTGCCGACGAAGCTGAGCGTGAAGGTGCCGTCGCCGTTGTTCATCATCGAGGAGATGGCGTTGGTCTGGCTGTAAACCAGCTCGGTTGAGGTCGTCACCGAATAGTCAAAGGTGCCATTGCCCACATCCGCGCCGTTATAGCCTTTGAGGTGCAGATACCAGGTGCCCGCCGACGCAGGCAGAGTAGCGATTGTGCCGCTCGACCATTGCGTCTCGGTGTCTGTCCAGGTGTGCGTGGGAGAGGCGTCCCAAGCGTACCGGTAATACTGAACTTGCCCCGGCCCGAATCCGGCCGCCACCGTCCAGGTGACGTTGCTGCCGACCGGCGGGGCGGTCTGATCAGGGGTGACGCTTCCCGGCCCTGGAGGCACGGACAGGGTCCAGATGGTGCTGAACCCCTGCTGGCTGGTGAGGTTGTGCCAGGCACCGCGCGCCTCGGTGGTGTTGTCACGAGCCACGAGGGTATAGGTATAGGCGGTGTTGGGAGTCAGCCCGGTGTCGTTCGCTGTGGTGCTGGTTCCCCAATCGGAGACGATTGCGCCATCGCGGTAAACCTCCACGCCCACGTCGCCCACGCGGTAGTAGTTGCCCGAACTGTTGCTGGCCTCGTCCGCCGCCTCGGCAGCGCCAGGGCCGATACCCACGCCCTGGTCGAGCGGGATGGTCCAAGACAGGTCAACCTGGCTCGGGCTGACCGCGCCGGCGCTGGTGAAGGCCGGGTCCTGGGGCGGCACGTTGTCCACATAGACATCCATGTAGGTGCCCGCGCCGCTGCCACCCCAGTTCGCGCCGCCGGTCTGGCCATTGTTCTGGAACGACGTCCGGCCAGACTGGCTGACGGCGAAGAAATGAAAGCGCCGGTGTCCGGTGACGCCGGTCTGCGTGTGCGACCAACTGTTGCTGCCGGTCGTGACCGCCGCGTAGTCGGTGTCGCCGGTCAAGCCGTAGCCCCATTCATAGTGCATCACGCGCCAGAACGGGACGGGGCCGCTGCCCTCGGCCCAGCCGCTGGCAGTCACCGTGGTGTCCTTGCCGTAGTAATTGGCGTTGGGCTGCGGATTGTCGCCGCCGCAGAAGTTGGTAACATAGTTGAAAGGATACCAGGCGTCCTGCTCGTATCCGACGCCGTAGCTATAGTAGCCCCCGAGGTCGAACACATTGACGGAGGGCTCGTTCAAATTGAGGTTGCCGCCGTTGCGCAGGCTGACCGTGCCCTGGAAGGCGCTGGTGAAGTTGTGGACCTTGAACAGGACGCGGTTCCAGCCCACTGCCAGGCTCGTCGCGCCGGGGGCATCCTGGTCCCGCGTCAGGCCCCGCGAGGCGTTGGTGTCATTGACCAAACTGCCGTTGACCCACACGCGATTGCCGTCGTCGGAGCCGATCGTAAACCTGGGTGCGGCGCCGCTGGGGGCAAAGACCCAGGCAAACCCGTAGGCGTCCATGTTGTCGCCGTTCCCGTGGGCGCTGGCATTGCCTTTGAAGTTCAGGGTGTTGGCGTTGTTGCAGTCGCCCGTGGTGACGCGGCCCGGCGTCTTGCCGCCGAGGCCCAGGCCCGCGGCGATCGCGTTGCCATGGGTGGTGTCAACCGCCGGATAGAGATAAAGGCCCGGCTCGCCCCAGGCGAACGCCCGGCCGGAGGTGTCGCTGACACTGCTGGAGGCGTAGCCTCCCAGGCAGGTCCAGTCGTTGATGTAATGCCAGCGCGCGCCGTACATGTGGATTTGCGCGACCCCGGTCCTCCTGACGTTGCACGTGGTGCTGCAGCCGCCCGAGGGAGCGCCCACGCTTTCATCGGAGTTTACGTAGCAGCCATTGAAGTTGGCGAGGTTGTCCGTGACCTGGTCCAAAGGCGTCATCCAATCGCCGTACGCGCACTCGTTGATGGTGCTGGATAGGCCGCTCCAGTCGCCGGCCAGGTTCCGGTAGCGGACGTAGATTTGGCTGGTGGCATTGGCGCACGGCACCTGGAAATCCATGCGGACCCAGCCGCGGCCGCTCCAGGTGAATCCGGGGTTCCAGGTCGCGTTGCCGTTGCGGGGCGTGCAGTTGGTGGTAATGCGGTCAATGATATACCACACATTGTAGCCGCAACCTGTGGCGGTGCCGGGGAAGTTGCACGAGGTCGGATTGCCCTGCCAATCCGCCGTGTATGAACCGATGGAGGTTCCCGGGATGCCGACGGTCAGCACCGCCTCGGCGCTGAGCACCGCGCCGTTGGTGTTGCTGACCAGCGCCGTGTAGCTGCCCGCATTGGTTTGTTGAACGTTGCTGATCGTCAAGGTCGTGGTGGTGACGCCCGAAACGTTGCCGCCATTGCTGAGGTCCGCGCCGTTCTTGCGCCACTGGTAGCTGAGCGGTTGGCCGCCGATGGCCGTCACGGTGAAATTGACCGTGCCGCCGGGAGCCGCGGTTTGGCTCACCGGTTGGGCGAGGATGCTCGGCCCGCCGCTCGCATTAGTGACCACGACGCTGGCGGTCACCGTCGCGCCAAACCACGCCACGCCCTCGCGCAGCATCCGCCAATCCGTCGTGTAAGTGCCCGGCGTCCCCGGCGCCGTCAGAGCCAGGGTGAACGTTTTCGTCGCGCCGGGACCGACCTCGCCGCCCACGTTGTAGCGCGTCGTGCCGGTGAAGGGATCCGAATCCCCGACCGCCCCGAGCTTGAAACTGCGGGCGTCGTTCCACAACACGCCCCGGTTGCGGAAGGTGACATGCACCGTGGCCGTCGAACCGGCCATCATGGTGGCCGGAATATCGTGGCTGACGACCTCATCGGAATAGTAGTCATAAGTGGGCGTCACTCCGAAGTAATCGCAGATGCCCTTGTAAGTGGCCCACATGGTGGTCGAGCGGAAGAAGTTGTCTTGCAGATACAGCCCGTCGCGGTCGCAGCTATCGTGAAATGCCAACTCGATCAACACCGCCGCGCGCTCAGGGATGCGCGTCTCGGCGAACCCTCCGTCGGAGTCCAACGCCCCCCGGTTCCTCCAGGTCGTGTCCCCGTACTTGTTACGAATTGAGTCCACGATGGCATTATTGATGTCGGTGGCCAGCGTCTGGCTGATGCCTCCCCATGCGGCGTGCACGGTGCCGGCATCGTAGTAGGTGCAGGTCCCGTTGGGGCAGGAGGCACCCGCGCAGTCGCCCTGGTAGCCGTTGCTGTGCAATGAAACGTAGATATCCGTGTCGTCGTAGTTCGACGCGAGCCCCCGCGAGCGCAGCGAATCGTCCGACTCACTCGCTCCGGATCCCAGAGTGCAGCCCGTCAGGCTGCCATACACGGAACAGGGATAGCCATTCAACTGGAGCCAATAGCCGGCGGATACGCGCCACCACGGCTCTCCGCTGCCCGCGTGCGTCCCGTAACTCTTGTTGAGGCACCGATAGACCTTGGTCACCGCGCCGTCCTGCCGCAGGTACTGATCCAGGTAAGCCATGCCCTCCAGGTTGTGGTCGTCCTCGCGATTGAGCGGGTTGCAGTAAACCGGCCTTTCAAAAGCGTAGCTCGAGCCCGTCCACACCTTCCCGTGGCCGGGTGAAAGGCTGATGGACCTGCCCGTCAAAGCGCTGCCGCTGGCGAAGACGGTTCCGCCGTCTGCCGCAGGGGTCTTCCGAGGCGCTATCGCGGGGGTGGGGGGTAAGTAATCACTCAACGCCCGCCCGTCGCTTTGCATGCGCACCGCCCCCTCAATCCCCAACGCCATCAGCGTCGTCCGCACCTGATCGAAGATCCGCTCCAGCCGCGTGTCGTCCATTCCAAGGCTGATGATCGCGGTGGAAAAGGCGACGGTTGCGCCACCCTCGGTCAGCGAGAACCCCGCAACGCTTGTGCCCGCCGGCACGGCGGAAAGCAGTCCGGGCGGCGGGGTCGCCAGCGCCTCCAGCGCCGCCTCCGGTTCGTTCGTCTCGGGCCGGGGGAAACCGACGAGGGCTCCCTGCTCGTTCACGTAGAACACCACCGCTGCCGGGCACACGAGGCCGTGGGCTAGCAGGAGGCAGAACAGAAGTGTGAACGAGGCGAAACGACGGAAGGACTTGTGCATAGGCTTAAACGGGCACTCAGGCTGAATTGATGATCGTGGAGCCCAGGCAGCCCGGCTGGCGGGGATCCGCCAGCGTGAACAAGAGCTTGCCAATTTGACTGCACCGCGCCTCTACTGAACCAGCGCCGGAACCAGATAACAAGCCTTTTTCCGGCTCGCTTGATCCGGGCGGGTGCTTTGCCGGGTGCTTAGCTTGGGTTGGCGCCCGGCGTTTCGGGCGCTGGCGTCGAGCCAACCGGCACCTCCTCGATCTTCGCGTTCTGTTCGAGGAAATCCATCACCTTGCCGTTCATGATCTGATCATACACTTCGATCAGGCCATTGCGCTTTTGCAGGTCCTTGAGGAACTTATCTGCCGGAATCTGATACAGCCCGGCGAGGAACTGAACCCGCTGCGCAATCTCTTCGTTCGAGACCTTGATGTCCTCCTTCTCGGCGATCTTTTGCATCAGGAAGGCAACCTTGACCCGTTCCTTGGCCCCGTGAGTCGCGGCGGAATAAATCTGCTCTTTCTGCTGCTCGATGATAGCGCGCGAAACGCCCCGCTTGGCGTTCTCCTGCACGATGTCATAAACCACGTTGCGCGTCTCCTGCGCCACCGCGGACGCCGGCAGATCGAAGTTCACCCGGTCCAATAGCGTGCGGACCAGTTGGTTCCGAATGGACTTGCTCTGCGTGTGTTTCAGCTCGTTTTCCAGGTCTCGGCGCACGCCCGCCCGGAGCTTTTCGAGGCTCTCCGCGCCGAAGGTCTTGGCCAGCTCGTCGTCCAGCGGCGGCAGCACCTTTTCCTTCACCTCAACCACCTCCACCTCATAGACGCCCTTCTTTCCCGCCAGTTGCGGCGTCACGAAGTCGGGGGGGAAATCCACGTTCACCGTCCGCTTGTCACCGGCCTTGGCCCCGACAAGCTGGTCAGCGAATCCGGGGATAAATGAGTTCGGGGAGACATCCACCCAAAAGTTCTTCTTCTCGGTCAACCCCTTGGCCGTCGGCGCGGTTTCCGTGATCGGCTTGCCATCGCACATGCCGGTATAATTGACCACCGCGACGTCCCCGGCCTGCAGAACGCGATCCGCCGCCTTGAAATCGGTTCGCTGCTCCCGCAACATCCCCAGCGCCTTCTCCACATCCTCGTCGGTCACGACCCGCGCCTCGCGCGTGGCGACCAGGCCCTTGTATTCGGGAATCTCAAACTCCGGCGCCGTCTCGATCGTCGCCGCGAACTGCAGCGGCTGCCCCCGGCCGAACTGGATTTCCTCGATGTCGGGCTGCCCCAGCACGTCCAGCTTCTGCTCCTCGACCGCCTTATGATACGATTCGGAGATCAGCTTGCGTTTGGTTTCCTCCTCGATGTCCTTCTCGTACTTGCGGAGCACCATTTCGCGCGGCGCCTTGCCCGGGCGAAAACCCGGCAGGTTCGCCTGCTTGCGAAATTCCTTCATTATCGACTCGAAGGTCTCATCCACCTTCGCGGCCTCGACCTCGACGCGCATGAGCTTCTTGCACGGGGCCAAATTCTCTACCGTCACATTCACAATAATACCTTTCGATTAATCGCTGACATGGCGAAACGGGCAAGTGGGTTTGGAGCTTCCGCCGCTCAGCGAGCGCGTAACGTTAGGCAACCTCCTCGACGGCGTCAAGTCGGCCTTTTTTCCACGCCTTTTTTCCGGGCGTGTTTTGCCACCACGACCGCTCTCGGCAATCGGGACATGCGCGGAGCGCGGCTGTCCGCAGCCGCAGCAGCCCCGACTGTGCGAGCTGCCTCAAGTGTCCCGAGACCCATTTCCATCCGCACATGCTGCGGCTGAGGACAGCCGCGTTCCGGTGGCGGTGTCGAGAAGCGCCCCCTTTTTCCGCGCGCATGCGATTCCTCTTTCTGCATGGAAACCCTCCTGAAGCCAGACTTCATTGTGACCGGCAGGAACCACACCATACGATCAGAATCCCTCCGGCAGGCGCAAGCACTTGTCCAACCGGCTCTCGACCCGCTCATCCCCCGGCCACAACACAGACGCGCTCGGTGGGGTCGTTCGTGCGGAAACCAGGAACGCGCTCCCATCAACGGTGTCAAGCGGAGTCAAATCGAAGGTCCGGGTGGCTATAAGCCGCTTTACCTGGGCGGGCATACAGCGGCAGATCAGGGTGCTTACGTTGCGTGTGCCTTCGCGCAGATAAACAATGGGGCCCATCGCCTGCTGGCCATCTTCAACCACTCGTGGGACGATGACTTTCGGCGTCTGGCCGACCTCGCGCTCGATCGAGTATCGCCGCCCGGGCAACGGTTTGCCAAAGGCAGCGGCGGCGGACTTCTCCAGGCTCTGGGAAATGAAGATCAATCGCAGGCCGGAGGTGTCAGCCAGGATTTCCCAGACGGCGGGCTGGCCGCGCGAATCGAGCGTGATGCGAACCCCTTGCCGGGACAAAGACGTCGGATGGCCGGATGGCTGAAGGATGCAGTACCACCACTGGTAGGAAACCCGCGGGTGAGTTGTGCCGTTGAACCACACGCTGTCAGCAGTCCAATAGACGGCGGGCCGCTTCGGATCGAGGGCAGGAACTCCATTCGAAAAACCAACGGTTCCGAAAGGGTCGCCGGGCGGGCTGGCCGTTGCCTGCCAGGACGGAACTTCCTGGAGGATGAGCGGAACGAGTTGGCAGGCGAAGTCGGTGTTCGTCGCCTGGGCGGGCTTGAAAAAGATCGCAGCGCCAAATTGATTGGTTGCCCGCGCATAGACCTCCGTGGTCGGATCAGCAACGAGGGACTGTCCAATGCAGGCGCCGCCAACCGCACAGAGCCACACGATCAGACCATTTCGTTTTGTCCGCCAGCGACTCATGTAACCCACGCAACTCATATAGGCAATGTAACTCACTTGGCTCTTCTGTCCGCTCTCCAGGTTTGACAAACCAGGTGTCTCAAGCGCGTCGCCGGTTCACTTCACATAACCATTCGTCCGGAACCATCTGACGGCGTCGGCCAAAGCCTGGCGGGGAGCCGTTTGCGGCAGGCCGAGTTCGCGCATCGCCTTGGCGGGATTGAAATACATCTTATACCTCGCCATGCGCACGCCGGCCAGCGGCGCACGGGGCGGTCGGCGCGTAAACCGGGAGACCGCCTCGTTCAGGTGCGCCGCGGTGAGCGCCACGGCGTAGGGTATGCGCGTTCTTGGGGCGGGGACGCCGGAGATTTCTTCCAGGAGCGCGAAGGCCTGCTTCAGCGTCCAGTTGCCCTCCGCGTTGGCCAGGATGTAGCGCTCGCCGACGCGGCCATCGCGCGCAGCCAGGAGGTGCCCGATCGCCACATCCCTCACGTGCACCCAGTTGAGGCCGGTGTCGAGGTAGGCGGGCATCCTGCGGTTCAGGAAATCCACGATGATCTGGCCGGTTGGGGTGGGCTTGACGTCGCGCGGGCCGACCGGCGTGGACGGGTTGACGATAATGACCGGCAGACCTCGGTGCGCGAGCTGCAGGGCGACCTGTTCCGCATGCCATTTCGAGCGCTTATAGTGGTTGCTCATCTGCGCCTCGGACACCGGCGCGGTCTCATCGGTGGGACTGATCCGCCCCTGGATCGGCGTCGGCAACCCAATGCAACCGACGGTGCTGGTATAAACAATCCGCCGGCAACCGGCCGCCGCCGCCGCCTCAATCACATTGCGGGTGCCCTCGACGTTGGCCGCGTACATGGGCGCATAATCGGGCAGCCAGAGATGGTAACTGGCCGCAACGTGAAAACACCACTCGCACCCGTCCATGGCTTGCTTAAGCCGCGCGCGATCAGCCAGGTTTCCTTCAACCCGCTCGTAGTCAACGTCCCGGAGACCGCGCAGGTCGCTGCCCGGCCGCAAGAGCGCTTTGACCCGGTGCCCGTCGGCGATCAGCTCATGAACGAGGTTCGCACCAATGAATCCCGAAGCCCCGGTAACGAAGCATTTCATACCTGCGGCAATCTACGGGAATGGCGCCAGCCTAAGAAACAGAAAATGCCGCGCGTCACCCGGGCCCGGCTGGCGCGAGCGCTCGGCAACCATTGCCGCCGATGTCAGTCGGCTTTGTCGGCGGTGGAATAAGCGCGGGCCTGAGCCTCGCGGAAGCTGGTGAGGAAGAGGGTATTGTCAGCGACGGCCTTCTCGATAAGCTGCTTGAGCAGGAACATTTCAGAGCTGTTGATGACGGCATGCACGCTCTGTTGAAAGGCCTGCATTGGGGTAAAGGTCTGGAACGATTCGCCGAGCAGGATGATCGTGGCGTGGCGGCGCTGGTTCATGGTCATGGCCTGCAGAGCCTTGAGGGTCAGGTTCTCGCCAATGTTGTTGGCCGCAAAGAGCTCTTCGAGAATTACCACCTGATAGTGAACCTGGGTGAATCGAACCAGAAAATCGCTGTGAGTGGCGGCGGTGTGAACCTTGTAGCCGAGTTCCTCCAGGGCGGTCCGGGCGGCTTCGAGCCATTCCGGGGTGGAAAAGGCCAGCAGAGCGGGCTTGTCCTGGGCGCTGATGAAGTCGAATTGGCTACTCATGGCGGATCATTTCAATTTGAGGGCAATGGGCGGCGGGGAAGTTGAGTTCGCCCGGGCGGCGTTCTGCATGGCCTTCATACGCAGGGAGTGCATGTTGTGAGTGGACTCGCCGCGGGTCTTTTTGATGTTGTCTATGCCCCGGGTCACCGGGCCGCGTTTCGTGCAGTAAAGCAGGGCCGTTTCCTCGGTGATTTTGCCCTGTTCGTAGGCTTCGAGGGCGGAATAATCGAATGTGCGCCATCCGAAGGCCTCGCTGGCCTCGATGATTTCATAGAAGCTTTTGCCTTCCGCTTCGCCGAGCCGGATGGATTCCTGGGTGCGGAGATTGGAGCCCATAATTTCGAGCAGGGCATAGCGGCCGCCGCCAATCTTGGAGACCAACCGCTGGCTGATGACCCAGCGCAGGTTGTCGGCCAAACGCGCCCGGATTTGCTCCTGTTCCTCGGTCTCGAACATGCCGAGGATACGGTTGATCGTCTGGCCGGCATCAACCGTGTGCAGGGTGCTGAGGACCAAGTGACCCGTCTCGGCGGCGCTGAGAGCGATCTTAATCGTCTCCCGGTCACGCATTTCTCCGACCAGGATGACCTTGGGGGCCTGGCGAAGGGCGGCGCGTAGCCCGTGGGAGAAAGTCTCAAAGTCGGTGCCCAGCTCGCGCTGGTTAAAGGTGGCCAGGTCCTGCAGATGAATGAACTCAATCGGGTCTTCCAGCGTGATGATATGCACGGGCCGGGTATGGCCGATGTCATTGAGCACCGCGGCGAGCGTCGTGGACTTGCCCGAGCCGGTGGCGCCCGTGACGAGCACCAGCCCGGTCTTTTCGCGCGGAATCTGGCGGATCACGTCGGGGAATTGCAGCCATTCCAAGGTAGGAATGACCGTGTTGAGTTTGCGGAGAACGATCGAATAGTTGCCGCGCTGCGCAAAGACGCTGATTCGGAACCGCGCCTTCTCAGTAAGGGTGTAGGCGGTGTCGCACGAACCGCGGCGCAGCAGGTCGCCGATGTGCCACTGGTTGTCGCCCACCAAATTGAGCGCCACCATCTCGGTTTGAAACGGGGTTAGCTTTTCGATGGGCGGGTCGCACACAACGGGTTTTAGCTCGCCGACGGCTTCGACCTGCAGTGGCTTCTCCACCGTGAACAGCAGGTCGGAGACCTCCGGCTGGGACTCCAGCATCGTGGTTAGAACGTAATCAAGCTCAGGTCGGCGCATAGGTCAGGTTTCGTCGTCGTCCGGGGGGTGGGGCAGGAAGGAGCGGAACTTCTTCTTGTCAATCGCCTTGTCGTATGCCTCCTCGGGCGAGATCCGCTTCATACGGAGATGCTCCATGATGGCATCATCGAGAGGCTGGTTGCCGAGCTTCTTGCCAACCTGGATCATACCCGGGATTTGGTGAGTCTTGCCTTCACGCACGAGGTTGGCAATGGCGGTGGTGAACACCAGTATTTCCAAAGCCGCCACGCGTCCCTTCTTGTCAATCCGCTTGAACAGGTTCTGGGCGACGACTCCTTTCAGGGCTTCCGAGAGGGTCGCACGGATCTTGTTCTGCTGGTCGGACGGGAAGACGTCAATGATGCGGTCCACGGTCTTGGCCGCGCTTGGGGTATGAAGTGTGCCGAGGACCAAGTGCCCGGTGCTGGCCGCAACCAGTGCCAGTTCAATGGTCTCCAGGTCACGCAACTCGCCGACCAGAATGATGTCGGGATCTTCGCGCAGGGCGCCCCGGAGGGCCGTGGCGAAGCTCTTGGTGTGGATGCCAATCTCGCGATGGTTGATGAGGCAGTTCTTGCTCTCATGCACGAATTCGATGGGGTCCTCCACGGTGATGATATGGTCGCGCCGGTTCTTGTTGGCATAATCTACCATGGCGGCCAGCGTGGTGGACTTGCCGGAGCCGGTGGGGCCGGTAACGACCACCAGGCCCCGGTGGAGCATGCAGAACTTCTTCAGCACGCTGGGCAGTGCCGCGTCCAACTTCTCGAAATCGTCGAAGGACAGCACCTTGGTTGGAATCTGGCGGAAGACGGCGGAAATGCCATATTTCTGGTTGAAGAAGTTGGCGCGGAAACGGGAGATGTTGGGAATCTCGTAGCCGAAATCCACATCCCCGGTTTCCTCGAAGACCTTGATCTTGTACTCGGGCGCGATCTCGTAGAGCATCTTCTTGAGCTCATCATTGTCGAGCGGCGGATAATCCACGCGATGCAGTTCACCGTTGACGCGGAGCATGGGGTTGTTGCCCGACGACAGGTGGACGTCTGAGGCCTTTTGCTCGAACATCAGATTAAAGAAAGCATCGATCTTTGCCATATGGTTCGGTACGGTCTGGACGACTGTTAGCTAAATCCGCACCACATTAGAAGCCATTGAGTGGAGTCGCTGAGAAGATTGCGAAAGAGATAGCGAGCGGCGGGGCCATCTCCTTCGCGCGGTTCATGGAACTCGCGCTGTATTGTCCTGTTTGTGGATATTATGAAAAGGAAGAGGACACCATCGGGCGCGGTGGAGATTACTATACTAGCGTGAGTGTTGGGTCCCTGTTCGGTGAGTTGCTGGCGTTCCAATTCGCGGAATGGTGTGAGCCAAGCGCGCGGCCGCTAACCCCGGGTTCACCATCCGCCGTTTGCTGCACCGAAAGAGTGGAGATGGTCGAAGCGGGGGCGCATGGCGGGAAACTGGCGGGCGATATCCTGAGGTGGATGCGCCGGCGACGACCAGCGATGTTTCAGAGGCTCGTTTATTGGATCGTTGAACCCTCCAATCGCCGCCAGCAGTGGCAACAGGAAGCGCTGGCCGAGTTCACAACCCACGTGCGCTGGGTCAGGACACTCTCCGAACTACCCTCGACTGCCCTCGCCGGCGCCCCCACTCCAGGGCGATCTGTCATTGGAGACCCTGGCCGGATTCAGCGGATCATCTTCGCCAACGAATTGCTGGATGCCTTCCCGATGCATCGGCTGGGCTGGGACGCGAAGCGGCAAGCCTGGTTTGAGATGGGGGTCACGCTCGAGGATGGTCGTTTTGCCTGGACGCAGCTTGCGGCACTCACTCCTGGCCTGGCCTCGCGCGCCTCGCTCCTGACTCCCACCACGAGGCTCGCATCCATACTGCCGGATGGGTTCACGGTCGAGGTTTGTCCCGCCGCAGAGGAATGGTGGCGTTCCGCCGCTGGCGCGCTGTCGTGGGGGAAACTATTGGCTCTGGATTATGGGCTCACAATGGAAGAACTCCTGGTCCCGGAACGAACCGGCGGCACGTTGCGCGGTTACCATCACCACCGCTTGAGCGGCAACGTGCTCGCCGATCCCGGACTGCAGGACATCACGGCACACGTTAATTTCACCGCTCTTCAGGCGGCCGGCGAGGCGGCCGGCCTGCGAACGCAAGCGCTCATGACGCAGACTCAATTCCTGACTCAGATCGCGGCGAGGATCTGGAATGGCGGAGGCTCGTTCGGGGCTTGGACCGCATGGCACACGCGCCAGTTTCAAACCCTGATTCATCCGGACCACTTGGGAAGGGCTTTCCGGCTGCTCGTTCAAGAACGTCCCAAATCGAGGCCGGAGGCTCAACACGGGGCTGTGTGCAGCTCGTAGTGGAGAATCGAGAGGCAGTAGATGGCCGCGGTCTCGACTCGCAGGACCAGCTCCCCGAGCGTGATGGGCAGGACGCCGTGCGCCTTGATGGCCGCCGTTTCCTCCGGGGTGAAATCGCCTTCCGGCCCGATCCACACGCCGGCGGATCGGGGCGCGCGGCCGTGCCGCGCCTGAAATGTGTGAAAGTATTCCCGCAGCGGCCGGCTGCCGGCCTGCAACGAAGCTATTAATGGCAACTCGAGTGACTCCGCTCGGGCAAGGAACTGGTGCGGTGTCACCGGCGGTTCGATTCTTGGCAGCCAGCAGGCACCGCATTGCTTGATAGCCTCGACGGCGACCAACTGCATTTTTGCCGTCTTGCGCGCGAGGTTCTCCTCCCCGACCTGGACGACCACGCGTTCAGAGAGCAAGGGCACAATCCGGGCAACCCCGAGTTCGGTCGCCTTCTGGATGATGGCATCCATGATTCTGCCTTTGGGCAATGCCTGAAGCAAGGTCACCGCGCACGCCCGAGGAGCATGCACGCGTGTCTCACCGACCCTCAGCCTGACCCGATCGCTGTCGCTACCTTCTACTTCGCAATGAACCTCGCGCCCCACCCCGTCGAGCACGATGATGCGCTCGCCCGGTCGCAGGCGCAGGACATGCCGGGCGTGGTGCGCCTCACGGCCGGCCAGGAATAATGTGCCTTCGTGGCATTGGCCCGGGGGCAGGTAGAAGCGATGCACGGGGAAGTCGAAATAAGCACGGGCCGGTTCCTGCGTCACCGTCGCGAGCACTCCATCGTGCTCATTGGAAGAAACCTCTGGCTTTTTCGAAGAAGCCCTGCCGAATGGGGTTCTCCTTGCCGCTACAGAGGCTGGCGAATTCCTGCAGTTTGGCTTTCTGAGCTGACGACAGGTGAGTGGGGACCTCGACGCTAACCCGAATGTGGAGATCGCCGTGACCGTAGCCTTGCACGTTCCGAACGCCTTTGCCCTTGAGCCGGAACATGGTGCCCGGCTGGGTGCCGGGGGGGATTCTGATGCCGGCCTTGCCGTCAAGCGTCGGCACCTCGACTTCCGCCCCGAGTGCGGCATCCACAAAGCTCACAGGCACTTCGCAGAGCAGGTCGTCTCCGTCACGCTGGAAGATGGGGTGAGGTTGGACGTGCAGCACAACGTACAGGTCGCCAGGCGGCCCGCCGCGAAGGCCGGCTTCGCCATTACCGGCGGAACGAAGGCGCGAGCCGGTGTCCACGCCCGCGGGGATCCGCAGCTTGATTTTCGAGGTGCGATCGTGGCGCCCGGAGCCGCGACAGTCTCCGCAGGGCTTGTCAATGACGCGGCCCGCGCCCTGGCACTGCGGGCAGCTCTGGGCGATGCTGAAGATGCCGCGGGAGTTGATGATCTGGCCGCGGCCGTTGCACGCCGGGCAGAGCCGTGTCCGGGAGCCGGGCTCGGCACCCGATCCCTGGCATGTCTCGCAGAGTTCCGGTTTGGTAAGGCTGACTTCCTTCTCGCAGCCGCGGGCGGCTTCCTCAAACATGATTTCCATGTCGTAGCGCAGGTCGTCGCCCCGCTGCGGTTGCGTCGGGTCAGAGCGGCCGCCACCGCCGAAGAACTCGTCAAAGATGTTACCGCCGCCGAAGACTTCCCGGAAGATCTCAAACGGGTCGTGAAAGCCGCCGCCGCGGGCGAAGGGACCGGACCGGCGGTCGAATGCGGCGTGGCCATACTGGTCATAGGCGGCGCGCTTGTCCGGGTCGTTCAGCACCTCATAAGCCTCGCCGAGTTCCTTGAACTTCTCCTCGGCTGTCTTGTCGCCCGGGTTCTTGTCGGGATGATACTTCGTGGCCAGCTTGCGGTAGGCCTTCTTGATCTCTTCCGGTCCTGATTGCCGCTCAACGCCCAGGACTTCGTAATAATCGCGTTTGGCCATGGATCAACTGGCGGGATGCTTGGCCACGATGACGCTGGCGGGACGCAGGAGCCGTTCACGCAATTTATAGCCTTTGCGGAGCTGCTCAATAACCTGGCCTTCCGGCGCCTCCGCCGTTTCCCTCTGCGCGACAGCCTCGTGCAAATTCGGATCGAAGGTCTTGCCGGCGGCGTCCACCTCTTCGAGGCCGGCACCGGCCAGGACGCCTTTAAGCTGCTGGCCGATCATGCTGACGCCGGCTTGGAACGACTGCGCGGCATCGGTCTTGGCGTCCTGGGCGGCGGCCAGCGCCATGTCCAGGCTATCCAGCACGGGCACTAGCTTCTCGAGCAGGCTTTCGTTGGCGAACCTGATGGCGTCCTGTTTGTCGCGCGCGGCGCGCTTCTTGAAGTTCTCAAAATCGGCCGTGGTTCGCAGCAAGCGATCCCAATGCTCATCAGCCTTGGCTGCCCGCTCTTTCAGTTCCGTCAACTGCTCTGCCGTAACCGTAGCCGGCTCAACCGGCACCAGCGGTTCCGCCACCGTCGGTGTGGCGGCCGCCGCTGCCTGCTCATTCGTGTGCGTGTGTGTCCGTTTCATCAAATCTAGCTTCCCAATTCAGAGTTTCATAGCCGTGACGATAGACGATACCGCGGCACCCGGCAACCTGCATGTGCCACTGGTGGCCGCCACGCCAAGGTAAGCAGGATAACAGCCCTTACTACCCCCAGAGCGTCGCTTCCCCCCGCTGGACCGTAACCCGAATGGCCCGCGAGATACTGGCTCGTGACACACACGGGGAATACGAGGGATATACAGGGGATATACGAGGGATATACGAGGGGTATACAGGGGGTAATGGTGTTAATCTGGCAGCTTTCGGAGGATGTTCGGGAAGGGCGAGCGGCTATCAAATGCGTCGCTGCAAGTGAGGCTGGGCTACGATGACCGAGGATTTTAGGTCCCGGCAGGAAGGGAGGGAAGCGCGCCGGCACTCGTGGCGTGCTCCGAGGTCATCGGCAAGACTCATCCAGCCGATGCTGGCGCTACTTGGGGGCCGTCATCTGCTTGAACTCAGGGTTCTGAAGCAGCGAACTGAAGCTGGCGTCCGTAAGCGCTGCGGCGGCCAGGTCACGCGCATTCGGATCGGTGGCCTTGCGTTTGGCGCTGAGTTCGAGGGCGCGGCGGAGGTTCGCGAGGGCCTGTTGCGACTTGCCCGTCGCGGCTTGGAGCGCGGCGAGATCATACCAGGCCTCGGCCAGGTCCGGGGCAAGCTGGATCACCTTCTGGAGGGCGGCTTCCATTCGAGCAGAATCTGCTAACGCCGCGTACTGCTGTGCGGCTTGTACGGCGGCGTTGGCAGTGACTTTTGGATGATGGATGATCCCATCGAGCGTTTGGAGGGCGGCTTCGGGCTTCTGCAAACGCCGATAGGCCTCGGCCAGCGTGTTGGCCGCCGCGAAGTTGGCAGGGTCGGTGCGGACCAGGGCTTCCAGCTTGTCGGCCGTCTTTTGCACTCCGGCAAGGTAGTTGAAGCTGGAGTAGGCCTGAATGAGCGCCTGAAAGGCGGCTGCCTCCGCCTTGGGATGGTTCAGGATGCCTTCCAGCACCTGCAGGGCCTGGGTGGTTTCTTGCCGCTGCAGGTAGGCGCCGGCAAGATTGAAGGCGGCCTGCAAGTCCGCCGGGTTGTCCCGGGCAGTCTTCTCTAATTGAGCAAGCGACACCTGGGTGGACGGAGACTGCGCGTGCCTCTTAGCGATTTCCTGAAGGTCCCTCACGACCCCGACGACCTGGCCGTTAAATGGGTCCAGTTTCTGGCAGGTCGAGGCGATCAGCAGCGCGTCATCAAAGCGCTGCAGGCTGCAGAGCAGATTCACATAACGGAAGACCGCCTCCGGGCTATAGGGGCAGAAAGCGAACGACTGGCGGAAGGCGAAATCCGCCTCGCGCAGCAGCCGCTGGAAATCAGCGTTATTCTTGGGGCGATACTCCGGGGGGCATTGGGGGCTGATTCGCCAGGCATAGACCCCCGCGATCGAGCTGCGCAATTTGGAGAATGACTTCTGCGCCTGATCGTCGCGGACGAACCGCCGGTCGCCTTTGAATCCGCTGAAATCCCGGTGGAGATATACTCTTTCGACAAACGCTGCGATCTCTTTGATGCTGGTGTCGTAAGTGACCCAGTTGCCGATGAGCCGATCCGAGTACTTCGACCAGAACTCGTGATCCTTGCTGAGGATGTCCTCGCTCAGGTCGGCGAGCGGCTGCCGGTTGATCTTCATGATGATGCCGAACGGCGTGAGGTGCGGATACATCCACTTGAGCGGGAAGCTCTCTTCGACAAAGAACTCGTTCTTGGGACAGTTGTCGAAGATCACCTTGGTCAGCAGGCCGTTGATATTCATCACCGACACCTGTCCGGCGATCTGGAGGCGACCGCCGTTGGTGGTTACGTTCTCGCCGGGCTCAAGCTGGTTAAGGGCGGTCCGCCGTGTGACATCCGCCAAGTACTCCGAATAGCAGCGTTCCGAATCCTGGGGCGTCGGGATATAGATCTCCCGGTCCGGGTAGAGGCCGCCTCGGCTCCGGGCGATTTCGTTCGGGTAAGCCGCCTCGAGCAGCAGCCGATTCAGCCGGATGCGTGTCTGGCCGAGGGGATTCTCCTTAATGAAATCTGCCAGGTATTCCGAGAACTGCACCTGCTTGAATCGTTCAGGGTCGTATAGCGGCCTGGTGTTGGACAGCTCAGTGAGCTCCACGGCAATCTCCTGGTGCCGCTTGCGCAATGCGTCCGAGACCGCACCGTCGGCGATCTGCTGGTCGAGCGCGGCCTGCTGTCGCTTCTTGGCTTTGAGCGCCTGCCGGGCCTGGAATTCGCGGTCGAGGAGGCGATTGAGATCCAGCGTCAGGTTGTGGCGCAGACGTTGATCATCTCCTTGGCCGTCCAGGAGCTGCCGGGTCGTGGGGCTGAGGCTGTCGTAAAGGTATTTGGAGACCGGGTCCTGCTGCGGGCTTGGCCGCAATTTAGCGGCGAGGGCTTTTAGGTCAACAAAGTCCGGAGCGGTAAACCAGGAGGTGTAGGTGCGCCGGCGCTTTTCTACATCTTCGCCCAGCCCGGCAAAGAAAGTATCGAGCGGTTGCACGGCCCGCGCGAGCAGGTTGGTGCTGTAGTTCTGTTCGCGCTCCGCCTGCGACCGGCAGAGTTCCTGGAAGAATGGCGGATCAATCTGCTTGCTCCGGTTGTATTGGGCGCGCAGGTAGCACAAGTATGTTCCGTCGGCCAGCGCGTTTTGGGTGATGATGTAAACATCCCGGCGGTCGAACTTCTGGTCGGCGGCAGGCTGGGCATGGTGCGGAATGAAGCTCTCGCAGAAGATCATGTAGGTCGGGCAGAAGCGGCCCGGATCGGTGCCGCCGAAGAGCACGGCGTCTTTGGTCATTTCGGGATACAGCGGCTCGCCGTCGGAGTTCTGGAACGGCGGGGTGAACATGTCATGCCCAAACCAGTAGCCGAACCAATGATCACGCTGCTCGTTGTCCGACCAGTGGGTGAGGATCGGATGCAGCGGCATTAGTGCAAAGATGCCGAGGGTCAGAGCCAGGGGCGCCCGGTTTCGATACAGCAGCAGCGCCACCAGGTAGGCCACTGCCATGCCCACCAGGATCAGGCTGGCGTACACTGGCAGGCCATACTGATCCTTATTGGTCAGCGTGCGGCCAATGAAGGACAGGAGCGTCCCGCGGCTTACATTCGAGCCCTCTCCAAAGAACGTGCTTTCGGTCAGTTCCGTGAGCGAGCAAATGGCCAACGCAGCCGCCACGCCCGCCCCCGCTAATCCCCAGGCACGGAACCGCTCGTAATGCGTCGCCATGTAAGCAGCCACCAGGGCCAATCCATAGCCGACGAAGAGCGCCACCAGCGTGTGCGAGGCGGTGAAGAATACGCGGTTGAGTTCCTTCCCGGCGCGGTCGGCGGGCGGATTCAGCAGGATGAGCAGCAGCACAGCCAGGCAAAGGTAAATGGCGGTGAGACCGATCATCCACGCGCGCTCGCGCCGCTGCATCTTGAAGAAGTACAGGAACGGCACCAGGGCCAGAAAGACGTAAACCCAGTTGAATTCGTCCACGATGCCCTGGCCCATGTTGAGCAGTTGCAGCACGAAGATGTCCGGCCGGTTCAAGACATCGCTGGGATTGGCCCGGTCGTACTGGCCCCGCGAGAAGGCATGGATGAATCCTTCGACTGTGCGCGGATAGCCCCATTGCATCGGCGGATTGGTCATGCCGGCCAGCGGCATGTAGAAGTAGAAGGCGGCGCCCAGCACCCAGGCCAGGCCACACGTCAGCACGACCAGCCATTCCGACCCCAGTTTGCGCGTGCTCCAGGCCAGCCACAGAAACACCGCCAACGCCCCCAGGCTGAGGACGAGGTTGAAGGCGCCGGCCGATAAGGCCCGCGTGGCTCCCACGCAGAACGCCGCCAGAAGCAAGTCGCGAACGACCTCGAGGATCTGGTCCCTTCGGCTCTCCCCGCTCCCGCGGATGGTGAGGACCACAAAAAGCAGATAGGCCACGATCGAGCAGATCCCGACGACATTGAAGATGTGAAACACCGCCGGGTTCTGCTCCAGTCCGGTCAGGATGTGCTGCTTGGTGAGGATGAGCCCGCACAGGTAGATGATTGTATTGCCCAGGAACAGGCTTCGGCCCATCCGGAAATCCGCGGCGGCGATGGCCACCTCGATGCCCATCGCCGCGACGATCAGCGTCTGATGGTTGGTGAAGGACAGGCCGTGGAAGAAGAGGGCGTAGTAGAGATACCGCCGCTGATGCGGCGCATAAATCCAGCGCAGGAGGAAGACCAGCACCACCATGAACGAGGCCACGCTGAGGGAATACACCTCGACAATGACTGATTGGCTCCACATGAAGCCGTTGTAGCCGATCAACATGCCCGCCACGAAGCCCGAGATCATGCAGATCGCGCTCTCCCAACGGCCCGCCATCGCCTTGAGATCCTCGATGCCTTCCATCAGGAGACTGCTCCCGCGCGAGACCAGCAGGCCCAGCAAGCCCGCTGCGAGCGCACCGCCGGTGGCCTCGCCCAGAGCCACACGCCAAGCCACATTCTTGAACGGCACCAGCACGGTCCACAGCCAGGTGTAGATGGTCCAAAACGGATAGCCCGGCGGGTGGGGAATGCCGGCGTAATACGAGCCGACAGCCAGTTCGCCCGAATCCTCGAGAGTCAGCTCGGGCGCGAGCGTAAGGTAGTAACCGATCCACACCGCGCCGAACGTCAACAGGAAGGTCAGCCAGTCAATGCGGCGGAATAGCGGCGGTGGAGCCACGCAGGACGTTGCGGGGGCTTGGAATGAGTCGCGAGCGCTCATGGACAATTCGGGAACCTCGCCAGGCGGCGGCGAATCCCTGGTGATCAGTCGTCTCGCTTTCCGGCTGGGAATGCGGTCAGCCGGGCCGTTCGCGGCTGGGCATCCGCCCACTTGAAGGTGTTAGCGGGGAGATTGTTCTGTTCGCTTTGGGAGCTGCCACCCAGGTAAGCGGCGGCGCTCTGGTTGCTCAGGATCATCGCGACCATCGGACCGGCAGGCGGCGACCCTGCGAGGCCGGCTCCGTAATGCTGATTGAAGAGCACGCAGAACAGCAGCGCGGCCAGGGCGGCGGGCGCCAGCCAGCTCAGGCGAAGCGGCGGCAGCGGGTCAGCCGGCTCAAGCTCGGCGGCGCCGAACAGGCGCTGCTCAAGCGCCTTTGAGGGGCGGCGCAGCCTCCACGAAAGCAATTGCTTCTCCAAATCGTTCATCTCGCTCATACGCTTGTCCTTTTAACTGGGCTCGCAGCTTTTGCAGGCCGTAACGGTAACGGCCGGCGGCTGTGTTCGGCGAAATGCCCAGCAGCTCGCCAATCTCGTCAAAGGTGTGTTCATGCCAAATCTTCAGCACAATGGCCTCGCGCTGGTCCTGGGGCAACGTGGCCAGCGCCCGCATCGCCGCCCGCTCGGCTGGGCTGTCGCCCGGCGAACGCTCAAACCACCGCTTCGACTCCAGCTCGCGCGTCAGTCTGCGCCAAAGGCTGCGGCGGTAGTTCAACGCGCGATTGCGGAAGCTCCGCACGCAGTAATGCTCCGGTTGGTTGGGCGGCTCCGCCCTCCCCATCAGCGCCACAAATGTCTCGTGCAGCACGTCCTCCGCCTCGGCATGGCTCAAGCCCAGCGCCCGCCCGTACAGGATCAGTTCGGGCGCCTTCGCCCGATACAAGCGCTCGCACCAACCGGTTGACTCAGCCACGTTCACCACGTCACAGACATAGACACACAAACGCTGGATTCTGTATAAACTTATTCTGCACTCAGCGAGAGGCCATTGTAGCCGCTGAATGCGGACGGTGACAATGGTGGAGTTCTCGTGCGGCCCGGCACCGCCGTAAACAGGCAGTGGTTGCGGGATGCTTCCTCGGAAGTCAGGTAGCGGGCGAATCTACGCCCCACGAGCCTGCCACCAGGGCGTAGCTTGATACCACCACCGCTCTCGGCAATCGGGACATGCGCGGAGCGCGGCTGTCCT
>CAZVFC010000088.1:0-32664 GCA_964625855.1 uncultured Verrucomicrobiota bacterium | reverse complement strand
ACGGCCGGTTTCGCTGTCTCAAAGTCTCTCAGCACCCTTTTCGGAGAACCTCTAGTATTCTTTTCATCATAACTTTTATTGGTTCCGTAGTTTTGTTCTGTAGTTCTGGTGTTTGCTAAGATTGCACCACGCTTCAGTTAAGCTTAACGTGTACCAATGGTGAAACAGCGTGGGTTTCTTCAGACGCAAGTTACTGATGACCAGAGTGTTACGGTGATGGGATATGGGAGATCCACCTGGCCCGTCTCACGTTGAGAGTGTAAGTCGGTCCGACGGTTTTGCGTCGAACCATTACTTCTCGTTACGTTATCATGCTGGATATCAATGATTTACAATCTAATCAGGGAGTATTTTTCCACTGTTAAATCCACCGACAGTAGCATGCCGCCATAGCCAGTGCTCACCCCGTTTCCGGCGCGCCGTCGCAGAGGTCTGCTCCGGCTCGCGGTCCCGTCACGGGACCTGAATGCCGACCCGGTAGTAGCCTTGGTTCAGGTCCGGTTGGGGGTCCGTCAGGCTAATCACACTCCCGCCCGTGTTCACGCTGAGGATGGCTTGCGAAACCACCTGCCACGTCGGCGCAGATGCTGACGCGGCTCGCCACAGGGTGTAGTTCAGGTTGGGCCAATACTTCATTGAGACCGTGAAGCCCGCCGAGGTCGGTGCGGCGTCCACGATCCGGAGTGTTGCCGCCGCCGCGCGCGCGGCCGCGGCGAAATCAATCCGGCCCCAGCCGTAGTGCTCATCCCAACCCGGGGTTCCCGAATCAACAGCGGTGGTCTGGAGCAGGTCCAGCACCTCGTCCGGTCCCAGGTCTGGATTGATGGTCATCAGGGCCGCCACCACACCGCAGAAAAGCGGCGTGGCAAAGCTGGTGCCGCTTTGGGCGGCGTACCCCGAGGCAGTGGCGGTGGTGTACACGGCGACGCCCGGCGCCGCGAAGTCAATGTGCGGTCCATAACTGAATGGCGCCAGATCATTCGGGTCGGTGCCGGCAATGGCCACCACG
The DNA here is from genome assembly GCA_964625855.1 of uncultured Verrucomicrobiota bacterium. Taxonomy (GTDB): domain Bacteria; phylum Verrucomicrobiota; class Verrucomicrobiia; order Limisphaerales; family UBA8199; genus JAPLUA01. Next base: position 31,655 of record CAZVFC010000088.1, on the reverse strand, counting down.
GTCGCGAAGTTCGTATAATTGAGACGGGTCGCACTGTTCCCCCCCACCATGGCCAGGATTCCCCGGGCATGGTCCTTCAGCCATCGGCCCGCGTAATACATCATCTTATCCTGGGCGCCGGTCCAACTGATGTTGACCACCCGCACGCCGTTGCTGGCGGCCCACAGCGTGCCCAGATACATCTCCGCGAGCGTGCCGTTGATGGAGATCGGCAGGATCTTGCAGTCGCCCGCCCCGGCCACTCCCAACCCATTGTTAATCACCGCCGCCGCCACGCCCGCAGCGCCTGTCGAATGGTTAATGCCCGCACTGTTCGTCACCGGAACGTTGCCCACGACGTTCCAGCCGGGCAGCACGTTTGCCGCGAGATCCGGATGATTCATCTGGAAAGGAGTGTCCAGGATCGCCAGCCGCACGGAACCATCCCCCGTGGCGATGTCCCAGGCCTTGCTGCTGCCAATGGTCTGCTGGTGCCACTGTCGGTCGAGGTCGGGGTCATTCGCCGAAAACATGCGCCGCTCGAGGCTATTCAGGCCGGCATGCTCGACGCTCGTCTGGCCTTGAAGAATGCCGATCGCCGTGACTTCCCGCCCGGCAGGAACCCGGATGGCCGCCAGCATCTCCCGCTCGCGCAATTTCAGGAGAATGGCTTGGGGAACAAAGACGCGCCGGCCGGCGGTCCCCTCATCGAGCACGCCAAAAAGCCGCTGTTGATAATACCAATTGTCCAGCGTGTTCGCCTCGGGCAACGGTACCGCCCGGTCCTCCCACGCGCCCCGTTCAAGTTCCTCGATCGTCACCACCTCCGGAATCCGCCGACCGGGCACCTCCTGGTTGACCCGACCGGTCAATGTGTAGTGAGCCTGTTCCTCGGTGAGACCCATTTCGTCGGGCGTGAGTATCCGGTATTCGATAGTCCCGGACGCGTTGGCTGCTGAGGCGTGTAAGAGCGACGAAGGTGGCACCGGTCGTTGTTTCGCTTCGATTCGGCGCAACTCCTCCGTGTCGTGTGTCAGGGGTGCCTGCCTGGCCGCCGCGCGCGAGGGGAAAGTGGAGACCCTGCCTGCAGTATCACCCAGGGGAGCCTTCAGCCAGCAAATTGCGATGGCAAGGAGCAGCGCCACCGCACCGGCAAAAGAATACATCCGGCCCTTATCCATGCAGTTGTTTGTGGGGAGCGCGCCCGCCCCGGGCGCTGCCGCCCGGCGCCCCCGCCGGGCGGGCGTGGGGCGTGCGCAGTCGCTGAATGGTGGATCGCCTCGGCCACTCACGAAGGTGGCTGGCGAGGGCGCCACCCACTGCGCCCGGGGCGGGCGCGCTCCCCTGCTGCTGAATAGATCCGGCTTAGTGGGCGATCCCCGGCGCATGGAGGGCGGTGTGCTGCAGTCACCAGAACTGAACCGGTTTGCAATCATCTGGAAGTCGAGAGCCCCTCGGCCGCAACCCAAAGAGAGGGGCCGCTTCGCAGCGGCCCCGCACAAGGTGAGGAGGAGTTGATTACCTGCTCATGCCATCCCGCGGAAGCGCCGGAAGCACCCCACGCTCACCAAGCCGATTCCCAACAGAAGGGCCGATGCGCCGCCATCCGGCACGCCATTCGGGGTTTCGCTGCCAAGGGTGATGTCGTCGAAGATGATGAAGTTGGGTTGCTCTCCGAGAAAGATCACCGACTGGGCCGTTCCGCTGAAGGCGACACCTACAGGGAGCCAGTCGTCGAAGGGCAGGCCAGTTGTGTCAGTGGTATCAGTGGTGAGTCCCAGGCTTAGACTGGCAAGTTGGTTTCCCGAGCCGTCCAGACCATCCCAGACAGTGACACTGCCTGTGTAGAATGGCGAGGTATAGAAGAACGAAAAGCCGGTTGTGAAACCAGCCGCCACGTTCATGATAACACCATCCCCGATCAAATAGAAGGCGCCTGTGTTTGGTGAAGGCGCCAGTGACCCGGTGAAAGCGCCGCTACCTCCATTATCCGCTGAGATGATAGCGAATGAGTCCGCGCCGAACTGGATCCCGTAGCTCGGACCAGGTCCGGTCCCGAACGAGCCGAAGCCCCCATCGTAATAGCCTAGAATCTGTTCCCCGTTTCCGAGCCCTTCGGAGGTCAGGACCACGGTTGTCGCCGATGCTGAGTAACCGCCCCAAGCGGCCAGCAATACCGCTAAGGCCGAAACGTTGATACGATGACTGATTTTTTTCATTTGATCACTTTCTTTATAAGTCACTGTTTGTCGCGCTACGTTACGAGAGATAGGTTAGACCCGGCGCGACGATGTTGCTATTGCATCTTGGTTGTACAACTTTAGTGTAATACCGTCGCCGCCGGTTACCGGGCAAGCTGCCCCTCGAGGTCCTTGATCAGCACGCCCGACCCTGCCGGGACGGTCACCGACGGGGCCGGCCTGGCCTCGCGCTCATGCAGCCAGGCGAACAGCACCGGGGTCACGATGAGGACGTGGAGGAAGCTGCTGATCATGCCGCCCAGGACGGGCGCCGCCAGGGGCCGCATGACTTCCGACCCGGTGCTGGTGCTCCACATGATGGGCAGGAGGCCGGCCACGGTGGTGGCCACAGTCATCACCTTGGGCCGCAGGCGCAGCTTGGCGCCCTCCTTCACGGCCTGAATCAGGTCCGCGTGGTTGAACGCCCGGCCGCGTTTGGCCTTCTTCTTCTGCACCGCTTCCTCCAGATAGACGACCATGACGATGGCGGTTTCGATCGCGGTGCCAAACAGGGCGATGTAACCGACCCACACCGCCACGCTGAAATTGTAGCCCAGGAGATAATGCAGGAACACGGCTCCGGTGAGCGCGAACGGCACGGCCAGGATGACGTGGGCCGCCTCTTTCGCCGAGCCATAGACGATGTACAGGAGCAGGAAGATGATCCCCAGCACGGACGGCACGATGACCTGCAGAGTGCGTTGCGCGCGGAGCTGGTTTTCATACTGGCCGCTCCATTCGAGGGTCATGCCCTCGGCCAGCGTGATCTCGCGCCCTACCCGCTCGCGGGCTTCCTGGACGAAGCTCCCCAGGTCGCGGCCCTGGACATTGGCCTGGACAAACGTGCGCAAGCGGCCGTTCTCGCTGGTGATCTCGCTGGGCCCCACCACCCGCTTGATCCGGGCTACCTGGCCCAGCGGGATGGCCCGGCCGGACGGGGTGAAGACCAGCACATCCTGGAGCCGCTCGAGGTCATCGCGCTCGTCGCGCTGGAAGCGCACCTGGATGGGGAACCGTTGCCGGCCTTCGATGGTGGTGGACACGTTACGCCCGCCCAGGCCGGCTTCCACCACATCGAGCACCGTCCGGGCCCGCAACCCGTACCGGGCCATGGCCGTGCGGTCCACCTCGATGTTGAGGTAGGGCTTGCCCTGGAGCCGCGACGGGGCCACTCCAGCCGCGCCGGGAATCTGCCGCATGACTTTCTCCACCTCGAATGCCTTCTTCTGCAGGGCGTCCAGGTTGTCGCCCAGGATTTTGACGCCCACCTGGGCCCGGATGCCGGTGCTCAGCATGAGGATGCGGCCTTCGATGGGGTGAAGGAAGCCGGGGACGTAACCCGGCGCCTGACTCAGCTTTTCGGTGAGCTCGGCGATTAGTTTTTCCTGCGTCATTCCGGGGCGCCACTCGGATTCCGGCTTGAGCTCGATGGTGGTCTCGATCATCTCGACGGGCGCCGGGTCGGTGGCAGTCTCGGAGCGGCCCAGTTTGCCGGCGGCGGACTGCACTTCCGGCACCTGTTTCATGGCTTGGTCCTGCCAGGAAATGAGCCGTTTGATCTCGGTCAGGGAGGTGCTGGGCAGGAGCACCGGCATGAAGAGCAAGCTCCCCTCATTCAGCGCGGGCATAAACTCGCTGCCGATGCCTTGCGCCATCTTCCCAATCCCGGGCCAGTGCGCCACTGCGCGCGCGACCGGGCGTGGGAGCCCAAAAGCCAGCACGATCGCCACCGCCAGCAGCGCGGCCGCCGTGCCCAGGACCCTGCGCCGATGAGCCAGGGCCCAGTCGAGCGCGGGCTCGTAGATCCGCAACAGCCGGCGCATGATCCCGTTCTTTTCCTCCGGGCGGAAGGGACCACGGACGAGAAAGGTGCAAAGGGCGGGCACGATGGTCACTGCCAACAGCGTGGCCCCGATCATGGCGAAAGTCTTGGCGAAGGCCAGCGGTCGAAACAGCTTGCCTTCCTCGCCGACGAGCGTGAAGACCGGGAGGAAGGCCAGGATGATGATGAGCATCGCAAAGAAGATGGGCCGCCCCACCTGTTGCGCCGCGCCCAAGGTGGCCTGCCACGTCTCGGCGGGGGTGAGCCGGTTCCCGCCGCCTTTTTTCTTCTCCATTCGTTCGCAATGCCGGATCACGTTCTCGGTCATCACGATCCCGGCGTCCACCAGCACCCCGATGGCGATGGCGATGCCGCTCAACGACATGATGTTGGAGGTGATCCCGAAGTTCTTCATCAGGATGAAGGAGATCAGGATCGAGACCGGCAGGGGGAGGGTGACGATCAGGATGCTGCGAAAGTGCCAGAGGAACAAAATGTGGGCCAGCGCCACCAGGAGAATCTCCTGGGTTAAGGCCCGCCTGAGCGTGGCAATGGTGCGTTCGATGAGAGTGCTGCGGTCGTAGAACGGCTGGAGGCTGACGCCGGGCGGGAGGCTGGGTGTGATCTGCGCGATCTTCTCCTTCACGCGCTTGATCACGGCCAGCCCATTCTCGCCATTCCGCATCACGACCACCCCACCCACAACTTCGCGTCCGTCCACGTCTAACGCACCACGCCGGAAATCGCCGCCGAGCTGGATGGCAGCCACATCGCGCAGATAGACGGGGGTGCCGGCGCTTTCCTTGAGAACAATGTCTTCCAGGTCCCTGGTGGATTCCACCAAGGCGAGGCCACGGACGACAAACTCCATGCCGTTCTCCTCGATGACCTTGCCGCCGACGTTGAGGTTACTCTGCTCGACCGCCTCCAGGACCTCCTGCAGGCTCACCTGGCGGGAGCGCATCTTCAGGGGGGAGACCTCGACCTGGTATTGGCGGACGAAGCCGCCGATGCTGCCCACCTCCGCGACGCCCTGGACGGCGTTAAGCTGGTAGCGGACGAACCAGTCCTGCAAGGCACGCAGTTGAGCCAGATCATAACCACCCTTGGGCGAACGCGCCGGGTCCACGGCGAGGTAGTATTGATACACCCAGCCCAGCCCACTGGCATCGGGGCCGAGCTTGGGCACGACGCCGGCCGGGAGCAGGTCGCCGAGATAGTTGAGCCGTTCGAGGACGCGCGTACGGGCGAAGTAGTTGTCCACCCGGTCCTCGAAGATCACCGTGATGAAGGTGAAACCGAACATGGAGGAGGCACGGACGGTCTGGACGCCAGCCAGGCCCTGCAGGTTGACGGAGAGGGGGTAGGTGACCTGATCTTCGACCTCCTGGGGGCTGCGGCCCGGCCAGTCGGCATAAATAATGACCTGGTTCTCACTCAGGTCTGGAATGGCATCTACGGGAGTCCGGTAAAGAGACCGGACCCCCCAGGCCACGAGGGCGAGCGCGCCGCACAACACCAGGAACCGGTTGCGCAGCGACCAGCTAATCAGGCTGTTTATCATGGAATGTGTCCGCTTTTCGTCTTGTCAAGTAGTCCGGCTCAGCGGGATCACTGTGTCACCTCTTCGCCGCACCTCAGCATCTTGGACCCGTAGAATGGATTGCTGAGCGGGCCTTTGACTTGAAGCCAAAGACCCGGCTTGGGCGCCATCGGGCAATGGTAAATCTTGAAGCCAGCGAACTCCGAATCCCCCTTTCTCAAAAGCCTCGCGACTGCAACCACACTGGTACTAAAGGGCAGAAAGCACTTTCGCGCCTCCTCGAGATTCCTCGCCGCTGGCCAGTCGCTGACGCTGGCCAACCGCTCCACGCGTTCGTGCCACGGGTCGGACTTCGGGAATTCCTTGACCAGTCCGGAAAGTGTGGCCGACAACCGGCTAACTTGCTGATTCAGCTTAGCCAAGTCGTCGGCCGCAAGAGCTTGGCTGACAGCATCAGCGACCACCAGGAATGCCATCATCGCCGTGCGCTGTTCTCCTGTCAGTCCATTGGTGGCGGAGGGATTCTCGTTTCCGGTGGGAGCGGAGTGGTCGGAGTTGCGCGCAGCCAGGCCCTTGCTGGCTGAAGACCGCATCCTCTCCATGGCTAATCCCTCCGAGGCTTCCTGTTGCCCTTGACTCGGCAGTTCGGCAGCCGCCGTGTGGCTGACCAGCGAAAGGCCGTTTGCGGCGCGGTGTTTTTCCGACAAGCCGACCGCGAAGGTCCGTGCCATCCGTTCCCTGGCCTCCGGGTGCCGGTTGTTGGCGGTGCCCACTGTCAAGTCTGCTGCCGGACGCTGTGGCTTGGGGTACTGTCGTTCTGGCGCCGGTTGCTCCGGGGAGGCCTGCCGGCGGGTCACAGGCTCTGTCATGGGGGCGGAAGCGTGCTTCTGGTGCCCACCGGCCAGCGCGCCATCCGCCCGCGCCGGTTCCGTCATCGAGTCGCTGCGTTCAATCCCGGCCATCATGGGCATCTCTTCTTTCGCCGTCCCCGCTTGCGGCGGCTGAGTAAACTGCGCTTGGGCATCAATCAGAACGTTTCCGGATGTGACCACGCGGTCGCCCTCCTCCAGGCCGCCGAGCACTTCGCACTGGGAGTCACCCTGGCGGCCCAGCTTGACGGCGCGCATAGCGTAAACCCCTGGAGCTTGCTCGACGTAGGCATAAGCACGGTCGCCGGGGAGGAGGACGGCGGCCCGCGGCAACGCCAGCACAGCGGGCAATTCAACGAGTACCTGACCCTCGGCGTACATGCCGAGTCGGAGCAGACGCTGCCGCCGCAGGGAATCTCCAACAAAGGGGTTGAGGATGTCGGCGCGCACCTTCACGGTCCGTGTTGTTTCGTCGAGGGTGGGCTCGATCACTGAGATTACGCCGGAAAACTCGCGGCCGGGCACAGCGGAAACGGTCACGCAGACCCGCTGTCCCTTTTGCAGCCAGGGAAGCTGCTGCTCGTACACATCGAAGCGAAACCAGAGCACGGAGGTGTCCACAATGGTGAGCAGCCGGTCGCCCTCGGCCACGTACTGTCCATTAAAAACCTTCCGTTCGACAACCGTTCCACTCAACGGAGACAGCAGATCGCTGAAGTAGGGATCCGTGTCCGAGGCGTCGCTAGGCGGAGCACCCGGGGCCGCGGCTCGCGGGGTTGAAGCTGGTTTGGGCCTGCCACTGGTATCCGTCCCTTTATGCGGCTTTCCGGCAAAGAACGGGGTGGTGAGAGTGCTCGAACGGTTGCGGATGACATAAGCTCGCCGCCACGTGGCCAGTTCTGGGCTGTAGAACGTGAACAGCCGCTGCTCCACCTCGACTTCGTCGCCGACGGATTCAACCGCCATTTCCTCGATACGGCCCATGGCCGGAGCCGAAAAGACTGCCTTACGCGTTTCGTCCGCGTCCAAGGTCCCCGCAACTCGCAGGGAGAAACAGAGCGGTTGGCGCTTTACCTCCTCGGTCTGCACGTTGAGTACGGTAACGCTGTTGGACTTCAGTATGACCAGGTCATTCGTGCCGCCGAAGCCCTGCTCTCCTTGGTAGATCGGCGTCAAGTCCATGGCACAGACCGTGCATTTGCCTGGCCGGTCGGACTTGATCCAGGGATGCATCGAGTCCTGGTAGAACGAGACTTTGCGCTCTCCGCCTGGCGTGGAAGGAGCTGGTGAGTATTTCCAGACAGCGTAACCGATCGCTCCCAGGATCGGAACGGCCAGGAGGAGGAGCAGGGAGCTGGTTTTGGATTTCATTATCAATTGGTTGTTGGTTCGGGGTAGCTTTGGATTGGTTTTGAGCATGGCAAGGTCACTGCGCCAGAGATGGATTCCACAAGTCAACCTGGCGCTTCGGGTCATAGGTGGAGCTTAACTTCCGGGCCTCCGAGTGGCCGTCCACAAAGTTGTAGTTCGATCGGTTTTTGTGGCGCTGCGCGTCTACATCGCTGGCGTCCTGCGGTGTCATCCAGAAATGCGGCATGACGTGGTCCACGTTGCCGGGCGTTTCGGCGTGAGTGATGGTCGCAGACGGATGGGTGATCGAGGCGACGCGCCGCCAGCTCTGCGGGCTGCCGGCATAGTCGTCGTTCTGCGCATCCAGCTCGAAGTAAACGTTCTGCCCGTAACTCCAGGGGGTCGCCCGGCGGTCGCTGGGGCAGTGGTAAACGCCACGCAGGAGGTTCGTCCAGGTGGCGACCTTCTGGCCCAACTGCGGCGCGACGTCCCGACCCCAGGTCAGTTGGCTATGGGCGAAGGCCGAGTGCTGGCTGCGCGGGAACTCGTCCTCGTTGTCCTCGGCATAAAGCCGCAAGGCCAGCCCGATTTGCCGCAATTGGCTCAGACACTGCGCCGATCGGGTTGAGTCCTTAGCGCGGGCCAGGGCCGGCAAAAGCAACGAGGCCAACACGGCAACGATGGCGATCACCACCAGCAACTCGATCAGGGTGAAGGCGGCGCGCCCTCCCGGCCCGCAAAGGCCGGGAGGGGCGGATTCTTCATGTGCACGCGGTTTCATGGGGCAACGCTCATGCGGAAGAACCTTTTCCCATCCTTTGCGTCTAAAACCACCGCCGGCTGGCCGTCCACCATCACGGGCGCGTTGGTAACGCGGGCCCAGTTGGAGCACGGCAGCATGTCGGCACATTCGAGCACGTAATTGGTCGCGGTCGCCGGCCAGGCGATGACAATCTTTTGCGCGATGTTGAGGGCCGGGCGGCCATCGGGCAGGCTCGTCCAGTTGAGGGTAAACGGGCCGGTGCTCGAATTGGGCACCTCGACGCCCGTTTCGGTGTTGACGAGGAACGCCTCGAAGGTCGCCTCGTAGGTGTCCGTGCCGGGCGGCGCCGTGACGCAGGGATGGAACATCGTCCCGCTCCAGGCGAACTCGTTCGTCGTCCCGGCGGTGCCGAAGATCGGCTCCCACCGGTGAGGCAGGGACATGGCGTGAGCGCGATAAAAGCCGAGTTGGGCGGAGCCAGAGAGCTTTCGTATCCAGATTCCGGTTCCAGCGGGCAGTTGATCGGTGGCGGTGCCCATCACGAAACCGTAGCGGCGGCTGAAGGCCAGGCCCTGCCCGCTGGGATCCAGGGCATCGAACCACGGGTCGGCTGGATCGAAGCTGTCGCCGGGATTGCTGGCCAACAGCGGGGTGAGCTGCGGGATGGCGGGGTCCATGTTCACGTAGAGGGCCCCGTCGGCGGCGTAGTAGGAGAGCTCAGGCATGACCATGCTGCCCTGCATGGGCACGCTGGTCAGAACAGCGCCCCACGCCGGCGCGGAAGAGGATCCCCACAAAAGGGTCCCCAATAAAAACAGGCTAAACGAATTCTTCATAATTGCATTCCAGAGAAATATTGTTTTTGTTGTTATTCGGCTGATGATCGCCGCGAAATGGTCGCGGCCGATGGTCCTGAACTGAGACGGATGCCTGCTCCCCCCGGTATGAGAACCGCAGTTCAGGGCCTGCCGCCGCCGGATTTGCAGGGTCAACGCATTGGAGCGCTGCCTCCGCAACGCGACAGGCGCCGGGGAGCGGCGTCTGGAATCAGGCCGCGCGGGGCGGCGGCGTGGGTGGAGACTCGATGAAGTCAGCGTGACCGCGGGGCACGGTGGGCACGGCCTGCGTGGCCGCCACGGGCGGAAGAGGGATGACCGAGCGCCGCAAATCGCACAGGAGTTCGAAAGGCTTTTCGCGGCCGGTGCGGGGCGCTTCCTTGTCCTCAGTCTGCTCCTGCTGCCGGCCGTTTTGAATGGTCAGGCAGAGGTTGCAGGGATGCTTGCCATCGAAGGTCATGGCGATGGCGCTGCGCAGAGAACCTTGCTTCGAGAACTCATGGATCATGCGCGCCCAGGCAAAGGACTGAAGCACCATCCAGTGTCCCCCCAGCATCGCCAGGATAGCCAGGAGGCACACGGCACAGCCGGTCGCTCTCCAAAAGCTGTTCTGGTTCAGGTGCCTGTTCATTGCATGGTGGCCGATCGGAACCGGGCTTCCCTGCTGCGCGTTGTCCCACACCCAAATTCTTCCCTACCACATGCTGCAGTCTATCACTCGCGCGGAGGCGGGAATATTGGACTTAGGTTGTACAACTTTAGGAGTATGCGGACTAGCGGCGGTCGAGGTGGTCCCGGGGCGTCAGCAGGCGTCCGCGATCCAACACCTTCTCGACATCGTGCAGCCACTCCAGCAGGGGCGCTACGGGCTCGGACTTGCTGAACACGGCGAATCCCAATGCCCTGGCCCTGGCCAGGCGCGCCGGGTCGCCGCTCCCGGTGAACATTGCCAGATAACGGATCCTGCACCCCTTTTCCAACAGGTCATGCACGAAGGTGAATCCATCCACATACGGCATCTCCCAATCCGTGACAATCACATCCGCGCACACCTCGGCACAGTCGCAAGCGCACTTCGTGGCGTGGCGCAGGGGACATCCTTCCGGGTCCGGATAACCGATCACTTCCCAACCCTCGTTCAGCAGCAAACGGCGCAGCATCGAGCGGATCAGGTTGTTGTCCTCGAACAGCAGTATCCGCAGACGTTGCGTCGCGGGGGCGGTCATACCTTCGTTATACTCTTTAATATATTCCCTCCAGGTGAATTGGCATTACCGTGGGCCAAGTTCATTTTGGCTTACGTGCTGGTCTCCAACAATTCGCATTCCTCAGTTTTCCGTGGCGACAAGTCGCACCCGTGTATGCGGGTCCCCCAAAAAGGTTGAGCTGAACATAACACCAGCGGTAAGGCATTAGGCCGCTGCTCTCCAGAATCTCTTCTGGTTCGGGTGCGTCTTCATTCCATTGCGGTCTGTCCAAGCCGAGTTGCCTTGCTCCGCGCCGACCCAACACTTAGCTCTTTTCTACCGCATGCTGCAGCCTAAACCGGGCGCGAAGCCGGGACCATTGCCCTTTGGTGGTACTACTTTAGTGCTATGGGGGCAGGGTTGTGCGGCAGGGTGGCGGCTGCTTGAACCATACGTTCCGGGCTAAGGGACGATGGGAGTGCCCTTCAGACGATAAATGCGCCCCGGACCGGGGTCACCCTCGACGATCGTCTGAATGAACGCGTCGTCACCCGTGATGGCATTGCCCACGGGCTGCCAGTCGGCGGACGCCCCCAGCGCATCGCTTGCCTCCACCTGCCAGACGTATCCAAGGCGCGCGCCGAAACGGAGCTGGACGTGACTTTCCCCGTAGTTGGGGTCCGCGGACACCATCGTCACGCCAGCCTGGAACCAGACAGGCAGTTCCGCTGACGCCGTGTGAATTGGCCCGCCGCCTGATCCGTTGGTCGAGGGGTCGATGATTTGGAAGGCCACCTGGTAGAGCCCCGGCTTGGTCGCGGTGAAGCGCCGGCCGTGGATATGCCCATATGGGTCGGAGCCGGGCGAGCCATCGTTCTGGCTCAATGCCCAAGTGTTGGTGGTGGTCTCCCCGGCGCCGAGCGAGATGGTGGGATTGGTCGCGCCCGTGTCCCAAAAGGCAAACTGGCCTCCCAACGGAGCCTCGAGACAGGCCATCCTTGCACGGAGAAACGATCCGAGGGCCGCCGCCGCCGGGTCGGGACCTGCGTTGGCCGGCGTGCGCGGGAGCGCTGTCAGCGTGATGTTCTGTTGGAAATAGCCCTGATAGGTACCCGCGTTCGCGTAATCCAGCGTCTTCACGTAGCCGGACGAAGCGGCAAAGTCCGGACCATTGACCCAGATCAGTTGATCGTTCTGGTTCGTGCCGAGCGCGCCGGCGTTGAGATGGCCGTGGTCGGCGGCAAGGAGTCTGGTCTGTGCGCAAAGCGCGGCTCCGAGGAGACAAGCAAGTTTAAGGGAACAGTTCATTTTCACCTTCATTTCTATTTTCAGGGTCAGGGTTCAGGGCGGTGCCCCGCCGGATTCACAAAGCGTGAGCCGGTTTGAGTCAGGATTGGTTTCACGGTTGACCAGTTCCGCCGTTCAACGTGGCTATCAACAAACAGGTAGTTTGCCGAGTTCTGATGCCGTTGCACCGCCACCTCTGACTGGAATTGCAGAGGCGAGTAGTCGCCGTCCTCCGGGTCAGCGAAATGGAAATGATCGCTTCCGGTGTAACGGTCCTGGCACTCGCCCATGAAGAATGTCTCCGAGGGAGCTGGCACCGTCGCGACGCGGGAGTAGGCCTTTTTGCCTGGCTGCGACGCGTCGGCGGGGATCAGAAAGTCGTTGAGCGCGTAGCTGTAGAGACGCGTTTGGTGGGGGTCACGCGGGCACCGCCACAGGACGGTGCCGCCGGCGTACGGCTGCAACATACCGACCCACGATGCACCCTCATGCGACGAGCGCGGCAAGGCGTCGTTGTTGTCGTCTGAGTAGAGGGCGCTCGCGACGCCGATCTGTTTGAGATTGTTCAGGCACTTAATGCTCCAGGCCCTGCCTTTGGCACGAGCCAAGGCGGGCAGGAGCAAGCCGGCGAGAACCGCGCTGATGGCAATGACCACCAGCAGTTCAATCAGCGTAAACGCGCGCGAAACGTGTCTCTTTTCAATGACGTGCTCATGGCTCATAGCGCAGCATGACCTGATCGTTGGCTACGCGGATGTCCACGATACGCGTGCTGGCAGCAGCCCTCAACCGATAGAACGAAGCGTTTCCGTGCAAGGGCGCGGTGACGGTTTTGCTTGCCGGGTCGACAGAGGCGCTGGTTTCGTCGCCGTACGGGCCGCCAGGCCACTCGCTCCACTCCAGGTTTGGAACAGGAGTAACACCAACCGAGAAAGCGGCCACTTCAACGCCCATGCAATAACCCGTCAGCCCCGCTTGATAATTCGTGAGAAGACCCCCACTCGGACTGAAGCAGTCGATCCTGGGAGGAGTCCCGCTCACCGAAACAGCGAACGTGCCATCGAGGGCCACACCGATCCCGCATGGCGAGTCGGGCAGAGTCACCAAATCCGTCAGTGCCCCATTGGCGAAGGACTGCACGGTCTGGTTGCCCCAACTCACGAGCAAGACCGAGCCGCCGGACGTAGCCAGGCCAAACGGCTGGCTGATGCCGTTGCCTTCGGCTACCAGGTACTGCGTGTGGTTCGTAAGCGCCACGGCAACGATCCGGTCGAGGAAATAAGAACTGACGATCAGGTGCTTGGGGTCGAGCATTGCTATGCCGAACGGTCCGGAAATCAAGTCGCCTTGAGTCACCAGCGTGTCGGTCCCGGTTGATGGGTCAACGCGAACGATGCCGTCGTCCCAACCGGTCGTGACGTAAAGCTCACCGGCGGGCCCAATCACGATGCTGCGGAGGTCGTAGAGGCCGGAATTCGAGTTGATGAGGGAGATCGCGCCGGTGCGCAGATCGAGTCGCTCGATCGCGCCGCCTTGCTCGGCCACGTACAACATGCCGTTGGTCGCCAACACAACATCCGTCGGGCCCGGAAAAGTCCCCAGCGACTGCGAGGTGCCGGTGAGCCGGTCAATCTTCACCACGGAATCGGCGCCGAAATCCGCGACGATGATGTCGCCGACATTGACCGTAAATCCGCCGTGGACCTCCACGGTGAAGCTTCTGGAGTTGGTCAGCGGAGGACTGCCATCGTCGGTCACTATCGCCGTGATCACGTGCGTGCCGGCGGGCTCTGCCGGATCCAGTGCCCAACTGAAAGTGCCGGCGGCGGTGATAGTGGCGCCGGCGGGCGCACCAGTTGCCAGACCAAAGGCCAGCTTCTGGGCCGGCAAATCCGGGTCTGTTGCGGTGATCTTGAACGTCAGCAGGTCGCCCGCGTTCACACTCTGGTTGACAATGGGATCCAGCACCGGCGAACGATTCACTTCCCGGACCACAATGGTGAAGGTGTTGGTCGCCGACAGCGGCGGCACACCATCGTCCGTGACGCGGACGGCAACGATGTTCGTGCTCGGTCCCTGAGCCTCGCTCGGTGCCCAAGTGAACAGGCCCGCGCTGGAAATCGCGGCCCCATTGGGCCCATTTGTCACGAAGCTGAAGGTCAGGCTCTGTGGTGGCTGATTGGAATCGGCGGCGGCAATTTGGAAGCTCAGGAGCGTTGCCTCATCCACCACCCGGTTCGTAAGCACGCCGAAGACGGGCGGGACGTTCACTTCGCGCACCGAGACCATGAAGTGATTCGTGTCGGACAACGGCGGCTCTGCGCTGTCGGTCACAATCACGCCAATGACGTAATCACCTGGACCAGGGATTGCGCCTGGCGTCCAAGTGAAATCGCCATTCGTCGTGATACTGGCGCCGAGGGGTGGGTCCGGTTCGAGGCTGAACGTGAGCGACTGGCTGGGCAGGTCCGCGTCGGTCGCGTTGACCTTGAAGCTCAAAAGACTGCCCACGGCGCTCACCTTGTCACTCACGGCAGTCACAACGGGCGGGGTGTTCAGCTCATTCACGACCACGGTGAAGATTTGCGTGGTGGACAGGGAAGGCATTCCGTCATCAGTCACCACCAGGGTGAACGTGTTGGTCGAAGGACCCTGGGCTTCGGTAGGTTTCCAAGTGAAGACGCCGTTGGCCGACAAAGCGGCACCGGGCGGCACCGCGCCCACCAGACTGTAAGTCAGTTCCTGCAGTGGCCAATCAGAATCCGTCCCGTCTGCGCTGAAGGCCATCGCACTGCTCTCATCAGTCATCAACTCTCCGATTACCGGCAACTCCGGTGCCGTGTTGAACTGGTTCTCGGCGACCACGCTGATGCGGGACACCTCCACGCCGGTAATTTCCCCGATGCGGCTTCCCGAAAAGGTGGGCAATGGAATCCCCTGTGGATCGCGCTGTTCCAGGGCGAAGGGGCCGACGAGGCCGCCACTCACCCCTATCACGATGTTACCGTTGGCGTCCGTCCCGATGCCATAAGGACCGCCACCGAGTTGGGGCGACCAGGCCGGTAGAATGTTCGTGACCGTGGTGCCCGTGATGCGAAACAGCAACTTGCTGTCATGGGCGCCGACGTAGATGTTGCCGTTGAAGACCGAAATCCCCCACGGGCTGTCAATCCCATTCGCGCCTTGTGCGAGCACCGTCTGAGTTTGGTCCAGCAGGGAAACCGACACCACCCGGTTGTTGCCGCGCGAAGCCACCACCACGTGACCTGCATCCAGGAAATCAATGCCGGTCGGGACGGACATCTGACCGCCCTGGGCCACATTGGTTTCTGAACCGCTCGTCGGGTTGAGACGCACGATCCGATCGCTTGAGCTGGCGGTGACATACAGGTCGCCATCCGGCCCCAGCGCCAATCCCCAGACCAGGGAGAGTGTGGTGTTCGGATTGACGACCGTCTCGACACCATTGGTCAGGTTCACTCGTTTGATGAGTCCACCCAGTTCGCTCACATAGAGGAAGCCATCGGGCGAAATCGCCACGTCCGTGGGATTGTTGAACAGCCCCAACCGGCGCACCGCACCCGTCTGAGGATTGACCCGCACTACCGTGCTGCCGCCAGCCCGATAGTTCGCGGCGACGATGTCGCCAGCGTTGATGGCATGGACCTGCGCCCACGCACCAGGAACGACGAAAAGCAACAGCCCGGCCACCCCCCCCAACCAGCGCCGCGCAGGCCTGGTCTGGAAGCACGCGCCATGCAACACCGACAGCACGCTATTCCGGGTTGTTCGCATGCACCTCAAGGTGAATTCGTCACGCCAACACGGTAGAACCACCCGGCGCCCGCCGCTGAGTCGCTGAACGTGTTGATTGGTGGCGCGGCTGGAATTCCTTTGGTCAGCCGTGTGAAGACGCCATTAGGCGAATCAGCGCGATAGACGGAGTACCAATGGCCGGCCACGCTGGGCCACGCCAAGACGCGTCCCGAGCCCGGCCCCGCCCCGAGCGCCAACCCTGCGCGCAACACGGATGCGGAATCCAACGGGTTGGTGCCGGCGATGTACTCCGCCCAGGCCGCCATGCCGTCGTGGTCAGAGTCGGTCAGCGACGCGGCTTCGAACTGGTTCGTCCAGCCATAGCCAACCAACCACCATTCCGGTGTGCCGAGGGAAGTGACGTTGGCCGCAAAAGTCGCCGTCAGGGTGCGCGGTTGGCTCATCGTCAGGTTGAGCGCGGCGTTGGATTCCATTCCGGCGGGAACATCCCCCGTCCAGCGAACAAAGTGGTGGTAATTTGACGCCACTGCCTGGACGGCCAATCCCGTCCCCACGTCCTGCCAGCCGTTGGCGGCATTGATGAAGCCGTTCCCGCTGGCGCTCACGGCAAACCACACCTGCGTTTTCCAGGTCCAGGTGAGCTGCGAATTCGTGCCTAGGGTGAAACTTACCTGGGTGCCGCTGCCGCTGGAAGGCACGCTACCGGTTCCCAGCCAGCCGGTGCAGACGTACTGCGTGCCGGTGCCGCCGGAGACCAGTGAATTCGTCACCGCGCACGTCAGCAGAGCCGCGGGTGCGTACTCGTTCGTTCCCACCGGGGGCCACGCGCCGCCGTGAGCGGAGGCGACGATCAACTGAGGATTCGGCGGCGGCATCTGCAACGCCACATGTGGGTCCCCAAACAGGGTGATCTCGAAATAGCAGAAGCGGTAGGTCATCAGGCCGCTGGTTTCGACCTTGCCGACCAAGTCTTGCTTGCTCAGTTGGTTGGCGACACCCAACCGCGTGTTCCCGCGGTTCAGCAGTTCGTCGAAGAACTTGATCTGAAACTCGCCACTCCATTTCCATTCGGTCTGCGTGTCGTACCAGCCCTCGCGGGAGTTCAGGATCGCGGCAAAGGCGGCCCGCGAGTTTCGCTTGACCAATTCCTCGCCAATGCAGTCAAACGGATCGAGGAAATTGTCGTTATCAAAAGCGCCCGCGTCGCAGGACACGCTGTAAGTCAGGGAAGGCGACAGGTTCGTCAACGTGTCCAGGTCGTCCGGGATCAAGCCCATCACGGTGCTGGGGTCTCCGTGGCCGGCAAACAGGGCCAGGTGTGGAGAAAGGTTCAGTTCGTTGATCGCGTCGAGGTACGACCACTGGGGCGTCGTGAAGGGCGAATCGTCGAGGCGGGCCTGATGGAACTGGGCAAAGTAGTTCGTCAGCGGGACGAACATGTCCCATCCCTGCGCCGCGACGCCGCCGAACGTGCCCAGGTACTCGGCAATGAACAGGGCGTTTGTGAGGTGGGCGTGGGCTTGGGTTTCGTAGCGTACCGTCTTGTCAACAAACGTGTTCACCTCGGCAACCGTGTCCACGGGTGCGCGGCCAACATAAACCTCCGCCAGCAAGTCCACTTCACCGCCCGTCTCGCCATCCGTCGGTTCCCCGAACGTGCTATTCCCGTTCTTGTCCCACGATCCGTCGAGGCAGGCGTAGTAGAGGTCGCATGCCGGAAGGTGCCGTGGAAAACGTCCACTTTCCAAAGAGGACATGTAGGCGTAGCCGTGCCGGGTCGGCACCGTGGCGGTGTCGCCTCCCAATAACACGTAGGTGATGCCCCAATTCGTGTAAGCGTAGCGGATGTAGTTCCTGATCTGCTCAGGCACGTCCCGACCCGCATAGCCAGCCGTGATGGTTTCCACCGTTTCCACCTTGACCGCCAGGCCATCCGCGACTTTTTGATTCACCAGCGGTTGGAACGCCGGGACCAGATTGCTCCTGGTGATCAGCAAATAGTCGAACACCGCGATTGCGGCGCCTTCCAGGTGCGTAGAACTGTCGTAAGCGGAGAGCATGTCCGCGTTGTCCACTATCGCTGCGACGCTTTGCCGGGCACGGCCCTGATTGTATGGGGGCAAGGACGGCGCGGCGGTGGTGCTCTGTGAGCCCAACGACACCGTCACGCGCAGGCGCGGGGCAAAGGTCAGCTTGCCGCTGAGCGGAGAGTATTGGACCGGGTACACCCGGATGAACGCGATGTCGTAGCCACCCATTCGTTGAACCGATGCTAGCTCCGCCGAGGTGGCAGGGAAAGGCGCGTCGGAAAGGTAGATGTTCGGGTCAGGCTGATCGAGCACGGGCTCGGCCGAGGTCGGCTGGTTCCCGCCGGGAGACCGGACGGGGGGCCGACCAAACTCCACCTGCCAATCTCCGGGGATCGCTTGCAGTGCCACTTCGGCCTGCGCCCCGACGCTCGCCACGTCCGAAGCCGGTGGCAGAAGCACCCGCACGGTGCGAAATGGCAGCGAGGGTTCGCCGACCCGCTCCCAGTTTTCGCAGCCGGTCACCGTGATGCGCGTGGCCTCGCCCAATGATCCGAGCTGGGGCGAATCGAAATCGCAGGCAATAGCAATCTCGTGAGGTTGATTCGCAGCAACCAGTGCGGCCAAGGCAGCAGGGGCAGCCCATCCCTGGGCAGCGAGGAGCACGCCCAACGGCAGGGCGCAACGAATGCCGCCAACCCACCCGCGACCACCCCGGTCGGACCGCGCCCGACCGGACGCCGCCCAAGACTTTGAACGTGCTGGAAGGATTAATCTCACATTACACCACTCGACTCCCGAATGCCTTGGCCGGGAACGCATCTCAACGTCGGCTTACCGGGTCAATTGACGACCAGGTCTTCTGCCCGCGAACCGGCCAGGACAACGGTCACCGTGCTGCCAGACTTCACCCGTTCATTTATGTTGGGCACCAGCGTGAAATAGGTCTTGCCTGCCACCAGCTTTTGCGAGGTCTGGTTCTCGCGCTGGAACGGCACGATCAGAGCCTTCTCATTCCCTGGATTGTAGATATAGACAAAATTGGTCAGGTACAGCATCGAGGTCGCCTTGGCGACATCAATAACCTTGTAGCGCAAATACAGCGCTTTGCCCCGCGCGGCCACGCTCACCTTGGTGATCTCAATGCCCCAGCGGTCCGGGATGCTCAACGCGGAGGCGGGCGCAATCCACTCCACCGGGCCACGCGTGTCCACGAGGGCGGGGCTTGGCGACGTCACTGCTGATTTCTCGGAATCGTCCGCGGTTCGTGGCACCGCCGCCGACGTCCCTTGATCAAGCGGGGCCTCACCCTGGGCGATCTTGGATTCACCGCCCCGTTGGGCAGGCCTTGAGGCACGTGCCAAAACCAGGATCAGAACCACACTGAACAGTCCCGCCAAGAAGATGGAGAAAACCACTTTCAGCCTTGCCGGCTGTTCGGCGGCCTGTTCGCGGGTACTTCGTCCCGCACCGCCCGGGGACCGGCCGGCCCGCAATTTGGTTGGACTCGAATTCATGAACTGGCGCCCTTGTCATTCCCCCACGGTTAGGCCTTCGGCGCGAAAATCGCCAAAAACAACCGTTACCTTGTGTCCCTTTTTGACGGTTCCGCCGGGATTGGCAAACAATGCGGTGTAAATCCTGCCCGCATGCAGCCGCTGGGCGGTGCTGCGCATCTGGCCCACCTTGGGCATGCTCGGCACGCGCAACTGAGCCCCATTGTCGTGGTCAATCAGCACGGGTTTGACGCTGGGGTCGCCGAGGACGGACGCCTTTTCGGTGTCCAGCACCCGGTAGCGGAAGTCAATCATGTTCCCGTGGGCGGAGAGACGGATCGCGGTGACCTCAATGCCCCAACGGTCGGCCAGGTCCTGCGGCACTGTTTTGTCGCTCGCCGCCGAAGAAACGGCGGCGCAGTGTGCGGCGCAGGATTCGATCGTTGGACACGCCGGTTCCGCGCCGGCTAGCGTGATAAACGCCAGGAACATTCCCCAGGCGAACCACGCGGAACCAAACCCGCGCCCAACACTTTCTGCTACAATTGTTTTCATAATAGTTGCCTTTGTTCCTGTTTCACCCTTGGGCGGCACAGCCGCCTCCGATTAAGCGAGGCGGCTGTGCCCGATGGAGTCGCGCCAGGATGATCCCTCTCAATTGGTCACCTGCCACTGCGCGTACATCCCGCCATCCGGCTGCGAAGGGTTGGAGAGACCCAGCCGATGGTCGTAAAGCGTGTAAGTCCACGGGGACCCGCTTCCTAGAGGGGGCGTGAAGATAAGGTCCATCGTCTTCAGCGCGGCCAGGTTCGGCGCGTAAACCGATTTTGCAAAGGGATAGAGATTGGCATCCTCAGCTATGGCGGTCAAATAGTTCCCACCTGATCCGCCAGGGAGAGGCCCCGCCAGCACGGGAATGCGCGAGTCCCAGCAGAAGTTGATCATCCGGAACAGGGTTGCATCACCGCGTTTGCCGTTGTTAGACAAGCGCGGGGTGGCACTACTGTAAGTCCGGCCGTTGATCAGGAACAGCCCCGGCTCGGAGTGGATGGTGCTGCTGATTGCCTTGCCGGGGCCGTAGCCGTTAGTGTGCACGGCCCAATGGAGATCCCGATCTACCTCGCTGAAGATCACCGGCACCTCTCTATTCTGAGCGACTGGGTAGCCCGGATACGGCACGGTGTTGTTGGATTTGACCGTGACCATCCCGTACAGGCCCATCTGCACTTGCAACGCGGGGTGCGTGCCGCTGTGGTAAGCGTAGGTGCCGACCTTCAGCGGGCCAGCCCACGTGTACGTCCTCGATCCGTTCAGCGGAACGTCCCGGACCAGTGATTGGACACGATTCGGGTAGTTCGGGTCTGTGCCGGGGAACATCACGGGGTTGCCAATGTCCGTGTTGCCGTTGAGCCCCGGGATCACCAGGGACACCGGCTCCGTCGTTGGCAGGTTCGTGAGCAGGTTGTAAACGGTGATCACGAGGCCATCGGCGTATTGGTTCTGCGCAACGTCAATCTGAGGCCCAGGCACCTGCGCCGTGCCGTTAGCCGTGGTCGCAAAGCCCCACATGGGGATGCGGCCTAGCGACGCATTGCCCTGGCTGCTGTTGACGGAGCCGGTGGTCGGATTGACCCAGACCAGTTTGGCGTAGAGGTTCTGCGTTTTTGGTGCAGCCCAAGCGCTGCCTGCTGCGATCACGAAAGCGCCGCAGAGGAACACCGAAGCCGTCCGGATAATGGTTGAATTCTTCATAATTGCTTTCCAGTTAATGTTCAAAAGTTCACAAGGGTGATTACGTCAGAGGAAACCACTACTTCGCCGATTGGGTCCTTCCTCGTTGGGTCCTGGCGGAATCCCGGGCCTGGGGCGGCGTGGCCTCGCGTGCTCGGGTCCGCCGGGCAGGCGATTCAGTCACGGTGGCCTGCGTTGTCGTGCGCGCACCGGCCGCGACCGCAGCCGGCTGGGCAGCGGGTGCGACAGGCGCGACGGGCCCGGCTGCGACAGCCGGAGCCGCGGGTGTGGTTCTGCCAAAACTCGAGCTCCATGTGTCCGTGGCAGGCGCCGCCGTTGCTATCCGTCGAGACGCGCCGGCGCTAGACGAGCCCATCGGCTGCGGAGCCGTCGGCCAGGCTTCCACCAGGGCGAGGGTCAACATGCCGCCGGGGAAGATGTCGTTGTTGACAATCTCCTTCTCGGCGTGGGAATGCCAGAGATACATGAAACCGTTGTTCGGGTTGAAACCGCCTTCACCAGGCGGCAGGATCCCGGGCGAGCCGAGAAACGGACTGCCGCCATACATCATGCCGTTCACGAGGTGTTGCTGCGCCGGCAGCGTGACAGGGAACGGCTTGCCGTGATCCGCTTCGTCCTCCACGATGACGCCATCCGGGTTCATGGCCTTCGGATCGCCGGGCTTGTGGCCGTAGGCATCCCAGCCCAGACCGGCGCCGGTCCAGGAGAAGATCGTGTCAATCGTCCCTCCAGGGGTAGAGGGCACGGTGAATTCCAAGGTACCCAATTCTCCAGCGGTTCCAAGCATGCGACCGTCCTGGGCGATCATGCGGGCGTGATTCCCGTGGTGGTGGAGCGGATGTTCATCGCTGCCGCCGCCGATGACCCGCAACAACACCTTTTCGCCCGGGTGCATCAGCGGGAAGCAATCGTAAGGTTGGCCCGGCAGGCTGTGGTGAAAGGCCGGGAGCATCGTGTCCGGCGCGTTCCGGCCATTGATGAACCAATACACCGCGAACCGCTTGCTCATGTCCACGGTGATTGGCAGCCCGCTGAACGGCGAAAAGTTCATGCCGGCTTGCACCTGCAACTCCACCGCGTTGTGGATCTTTTCGTCCATGTCCGAGAGCAGAAACAGGTACTCCTGATCGAAGGCCGATGCGGCATCGGTGTACGCCTTCCGGTTGGCGGCATCTGAAGGACTGAAACCCGTCGGTCGTACAATCAAGGCGCCCACCAAGCCCATCTCGATCTGCAGGTCGGGCCGGGTGCCGCTGTGATACATGTAGGTGCCCGGCTCGCCAGCGGTGAACCGGTATTGGGCGACGCCGCCCCCCTGGCCGTTGAGTTGCGCCGGCCGCAGTGAATTTGCCAGAGGCCCGGGGATAATGAGGACGCCGGGAATCGTCACGCTCACGTTCGCCTGGCCAGGGAAGATGATCGAGGTGGGCACCGGCAATTTGTTCGTGAGGTAGATCGTGACCAGATCGCCCTGATTTACGATCAGAGTCGGCCCCGAGTATTGGGGGCCATTCGTGCCGTAGCCCCAGAAGTAAAGGCTGTTGCCTTCCGGGGTGCTGATGTAGCCGGGCGCGGCCACGAGGTTGAAGGTGGGGCCGGTGATCCCGTCCACCAGGTGGTTCTGCGCCAAGCCGGTTCCGGCCAAGGCCAGCAGCGTGAGCGCTGCGGCGGCCAGGCTGATTCTGCGCGGGTTCGAGGTTTGCGTATTCATATTTGTTCTTTCTCTTGTTTGAAGCTGCGTCATGGCCTTGAGGAATTAGGGATTGATCACAATCTGGGTCATTAGGCCGCCGTAGTCCTGCGTGTCGTTGGACAGGTGATTCAGCCGGGTGGCATAGAGGAGATACGTCCCCGGATTCACACTGGTGGTGTCGAGGATGACGTCCGCGGTTTCGCCGCCGCCGATCTTCACCGACGTGGTGTCGTAGGCAAGGTTGAGGCCGGTCGGACCGCGCAACAACCGCGCGTCCTTGGCGATCACTTTCATGGGGATGCCCAGCACCGTGATGTTGTGGATGTCCGTCTCGGATACGTTCGAAAGGCGGAGGAGAATCCGCTGACCCTTCTGGGCCGTCACCAGCGAGCTGACCTTCTGCGCCACGCGGGCGTAATCATTCGCCGCCGACGCCGGCAGCGGATTGGGATTGATCGTATCCGGGTAACCGCGGCCATTGAGCATCGGGTAGTCGTCGCGCATCGCCGCGAAGGGGAGCGGCTGCACGGCGATGTGCTGTTCATGGAAGTTCCGGTCGAACCCGGTGACCTGCAAGGCCGCCTCCACATCGTAATACGTCGAGCCGTCGCCGTCGTTGTAGGCGTACTTGTAGCCGGCTTGATGCGTCGTTCCTTTGCCCGCCGGGAGTTTGGGAAGCGAGGCGCCGATGTTCGTATTGTTCTGCTTGGGCAGGACGTAGAGGTTGCCGATCATGCCCATCTGCATGTGCTCCGTGGCTTCCACGTGGCAGTGATACAGGTAGGTGCCCGGCTCGACGATGCGGTAGTAATACCGGAGTGTGCCGCCCATGCCGATCGAGACCGAGGCCATCGGCTCGCCATCGAAGATCGAGGCGGCCTGCGGGAAGCCGTGGAAATGGACCGTGTGCGGGTCGAAGAGGTCGGGCCGCATCAACATGCCTACGTTGGATAGGTCCAGATAGGCGTGCCGACCTTCGTGGAACACCATGGTGGGGGCGGAGAGGTTGGCCGAGAGCATGCCCTCGGTCAGCACCTTCGGACCGATTTGCCGCAGCACCGCTTCCTGTTCAGCTTGGGTTGGTTTCGACGCCGCAAGCGCGGTCATGTCATTGACCAACGCCGTCGCGTCGGAGAACCCAAAGGTGTAGAGATCAGTGCCGTCGGCCATGGTGGCCCAGCCGTCACCCGCCGTCAGGTTGACGTAATCCACATCGTTGGCTGGATTGCCGTCGCCGTCGCTGTCCGCCAGCGGCTCGGGATCGAGTAGCGGGTTCAGTGGGTCGCCCGGCAAAGGATTCAGATACAAAGGTGCCATGGGGGGGCCAGGCGGCACGCCCGGACCGGCGATCGGACCGGTCACCGGCGGTGCCACACCGGTGGCGGGAGGTCCGGATTGCACCACCGTGATGCTTGGAGCGGCAGGCGGAACGATGCTCGCGCCCGCCATTACGAACTCGTCCGAGCCGATGTCCGGTGCCAGACCTGTGGGCCGCATTTCCCGGTCGAAATCGGTTCCGAGTTCCGGAATCGCCGCCACACTGCCACCCGCGTCAATCGCGGGAGAGACGACTGGAGCATCGGCGACGTGATAGTCGCCCTGGTCCGCCCCACCGGGTTTGAAGATGCTGATCGGGGTCATGCGGACGTTGATGTTATTGCCCGCCTCGTCAACGACGATTGCGGCGAACAGTTCGTTGAAGTAAGGCTGAACGAACCTGGGATTGGTTTTTTGGTTGTGTGTGGTCGCCAGGGGACCATATCCGGGGGTTCCCGGCGTCAGGATGCAGTACGTCGGCTGCAGCGTTCCGATACCGCCCTCGACCTGCAAGTCCAGATAAGGACCGTCCGGATTGGGGAAGAGGGCGCTGTTCGTCGTGTTGTAGAACCACGAGCGGTTCTGGAAGAAGATATCATTCTGCAATTCGGGATTGCTGAACACCTGGCCTCCGGAAGGACCCACCAAATCCGCAGTCGTCGCGTGACTCACCAGACCCGCGCCCTGCGGCGTGGACACATACGGGCTTTCTGTGAACGCCGACTTGGCCGTCGCGCTGCTGTCGTTCCGCGCGATCGTGTTGTTGATAATCCGCACGCGCACCGCGTCCGCCAGCGAAATACCGCCGCCGGCCCAACCCGCCACGTTGTTCACGATCACGTTGTTTAGGATATCCAACGCGTACCAACTGCCCTGGTTGGCAGCGCCCGGGGCCGCGGTGACGTCCGCGCCATTCACCCCCGCCGCGCGAATGCCGCCACCGTTGCCGGCGCCCGCGAGGTTGCCCTGGATCAGGTTGTTGATGATGGTCACCGAGCCGGAGCCATCGCTCAGCAACGCACCGAGGCCCACGATGCCGCTGATGAAGATGCCGCCGCCGTCGCCGCTGAACACAATGTTAGGCGCCGGCGTGCCATAGAACACTTCATTGAAGGCGATGACATTATTCGCAATCAGGCCGCCCGGGCTGAGCCCTTCGTGGCCAATGCCGCCACCGCTCCCGCGGGTGAAGTTGCCCATGATGTAGTTGTTCCGAATCTTGTACCCGGTCGCTCCGGTGAAGATACCGATGCCACCGGGGCCGGCCACGCCACCGTTCTGGAGGATCTGGTTGTACTCGATGACGAGGTTCGGATTATCGTA
Organism: uncultured Verrucomicrobiota bacterium; assembly: GCA_964625855.1. Classification (GTDB taxonomy): domain Bacteria; phylum Verrucomicrobiota; class Verrucomicrobiia; order Limisphaerales; family UBA8199; genus JAPLUA01. Next base: position 6,394 of record CAZVFC010000088.1, on the reverse strand, counting down.
CAGCGTGCCGGCCTGGGCTTGTTCCCCGATGGAGATGCCGCCGCAGATGCTGCCCTGGTTGCCGATGATCCGGTTGTTGCTAATCCGCAGATTGGCAGCCTTATCCCAGACGATGATGCCACCGCCGGAAATACCGCCCTTGATCTGGAAACCGTCAATGCGCGATTCAGCCGCAGCGAAGTTCGCCGCGTACGTGCCAGTCCCGCTGCCGAGCACCATGAGGCCGGGCGCCTCGATCGCGGCGAACGGATCGTTGGATGTCGGGTCGCCGGTGAGGATGGTCGCTGCCTTGGCATGCCAGGGCGCGAGCCGTTCCGCCGGCACTGGGACCGCGTTGATCACCGTGCCGAGGCCCGACCCTTGCAGCCGCAACGGCTTCCAGAGAATCGGGTTCTCGTTGTAATCCGAGGCCGCCACGGGAACGATCACGAGGTCGCCCGGATTGGCCGCGTCAATGGCGTCCTGGATGGGCGTGGCGAGCGGTTGCAGTACCGGGTCCACAGGCGTGACCACGTGAACGTTGCCCGCGCTGCCGACCCCGATCTCGTCGCCGGCGGCCCCGCGCGTCAGGGTGACACCGATCTGAGTGGTCTTGCCGTTATTGCGCGTGACCATAATCTGCCCGGACGCGCCTGCCGCCAGGGTGTTCTCAATGCGAACCCGGATCACAGTGTTGTTCCAGGCGACGATGTCGGCCTCCGGAACGGCGACCCCGCCAATCGTCACGCCCGAACCGTCGCCCGCCACGTGGGGGCCGAATCCAAAATTGCGCGCCACAGTAGCGGTCTCGGTGGGCGCGCCGTTGGTGTAATTGGGGTTCGGCACCTGCACCGTGCCCCGCGAGAAGATGTTCACGATGCGACTGTTGGCCGTGCCTCCGGCCGGAACGTACGGGCCGTTGACGGTCGGATTGGCCACCGGACCCACTGTCACGTTCGTAATGACGGGTGTCAGGGGCGGCGGTTCGACGTCGAGCTGCTTATTCGGACCGCCGACAAAGGCCGCGATGGGCACGATCGGCGTGTCCGCATACAGGAACGTGGCCGGGTAGTAATGCAGCGTCCACGGCGTCGTCGCATAGGCTGGATTGTAATTAGGATCGGGGATGCGATTGGCCGGGTTCGCCGGATCGGGCATGGTCGGGTCGTTCAGGACCAAGGTCAGCATGTTCGGCGCGAAGCCACTGGGCATCGGGATCGCCGCGCTGATGCTGCTGGGGACGAGTGCTTCGTAGCTCCCATATTCGTCAGCGTAAGTGCGCACGACTTCGTGGCCCGCCCAGTCCCGAACGGAGATGGGTAACCATCCCGGAGAGCCCTTTTCGCCGAAGATCGGGTTTTGGGCGTTGAACTCGGCGGTGAGGTCGTTCAGCACGAAACCCACCACGCGGGTGGCTTTGGGCACATACGTGTAAACATGGAAGTCCGCAGCGGCGTTCTTGCCGTCGGCCACGCGAACCCATTTCATGTCGGCAATCGGACGTTGCTGACCGGCGAAGGCACAGGGAATATGCTGGTCGGGGAAGAGGTCGAGCTCAGCCGGCACGGTGAAGAGATTCGGCAGAGTCTGCCGCACCGCCGGGAGGATGTTCGCCAGGTTGGCGTCGCCAAAGTGATTCGTTGGTGTGCCAACGAGTTCGGGCGGAAGCAGGAGCTTGCTCGGCTTGTAGGCATCGCCAAAAACCACGTTGAAACTCTCCTCGGTTTGAATTAGATAGCCTGGAGGGGGGCAGCTCTGAACAATGTACATGCCGGGCGGGAGGTAGTCCGTCTCCGGTGACCCGCTGGCGATGCCGCCTGGATGGTAAGAGCCGAAGGCATAACCACCGTCGAAGACGCCCTCGCGAACCTGGTTCCAAGTGGCGTAATTGTCGCTCCCGATGATGGGCTTGCCCAAGATGACGGGCGGATTGGTTTGCTGCGAGCCGGTCGGCGGCGCGTCATCCCAACTGTCCGTCCACACGATCTGAATCGCGTCGCCCGGATCGAAGAAGCCATTGCCGTTGCGGTCCACGTCCTCGGGGCCTTTTTCCGCCGGATTCTCGTTCCAGCCGACGGGGTAGTTGTCAATATCGGCCAGGGTCACGCCGGGGTTGCTGTCGAGGTCGTCAATGACCTTGTCGCCATTCTTGTCCTGGTAGAGAACCATCTGGACGCGCGGAATGCCTGATTCCCAAGGATCAATGGTGCCCAGGCGGGGATCCTCTTCGGCGCGCGTGGCTCCGTAGCCCACCACGCCCGCGATGCCACCGTTTTCACCGGGGTTGTAGTTGATTTTGCCCCAGTCAATGCGGTTGTTTTGGTTCAGGAACAGGTGTGTCGCTTCGAGAAGCAAGGGCGCGGCTGGAGTCGAGTTGGTTTCAGTCCGCGAGAGGTTGTTGCCGGTGTTCGGATTGAGAATGGGAGCCGCGTAGTTTTGGGTGCCATCCGGATTGGTTTCGTATTGCGGTTGCGGATTGCGCACGCCTTCGGAAGGCATGTCCCAACCGTTGTCGGGCGGAATGATGCCGCCCTCGTCCACTACGGCGGTCATGCCCGTGGGTTTGAAGCGGGTAAAACCCACCTCGGCAATCAGCCACTTGAAGAAGGGGAAAACTTCGGTGAAAGAGAAGTCACCCGTACTATCGGTGACGGTAGCTTGATAGATGGTGCCATCGCGCCACCGGATGTTGAGCGCCTCCTGGGGAATGCCCACTTCACCCGGGTCCTTGAATCCATTGGCGTTGGAATCGTAGAAGACGCTGCCCTCGTAACTGCCAAACCAGCGCGAGGACAAGCGGTCCCCCAGTTCTAGAGTTGAACCGTTGGGCAAACTAGTGTCCGCGGCCGGAATGGTGTGAATCGTGAACAGGGCGTCCAGCGGCTTGTCCCAAAAGACGAGCTGATAATCCAAACCTGGCGGGACATTCTGGATGGTGAACTCTCCGGTTTCGGGGTTGCACGGTGCCGCGTACAGCCCCGCCCCGGCGAGACCTCCGGCCATGGCGTTTAGGCCCACCCACGCTTCCGTCACCGGGGGGCCGACGGCGACGGTCGTGTTGAGGGACGGACGGCTGAAGTGGTTGAAACGATTCGTGCCGTGCAGCGTGATGCCGCTCGCCGGAGGGTTGGCCCCCCAGACTGTCTGGTTCGGGTCCACAAAGCCAAAGAAGACATGGTAGTTGCCGGGACCGAAGCCCTCCATGAAGATGGGCGGTTCGTTGGCCTTCACCCACGCATCCACGGTGAGGGTGCCTTCGATGGTCGCCGTTTGGTTCCAGGCGCCCTTGACGCTGGGAGTGCTGGCATGACCACCCGTCCATTTGGAGCCGGTGGGCGGAATGACCTGAACACCGTACTTTCCCATCGCGAGGTTCTTGATGAGTGCCTTGCCGTTCTCGTCGGTGTAAATCTGACCACTGCCAAGCGTCGCGTAAACTGGAGCTCCGTCCACCATTATGTAATCACCAGCCCCATTCGTCTGGTAAGTCGTACCGAGCGGGTTGCCGAAGGTGTCCGTCAGGATAGGGCCGCCCAGAAAGTCTTTGAGGATGACATGGCAGCCGGGAATGCCCTGCTCGTTCGCATCCGGGACGTTGTTGATCGGGTTGTTGTCGTTGAAGGCGAGAATATTGATCTGCGCGGTGGGGAGCGGATGGGCGTTGACGATCACCCGCACGTCCGTCTGGCCCACCTTCAAGTCGGCCCCGCCTGCGGAGTAGCCATCGGCCAACACCGATATCAGATAGCGTTTGCCAGTGGTGGCCGGATCCACCGGCCCTCCCGTGCCGGGGATAGTGATGTTCGCCGGACTGGAGGCGCTGCTGCCGGTGGCCACCACCGGCGCATGGCTCTTGTGTATAATCATCGAGATGGTGTTGTTCGTCGGCGCACCAGGCACGCCGGGCGCCGTGTTGTCCTCTTCCAGCATCCAGCGGAAGTTGGCAACGGGAGCACCCGCCCCATCCACCACTGTTAAGTTGAGAGCCCGCGCCTCGCCTTGCAGCATCAGTGCCGCGGACCAAAACGCCAGTCCCGCCAGCATGAGTCTCAGAAAACCTCTGCCTCCCACCGAGTGCTTATTGGTATGCTCTTTCATATCATTGTTCCGTTTGGATTGATTGTGCCTCTCAACGCGCCGGACGAATTGGCCGCGCATTGGCGTGCCGCATCGCGTCTCGCTGAGACGGGCTGTTCCTTTAGTTACTGTTTGTTCTCGCACTGTTTGTAATTGGTTATGGTAAAGTTGTCGCACAAAGGCGCGGCCGCGGAAATTGGACCTTGGATGTACAACTTTGGTGGTACACCTTTGGCTGAGCCAGGCGAAGAGCGCTCCCGGGTGGGGGCCATCCGGATGCAGTAGTTCATTACGGCGCTGCACCTGGAGGTAGGGCGCGTCAGCTAAAATGAACATTGCGGTCCGGCACTGCGTCTCGCTTGACAACGGCCGATTCGGCACGATAATAAGCATCAAACAAGACTTGAGGTTTTCGGCTTACAGCACAGAAGCATGAGCACGCCGCCGGTAAAGATTCTCCTGGTGGAAGACAGCCCCTCCGATGCCCAGTTGTTGCAGGAATCGCTGCTCGAAAGCGGCGCCGGCCAGTATGAATTTACGCACGCCGAAACGCTGGCGGACGGTCTCGAACGCCTGGGTCGCGAGCCGTTCGACGTGCTGCTGCTGGATCTGAACCTGCCCGACAGCGTCGGGCACGAGACCTTTCGGCGGGCGCGGGCCGGGGCGCCCCAGGTGCCGATCGTGGTATTGACCGGGACGGATAATGAAGCACTGGGGCTTGAAGCGTTGCGCGGAGGGGTCCAGGACTACCTGACCAAGCACCACAGCGATGGGAGGCAGGTCGCCCAGGCGATTCGGTATGCCATCGAGCGGAAACGAGCCGACGCGGCTTTGCGCGCCAGTGAGGCGCAATTCCGCGCCATCTTCGAGGTCGCCTCGGTCGGCATCACCCAGGCGGACCCAGCCACGGGCCGCCTTCTGCGGTTCAATGAGAAGTACTGCAAGATTACCGGCTATTCGCCGGAGGAACTCCGGAGCCTCACGTTCCAGGATCTGACCCATCCGGACGATCGAGCCCAGGACTGGGAACTGTTCTCCCGCGCCGCCCGTGACGCGACCGGGACGTATCGCAACGAGAAACGCTATGTCTGCAAGGACGGAACCGTCATCTGGGTGCGGCTCAACGCGGCCTTCGTTCGCAACGCCGACGGCCAGGCCACCCAATCCGTGGCCGTGTGTGAGGACATCAGCGAGCGCAAGGCGATTGAGCAGAAGCTGAGGGAGAACCAGGACCGGCTGCTGCTGGCCCAGAAGGCCGGCCACGTTGGGGTTTTTGAACTGGATTTCCAGGCCAACCAGAGATATTGGTCCGACGAACGCAAATCACTGTTTGGGGTGCCGCCGACGTTCGAGCCGAAGGAAGGGTCGTGGTCATCGTTGGTGGCCAAGGCCGACTGCGCGGCGGCGCAGAACCAACTGCAGCGGACCTTTGGCCAGCGAGGGCGGGAAGTGGAGCAGACGTACCGGATCACCCGGCCCGATGGCCAGGAACGGTGGCTGGAAGACCGGGGGTTGATCACCTACGACAGCGACGGCCGGCCCATTCGGATGATCGGCACCACCCGGGATATTACGGCTGAGGTGGAGGCGAGGGAACGGGCACGACAGCGGCAGAGGCAGTTCCGATTTTCGGCCTTACGGACGGTGATCGTGCTGACCATTTCACTGGTCGTCGTGGACGCCGGCATCATGCTCGCGCTGGCGAGGATGCCACCCATCGGCCCGTGGTCGAGCATCCTGGTGGACAGCGTGGGATTGGCGCTGCTGGTTTCGCCGGCGCTTTACTTCTTTGCGTTCCGGCCGCTGGCGGAGATCCTGCAGCAGCGCGACGCGGTGGAGGAAGCGCTGCGCCGGGCGAACGAAACCCTGGAGTTGCGCGTCACCGACCGGACAGCGAGCCTGGAGCTGGCCAACCGGAACCTGGAGGCGGAGATGGTCGAACGGCGGAAAGCGGAGAGGGCGTTGCGCGAGAGCCAGGAGGACTTGAACCACGCCCAGGAGGTCGCCCACGTCGGAAGCTGGCGGCTGAATGTGCAACGCAATGAGTTGCGGTGGTCCGAGGAGAACTGGCGAATATTCGGCGTCGCGCCGGGGACGCCGTTGAACTACGAGACGTTCCTGGGCGCCGTGCATCCGGAGGACCGGGAGTATGTGGATCGGAGGTGGCAGGCCGCCCTGCGCGGCGAGCGATACGACATCGAGCACCGCATCGTGGTGGGTGACCAGGTAAAGTGGGTTCGCGAACGGGCGGTGGTCGAGAGGGATTCACAGGGGGCGCTGCTCGGGTATGGCGGAGTCATGAAAACCGTTTCGGCGGCTGTCGGCGCGGGTCACCTGC
>CAZVFC010000087.1:0-32841 GCA_964625855.1 uncultured Verrucomicrobiota bacterium | reverse complement strand
GGCCATGTGGTGAGTTTTAATTGGCACTGTGGCGAAGAATAATTGTCATTGACCAATACAGGAGGTATAGCAGGGGTATACAGGGGGTTTAGAGGGGGTTTACTATAGATTAAGCGGGGGCAGACATGGAGGAGCTACACCGAGTGGGGGTACGCTGCGGCGAAATGGACCAACGCCGGCTCCGATCTGAGAGTTTGCGGGATGGCGGCCAGGAAGAGGTCTTGGGCGAAAGCCCCTCCCACGGCGCGGTTGACCAGGCGTGGGCTGGGCAGATGCCCAGCCTCAGCCAATTGCCTAGGTCGGTCAGCAAAGGGCTGAGAAGGGTTCAGCGGCGGGCCGATTGTGCGAACCTCAGTTGCCGGGCTACGATGAGGAGGTTGGTACGACAACCAAGCACCGAGCAAACCATCAACGATATGAGCGCAACGACAATACGTGACGACGGCGTTAGAGATGCGAGTCTGAACGCGGTGATTCTCTACGATGACAGCGCGATCGCGGCGAAAGCGAACGCGATGCTCGAGACAGCCGCTATCCGTGCGGACGAGGCTACGTTATGGAGCGTCAAACCCTGGAGGTTCGATCTGCTGCGTGTGCCGGCGGGCGCGGAGGCGGCGTTGAAAGACGCAAACGAAGCGCACCTCATGGTGCTGGCCGTCCGCAGCCAGGCGGCTTTGCCGGGCCGGGTGGTGAACTGGCTGGAGGCATGGGCGGGGCGCAGGCAAGTGGCGGATGCGGCGCTGGCGGTGATTGACGGAGAGGGCGGCGAGACGGTTCCGGCAACGCCGGAAGCCGAGCTTCGTCATCTGGCGCGGCGCCACGGGCTATGCTTCATCCTTGGCGAGGCCAGTCGGGCGCAAACCGAATCGGCGGAGCTGTGGACCGACCCGCACGAGCGCGAGGCGGCAAAGACTGGGACGATGGCGGAGATCCTGGAGCGGGCGTCTCCTGACTACCGCCAGCAGAGAAGCGGCGAGGAGCATGAGAAGAAAGGCGCGGAGGCTCGGTGGTTCGGGGAACCAGGCGCGGCCGCGCACGACGAGAGAAGATATGAACAACAACGTTATTGAATTGAACGAAACGAACTTCGAGCGTGAGGTGTTGGGAGCTCGAACGCCCGTACTGGTGGAGTTCTGGGCCAGTTGGTCGGAGCCGTGCCAGGCCATGGCGCCGATGCTGGAGTCCGTTGCGGAGGACGACGCCGTGCCGGTGAAGGTCGCGCGGGTGAACGTGGAACACCACGAAGAACTGGCCGACCTATACGGCGTGCGGGCGGTGCCGACGCTGCTCATCTTCAGCGGAGGCGGGCTGCGGGACCAGATCGTCGGCCGCGCCACGGAACACGAACTGCGCGAGAAACTGGAGGGCTTCAAATGAACGGCAACAGGTCACCTGGCGGGCTGGAGGAGCGCACGTTGAGGATTTACGCGCCGCGAGAGGACAAGGAAACGCCGACAGCGGTCGAGATCAGGTTTGTCCGCGGCGGCTGGGCTGGAGACGGTGATTTGCCGGCTCTATGGAGCCGACCACGGCGCGGGCAAGAGACCCGTAAGACGGTTGAGCCCGCGCCGCGACAGCTTCACCTGGTCCGTAAGTCAGTATCAACAGAAAGAGAGGAACAATATGAGATCACGCGAAGCCAATGAAACACTGGCGGGTGACCTTAAACTGGTCATGAGCGACGCTGAGGATCTGCTACGAGCCACTGCGGGCGAGGCTGGCGAGAAACTTAAGGAAGTCCGTAAACGTCTTGCCACGGCGATGGATTCGGCCAGGGCCAACTGTGCACGGCTCCAGGAGAAGGCTGAGGAAACCGCTAAAGCCACAGACCATGTGATCCGGGAGCACCCGTACGAGTCCATCGGAGTCGCTTTTGGCCTAGGCCTGCTGATCGGCGTGCTGGTCGGGCGGCGTTAGACCCATGGACGGACCGGAAACAACTCGCTCCGGTCTGATGCAGACCCTGAAACGGCTGGGAGCCACGGTCTCGGCCATCATTCAAAACCGGCTCGAATTGCTGCTGGTCGAATTGCAGGAAGAGCGCGTCCATGTCGTGAACGCTCTGGTCCTGACGGCGGTGATCGTAGCGCTGGGGGTCTTCACCCTGGCGATGGCCGCCGGTGCGCTGAGCATTGTGGTCTGGAATGAATTTGGGGTGAAAGGGCTTTGGACGTTAAGCGGGCTTGGGCTGGTCGGCACGCTGCTGACTTACTGGCGGTTGCGGACGCGTCATGGCCGCGCGATCCGATAGACACAAATGATAACAATGGTTCCGCGGCCGAAGTGACCGCGGGCCGCAACCGGAAAGAAAAACATGGCAAAGAAGACCAATAACAAGAGCGAAAGAACGGCCGCGGGCGACGGGCGGGAGCAAACCTTTTGCTTCAAAGCACCGACCGCGATGAGCGTCCAGTTGGTGGGCGACTTTACGCACTGGCAACGAGAGCCGATCAGCATGCAAAAGGCTACCGATGGCATCTGGTGGGCTAACGTCGAGCTCTCCCCGGGTACGCACCAGTACCGGTTTCTCGTGGATGGCGAGTGGCGGGACGATCCTGAATGTTCGTTGCACGTGCCGAATCCGTACGGAACGCAGGACGCCGTTCGCCAAGTGGCCTGATCGATTTCATCACCGGTCGGGAGGAGTCAACGGCGATCTGTCCGGCTCGCGGTCGGGCCGGACAGATGGGGATTGAGGGCAGATGCCTGGTTCCTTCCTTCCAACCGTGCGGAATTGGCAAATGACCAGGGCTGAAGCTTGGATATGAAGATTGCGATGCTTTCATGCAAGACGCTCCACGACTTCTGAGGCATCCTGGCGCGCCCCGATATTATGAACCCGGACTCCCAAATTCCCAGCGGACCGTCGCTCGAGACGGCACCGCGCGAGCCGGTGAAAAGGATATTCCAGAGATGGCTGCCGGTGATCGTGCTGTCCGCGGTGTTCCTCATCGGCTTTGTCCCGATGTGGCTCAAATCCGGTCGGCTCGCGGGAGAACTGCGCCGTGAGCGGCGCGAATTGTGGCAGACGGAGATGCAGCTCACGCTGGCTTACGCCGCCCTCGATGCGCGGCGGGGCGATTACGAAGCCGCCCGTCGGGGCACGGCCGCCTTTTTCAGCCTCGTCACGGAGGAACTCGACCGTGGTTTTGGCTCGGCGCTGCCATCCAGCGCTCGGCCTGAATGGCAGCCCCTGCTGAGCCAGCGCGACGACTTGATCACTTTGCTGGCGCGAGGCGATCCGGCGTCGGCGGAACGCCTGGCGAACGCCTGTGCCAACGTCCGCAAAATGTTCGATCAGCGAACGAACGCGCCATGAACAGCAGAACACAATACAAACGAGCGAAACCCGAACCACGCGGTTTGGCCTTGCGACGTATCCTTGTCCCGCTGGATTTCTCCGGCAGGTCGCGGCAGGCACTAGGTTTCGCGATCCCCCTGGCCCAGCGATACGGCGCACGGATCAGCCTCGTGCATGCGGTCGAACATCCCGTGTATCCCGAAGCGTTTGGCAGTCTGGCGATAGACGTGGTGACTCCCGGCCAGGCAGCGCAAGCCAGGCTGGCGGAAATGGCCGCCCGCATGTTGCCTACCGGTCTGGCTGGTGAGACCATCGTTTGTTACGGAAGCGCTTCTGGAAACATCTGTGCATCCGCGGATGACTTGAATGCAGACTTGATCGTCATCAGCACGCATGGGCGCACGGGGCTGTCGCGTGGGCTGCTGGGCAGCACCGCGGAGCGCGTCGTGCGCCACGCTCATTGCTCGGTTGTCACGGTACGCCGCCGGGCTGAGGCCGGGTCATGGGATGGCCTGAAGGAAGCCGGTGATCGCCCGCCTTGGCAGCGCATCCTCGTGCCGCTGGATTTCTCGCTGAGTTCCCTCCGCGCATTGGGCGTGGCAGTTGATCTGGCGGAAGACAGCGGCGCGCGGTTGCTGATGCTACACGTAGCTGAGTCAGCACTGGGTGTGACCGGTCCTGACGGGGCGGCACTCGCCGTGCCGTCTCCACTGGCCTTCGAGCGGGCGAAGGCGGAATTGCGCAGGATGGCCCGCCGGTTCGTTCCCGCGTCCATCCGCTGCAGCACGGCCGTTATGCGGGGACAGCCGGCCGAGGGCATTCTGGAAACGGCCCGCGCCAAGGGCATTGACTTGATCCTGCTCGCGGCACAAGGGCGCACGGGCCTGGAGCGTTTTCTGTTGGGCAGCACCGCCAAACGAGTCGTGCGGCGGGCGAGCTGCCCTGTGTGGGCTGTCCGCCGCCGCCGAAGAAACTTGAACGAATCCACCCCAGCGCAAAGTCCGCGTCGTGAAGCTCGAAAAGCCAGTCGCGGAATTGCTGCAACGAAAGGCTGACCATGAAAGAGATCAAGGCGTACATCCGGCCGCTCGTGGCGAATCGCATCGTCAAGGACCTCGAAGAGGCCGGAGCGAAGGACTTGACCCTCATCCGGGTGGACGCGATCAAGCCGCTGCCCTATCAGACGCGGGAAGACGAAGCGGCCTTCGCCAAATGCGTCACGCGGTGTTCTGAGGTTGCCAAGCTGGAGCTGGTCTGCCGGGACGGCGAGGCGAAGCTCTTCGTGGAGCTCATCCGCGCCCGCGCCCACACCGGCGAAAGAGGCGACGGACGGATTTTTGTTAGTCCTGTAGAGGACGCGGTCAACATTCGGACCGGTGAAACCGGTGAGACGGCGCTTTGAACTGAAAGATATGAAGACTGTTTCGGCCATGAATACCCGAACGGCGGGCTACCTCGTCATCTTCGGTATCTTCGCCGTCCTGCTTGATGGAGTGACGCGATGGATTCGACGGGGTTGGCGAGTACCGCAGAGTTGGCCGTGGTCAAGGCGAATGGGAGAGGCGGGCGGGGCGATCAGGGTCGTGGGATCAGCCTGGTTGAGGAGGCTTGTGTTGAATTACTTGTGGATAGGCCGTGGTCCATTGATGCAGGCGCCGTCAGCCATAAGGTCTAGCCAGCCGAGAAGGATCAGTTCTTCCTGGCCGCGAAGTGAGATTTGGGCAATGTTATGGAAGGAGAGGTTGCCATGAATTGTTCCAGGCGGCAGAACGCTGCTTTCCGCTTGTTCACAGGCGCACTTCTCATCCTCCCAATATTGGTTGGATGCGGACCAAGCCTCTGTGATCTTACAGCGGTGGACTACAGGCCGCAGTCTGGGGGTGCCTGGGAAGTATCAAAACCGGGAGAGCAGGGATTAGATTCGAATCTGGTAGCGAGGTTGTATTTCAACGCCTCGCGCCTGGAGACCGCCTATAGCCTACTCGTGTTCAAGAACGGGTGTCTGGTTGCCGAAGATTACTTCAACAACGGGTCGCCGGAGCAGCAGGTGAACATACATTCCGTAACCAAGAGCATCAACTCGGCGTTAGTCGGCATCGCTCTGGAGCGAGGCTATCTGTCCAGCCTCGATCAGAAGATGATTGAATTCTTTCCAGAGCTAAACGATCGGATAAGAGATCCCCGTAAGAAGCAGATCACCATCCGGCAGATGCTGCAAATGCGTGCCGGGTATCCCTGGGAAGAATCTACCACTGAATTGTTCCACCTGCTGTTTAGCGGCTTCCGAGCATCCACCCTGGTCGAGGTGCCTCTGGTTCGCGATCCAGGAACCGACTTTGAGTACAGCAATCTGACGTCCCATCTGCTGGGAATTATTGTGGCGCGGGCTGCTAAGACCGACCTCAAGTCTTTTGCCGAGGAGCATCTGTTCTCGCCGCTCGGGATAGAACCGGGCTTTTGGCAAACGGATTGGGAAGGCAACTACCTCGGGTTTTCTGATCTACACATTTCTGCCGGTGACCTGGCGAAGGTCGGCTTGATGTACCTGAACGGGGGTAAATACAAAGGGAGACAAATCGTTCCGGCCGCCTGGATTCACGAATCGCTGCAAATCTACTCGGAGAATGCCTGGAAGATTCGCGTGGGGCGCAACTGGCGCGATAACGGATATGGTTACCAATGGTGGTCCGTCCGGGCGGGAGACCATCGGTATCACCTGGCTTGGGGACATGGCGGGGAACAGATTGCCTTGCTGGACAGGCTCAAGATGGTCATTGTTTTCACCGCTGATCCCTTGCATAAGCAACATGGGGGCAAGCCATGGAAGATCGAGAAGTCCAATCTCAACCTGGTGGCAGATTTCGTCGCCTCGTTGCCGAGTGGCTGACGAGCAAATTGGCTTGTAGGCGGACGAATGGTGGGTTGGGTGTTGGGGCTGGACAAGACACATGAACGAGGCTGGCGAGGGCCCGCGGCGAACAGTTGGTGAATCACTTGCAGACGAGTCGCGAGCGATTCAGAAAGCAATTGATGGTTGTTTTTGGGCTCCTTTTCGGCAATAATAAGGCCGTAGGCTGGTAAGGATAGATTGTATGAGCGTCGTGCGAACCGATAGCGAATCCAAGCGAGTAATTCAGGTGACGGGGGCCAAGCGGCGGCGGCGGAGCAGCGAGCCACCGGTCTTGTCCCTGGGGCGGATTCTGGTGCCGATGGACTTTTCCGGCAAATCGCGACAAGCGCTGGAGTTCGCCGTGCCGCTAGCGGAGCGGTACCGGGGGCGGGTTTTCCTGATACACGTGGTGCAACCGCCGGGGATTTCAACCTGGCGGGTGGTTCCCGGCGGGGCGCATTACCTGACAATGGATCTGAGCCGAGCAGTGGAGGAGGCGCGGGAGGCACTGACGACACTGGCGGCCAGACTGGTCCCGGCGCCGGTGCGAGGGCGTATCCTGGTCCGGCAGGGAAACGCGTATTCCGAAATCACGGAGGCGGCCCGCCAGCTCAAAGTGGAGCTGATAGTGATGTCCACGCACGGCCATACGGGTATGCGCCGGATGCTGATCGGGAGCGTGGCCGAACGAGTCGTTCGGCATGCGCCCTGCGGCGTGCTTACTGTCCGACGGCATTGACCCAGAATGGAGAGAGGCTTTATGACCCTGCAACCCCAAAAAGCCCACCGGGCAAGGCAGTCCGCCAACGGTGCGCTGTGGCGGCGGATCCTGGTGCCGATTGACTTTTCGAAGACGTCATTGCGGGCGTTGGAGGTGGCCGTGCCGCTAGCGTGCGATTGCAAGGGAAGGCTGTTTCTGCTCTCGGTGGTTGAGCCGGCGGTATTCACCGCCGGACTGGAAAGCGTGGCGATGGCCGTGCCCGACTCCGTGATCGCCAAGGAAGCCAAGAACAACCTCCTCCGGATAGCGAGGCGGTTCATCCCCGCCACCGTGCCGGCAACGGTGGTTGTGGATCGGGGCCGGGCATTTCAGGTCATCTGCCGGGTTGCGGAGAAGGAGGAGGCAGACCTGATCGTGCTGACCACGCATGGCCGGGGCGGGTTTGACCGATTTCTGATGGGCAGCACGGCGGAACGGGTGGTGCGCCACGCGCGATGCCCGGTTTTCGTCGTGCGCAGGGGGCTGAGAACCAAGTGATGAGAAAGGAAATTCACATGGCACGAAAGAATGACTTAATGAAAAGGCAGACATTCTGCATGACTGCGCCGGGAGCGATGAGCGTGCAGTTGGTGGGGGACTTTACGCGCTGGCAGGAGGTGCCCATTGCGATGAAGAAGGGGCGGGCTAGCGTGTGGAAGGTGAGCGTCGAGCTGCCGCCGGGGACGCACCATTACCGTTTCCTGGTGGACGGGCAGTGGCGTGATGACCCGGAGTGCACGCTGCGAGTTCCTAACCCATTCGGCGGCTCGAACGACGTGCGCCAGGTGGACTGAGCGTTGGAAGGGCGAGCAGGCCACGCACAGATTGACGTTGGCCCGTGGCGCGACGCAGAGCGAGCCGAACCAGGGTGGGACATGAAGAGCCGACAACCGATTTATGCGAAAGAAACGCAAGCCGACGCGGATCAGCGCTTCGAAATCCGAAGCTGTTGCAAACGCCGCTCTTGGAGCTGTGGTTGGCGGGATCATCGCCGGCCCTGTGGGCGCTGCGATCGGTGGCGTCACTGGGGCGCTGGTTGAGAAGGGGCCGACGCGGCGGGTGACGTCCCGAGAGCAAGGCCCGCCGGGCGAAAGCCCAGGTGCGGCCGGGACCAGCGGGGCGCGAAATCTCCAGGGATCCGAGGCGCGGCGTAAAGGCAACCGCAGGCCGGCCGCGATCGCTGCGGCACCGGTTAAGCCGAGCGGAAAACAAGGTGGCGGCGCCAAACGGCTTGGTGCGTCGCGCGCGGCGCATTCATCATCCGCAGAGGGAGCGCTACCCTGAACCCATGGAGTTGGCATGAAATGGTCACTGAAGTTGGGCACTTACGCTGGCATTGGCGTTTATCTGCATTGGACGTTCGCGTTGTTGATCGGGTGGATCTTCATTGCGCACCTGGGAGCCGGCCAGACGCCGGCGCAAGCGCTGGCCGGGGTGGGTTTCATTCTGGCGCTGTTCGTGTGCGTGGTGCTGCATGAGTTTGGACACGCGCTGACGGCCAGGCGTTACGGGGTGGGGACGCGGGACATCACGCTGCTGCCCATCGGCGGCGTTGCGCGGCTGGAGCGAATCCCGGAGAAGCCGATGCAGGAGTTCTGGGTGGCGGTGGCCGGCCCGGCAGTAAACGTGGTGATCGCCGGGGTGTTGTTTGTGGCCCTGGCGGTTCTGAGCCAAGCGAATGAGTTGCTCCGAATCGAGTGGTTCCGCGGCCGGTTCTTGGCGCAACTGATGTGGGTGAACCTGTTTATTGTCGGCTTCAACCTGCTGCCCGCCTTTCCGATGGACGGGGGGCGGGTACTACGGGCGCTGCTGGCGACGCGGATGGGTCGGCGACGGGCCACGGCGATCGCGGCCAACATCGGCCAGGCGATGGCGATTCTGTTTGGAATCATCGGTTTCTTTTACAATCCGTTCCTGATC
The DNA here is from genome assembly GCA_964625855.1 of uncultured Verrucomicrobiota bacterium. GTDB lineage: Bacteria > Verrucomicrobiota > Verrucomicrobiia > Limisphaerales > UBA8199 > JAPLUA01. The sequence goes on along the minus strand of CAZVFC010000087.1, from coordinate 23,970 downwards.
TTCATAGCCATTTTTGTTTACCTGGGGGCGCAAGGCGAAGCGGCCCACGTGGAGACACAATCGGCGCTCAAAGGACTGCTGGTGCGAGACGCCATGATGACACGTTTTCGGACTTTGTCGGCGGGGGATTCGCTTGGCAAGGCCGTCGAGGAGCTGCTGGCGGGGTCGCAACAGGATTTTCCGGTGGTGGAAGGCGGACGGGTGGCAGGGGTGCTGCGCCGGAACGACTTGGTGCGGGCGCTGGCGGGAGGACACCGCGGGACACTGGTCGGAGAAGCCATGTGCCGGGATTGCCGCGCGGTGAAGGGTACGGATGCCCTGGCCCAGACGCTGGAATCCATGCGCCAGGGTCAGTGCGCCACCGTGCCGGTTATGACCGACGGGAGGCTCATTGGATTGCTCACGCTGGAGAACGTCAGCGAGGTGGTGATGGTCAATGCCGCGCTGGCCCAAGGGAATAGAGCCGTGTAAACCTGCGCGCGCGGGCGAGGGGTTGGCGAGGGGGCTCGATGGCAGTATGATATTTTATGAAAGCCAGGAGAACGAGAAGCAAAGTGGTTGGAGCAGTAACCGGGGCGGCAATCGGTGCAGCCATCGCCGGGCCACTGGGCGCCGTGGCTGGCGGACTGGCGGCAAATCGGGTGAACCCAGTCGTCCAAAGAACGCGCCGCAAGGGAGGGCACGAATTGCGCGGGGCAAACCCTGCGGATGATCCCCTGCAGCATGCGCAACTCAAACGCATTCTGGTTCCGCTGGACTTTTCTCCCCCGTCGAGGCGGGCAATGAGATTCGCCCGCGCCTGGGCGGTGCTGTTTGGCGCCGAGGTGTGCCTGTTGCATGTCGTCGAACCGACCGCGGCGGGCGGGGAATTCAGTGGTGCTCCCCTGGGGGTGGTTCAGCGCGACCTCCCTGGCAGAGCCAAGCTGGCCTTGAGTCAACTGGCCCGGAAGGAGCTTCCCGATTCACTCTCGGTCAAGATAATCGTGCGCAATGGAACCGCATTCGATCAGATTGCCGCGGAGGCGCGAAAGCTGCACGCCGACCTTATCATCATCGCAACTCATGGCCATACCGGCCTGAGGCGCGTGCTGCTGGGCAGCACTGCCGAGAAGGTGGCTCGTCACGCGCCATGTCCGGTGTTGATTCTGCGGCGAAGGCGGACTCGCTGAGAGACGAACAAGAGGAATTGTCAATGGAAAGCCAAAGCAAAGCTAACGTGGTGATCACCAGGGCACGCTTTGACGCGGTGATCTTCGACCTCGACGGCGTCGTCACTCGCACCGCCAAGGTTCACGCCGCCGCCTGGAAACAGTTGTTCGACGATTACCGCGCGGAGCGCCGGCGTCGCAATTTGCCCGTGTATCCGCCGTTTGACATTGATCACGACTACTGCCTCTACGTGGACGGCAAGCCGCGTTACGACGGCATCCAGAGTTTTCTGAACGCGAAAGGAATCGAGATTCCTTACGGCCACCCGGACGACCCGCCGGACAAAGACACGATCTGCGGCCTGGGCAACCGGAAGAACATTTTGTTTCGGCAACACCTGGAGCGCGAAGGCGTGCAGGTGTATGACTCGACCATCCGGCTGGTCCGCCGGTTGCGCGAGACTGGCTTCCAGGTTGCCATTATCTCGGCCAGCGAGAACTGCACGGCGGTGTTGAAGGCCGCGGGTGTTCAGGAATTGTTTCACGCGCAGGTGGACGGCGTGGTCGCGACCGAACTCCACCTCAAAGGCAAGCCTGCGCCTGATGTGTTCATCGAGGCGGCCAAGCGGCTCGGAGCCGCACCGGGCCGCGCGATCGTGGTCGAAGATGCGGTGGCGGGGGTAGAGGCGGGGCGGCAGGGTGAATTTGGTCTGGTCATTGGAGTGGATCGCACCGGCAAACCGGAGCGGCTCAAGGAACACGGCGCACACGTGGTCGTGTCCGACCTGGCGGAGGTGAGCGTGGCCGAGGCGACCACCGCGCCCGGGGCGAGCACGGCGAACTTGCCTTCGGCGCTGGAGAGTATCCGTGAAATCCTCAAGTCACGCACCCAGCGTGTAGCGGTTTTTCTTGATTACGACGGCACATTGACCCCCATCGTGGCCCACCCGGAGGATGCGGTGCTGGCTAGCCGGATGCGCGAGGTCGTCAGGCATCTCGCACGGACAAGCGCCGTCGCCGTGATCAGCGGTCGCGATCTTGCCGACGTGCGTGAGCGCGTGGGCTTGGGCGAAGTCATCTACGCCGGCAGCCACGGGTTCGACATCGCCGGGCCGGGCGGCTTGCGCCAGGAGAATCCCGAAGCGAAGCAGTTTCTGCCGGCGCTGGACAAGGTGGAAACCGAGTTGCGCCGGAAGTTCGCCGACATCCCCGGCGCACAGATCGAGCGCAAGAAGTATTCCATCGCCATTCATTTCCGAAACGTGGAGAAGCGCCGCCTCGCCGACATCGAGCCGCGGGTGGACGCCGTGGCTGCGCAACATCCCAATCTGCGCAAAGCTCATGGCAAGAAAATCTTCGAGCTTCAGCCTGACATCGCCCGGGACAAGGGCCGGGCAGTGCTTTGGCTGCTTGAAGTGCTCGGGATTAGCACGCCGGGCGTGCTGCCGATTTACCTGGGAGACGACCTGACGGATGAGGACGCCTTCGAGGTGCTGCGCGAACGTGGCGTGGGCGTCGTAGTGCGCGATGAACCGCGCCCGACCGCCGCGCGCTACGCGCTGGACAGCACGGCGGAGGTCGGCTCGTTTCTCGCCCTGCTCGCCACTCAAAAAGCCACCCAGCCATGAACAAGTGGAATCTGACTTACGAAGGCTTCGATCCCGACCAGGAGGGTTTGCGCGAAGCGCTCTGCGCCCTCGGCAACGGCTACTTCGTCACCCGCGGAGCAGCGCCGGAGTCGGCAGCGGACGAGGTGCATTACCCCGGGACTTATCTTGCGGGCGGCTACAACCGGCTGAAAACCGAAATCGCGGGGCGGGTCGTGGAAAATGAAGACCTGGTGAACCTGCCCAATTGGCTGTCGCTCTCGTTTCGCATCGGGGACGATGACTGGTTCGATCTGCGGAAGGTGGAGATCCTCTCCTACGGCCAGAATTTGGACTTGCGCGCCGGTTTGCTCACCCGCACCGTGCGGTTTCGCGATGCCAAGGACCGGCGTAGCAAGCTCACGCAGCGGCGCTTTGTCCACATGGCGCAGCCCCACCTGGCCGGCCTGGAGACGACCTGGCTGGCGGAGAATTGGTCGGGCCGGATGGAGATCCGTTCCGCCCTGGACGGCCGCGTCGTCAACAGCGGCGTCCCGCGCTACCGCAATCTCAACGGCAAGCACCTTGTCCCCATGGAAACGGCCAGTATCGGAAGCGACGCGATCTATCTCAAGGTGGAGACCTCGCAGTCCGAACTGCGTGTGGCTCAGGCCGCGCGCACGCGATGGTACGTCTCTGACACACTCATCGAGCCTTCAACTCGCATCGTGGAGGAAGCGGGTTGCGTGGCGCAACACCTCGAAATCGAGATCGCCGAAGGTCATCCCGTCCGTGCGGAGAAAGTCATCGCCTTGCACACCTCCCGCGACCGGGCGATTTCCGAATGTGGCCTCGCCGCGCGTGAAGCCATCGAACACGCGCCGGGGTTTGAAGCCCTCGTGCAAACGCATGGCCAAGCGTGGCAGCGGCTTTGGGACCGGTTCGACATAGAGCTTGAGTTTGCGAATCACACCGCCGCACAGCACCCGACCTGTTTAATCCTGCACCTGCACATCTTTCACCTGCTGCAAACCACGTCTCCCCACACTATTGATCTCGACGTCGGTGTGCCCGCGCGGGGCTGGCATGGCGAGGCCTATCGCGGTCACATTTTCTGGGACGAGCTGTTCATCTTTCCGCTGCTGAACCTGCGGATTCCCGACATCCCCCGCGCGTTGCTGAAGTATCGGCATCGGCGATTGGACGCCGCCCGGCGCGCAGCCCGGGCCGCGGGTTACGAGGGCGCGATGTTTCCCTGGCAAAGCGGCAGCGATGGACGGGAAGAGACGCAAGTGGTTCACCTGAATCCGAAGTCCGGCCGCTGGCTGCCGGACCACTCGCACCTGCAACGTCACGTCAACGCGGCCATCGTTTACAAGATTTGGCAGTTCTATCAAGTGAGCGGCGACCTGGAATTCCTCTGTTTCCATGGCTCGGAAATCATCCTGGAAATCGCGCGCTTCTGGGCCAGCCTCACCGCGTTCAACGAAAAACTGGGCCGCTATGAAATCCTGGGTGTGATGGGGCCGGACGAGTACCACGACGCCTACCCCGACGCGGAGAAACCCGGCTTGGACAACAACGCGTACACCAACCTGATGGCCGTTTGGGTGCTTTGCCGGGCGCTGGATTTGCTGGAACTGCTGCCCGCCGAGCATTGTTCGCGCATTCGCCAGAAGGTGGGCGTGGAGGACGCGGAGATTCGTCGCTGGGACGACATCAGCCGCAAGATGCGCCTGGTATTCCACGAGGACGGCATCCTCAGCCAGTTTGAAGGATATGCCGACCTGAAGGAATTCGACTGGGACACGTATCGCGAGAATCATGGGTTGGCGATGCGTTTGGACCGCATCCTGGAGGCCGAAGGAGACACGCCCAACAACTACAAAGTCTCCAAACAGGCCGACGTGTTGATGCTCTTCTACCTATTCTCCGCCGAGGAACTGCGGCAGTTGTTCGAGCGGCTTGGCTACCCCTTCGACCCGCAGATGATTCCGAAGAATGTTGAATACTACCTCCGGCGCACCTCGAATGGCTCAACGCTTAGCGAGGTGGTCAATTCGTGGGTGCTCGCCCGCTCCGACCGCGGTCGGTCCTGGTCGTTGTTCACGGAGGCGCTGCAAAGCGATTTCGCCGACGTGCAAGGCGGCACGACGCCGGAGGGGATTCACCTGGGCGCCATGGCGGGGACGGTGGACTTGATTCAGCGGTGCTACCTGGGCATTGAGACGCGGGAGGAGGTGCTTTGGCTGAACCCACGGCTGCCAGGTGAACTGACTCGTTTGCGCCTGCAAATCCGTTATCGCCAGGCTTCCCTCTGTCTCGACGCCACTCAGGATGTCCTGAAAATTCGCGTTCTGCATTGTCCGATCGAGCCGGTATGCATCGGCTTCGGCGACCGGGCGATGGAGCTAGAAGAGGGCGAGGAGGTGGATTTAAATCTAACGACGCCGAAAGCGGCGACGCCTCCGCCCGACACAACGATGCTCAAACACGAGCACCAGGACTGATCACCCATGAAAGAATTATGAGTATGCTATTGGCTGGCGATCCCTATCCCCTCGGCGCGACCTGGGACGGCAAGGGAGTGAACTTCGCGCTGTTTTCCGAACACGCCAGCAAGCTGGAGTTGTGTCTGTTCGATTCGCCGTCGTCGAAGAAAGAATCCGAACGGCTGGAGCTGCCGGAGTGCAGCGATCTAATCTGGCACGGCTACCTGCCGGGCGCGCGCCCCGGCCAACTCTACCGCTACCGCGTCCACGGACCGTATGATCCGAAAAGCGGGCATCGGTTCAACGCGCACAAGAGCTTACTGGACCTCTATGCCAAAGCCATCGGTCCCTCCGTGCGTTGGGGTGATGAAGTTTTGGGTACCGCCTCGGGGCGGCCGAGGCCGATCTCTCCTTTGACGAACGCGACAACGCAGGGTCCGCTCCACTGGCAGCGGTGGCAGACCCGGCCTTCGACTGGGGAAACGACCGTCCACTTCGCCGGCGCCGGCCGGACACAGTCATTTACGAACTCCAGGTTCGGGGGTTTGCAAAACGGCATCCGCAAGTGCCGGAGCCATTGCGCGGGACTTACGCGGGTCTGGGGTCCGAGCCGGCGCTGGCCTACTTGAAGGAGTTCGGCGTCACGACGGTGGAGTTAATGCCCGTGCACCATTTCGTGCAGGATTGGCATCTGCTTGAGCGCGGGCTGGCCAATTATCGGGGTTACAACAGCCTGGCGTATTTTGCCCTTGAGCCGCGATACGCCGCCACGGTATGCCCGGCGGAGGCGGTGCGCGAGTTCAGGTCTATGATCAGAGCCCTCCATGCCGCGGGCTTGGAGGTCATTCTCGATGTCGTCTAAAACCACACCGCAGAGGGCAACCACCTTGGCCCTACGCTGTCGTTCCACGGCATTGACAACGCGGCCTATTACCGGCTCGTGGCAGACGACCGAGGCCACTACATGGATTACACGGGCTGCGGGAACACGCTCGACATGACGCATCCGCGCGCTGCAACTCGTGGTGGACAGCCTCCGCTACTGGATCACGGAAATGCACGTGGACGGGTTTCGGTTTGACGCTGCGGCGGCCCTGGCGCGCGAGTTTCATGAGGTTAAACGGCTGGGGACCTTTTTCGAGACGCTCCGCCAAGAACCGCTCATCTCGCAGGTCAAACTCATCGCCGAACCTTGGGATCTCGGAGAGGGGGGCTACCAAGTGGGCAACTTCCCCTTGGCTGGACCGAGTGGAACGGCAAATACCGCGACTGCATCCGCCGATTCTGGAAAGGCGCCAGCGGTGTCATGTCGGAACTGGCGACGCGGCTCTGCTGAAGCAACGACCTTTATGCGCACAATGGCCGTCGTCCCGTGGCGACCATCAACTTTGTCACCGCGCACGACGGCTTCACTCTGCACGACTTGGTCAGTTACAACAGCAAGCACAACGAGGCTAACGGCGAAGACCACCGCGATGGCATCAACGAGGATCTCTCCTGGAACTGCGGAGCGGAAGGACCGACCGACGACGCGGGCATTGTTGAGTTGCGCGAGCAGCAGAAGCGCAATTTCCTTGCCACGCTGTTTCTTTCGCAGGGTGTTCCCATGTTGCTCGCCGGTGATGGGATGGGCCGTACACAGCAGGGCAACAATAACGCCTACTGTCAGGACAACGAAGTCTCCTGGTTCGACTGGGACCTGGACGAACGGCACCGGGCGCTACTGGGCTTCGCGCGCCGGCTTGTCCGTTGTTTCCTCGCGCATCCCACGCTGCGCCGGCACAAGTGGTTTCAGGGCCGCGCCTTGCGTGGCGCCGCGGCTAAAGATATTGTCTGGTTGCGCAGCGATGGCCAGGAAAGGACCGATGCAGATTGGAGCGCAGACTGGGCGCGCACGCTAGGTCTTCGCCTCGACGGGAAGGGCCGGGACAAATGACAACCGCATGAAAACGCGGCTGCTGAATCTGTGGCAACGGCTCCGCGCGAGCTCTTGGTTTCTGCCGTCGTTGCTGGTGCTGGGAGCGTTGCTTCTGGCACTGGCCATCCTGGCGGTGGAAGGGAGAGGCCGTAGCGGCGTGTTGCCTCTGTCACCGGGCGTTTTCCGGGGCAGCGCGGAAGGCGCCCGCGCCGTGCTTTCCGTGGTGGCCGGCACCATGATTTCGGTTACGGGCATCACCTTTTCCACCACCATCGTAACCTTGACGCTGGCCTCGTCGCTGTTTGGGCCGCGCCTGCTGCGCAATTTCATGGGCCACACCGGCAACCAGGTCGTGCTCAACACGGCTTTCGGCCAGATTCGGCAAAATGCCCGCACGAACGCCGCGGGGACCATTCGGCTGCTGGAAATCATCCGCGAAACCGCGCTGCGCGTGCATCGCCAGGGCCACCGCGCCGCGCTTTTGCGGCAGGCGGAAATGATCGCGTGCGGCAGCCACAGCGGCTTGCCCGAGGAAGAAGATCGCAAGGACGTGCAGGCGCGTTACCCGGAAGTGCTGAAGGTGCTGCCATCGGGCCTCAATTAGATTTCGGCCAGGGGGTTTGGAAAAAGCTCCAGCGTCTTGAATTATGAAAACGCAAGAAATCGTAACTGCGGCGCTCAGCCAACGAGAACCATTCAGGCCGCTATGAAGACCGTGATCGCGGAGCCGCCCGCTTTGAGGCCGGAACCATTCCTCGCGCCGCACGCCAAGAAGATCGTCGGAGTGTTGGAGATCGTCAGATCGATCCAGGGCCCGAGACCATCTCAACGCGCCCGAGCTTCGTCGCCCAGTATGAGGCACTCGGGGTCGCCGACCCGACCGGGACCGTGCTGAGGACACTCAGTCGAAAGCCGAGGCTCATTCAGCGCCGGGCCTACTTGATTAAACTCCGTCGCAGGGCGAGTATCATCGGTGGTCACTTTGGTTGAAACGGCCATGAACAATGAATGGCCGAACCTGGGAAATGCGGTGAAAGAGTATGCCCAACGTGAACGAGACCGCCACCGGCTATGACCTGGCGAAGAAGATTCCTTAGACGAGAGAAATTGGCAGCGAGAATGCAGATCAACAATCGAGAAAGGATTTCATCTATGAAAGCATCGAGAATCAAAGCCGTTGGAATCGCTCCAGGTTTAGCGGTGTTTGTCGCGGCGGGATTGTTCATGTTCATGGGGACTGGTTTGAGCGAGGGCAGGGAACGCCAGTTGGAAGTGTCTCAGCGTGGCATGGGGTCGGGCATGATCATTAACAAGGAGGGCCGCATCCTCACCAACTTCAACGTCGTGCGCGACGTGGACGAGATCAAGGTCCAGCTCGCGGACAAACGTTCCTTCGAGGCGGAAATGGTCAGCAGTGACCCGCCGAGCGATGTCGTTGTGATCCGTATCAAGGGCCATGTGCCTGCGGACTTGCCCACCGTGGAATTAGGCAAGTCCGACGCGCTTGAGGTGGACAATCTGGTTATGGCGATCGGCGCACCGTTCGGCTGCGTGCAAACGGCCACTCCCGGCGTGATCAGCGCCAAGGGCCGGTCCGGCATTGGCATGAATGCTTACGAGGAGTTCTTCCAGACCGATGCGGCGATCAATCCCGGCAAAACCGGGGGCCCGCTCGCCAACATGCGCGGGGAAGTCGTCGGCATCAACACGGCCATCGCCACGGCGTCGTCGCCGCTGATGGTGTTCGATTCGGAGCGAGGAAAACCATTCAGTGCCATCAGGCCATGACCAAAGTGCCAAGACAAGGCAGCGTTCGGACGGAACGGCTTGCAGCCTCTGGGGTGGACGGAGGGGAAAGAGCACCCGGGCGCGCTGTCATCGAGAACGTTTCGCCCGAGATTGATGCTGGCCTCTATCCGATTAAGCGCGTTGTCGGGGAGAAGGTGGTCGTCGAGGCCGACATTTTTGCCGACGGCCATGATGTGTTGTCGGCGGCTTTGCTCTTCCGCCAAGCCGGCGAAACGGAATGGAGCGAAACTCCGTTGAGTCTGCGGGGCAACGACCGTTGGCGTGGGGAATTCGAGGTCACTCGAATCGGCAATGCCTTCTATACGATCGAAGCCTGGGTGGATCATTTCAAGTCGTGGCGGCAGGACATGCACAAGAAGGTGAAGGCCGATCAGGATGTGGCGATTGAGTTGCTCGCCGGGGCTCAAATGTTGGAAACAGCAGCGACGCGGGCGTTGGGAGACGATGCCATACGGCTCAAGCAGTGGGCGCGACAAATCGGAAGCAGCAGCGACAACCCCTCGGAACAGCGAACCCGGGTGGCCTTGAGTGAGGAGGTGGCGGCAGTGATGAACCGTCATGCGGACCGGAGGTTGGCCACGCTATACCAATATGAATTGCGCGTGGTAGTGGATCCGGTTCTAGCCCGGTTCAGCGCCTGGTACGAGATGTTCCCCCGCTCCTGTCCCGGGAAGAAAGGAGCGCACGGCACGTTCAAGGACGTAGAGGCGCACCTGCCGCGCATCGCGGAGATGGGATTTGATGTGCTCTATTTTCCGCCGATCCATCCGATTGGGTCTGCGTTCCGGAAAGGCAAGAACAACAATCCGGTCTGTCAACCGGGCGAACCCGGCAGTCCGTGGGGCATCGGCGCGGCGGAAGGCGGGCACAAGGCAATTCATCCCGAGCTCGGCACGGTGGAGGATTTCAATCGGCTGGTGAGCCGGGCGCGCGAGCTGAGAATCGAGATTGCGCTCGACATCGCCTGGCAGTGCTCGCCGGATCATCCGTGGGTGCGCGAGCATCCCGAGTGGTTCAAGCAGCGACCGGACGGCTCGATCCAATATGCGGAAAATCCGCCCAAAAAATACCAGGACATCTATCCGATCAATTTCGAGAGCGATGATTGGCGCGCGTTATGGAATGAGTTGAAGGGAGTGATTGACTTCTGGATTGAGCGGGGCGTGCGGGTGTTCCGCGTGGACAATCCGCACACGAAGGCGCTGCCGTTCTGGAAATGGCTGATTGGCGAAGTCAAGGCGGCACATCCAGAGGTGATTTTCCTGTCCGAGGCGTTCACGCGGCCGAAGCTGATGTACGCCCTGGCGAAGCTGGGCTTCACGCAGTCGTACAATTACTTTCCCTGGCGCAACACCAAGTGGGAATTGGCCGCGTATCTGACCGAAATCACGCACCCGCCTGTGCGCGATTTCTTCCGGCCGAACCTCTGGCCGAACACGCCGGATATTCTGACGCAGTATCTGCAATACGGCGGCCGGCCCGCATTCATGGCGCGATTCATTCTGGCCGCCACGCTTGGGGCGAGCTATGGGATCTACGGGCCGGCCTTCGAGTTGTGTGTGAACCAGGCGCGCGAGACGAACGGGGAAGAATATCTCAATTCCGAAAAATACGAAATCAAGAACTGGGACCTGAGCCAGCCCGGCAATCTCGCCGATCTCGTCGCGCACGTGAACCGCATCCGCCGGGAAAACCCGGCCTTACAGACGGACGCCCGCCTCGTATTCCACGCGACGGACAACGAGCAGATCATCGCCTACAGCAAGACGACCCTGCCGCTCGACAACGTGATTCTCACGGTTGTCAACCTCGACCCACACCATGTGCAAGCCGCCTGGATATCCTTGACGCTCGAGGGATTGGGAATTGAACCGGCCAGCGCTTTCCAAGTCCACGACCTGTTGACGGGCGAACGCTACCTCTGGCAGGGCGCGCGGAATTTCGTTCAACTCAAGCCGGAGTTGGTTCCCGCAGCCATCTTCCGACTGCGGCGTCGGGTTCGCACCGAGCGGGACTTTGACTATTTCCTCTAATGTTATGAGCGAGATGACCCGCAAGCAAATCTCTCGAGACGGCCTGGTCCCGGAGCCATTTTGGTACAAAAGCGGGGTCATCTACGAGGTGCATGTCCGGGCCTTTCTCGACAGCGACGGCAACGGCGTGGGGGATTTTCGCGGCCTGACCCAGAAGCTGGATTACCTCAAGGACCTGGGGGTGACTGCCGTCTGGCTGCTCCCGTTTTACCCCTCGCCGCTCAAGGACGACGGCTACGACATTGCCGACTACTATGATGTGCATCCGATGTATGGCAATCTGGAGGACTTCAAGGCATTCCTCCGCGCAGCCCATCGCCGCAACCTGCGCGTGGTCACTGAACTGGTGGTGAACCACACGTCGGATCAGCACGAGTGGTTCCAAAAATCCCGCCGTGCCCCGCCGGGCAGCAGGTGGCGCGATTTCTACGTTTGGAGTGATACGCCGGACAAGTACAAAAGCACGCGCATCATTTTCAAGGACGTCGAGGTATCCAACTGGACGTGGGACCATATTGCTCGCGCCTACTATTGGCACCGTTTCTTTTCCCACCAGCCCGACCTCAACTACGACAATCCGGAGGTGTACGACGAGATGGTAAAGGTGCTCGACTTCTGGCTCGATCTTGGGGTGGACGGGCTTCGTTTGGACGCCGTGCCTTACCTGTATGAGCGCGACGGCACCAGTTGCGAGAACCTTCCGGAAACGCATGCCTGCCTCCGGAAGCTCCGCCAGCACGTGGACCAGAATTACGGGGATCGGATGTTGCTGGCCGAGGCCAATCAGTGGCCTGAGGATGCGGTGGCCTATTTTGGCCAAGGCCGAGGCAATGAGTGCCACATGGCGTTCCATTTTCCGCTGATGCCACGGCTGTTCATGGCCCTGCGGATGGAGGACCGAACGCCGATTGTGGATATCCTGGAGCAGACCCCGCCCATTCCCGATACTGCCCAATGGGCTCTGTTCCTGCGGAATCACGATGAGCTGACGCTGGAAATGGTCACCGACGAGGAGCGCGACTACATGTATCGCACTTATGCCCACGTCCATCGGGCGAGGCTCAATTTGGGAATCCGCCGCCGTCTGGCGCCCCTGCTGGGCAACGACCGCAAGCGCATCGAGCTGCTCAATGCATTGCTGATGTCGCTGCCGGGCACGCCCGTCCTCTATTACGGCGACGAAATCGGCATGGGGGAGAACATCTTCCTCGGCGACCGGAACGGGGTACGCACTCCGATGCAATGGAGCTCCGACAAGAACGCCGGTTTTTCCCGTGCCAACCCGCAGAGCCTTTACCTGCCCATTATTTATGATCCGGAGTATCACTACGAAGCGATTAATGTCGAGGGCCAGTTGCACAACCCACATTCGTTGCTCTGGTGGACGCGGCGGTTGCTGGCGCTGCGCAAACGCTGGCGCGCATTGGGCGAAGGTAAGTGCGAATTTCTGCACCCAGCCAACCCCAAAATCCTCAGCTACGTCCTGCGTTATGAAGGGGAGACCCTGCTCGTTGTGGCCAACCTCTCGCGGTTCGTGCAGCCCTTAGAACTTGACCTAGCGGCCTTCCAAGGGTGTGTGCCGGTCGAGCAATTCGGCCGGATGCAATTTCCTTCCATAACCGAGCGCCCCTACTTTCTGACGCTCACTCCGCATGCCTTCTGCTGGTTTTCTCTGGAATCGAAGGCGCCGCCCACGACGAAGGCGGCAACAGCGGGAGGCCAGGCAAGCCTTGCCACGCTCACCGCAGCGGACGCATGGACGTCGGTTCTGGCACCGAAGAGCCGGGTGAAATTTGAGACCGTGTTGATGGGATGGCTGAGCAACCAGCGCTGGTTTGGCGGCAAGGCCAAGACCGTTACCTACGCCACGGTCCGGGATGCCGTCCTGGTTCCCTGTGGTGCGAACCAGGTTTTGTACAACGTGGTCCAGGTAAACTACGTGCAGGGCGACCCGGAGCTTTACGCCGTGCCGCTGGCGTTTGCCGAGGGAGCAGGTGCCGACGCCCTTCGCAAGGATGGCCCGCGCCAGGTGATTTGCGAACTGAAGGTCGAGGCGACAGGCCAACACGGTCTGGTTTATGACGGGATGGGGAGCAGGGAATTCTGCAGGACGCTGGCGGAGATCCTATTGAATCGCCGCCGTCTCAAGTCCCCGACGGGCGACCTGGAGGGCTCCCGGACCCCGGTGTTGCGCCGTGTGCTGGGCGGTGAGACGTTACCGGAGCCGAGACCCGGGAAGGCCGAGCAAAGCAACTCGTCGGTCCTGTATGGTGAGAAGTTCATTCTGAAACTCTTCCGTCGCCTTGACGTTGGCGTCAACCCGGATCTTGAACTCACCCAATTTCTCACGGCGCGCGAGTTTCCCTATGCTCAGCAAGTGGCTGGGGCGATTGAATTCTGCCCCCCGGCAGGCGAGCGAGTCACGCTGGGGATGCTGAACCGGTTTGTGTCCGGGGCCAAGGACGCCTGGACCTTCACCCTGGATGCGCTGGGCCGCTATTACGACCGCGTGTCTACCCTAGTCGTTGACAGCGAGCTGCCCCTGCCGGCTGAGACGTCGCTGCGGCAGTGGGTTCGGAACGAACTCCCGACTGCGGTCAGCGAGGTCGTAGGCACCTATCTCGCGTCGGCGCGGTTGTTGGGCCAGCGCACCGCCGCGCTGCACTTGGCCCTGGCCTCCGATGCAGAGCGGGAGGCGTTTGCGCCGGAGCCCTTCACGGCGCACTACCTGCGCGGCCTGTTTCAGTCTATGCGCAACCAGTGCAAACGGAACTTCGGCTTGTTGCGGCAGCGGCTCGCGGCGTTGGATCCAGACATCTCGTCGCTCGCCCAGGCGGTCCTGGAACGGGAGGGCGCTGCCATCGCTTGCTTTCGCCAGCTCCACGAGCGCCGCATCACTGCCCGGCGCACGCGCTGTCACGGGGACTTTCACCTGGGTCAAGTCCTTTACACCGGCAAAGACTTTGTAATCCTTGACTTCGAGGGCGAGCCCGCCGTCCCGTTGAGCGAGCGGCGGATCAAGCGCTCCCCACTGCGCGACGTAGCCGGGATGGTGCGTTCGTTCGATTACGCCACGTGGGCAGGGCTGGACGAGCACGTCAGCCGCGGCAGTCTTGAACCTGAAAGCCGACCTAGGTTTAAGCCTTGGCTGCGCTTGTGGCGCCAGGCGGTAAGCTCGGCCTACTTGCGTGCGTACCTCGAGGCTATGGCCTCGTCGGATGTGCTGCCGCGTTCAGACGAAGACTTGTTCACGATGCTCCGGGCCTACCTGCTGAACAAAGCGGTCTATGAAGTCGGCTATGAACTGAACAATCGGCCGGCGTGGCTCAAGATTCCACTGGAGGGCATTCTCGAAATCGTGGGAGACCATCATGAAGAACGCGGACGTCCGAGCGAGTAAGGCCGTCACCTCCCGTGAGTATGGCCACCGATTGTTGGCTTATCTCGGCAGCCGGCGCCGGCAGCTCTCGCCCCTGCTTATCTTGACCCATGACTTTCCTGATCCCGACGCGCTGGCCTCGGCGTTCGCCCTGCAACATCTGGCGGAATCGGTTTGTGGCATCCAGTCGCGCATCGCCTACGGCGGCGAGCTCGGCCGCACCGAGAACCGGATGATGGTCCGGCTCCTGCGCATTCCGCTGCACAAGATGCGCAAGGTCTGGTTGAAGCAGTATTCCAACTTCGCGCTGGTGGATACACAGCCGGCCTTTGAGAACAACCCCTTCCCCGGCGCCAAGCGCCCGGCCCTGATCATTGACCAGCACCGGGCGCACACACCGCCACAGGCCGACCTGGTGCTCCTGGACCCGGAATGTGGCGCCACTTGCGTGATCGTCGCTCAGGCGTTGCTCGCGCGGCGCACACCGATTCCCGCCCGCGTTGCCACCGCGCTGGCCTACGGCATTCTCACGGACACGCTCGACCTCTACCGCGCGCAGCGGCCCGATGTCGTCCACACCTACCTCCGCGTGCTGCAAAAAGCCGACATGCGCGCGCTGGCCCAGATTCAGAACCCCACCCGGTCCCGCAGATTCTTCGCCACTCTGGGCAAGGGCATTCTGGAAACCGCGCGATTCCGGCACTTGCTCGTGTCGCATCTTGGCGAGGTCGAGACGCCGGACCTGGTGTCGCAGGTCGCCGAATTCCTATTGGCCTGCCGCGGAATCTCTTGGTGTCTGGTGACGGGGCGCTATCGGGGCCGGCTACATGCTTCGCTGCGCACCGACGGCACCGACGGTCAGGCGGGCGAAGTGTTGCGCGACGCTTTCGCCAATCCCCATCAAGCCGGCGGACACGGGCCGATTGGCGGCGGCAGTTGCCGCGTCGGCGCGGACGCCCCGCCGGAAACCTGGCAGGAACGCGAAGAGTTGTTGCAGACGCGCCTGCTCAAGCGGCTGCGCATCGCCTCCAAAACCGAACCGCGCCAACCCTTCGTGCGCTGAGGACTCATGGAGTGGCTCGAACAATTCAAAAACGTTTTCTCCGAAATCGGCTTCGGCGGAGTGGCGGACATGGCGGTTGTGGCGCTGGTGCTTTATGTGTTCCTTGTCGCGCTGAAGCGGACGCGGCGCTCAGGATTGATCCTGGCCGGCATCGTGAGCGTGGCGGCGCTTTACCTGGCGGCGGTGAAATTAAACCTCACCTTGACGGTCACTCTGCTCCAGGGATTCTTCGCCGTGATTCTGGTGGCGCTGGTCGTGATTTTTCAGGAGGACCTGCGGTATTTCTTTGAGCGGGTCGGCCGCTGGTGGATGGAGCGCCGCCTGTCGCGCTACAACCGGCGCGCGGCTCGTCTGCCCCGCCACGAAGTCGAGACCCTCTCGCGCACCTTGGGCGACCTCGCACGGGAACGCATTGGCGCGCTGGTGGTCTTGCGCGGCACGGATGGGATCAATCGTCATCTCGAAGGCGGCGAGGAGGTGGACGGAAAGCTCAGCGAGCCGCTGTTGCGCAGTATTTTCGATCCGCACTCCCAGGGGCACGACGGCGCGGTCGTCATTGAGAACGATCGTATCGCCAAACTGGGCTGCCATCTCCCGCTCTCCAAGAACTTCGACAAGCTCGAACGCCGTGGCACACGGCACGCCGCCGCGCTGGGCCTCGCGGAATGTAGCGACGCACTGTGCCTGGTTGTGTCTGAAGAGCGCGGCACCATTTCGGTTGCGCGGCGGGGCGGCCTCCGACTTGTGCCGGGCACAGCCGAACTGGCTTCGTTGCTGGAAGAATTCTACAACGAAGTCGCGCCGGAGACCCGCACGCGGCCCTGGGCGGACTTCATCCGGAAAAACTCGCGCGAGAAAGCCATCGCTCTCATCCTTTCGGTGGCTTTGTGGGTCGTGGTGGTGCATCGCATGCAGGAAACGTGGCAGAGTTACACGATCTCTGTGCAATATGGCCTGCTCAGTCCCGACCTGACCGTAACGCGGACCGAACCGGAAAAAGTCCGCGTCACCTTCAAGGGGGCGCGCAAGGATTTCACGTTTGTGCGGCCGGAAAGCATCCGCTTGCTCCTGAACCTTTCGAACGCCAAAGCCGGCCGCCGCTCTGTGTCGCTCGCCGGCAGTGACTTCTCGTATCCGGGCACATTGTTCCTTGACGACATCGAACCCCGGCAGGTCCTCCTCGAAATCGAGAAGAAACCGGCCGACCAAAACAATACGACCAAGTGACATCTCCGCTCGCGCACGCTCGAGTGGGCCAGAACTGAAACGAAATGCAAACGCCAGCACTCATTCCGGTGGTGAAACGGTACTTTGAGACCGACCCTGGCGGCGCCGCGCGCGCCCTGGAGACCATGCCGGAGGAACAGGTCGTGGAAGTGCTCAAGGCCCTGCCGCCGGCGCTGGCCGCGCGGGCGGTGCGCCAGCTTCAAGTGACTTACGCCGCGGCGGTCCTAAAGGATGCCGAGGCCGATCTGTTCAAAGAGATCGCAGAGAGTGTGGACCCGCACCACGCCGCAACAATTTTCATGCACCTGCCGGGCGCGGCGCGCGAACGTTTCTTGCAACACGCGCCGGAAAAGCTCAGGCGCGAGATTCAGGAGCATCTGACTTACCCCGAAGCCAGCGTGGGCCGGCTGATGAGCACGAAGTTTCTGGCGGTGCGCGCCGACCTGACCGTGGCGGAGGCCATCGAGCGGATTCGTCAGCTTGCCCAGAAGCGGTTTCCGGCTTCCTACGCCTACGTCGTGGACGAACAGGATCGCCTCAAGGGCGTGATGAACATGCGCGACCTCCTGCTGGCCGCGCCGGAGGAAAAACTCGCGTCCATCATGCGCAAGGAGATGTTCACGCTTCATTCGTTCACGGGTCGGGAAGAGGCCGCGCGCGAGCTGGCCAAACGCCGCTACTTCGCCGTGCCGGTCGTGGACCACGAGGGGCACATCCTGGGCATCATCAAGGCCGAGCAACTGCTTCAAGGCGTGCAAGAGGAAGTCACGGAGGATTTGCAGCGAATGTTCGGCGCTGGCGGCGATGAGCGTGCTTTCTCGCCCATCCCGTATTCGCTCAAAAAGCGACTGCCCTGGCTGCACGTGAACCTGGCCACGGCGTTTCTCGCTGCAGCGGTCGTGGCGCTGTTTGAGGATGTCATCGCCCGCATCACGGTGCTGGCGGTGTTCCTGCCGGTGGTCGCCGGTCAGGGTGGCAACGCCGGCGCGCAGTCACTCGCGGTCGTCATGCGGGGCCTGGTCATGCGCGAAATCCCGAAGGAAAAGTTCAAGCAACTCGTCTTGAAGGAAAGTCTTCTCGGCACCGTCTCGGGCACCGTCACCGGCGTCGTCACCGCGGCGGTGGCGTGGCTGTGGCACGGCAATCCGTGGCTCGGCCTGGTCATCGGCCTGGCGATGATCGTGAATCTCCTTGCCGCCGGCCTGTCGGGCGCGGCGATTCCGATTCTGATGAAACGCATGGGCCTCGATCCGGCGCAATGTTCCAGCATCATTTTGACGACGGTCACCGATGTCGTCGGTTTCTTCGCCTTCCTCGGCTTTGCCGTCGTGTTCCAACACCGACTTTTATGAAAACCGAACCCGTCCTCCCGACCCCAAACAAGACCACCGACCGGCTGGTTGTCCCGGCAGCGGAGCTTTCGTTGCTCTCCGCGGACGATCTGCACTGGTTCAACGAAGGCACGCATTGCCGCATTTACCGAAAATGCGGCGCGCATCTCGCCGAACACAACGGCGTGAGCGGAACCCATTTCGCCGTGTGGGCGCCCAATGCGGAGCGCGTTTTCGTGATGGGCGAGTTCAATGGTTGGAGCAAAACGAAACATCCGCTCAAAGCCATCGGCCATTCCGGCGTGTGGCGTGGTTTCATCCCGAACCTCGGTAAAGGGGCGCCCTACAAGTACCACATCGTTTCGCGGCACAAGGGGTATCAGGTGGACAAGGCCGACCCGGTCGGTTTCCGTCACGAGGTCGCTCCCAAGACGGCCTCGATCGTCTGGGATTTGGAATACCAGTGGGGCGACCAGGATTGGATGAGTTCCCGCGGCGCGCGGCAGAAACTCAGCAGCCCGATCTCCATTTACGAAGTTCATCTTGGCTCCTGGATGCGCATCGCCGAGGAAAACAATCGCTGGCTTACTTATCGCGAACTGGCGACGAAACTCACGGACTACGTCGAGCGCATGGGCTTCACGCACGTCGAGTTTCTGCCGGTGATGAAGCATCCGTTCTACGGCTCGTGGGGTTATCAAACGTCCGGCTACTTCGCGCCCACGGGCCGCTACGGCACGCCGCAGGACTTGATGTTCCTGATTGACACGCTTCACCGACGCGGCATCGGCGTGATTCTCGATTGGGTGCCATCGCATTTCCCGACCGACGAGCACGGGCTGGCCTATTTCGACGGCACGCATCTTTATGAACACGCTGACATGCGGCAGGGATTTCACCCCGATTGGAACAGTTACATCTTCAACTATGGCCGCCACGAGGTGCAGAGTTTTCTCCTGAGCAACGCGCTGTTCTGGCTCGACCAGTACCACGCCGACGGCCTCCGCGTGGACGCCGTGGCCTCGATGCTCTACCTCGACTACTCGCGAAAATCCGGCGAGTGGATTCCCAACAAATATGGCGGGAACGAAAATCTGGAGGCAATCGCCTTCCTGCGCACGTTCAACGAAACGGTGTATCGCGAGTTTCCCGACGTACAAACCTATGCCGAGGAATCCACTGCCTGGCCTCAGGTGTCGCGGCCCGTCTATGTCGGCGGGTTGGGCTTTGGGTTCAAGTGGGACATGGGTTTCATGCACGACACGTTGAAATATTTCAAGAAAGACCCCGTGCATCGCAAATACCACCACAACGACCTGACTTTCCGGGGCGTGTACGCCTTCTCCGAGAATTTCGTCCTGCCTTACTCGCACGATGAAGTGGTTCACGGCAAAGGTTCGCTCCTCAATCAAATGCCCGGTGACGAGTGGCGAAAGTTCGCGAACCTCCGGCTGTTGTTAGCCTACACCTTTTTCCAGCCAGGCAAGAAGCTACTCTTCATGGGCGCAGAGTTCGGCCAACCCAGCGAGTGGTATCACGAAACCAGCCTGGACTGGCATCTCGTGCATAACGGCAACAATCACAATGGCCTGCAAAAACTCACCGGCACGTTAAACTGGCTCTACCGCACCGAAGCCGCCCTGCACGAGCACGACGCGAAGCCCGAGGGCTTTCGCTGGGTGGATTGCCAGAACGCCGAGCAAAGTGCCTTGAGCTGGCTGCGCCTCCGTACGAAGCTGGAGGAAGCCATCCTGGTCGTCTGCAACTTCACGCCGGTGCCACGCCAGAACTTCCGAGTCGGCGTGCCCAAGGGCGGCTACTGGCGGGAGATTTTCAACAGCGACGCCCGCGACTATGGTGGAAGTGGGCAGGGTAACTTCGGGGGCGTGGACGCCGTGCCGTTGCCGTGGCACGACCAGTCGCATCAACTCAATATTACCCTGCCGCCGCTGGCTGCGGTCGCGTTCAAACCCGCTTCCGAAGGTGTGGTCTGATGGAAAAATATCTCTGCATCCACGGACATTTCTATCAGCCGCCACGCGAGAATCCGTGGTTCGAGGCCATCGAGTTGCAGGACTCTGCGTTTCCCTACCACGATTGGAACGAGCGCATCACGGCCGAGTGCTACGCACCCAACGCCACCGCGCGCGTGCTGGATGGCGACGGCCGCATCGTGGACATCGTCAACAACTACTCGCGCATCAGCTTCAACTTCGGCCCAACGCTGCTCGCGTGGATGGAGGACAACGCACCGGACGTGCTGGCGGCGGTGGTGGAAGCGGACAAGCAAAGCTGCCATCGCTTTTCCGGCCACGGCTCGGCGCTGGCGCAGGCCTACAACCACATGATCCTGCCGCTGGCCAACCGCCGCGACAGAGTTACGCAGGTCCTCTGGGGTATCCGCGATTTCGAGCGGCGCTTCGGCCGCAAGCCCGAAGGTCTGTGGCTGCCCGAGTGTGCCGCCGACACCGATTCACTCGACGTGCTCGCCGAACTCGGGATCAGGTTCACGGTCCTATCACCCTTTCAAGCCAGCAAGGCACGACGCATTGGCGACGCGGACTGGCAGGAGGTGGATGGCGGTCGCGTTGATCCGTCGCGGCCTTACCAGGTGAATCTGCCCTCCGGGAGAAACATCGCCGTGTTTTTCTATGACGCGCCCGTGTCGAAGGCGGTCGCCTTCGAGCAGTTGCTCAACGATGGTGCGACCTTTGCCCATCGGCTGATGGGCGGCTACGATGAAGGGCGCAGTTGGGATCAACTCATGCACATCGCCACCGACGGCGAGTCCTACGGCCACCATCATCGCTACGGCGAGATGGCGCTGGCCTACGCGCTGAACCACATCGAGTCGAACAAGCTGGCCCGCTTGACGAATTACGGCGAGTTTCTGGAGCAACATCCCCCGAGCCATGAGGCGCAGATTCACGAGAAAAGCGCCTGGAGTTGCTCGCACGGCGTGCGCCGCTGGCATGACGACTGTGGCTGCAACAGTGGCGGACGGCCCGGGTGGAATCAACGTTGGCGGCAGCCGCTGCGCGACGCGTTAGATTGGCTGCGAGACGAACTCGCACTGGCTTACGAATCCAAGGCGAAGGAATTCCTCAAAGACCCGTGGCGGGCGCGCGACGAATACATCGCCGTCATTCTCGACCGTTCGGACGACAGCGTTGCGCGCTACATGCAACTCCAGGCAAAGCACAATCTGGACGAGGGGGAGCAGGTGGCTTGTCTGCGCCTGCTGGAGTTGCAGCGGCACGCGATGCTCATGTTCACCAGTTGCGGCTGGTTCTTCGACGAGGTGTCCGGCCTCGAAACCGTGCAGGTCATTCAATATGCCGGGCGGGTGCTGCAATTGGCGCACACCCTCTTCGAGCAGGCCCTCGAACCCGCGTTCCTTGACCGCTTGGCCAAGGCGCGCTCCAATCTTCGGGAGCATCGCGACGGACGCTGCATTTACGAGCAGTGGGTGAAGCCAGCCATCGTTGACCGCGAGCACCTCGGCGCGCATTTCGCCGTCAGTTCGCTGTTTGAGACTTACCCCGATACGGCGCGCATTTACAAATTCACCTTCGAGCAGCAGCATCACCAGATGTTTAAGGCAGGCACCGCACGGCTGCTGATCGGCCGCGCCAAGGTGGCGTTCGACGCCACGCGCGCCTCGGATGTGTTCACCTACGCGGCCATGCTCCGGGGCGACTACGACATCAACTGTGGCGTGCGCTACTTCCGGGGCGAGGAAGCCTTTCAGCAGCTCCTGAGTGAAATCAGTGGCGCATTTGCTCGCTCCGACTTCGAGACGGTGACCCGGCTCATGGAACGCCACTTCGGTGAATCGCATTACTCGCTCCAATCGCTCTTCCGCGACGAGCAGCGCAAGATTCTGCACCAAATTCTCGCTGCGACCGGGCAGGACCTCGAGAATCGCTATCGGCAAATCGCCGACCAATGCAGGCCGCTGATGCGCTTTCTGCGCAGCATCGGCGCGCCCTTGCCGCCAGCCCTCCAGACCGCGGCGGTCTTCATCCTCAACAGCGAGCTGCGCCGCACGTTCGAGAAGGACGATCCCGACCCGAACGCGCTGCGCGCCTTGCTGGAGGAAGCTCGCACGAACAACCTCGAACTGCACCGCGACGCTCTGGCCTACGCCATCAAGGCGTACTCGGACCGGCAAATGGTGCGGCTGGCCAAGGCCCCCGACGACGTGGCACTGCTGGCGCGAACCGCGGAGATTGCAGAAATCATAGGCACGACGGACATCGAGCTGAACCTGTGGAAGACGCAGAACCTCTATTTCAGATTGTTCGAAGAGGTTGCGCCGGCCCGGCGCGAGCAGGCCGGAGGTGGTGATGCAGCCGCTCAAGAATGGCTGCAACACTTCAACAAACTCGGCGAGCACCTCGGTTTCAAGGTCAACGGCACGAACACATGAGCAGCGAAGCTGCAACGCCACTTTCGCAACGCGTGCCTCGCGCCACGTATCGCTTGCAGTTCAATCGCGGCCTCACCTTGCGCCGGGCGATCGAACTTGTGCCGTACCTCCATGACCTCGGCATCAGTCATGTCTATGCCTCGCCGTTGCTCAAGGCGTGCCCGGGCAGCACGCACGGGTACAATGTCTGCGACTATTCCCGGATCAACTCCGAAATCGGCACGGAGGAGGAGCTGGCGGAGCTGGTGGGGGCGCTGCGGCGCCACGACATGGGCCTGGTGCTGGACATCGTCCCCAACCACATGGGCATCAGCGGGCAGGATAATGCCTGGTGGTGGGACGTGCTGAAGCACGGGCGGGCAAGCCGCTTTGCGGAATACTTCGACATAGACTGGGAGTCGCCCGATCCGCGCCTGTGCGGCAAGGTACTGGTGCCGGTGCTGGGGGACTTCTATGGCCGGGTCATGGAGCGGGGCGAGTTGAAGCTGGCGCACGAGCAGGGCCAGGTTGTGCTTTGCTACTATGATCACCGCTTCCCCATCTCGCCGGGCACGCTGACCCTGCCGGCGGATTCAGTCGCGGAATTCCTTGGGAGGTTGAACGCGGACCTGGGCGCCCTAGACGCGGTGATTCAACAACAGCATTACCGGCTTACGGGCTGGCATCACGGCAACGCCGAGCTGAACTACCGCCGCTTCTTCGATATTACGACGCTCGTAGGCATCCGGGTCGAGGACCCGCGTGTGTTCGGCGCCGCACACGAATTGATCGTGCGCTGGTATGCCGCCGGCCTGATTGACGGCTTTCGCGTGGACCATCCGGACGGGCTGCACGACCCGAAGGAATACTTCGAGCGCCTGCGGGCCGCCGCGCCGCAGGCCTGGGTGGTGGCGGAGAAGATTCTACAGCCGGGCGAGGCGACGCCCGAGGATTGGCCCATCGCAGGCACGACGGGCTATGAATTCATGCGGCGCGTGACCGGATTGTTCGTTGACCCGGCGGGCGAGTCGCCGCTGACCGACATCTACGCCGAGTTCACCGGCGAGCCGACGGACTACGGGGTCGTCGTCCGGGAGAAGCAGCGTCTGGTGTTGCGCGACCTGCTGGCGGCGGAAGTGAGCTGGCTCACGCGGCTGCTGGTGCGCATTGCGGCGCGTCACTGGCGTTACCGCGACCTCCCCGAGGCTGACCTGCGCGAGGCGCTGATTGAGGTGACAGCGCGCCTGCCGGTCTATTGCACCTACGTCCAGGCTCACCTGGGTCGTGTGCCTGACGCCGACGCCGCGGTGATTTCCGAGACTTTAGCGTGGTCGCGGCAACGGCGGCTCGACCTGCCGCCGGAGGCTTTTGACTTCATCGAGAACCTGCTGCTGCTCAGGTTGCCTGGCGAGACGGAGCGGGAATTCGTGATGCGCTTCCAGCAACTGACCGGTCCGACCATGGCCAAGGGGGCGGAGGACACCGCGTGTTATTGCTTCAACCGATTGATCGCATTGAACATCGTCGGCGGCGATCCGAGCCGCTTCGGCATGTCCCCCCGGGCCTTCCACGA
>CAZVFC010000086.1:0-33922 GCA_964625855.1 uncultured Verrucomicrobiota bacterium | reverse complement strand
TTGTTACCAACCGCCGCCCAAATATCATCTGAACCCTTCATGCATACGCGCTGCTCATCAGCGGAATCAATGATTCTCTTGTATCCCAAGTTGAGCATATCTGTTACCTTGGGCCGCTACGTTCGTTCCCACCCCGGCACCTTGCCTTCGTCGAGGACAAGGGTACGAACTGGCTGGCTGGTGGCGGGTACGCATGGGACTTGGTGCGCATGGACGAGAAGCTCCGCGCGAAGGTCAATGCCTGGCTCGCTCAGCCTGACCGCATGCAGACTCCCTACAGGCTGACCGTGGAACGACTGTTCACTTCCAGCGATGCGGAGGTTGCCCTGGAGGAGGGCCTCAGCTCGATCGCAGCCGATCTGGAGAGAGACCGACGTGAAAGGCGGGAGAACCTGACCGACGAGGAAATGGCGTTCCCTTTCGACCGTGTTGGCACCCCCGATCAGGCTCGTGAGTTGTTGCAGGCGATACATAGGCGTTCGGAACGGAACCCTGTGGACGAGTTGATCCTTGTAGACTGCCGGACCAACACGCAGGTGACGCATCGGGACGTGGGGATCGGCGTCAGTCAGGTATTGCCGGTGCTGGTGCACGCCTATGCCGACGAGGGAAAGATTGTCGCGATTGAGCAGCCGGAGATTCATTTGCACCCGAAACTACAGGCCGAATTGGGTGACGTGTTCATCGAGTCTGCTCTGGGCGAGCGCAAGAACACGTTCCTTCTGGAAACTCATAGCGAGCATCTGATTTTGCGCGTCCTGCGGCGGGTTAGAGAAACCACGGAGAACAAGCTGCCTGAGGGTGTCACGCCGGTTCGTCCTGAGGACGTGTCAGTGCTATTTGTCGAGCCGACGGCAAAGGGATCGGTCGTACGCCACTTGCCGGTGACGCCGGATGGAGACTTTGGCGCACCGTGGCCGGGTGGGTTCTTTGCAGAGCGGTTTCAGGACCTGCCATGAGCCTGATCAAGGAATTCGCCATTGAGCCGCGGGTCATGGCGACATGGGCACATTTCAACTCAATGTGGGAAGACTTCGGCGCCGGGCAAGGGCGCTTGATCTCCAAGTACCCGGTCTTGTGGAGGAATAAGGTGGATGAGCTGGCAAGGACGTTGAGCAAGCCGGTGCAAGCCACGGCCATATCGGCCAAGATACGCAGGGATGACCACAAGTTCCTCGTGACAGGACGAAGCTACCGCGGGAACGACAGTTGGCTGGAGAACGCACTATCCACAACACAACCCTTCGATGCGATTGTCGTCCTTGAGAACGGTACGGGTCGAAAAGGCGTCCTTGTGGCGGGCGAGTTTGCAAAGGACGAACCGCCGTACAAAGTCGCGGTTGAGGATTTCATCCCTCGGAACGCCAAGGACCTGACGGCCTGCGCTGCCTTGCTCCTGGTGAACTGCGAACAGCTTCAACTGGTTGACCCGCACTTCAACCCGTCGGAGCCACGTTTCAGCAAGACGTTCGAGGCGATGCTGCAGACCTGCGGCCCCGGTTCCCTCAAGACAATCGAGATTCACCGCGAGAAGCCCGATCCGTTCATGCCCGAGGTTCAGCAAGCGAACTATCATCATAGGCTGGCGGAACTGGTGCCGTCTGGGTTGACTTTGAAGGTCTTCTTCTGGAGCCAGATGCCCGGGGGCCTGGGAATGCACCCCCGCTTCCTTCTGACCGATCTTGGGGGGATGCACTTCGAAAACGGCCTGGACGAGGGCGAACCGGGCGAGATGACGCTCGTGAAGCCGTTAACCCACGAGATTTGGCAGCGGTGCCGAACGTTCTACTGCCAGACCAGTGGCACGTTCGCCCTGACTCCTGACTGCATCGTCAGCGTCTCTGGCCAGGGGTAAGAGTTCGCGTGCAATCTGAGACAAGATGGCACACCTGGGAGGAGCTAAAGCAGGAGATCCAAAGGCTAGAATGAGGATTCTCCTGTAGCGGCCAGCCAGTCCACGTCCATGGCCGCATCAGGAGGCAGGATTCCGAAGGCGGGTGCCCGATTTTCTTGGCCAACGGCCAGGGGTACGATAAACTCGCGGCATGGTTAGTCAACGATGGCGGCCCGTGATCTTATCGGTGCTGGCGCTACTGGCTATCTGGCTGGTTGCTCTGGCCGGCTACCGAATCGCCAAGAACACCAAGATGACCGCGGAGAAGGTGCAGGCCTACGCGGCGTCGGTGGACTTGAGCAAACTCTCCGGGGACGCGCGCGCGGAAGCGCTCCAGCGATTGGCGGACAAGATCAACGCGCTGTCCATGGAGGAACGCCGCAAAGCGCGGGTGGATCGCGCGGCGTGGGGGTGGTTTAACGCGATGACGGAAGAGGAGAAGACCGCGTTCATCGAGGCGACCATGCCGACCGGCTTCAAACAGATGCTCACGTCGTTTGAACAGTTGCCCGAGGAGAAGCGGAAGCAGACCATTGATGATGCGCTGCGGCGGCTCCGGCGCGGCCCCGGGCGCCCGGGATTCGGCCCGCGGACCAGCAGCCGGACGGACACGAACGGGCCGCCGCCGCTGAGCGATGAACTCCAAGCGAAGATTCGCACCATCGGCCTGAAGACTTTCTACAGCCAAAGCTCCGCGCAGACCAAGGCGGAACTGGCGCCGGTCCTGGAGGAACTCCAGCGCGTGATGGAGAGCGGCAGGCCGTTCCGCGGCAAGTGAAGGCTTACCCGCAGCCATTCGGGGTGGGTAGGGACGCCTCGCCGACGCGTCCGCTTCCGGCCACGCGCGGACGCCTCGGCGAGGCGTCCCTACCAGGCGTGCCGTTATCGGTCGCCGCGTTCACACTCATCGAGTTGCTAGTGGTGATCGCGATCATCGCTATGCTGGCGGCCCTGCTTCTGCCGGTGCTGAGCCGGGCGAAAGAGAGCGGCCGGGCCACGTCGTGCCTGAGCAACTTGCGCCAGATCGGCCTTTCGCTGCAGCTCTATGTCGGAGACTACCGGAACCGGCTGCCTTACATGGCAGACATCTATCCCGGAGTCACCAACCTCCACCCGGGGCCGGACCAGGTGCTTTCCAATCACGTGGGCAACCTCAACGTGCTGCGGTGCGCTTCCGACAAGTGGCTGTCAGACAAGGCGCTGCCATTCCCCCAGAAGGCGCCGACCTACTTCGGGCAGACCGGCTGCAGTTATTCCTGGAACGACCTGCTCAACGGGCAGGATGCCGAGCACTTGAGCGCGCTGGGCTTGAAGTTCGATCCGCACCAAATGCCGCTGATGTTCGACAAGGAGAAGTTCCACGCCGCGCGCGGCGAGAAGAAGGCCAAGAACTTCCTCTACGCCGACGGCCACATCAAGAACCTGCTCGTCATCGAGGGGGCCATCAAGCCGAACCCGTGATCCAACTCAAACAGCTATTTAAGAAGTTCGGGTCGCGGATGGCCGTGGACGACTTGACCTTGCACGTCCCCGCGGGCGAGATCTACGGCCTGCTCGGCCACAACGGCGCGGGCAAGAGCACGGCCATCGGCATGATGCTCGGCCAGGTCTGGCCGACCAGCGGAGAAGTCAGAATCTGCGGGCACGACGTCACGGCACACCGCCGCCAGGCCTTGCAGAAAGTCGGTGCGATCTTCGAAAGCCCGGCCTTCTACGATTTCCTCAGCGGACGGCGGAACCTGGAAATACTCAGTGCCTATACCGCCGCGACGCCCCGCCGGCGGATTCAGGAAGTCATCCAGTGGGTGGGCCTGAGCGGGCGCGAGAATTCCAAAGTCCGGACCTATTCCCATGGGATGAGGGCGCGGCTGGCTCTGGCACAGGCGCTGTTGCCGCACCCGGAGCTGCTCATCCTCGACGAACCGAGCGACGGCCTCGACCCCGAAGGCATCCACGAGATGCGCCAGACCATTCTCCGGCTCCACCGCGAGCTGGGGCTGACCATTCTGCTATCGTCCCATCTGCTCAATGAGGTCGAGCAGCTCTGCTCGCGGATCGCCGTGCTGAACCAGGGGCGGAAAGTGTTCGAAGGCACTCTGAGCGCCACCAAACAGCGCGAGCAATGGGTGCGGCTCCGGGTGGGGGACTTCGCGACCGCGATCGGCCAACTGCGCGAGGCGCGGTTCATTCAGGGCGAACGCGATGGCAAGTTCATCGCCCTGGAGGAGGGAGTTGGCACCGACCAGGTAGTCAAGCTCCTGGTTGAACGCGGCATGCCCGTCCACGAGATCGCGTGCGAAGAACAAAGCCTGGAAGATTTCTACCTCGGGCTGATGAATGGCCAGAGGGAGGTTAAATGAGTTGCATGGTTACACGAGTTGCATGGATATATGACTGCACGTGCGCAGCGGCTGCCTTATCTAACTCATGTAACCCTCCACCGATGTAACTGTTCTTAAGCCCCCATGTTCTATCGTCACTTTCGCAACGAACTCTGGAAGCTCTTCGGCAAGAAGCGGACTTATATCGGCTTCGGCGCGTTTGTGTTGGTGCAGACGGGGATGTTGCTGATGTTCCGCTTCGGGCGCGTGCGTGCCGAGATCGAGCGCACGCTGGCCGGCAATGGGTACCTGGCCTCGGAATACATCTCCACCCTCACAGTGGCGGTAATCATGCTCATCCCGCAGGTCGCGTTGCTGATGCCGCTGTATGCCGCGCTGGTGGGGGGCGACATGGTGGCCAAGGAGGTAGAGGAAGGCACCTTGCGCATGATCCTCTCGCGGCCCATCTCCCGGTTTCGATTGCTGTTCATGAAGTGGCTGGCTGGGGTGCTCTTTGCGACGCTGCTGGTGCTGGTCCTGGGCGGCACCGCTCTGTGCCTGGCCCGCATCTGGTTCCCATGGAAAGGGATGTTCGTCTCCTGGCCCGGCATCGGATTCAACGTCTTGAGCGTTGGCGCGGGCTTTAAGCTCTACCTGTGGTCGCTCTCCTTCATGGCAGTGAACGCGAGTGTCGCTGTTGGTCTGGCTTTCATGTTCTCCTGCTTCAACATGAAGCCGGCTGCCGCCACCATCCTGGCGTTGTCCGTGCTCTTCATCAGCATGGTGATGGAGAACATTCCGTTCTTTGAGCCTTACAAGGAGTGGTTTCCGACCTATCATTTCCACACGTGGATTAGGATTTACTCGCAGCCAACGCCCTGGGATGCCGTAGGCCAGACCCTGTGCGTCTTGCTGCCGCTGAGCCTGACCACATTCCTCGTCGGAGCGGCGGCTTTTCAGGCCCGCGACATCAAATCGTAGGGGGCTTCCGCGGCGTGCGCACCCCCCTGCGCCTCCGAACAAATCCATCCGGCAGACGTCCATAAGCGACAGGAGGATTTTGGGGTGGCAAGTGGTGAAGCGGCCGCTTCGGGACCGCAAAAAGCCCCAAAACCATATACCAACCATATACCAACCATATACCGACCATATACCCTGCATAAAGGCGCCAGCCGTGCATGCGCCGTGCTCCCTCCATGCTGCCTCCGTGCTGCCACGCGCGGCGCCAGCCCGTGATTCCGGTAAACGCCCGTAGGGCCCGCCGCTCCGCGTCCTCCGCCGGCCAGACCGAAACCACCGCCGCTCCCCCGGCACCAAGCACCCCCGGCTCACACGGATTCCCGCGCCCCGCCACGGGATCGCCCAGCTATGATCGAGGGCCAATTCCACGCTCCGGACAGCTTGCTTTGCGGTCTTGAAAACGGTAAGTTAGTTCAGTCAGCGGGGACCAGCCCCAAGGCCCAATATCTTGGTTTTGGCACCGCTGAACCCCACAACTAATGGTATGGTTTGAGCGAAAAACCTCGCAATTGGTGGTTGTGTTTCTCGACCATTTTTCCTAAAATATTTGTTCTGGGAACGAGCCACCGATTGGGCCGCCCAAGTGATTTGTATGCCTGAGAAGACCGAGCTAGAAGCGACTGAAAATGTGACCGTGCCCCCTGGCGCACCGGAGAAGTACGATGCGTCGAAGATTGATAAGCTGGAGGGGCTGGAGGCGGTGCGCAAACGGCCCGGCATGTACATCGGCGACCCCGACGAGCGCGGGCTGCACCACAGCGTTTTCGAGGTGCTCGACAACTCCATTGATGAACACCTGGCGGGCTATTGCTCCAGGATCGAAGTCACGGTCCATGTGGATGGCTCGGTTTCCATCCGCGACAATGGGCGCGGCATCCCGGTGGACATGCACCCGAAGTGGAAGATGCCCGCCGTGGAGCTGGTGCTTACCAACCTGCACGCCGGCGGCAAGTTCGGACAGGGCGCTTACAAATACTCCGGCGGCCTTCACGGCGTCGGCGCCAAGTGCGTCAACGCCCTTTCGGATTGGTTCAAGGTTGAGGTGTATCGCGACGGCAAGGTGTACTCGATGGAGTTCGCCCGCGGCGTCACCACGCAGAAGCTTACGGTTATCGGCAAGTCCAAAGGCACCGGCACGCTGATCACGTTCAAGCCCGATCCGACGATCTTCACCATCACGACCGAGTTCAAGTTCGACATGCTCGCCAACCGCTTGCGCGAGCTGGCGTTCCTGAATCCGGGCGTGGAGATCGTGCTGCTGGACGAGCGGGATGAGAAGACGGAGACCTTCCTTTACAAGGATGGCATCGAACAATTTGTTAAGCAACTGGGCCGCACCAAGCAGACGCTCCATCCCAAGCCGATCGTGATCAGCCGGCAGAAGGAGGAAGTGTTCGTGGACTGCGTGATGCAGTACACCGACAGTTACAACGACCAGATCCTCTGCTTTGCCAACTCGATCGCCAATCCCGACGGTGGCACCCACCTGACGGGCTTCCGCTCCGCGCTGACCCGCGCCATCAACCAATACGCCAAGCAGAACGAGTTGCTGAAGGAGAAAGACCCCGCCATCTCCGGTGATGATGTCCGCGAAGGGCTGGTGTGCGTCCTGAGCGTGAAGCTGCCCAACCCGCGCTTCGAGTCACAGACCAAGGTCAAGCTCGTCAACACCGAAATAGACGGCATCGTGTCCTCCATCGTCTATGACGGGCTGATGACGCACTTCGACGCCAACCCGTCGGTGGCGAAGAAGGTGGTGGAGAAGGCGTTGCTGGCGGCCCGGGCGCGCGAGGCGGCGCGCAAGGCGCGCGAGACGGTCCGGAAGGGCGCCCTCACCGGCGGCGGCCTGCCTGGCAAGTTGGCCGATTGCTCGGACCGGGACCCGGTCAACACCGAGCTCTATATCGTCGAGGGTGATTCCGCCGGCGGGTCCGCCAAGCAAGGCCGCGACCGCAAATTCCAGGCGATCCTGCCTATCCGCGGCAAGATCATTAACGTGGAGAAGGCGCGCCTGGACAAGGTACTGCAGAACAACGAAATCCGCACCATGATCACCGCCGTGGGCACGGGCATTGGCGATGGGGAAGGCGAGGGGGCTTTCAATCTGGAAGGCCTGCGTTACCACAAGATCATCATCATGACCGATGCGGACGTGGACGGCTCGCACATTCGCACGCTGCTGCTGACGTTCTTTTATCGGCAGATGCCCGAACTGGTCCGCCGCGGCTTCATCTATATTGCCCAGCCGCCGCTCTACCAGATCGCCCGCAAGAAACGCGTGGAGTACGTGGATGACGACGCGCGCCTGAACCAGATCCTCATTGAGTTGGGCACGAACGAGGTTCGCCTGCGCAATCTGTCCGACGGCAACGAACTGACGGAGAAGCAGCTTGCCGAGATCCTGGAAATGCTCGAATCGCTTGACAAGTACGCCATTGCCTTGCGCCGTCACGGCGGTGACTTCGCCACCTATGTCGAGCAACGCCACCCGAAGACCCACGAACTGCCGCGGCACCTGGTGAAGGTGCGCGAGGGAAACGACGAGACGGTGCAGTACTTCCACACCGAGGAGGAGCTGGAGGAGTACGGCTCCCGGAACCCTGATTTGCACCTCTTCGGCGAGGAGGAGTCCGACACCAGCTTGCTGGAGAAGACGAGGAACGGTCACACCCGGCGCGCCCGCCACGTGGAGCTGCATGAGAGCAAGGCGGTGGCGGAGCTGCTGGCAAAGCTGGCCAAGAAGGGGCTGAGCGTCGAACACTACTCGGCGCAGGACAAGCCGCTGTTTGAGATCATCGAAGGCGAGGGTGACAAGGAGCAAGTGAAGCCGTTGTTCTCGATCCCGGAGATCCTCGGCAGCGTCAGGGAAGTTGGCCGGCGCGGACTCTCGATCAAGCGGTTCAAGGGCCTGGGCGAAATGAACCCCAAGGAACTCTTCGAGACCACCATGAACCCGGCGCGGCGCAAACTGCTGCGCGTGGACCTGACCGACGCCGTTGAGGCGGAGGAGATGTTCGCCAAGCTCATGGGCGAGGAGGTCGAGCCCCGCCGCCAGTTCATTGAGGACAACGCGCTGAATGTGAGGAATCTCGACGTCTGAGCGCTGGGGTGTGGCAGTGTTGAGACAATGGAAGGATGCAAGTTTGACCTCTGCTGATGCCGACACTCTACATCATTGCCGGTCGGCGGCCGTTGGCCGTGGAAAAGCATGGCAGGCTGGCAGTCCGGGACACGTGCCAATTCGCGCAAATACTCCAGGAAGCCGAGATTCAAATATGAAAGCAAAGATCGAGCCTTGGGACGAATCGTTCCTCGATATGGAGGACTACCAAGTCGAGCGCGCAATGACGAACGCTGCGTTGGATGCCATCTGCCGCGCTCGCCGGTGTGGAACGGATTTTGTTATCGAAGAAGACGGCAAGCCAAAGTCTCTGCGGCCTGATCAGACGGCGCCGTATGAAAAACGATTGCGTGAGGGCCTTGACCGCATCAACCGCAAGATCGCAGAGTTGGAGAAGCAGTCGCCCAGTTCGCTCAATGAAAGCACGCAATCATAGACTGCCAGCCCCGTAGCGTAATGCCATCACTCCACCTCCCCATCACTCCATCATTCATTTCTGGTCCCTCCTATGCCTGACGAGAACCCGCCTAACGAACCGAACAACCCGCCGCCCAGCGCCACCCCGTTATTCGCCGCCAACGAGAAGGTGGCGAAGATCAACGTCGCCGAGGAGATCAAGAACTCGTTTCTCGATTACTCGATGTCGGTGATCATCTCGCGCGCGCTGCCCGATGTGCGCGATGGCTTGAAGCCGTCACAGCGCCGCATTCTCTATGCGATGAACGACTTGGGGGTGATGCCCAACCGCAAACATCTCAAGTGTGCCAAGATCGTGGGCGAAACGATGGGCAACTACCATCCGCACGGGGACCAGGCGATCTACCCGACGCTGGTGCACATGGCGCAGCCGTGGGCCATGCGCGAGCGGTTGATTGAGGGGCAGGGGAATTTCGGCTCCGTGGAAGGCGATCCGCCGGCGGCCATGCGGTACACGGAAGCGCGGCTGGCTCCGCTCGGGGCGGTGATGATGGAGGACATGGACAAGGAGACGGTGGACTTCGTCCCCAATTACGACGAGACCCGCACTGAACCGACTGTCTTTCCCTCCGCGTTCCCGAACCTGCTGGTCAACGGCGGCACGGGCATCGCGGTCGGCATGGCGACCAACATGGCGCCGCATAACCTGGGCGAGATGATTGACGGCGTCTGCGCGCAGATTGACAAGCCGGACATCACGCTCAAGGAACTGATGCACCATGTCAAAGGGCCGGACTTTCCGACCGGGTGCATGGTTTGTGGATTGGAGGGGATTAAGGACTATTTCCAGACCGGCCGCGGCACCGTGAAGGTGCGCGGGAAGGTGGGCCTGGAGGAGCTCAAAGGCGGTCGTGAGCAGATCGTCATCACCGAAATCCCTTATAACGTAAACCGCGCTGTGTTGGTGGAGCGGATCGCGGAACTGGTCAACGAGAAGATCATCACGGACATCACCGCCGTGCGCGACGAGTCGGATGAGAACACCCGGGTGGTGATCGAAATCAAGCGCGACGCCATTGCCAAGGTCGTCATCAACAATCTCTACAAGCACACCGCGCTCGAAACCAGCTTTGCGGTGAACGCCCTGGCGATTGACCACGGCCGACCGAAGACGCTGGGCCTGAAAGAGCTGATCAATTGCTACATCGAGCATCGCCGCGAGGTGGTCATCCGTCGCACCCGATTCGAGCTGCGCAAGGCCGAGGAGCGTGCCGAGCTCCTGGAAGGCTATCTGATCGCGCTGTCGAATCTCGACGAGTTCATTCGCATCATCCGCCATTCAGCCACGCGCGAAGAGGCCAAGATCAAGCTGCTTGCGTTCGACTTTACCCGGGCGCAAGTCGAGAAGATCGGCATCCTGATCCGCAGCGAGGCGCGCCTGACCAGCGGTCGTTATTCCTTCAGCGAGGCCCAGGCCAACGCCATCCTCGAGTTGCGCCTTTACCAGTTGACCGGCCTGGAAATTGACAAGGTCCGGGCCGAATACCGCGACTTGCTGACGCGCATCAAGGACCTGCTCGACATCCTGGCCAAGGAAGCGCGCGTGTTGGCCATCATCAAGACCGAGTTGCTGGCGATCAAAGAAAAGTACGCCACGCCGCGCTTGACGCAACTGGTCCCGGACGAAGGCGAGATTGCCATCGAGGACTTGATCGCCAACGAAGGCGTCATCATTACCATTACGCACGCCGGCCTGATTAAGCGCACCAACATCAGCTCCTACCGTTCGCAGCGGCGCGGCGGCAAAGGGGTCATCGGCATGGCCACCCGCGAAGGCGCCACCGAAGAGGACCATGACTTCATTGAGCATCTCTTCACTGCCGGCACCCATGACCACTTGATGTTCTTCACCAACACCGGCCGCGTCTATGTCGAACGGGTGCATGAGGTGCCCGACATGGGCCGCGCCTCCAAAGGTCGCAGCATTGCCAACCTGCTCGAATTGAAGGCCGGCGAGACCATTGCCGCTTTGATCCGGATCGAGGCCAAGAACGGCGCAAGTCGGGAAGACACGACCTGGCAGCAGCCCGGCTGCCTCTTCTTCGCCACGCAGCAAGGCACGGTGAAGAAGACACCGCTGGAGGACTTTGCCAACGTCCGGAAAGGCGGGATCATCGCCATCGGCATTGATTCGGGTGACACGCTGATTGACGTGAAGCTCACGCACGGCAGCATTGTGGAACAAGACGAGGTGAAAGACCCGGGTGATGACGTGGTGCTGATCACGCATGACGGCATGAGCATTCGTTTCAGCGAGTCCGATGTGCGTTCGATGGGCCGGGCAGCCGCCGGGGTAAAGGGAATTACCCTGGAAAGGGGAGATCGCGTCGTCGCGCTTGCGGTAGTTGTTCCCGACGCGATGCTGTTGGTTGCGGGGGAGAACGGCATCGGCAAACGCACTCCGTTCGATGAATATCTGGTTCAAGCCGAGACCGGGGCCCGGAAGCAGTCGCGCGGGGGAAAGGGACGCATCACCATGAAGGTCACCGAGAAGACCGGGGGCGTCGTGGGTGCCTTGACGGTAGGCGAGACGGACGAGATTATGCTCATAACCGCCGGCGGGCAAATGGTCCGCACCTTCGTGAGAGACATCCGCGAGGCGGGCCGCAACACGCAAGGCGTGAAGCTCATCAACCTGGCGGAAGACGACAAACTGCAAGCCATTGCGCCGGTCATCAGCGAGCAGCAGGAAGACGCCGCCGCCGGCGAGGAAGCGGGCAAGTAGCTGCAAGCATTAGGTGCCGGGCTTCGTACGCCCTGTGAATAAGTCTGTGAACAGGTGTGAACAAGTTTTTGGCGCTTTGCCTTGTGTTCCGCAGTCGAAATCCGAAGCTTGGCGAGCCGTGACCCGGGCAATATCAACCACCACACTGTGAAGCGCGTCATCCGACACACCAAGACAGGGGAGTTTTTCTGTGCGGGAACCTGGACGCTGAGTTCCGCCCTCGCGCAGGATTTTCCCGACACCCGGGAACTGCTCACGACCTGCGCCCAATACCAATTGCAGGACGTGGAAGTCGTGTTGGCGTTGGGGTACGAAACGCCGGGAACTTACGATGTCCGCGTGCCGCTCCCGTTGGGAGACTGACGCCCCGCTGCTCGCTCCTCACTTCTGCTCGGTCTTCGCCGCCGGTGCGTTGGTGCCTTCTTGGGCCTGCTTCTCCTGCTCGTTCAGGTTGCGCGCCAGGCGGGTTTTCAGCTCGTTATAGGTTTCGTTGGTAACGCAATTGAGGTGCGCTCGCGCTTCGGCAAAGCGGCCGGCGATGAGCTTGAACCGCGCCAAGTGAAGATAGACACCCTCGCGCTCGACTTCGCTTTGGGCGATGGCGAGCGTGTTCGTCCAGGCCTTCAGCGCCTCGTCTATGCGCAGCGGTCGGATGCCGTAGTAAGTCTGCGCGACATCCGAGGCCAGGGGGAAGTTCTGCGGGTCGAGCTTAAGTGCCTTGCGGTAGAGCTCCAGCGCCTTGTCGAAGACCTGCTGCTCCGTGATCCCATAGAATTCCCTCGCGTCCTTGCGAAACAGGAAGACGGTGGTGCCAAAGTTGTGGTAATAGATCGGTTCGTGCGGATTCAGCACGATGGCCTTGGCGTAATACTCGAAGGCCTTCTTCACCGAACCGGTGTGGCCGTAGAGATTGGCCAGGTTGTTGTAGATGGCCGGGTCGTTGGGATCGAGCGCCAGCGCCTTTTCCCATTGCTCCCGGGCCCCGTCGTCATCGTGCAGGTCGTTCAGGAAACTGCCATAGGCGACCCGCGCGCGGGCGTGATCGGGATGGCGCCGGATGAAATCTTCATAAGCGCTGCGAATCGGCGCGAGGCGTTGCCGGATGCGACGGCTCATTTCGGCGCCCGGCACGCCGGCGCCTTCCGCGGTGAACTTCTCGTTGTCCCTCAGCCACTGGTCCACCTCGCCTTGGGCCGCGTCGTCATCCGCCATGAGCTTCTTGTACTCCTTTTCGACCGGGTCGTTTGGGTCGGGTATGACAACCGCTGTGTCGGCCGCCGGAACGGCGCCATTGGTGGCGGCAAAGAGTTGGCCCAGAGTCACGAAGGTGCCGAGCAATCCGGCTAAGAGTCTGTTCACGACTCGGAAGCTAACACGGGCAGGGCCCGCGCCAAAGTCGAATCGGCGGCTCCGGGGCGGCCGACCCGGGCCAGCCTGCGTCAATCGGTCGGAGCCTGCGTATCGTGGCGCTTGATCCAGCCCCATCGCTGCATGGCCAGGTAAGTGGCCGGCAGGCTGTGTACCAGCACGAGAATGATCAGCGGCAGATGGAGCATGCGATGGAAGGTCAGGGCGGAATTCGTGTCCAGCAGTCGGCTAAAGCCATAGCGGCCGTCCATGACGTAGCCGGTAAACAGAAACAGGAGGATGAGAGGCAGGAGCGGCCAACCGCTCCAGCGGACGGCTTTGATCAGAATGGTGTTCATAGGGGTTGCAGGAGTTACATGGGTTACATGAGTCCGGCCGGGTGGCTCTTGAGCAGGACCCCTGCCAGCACGTTCAGCAGGGCGGTCAGCAGGCAAACGCCGGTTATCCCGATCAGCGGGATCAGAAGCGTGCAGGCCAGCAAGGCTCCAAGAAATGCGCCGATGAAATCGGCCGTGTAAAGACGGGACACACCTTCGGTGGTTCCGTCGAACTCGACCTGATTGGCCAGCGGGAACTGCATCCCTACCAGCAAAGCCAGGAGCACCGTCAGCAGAATGATGCCAGCTTTGACGGCGAAAAGCGAGGCGGCGGTGCCACCCATTCGATTCAGGAACGGCAGGAGCGCGGGTAGGAGCACCGCAAGCCCGCCGAGAAAGAATGCCAGGCGGCGCAGGCGAGCGAGTACCGAGCCGCGAAGAGCGTGCCCGAGGAACCTCGTCTGAGGCTCAGCCTGGTGGCAGTCGGGGGTCGGAACCTCGCCGAAGCATGCACTCTGAGGGCGGTTCGTCAGGTAAGCACCCGCGGCCAAGCCAACCATAAAAACGGTGACGATGACGCCGACCTGGTGATACACGGAGCCGCAAAGGACTTGGAAAGCCAGCAGCAGAACAATCTCCAGAGCCGAGGCGGCAAAGCCCGACGCAAACAGCACCCGGGCAGTGCCACGCAACCGGACCAGGTAGAACCCGAGCAGGAGCAGGAGCACGATTTGCAGCGGGCCGAAGCGGTAGGCAAACTGGCTCATCCAGAGGCGGAGGTGATAGTAGTAAAGAATGGGGCTGAAGTCCTTGTTGACAGCGGCCGGGCGCATGGTGGCGGCGGCAAGCGCTGTCATCCGGTCAGGCGTCAGCATGGCGTCGAGGTAATGCCGGTGGACGAGCAGGGTCTTGATCCGCCACTGTTCGAGGCGAGAGGCGATGTCGGCAAAGAGCGGACCGTTCGAAGCAAGGAAGAAGACCCGGTTGCCGGGAATAGCCAGCACGTTGCGGAACGAACGATGCACGGACAGGCGGGCGGAGGACAGCAGGCGCGCAAGTTCCGGGCTGACGTAATTCTGGTACTGACCGAGCCCAAACATGACCACACCGTCTGGAGCCAGCACACGCTTGATTTCTTCCATGAATTCCACGGTGTAAAACCGGTTGATCTGCGCAGTAGAGGGAGCCGGGACATCAATTATGGCAACCTCGTAAGTCTCCGACGTCTGTTTCAGGAAGAGCCTGCCATCGGTGTTGATGACGCGGATGCGGCGGTCGGCGAGGTTGTCCGGCAGATACTTCCGGCCCAGGTCGAGCACCAGCGGGTCGAGCTCGATGTAGTCCACGGCGGCGACGCCGTACTTGAGAATCTCGCGCGCCGTGCCGGAGATGCCGCCGGCCACGAGCAGCACCTGGCGGGCATCGGGCCGCTGGGCCAGGGCATAATGAACTGTCTCCTCGACGTGCTGGTCGTCATGGGTCGAGGTGAGCGGCACGCCATTTTCGAGGAAATCGAACTGGCCGTCGGACTCGGTGACGATCAGCTTGCCGTAAGGCGAGTTGGCGCGGGCCACGATTTTATGCTGCGGGTATTGCAGGCGGGTGGAGAGGGCGTCCAAATCGGTCGCCAGGAGCAGGGCGATGAGGATGCCGCCCATGGCAAACGCTGCGGCGCAGATGGTCCATCCTCCGCGCGAAAGGGCCGGACGCGCCGCATCAGGCCAGGGATGTGAGGGTAGGTACAGGCCAAGGAAGGCGGCGGCAGCCAGATTCAGGAGCGCGGGAAACATCAGGAGGCCCAGGTGGTCGAAGAACCGGACGAGCACGAAGCTGAAGAGGATGCCGCCGATCATGCTCCCGACGCTGTCGGCGATGTAAGCGCGGCCGATGCCGGCGGGGCCGCCATGACGCGCGAGGATGGCACAGGCCAGCGTTAAGGCGTAACCGGCGAGCATGCAGTAGGGCAGCAACAAAACCGCCGAAGCGAGCGTAGTCTCAGTAACCCCGACCGCCGCACCACGGATGAAGACGATATTGCGGAGGGCTCGGAGGCAAAACACCTGCGCTAGCGGCAGTATTGCCAGAACGATCTGCAAGACTGCCAGAGCCGCCTCTGGGTGGCGGAGGTTGCCCGCCCTGCGTCCCAGCGCGGTGCCCAGGCCCAGCAGCAGGAGCCATAAGCCGAGCGCGACGCCCAGCACCATTTCATTTCCGCCAAACGCGGCCAGCAACTCCCGCATCAGCGCCAGTTGTGTCATCACGCAGGAGCAGCCCAACGCAGCAACGGAGGCCAGAACAAGCCGCCGGGGCACGGGGAACGATGGAGGGTGGACGGGCACGGGTGCGCTGAATAGCTGAAGGGTTACAGGGGCTACATGGTTACATGAGTTCCATGAGTTCCATGAGTTCCATGAGTTACCTCAGGGCGACGCGTCGTTGCTCTTTGTAACCATGTAACCCTGTAACGATGTAACTCTATAGCTTCACAGGTGGTGGCCCGGACCTTTTCCTTCTTCAAAGCACTCGACGTGGTAAGTCGAAACCTGGGTATCCTTGCCTCGCCACTCGGAGGGCTCGCAACCGGCCTTCTGGGCCAGGTGATTCAGGAACTGGACTTTGTCGGGAATCTGGGCCCAGACCTGTGGCAGGAAAGTCGAGGTGCGCGGGCCGATCCGCAGCAGCACGCCGTCCTCGTTCGGATGCAGCTTGCCCAGAAGGTCGTCCGGCGAGTCGAACGGGAGCGGCTGCGGCTCGGTCAGCACGCTGATCTCGATCCTGAGGTTGTCAACTTCGTCGGGCTGAACGGCGGGGAACCGCGGATCGCGCAGCGCGGCGTTGCGGGCATTTTCGATGACCGCCTCGTGAAGCGGCGCGATGGCCGTGAGGTGGCCAATACAACCGCGCAGGGTCCCGGCTTTGGTAAGCGTCACGAAGCAGGCCTTCTTCTGCGCGAGGGCCGGGGGCACGTCCTTGGCAGACAGCTCGGGCGGGCTCGTGCCGGCAGCCGCGCTCTGGAGGCTCTTGCGGGCCAGTTCGAGCAGAAGCTGCCGCTCGGGCACGGCCAGGCTCTCTGCCGCGGGTGCGGAGAAAGCGACCGCCGTGTATCCCACGACACGGCCCTTATCGCCGGTGGCATCGCCACTGTTTCGGTAGTCGAGCAATTGCGCTTTCCAGCCCTTGAGCCTGGCCAGGTGCATGAGCGCCAGCACCGGCGTCTTGCCGCAGGCTTCCTGGGTCCTCATCTGGTCAATATCCCCGCTGCAAATCGCTTTGACGCAACGGTTGTCCAACTCTTTTGCGGCACTATAGGGATGATAGTGGCTCAAATCGGTGCTGGCGACAACTACTGTTTTGTCGTCCAGCGCAGCGGCCAGGACTTTGGCGATGGCTTCCGGGTCCGCCTCGCCGATCACCACCGGCAGCAGCTTGAAATTCATCAGCACCTTTTGCAGGAACGGCACCTGGACTTCGACCGAATGCTCCCAGGTTTCGGGCGTGTCCTGGCCGGGCTCGGGCGCGGGCTTTGGCGCCTGCCGCCACCACGGCGGCCGCTGGACCGGACACTGTGGCTCGAGCACAAATGGCGCGACCTTCGCCAGCGCCTTCGCCCTGGGAGAGATCGGCACCAGCCCCAACGGGGTCCGGTAGGCGTCGGCTTTCGGAATGCAGGCGCCCTGGAACCACGCATAGTGGCTGGGGCCCATCACGATGACCGTCTCTACGCTTTGTCCGGCCAAAGCCTTGTAGGCCATGGCGGCGCAGGGGCCGGAGTATTCGTACCCGGCGTGCGGGCAGACCAGGCCCCTCAGACGCGCGACCGGATGCCCTGGCGCGGCCTTGA
The DNA here is from genome assembly GCA_964625855.1 of uncultured Verrucomicrobiota bacterium. Lineage (GTDB taxonomy): Bacteria > Verrucomicrobiota > Verrucomicrobiia > Limisphaerales > UBA8199 > JAPLUA01. The sequence continues at coordinate 16,838 of CAZVFC010000086.1, read as the reverse complement.
GCAGCCGGTCCAGGTTCTGCGAGAGCACCGCCTCTTCGCCGGGATAAAACAGACCGGCGACCGCCGGCTCGCGCACGGGTTGGGCGGAGCGTGGGCCGAGGTTCGGGCCGTTGGTGGAGGCTGTCCGAGACGCCTGGTCCGGCCGTGCGCCGCAGCCATAAGCGGAGAGCAGCAAGGCGAAGAGGGCGGTTCCCGAGCAATTCAGAAGCAGTTTCTGCATAAGCACCTGTGCCAGGCTTCTCAGACATACTCCTTTGATGTGCGATGGCAAGGAGAAAGTAAGGCCAACTTCGGGCAACTTCTGGCTTGATTTCTCCGGGGCGGACGGGGACATTGCACGCCCTATATGGAATCTGATGCTGCACAACTGCCGCTGTCACACAAGGCCTGGGCATGGTTCGAGGCGAATAGAAAACCAGCCCTCATGGGCACCGGGGCGGTCGTGGTGGTGGGGCTGGTCGTCTGGTTTTATCTGTACCGGCAAAATGAGCAGCAGGTGGCCGCCGCCGAAGCATTATCCAGCGTGGCGGTGCCGCAAATGGCCGGTGGGAAAGGGGGGGCGGATTCTGCCACGGCCTATCTGAAGGTGGCGACGGACTATCCGAAGACCAGCGCGGCAGCCCGGGCGGTGCTCATGGCGGCGGGGAGTCTCTTCGCGGAGGGAAAGTACACGGAGGCCAAGACGCAGTTCGACCGGTTCGCGCGCGAATACGGCAATAGCCCGCTTATGGCCCAAGCACTGCTCGGCAGCGCCGCCTGCCTGGATGCCCTGGGCAAAACCAACGAGGCGACCACCGCCTATAACAACCTGATCCGCCAATACCCGGGGGAGAACGTGGTGTCGCAGGCGCGCTTTGCATTGGGCCGATTGTACCAGGCGCAGAACGATCCGGAGAAGGCGCGCGCCCAGTTCGAAGAAGTCGCCCGCGCCAACCCGTACGGCGGGATCGGCTCGGAGGCCGGAATGCGGGTGGAGGAGTTGAACCTCAAGTATCCCAAGCCGGTTCCCGCCAGTTCCCCGCCGACGAACGCGGCGCCGCCTGCGGTCGGAAAGAAGTGAAGCTGACCATTATTGGGACGGGCTACGTCGGACTCGTCACCGGGGCCTGTTTTGCCGAGGTGGGGCATCGGGTGGTCTGCGTTGATAACGACGCGGCCAAAATCAAGGTGTTGCAGGCAGGGGGCATGCCGATCTACGAGCCGGGGCTGGAGGAACTGGTGCAAAAGAACGTCGCGGCGGGCCGGCTGTCGTTTACCTCGAGCACGCCCGAGGGGGTGCAGAAGTCCGATGTGATCTTCATCGCGGTGCCGACGCCGCCGTTGCCTGACGGCGCGGTGGACTTGAGCTTCATCGAGAAGGTCGCGCGCGAGATCGCGGGAGCTATGACCACCTACAAGATCGTGGTGGACAAGAGCACCGTCCCGGTCAAGACGGGCGACAACGTGGCGGAGACCATTAAGCGCTACAACAAGGCCCACGTGGATTTCGACGTAGTCAGCAACCCGGAGTTTCTGCGCGAGGGGTTTGCCGTCGAGGATCTGATGCGCCCCGACCGCGTAGTCATCGGGGTGCGCTCGCAGCGGCCCGTGCCGGCCATGAAGGAGATCTACGCGCCGTTCCATGCTCCCATCATCGTGACGGACATCAATTCGGCGGAGCTGATCAAGCACGCCTCGAATTCCTTTCTCGCGCTCAAGATTTCCTACATCAACGCCCTCTCGGAGCTGTGCGAGGCTACGGGTGCCAACGTGCAGGAAGTCGCCAACGGCATGGGCATGGACGAACGTATCGGGCGCCGCTTTTTGAATGCGTCGCTGGGCTTTGGCGGAAGCTGTTTCCCCAAGGACCTGAGCGCCTTCATCAAAATCGCAGAACAAGTTGGCTGCCATTTCGACCTATTGAAGGAGGTCCAGCAGATCAATGCCCGCCAGATGGACCGGTTCGTGAAAAAGATCAGCGACACGCTCTGGGTCCTCAAGGACAAGACCATCGGCGTGCTTGGATTGGCCTTCAAACAGAACACGGATGACATTCGCATGTCGCCGGCCATCGAGCTGTGCCGGCGCCTGCAGAACGAGGGCGCCCGCCTCCGTGTGCACGACCCGAAAGCCATGGAGAAGGCCAGGAGTGTGCTGGACAACGTAACCTACGTCGAAGACATGAACGTAGTCGCCGAGGGATGCGACGCGCTGGTTGTCGCGACCGAATGGGAGCAGTTCAAGAAGCTGGACTTGGAGCGCGCCCGTAAAGCGCTCACCCACCCGATCATGTTCGACGGCCGCAATCTGTTCGATCCGGCGGAAATGGAGCGGCTGGGCTTCATCTACAAGAGCATTGGGCGGTGAGGTGCAAAGCGGGAAGTGCCAGGGGGCGAGCCATGACCCACGGCGTGCCGGGCGACAGCCGGCTCCCTCGTCGTATGATTGATGTCGCCGCCGCTTTGGTCTTCCGCAAGGGAACGCTGCTCATCACCCAGCGACCGTCCAAGGCTCATTTGGGCGGGCTATGGGAGTTTCCGGGCGGCAAACGCGAGCCCAATGAATCCTTTGAAAAATGCCTCATCCGGGAGCTGCGGGAGGAACTGGGCATCGAGGTGGTCGTCGGTGAGTTGGTGGCGAGCCTCACGCACGCCTACCCGGAGAAGACCGTTCACCTGAAGTTCTACCGTTGCCGGTTGAAGCAGAGCGAACCGCAGCCGCTGGGCTGTCCGGCGTTCAAATGGGTGACAGCCTCCGAATTGATGGAATACGACTTCCCGGCGGCCGATGCCCGCCTGCTGGAGAGACTGCAGGCGACAACCGCCCTCTGGCAGGAGGATCGCGCGCCGGTCTGACGCGAATTCCCGGGGCAGACCAGCCTGTGCTGCGTGGGCAATTGGGCGGTGCCCATGCCGTCATCCGAATTCCGGGTGCGGCTGCCGCTGAAGTCGCAACCCAACGAACGAAGGCCCGGTGGGGTCCGTCAAGGGAGGTGGGGGTGGGGAACCCCGCTGAAGGAGACGACCGCCACCGGGCGTGACAAGTGTGTCAAAGCTGGCCCTCGTGGTCAAACGCGTTCCGTGCGCCGCCTCCAAGGAAGTTCGGCTGGCGGGGCTTCTGGTTTGCATATTTCCAACGGGCAGGTATATTAACGCAGGGCCAATGGCGCGAATCCTTGTCATAGACGACGACCCGGACACGAGGGCGATGCTGGAGCAAACCCTCACGCCTGCTGGCTACGAGGTCATCTCGGCTGCGGACGGCAGGGAGGGGGTGGAGCGGTATCGTGCCAGCCCAGCAGACTTGGTCATCACCGACCTGTACATGCCGAATCAGGACGGCTCGGAAACCATCCGAGAGTTGCGCTCGTGCTCTCCAGAGGTCGCGATTATTGCCATGTCTGGAACGCCCAACACAGGGACCATGCTATCCATCGCCCAGAATGTGGCAGCCGTTGGGATTCTTCGGAAGCCGTTCGTTGCTGATGAGTTGATTGCCGCCGTGGCGAGAGCCTTGGGCGAACAATCCCCGGCCCGGTGAGGCGCAGGCTGCGGCAGCGAGAGGGTGCTGCGCCGCCACTGGCAAGTTTGAACCCCGGTCTTGAACAGCGTTCTTGCATTTCCGCCCACAGAGAGTGAAATACCGCCACATTGATTCGCACTGTCAGTGGGCGTGTATTCGGCGACACCTGTGCGGGTGAGACAGGCATGAACAACTTCAACGAAAAGGCTAACTTCATCTGGTCCATAGCGGAGCTGCTCCGCGACCGGTTCAAGCGCGGCAAGTACCAGGATGTCATCCTCCCGTTCACCGTGCTCCGGCGCATTGATTGCGTCCTGGCCCCGACCAAAGACAAGGTGCTGGAAACCCACGCCAAACTGAAGGGCAAGCTCGAAAACCTCGAACCCCAACTCCGCAAGGCATCCCGCTTCGCCTTCTACAATACCTCGAAGTACGACTTCGATAAGCTGCTCGACGACGCGCCCAGCCTGGCGGCCAACCTCCGCGCCTACATCAATTCCTTCTCCGAAAACATGCGCGAGGTCCTGGAGAAGTTCGACTTCCACAACACCATCGCCAAGCTGGACGAGTACGGGCTGCTGTTCCTGGTCATGGAGCGGTTCGCCAGCAAGGACATTGATCTCCACCCGGACCAGGTGTCCAACCACGAGATGGGCTACATCTTCGAGGAGCTGGTGCGGCGGTTCAACGAGGCGCTGGATGAAAACCCCGGTGAGCACTTCACGCCCCGCGAGGTCATCCGGCTGATGGTGCTGCTGGTCATCATGGTGGATTTGGGAATCCTCAAGCAGAAGCAAATCATCCGCACCGTCTGCGACCCGTGTTCCGGCAGCGGCGGGATGATTACCATCAGCAAGGAGCAAATCCACGAGATCAACCCCAACGCCGACGTTCACCTGTTCGGGCACGAATCGCAGCCGGAGACCTTCGCCCTCTGCAAAGCGGACCTCTACATGGTGTCGGCGGACGGGCGCGACGCAGACAACATCAAATACGGCAGCACCCTCTCGAATTGGCAGCTCGGCGACCGGCGCTTCGACTACCAGTTCGCCAATCCGCCCTACGGCAAGGAATGGAAGATGGACCAGAAAGCCGTCGAGGATGAGGCCGCCCGGGGCTACGCGGGCCGGTTCGGCGCGGGGCTGCCGCGCATCAGCGACGGCCAACTGCTGTTCCTCCAGCACATGCTCTCGCGCATGAAAGAGCCGAAGGAGGGCGGCGGGCGGGTGGCCATCGTCATGAACGGCTCGCCCCTGTTCACCGGCGACGCCGGCAGCGGCGAGAGCGAAATCCGGCGCTGGATTCTGGAGAATGACTGGCTGGAGGCCATCGTCGCGCTGCCCGACCAGTTATTCTACAACACCGGCATCAGCACCTACGTCTGGATCCTGAGCAACCGCAAGGAGCCGCGCCGCAAGGGCAAGGTTCAACTCATTGACGCATCGAGCTGCTGGGTGCCGATGCGCAAGAGCCTCGGCAACAAGCGCCACGAAATCTCCGCTGACCAAATCCAGCAGATCGTCAAGACCTACCTCGACTGCCAGCCGGGCGAGCAGTCGAAGATTTTCAAGACTACGGATTTCGGCTACCGCAAAATCACTGTCGAGCGTCCGCTGCGGCTGAACTTCCAGGCCAGCGCCGAGCGCCTCGAGCGGCTCCAGCAGGAGAGTGCGTTCATCAACCTGGCCGTGAGCAAGAAGAAGGAGGCCAAGGTCAAAGCCGCCGAGGAAACGGAGGGTTGCCAGCAGCAGCAGGCCATTCTGGCTGCGCTGCGGACTTTGCCCGGCACGCGGTACCAGAGCCGGCCGCCCTTCGAGCACGCGCTCGACGCCGCGCTCAAGAAGGCGGGGTTGAAAGTGGCCGCCCCCGTCCGCAAAGCCATCCTCAGCGCCCTGTCCGAGCGCGACGAGACGGCGGAAACCTGCCGGGATGCCGAGGGCAACCCCGAGCCTGACCCGGAACTGCGGGACACGGAGAACGTGCCGCTGCGGGAGGACATCCGCGCCTACTTCGAGCGCGAGGTGAAGCCGCATGTGCCGGACGCCTGGGTGAACACCGGCATCCGCGACGACAGGGACGGCGAGGTCGGCAAGGTGGGCTACGAAATCAACTTCAACCGCTACTTCTACCAGTACCAGCCCCCGCGACCGCTGCCGGAAATCGAGGCCGAAATCAGAACGCTGGAAGACGAAATCGCCGCCATGCTGCGCGAGGTTGCGGGATGAAAGCGCTGCGGCCCTATCCCGAATACAAGCCGTCCGGCGTGGAGTGGCTTGGAGAGATTCCCGAGCACTGGGAAGTCGTCCGCCTCAAGTGGCTGGTCTCGAAGATCGGCAGCGGGAAAACACCGAGGGGCGGAGCGCAAATATACGCAGACTCCGGCGTGCTCTTCTTACGGAGCCAGAACGTTCACTTCGACGGTTTGAGGTTGGATGATGCCGTTTACATCGACAACACGATTGACGCAGACATGGTGACAACGCGAGTGCGGTCGGGTGACGTGCTGCTGAACATCACCGGCGCATCTCTGGGGCGCTGCTGCGCTGTGCCGGATGGCTTTCCGCCTGCAAACGTCAGCCAGCATGTCTGCATCATCCGACCTCAGCACCACCGGGTTGAGACGAGATTTCTCAGCAGTAATCTCGCTTCCCGACCAGTGCAAGCTCAGGTCTTTGCGGACGAAGTGGGCACTTCGCGGGAAGGCTTGGCGTTTGACCAAGTCAGCAACCTGCTAGTCGCCCTCCCAACAGACCTGAATGAGCAATGCGCCATCGCGAGGTTCCTAGGCCGGGAGACGGCGAGAATTGACGGGCTGGTCGCCAAGAAGGAGCGGCTGATTGCGTTGTTGCAGGAGAAGCGCACCGCCCTCATCAGCCACGCCGTCACCAAGGGACTCAATCCCGCCGCGCCGATGAAGGATTCCGGCGTCGAGTGGCTGGGGAAAATACCGGTGCATTGGGGGATGAGGCGTTTGAAGTTCCTGCTCAGCGGGATTGACCAAGGCTGGTCGCCGCAGTGTGACAACCAACCGGCTCAAGAAGGGCAATGGGGTGTTCTCAAGACTGGCTGCGTCAACGGTGGGATTTTCGACGCGATGGAGAACAAGTCTCTTCCGGACGGCATTGAGCCGCCGTTGGATTTGGAAGTTCGATGCGGCGACGTGCTGATGTCCCGCGCAAGCGGTTCGAGTGAACTGGTTGGCTCTGTTGCGCTCGTGGGGCAGCGTCCGGCGGCGCGACTGCTTCTCTCGGACAAAACCTATAGGCTGGGCCTTCACGCAAGCCTTGTGGAAGCCGACTTCTTTATCTGGGTCATGGGGTCACCGATGATGCGGCACCAGATTTCAGGCATCATCAGCGGAGCAGAAGGCTTGGCGAACAACATTGGCCAGAACGATATTCGCAATGTCGTCGCTCCACTTCCACCCCTTGCCGAGCAACATGCCATCCTTGGTTACGTGCGCGATGAAACGCTCAAGCTCGACGCCCTTAGCGCCAAAATCCGCACCGGCATCGAACGGTTGGAAGAATACCGCACGGCGCTAATCTCCGCCGCGGTCACGGGCAAGATTGATGTGCGTCAGGTTTCCTCCCGCCCCGGCCAGACGAAAGGCGGTTCTACGCTGTCTTCGGCGGAATAAGGGGTAGGGCTTGGAAACAGCTCCGTTAGGAGCGCCATGTCTATAGCCGTAACCGTCCTCGCGAACCAAGCTCCGTCAGGAGCGGCATGGCAATAAACCCAGGCAAGACCGTCTGCGCGCTGAACCAAAACCATGCCGCTCCCGAAGGAGCTTTCCCGGAAGCTCACTCCACTGGCAGCAGGGAAGGAACAGCATGAGCCTCGCAACCCATTCTGCTACAGGGCATTACAATTGCCTCCCGGGATGGCACCTGGCGGTGCCGTGACCATCGGAACCAGGAAGCAGCCGGTTGCTTGCCTCATCCGATCGCCTCAATAGCGTCTATGGTATCCCACCCCGCTTAGATAGTACCTCCGTAGTACCTACCTAGTACCCACCTAGTACCTACCATTATCATAGGAAGGTACTAGGTGGGTACTAGGTAGGTACTACGGAGGTACTATGGAGTAACTCTCTGGTTGGCAGCGACGTACGGTGGGGAGCAGCGTGGGGCAGACCTCCCGGCCTGCCGGTTGCGGGAGCCTCCGGCCCCGCGCGGAGTTGGAGGCTCCGCCCTGGCACCGACCGGTTGCAGGAATACCGCACGGCGCTCATCTCCGCCGCTGCGACCAGCAAGATCAACATAAGCCCAGACGTAGAGGTGAGTGCGCCTAGTTCCAGGCCAACGGCCTGATTCATACCAGCCCAGGGCAACGCCCTGGGTTCATGGCCCCGTGTTTGCCAATGCAGGCCAACGGCCTGCCTCATGGCCGGCGCCTCCAACCGGGATGAGACAGGCCGTTGGCCTGCAAACACCAATGGCGCCCCCCCGCCCCCAGGGCAACGCCCTGGGTTCATGGCCCCGTGTTTGCCAATGCAGGCCAACGGCCTGCCTCATGGCCGGCGCCTCCAACCGGGATGAGACAGGCCGTTGGCCTGCAAACACCAATGGCGCCCCCCCGCCCCCAGGGCAACGCCCTGGGTTCATGGCCCCGTGTTTGCCAATGCAGGCCAACGGCCTGCCTCATGGCCGGCGCCTCCAACCGGGATGAGACAGGCCGTTGGCCTGCAAACACCAATGGCGCCCCCCCGCCCCCAGGGCAACGCCCTGGGTTCACGGCGCGGTGTTTTCTGTTGCAGGCCAACGGCCTGTGTCATAGGTTCACCGGGCTCGTTCGGGCAGCGCAATTCAACCAGAGATTCTTATGCCTCAATCCCTCAGCCAGGTCATTCTTCACATTGTCTTCAGCACCAAGGACCGCCACCCTTGGCTTGAGCCGACAATCCGGCCTCGCATGCACGCCTATCTGGCAACCCTATGCCGAGATTGTGACTGTGAGGCCTACCGGGTGGGGGGTGTGGCCGACCACGTCCATATCGCCGCGCGGCTGGCGCGCACGATCAGCCAGGCGGAACTCCTGGAAAAAATCAAGAAGACCTCCTCCGCCTGGATCAAGCGCCAAGGCCAGGAGTATGAGCCATTCTTCTGGCAGGGAGGCTACGGCGCATTTTCCGTCGGCTGGAGCCAGTTAGAGGAATTGGTGCGCTACGTTGACCGCCAGGAGGAACATCACCGCACGCGAACATTCCAGGAGGAATATCGTAACCTCCTGCAGAAATACAATGTGCAGTTCGACGAGAGATATGTGTGGGATTAGAAGGGATGTGTCTTCTTGGGGCGGGACAAGAGCCATGAAACGCGCTTTCAGCGCTCTAATTGGTTCTTGGGCGATGAACCCAGGGCGTTGCCCTGGGCTGGTATGAGAGACGCCTTTGGCGTCTGGTGCATTACGCCGTTGACGTCTCGTCCAGTTGGAAATGGTCTTTGGGCCATGAACCCAGGGCGTTGCCCGGGGCTGGTATGAATGACGCCGTTGGCGGCGGGTTAATTACGCCGTTGGCGTCTGCTGCGGCGCGGAGGAAAGGTTGTTTTCCCTTTACATGACGTTGTCGGAGGTTTAGCTGGGCAGATGCCAGTCAATACCTCCGAAAGAGATTTTGAGGCGACGATCGAGGCGGCCTTGTTGCGCGACCCCCTGGCTGGAAACGGGGCGGCGGTGGAGCCGATGAGGGACCAGGCCACCCGCGGCCGGTTCGTTTCCGGGGGCTACCGGAAACGCCCGCCGGAGGACTACGACCGTGCATTGTGCCTGATTCCGGCTGACGTGTTCGACTTCATCTACGCCACGCAGCCCAAGGAGTGGGACAAGATGCAGAACCAGCACGGCGCGGAGGCCAAGCACCTGCTCCTGCACCGGCTGGCGTCCGAAATCCGGGCGCGCGGCACGCTGGAGGTGCTGCGAAAGGGCATCAAGGCCAACGGCTGCAAGTTCCGGCTGGCGTGCTTTCGCCCGGCCAGCGGGCTGAATGAGTCGTCGCAAAAGCTCTACCGGGCGAACGTGTTCTCCATCGTCCGGCAGTTGAAATACAGCGAGAAGAATGAAAAGAGCCTCGACCTGGGCGTGTTCCTGAACGGCCTGCCAATTTCCACGGCGGAACTGAAGAACCCCTTCAAGCAGCAGAATGTGCAGGACGGCGTGCGCCAGTACCGCCTCGACCGCGATCCCAAAGAGCCGTTGTTTGGCTTTGGGCGGTGCCTGGCGCACTTCGCCGTGGACCCGAACCTGGTTTACGTCACCACGCACCTGCGCGGGGCCAAGACCCGGTTCCTGCCCTTTAACCAGGGCCACAACCTCGGCGCGGGCAACCCGCCGTCGTGGCAGGGCTTTGCCACGGCCTACCTGTGGGAGCAGGTGTGGGCGCGGGACAGCGTGCTGAATCTCGTGCAGCAGTTCATCCAGGTCGTCGAGGAAGAGGATGACAAGGGCAACAAGACCGGCGAACTCAGCCTCGTATTCCCGCGCTACCACCAACTGGACACGGTGCGGCGGCTGGTGGCCGATGCGCTGGAGCGCGGCGTCGGGCACTGCTACCTGGTTCAGGCCAGCGCCGGGAGCGGCAAGAGCAACACCATCGCCTGGCTGGGGCACCAGTTGTCCGTGCTGCATGACCTGAAAGACGCGCGGGTCTTTGACTCCATCATTGTCATCACCGACCGGCGCGTGCTCGACCGGCAGTTGCAGCGGACGGTGCGGCAGTTCGAGCAGACGCTCGGGGTGGTGGAGAACATTGACAAGACCTCGCGCCAGTTGAAACAGGCGCTGGAGGATGGGAAGACCATCATCGTGACGACCCTGCAGAAGTTCCCGGTCATCGCCAAGGAGATGGGGGCGCTGAAGGGGAAGAAGTTTGCGGTCATCATTGACGAAGCCCACTCGTCGCAAACCGGCGAGAGCACCAAAAGCCTCAAGGAGGTCCTGTCGGTCAAGAGCCTGGCGGAGGCGGAGAAGCAGGACGCCGGGGTCGAGGACGATCTGGAAGAGCGAATCGTGGCGGAAATCAAGAGCCGTGGGCGGCTGCCGAACGTGAGCTATTTCGCCTTCACGGCCACACCGAAGCCGAAGACGCTGGAGTTGTTCGGGCGGAAGCGACTGGACGGGAAGTTCGAGCCGTTCAGCCTGTATTCGATGCGGCAGGCCATCGAGGAGAAGTTCATCCTCGACGTGCTGGAGAACTACACGACCTACAACACCTACTGGAACCTGCTCAAGAAGATCAAGGATGACCCCCGCTACGACCGGGAAAAGGCGAACTACCTGTTGAAGCAGTTTGTGGGTTTGAGCCGCCATACCATTGATAAGAAGGTGGCCATCATGGTGGAGCACTTTCGCGAGAACGTGATGTCGCGCATCGGCGGCAAGGCCAAGGCGATGATTGTCACCCCATCCCGGCTCCATGCGGTGCGTTACAAGCTGGCGGTGGACCAGTATCTCAAGGCCAAGGGCTGCCCGTTCCGGGCGCTGGTCGCGTTTTCCGGCACAGTGAAGGACGGCGGCGCGGACTTCACCGAAACCGGCATGAACACAGCGTCGGCGGGCAAGAAGATCGCCGAAGCGGCCACGGCGGAGACGTTCAAGCAGAAGGAGTATCGGCTGCTCATCGTGGCCAACAAGTTCCAGACCGGCTTCGACCAACCGCTGCTCCACACGATGTACGTGGACAAGAAGCTCGGCGGCGTGAATGCCGTCCAGACGCTCTCCCGGCTCAATCGGACGCACCCGGAAAAGGAGGAAGCACTGGTGCTGGACTTTGCCAATGAGGCCGAGGAAATCCAGAAGGCATTCCAGCCCTACTACGAACGGACGCTGCTCAAGAAGGCTACCGACCCGAACCTGCTCTACGACCTGCACAACCGGCTGGACGCCTTCCATCTGTTCACCGAGGCCGAGGTCAACCAGTTCGCCAGGATTTACTTCGACCCCAAGGGCACGCAGGACAAGCTGCACACCGTGCTGGCCCCGGTCATCGCCCGCTACAAGGAAGCCAAGGCGAAAGAAAAGGACGAGTTCCGCAGTTGCCTCAACGACTACATCCGGCTCTACGCTTTCCTGTCGCAGGTGATTCCCTTTGTGGACACCGATTTGGAGAAGCTCTACGTGTTCGCCAAGCTGCTGTGGCGCGTCCTGCCCAACGACCGCCAGCCGCTGCCGGTGGAAGTGCAGCGGGAAATTGTTTTGGACTCATTGCGCGTGTCCAGAACGGGCAGCACCAAGATCAAGCTGGACCGGGGCACACACGAAATTGACCCGATGGAGGCGAAGGGGAAGAAGTTGGACGCGCCTCCCGACATTGAGCCACTGTCGCAGATCATCCAGGAGTTGAACGAACGGTTCGGCACGAACTTCACCGAGCAGGATAAAGTGTTCATCCAGCAGCTTGAAGAGCGCATCGCCAACGACCGGGCACTGGCTGAGAGCATCCGCGTGAACCCGCCGGCAGACGCCCGGCTGACCTTCGACCACGTGGTCAACGACCGGTTGCAGGAGATGATTGATACCAACTTCAAGTTTTACAAGCAGGTCACTGACGACCCGGAGTTTGCCCAGTTCTTCCTGGGCTTCCTGTTTAAGCGATATTACGAGAGGAAGCGGTCGAAGCAGCCTAAATGAACGCGCAGCCGGGAATCAAAAAAAGGCCAGCGCGTCTCTGCCATGAAGGCATTAAGCGTCACCTGACACTATTCGCCGCATTACCACGCCAACAAGCGATGTCGGTCATCCTCGACATAGATTTGGACTACTTTGGACTCTTCGAGCAGCCGATTGCCGAGTTGGAGCGGCTTCTCACATGGGCCGGTCGCCCGGTTGATTTTGTCGTTGAGCACCATCACGAGGCATACACGCGCTGGAAGCAGATGGTTGCGGCGCACGTGGTCCAGCCCCCTCGCCTGATCATTCACGCGGACGAGCATCACGACATGCTATCGGAGAGGCCACCCGCCAACTTGGGGAACTTCGTCTACTTCGCCCTGCGACACTGGCCCGATTGCCGAGTCGTCTGGGTGACGCCGCAGCCGATTGATTATCCAGACCTCTGGCTTTCGGACGACGCGTGGGACGCTGTCTCATCGAGGTTTGAGTGTGCCAGACGTTTCCGGCGACGGTGGCCCAAGCCCGATGTGGTGTCGGTTTGTACCAGCCCCGACTTTATTGACGCACGCCTGAGCCGGATGTTGCTAGAGAAAGTCGAGGATTGCAGAGACAGCTTCACACCGACAATGCCGGCCAAAATCAGTCGAGCGAACCGCCGCCACGATTCTCCGCTCAACGCCGGACGGCAGTCCTAACTTGACCACGTGTCGGCCTTAATCGCACCGCGAGTAGTGTTTCTTAAACCGAAGTTTTGAGCCGTGCCAGCAGCCCTGAGAAGCGGTTCTCCCTCCGGTTGTTCCTCACCGCCATCCCCAGCGCCTTCCGCTGCCCATGAGCAAACCGGTTCTTACGCCCTGCCGCCCGCTAGCATGCCGCAGGCGGCGTGAATGTCCAAGCCACCACTGTACCGCCGCGCTACGGGCATGCCCAGCTTCACGCGGAGCGCGTCGCGGAAGGAATGCAATTCGGCACGCGAGGGCGGGCGGAAGCGCCCGGATGGATCGTTCACGTCAATCAGGTCGAGCTTGATTGGCAGGCCGCGGGTCAATTCTGCCAGCTTTTGGGCGTCGCCTTCGCCAACATTCACCCCGGACATCATGGTCCATGCCAGCGTGACCCTTTGGCCGCTGACGGCGTGATACTCCCGGAGCGCCTGAATGAGGTCCGGTGTCGGGTTCCCCTGTTCGACCGGCAACAATTCCCGACGTTGGAGCGGGTCCGACGAAGTGAGCGAGACAACCAGTCGGGCGCGATGTCGTTCGGCCGTAAAACGCCGGATGCCGGGGATGATGCCGACCGTGGAGAGCGTAATCGCTTTGGCGGCGATGGCCATCCCGCACGGCTCGGATAGAATGCCGATGGCCGTCATCACCGCGTCGTAATTGAGCAGCGGTTCCCCCATGCCCATGAAGACCACCCCGCGAATGGGATGCGGCGAATCCGCCTGCATTTTGACCACTTGATCCACGATTTCCCACGCGGCGAGGTTGCGGCCGAAACCCATCCGGCCCGTAGCGCAGAAGACGCAGCCCATAGCGCAGCCGACCTGCGAGCTGACGCACGCCACATACTTGAGGTCGTCGGGCCGGTGGAGGAGAGGAATGCGGACCGCCTCGAACTGTCCCGTCCCCTGACCTTGAAACAGGTACTTGGTGAATCCGTCCTGCGGCGAAACCACTTTCTGGACCTGCGTCAAATGAGGAATCTCCGTCAAGGCGATCAGGTCATCCCGTAACCGGACTGTCAGGTCGCTGCCCGGAGCGGGCAGTTCGCCGCGCTTTACGGAAGCCGCCAAGAGCCGCCGCGCCAGGTGCGGGCTCACCCCGGCATGGGCCAAGGTGGCGTGCAACTGCGAGGAGGTCTGGTTCTTCAACAGCACCGGCATATTCGCATTCGGCTCTGCATGAGCCAAAAGAAAGGGTGTCAGGAAAGCATCTGCCCCGCACTTCTTAGTTCGCTGTTCTATGTCGAGGCTGGAGCCTTGAGCCTGGCCAGCAGCCCTGAGAACCGGTTTTCCGTCCGGTTGTTCTTTACGGCCATCCCCAGCGCCTTCCGCTGGCCGATCAGCACCACCAGCTTCTTGCCCCGCGTGATGCCCGTGTAAACGAGGTTCCGCTGCAGGAGCATGTACTGCTGCATCGCCAGCGGCGTCACGACCGCCGGGAATTCCGACCCCTGCGATTTGTGGATCGTGATCGCGTAGGCCAGCGCTACTTCGTCCAATTCGCCGTAGTCGTACAAGACCTCGCGTTGGTCAAACCGGATCGTAACCTCACTTTCGACCGGATCAATCTTCACGATCTGGCCGATGTCGCCGTTGAATACGTCTTTGTCGTAGTCGTTCTCGGTCTGGATCACCTTGTCCCGTTGGCGGAACTGCCAGCCGAACTTCTCTACGACCGGCTCGTCGGTGCGGGCGGGGTTCTGTTCGTTCTGTAGGCGGACGTTCAGTTCGCGGATGCCCAGCGAACCCCGGTTCATCGGGCACAAGACCTGAATGTCGCGGATCGGGTCGAGCCGGAATCTGGCCGGGATGCGGGTCTTGACCATGTTCACCAGCGTCGCCGCGATCTGCTCCGGCTCCGCCCGGTCAATGAAGAAGAAATCCGATTCGTGGCCCTGGGCCGGAATCTCCGGCATCTGGCCCTCGTTGACCCGATGCGCGTTGGTGATGATCCGGCTGTGCGCCGCCTGCCGGAAGACCTCGGTCAGGCGCTCGACCGGCAGGGTTTCGCTCTCGATCAGGTGCCGGAGCACCATGCCCGGTCCCACGGAAGGCAACTGGTCAATGTCTCCCACCAGGAGCAGGCTGGCCTTGGGCGGCAGGGCGCGGAGCAGGTTCGCCATGAGCACCACATCCACCATCGAGGTTTCGTCCACGACCAGAAGGTCACAGTCCAGCGGTCTGGCCTCATTTCGCGTAAAGCCGCCTGTGGCAGGCTGGACTTCGAGCAGGCGGTGGATTGTCTTCGCCTCCACGCCGGTCGCCTCGGAGAGGCGTTTGGCGGCCCTGCCGGTGGGAGCACAAAGGAGGCACCGCACCCTTTTGGCCCGCAGGATCAGCAGGATAGCGTTGACCAGAGTCGTCTTGCCCACGCCGGGGCCGCCGGTGATGACCAAGGCGCGGCTCGTCAGGGCCAGTTTGAGCGCCTCGCGCTGGCTGGGGGCGAGTTCCTTGCCGGTCTTCTGCTGGCACCAGCCCACCGCCTTCTCGAAATCAATCGCCGGGAATGTGGAGGGCGCGCCGGAAAGGTCCCTTATTTGGGCGGCGATGATCTCCTCTGCCCGCTTCAGGTGCGGCAGGAAGACCAGTTCCTGCCCGCTGATAGTTTCCCTGACCAGATCGCCGCTGGCCAAGGTGCGCTCCAGCGCCTCGCTCACGATCTTGTCGTCCACGAGCAGGAGCTTGCCCGCTTCGTCCTTCAGCAGTTCGACCGGCAGGGCGCAGTGGCCGTCGCCGGTCGCTTCGCTCAGCACATGGCTCAGCCCGGCGCAGGCTCGGATCAGGGAATCGAGCGGGATGCCGATCTTCTGGGCGATCTGGTCGGCGGTCTTGAACCCGATCCCGTGAATGTCTTTGGCCAGGCGGTACGGATCAGCCTGCACCTTTTCAATGGCGTCCTCGCCGTAGGTCTTGTAGATGCGCACCGCCCGGCTGGTGCTGACACCGTTGCTGTGCAGGAACACCATGATCTCGCGGATGATTTTCTGCTCGGCCCAGGCCGCTTTGATTCGCAGCCGCCGCCTCGGGCCAATCCCATCCACGTCTTCGAGCCGGGCCGATTCCTGTTCGATGATGTCGAAGATCTTCTCGCCGAACTTGTGCACCAGCTTCTTGGCGTAGATGGGGCCGATGCCCTTGACCATCCCACTGCCCAGATATTTCTCGATGCCCTCCTTGGTGGTCGGCGCGGTGCTGGCCAGCATTTCGGCTCGGAACTGAAGGCCGAACTCCCGGTCCTGCACCCACCGGCCCTCCGCCGTCACCCATTCTCCGGCGCTGACCGCAGGCAGGGAACCGACGACCGTGACCTGATCGCGATGTCCTTTGGCCTTGACCTTGAGCACGGCGAAACCGTTTTCCTCGTTGAAGAACGTGACGCGCTCGATCAGCCCGGAAAGGCTCTCGGCAAAGGTTGTCACCGGCTTCTGCACTCGTCCTGGATTCTGGACGCTGCGCGGACCGGTGGCAAGCGCCGGTCGCTAAGGCGCCTGGCGGTGGCGGCCACAAGCTGCGCCCGCCGCCCCACCCAGATCTCGCCCCAAGTCATTTTGGCAATGACCCCTGTCCCTGCGGCAGCGGCAAGAAATACAAGAAGTGCTGTGGCAAGGGCTGACCGGCGGCAGCGGAGGTGCTAACATTGCGAACCATATGAAAATACGTTGGCTGATGATGGGCCTTGCGCTGGCCGGCGAACTGGCGGCACAGGCGACTGACCTGGTGATAGACTTCTTCGACGCCTCGGGGCGGCTGAGCTTTCACCAGATACCCGCAATGACCTACCGCGTGGAGTGGACGACCAACCTCAGTTCGCCGAATTGGAGCAGCAGCGCCCCGGGCATTGCGGCCATCGCCGCGTCCGGCGTCGGCACCCTGACCGTAACCGTCGGTGTCGTCCATGCCTCGTGCTATTACCGAGTCGTTGCCTCCGTGACGAACGAGCCTCCGAATGGCAGCGCGTATGCATGATAGTGGCGGGATGCCGGTAAAACAGGGTTAATGCAGA
>CAZVFC010000085.1:0-34843 GCA_964625855.1 uncultured Verrucomicrobiota bacterium | reverse complement strand
CCCTAAAACGCCTCAACCCCTCCTGCCGAAATCGGCAGAGGCTGCGGTCACGGCAGCCTTTCTTCGCAGAAGGCGAGGAAACGTATGTTTGCTGCGGTTAGCTGCATGACGTAGCAGGCAAGTTCCTCGGACGGGTTGTTGGGCACCACACCCGCACCGTGGCCACTGGTCTTGTTCCTCGCCGTGGGGACGCCCGATTCCAGTAAGGTTCTCAGTGCTGCAAGATGGGTCTGCATGAAAGAAGGAGAGAGTTCGTTGTCAATGCAGTGCTGAATGAGGGGCTTCGCCGTGTCGTTTTGGCTGTACGGCTACGCATGGCCCACACGGACGCCATTGATGCCAAGGACGCCTACGCTGACACCATTACCGTGCGTGGCGGTTGAAGCCAAGGGGACAGGTGAGGTTTGTTTTGGGTCGCTACTGGCAGTCGAGGCCCCTGGCTACAGCTCTGGAATTCAGGCCAAACTGAGAAACAGGAATACCGGACAGAGGCCGGACAGTGAGATTTCTTGGCTGAAAGCGCGCTTTCGAATGCGAATCGGTAAGTGTTTAGTCAACAAATAGATGCGAAGTGGCGCACCCAGTAGGAGTTGAACCTACAACCTTCTGATCCGTAGGCAGTTATACCGCCCTTTTCACTGAGGAAAACCGCGAATTTCCAGGGGAAGTCAAATATAACGGTGTCAGTCGGCATACCTCGGCTGAAACAGTCATGGGGATTACATGGGGAAAAGAAAACAGGTTCTCCGGCTGGTTGCGCTAGGTTCTCACCGCCTCATCAGCGCGAACACACCCCAGCCCAAGTATTCACGCGTGTAAGCGGCGTAGCGCTCGGGCTCCGAGGTCAGTTTGGCTCGAACCTCGTTCGCGATCTCGTCCTCGGGATTGGCTTCAAGCCATCGGCGCATGGTGAGCCATTTGGCCGCCTCGTACCTGTCCCAGCTGTCGTGATCTGCCAAAACCATTTCCACGACGTCGTAGCCGAGGCGGCCGAGAGACCCGAGAAGCTCTGCAAGCACGAGAAACTCGGACACGGAGTCGGCAAGACAGCCCTTGGCGACATCTTCCGTCGGCGGTAACTGCCGCCAGTAGGGCTCGCCGATAAGGATGATTCCTCCGCTTTGAAGACTCCGCGCCAGAAGCTCGATAGTGCCGACGACACCCCCGCCGATCCAAGTGGCGCCGACACAGGCCGCCACACCGACCTTCTCGTCAGAGACGTAGCCCGCAGCATCGCCATGGATGAACCTGACTCGATCGGCGACGCCGAGTTCTTCAGCACGAACTTTCGCTTGCTCGGTGAACAACTGGCTCATGTCGATACCGGTGCCAACGATGCCGTAATCGCGAGCCCAAGTGCACAGCATCTCCCCCGAACCGCTGCCGAGGTCGAGCACTCGGGTCCCCGGTTCCAGGCGCAGCGCCGCGCCAAGAGTGGCAAGCTTTTCGGGTGTGAACGGGTTGTGGATGCGGTGAGCACCTTCACTGACGTTGAATATCCGTGGGATGTCCATTGTGGAAGCCACCCTTACCCATCCCAAGCCCGGGTGTAAAACCAATTCGACGAATGAACCAAGTTAGCTCGCTAACGCTCGATGAACCATCAGTCGCCCTCCGCTGCCCGGCCCTTGGGGCCGTGCAGTTGCGGGCGCAAAGCATCGAAACGACGACAGCCCAACCACTCGAACGCCAACTCCCGCGTCCAATCTTTTATGTTCGTTCCTGCGCCCCACTAGGACGCACCTTTTCAAATTGGGGAACGCCAGGAAACAGGAGATTGGGCGAACATCAGGGCTTGCAGGCGGTGGCGGCCACCGTCGGCACGCCGGAAGCGCTGCTGGAACTTGCGGGTGGTCACGCGGCTCTTGGGGTTGAGCTTGCGGCATTGGGCCACCCACACCTGGGCA
Organism: uncultured Verrucomicrobiota bacterium; assembly: GCA_964625855.1. Taxonomy (GTDB): domain Bacteria; phylum Verrucomicrobiota; class Verrucomicrobiia; order Limisphaerales; family UBA8199; genus JAPLUA01. The sequence goes on along the minus strand of CAZVFC010000085.1, from coordinate 32,936 downwards.
AAGCTGACCACCATGCGGCGAAAGAGGCTCAGGACAAAAGCTGCCTTGGGATAGCGCACTCGGCTGTGATCCTCGCGCAGGGTCACATCCAAGGCGTGATGCAGTGCGCTCTCAATGACCCAGTAACCGCGTTTGAGCTTGAGGAAGCCCGCCGCATCCATCGCTTCGAGCGTGAGGCTGCTAATTAGGTAAACCGTTTCGTTGGATAGCTTGCCCTGGCGCCGTACCCGGCGTCGGAGCCGCCCGATGGTCTGCACTCCGGGGAAGCCCACCTGCTGCGGTGAAGCGTCCCGACAGTCCAGCATCCGGATCTCGCGGCGGCTGCGGTTGCGCTCGCGCGTCAGCGCTCGGGTGCGCGGGGTGGGCTGAGGGGGAAAAAGGCCGGTTGGCGAAAAGCGTTTCCAGCGTGGCAAAGAGGTCCTTTTGGTTCTTTTTAACCGTCAGGAGGTACTCGCCGCCTTGGTCATAGAGGATCTGTTTGGCCTGCGCGACTTGGGTATGGGCCGCGTCGGCTAGCACGATCTTGTCCACCAGATCCAGTTGCGCCAACTGCTGGCGGCCCGCGGGGATTTCGTTGCTGCCCTCCGGCACCAGCGTGGAACCCAGCCAGCGACCGCTGCCGCTGACCGCGCTGACCGACTCCACATCGGCATGGCGGAATTCTTTGCCATCGATAATCACCCACCGATCCTGCACCGGCCCCAACACTTGCTCCTGCCAGAGCAAGAGCACCTGCTGCAAGCGCGTCTCATCCACGCCCTTGAGCACCCGTTCAAAGGTGGTCCGCCGCGGACAGCGCACCCTGCGAGTATGCGAATCCTGCCGGAAGCGCAAGGCCCGCAACTGCGGTTGGGAAAGCGTGGCCGCGTAGTCGGCCAGGTCTTCGTAGCCACGGCTCACCCCGCTGAAGGTGGCCATGGCGATGAGCACCAACATGCCCGGGAGCGGGTAGCCCAGCGCTTGGAGGCGCCGAAACTCCGGCACGTCGCGACCCAAGCGCCCCATCAAGCTCTCGATCTGCTGGACCTTGGCGGTGCAGCGAGGGCGGGCGGGGCGCAGGGCACTGGCCCAGGCCAGCGGCAACTCCGGTGCCCGGAGCTTGACGCACGCGTTCTTAACCAACTCGCGAATCCACACTTGCTTGGCCACCCCGTGCTCTTGGTAAAAGTCCACCGCGCTACGCTTCCAGCCGCGCGTCTGCCCCAACTGGCTCCAGCCACTGACCTTGTAGGCCGTGCCCCGATAGAGGTTGGGGTCCACAAAACTCTCCGCCAACGCGACCGGATGTCGCCACACGCCCTGCCAGTCCGCGCTCAACCGTCCGAGCATGAGCTTCATAAACCGGCTGACCAAATTGGGGTAATGGCTCTTGGGTAGCACATAGAGCCGTGAGTTGTTGACCACCAAGGGCAGGCGCTCGCGCCGTTGGGCCTCCGTCCAACCAATAAAGGCGTCCCGGGCCTTGAGATGCAAGGCCGGTGCGCTCCAGGCGGCGACGGCCAGCCATTGCCCCTTCCACACCACCGCATAGCGCAACTGCTCGCCCACCAACTGGGCGCTGTGCAGATAATGGTGCTCGACGAGAATCCGATCGCACCGCTCAATGTCGTTAGGCCGAACGAGTAGTTTGATCTGCATCTGGCCCAGCACGGTTTGCTCGTCAGCACTGGGCCGCCGAAAAGGAACTTTACGTTGTGCCATGGCCCAAACGGTAAATGAGCGACAGGCAGATGTCCCGAGAAAAGTGTCAGAACCCCCGTGGCGTAAGGAGTTAGTCACCAGAAAAGGTGCGCCCTAGCGCCCCACCCGCGCCGGCGCTTGCGGCCCCTCGGGTGCCCCACGCTCGTTCCGAGGGGGCTGACAGCGCTAGTTCGCCACCTTCTCGGGACTGAAATTGAACAGGAGGTTCGATTCCGCCACCGAGCCTGGACCCTACGCAGGGTCCCTGAAACTGGGCGTCCCGCCGACAGCAGCCGGATCAATCCGCAGGAGTAACAAACTCTATCACAAAGCGGATGGTCGGCGACGGGGGCCATCGCTTGGGTTTTGGACCTTCCTGGCTACGGTCGACCTCGATGGGAGAATGGTTGGGTAGTTGGGACTCATGTGTCGATCAACCGGGACTCGACGACCTCGGCCTGCGTGCTGAGCGTGAGCTTCTCTATGTCAACTTGCAGGTCTCGCATGAGCTCCCACATTGGCTTGCGAAAGCGCCGTCGCGCGGCGAAAACCTGCTCGGCCTCCGCGATATAGTCGGGGTGGTCGGCAATGTAGCGAGGCAGGGACTCGTGGCTCCAATATTCGTTAGCTTTATACCACGCCAGAGTCCGGAGGAACTCCGTACGGTCGGGCGCAGACAGGAGGGCCTCGCGGCTCGGGATCCATAACACGGAGGACGCATCATCTTCTCTCGCCAGATAGGCCTCTGCAGTTTCGCCCTCGTCCAATTGGAAGCACCGGTCAATCCCCTTCCGTTCAACTCTGGCAATGACCAGGTTCCGCCGTGGGCAGTACTCCAGCCGATCGGTCGAGGGCCTGCCGTAATACCTGAAGCACGCGATCCGGGAGAGTAGCCTTCCGGTTACCCACCGACAAAAGAGGCTGACGTATTCGGGGGAAAACCGTCCGCGGTGCCCGCGCCTACGTCGCGTCGGTCGCCGATCCTCGAACTTCGGCGGCGTGTGGAATAGAATCTGGCGCATTCGTTTTTAGAGTTTTTCGGTGTTCTCTGTAGACTGTCTCCTGGAGTTCATGTCGCAGTCGGCCGGAGCTCAGCTTGAGCATGGCGCGGAGATTCCGGCATGCGTGGTCGCGGGCAGGGCCGTAGGGATTCTTGAGCGCGGCCCGGACGTTCAGCTTTGCGAGCACGCAGAGCAGATCGACGGGATCGAGGGATGGCATAGAGGGCTACTCCGTGAAGGCGGACTCCGTAGACCCGAGTTCCCGGAGAGCTTCCTCCTGGCTCAGCAGGTCCCCTGCAGGCTTCCCACCGGCCTCCAGCGCGGCGTGCCCCGATGTCTCTTGCATCTCAGGCCGTCGCAGGGCGATTATCCTCGGCTTAGGCACGGTTCCTCCCCTGGGCCTTCCGTCACGCATATTTCAGCGTGGATTCCACAATCAATGCCTGGGCCTCCATGGACAGCGCCAGGGGATCAACGCGGAGCCACCCGATGATCCTGTAGCGGTGTTGCTCCTTATGTTCCCGAATGAGCCTTTCGGCGGCGGCAACGTAGTCCGGACTGGCAAGTAGGTAGTCCGGCACCTGGCGATTCTCGTAGGTGCCGATGAGGTGGGCCCCCAGCAAATAACAGTATTTATCCTTGTCCCTGCCCGCCATGAACCGGCGCTCGCGCGGAATCCACGGCCGACCCCGGACCTCGTAGAGGACACACCACGTGCTGGACTCGATGTGGCCATACCGCGTTAAACGACGACCGATCACGACCTCGTTCCTCGTGGGCGAATAAGTCAGCTCTTCGCAGTCCCCCCAGTGCCCGATGCGGCACACCCACCGCACCAAGCTGTTGTCGCACTTTGCCGCGAAGCCGGCCACATCTGCGATCGCAGGGCTCCCAGGCTCCCGCCGATCGATTATCCTCGGCGTGGACATATTATCGGGCCCGCCTCGGCCGCGGCAGCTTCCCCTTGCTGCCGTATCGGTTGCGTGCCACACCCTTTGCGTGAGCAGTCAGCGCATCAGCCGCAGACGACCCCGGCAGGGACTGCACACGCTCATGCCGGTAGCTTAAGTCACTCTTGTTCGTCCTCGGCTTTTTCACTTCTTCATTCTCCGTCGTGCGTTTTCCCACCCTCCATGATCCGCGGCCTATGCGCACTTCCTCCGCCGGGACCGCCGCTGTCGCCCCGGATTGCGGACTTGCACGAGCAACTTGGCGAGTTGCTGCTGGCCGGCCGCTTCCAGTCGCTCGAAGTTCGGGAACTCCGCGATGGCCACGTGGAGATCGTCGCCGACCAGGTCCTTGAGCCGTCCGCCGACCGCCGCGACCATCTCGTTCCAGGAGTTGATTTCCTCGACTAGGGCTTTGAGGTCACGCTTCTCCCAGAACTTGCTCTCGTCGGATACCTCCGCCAGGCAGCCGAGTTCCTGGGCTCGATCGAGCAGGGCGACGATGCTTAGGTGGCAACGCAGGAAGTTCAAGGCCCCACCACACGCCGGGTTACTGCTATACTGGGTCTTGCAGAACGAGCCCCAGTACCACCCGGACAGCCTGGTCTCGATCGGGCCACGTTCTGTTTCGACCACGGCCGGGAATCGGCCCAGGCCGAAGTTAGAAGCTTCGCACCCCTCGCCGGGCCAAGCCGTGAAAGCAAACAAGCGGGTGGGCTGCACGGCGACGCGTCGGTTCTTGGATTCCACATGCTCGGTAGCTTGTATCAAAAGCCAGCGCACTGGGTCTTCCCGCGGGCGTCGGTCTGGGTCGCATTGCGCTCCCGACAGTTCCACGACCGGTCCGAGTTCCTTGAACGGCAGGGCCTGGGCGGTCTGGTGCAGTGCTTGGACGAGTTTTCGCGCATGGTCGTCTGTGCCCTGCGCTTTGAGTGAATAATGGACGGTTAACCCCATATCGATTCCTCCAGTCTGTTGCTCTAACTATCGACGATTAGTCCTTTTGGTGCGCGACGGTTGTCTGCTTTTCTGCCGGTTCCGCATCGGCGCCGTTCCACCGTTACTCGCCTTCAGCCGGAGTGTCCCCCGCACGACTCTCACCGGATGCTTCCCCTTGGCGAGCAAATGCTGGCTGACCGAGGCCTCAAGCCTGGTTTCGACCGGGGAGCTCGGCTCCAGGAAGTCTAGCCTGACGCCCTTCATCCGGATGGCGTTGTGCCTCTTGACGTACAACACGGTCATGAGCAGGTGGCACAGGGGGACTTTCGGAAAATACAGCTGTAGCTTGCGCGAGCAGGAAGCCAGAACCTGGCGGTGCCAGTTGTCACGCGACCAGGCTCGCTTGGCCTTCATCTCCACCACGGCACAGAGATCGAGGCTCGGGAGCCGAAGGAGTGCCCGATCGGGGTAACCAGCTCCAGGCAGGTCCTGTAAAACCAGGCCGTGCAGGTGCCGGTTCATACGGTCAGCAAACTGCGCTGCTACCCGGTTACCCAAAGCCGGGGCACTGATTCGCGGGGGCACTGGAAACCAGCGCCTGGCAAGCCGACACGCGCGGAATGCCGATTCGAGTTTCCGCGTGATCCGGGTCACCTCGGCGTCCAGCCACTTCGCGACCATCTGGGGCCGCCGCTGTTCAAACTCCGCGAGCCTCAGAAAGAAGTCGCGCAGGTCATTTCGATTTTGGTGTCTTTCTATCATCTTTCTTCCTTTCCTTTCTTCTGTTCTTCCTTGCCAGTGCCCTGACTGGGGCGACATGGACCTTCGAGCTCTCGTGCATGTCCTCCAGGATGGGCCCACCGCCGAGTTCGTCCCGGCTCACGATCATGCGTGTCGTCGGCGGCAACCGAGATCCCTCGATCCTCAGTCCGTGATGCAGCGTGACGACACCCATGCAAATAGACCGTCTCCTCGCACTCCCTTTTCCCGAGGACAATCCCCGATTTGGACCACAAGACGGGCCGCCAAGCGCCCCCTTGAAAAGGCGCTTCCAGGCGTCCGATTTCACGAACGATTTGGCACATGCTCGCTGCGTCATCGCTTGCGTTTGCGCGTGCGAGGCCGGGACGCTCGCATGCTGGGAGCCTGCTGGCAGGAAAGTCCCGGAGCAGGGAACCAACTAGACCATTGGGGAAGGGATTGAATCTCGGGATGCAAATCGGGCCTTATCTTCCACAGTTGCATCAGGTGGCGCCGGTTCGCCGGCCGCCATAAGCACGGATAGAGGACAAGCGCAAGGTGCCCCAACGTGGGGGTTGTCGCGGTTCCCACTTCGAGCTTTGCGTTTTCATCCAGGATGAAAAGGATGCCCGAGCGCACGCTCGCGGTAGCCACAACACCGCGCACATCCGCCCGCCTGGCCAGCCAGGCGTGCAAACCAGGCAGCCAGCAATCCGGAACAGCCCCCAGCCCGACAATTTTTGAAACTCGCCGGATGCGCTCGATGTAGTAGTCCCTCGACTCCCGGGTGATGAGCATCTGGAGCAGACCTTCAACAACCGAAGGAGTCAACCAAAGCCTGTGGCCGGACCCCGACCCCCAGCACAGCATCCCCGTGGCAAGGGTATCCAGGTGAGCAGGAGTCGGCCGCGAGCGCTCCATGATCTTCATCACCGCCTGCGGCAGTGCGTTTGCAGCCGGTGCGGTTGCTTCAGCGGCGGGCGCCTTCTGTTCCAAAAACAGAGGCTCCAGCCAAATCGGCTCCTTATAGCGACGGCCGTCCGCGAGCCGAACATACGCGCGATGCGAACACAGCCGCCCGAGGGCCCCCGGCGGCGCCACCAGTTCATAGCTCGAGCGCCAGAACTCGCTATGCAGGCCGGAGTTCAAGTCGAGCTCCGTCTCCAGCTCGGGGTCGCGCTCGCGTTGGCCCATCAGCCGCGCGACATACTGATCCAGCTCTGGCTCGTGGGACGCGAAGTGGAGCGTGCTGCAGAAATTCGCGAGCAACGCCTCCCGCGCCTGGTAGCCGATGCGGCGATCAAGACCAGCGAGCGACTGCAACACGGCAACCAAGCCGCAAAATCGAGAGCGGCAGGTTGCAAGAAAATCTCCGTCCGACTGGTCGGCGTAGAGGGAATATTCGTCGGCGACGACCATGACGAGCCTCGCCTTTTTTGGATCCGAGTAACCGCGGGCGGAAATCTCTGCAAAGCAGTCCTGCTTGACCAACCTGAACAGTAACTGCGCCAAGCCGGGGACCTGCGCGTTGACACTTACCAGCAAGATGCCCCCATCGAGCAAATCGCTCGCCTGGAAGCGCCGATCGCATCCCGAGAAGTAGCTGGCGGCGGCCGGATTTGATAGCGGACGAAGCAGGTTCAAAATTGTCGACTTGTGGGTCTCGCGGAGTTTCACATCCATCTGCTTCCACGATTCGACATCCTGGAGGGCTACCTGGAGCCTCCGGACCGTCTGCGGATCCAGCGACTTGTCCGCCACGACCTGCCGCACAAACGCGACGCGCTTCGGCTCCGCCGCCAACGGACCGAACCACCAAGCATCGAAGAAATCGAGGGCGTCCTGCAGGGACAAATTGCCCGGCGAAGAGGCCCGGAGAAGCGTGAGCGCCGAACCCAGTAAACCCCGCCGGGTCTCCGTCCAATACTGATTCTCGGCTCCCATGTCGCGCGAGCCCAAGAGGAACTTCAAAACGGTCTCATCGAGCCGGTCGAACCGGTCCAAGGTGAAGCCGTGGAGAATGTCATAGTAAACGTTGCCGCCGGGACCCAAAATGCGGAGGTCCTCAGACCGCCCCGCCTCCCTGCAGAGCTGGCGCACGAAGGGAACTGTATCGTCCGCCTTGGCATCGAGGATCAGCAACCCCGGCCGGCGCCCGGGCCTCCTCCGGTGAGCCATGATCAACTGCCGCAAGAGGGGCCTCACGCCCGAGGTGGTCTTCCCCGATCCCGTTGAGCCGGTGACCAACAGATTCCGGGTCAACAGCTCCGGCGTTAGCGAGATGAAGAAGTGCGGTTCGACTGACCTGAGGTGAATCATACGGAGAATCAATTCGGGAGCCGGGATGGTAGTTGGTCGTCGCCGTGATCGGGCCTCTCGGAGACCTTGGCGACGCCATTCAGGCCCTGCAGGAATGGTCGCAGCTCGTGACACACCAGGACCAGCCGTGAGGTTGCCTTGCCAGCCTCTATTAACGCCTCCGTAAGGAGATGGCCGATGGCGAACACGTGCTGGCCCTGGTGCAGAGATGTCAGGATGAGGGCCTGCTCTCCAAAAGTTATGACCGGCACAAGTGCGATGTGCTGGGACCTTTTGCCGGCCTTTCCCATGAATGTATGGGACGTGGCGATGGTGCCAACCGACGCCTCCGTGCCATCGGCGAGCCGCTTGAGCTTGGTGTCCCAGACAAGCCGGCCGCACACGACCGTTGAATTATAGTTTGTGTTCATCGGAGAAATACCCGTCAATCATGTCTTTCACGAAGCTAAGTTCCGGGCAGGATTTGATCTGTTTCACATCCTACTTAGCGCCGAAAATCGAAAAAGCGTACCCGGACCGACACAACCGCTCCTGACCGGGCATGGGGGCGAGGCTTCGGAAATGCGGTGTACCATGTCGCCGCTGGAAACCAGATCAGTGAAGATACTAATCGGACCGCTTTTCATTGCGCACCCGCCGGCGGCAGGACCCCTGCCCCCGGAGGTAACCAGTCTGGGCACTGCACTTGAGTGGGCCTCACCACGGGGCGCCGTCCAGATCCCGCTCTTTCGGTATCGACCGGAGCAAACCAGCCGGTTCCGCCTGGAGCACGTCGTCGTGAGGTCGAGCGATCTCCCCTGCGACCTCACCTGCGTCAGCGAGCACGTCTTCGAGGCCTCAGGCATCGCCTACGCGCCACTCGAAGCCCTGGTGTTCGCGCTGTATAACTCCGAAACACAGCGTCCGATCCGCGACCTGCTGAGGGACATGGCCTCGATGATCCCCCTGGACGCTCCAATCCGAACCCCGGCCCCCGCAGGGGCACTGACGCCCGCGGCCGAGGAAAGCGGCTTCTGCCTCGCAGCGGCCGGGCGGCGCGGCGACGAGATCCTCATCGAGCTGGCCTGGGGGCCTTCAAGGGACGTCAGCCCCCTCCACGTCGTGAACGCTGCTCTCCCGTTTAACGGACGGGACAAGGGGTCCTGGATTGAATCCAGCAAACCCGGGATTTCGGCGCTGCTTGCCCGCGATCTCCACCGCCTGTTCCCAGGGCCGCCAGGCGACCTCATGTCGGGACGCGGCTGGCAATTTCTGCACTCCTTACCCGCCGCGGGCTGAGCGATCCGGCGTCCGCGTCCGCGCCAGACTCAGGACGCATCGCATGCGGTTGCGACTCGCACCATGAGCGCGGCCAACCACCTCGGCGGCCTCGGGACGCCCACCCCCCCCCCGCCCCCAGCCAGGGCCGAATCCGCACCAAACTTAATTTCACTATGAATCGTCTGCTTTCAAAGGAGGCCAGGCGGAAAGCCCAGGCCCGACTGAGCGAGATCGGGGAAGCTGAGCTGGCTGCCCTGAGAGAATTCGCGGAGTGCCGGTTGTTGCGGCTGGGCGGATCGTGCGATGAGGGGCGCGACGTTGTGCAGAGCGCCTTCCTGGCGATTGTGCTCGGGTTGGAGTCGGAGCACGCGGGCCGCCGGCCTCGCGACGAAGACATCATCGACAAGGCCGCTTTCGAGAAATACCTCCGAGGCGTGATCCTCTCTCTGGTCCGATGCCAGATAAAAACCAAGCAAACCCGGGATTTCGGCGGTGCCTGCCGGTGAGACTCCATGGCCTTTTCCCAGGGCCGCCAGGCTACCTCCTATCCGAGCGCGGCTGACAATTTCTGCACTCCCTGCCCACCGCGGGTTGAGCGATCCAACCCCTTCCGCGCCAGAGTCCGCGCGTAACGCATCCTGTCGAGTCTCCCACTATGAGCACGGCCGGCCAGCGCAGCCGGCCTCGGGACGCCCATCCCATCCGCACCCAGCCAGGGCAAAATCCGCACCAAACTCGATTTCACCATGAATCCTCCGCTTACTAATGAGGCCAGGCAGAAAGCCCAGGCCCGACTGAGCGAGATCCGGGAAGCTGAAATAGCTGCCCTGACAGAATTCGCGGAGTGGCGGTTGCTGCGGCTGGGCCGATCGTCCGATGAGGGGCGCGACATCGTGCAGAGCGCCTTCCTGGCGGTTGTGCTCGGGTTGGAGTCGGAGGACGCGGGCCGTCGGCCTCGCGACGAAGATATCATCGACAAGGCCGCTTTCGAGAAATACCTCCGAAGCGTGATCTTTTCACTGGTCCAATGCCAGACAAAAACCAGGCACATCAAAGCTTACCACGCGCATTACCCCATCGCGGAGGGCGCCGACGGGGATGAAGCGGACCGGGGCGTTGTCCTCGCCAGCCCAACGCCCACGGCGGCGGAGCGCGCGGCGTGGAACGACCTGCAACGCCAGTTCTTCTCGACTTTGCGTGGTCGCGCTCCTCAGCGCCTGCAGCGGACGATAGACGCATGGGAGAGAGTCTGCGAGGACACCGACCGCATTCCGACCGACAGCTTCCGCAAATACCGGGTGGAACTCAGGGGACTGGCCCAACAGGTGATCCGGGAGATCGAGCCGATTGAGTGAGAGTCGCGGCGGGCACGAGGCCCGAGCCTCCGTCGGCGGCCGTCGGAGCCCGGCGCGACACCCGGCCCCTCTCAGAACGGAACCTTATCGGCTTCTCTCACGGCTGCGGCTCCGGATTCGGCGCTCGAGCCCGCAGCCTGTGCGGCGCCCGGGACGGACGCCTGCCCCACAAACTGGATCTCTCCCGCGACCAGAACCAGGCGGGAATGAATCGCACCCTCGGCCTCCCATCGGTCGCTGCGGAGGCGTCCGCTCACGACGATCGGTTCGTCCTTGCGGTGCTGAGCGACCCGTTCGGCAGGCAGACCGAACGAGATGCAGGGCACAACCGCCGTCTCCTCCTTCTGGTTGCCATTGTCCTTCCAGCGGCGAGTGGCCGCCACGGTAAACAAGGCATACCGAACCCCCGATTGACCGGAGCGCACATCAGGGTCCCGGGTCAAACGGCCTGTCAACGTTGTCACATTTACATCACACATATGTTTGTTCATTAGTCCATTCGCTCTCCGAGGCCGCGTCGGACCCCGGAGGATGCGATGCCTATATAAGCTCCAAAACCAGCGGAAACGTACCTCCGGCCGCCAAAGGAACGGAAAGTCCGGAAATGGAGCTTCTATGGATGATGAACGCTTGCGAAGAAACGGTCGGCCCGGAGGCAAACAGCGCCCAGGGCCCGACTCCTGACTCACCCGGACTGGCACGTCCAGCCGATCAAACCTGCGAACTGGACCGGTTTGTTTCCGGGCCCAGACTGCTCGAGATCCTGTGGGACCCGGTGAGCCGGCCCAGTTTGAGGTGGCTGCGCACGCAGACCAAGAAGCGTGCCGTTCCGTTCGCACGCTCCGCCGGCCGGGTCTGGTTCGTTCCGCGGCAGGTTCGCGATGCGCTCACGCGCCTGGAAGTCAGACGCGGGCGGCCGCGGAAGCAACGGATTGGCTAGAGGACTGGTCTCATGGAGTCCTCAAATCCTGACGCAGAACCAGGATGGAAGCGGAATCTCGTCCGGGCTGATCAAGGCTTTGAGCGGGGTCGCGATCGTCCTGTAAAAGGCCGCCCCGTCCGCGGATGTCAGGAGACCCTGGAAACGGCGTAAACCAGTGGCAAGGGTGGTCAGGTGCTTGGAGGTTGCCGTGAGGTCCTGGGTCGCGCCCAGATGAGCCGCCCAGGCGGGCGGGACAGTATTGCTGGTGTTCATACGCACTGGCGAGCGATTCAGGCGGCGACAGTCTCCTCGACCGACTCCTCTGAAGTCTTCAACGCGGCGGCGTCATCATCGGGCTCGGATGCTTCACTGATGAGCTCGTCGGAATGGGAGATGAGCGTGGTCACAAGGTCCCCAACCGCAACCTGCTCCGCGCGATAAGCGGCCTCTCCCTGGGCGTCGAACCAGGACGGCAACGGGATGTCCTTGGGGCGGATGATGCCCTGGAGGGGTGTCGCCACCGTCTGGTAGAAAGACGGGATCTCCACCTGCGGAAACAAACCAATATAGTGATCAAGGTCGTCGAGGCCGTTCCCCATCCACTTGGAGGTCGCCGGAAGGTTTCGGGAGGCGTTCGCGTAGGCGCTGCCGCCCGTGTGCCGGTCCACGTCCTGCTTGCGCTTGCCAAAGCGCAGCGGCCAGTTGCCACGGAACCACTTCTCAGCCTCCTCAGCCGTGACTGTCTTGTACTTCCTCCCCGTGTGATTCGCGAACGCCCCGCGCATAGCGCTGGAGCACAGGGGGAAGCCCGCCTTGCCACGGAAGACGGCCATCGCCTGTGGCGTAACTTCCGCAAAGGAGAGAAGGCCTCTGGCTTTGAGGAGCCGCAGTTGGATTTGTGCGCACGGGGGGATGGCAACCAGCCGAAAGCCGCTCTTGGTTCCTTCGGGCACGTGAGCGACGCTGCAATCCTCGTTTACGTGAAACTCCGGATGGTCCGTTTCGCTGGGCCGGAGGGCGCACCAGATGCGCATGATGATGGTGGCGGCGCGGGAGACGGACGCACGGCGCACGGGGCTGACCGTCTGCCGCCAAGCCTCGTCCAACAGCGCCTGATATTCAGCGCGGGAATAAACCTGGGGGATGCCTTTCACTTTGTAGGGACAGGACCAGGGCGTGTAGCGGGCGAGATAGCGGGGGTGCTCAGGCGCGGGTTTGTGGCCTGTGCCGTCGGCGTCTGTTTCTGCGGTGCCGGCTGCGAACTCACCGACCTGTGCCCGGGCCTTCTCATCATTGGAATTCAAATTCTCCTTGGCGCCTGAGGCCGCCATCCCGTTGAACGTGCCGGCGATCCTGTCAGCCACTGCTAGACTGGGGCCGGAGTCATGGTGCACAGGCGCGGGCTTGTGGCCTGTGCCGCCGGTGTCTGCTTCCGCGGAGCCGGCTGCGAGGTCACCAACCTGCGCCGAGGCCTTCTCATCCTTGGGATTCAAATTCTCCTCAGTGCCCCAGGCTGCCATCCCGTTGAACGTGCTGGCGATCTTGTCAGCGACTGATGGCCTGAGGCCGGAGTTGAGAATCCGTTTCTTTAGCTCTCCCTCCGCTGCGAGGGCCGAAAACTTCAGCGTCCCGAACAGCTTCACCAGGCGGTTTAGCCTCGGATAGAACGCCTCCAGGGTCTTGGGCCCGACGTAGTTAGCATCCGTCGGAGCCAGCGTATTCCGCCATTTGTAGTACTCCCTGTAGGTCGGGGCCACGTCGGCGACTGTGACATCGGGAAAGGTCGGATTATATCCGGCCTTGATACCGCGTTCCACGCAATCCCGAAGCGACCATAACGGATCCGGGATACCGGCCTCGTTTGTTGGAAAGAGTCGGAGCGCGGCTTCGATGTCATCCCGACGCGCCTTGGAGGTGATGATCTCCGAACTGAAGACGTAACGTTTCTCTGTGATGGCGGTCCCCGAGAGCCGGCGCGCCTCTCTATTCTTCCCGTCGGCCTCGGCCAGAACCTCCACCACCTTCTTGGCCTCATCCTCGGTGTCCTTGCGCTGGCGGATGCGCTCCCCGGCCTCGGTCCACCCCTCGATCAGATAGACGCGCTTGCCCCCTCCGGTCCGGGAGGGGGAAATCGTGTAAACGCCCAGCAGTAGTTCCTTAGCCACGACGACCTCCGTTCCAGCCGCCGAAGACATCACAGGAAGGGAACCCCGCCCGGCCGCCGAGCAACTGGTCCGCCGCAACCGGCCGCAGAATCAGCTCCAAGGGGCACCCGCCAGCTTCGCTCAATACGACGCCAGCGACCCCTTGGTACCCCACACCGCCGACGGGGGTACTAAAACCCACCACCTGGCCGGGACCGTCCTGAGAAACTATCCGCACGCTCTCATAAGCTCCAAAAGGACGGGGAGCGTACCCACCGTTGCCACAAAAAACGCCCCCATTGTGGCAACGTTTCCGCAATAATGCGCGGAAAATAGGGACGAAAACGCGGATTTCCTTAGGAAATCGAGGGATCGTGGTTAAACAACCATCACTTGGGCATGGTGATACGATTGGAGGAAGGCTTTCCGCAGGAATAATCTGTATCCAGCTGAGAATCCGGCTCTTGCGAAAGCTGGAAAGTGAAGCGCGGTGCACCGGAGTGCAGCGCGATGCACGATTTTCCGGTTTTTGTGGCAACGTTCGTGGCAACGATCCGGGCACCGAAACTGGTGCGGCCCCCATGCAGCCGTGTACCGCGGCCAGAGCGCTGACCCACCGGATTAAGATCCGGTGAAACCGATCGCGACCTGACTGGAGACCACATGCTGCCATGACTCCAGATTACCGCCCATACGGGGTGGAGTAATTACCGGCAACGACGGGGGGGTCGTTAACGCTAATCCTCCAGGCCGGCGATACACATCGGATCGAGGAATTACACCGGGGGCGGTGCGCCGCGGGTATACCTTCCAGTGCCCAAGCTTGGTTCCCCGCTCGCTGGCTGTTTTGAAGGCTCAGGGCCCGCCCCGGCACCGGCAGAGCTTCCGGAAAACCGGGCGAAACTTAAAACAAAGAAAGTCGTGAATTCAAATGTTATGGACCCAAAATTGAAAAGGCTGTTAATTGAACTCGAAGACCGCATGAACCAGGGAGGCCTGAGCCAAAAGGAGGCGGCACAATGGGTGGGCCGGTTGCATCTTTTTACCCGCAAAGCCCCGTCATCAAAGCGCCAAATCTGGTCGCCAGATGGTTCGGGCTACATCCAGATCAACCTGACGGACGAAATCAAGGCACTATCAACCGAGAAGCTGAAATGCAGCCGGCTCGTGGCCCACTTTTTCAGGGTCACCAGCGCGCTGACCATCGGGGATGTCTGTCAACTGAGCGCCCATTCTTTCAATCACTGCAACACTGGCGTAAAGACACTGCGCGAGCTGGTCGCATTACTCCGGGCCTTGGAGGCGGGGGATTTGTCCTCGTTGAAGAGTTAAGCCGGACCGCACTCTAACTCTTCTGTGAACGACCAAACGCACGTTGCCGTCTGCGCAACTCGGCGGACACGCGTCTCGGTTTGGCTCGTTGATCGGCAGGTGGACCCCGCTGGAGCTGAATTTGCATCCAATTCACGACGGTCCGCAGGGAATCCACGTGATCTTCGTCCGGATGCGTCTGGCGGAGCAACCTGAGCTCTCCCTGAGCTTCGATAAGCAGCACGCCAGGCTTTTGAGCCGATGCCTTGACGTGTCCGTGGACCGGAGTCTGCGCCGCCAGCTTGAAAAGCGGCGCGAAAGCCTGTTGCAGGCCATCGTCCTCTTTTGGCTCGGTTTTTCGAACATCTGGCATATTGCCCAGCGACGAGCAGTTGCCACGCCACGACTCCGTATTTCAGGGCCTGAGGCACCAAGTAATTAGCAACATGGACAGGGTGGCGATCTGACTAATCGAGGTTCTTGCGGAATTCCACCAAGGTGGCCGTGGGCTCAAGGGGCGAGTACGCCGGGGTACTGAACAACCGGCCCATGAGCTTCTTCGCACGGGACGTGTTTGCGGACCAAGTCGAGTCCTGAGGATAATGAGGCATGGGGACGCGCGGGTCCACCACCGGGATCGCGCTCCTTCGAGCCTGCGTGGCTGCGCGGGCGGCTCCATAGCTGATTCCAGCCGCCCGAAAGTTATAACAGACCAGCCACGTGAGCGCATCATAGTTGATCTCCACGGTGCGCCCGCGCTGCAGCAGGCGCTTGGGGATGGCTCCGGCTTCCCTGAGGGTCGCCCGCTTTTGCTGCAGCCAACGATCGAAGTCAGCCCGGATGCACTCCAACGCCTGGGAGAAATCCACCGCCACGGGGAAGGTGACATCGCCCGGAACATTTCGCTTCCCTGCCTCAAGGGCCCGTTCATAAGGCATTTCGTCACCGAGCGGGACTTTGACCAGATCGCGGAACGCACACCGGCGCGCGACCCCGATTGGAACCTGTTTCACCAGCCGCTCCCGGGCACCCGGGGTCAATTCCAGCCAGGGCTGGGGAAATTGCGGCGCCCTGAGCAGCACGGGTGCCAAGCCCACGCGCCTCAAGAACAGGGGAAAGCTTCCGATCAGGAGGCCTGCCTCGGGGTCGGGTTTGTGGTTCAACGGCAGTCCCCTCGGGTAGCCCCTACGGAGGGCCTCTCCGACGCGCACAGTCCGCGTCCGATCGGCAACAGGCGGTGCCCAGGCGGAGCGCGAAACCCCGGGGATCGAGCTCTTCAGCCACTTCTCCCAGTACGCCACCACCCAGGGACAGCACCGGGCGTACTCGTAAAGCGCGGCGGTCTGGAATTCCTCGGAGGTGACGCCTCGGTAGTCCCAGTGGACCGGGTCCAATGCCTTCGCGCCTGCCAATGCCGTCGACTTGCTCATGGCGGCTACAGTGACGAAAACCCGCATCGACGGCAATCACTTCCGAGGACAATTCTGGGAGCGGGCTGCAGCATTAACCAGGGCTTTCTGGGATCGTTCGGAGCAGGCCCCACCATCAATCGAAACGCAGACCCCGCTCCTCCGCTCTTTCGCGAATCAAGTGCAACACAGATTCCATCTTCAGGATTCCCTCCTCGCATTCACGCCCTGGCAAGACAGGCTCCCGCCTTCCGCTCCATCCACGCGCACGCTGTTTCACATATCTCCACCTGCCCGCAAGGAGGCCATGGGGGACGCGGAGCGTCCCGCACAACCTGCGAATCCGTAGGAGAAGCAGGCGTCCGGCTTTCAGGCAAAGACAGGTAAAATAATGGAGGGTCGGGCTACGGAAGTCGCGCCAGCCACTTGAAGCACTTCTTCCTACGTTTGCTCGTGTGGCTTTTCCGCAGGTTCCAGTTTCGAACCCTTTTCCGTGAGGGCGCTGCCGCCGTTCTTGTCCAATGAAATCAAGGGTTTCCGTATCCACAGCCGACGGGTTCGCCGGAAGTTACAAATGGACTCACAAAAGGGGATGGTCGGGGAGGTGGCCACTTCGTCCAGTTAGTACCCGTACCACGAGGAGCCGATTTTGGGTCCCTGGGACACTTTTCCGTTTCCCGTCGCTATGTTCTATCAGGCCCTAGTGCTAGTACACCTGTGGCGGTTTCCTCGCCCTGAAGGGAGCAATTGTCTTGGACCTTAGCGGGATCTTTCTCATTCTCCACCCAGTGAAGCGGCACCCCCACTGATCGGGGAGCCACCCAGGAGCTTCATGTGCAAAGAAGCCCCACAGCATTCGTAAACTCGCCAAACAAGCGATCATGAAGCCAGACGCTCTGCTGCAAGGTCACGTCCGCCGTATTGACTCGCCACCGTTATGGGATGAAACGCATTACATTTTGGAAAATGCAAACTTTTCTTGCATTCATGCCATATGTTAGTATATTGGCCGCATGAACGACCTGGAACGATTCAACCAGATGGTAGGGCGCCGGGTTCAATTCGCCCGGAAAGAGGCGAATTTGACGCAAGAGCAGCTCACAGCGGCTGTGGGGTTCAACTCGCGGCAGATTCTCGGAGCGATCGAGAGTGGCGAGCGGAAGGTATCGTCTGATGAGCTCTTGAAGTTAATGAGCGTGTTGGACCATCCCCTTGACTTCTTCACCGATCCATTTCGCCTGGTGGGTGAGGCATTGGTCTCCTGGCGGGCTCCTGCCGTTGAAGCCGTCGAGCTGAACGAGTTTCGCGATCGGATCTTCCCGATCGTTGGGCTGTTCCGGCACTTGGACAGTCAGTTGTCTGGGGCTCGGGAGGGGTTGCCCGTCCACCTACCCCTGTCCGAGTCGAGCTCATACGAGGAAGCCGCCGATGAAGGCGAGGCCCTGGCGAAAGCCTGGGATCTCTTTCCGATTCCAGCTAAGAAGCTGGAGAGAGCCGTGGAGGACAGGCTGAACGCTTTGGTGCTGATGCTCGACGCCCCCAAAGGGCTTTCCGGGGCCGCAGTCCACTTGAACAAGCTGGACACCATCGTCATCAACCGTAAGGAACCCTCTGGGCGTCGCGCGTATGACCTGGGACATGAGCTGTTCCACGTGCTGACCTGGAACAGCATGCCCCCGCCAAGCGTAGATGCCGATGAGGCACCCAGCAAGAGGCAGAAGCGCATTGAGGACCTGGCGAACAACTTCACTTCAGCCCTCCTCATGCCGGCTCAGGTGGTCCGGAATCTGTTCACCGCTCGTGGTTCTCAGGATTTGCGCAGCTGGATATGCGACGCTGCCGGCTTGCTCGAAGTATCGGCGCAGGCCCTGTATTGGCGCCTGGTGCGCCTGGAATGCATTCCGCAGGGAGCAGAGGGCATCGAGCCCGCCGGCCTAACGACGAAGGACGCGTCTCCCACGCCGAAGCTGTATTCGAGCCGGTTCGTGCGATGCCTCCAGCGGGGCATCGATGGCGGCTTGGTCTCCGTTCGTAGGGTCCAGGAGATTCTGGACAAGGACCTGGACGATCTGGAGGCGGTCTTCCGCGAGCACAATCTGAATGTTCCGTTCGAGCTCGTGGGCTCCCATCCCGGGCAAGGTGCTTAAGCTAGTCCACCCGAGGCTGGTCATCCTGGCACATGGAACGGGGACAACGAGTCCTGGTGGATACGATGGTGATCATCGAGGCGCACCGGCTGGGGTGTTGGAACGCCTTGGTGAAGACCTTCAAGGTCGAGACCGTCGACTACTGCGTCATTGAGTGCGCCAGCGGCAATCGGATGCGCAAGGGTTACGTGCCGCTGGATGACGCCAGGCTCCGTTCGGAAATGGTGGTTCACGACGTGACCACTCAGCTGGTCACCGGTTTGATTGCGCGGGCGCCCTCGGCGGCAGTGTTGGACCGTGGTGAGAAAGAGCTGTTAGCCTGCTTCGTGACACAGGCGCCCATGCCCTTCCTCGGCACATGCGACAAGGCCGCCATCCGGACGATGCATGCCCTGGGCGCCATCCACCATGTTGTCCCGCTCGAAGAAGCGGCTGAGCTATTGGGTCTGAGGAACCTCCCCCTGGGCTTGGAGCATACTCGAAAGTGGCTGTCCGAGTTCAGATTGAAACTCGAGCTAGACATTCTCTGACCATCTCGCGAACCGCGGCACTTGGAGGCAATTGCGACTGTGGGGCCCGGTGCCGTTCGGATGTTTACAACGCCGGGAAGCTCTTGTAAGCGTACGCCATGAAAACGCTCGGTGAGTTCATCCGGGAGAAACGCAACCAGATGGCTCAAGGACCGAGCTGGCCGTATCGAGGCGGCTGAAGGGGGGACTTTGCCCTCGGCAGAAGGGTGGCCTACAATCCGCCCCCAATATGGACACGCTTAATCCCGCTATTGAATGATTCCTTGGCCACTGCGCGAACCACCGAAAACTGAGCAAATATACGATCAAGGCTTACCGCCACAATCTGGAATCGTTTCGCGACTTTGTCGGTGGTCCATCCCTGGACTCCGCGATCAACTGGGTGGAGCGAAGCCTTCTCCAGAGGTGGATGGGGAACATGAATGGCGCGAAACCGCGCACCTTGGCGCGCCGCGTTGGCGGGCAGCACAGCAACAGCTCCTTGAGCAACTCGAGATAGAAGTCAGCAAGCTGCCGGACATGGTGGCCGTCCCGCCTCATGAGCGTGGCGCAGCGAACTGGGCCCTGGCGACCGGCCGCAGGTGGGGTAGACGGCGGCGCAGTGGCCGCAGAAGGTGGCGACGAGCATGTGTTCCACGGTTCCCGGGTTCCGGCTGACGAGCACGCCGGCCCAGTTTTGCGTCTCGCCACCCGTGTAGAATATGGGATTACTCGGGTCCACGACCCTCGTTGCCGATGCCAAGGCAGCCTGGAGAGAACCAAAGCCGCTCCTTGTGCCTGTTCGCGGCATTTGCCGTGTCGTCAGCCTTGCTGCCATAAGCGCGGTTAGCTGACCAGGCCAGCACGCGCCAGTTCTCCGGCATGTGGGCGGCATGCTCGTCTTCGTATCCCGCCAGGCAGATCCGCAGGCGCCGGTCATTCCCGCGGGAGATGGCCCACTCCCGGACCTCCTTGGATATCCCTGCAGAATCGACGCGATACAGCCCCGAGGCGCAGACACTGTCAGAATACGGCGGATCCAGGAACACTCCGACCTTGCTGCCGTGGTACGTGGCGGCCCTGGTGACAACCCTGCTCCAGTTGCCGGAGCAGACGCGCACCCTCCGCAGACGGGTCGCGAGAGACCGGAAATAGCTGTAAATGTCTCCCCCTTGCCCGCCTGAATTCCTGCCGCGGAAGATGCCCACCCCGTTGTTGTGCAGCAGTAACAACTTGCGGGTCACACCCCGGCCGAGGTCGGGCGTTGCGGTGGGCTGATTGCTATCCCTAGCGCCGAGCGTGCGCGCGTCGACGATCCGCCCGTTGTGGGAGTGCCAGGGCCCACCACGGCCAGAGCACCAGTCCGGACCGATCCAGCAACAGATTCCCCAGACCCACCAACCGGCGACCTTCGCATCGTAATAATCTGGGTCACCTTCCAGCCGCTGAAGCCGTTCCCGCCCTTCATTGACCAGCCATACGTGCCGCGCAATGAGTTCATTTTCATTGGCCGGAGCATCGGCATACCGCGCCACCTCGTTCGGAGATGCTTGTAGCGCCCGCCAGAAGTTGCAGATGTAGCCATCGGCATCATTCACAATTTCAGAACGGGGGACATGCTCCGAGGGACGCCCGAGCAGCACCGCGAGGGAACCGCCAAAAGGCTCGACGTAATTATCGACGTCGCCAAATGCCCCCCAGACCTCAGCGGCGACCTTACGCTTGCCACCAAACCAGGGAAAAGGTGCCAGCAAGCTGGCCGAAGAACTCCTTCGCCTCTGACAGGTCGCAGTTCTGGTCGTCGCCGGGCCCTGAGCAAACCCGGGCTGGCAACGCGATACACTCACGCTGCCACGCTAGCGGGCAAGGAAGCCCAGGGGTATGGCCGGAACCCAGAAAGGGGTTTAGGTCAATAGATTCTCTATCTAAACCGAAGAAGTGCCGATGGCACAAACTCCCCCCTGAGGGGAGTGAATGTTTCCACCATCCGTCTCTTTGCCCTCCCGACGGCGCGAAACCAGCTGCTCGCGTCATCATAAGTCGGCAATTTGGGAAATCGGCCGGAGGGCGGATCGGGCAGTGCCTTTTGCCGCCGCTCGACTTCAGCCCAGGCGTCCTTGTAGCGAAAGCCGGCCATCTGGAAGCGGTAAGCGCCCAGCCAACGGAGGGTCTCATAAGGGGGAGAGGCCGATCGACCAGGATTGACCGGGTGTCGAGTCTCCTTCGAACCCGGATTTTTCCTCTCGTAGTCGCGCAGCTTTTCAGCAAGCCAGGTCTGGAAGGAGCGCCGTATATCCCCGGGTGCAGCCTGGTCGATGTCTATAGCGACCTTGAAGACGTGATCGCCGGGTTCGGGGGGTTCCTTCGCATCTCGAAAAAGCAGAGAACTTGGACGTCTAAGCAGTTGAAGGGCAGCATCGCGCTCCCTTTTGGGAAGCTCGGACCACGGCTTAGGAAACGATGGGACGCAGAATACAAGCGCCTCAATGGCGATTTCCCGCAGGTATGCGGGAAGACTGTAGACCATGAGATCGGCGGTGGCATCCCTGGGCCAGGCTGGAATGCCCGCAGGGTATTCTTTGCGGAACACATCGCCGAGACGAACCTTCCTTTGTTGATCGTAGATAACAGTGGGTTGGTCGAGGTTCACCGTCCGGCAGGTGGGGATGAAGGAATTGAGCCATCCCTGCCACAATGTTGAAACCCATGGGCAGCTCCTTGCATACTCATAGACGGCGAGCGTTACAAGCTCCTCCGACTTCACAAATCTGAAGTCCCACTCGACAGGATTGAGATGTGGCTTTTTGTGTTGCACACCGGGAGATTACCCAAGAGCCGCACGTGCTGAAAGGCCCAAGGGCATTCGTAAATTCGCCAAACAAGCAGTCATGACTACGACTGCTCTTGAACGTTTGGGATTACTGCACACTCAATTACA
This sequence comes from uncultured Verrucomicrobiota bacterium, assembly GCA_964625855.1. GTDB lineage: Bacteria > Verrucomicrobiota > Verrucomicrobiia > Limisphaerales > UBA8199 > JAPLUA01. The sequence goes on along the minus strand of CAZVFC010000085.1, from coordinate 11,314 downwards.
GCAAGACCCAGCCCACATCCCCAAGTTGCCGAAAGGGAATTTGAAACAGATGGGGGCCATAGTCCATGCCGCCGCATCAGGCCTTCAGCCGGGCTTCCTCCAGAAACCACTCACGGCGATATCCATCGACGGGCGCCATCGCACGATCCTCCGGAGCTGTGGCATCCGGACCGTCGGGGATCTCGTGCAAGCGCTGCCTGACGGAGGGCGCTGCGCAATTCGAGCATATGCATTAGCCGTGATCACAATGGCCCGGCTGCTGAACCTCCTGCCCGAACTGCCGACGCACCAGATCACCGACGCGGAGCTGCAAGCGCTCGACTCCCGTTTTCGGCGGTGGCTAGAGGAGGAGCCCCTGCCAGCCGAACTGCGCTCGGCTGGCTTCCTCCTGGTGACGAGAACGCGTGGCGGGATTATTCGGTACGCCGGATTTGTCCAGATCGCAGAAGTCCTGAAGGCACTGAACTTCCGCTGCAACCACGGTGCGCTGGACACCATCGAGTGCATTGCGGACCTGCTGCATTCCCAGAAACTGGAGGTTGTCGCGAGAGTGCAGGCGGTTTGACTCGCAGACGTGACATGCCCGTGGATGTGATCGACCTTGCGGCCACGGCCAATCGCGGCCTCAGCCTCGTCTTTGCCGGCTCGCCAGCGCGCCGATCAGGAGGCCCAAGCCAAGGGCGATACCAATGGCCCGGTACGGATGCTCGCGGACCACCCTTTCCGTTGCCTTTGCCGTAGCGGCAAGAGCAAGGTTGTAAGGGCCTCGAACTGGTGGGGCCCATGAAGGGAATGGCTTCCCCGCCTAACACACTCATAAATCTTGCGCTGGGAGACTCGGCGTTTATTAGGAAACCGGGTAAGCATATCTGGATTGCCTTGTGACGCGAGCGCTCCGCGCGGAGGAGCATCGCATGCATGGACACGGGCGCTTCGGAGATTCTTACTGTCGGGCTCAGGGAGCAGCCCGGCGTAATCCACACCAGTTTCCATCGTGGAGGGACACCCTGACCAAAAGGGGGGCAAAGCAGGCAAGCTGCGCGCCGCAAGAGGTCTCGACCCGGTGTGGCTGGAAGATCAGCCGCCCCGGCTCAGCCGCTGTTGGGCCGCCGACTACGGCCTTTACACCACCGCCCCGGTCATTAAAGTGCGCTATGAGCTGGCGACATGAAACCAACGCGTATCCCAGTCATTCGTATTGAGTGCTTGGATTTCGAGGACATTGCCCGGATGTCCAATCGAGAAGTAATCGACCATTTCCGCTACGTCTCGCGACTCTATAAGAAGCCCATCATACCGAGGAAAGTCCGATACGATGCCGCAGGCGTCTCACGCACGCCTACCAGCATCACCGTTCACCTCCGATTGGATGGCCGTGACACGGCTAGAGTAAGCTTCACTCCCGGCCCGAGTTTCCACTCGGCGCGCTAGGCGGTTTACCCACAGGCTGAGCCCGGGTGGGACGGGTGCCAGGCCTGCAGAGGTTGGACGAGATCGAGAACTGCGGTAGGCGGACAAACCAGCCTAGAGAACAGGGGCGTCCCTTGGGTTCACCGCCATTTCTGAGGTCGCGTCGCAACCACAAACAGCCGAGATATGGCTGCCAGTAGCCCTCGGCAGACGGGTGGCCTACAATCCGCCCCCAATATGGACACACTTAATCCCGCTATTGAATGGTTCCTTGCCCACTGCGCAGAGCACCGGAAACTAAGCAAACACACGATAAAGGCTTATCGCCACGATCTGGAGTGCTTCCGGGACTTTATAGATTCTCCACCCACTGACACTCCGATCAACGTGGTGGAACGAAGCCTCATGCAGAAGTGGATGGCGAATATGAACGGGGCGAAGCCGCGCACAATTCGTCGTCGGCTCGCTGCTGTGAAGTCTATGTTTTCCAGTTTGGAACGGCACGGCAACCTGGCAAGCAATCCTCTGAGCGGTTTTCGATGCGAGATCAAAATGGGGCAGAGTCTGCCGCGGACAGTTGCACGATCCACCGTGAGATCCCTTCTTCGATCACCGCGTGAGCAGGCTGCCGCCAGTCCCACCTCCGCCGCGCGCAAGATCCAGGAAGTTGCGCTGCTCGAAATGCTGTTCTCGACAGGCATGCGCGTGAGCGAGGTCGTCTTCACAGATGTCAGCCAGATTGACATGGACCGGCAGATCATCTCCGTTCACGGCAAAGGCAACCGGGAACGCGAGATACCGATAGCGTGCGAGGCATTGCGGGAGGCGCTCGCACAACAATTGGAGCAACGGCGCAAGACGGACCCCTCACCGAGCGCGCCCGTCTTTGTGAATCGCCGTGGCGCCCGCATGTCCGATCAATCGGTCCGCGCCATTTTGCGCCGGCACACTGCTCGGGCGGGTATCCGCCGGATCACGCCGCATATGCTGCGTCACACCGTGGCCACGTTGCTTTTGGAGGATGGCGTGGATCTGCGGCACATTCAGCGGTTGCTCGGCCACAGCTCGATTACCACCACCACCATTTACGCCCAGGTGAGCGAGCGCAGCCAACGCCTGGTGCTCGTCAGACATCATCCAAGGAACAAAATGAACATCTAACCATTGGCCATTTAGAAGCGGTAGGCGTCCAGTGGTATGTCGTAAAAAACGATGGGTTGACTTTAACTACTGATTTGGTAATATTGCTGGCGCTATGTCCGAAGCGTTTTGGCGTGCAGCGGTGAACCGGAGGGCGAAGAACCTCGCCCTCATGAAGCCATTTTTCGACCTGGAGGACAACAAGGGCCGTCCGCTGGTGGATTTGAAGCCCTACGACATGCATCTCCTTTGCTCGGTCCTGATGGAAGCCATCATTACCGAGATGGGCGGCCTGATGGCAGGGGCACAGTATATGGTCATCTTGCGCGAGCTCTCCAAAATTGTGCTTAAGATCAATCCGGCGGCTTTGGCGAACGAGATTGATCGGATCGCCAGTCACGTTATCGGGCAACTTACGAACGAACGTGGCCGTGGTCACTTTGAGGCATCGTACCAGGTTATTCGGGAAGATGGGACGGTGGAAACGCTTACCCATCCCTACCGGCTTCTTGAGCAGCGGCTCTCGCCGGACGATGAACTCGTCTATATTGCGACGCCCGAGGCCATTCACATCTACCTGAGCGGTCTGGGTCACGACCTCGAAGCGGAACAGGCCGCGAATGATGCCCTCATCGAGCATTATCTCCAACGAGGCAAGCACCTTGAAGCAGGAGAGGCTGCGGATATGGCCAGGAAGCGCAGCGTCGAGCAGCGTGCGCGATTGCGGGGCTGGCTGGTCGCGGCGGAACGCAGCTTCGATGAAATTCAATATGCCGCCAATGTCATCCCGGAGCTCGATCGGATGCGGAAGCAGGTGGACGAGAGGGGGCGGATCGAACAGCGCCAGGTCGAGGAGATTCAAACGCGGGCCATCCAATTGACGCCGGGTGACGATGGCCGCAACTCTTTGATCGAGGCGCGCAAGTCCATTGAAGAGTCCTCGACGGAGCAGGTGCGGTTGCTCGCCGACCTTCAGAGGTGCAGTCGCACGCTGCTGGACTGGCAATCTCACCATCGTTTTCGGCGCGGGGAGAGCCCGGCAATGCCGGATCCCATGACCGAATTCCTGGAACCCATGCTGAGCCTAAAGTGCGGTGAATTCGCAGCAGCGCTGCCATCGCTCTGGCCGCTGATGGTGCCGCCCTGCCTTCCAGTGCTGCCGGACTTGCCCGCCTTGCTCGCTTCCCTCCTGGCCGACGTGCGGCAGCAGGAAGATGCTTCGGAGTTGGATCCCATTCCTGAATCCTGCGAAGACATGGAGGCGCCAAAGCGCTTTACCGCTGAGGTCTGCAAGTCGGTGGAGGATCTCTTCAGCCGCTTCGAGGCGACTTTCGCTTTTTCCGAGGCGCTGCTGAAGGCAGAGGAGCAATTTGGCCCCAAAAGCCCGGAGCTCGCCTATGCCTCAGTCCTGATTCCACGGTGGTTCGAGCACGAACCGGGCGATGCCGTCGTTGCTCACCCCGCGGGACGAGAACTGAAGGCCGCCGGCTACTTTGGAGATGATCTCCTTATTTCCAGGGAGGATACCCGATGAGTTCAGAACAGGGAAATGAAATCTATGAGGCCTCCCGGCTTCTGCGCCTCGCGCTCAACCCGCGCGAAACAACCGCCCGCAGTTCGGAATACCAGCAACTCCTACAGCGTTATCACACCGATCCCGGATTCCGGGAAACCGCCGGACAAATCGCCCGCGGCTTTGATTTGCAGATTTTCGAGCTTGCCCGGGACGTCGGCTTGGCCGTCGTGAACGTGGCGGGCGGCCCCTACGCGCCGACGCTGGAGGATTTTCGCAGCATGAAGCCGCGCGAGCGAATTACCTACGGACTGCTGCTGGCGATGTTAGCCGCCTACGTTTATCCCAACCGGCGAGCTCTTGGAGAACTCGAAGATAGCACGGTGGTATCTATCGAGCTGCGCGCCCTGGTCGAGTGGGCTTCAAACACCAGCCGTCAAATGAGGTCGGCCACCACACCGGAAGACGTGGCCGGCGATGATTTGCGCACGGGTTTTGAAACCATCGCCCTTCTGGAGCCCTTTGGAGACGGCCAAAACACTTTGCAGTACCGCTTCCGTTACATTCTGCACTGGCTTGCAGACCATGGCCTCTTCCTCTGCCGGGAGGAAGGCGGGAAAGAACTATGGGTGGCGCGTCCACATTTCCGCGTGCAAGCGCGCCATTTAATGCAGGGAGCCCATGACCAATTGCTTCAGGTCCTTGGCGAACGTGCCGCTAGCTCCCGCACCTCCATGGTCTAACTCTATATGGCGAAGCTCCTCCGCATGCATCTCGTAGGTGTCGGGCATGAAGACGCCCGGTTTCATCCCCTTCCCGTCCGCCTGGACCAGAATGGGCTGCCCATGGACTCCGTTATCAATCTGCGCAACGGAGGCGGCAAAACCTCGTTGCTGTCGTTGATCTATGCCGTGCTTCTACCCGGCAAGCATGACTTCCTTGGCAAGGTTAACGGCAGCAATCGAACGCTGGATGACAACTTCATCTTGGGAAGACTCGGGGTCGTCGCGCTGGAAATGGAGAGTCATGTCGGGCGATTCTGCCTGATGCTGGCCTGGGTTCGGAAGGAGAGAGAAGATCCTCCAATACTGTTCTCCTTCCGAACAGGAAGAGACGGCATTTCGTTCGACGAGCTGCCCATCCAGGGACTTTCTCCTGCCCCGGCCAGAACGCTCGCCGATTTGAATCGCTGGCTCAGCGACCGGCACTTGAAGGCTCCAGCGAACGTGGACCTCTACGTGGCATCCAATTTTCGGGACTGGCATAATCACTTGAAGACCCAGCGCGGTGTGGACGCGCACCTCTACCGCAGCCACCTCCAAATGAATAAGGCAGAGGGGGCGGTGGACGAGGAGTTTAAGTTCAGCAAGACCAACGATTTTATTCGCAGGTATCTCGAATTCGCCTTGGAGCAACCCACCATGGGGCGTGATGGGGAAGATCCGGTGACCGCCAGTCTCAATGAGCATCGGCATGCTCTGATGAAGAAGCCGCATTACGAGAAGGAGCGCGATTTCATTGATGAAATGGTTCCATACCTCGAGACGCTCGATGGACACGGGCAGCGCAGGCGCACCGCCGAGGCAGAGCGGCTCGCAGCGATGTCCGAACTGCAATCGCTTGCCGATGGGGTTTCATTCCTGACAGACTTGTTCCGTTCGCAACAGAGGCGTTGCGAAGAGAACCACGCGGAAAAAAAGGGTGAGCGAGACGAACATATCCGCAGACGCGACAACGCCAAGCGGCATGCGGCAGGATACGAGAGGCGAGCGCGGGAACTAAGGATTTCGGAGGCGCAGAAGGCATACGCGCAAGCCCGGGCAGTGGCTCAAGAGCACGCTCGCCGCGCGCAGACGCTCTCTGCGGCCAGATTGTGGCGGGAGGTCCGAAGTGCTAAAGTCAAACTAGATGCCTTCGTCGAACAGCGCACGCAATTGCAGCAGCAGCTTCGACCGCAGCTCGAGGAAGTGCAAAAGCGCGCGTTGTCGCTGAACGGGGCTTTTGAAGAGGCAATCGAAGCCGCCCAGCTCGCCTTCGAAGAGGCCAAGGAGCGGGAGGCGGGAATCCTGGCTAATCTCACCAAGGAACGCGATGAACTGGGGACACTCAAAGACGAGCATTCTGCCCTCTCCGCCGACCTGAGTGAGATCCAGGGTCGCATCGAGCTGGCCAACCGCGCCCGCGAGCGCCTTGTCGCTGACCGGGTAATCCAATTACGCGAAGAAGCGGCCGACGCCGAAGCCCGGTTGACATCGGAGGCCAGCAGGCTCGAAAACGCCGGAAGGGCTAGCCGCAATGAGGCGGCCGAAGCCCGCTCTCGCGCAAAGCTCCATCGCGAGCAGGCCGCACGGCTGTCCAATCTGGCGGCACGGGCGAGGGGCCTGGCGGAGCAGGCGCGGGCCGATCTGGCCCGCTTCGAGGCAGCCAGGGAAGCTTGTGCGGCGCTGGATTGTGTGAAGGAAATCCTGGAGGGCGGTCCGTTTGATCCTTTCAACCAAGGCATAGTGGAAGCGCTGCGTGCCCGTGAGGGCGGATCTCGTAAGGAGTTGCTCGATCTTGAAATCGAACGGGCTGAAGACAAGCGGCTGCTTGATTCGTATGACGCGGAAACGCATCCGCTGTTCCCTGCGCCGCACGAGATCGAGGAACTTGTTGGGCAGATACGGGAACGCGGCATCCGCGGCATTCTCACGGCTTACGAATGGCTAAATGCTAATGCGGCTGCCGACGAGGCGAGGACGCGCCTGCGCGCCGACCCGGCGGCGTACAGCGGCCTAGTGGCAAACACGCCGGAGGACCTCGACGCGGCAAGAGCGGCGTTCTCTGAGTTCCAACTGTCCCGCCCGGTGAGGATCACCCTGTCCACTTCCCTCACCGGGTCCGCTAATAACCCCGCCGTCACGATCCTCCCCCGGCGCGCTGGGCTTTTCAACGCCGGTGCTGCAGTGGCCGAGAGGGGCCAAATCGTAGAGCACCAGCGCCTGCTCGACGGCAAGGCCGTCGAACTAATTGAGAAAGCCGAGGGCTTCGCGGAGGCCGCCAGTCAGGTATCGAATCTCCAGAAAGAATTTCCGGCCGCTTGGGTTGAGAAACGGCGGGGCGCTTTGACGGAGAACGAAGCGGCGGCCCAAGACCAGGCTGCGGCAGCGGAGGCTGAATCTTCCTCCGCAACAGCAGCCGAAGAAGAGGCTAAGCGAGCGGATGCCAGCGCCACCAACCATGAGATCGCCGCCGGCAATACCAAAACCCAGCTCTCAAAGGTCAGCGACTTTCGCACCACTTTCGGCAACCACCTTGACGGCTGGCTCAAGCGGCAGAATGCCCTGCGCAGCGAGGTTTCCGCCAACGAGACGTTGCAGGGCGAAATCAGTGCGCGCATCCGAACTCTCGAAAACGATCTACCCGCGGTGGGGGAGCGAAAAACAAACGCCAACGGGAAGCTCGTCGAGCTGCGCATGCAGAAGAGTAATGCCAGGCTTGGTGCCTACCTTCCCCCGAACCCTCTTGCGGTGCCTCATCGCGACCTCGTGGCCGAGGAACTGCCCTTCATCACGGCTCGCGACACTTATGAGGAGAAGGCACAGCATGGTCCGTTGGAGTCGGCAATTAAAGCGGCCGAGCAGGCTCTTATGGAAGCTGAAAGCGCTTTCGCCCGTGACGGGCACGGCAAGCGGTCCGAAGAAGTCGCTGCGCTTTCCGAAGCCAGCGATCTTGAAGCCCAGTTGGAGACCGCCCTTGAAAGCCAGTCAAGCGCCAGGGTTTCGGTGACCCTTGCTGAACAGGAGCTCCAGCGCGCGGAGAAGGACCGCCCCAAACCTCTTGGGGTCAACGAGCGGGCCGACCTCGATCCCGAACTACCCGAACCTATCTGTGCGGCCGATGCGGACCGCATGAAGCAGGATAAGCAGCAGCTTGCAGATGAATCACAGGCGCAGGCGGATGCCCTACGAGACATTGTAAATGATCTGGAGGCCAAGGGCCGTGAAGCAAAGGCCACCGCAGGTCAGTATGAAACCATGGCAGACTTGACATCGCCGGCCCGGGCCGTCGGATCCCGCCAATATCCGGGGTTCACCGGCAACCCGGAGGAGGACAAGGCGCGGATCAGGGCCGTCAAGAAGCGCCATGATGAGGCAAAGAACCTCCTGGAAGATTTGGCCGAAAAGATGGGGCGCATCTTCGACAACCACATTGATCTGCTGGTCAAGCATGAGAAATGGGACCGCTTTAGCTTGGACATCCGAGACCGTTTCCGGCGGTTCACTCGCGCTGATTATGAGAAGAACACGCCTCAGCACATCGCAGACTGCAAGGAGAGAAGGGCTGGTCTGTTGGCGAAGCTCGAGGAAATCGACAAAGTGCGGGATACGCTGATCGACCAGCTTTACGGCCGTGCGAATGAAGCCGTCCGCTCGCTCGAGCATGCCGCGCGGCTGAGCCGGATGCCGGAAGGCGTGGGTGCCTGGTCCGGTCAGCCGTTTCTGAAAGTGCACGTTCCCGCCCGCAGCAGCCAGGCCGAGCGCCGAGTGTTCTTGGGCCGACTGATGGACTCGTGGATGATGCCACAGAAGAAGGACATGGCCATACCGCGCGGAGCGGCGCTCGCATACGAATGCCTGCTCGCCATCATGAACCAGCGCGAGATCGAAATCGAAATCCTCAAGCCGGAGGCCTACGATCCTCTGGCCTGCAACTACCAGCCCGTCACGAAACTGGCCACTTTCTCCGGGGGACAGCGGGTTACCGCGGCCATTCTGCTTTACTGCGTAATCGTGCGCGTCCGGGCGGATCGCGGAGATATTTTGGCGGACTGCGGGTTTTTGATGCTCGACAATCCGTTCGGCAAGGCGAGCCACTTCCCCCTAGTGGACTTGCAGCTGAAAATGGCCAACGTCATGGGCGTCCAGTTGATCTACCTGACAGGCATTAACGATTTTGAAGCTCTGGCATCTTTCCCATTGCGTGTGCGCCTGCGTAACAGTGTGCGTAACGCGGCCAGTGGCGAACGCATCGTTCAGGCCGAACCGCACACTGTTGAGGCAGTCCGCCTCGGCGAAGCCAACTCACATGGAAACTCACCTCGTTCTTGAGGCGGTCAGGTCCGCACTCCCGGATGGCAGGAGACAAGCCGATATAGCGGCGGTCTTTAATGCACTGGCGGATCGTGTCCCCAGCCTTAAGACCGAGCGGGATCGCTGGACCTTATTCGTGGATCTCCTGGTTGCCGCTGAGGCCGAGGACCTCATCGTCTTGCCCTCACACGCCGGTGAAGGCTGGAACAGGGACGTTCTCCCGGCGAGGCCCCGCTGGGTAAGGCTGCCGCCAACCAAGGTACCCAAGGAAAACTTCGATCACCGAGGGTTCCCTTGGAATCCGGCGCTTTGTTTCCTGGCGGGCGAACGGGGTTTGCCAAAGGGTATTCGGGAGGCTGCGCTGGCGATCCAGAGGTTTCTGGCATGCGAAGGAAGCTCGCGTCCGCAGGTGCCGGTGAAAGAGCGGTCGTTTGATATCTTTGGCGAGGAGAAGCGGTTGGATGGACTGAGACATTCCGAAATCCTCTTCGGTCCAGGGAAGGTCTCGTTGGAATTGCTCCGCTGCTATGTGGTGGAACCGACACCCGTAGCAGAGCGGTTCGACCAGGGTGACGGAATGGTTATCCTGGAAAACGAAGCCACGTTCGACTCGTTTTGCCGGCTCTGCCGGCAGAAACCGGTCCATCGGCTCGTGATTTATGGCCGCGGACACGAAATTCAGAAATGCACGGCTTACCTCAAACGCGAGGTCGGCCGCTATGGAGTCACAGAAATATTCTATTTTGGCGATGTGGACCGGCGTGGGTTCGAAATCCCTCATCAACTGGCACAAGCGGCGTCCCTAGGCGCCCGAGTGGTTCCGTTGCTCCCCGCCTACAAGTTCTTGTTGCGCGACGTTACTGCGGCGGTAGATCAGGTTCCGGCGTTTTGCTCGTGGCTGCCCGAGCCATGGGCGGCTCGCGCGGCTTCGGTCATCCTCGCAGGACGTGCAATCCCCCAGGAAGCCTTCGGTTGGGAGGATCTCGCCGCCATGTACGACCTCGATCCCTTTCTCACTTAATGGGCAATAAGACCAACACAGAGAATTGGAACGCGCGCGAAAGACTCCTGCACATTGAGCGCCTCGCCTACTGGCGCGGTTGGGTGCGGCGGACTGACCTTTGCGGCCGGTTTGAAATCTCGGTGCCGCAGGCATCGGCGGATCTCGCCGCATACATGCGTTTGAATCCCCCGGCCCTTCATTACGACCGCAGCTCTAAAAGGTATGCGGCTGCCGACGACATGGTCTGCAAGCTCAAGAAGCCAACCTTCGATGACGCCCTCAGCCTCGTCAGCAGCTCTGCACTAGTTTCACCGGCCGATGGACAGGTGGCCCGTATCGACCTGCCATCCCGACATATTCCGCTGGAGGCAGCGCGTAATGTCATCCGTGCCATCTCTGGCAAGCTTTCCCTGGAAATTTATTATTTTTCGATTCATTCAGCCACGGAAAGGTGGCGGTGGATAACCCCTCACGCCCTTGCCCATGACGGCTACCGTTGGCACGTCCGCGCGTGGTGTCCCGAGGACAAAGAGTACAAGGATTTTATATTGGGGCGAATTAGCAAGACCCGGTCACTTTCGGATGCCGGCTTGCCCGCGAAACCCGATGAGGAATGGACCACTTGGGTAAAACTCCATTTCCGCCCACATCAGAAATTGAACCCCATCCAGCGAAAAGCCATCGAGCATGACTACGCAATGAAGAACGGCCGCGCGACGCTTCGGGTTCGCAAGGCCATGCTGGGCTACACGATGGCCTACCTCCGACTCCTGCCAGATTCGCCGATCGAGGAGCAAAGGCATCTCGAATTCATCACGGCGAGCCCCCCAGACACGGACCACTCCGCACTGGAGTCACCTTGGAGCAGCCAAGTAGGATGAGTTCCAAGTCTGGAGACGCCTTGGCGTTATCTCCTGCCCCCCTTGTCGGTGAATGACCAGGAAGTCTAGATGGGACGCTTGAAGTGGCTGCGCTGCGTCACAAACGGGGAGTGCTGTTTTTCAATAGCGTGGAGCCCGCCAGCGTTGGGAAGTCGACCGTCTTCGCCGTGGTTGCGGTGGTCATCCCCCCAACCAGCCGGCCACTGCCGCTGGACTGGATAAGCGGTTTACAAAACCGGAAAGCCGTTGCTCCAAGCGGTTTGTTTTGTAAGTATCGAGGATAACTAAAGATTAT
>CAZVFC010000084.1:0-35581 GCA_964625855.1 uncultured Verrucomicrobiota bacterium | reverse complement strand
GCCGACCGCACTGCCCCGGCTCAATCGTCTCGTACAACCCTTTTCGGAAAGCCTCGAGCCAGAAGATTCCGCCCCGACGTCTCGGGTTCTACTCGGGGCTCGGGCCCGGCTCGCACCGGACCTTCATGCTATAATCCCACTGGCCGAAGTAAAGATTGCGCCCGTCCACCTCGACCTCGCCGCGCTGGAAGTCAGCGGGTTCCGATCGCAAAGATGCCTTCGGCGGGAAGAGCTCGCGTCCCCAGTCCAGGTTGAAGATGGTCCGGTAACTGTCTTGGTGCCCGCAGTAAAAGTCGGCGATCCGGGGGTCGTCCGAGGTCTGCACGCCGTAGGAGGCGTCGGCGGGCAGCCAGCCCCAGGGCGCCAGGTAAATTTCGGCCCAGTCGTGCATGCCCCAACTGGCGGTTGGCTTGGTCTCCCAGCCGCTTTGCCAGCGCGCCGGGATGTCGGCGATGCGGCAGAGCGTGATGAAGACGGTGCCTTGCACGCCGCAGTCGCCCCGCCCGGCGGTGATGCCTTTGACGGCAAACGACGGGATGATGCCATACTCGTCCTCGGCGTTCCACCGGATGTTGGCGCTCACCCAACGAAAGATCTTGCGGGCTTTGGCCAGCGGATTGGTCTCCCGGCCGACAATCCGGCTCGCCTGCCGCCGAAGTGCGGGCGTAAAGACGATGTGGGGCGGCCGTTCGCCCAGGCAGGCCCCGTTCCAATCCGCCGGCAACGGCTGAACCTTCGCCTCGTCCAACCGGGGGTAGTAGGCATAAGAGGTGTACGCGAAGTCCTCCTGGAACGTGAGCGGTTGGGCAGGGTCCGTGACCGTCTCCTCGAAATACACGGTGCGCTGCGCGGCGCCTCCCACCGGGTTGCCCTCGACGGCGTTGGGCGCGATCAGTTTAGGTTCCGTTGAGGCGCTAATGAGCCGGACGTCGCGCTGCTGGCGATACTCCTGCGGGAAGGGAAGCCAGACGCGCACCCGCGAGCCGGCCTGAACTCCCGGCGTGTGGGGCCGCACCGTGAGCGTGAAGGTAACGTGATGGCGCACGGGCTTGACCTCCGTCTGGCCGGTCTGCTCGGCCTCTTCAACCACGGCTCGCAGGTGGTCGGTCAGTTTCCATCGGGGCTCACGCGGGGCGTTGCCGGCCCGGGCCCGGCGTGCCCTGGCTACCTCGGAGAAGAGAAAAATGTTCTGGGGCTCGCGCCGGAAGTAGAGTCTCCGGCCGTCAATTACCCGGTAGCGGGCCCGGCTCTCCTTGGCCCAACGCTCCACGTCCCGAGCGGTGGCGTCGGGGACGGACTTTCTGACTTTGGCCAACAGGCCGTCTGCGTCCAGCGAGTATTCCAGGCGGGTGCGACGCAGAATTTCAAGCGTCTCGGCCCGGGCGCGGCGGGCTTCGGCATCGCCTTGGGTCGCGGCGCTGCCGAGCAAGGCCTCGGCCTTTTGGAACTTGCCGGACTTCATCAGGCCCAGCGCCTGGAGCACGACGGGATCTTTCGATGTAAAAGCCGCGGAGGCGGCGGGCGGCTCACCGGCCCAGGCGGCGAGCCGCGACGCGAGGAGGATCAGGGCCAGGCCAGCGGGGAGCAGCAGGGCGTGGGGTCTCATGGGAGTGCGTAACGAATCCACCGGCTAGAGGCGGCCCTGGTATGCCAGCCAGAGCGCGCGGTAGTACTTCATCACCCGCACCGGGTCGGTGCTGGCTTGGATCTCGGCGAGGCAGAAGCCGGTGAAGCGGATCTCGTTCAAACGGGTGAGCAGTTTCCGGTACGGATAGGTCTCCAGGAACAAGTCCGTCATGTGCACGGCGAAGATTCTGTCCTTCAGCAGGTCGAAGTTGTAGTCCCAGCCCTGGCCCGAGAGGTCCGTGGGGTTGGAGTTCCAGCAGGCGCCCACCTTCGGGTGGTTTGCCACGTCTAGGATCTTCCGGATGTGCGGCGGAAACGAGGTGCCCGTGCCGTGGACCTCGAGCCGGATGACCTGCCCATGGTCCCGGGCGCAGTCGCCCAGCTCCCGCAGGCAGCGCCCGATCTGCTCCAGCGTCTTTTCCACGGGCACCTCCTTCGGCAGCCCGTTTGGCCGCACCTTCACTCCGGTCGCGCCCACGTCTTCGGCCAGAACGATGTATTCCTTGGTCGCCTCGACATCCCGGCGCAGCTTGGCCTGGTCGGGCGTATGATAGTCGAAGGCGCTGCCCAGCCCCATCAACTGCACGCTCGAATCGGCGAAGCGCTTCCGCACCTCCTGGCGTTCGGCCTTCGAGAGATTGACCTCGACTTTGTGGGCGTGGGTGGTGCGCAGCTCCACGCCTTCGAACTTCGTCGCCTCACAGTTCTGGATGATGGTGGCGAGGTCCCAGTCGGCGGCCAGGTTGTAGGTGACCAGCCCCAACCGCAGGCCCGGAGTCCCGGCGGGGGCCTTGGCCTGGCCGGCGGCTTCTGCTCCCGGAACCGGGACGGCCTGGAGTCCCAAGGCCCCAACTCCCAGCCCCGTCGTCCCGAGAAAACGTCGTCGGTTGATGTTCATAGGTTCGAGGTGTTATTGATCGTTGCGCTTTTGCTGCTGCTCCCGCGGATGTTCCTGCCCTCGGCGGCTGGTGTCAACACCATTGGGCGCGGCGAAGAACCGCAGCACGCTGGCCATAAAACGCGTCCGCGCCGCCGCCGTGCTCAGGCATTCAAAGGGGAACCCGAGGCAAACGACCTTCCCGCCCCCGGCCGGGCCGTCATACTGGACCGCGGCGGCGCCCGAGCCATCCGCGCAAACCAGCGCCGCCCGCGCGCCGGGGCCGTCCGGGACGAGCCGGCTGGTGGCATTGACGAAGTAGCTCTGGTCGCTCGCGTCGCCAAACAAGCCCGGCCGGTTGCGCCGAAAGATAGAACCCGGGGCCGGAACGAAGGAAAGGTAGCGCTCGGCCCCCTCGGGCGAAGCGGCCGGCGCGGCGTGGAACAGCCGGCCGGCGCTGGGCGAGCCGTCGTCGCTTTGCCGCAACGCCGTGGCCAAATGCGAGCCGCTGAACAACAGGTTGCCTCCCTGCGCGACATAGCGAGCCAGGACTTCCCGCTCGGCGCCCGTCAACAGATTCGTCGTTTGCTGCCCGGCCGCCCAGAGGACGGTTGGATAATGTTCGAGCGGCACGAGCCCATTGGCCACGGCCTGGCGCTGGCAGGAGTCGAACGCGGCGCCGTTGGCCGCCAGGGCCTGGCCGTGCTGCACGACGTAGTCGAAGGCGTTGTTCGAGCGCGGGATGACGCGGTCCATTTTGCCGACCGCGGACGGGGTGACGTAGTTGGTGGCGCGGAGGGTCTGGCGCAGGTTGTTGAGCCGGTCAAACTGAGTGAAGCCGTTGACGACCAAGACGCGCGGCGCGAGCCGGGCCTTGCCCACAGAACCGCCGGCCACCACGGAGGGCAGAGATTCGCCGCCCGCGTTCACCGCCGTGACTCGAAAGTAGCGGTCTTTGCCGCGCGGCAGGCCGGGCAACGCGACGCGCGTCTGGCTGGCGGGGACAGGGATCGGGCTGCCAAAACCATAGCCGTCCTGCGAGCGGTAAACCAGGTAGCCCGCCACCGCGTTGGTCGCGGCGTCAGCCGGAGGATCCCACGCGATGCTTACCGCTTCGGGCGAGCCCGTCACGCGCAGGTTCTGCGGAGGCTCAGGCAGGAACTCCAGCGGCGCTCCGTCAAACTCGTTCATGTAGCGGACGATCGCCTGGTAACTGCAACGCGCGATCCGGTCCCGCACCATCGGATCCCGCAGCAGGATGGCGTCCTCCCGGCTGTCGTGGAAGGCGGCCTCGATGATCGTGGCGTCGAACTCGTCCTCAATGACCCGGTTGTTGATCTCGCCGAACGCGTAGTCGTCGCGGGCGTAGGTGAGCGTGCGGCGTGGGAACCAAGGCAGCTCGAGCGGCGGCGCGGTCATCGCGGACAAGGTAGCGTTGACCTCGGCGCCGACCAGGTAGGCTAGGCGCTCCTGGTTGGGCGTCATGGTGCCCGGGAACAGCTTCGGGTTGTTCCAGAGCCCGATCACCCCGCGCCCGCCGCCCGCGTTGGAATGGAACCCGAGGTAAATACGTTTGAACCTGTTGCCGGCCGCCGCCCGGTTCATGGCCCGCGCCAGGCGTGGCGGCGCGCTGACATTGCTGCTCTGCTGGGCGGTGCCGGGGCGAGACAGGACATTGGTCTGGCCTTGACCCAGGCCCTGGAGAATCCAATACAGCGCCGCTTCCTCTTCCCGCGGATACGTCGAGACCTGCCCGCCCGGAACCGGGATCACGTCGCCCATGCCGTTGCCGAAGCGAATCGCATCGGCGATCGCCACCGCGCCAAAAGCCGGCGACGGCTGCAGGTTGCTCACGACCACCGAGCCTTGCTTCCGGTGTGAACCCGCCTCAAAATAATAGGTGCCCAGATACACCCAGCCGCTGCCCACCATCTGGTGCGGCACGCGCACCAGCGTTTGCCCGCCCGAGTGCAGAATCCGGTAAAGCTGGCTCGTGCGGTCCGCGCCGTGCCGCACCCAAGTATAGACGGGGTAGAAGCCGGCGGCGGGAATCCGCGGCGTGTAGGTGGCCGTGGCCGTCTCGGTCCCCGCCAGCAAAGCGAACCGGTACGGAACCGCCCCTGGCGCGCCGAAATACACCGGCGAACGGCTCTCCTGCCAGCGGCCCGCGAACTTCACGCCGCGCGACGTGTTGTCCAGCACCACCTCGCGCGGCTGGTAGCCGATGGGACGAAAAGCCACGACCGTCGCGCCGGCCTGGACAACATAGGGGACGAAAAAGTTCATCTGATCGAGGTTACCGTAGTCCTCGTTCATCTCCCGCCCGACACCCCGCTGGGTAACCCAGGTGTCGCGGCCCCAGGTCCAGCCGTGGCCGGGGCACGTGAACACCACCCGCCCCGACAACGGCCCCCGGGCCTGCCGCGCCGCGCCCGCGAAACGGGATTCACCCTCCGTCGAACCGCTGACTGCCGGCGGGCGCGAACCGTCACGCAGCGTCTCGGTAAAGTCGTCTTCGGCGGCCACCCGGCCCGGCAGGATCATGCTCAGCAGCAGCAGCCGCGGCAGCCCGATCTGGAATAACGGTCGGTTCTTCAAGGTCGCCGGCAGAAAACCACGACGCGACCCGCCGGGCCAGCCTTTTTTCCTGCGCTCCACAGAGCCAGGCGCACGACAAAATTCTTCGGGCCAAAACGAACCGCCTCCGTGGGCACGCCCTTTGGAACGTCAAAGGCGTCCTCCACGCAAACCCCGCCGCCGGCCGATCGGGTCGGGTGCCGGGCATTGCGCCCCGGCACCCGACCCGATCGGTGGTACTGACAAGGTGTGCCCAGGCAGGCAGGGCAAGTGAGGTCCGATCTCGAAACCGAAGGTGATCCCGGCCTGGCTTGGAGCCGCATGGTTCGCGCCTGTGGGTCGGCCTACCTTCCCTTGAGGAGGGCGGCGCCGTAGTCGCGGTTCATTTTGGCGATGAAGCTGAGGCTGATCTGCTTGGGGCAGACGGCTTCGCAGGAGCCGGTGACCGTGCAGTTGCCGAAGCCTTCTTTGTCCATCTGCTGAACCATGTGGAGAACTCGGCGGTCCTTTTCGGCTTTGCCCTGGGGCAGGAGGTTGAGGTGGGAAACTTTGGCGGCGACAAAGAGCATGGCGGAGGCGTTTTTGCAGACGGCCACGCAGGCGCCGCAGCCGATGCACGCGGCGGCGTCCATGGCCTGGTCCGCGGCGGGTTTGGGGACGGGGAGAGCGTTAGCGTCCGGGGCGCCGCCGGTGTTGACGGAGACAAAGCCGCCGGCCTGGATGATGCGGTCGAAGGCGGTGCGGTTGGTGACGAGGTCCTTGACGATCGGGAAGGCCTTCGCCCGCCAGGGTTCGACGGTGATGGTGTCGCCGTCCTGGAAATGCCGCAGGTGATGCTCGCAGGAGGCGGTGCCGCGGTGGCCGCCGTGGGGGACGCCGTTGATGACCAGGGAGCACGAGCCGCAGATGCCTTCGCGGCAGTCGGAATCGAAGGCGATCGGCTCCTCGCCGCGGGTAATGAGCTCCTCGTTGACCACGTCGAGCATCTCCAGGAACGACATGTCCGGGGTGAGGTCGCGTGCCGGGTAGGTCTCGAACCGGCCGGGGCTATGGGCACTTTTCTGCCGCCAGACTTTGAGGGTCAGATTCATTTGTAGCTGCGGGTGCTCAGGTGGACGGCCTCATAGACGAGCGGTTCCTTTTGCAGGACGGGCGCTTTACCCGGGCCCTGGTATTCCCAGGCGGCCACGTAGGCGAAGTTCTGGTCGTCCCGCTGCGCCTCGCCGTCCGGGGTCTGGAACTCTTCGCGGAAATGGCCGCCGCAGGATTCGCGGCGATGCAACGCGTCGAAGCAGAGCAGTTCGGCAAATTCCATGAAGTCGGCGACGCGGCCGGCGTATTCCAGGGTTTGGTTCAACTCGCCACCTTCGCCGGTGACGTTGACATTCTTCCAAAATTCCTCCCGCAGCTCGGGGATGCGCCGGAGCGCCTCCTTCAAGCCGGCCTCATTGCGCGCCATGCCGCACTTGTCCCAGAGCAGCTTGCCCAGCTCGCGGTGCAGGGAGGTTGGGGTCCGCTTGCCCTTGATGGAAAGCAAGCGGCTGGTGAAGGCTTTGGCGTCGGCCTCGGCTTTGCGGAACTCCGCATGGCTGGCGGAAGGCTTCGACTGCTTGGAGGTCACGAGGTAGTGCCCAATGGTATAGGGCAGGACGAAGTAGCCGTCGCCCAGCCCTTGCATGAGCGCGCTGGCCCCCAGCCGGTTGGCGCCGTGGTCGGAGAAGTTCGCCTCGCCGAGGACGAACAAGCCGGGTAGCGTGGACATCAGGTTGTAATCTACCCACGTGCCGCCCATGGCGTAGTGGGCCGCGGGGTAGATGCGCATCGGCACCTGGTAGCCATTCTCACCGGTGATCTTCTCGTACATGTCGAAGAGGTTGCCGTAGCGCTCGCGGATGACCGGTTCGCCGAGCCGCTGGATGGAGTCGGCGAAGTCGAGATAGACGCCCCGCCCGCCCGGGCCGACGCCGTGGCCTGCGTCGCAGGCTTCTTTGGCGGCGCGCGAGGAAATGTCCCGGGGGGCGAGGTTGCCGTAGCTGGGGTACTTGCGTTCGAGGTAGTAATCGCGGTCCGGCTCGGGGATGGCCTTGGGGGGGTTGCCGCAGTCCTCCTTACGCTTGGGCACCCAGACGCGGCCATCGTTGCGGAGGGACTCGGACATGAGCGTGAGTTTGGCCTGGTGCTCGCCGCTGACGGGGATGCAGGTGGGATGGATCTGGGTGTAGCAGGGGTTGGCGAAGCAGGCGCCGTGCTTGTAAGCGCGCCAAGTGGCCGTGACGTTGCAGCCCTTGGCGTTGGTGGAGAGGTAGAAGACGTTGATGTACCCGCCGGTCGCCAGCACCACGGCGTCGCCGGCATGGGAAGAGACTTCGCCGCTGACCAGGTCGCGGGCGACGATGCCTTTAGCGTGGCCGTCTATCACCACCAAGTCGAGCATTTCGGTGCGCGGAAACATCCGCACGGCGCCCAGGCTGATCTGGCGGCAGAGGGCCTGGTAGGCGCCCAGCAGCAGTTGCTGGCCGGTCTGGCCGCGGGCGTAGAAGGTGCGGGAGACCTGCGCCCCGCCAAAAGAGCGGTTGGCGAGGAGTCCGCCGTATTCGCGCGCAAACGGCACGCCCTGCGCGACGCATTGGTCGATGATGTTCACGCTCACCTGCGCAAGCCGATAGACGTTGGCCTCGCGGGCGCGGAAGTCCCCGCCTTTGATGGTGTCGTAGAAGAGCCGGAAGACGCTGTCGCCGTCGTTCTGGTAGTTCTTGGCGGCGTTGATGCCGCCCTGGGCCGCAATGCTGTGGGCGCGGCGCGGGCTGTCCTGGAAGCAGAAGCATTTGACCTGGTAGCCCAGCTCGGCGAGCGAGGCGGCGGCCGACGCGCCGGCCAGGCCGGTGCCGACGACGATGATGTCAAACTTGCGCTTGTTGGCGGGGTTGACCAGCTTGAGGTCGAACCGGTGCTTGTCCCACTTTTGGTCCAGGGGACCGCTGGGTATTTTGGAGTCTAGGTTCATACGCGCGCGACTAAGCCATAGCTATTCAGCAACAGGGGAGCGCGCCCGCCCCGGGCGCGGTCCCCAGAAAGGATTGCATGGATACGGCTAAGGGCTGCGGAACGCGGAGGGCGGACTCTCGCCGCGCCGCCCCGCCGTCGCAGCGGGTCGGACTTCGGACTTCGGCCTTCACTTCAGGGCCTCCTTTCCGAAGCCGCAAAGAATGGCCGCCGGGATGGAGGAGTAACCGAGGAAGATCAGCACCGCGACGACCTGCGCCGCCCGATCCAGGAAGGGCCGGTAGGCGTCGTTCCGCCAGCCGAGCGATTGAAACATGCTGCTGGCGCCGTGGCTCAGGTGCAGGCTCAGCAGCGCCAGCCCGAGGAGGTAGAATCCCGAGACCCAGACATTGCTGAAGCCCACCACCATCATCTTATACACATCGTGGCGCTCGGGAGGGAACCGGCCGGGGAGCGGCTCCATAAAGGCGGCGAAGTCCTGGCCGGTGAAGTTGAGGTACCGCACCGCGACAGTGTAATGCAGCAGGTGATAGATAATGAACACGAAGACCAGGCTGCCCCCGACCAACATCGTCCGGGACGCAAAGCTGGAGCCGATGGGCTGATAAACCTCATAGCCCGTTGGCCGCGCGGCCCGGTTCTCGAGGGACACCTTCGCCGCCGACCAGATGTGCAGCGCCAACATCAGCAACAGGCTGATTCGCGCCGGCCAGATCAGCTCGGGGTTGGAGTGCAGGAAGTAGCCGTAGCGGTTGATCGCTTCGCGGCCAAGAAAAATCTGGAGGTTCCCGGCCAGATGGCCGAGCACAAACAGGAACAGGGCGCACCCCGTTACCGCCATGAGGTACTTCTTCCCGAGCGACGACTTGAAAATATGGGCGATGACGTTCATCAGCAGCCCAAAACAGGCAGCAACAGCACGGCGTCCAGTCGGGCAATACTTTCTAATCTAATCGGCTCCCGGTGAAGGTCAAGGTAACAAAACTAATCTTTTTCATCACCGCAGGTGGAACACGAGTCTGGCCGGTTGGGCGGGGGCGGAGCCCGGCCGCCGGTCCGCGCTTAAGCGGCAGCGGCGGACGCGTTAGGGGGCGTGGGCGCTTGCCACTCATTCAATGCGCGCTCGCCGTTCGTTTTGGCGGCGGAGATGTCAAGCAACTCCATCGCCTCGCCAACCAGGTAGAGCGAGCCGGCGATGGCAACAAAAGGGTCGGAGGCGGCGTCCGCCAGCGCCCGGGCAAGCGAATCAAACTCGGCCACCCGCGCCCGCGGGTTCGCGCGGCGGCACACCTCCGCCAGGCCCTGCGGCTCCGCCGTGCGCTCGCTCGGCACGGGAACCAGCAGGATTCGCCCGGCCAGGGGTGCCAGGGTTTCGCACATCGCCGGCCAGTCCTTGTCGCGCAGGATGCCGAGCACCAGCGCCGGCCGGGTTCCGGGAAAGTACTGCCGCAGCGCCGCCGCCAGGATCTCCGCCCCGCTCACGTTGTGCGCGCCGTCGAGCAGGATTTTCTGGCCGGAGGGCCGGGTGACCACCTGGAGCCGGCCCGGCCAGTGGAGGCGGGCCAGACCCGCGCGGATCGAGGCTTCGTCCACGGGAAGCATCGGCGCCAGGACGCGGATGGCGGCCAGCGCCACGGCGGCGTTCATCCGCTGGTGCTGCCCCAGCAGAGGCAGCCGGATGGCATTCAACGGCGGCTGGTGAGCCTCCGACGGAGAGACGACCACCAGCGGCGCGCGGCGGTGGCGCGCGGCTTCCGCGATGACCGCCAGGGCTTCCGGCGCCTCGGTGCCGGTAATGACGGGAACGCCAGGCTTGATAATGCCGGCCTTCTCTGCGGCAATGCCGGCCAGGGTCTCGCCGAGCCATTTCTGATGATCAAACTGAATGTTCGTGATGATGCCGGCCAGGGGGGTGACAATGTTGGTGGCATCCAGACGCCCGCCCAGGCCGGTTTCCCAGATCACCAAGTCGCACTTCTGCGCGGCGAAGTAGCGCAGCGCCAGGATCGTGACGACCTCAAAAAAGGTCGGATGATCGGCCGCCGAGGGGTTTGCGGCCATGGAGGTCGGGGCAGGCAGCGCCTGTGCTGGGTCGCCGCCCGGTGCCGCGGCGTCCATGCCCTCCCAGCCCGCTTCCAGCAACGACCGCATCTCCGCCACCTGGCTGGCCACGTCGCGGTCGGGAATCAGCTTGCGATTCACCTGGATGCGCTCGCCAAAGGCGACGAGGTGCGGCGAGGTGAACAAGCCGACGCGCAGACCTGCGGCGCGGTAGATGCTCTCGAGCATGGCGCAGGTGGAGCCCTTGCCGTTGGTGCCGGCGACGTGGACAAACCGGAGCTGGTTCTGCGGATTGTCGGCCAGGGCGGCGAGCTTCAAAGTATTATCGAGTCCGAGCTTTGCGCCGAACCAGCGCAGGTGATACAGGAAGCGGATGGCGTCCGAGTAGGTCATTTGTTGAAAAAGCGCACCCCCAGTTTGGACCTGGGGCCGACGCCGACGCGCGATTTGTTACGCTCCATCACACCCGGATCAAGTGATTCAATGAGTGCGGGCGGCGAGCTTACAGCACGAACTCGGCAAGGCATTTTTCCGGCCTCTGTGACTGCCAAGCCTCCGCGAGTTCGGGGAACCAAGAGCGGTATTGCTCGCAAAGCCGAAACGCTGCATCCGCATTGACCCTGGCGGCAGAATCATCCATGCCACTCCAATCAGGAAACTCAAGCTCCGCCGCTTCAGCTTGGTTTGCAGAGCCTTCGCACTTTTTCATATAGTTCTGCCGTGCCATGTTTCAGAAAGAGGTCGCGAATACCGGGCTCATCCAAGTCGAGCTTGTTGGCCAGCACCAAACGTATCACATCATCGGCATCCTTGACAATTCGTCCGCGATGGCCGTGCTTGATCGCATGGCACTTGAGCGCAAGCAAGTGCGGCAGCGAGACTACCTTGGCGCCCGCCGCGCTGGCAGGCGCGGGCACTGCCTCCGCCATGAGCTTCGTGAAGGTCTCATCCCCGACGAGCATCAAGTCGAGCGGCAGGCTCTGCGCATTTGGCGGATTGAATTGAAGGAACGTCGTGCCTTCACGATGAAAGGAATACCCCATGCGCTTCACCAGTTCCGACCAGCGGGCCTGATCAACCCGGCGGATGATAAGGTCAATATCGAAGGTGTTGCGCGGGTGACCATGAACGATCACCGCGTGCCCGCCGGCCAGCACGAACGGCAACCCTTTTTCGGCAGCCTGAATGGCGATGGCTCCCAGGAAATTCACTTGGATCGCCGTTCGGTGCGCGCGAGCGCCGCGGCGATAAAGCCCTTGAAGAGCGGGTGCGGCTGGTGCGGCTTGCTGCGGAACTCAGGATGGAACTGGCTGCCGATGA
This sequence comes from uncultured Verrucomicrobiota bacterium, assembly GCA_964625855.1. Classification (GTDB taxonomy): domain Bacteria; phylum Verrucomicrobiota; class Verrucomicrobiia; order Limisphaerales; family UBA8199; genus JAPLUA01. The sequence goes on along the minus strand of CAZVFC010000084.1, from coordinate 24,117 downwards.
AGAACGGGTGCTTGGGCAGCTCGATAATCTCGACCAGTTTGCCGTCGGGCGTCTGCCCGCTGAAGACAAAGTCCGCCTTTTGGAAGCGCTCGCGGTAGGCGTTGTTGAACTCGTAGCGGTGGCGGTGGCGCTCGTTCACCACAAAGGCGCCGTAGAGTTGCGCGGTCCTGGTTCCTACGGTTAACTGGCAAGGCTGCGCGCCAAGCCGCATCGTGCCGCCCTTCTTGGTCACCTTCGTCTGCGCATCGAGCATCGCGATAACCGGGTGCGGCGTGTTCGGATCAAACTCGGTCGAATGGGCTTTGCCCAGCTTGAGCACGTTCCGCGCGAACTCGATCGTGGCGATTTGCATGCCCAGGCACAGGCCCAGGTAGGGCACTTGATGCTCGCGCGCGCAGCGAGCGGCCTGGATCTTGCCCTCGATCCCCCGATCACCGAAACCGCCAGGGACCAGGATGCCGCTGAGCCCCTTAAGAGGTTCCTCCGGGCCGTCCCGCTCGATGTCCTCCGCATCCACTCGCTGAATCTCCACCCCGCAATCGTTGGCAATGCCCCCATGGCTGATCGCCTCATAGACGGACTTATACGCATCCTGCAAACCGATGTATTTGCCCACCACACCAATTCGCACCCGGTGCTGCGGAGCGATGAGCTTGCGGACGATCTCCTGCCAGTGCGCCATCTTGGCCGGCGGCGCATCCAGGCGCAGCAGACTGCAAACCAGGTCATCCACTCGCTCCCGCTGGAGCATCAGCGGCACCTCGTAAATCGTATGATCTACGTCCTTTTCCTCCACCACCGCCTCGAACGGCACGTTGCAGAAGAGCGAAATCTTCTGGCGCACTTCCTTGTCGAGCGGTCGCTCGCAGCGGCAGACTACGATATGGGGAGCAATGCCGATTTCGCGCAGCTTGGCGACGGATTGCTGCGTGGGCTTGGTCTTGAGCTCGCCGGCGGCTTTGATGAACGGGACCAGCGTGACGTGGACAAAGACGACGTTGTTGTAACCAGCCTCCAGCGCGAATTCGCGGATAGCCTCAAGGAAAGGCAAGCCCTCAATGTCGCCCGTGGTGCCGCCGATCTCCGTGATGATCACGTCCGCCGCGCTCTGCTCAGCCAGCACGTGGATGCGGCGCTTGATTTCATCGGTTACGTGCGGGATCACCTGGACCGTCTTGCCAAGGTACTTGCCCTCGCGCTCGTTGTTGAGCACGGTCTGATAGACTTGGCCACTGGTCAGGTTGTTGAGCCGCGTCAACTGCACGTTGGTGAACCGTTCGTAATGGCCAAGGTCCAGGTCCGTTTCCGCGCCGTCGTCCAGCACATACACTTCCCCGTGCTGGTACGGGCTCATCGTGCCCGGGTCAACGTTGAGGTAAGGGTCGAACTTCTGGAGCGCCACCTTGAGGCCCCGATTTTCGAGCAGGGTGCCGAGGGACGCCGCGGTCAGCCCCTTGCCCAGGGAGCTGATCACACCGCCGGTAACAAAGATATATTTCATTGCTTCTTGCCAGAGTCCAGTCAGTTACGTGGGTTGCATGGTCGCATAAGTTACATACGTTGCATAGGGGCACCCGGCATCTCGGCATGCGCCTTAGGCAACGTATTTAACCGATGTGACTCGCTAAGATCCGCTCTACGCGCGCCACGTCCGACGGCACATCCACCCCCACGCTGTCGTACGCCACTTTGACGACGGCAATGGGAATGCCATTCTCCAAGGCGCGCAACTGCTCGAGCTTCTCCGCCCGCTCCAGCGGCGAAACGGGGAACCGGACCAGCCGCAACAGCGTCTCCCGCCGGTAACCATAAATGCCCAGGTGCTTCAAAAAGGGAAATGCCCCCATCTGTTCGCTCTCCGAACCCCCGGCGGCGTCGCGCAAATACGGAATCGTCCGCCGGGAAAAATATAACGCCTGGCCGGCGGTGCTGACAACGACTTTTACCGCGTTCGGGCTGCCATATTCGTCCGTGCTGCGAATGGGCGTCGCGGCGGTGGACATTTCCGAGTTCGCCAGCGCGTCGGCGACAGCATCAATAACGGCGGGATCAATCAGTGGTTCATCGCCCTGAATATTCACAACCGCATCGCAGGCACAGCGAGCCGCCACCTCCGCGATCCGGTCCGAGCCGCTTGGATGCTCCGGCGCGGTCATCTCTACCCGGCAGAAGTTCTGCGCGGCCTCCCGTATCCTTGTGTCATCGGTGGCCACAATTACCTCCGAAAGGGATTTAGCCCGCTGGCAGCGCTCGACCACGTGCCGAATCAGCGGTTTGCCGGCGATCAAAGCCAGCGGCTTCCCGGGAAAACGCGTGGAAGCATAGCGCGCGGGGACAATGCCAATCACATTCATCGCGTTCCTTTTACCTGCGGCGCGGGCGGATTGCACGGACGAAAAGCAGGCAACCATCGCGGAATCGCGGAACAGCGCCGCTTTCGGCTGGCCTTTGGCACGGCAATCAGGTATGATCTACGGGTAACAGAAAGTCAGGTTGTCATGCAATTGCAACTAATTGGTCCATATCCATTCGCGCGGGACGCCCAGAGCAGGCAGATCAGCCGTATCGGCAGCCTGTTCCCGTCTCGCGGCGTGCTTTGGACCCAATTGCCCGGCGTGCACGCGATGCAGCGAATGAGCTTCATTGACCGACTCAACGCCCAGCGCGCCGCCGAGTCCGCGCCCCCCCTCACCCTGGAAGAGGAGGAGAAGATCGCGGTGGAATCGGTGGACCTGATCTTCGAGTCCGACCATATCCTCATCCGTCCACACCCGGAGCGGATGGACCTGGCATTTGCCGCGGATGAGCTTTTGCAGGGACTGGTTTCCAAGCGGCAGGTGAAGTTGTTGTCAGTCGCTGACCGGCGTGTGCGCGAGGCCATCCGGCACCGCGGCGAATTGTGGCGGCTGAGTGCGATTCCCAAGAACCGCGAGGCCAAGGAACGCATGGTGTTCAGTTCCAAGGTGGGCATCCACGGGCTGCCGATCTACTTCTACAACCGGCTGACCGGCACGCGCTGGCTCACCTGCCAGGAATTCGAGAACCTGGCCCGGCTGGACGATAACAACCTGGCCCGGCATCTGCAGGAGATCGCCGACCATGCCATTCTCCGCAACCGCCTGGAGCGGCCCGAGGTGGACTTCTTCGCCTCCGATCTGCGCCGTTTCGGCGCCCGCCAATTCGCCGGGGTTGTCTATGGACAACTAACGCCGGAGAAGCTGCGGGAGAAATTCGCCGAGTTGGTCGAACATTTCCGGTCAGCGGTCCATGAGTCCTTCCGGAAAGACGACTGTCACAACAATGCGTGGTGCGCACGCATGCTTTCCACGCTCTTTCTCGAAGGCAATGAGACCCAAACCGAACAGCTCCTGAGCGGCCTCAGCCCGGAGTTCTTTCTCCAAGTCGAGTGGTTGCCGGGCGGGCGTTTCGAGGAGGGCGAGTTCCTGTTCGACTCGATCTTTGACGAGGCTGCCGGCCACCCCGAGGACGCCGAGCTGCAGCGAATCTGCGACCCGCGGGCCAAAGGCATCATTTTCAACCTGATCCGCGAGTACGGTGACCTGGAATACATCAACGTCGGCTGCGTGCCGGAGTCGCTTTCGCTGGACCGTCCGCAGAAACAGGGGCGGCGCGGGGTCTATATTGCGGAGTTTCACTCGCGAAGTGAGCGCGCGACCATCAAGCGCTTTATGCGGCTGGGGAAATGGGGCCTTTGGGAGCAGTTGGACGAGGGCAAAGACATGCTGCAATCCATCAAGGAGAGCGACGATTACACCGACTATTGGCTGGATCGCCGGCTGGGTTGCCGCCAGTTGGGAATGAGCATGCCTCGCCGTGTCGCCCTGCACCACTTGAGCGAAATCTACAACGGCAAGAACGACCGGTACCGCGGCGAAGTGATCCGGACAACCTATTTCGAACGCGAATATCTGCCCGGCATCGCTACCGACAAGCTGCCGATCGAAAGATACTCGCGTCCCGGCTACGCGCTCAAGCTGGCGAGTCTGCTCGGCCAGGCCGCCGTGGCCAGCATGATCGTCGGCCGGTCCCTGGAACTGGGCCAGCGCCCGGTGTTCGACGACGGCGACGAAGTCGTCCAGGAGGCCGACGATGGCCTGCCCTCCACGATCATGGTGGGCGACCACAGCGGCTCCTTTGGCGAGTATAAACTTGCCCTTGAAACCTTTGCCGCCCATTACGCCCGGCCGATCAACATCCGCGACCACGCAGTGCCTGACCCCCGGGAGTTCGCCACTGCCTACCTGGCCGCCTTCCGCGATCAGTTCCTCCACATCCAGGGCGACTACCGCAAACGCCGCCGGGCATTTGACACCCTGTTCAAGCACTGCAAGTACGACCCGGCCGGGAGCTTCGCGTATCGTTGGGAATGCGTGCTGCGCCGGCTCGATCAAACCGAGCTTGAGTCGCTCGTCGCAGCGATCCGCCGCCACATCCGGGTGCTAAACCGCCCCGGAACCACAAGCGACCCGCTGAGTCGGGGCACGAAAACTCAGGAGTCCGCACCAATTACGGCGGCTTGAAATCGGCGACGTGGGCTCGTAAGCCGCAGGCAAGCGAAGGAACGGATAGCTTTCTCCGTCTTGCGAACGCCTGTGCTGGCCGGATAGATTCTGGCCGGCGGGAGCGGTCCGCCAGGGCAGAACAGCCCTGGGGAAAGGGCGTGCCCACGGACGCTGCCCCCGGCTCTCGTAAGTGCCCTAACACCGTAGGAATACATGGAACCAGTGTATCGTTTTGAAATCGTAGTGCCCGCCGAGGCGGTGGACGGGAATCGGCATGTGAACAATGTCGCCTACGTGCAGTGGATGCAGGATGCCGCGGTGCGGCATTCCGCCGCGACGGGCTGCACTCGAATGACGGAAGCCCTCGGCGCAACGTGGGTGGCGCGCATGCACCGGATCGAGTATCTCCGCCCGGCTTTTGCCGGCGAGGCAATCACCGTTCTGACGTGGGTTGTGAACTTCCGCCGGGTGCGGTCGTTGCGCCGGTACCGGTTCGTTCGCACCGCCGATCAGAAGCTCATTGCGGAGGGAGAAACCGACTGGGTGTACATCAACGCAGCTACGGGTCGGCCCCGCGGGATTCCCACGGAGATCGCGGACCTGTTCGGTCTGGTTCCCGACGGGTCCGACGGCGGCAGCCCACAGCGGAGGACTCAAGAGTAAACGGCCCTCAAACAGCCTTGCCAGCTAGACCAGGGTGATACCCGCCCTACTGGGCGGCACCGGCCCGGGCACCCAAAGCTGGATCCGGGTTCCTTTTCCCGGCGCGGACACCAGTTCATATCTGCCGCCCACCTCGGCGATGCGTCGGCGCATGTTGCCCAGGCCATTGCCCCCGTTGCCAGCGCGGCCTGGCCGCCCTGGGTCAAATCCGCGCCCGTTATCCTCCAGCGTCAACTGGAAGCCTCCGGATTCGACTCCAAAAGTCACTCGAATCTCGGTCGGCCCCGCATGGCGGAGGGCGTTGGTAATCCCTTCTTTCATTACCAGCAACACATTCCGGCGGACCATAGCGGACAGGTGGGCGACGGGGACCGAGGTCGGGAAGGCCAAATGGGCGCGGACGGGGGCATCCTGGAGCATTCGGGCGGCGTGTTCGCGAAGGTGCGCGCTCAGGTTGTCGAGCGAATCGTTGCGCGGGTTGGTGGCCCAGACGAGATCGCTCATGCGCGAGGTCACATCCCGGGCTGATTGCGAAATCCGGTCCAGCAGGGGAGCGGCCTGTGGGGCGTCGGCCAACTGCCGTTTGGCGACCTCGCCCAGGATGGCGATCTGGGTGAGCGCGGCGCCGAGGTCATCGTGCATATCGGCCGCGATGCGGGCACGTTCGCCGGTAAACTGCTGTCTGTGCCGCAATTCCTGCACGACTCGTAGCGTGCGCAAGCGCTGGCGATGGAGCAACAGGGCTGCTCCCAGGACCGCCAGGGCAGCGGCAGCCTGGAAGAGGCGGGTTTGCCAGAAATAGGGATGAATCAGCAGACCCAGGAGCCATTCTTCCTCCGGCCAGGCGCCCGGCGCTTTCGAGGATTGCACACGGAACTGATAGCGACCGGGCTGGAGGTTGGAGTAGAATGCGATGCGCTGCGACGTTTCTTCCGACCAGTTCTTATCTTGCCCCTCGAGGCGGTAACGGAACCGGACGCGGTCTGCCGCCAGAAGGCTCACCGCGGTGTAGTGGATTTCCAGTCGCCTGCCGGACCCACCCGGGAGCTCGACCCCGCCCAGCCAGCGTGTTGCGCTGTCAGCGGCGAGAGCAGGAGAGCGGGTGCCTTCGGCTAGCGGCGTGATCGGGATCGCGCGGCGGTTGGCGACTACCTTCTCGAAGATGACTGGCAGGACGCTGTTGTTCGGTTCCGCGCGGGCTGGATCAATCAAGACCAGCCCGTTTCGCGTGGCTACGGCGACATTGCCGTCGGCCAGCAGCGCGGAACCGGGCACGCCGACTGCCGAGCATTCCGGCGTGAGCATGCCGTCGCGCAGCCCGAAAGTCCGGTTCGGCGCGTGGATCAGGCGACCGTCCAGGCAGGCCTCCACATCCGCTCGCAGGAGCTGATGAATACCGTGGCTGCCTGGAAACCAGAACGACCCGTGCTGATCCTCAACCATACCAAAGAACAGGTCGCGCGGCGCTCCGCGAGCCCGGTCGAACAAGTCAAAGCGGCCATTGCGACGCCGGACGATGCCCGTGTCGCTGAGAATCCAAAGCGCGTCCGATGAGTCCTCCCACACGGGCAAGGCCAACGCGCCGGGAAAACCTTGCGCCCGGCCCCTTATCTGAACCTCTCCCCCCCTGATCCGGTAAAGCCCGCGGTCCATCGAACCGACCCAAACGGCACCTTCATGGTCCTCAACCAGTCCGATAGGCTCGGAATCGGGCAGTTCGATACCACGCCGGAACCGCCCAAAACCGCTCTTTTCATCGTACTCCGAAGCGAGGCGCTGGTTTCCCGGCAACCACTCCGGCTTCACCCAAGTGACACCGGCTTCGCAGACGACCCACATCGTACCATCGCGGGCGAAATGAATAGCACTCGGTCCTCTCCATTCGAGCCCGGGTAAGCGGAAGGATTGCGGGCCTTCGGAACTGAGGTATCCGAGAATGACATAGCCCGAATCCTGTATGCCCCACCAGAGTCGTCCGGCGGCATCCTCGGCCAGGCACCGCGGTTGGCCCGGGGCCACAAATGTCGCGACGCCACTCAGCCAGTGATGCACGCCCCCGCGCGTCGCCACCCAGGCCCCACCTCGGCTGGAGCGCCGGACCGACCGCACGTCGTTGTCGGCCAAACCGTCGGCGACGGACACAACCTTCAGGGGACGTTCCCGTACCAGATGGAGCCCGTCCTCGATGGTGCCCACCCAGACGCCCCCCTCCTGATTGGCGCACAGGGCCTCCACTTCCGGCTGCAGCAGACGCCCGGGGAACTCAAGCAGGCGGAGCGTCTTGCCTGCGGAATGAGCCAAGCCCCGGCCCGCGGCCACCCAGGCCGGCGGCAACAGCCCGCTGGACCAGCGGCCCAGGTGAGCCTCGGGGACACCGGGTCGCGCTAGCCAGTGGAAGACCGGCCCCTCGGCGCCGAACTGAATCTCCACCCAGCATCCGCCGGGCTGCGACGGATCGCGCCAGCCGCGCAAGCACGCCGATACTGACGCGCTTTCATCGGCAGATCCGAACACCAGTTCTTCGGTGCCGATGACCTTCAACCGTACCTGGGGCGCTGGCGCTCGGCCATCCCAGAACAGGATCATTTCCGGCTGTTCGGTCGCGATCCAAACGCCCTCCGGAGTGTCCACCAGCCGTCTGACCTGCCCGGGCAACAGGGTGCACGCCGTCGTTTCGCCAGTCGCGGGGATATACCGTCGCAGGCGGCAGGCGCCGCGATGGCTGCCGCCGGTGTGGTAGGCCGCAAGCCAGAGCGCGTTGCTGCCGCTGGGCTCCACGCGCAAGACAAACCGCTCCGGCAGGCCGTTAGTCACTGCTGTCGCTTCAACGCCCCGAATCCGCAACAGCCCGCCGAAGAGGCCCGCCCACACCGTGCCGCTGCCGTCCTCGGCCAGGCAGGAAATATCGCAACCCACAATCTCCATGGCAGGTGTATTCTCGAGCCCAAAGCTTAGAAAACGGCTGCCATCAAACCGCGCGAGGCCGTATTCGGTGCCGACCCACAGGAAACCATCTCGCCCCTGCAACAGGGCCTGGATGTTGTTGCCTGGCAAATTGTCCTCGCTCGTGTAGCGGCGGTGGTCCATGGATGCGACCGACACTCGCGCCACGTCGGTACTCCACTCCGGTTCGGCCTTGCGGCCAGCCGCCCGGCGCCGCGCATCGCTTCGCTCGGGAGGAACAACCGAGCGACCGGCCTGATAAAGCGCCTCCACCTCGGCCTCGGTCAACGGCCGGGCGTACCAGGCCAGATCGCGCAGCAGGCCGGTCCATTGCTGGTCGCCCTTCGGCGAGTTGCCAACGGTTAACCACTCGGGCGACGGCAAAGCCTGGCGTTGGGTCGTGCCGCTCACCACCTGCCGCCCATCCACCCAAACCCGCAATCGGCCCGCTCCATCCTGGACCAGGGCGAGGTGATGCCATGCCTTTTCGGTAATGTGAAAGAACTCGGCCCGCTCCCCTTCGTCAGGCTCGTCGGTAACCACACCAAAGGCACCGCTAGCCTCGGGGAGGTTCTGCTGGAGGACCCACCGGCGGCCCTCGCCTTCGCACCAGAGCACCACCGGGACATTGGCGTTCTGGTCTTCCCAGCGCAGCCAGCAGGAAATCGTGAAGGCCGGCGGGAGCTGCGAAGCGCGCAGTTGCACCCACCCGATGGCCGGACCGAATTGAATGGGCTCTTGCCCGCCGGCAGAGCCTTCCGGCAGCAAGGCCATCAGCGTGCCCTCCTTGCCCGTGATCTCGTCCCGCGCGTTCCATGGGTCCGGCCAGTAATGAACCAACCCGTCAGTGATAACCGGGCGGAGGGATTGCGCGGGGTCAACGGAGCCGAAGAGGTTGGGGCAAGCGAGAACCACCGCAAGCTGCGCGACCAGCAGGCCCGTGACGACGCCCCATCGCGGTGACACGCCGGCGCAGCCCAAAGCCTTGCCAGGGCGCTTCGCAAAGGCGTACTGTTCGTGGGGGGTCACCAATAGTCTATCTCACATTCTGGGCGCCCTGTAAAGGCGAAAAGGGGGAAGAGCCTCGGATCGTGAGCATCCCACTTTTTGCGCACGTTCTTTCTCCCAACTGCAGATCCTCAAGTCGCCACTGGGTATTTGTCGTCAGCACTGTGCCACTTTGTGGCACAGCCCGCCCCTCGCACACCCTACCTCGGGGATCATAAGCGCTTGTGATTCTATGAGGCGGAGCCAGCCCGAGGCCAGTACCTGGCTAGTACCTGGCTTGTACTCGTACCTGTCTCGTACGCGGGGGGTCCGCGGTGCCTCCGGGAATGGCCATTTTCGGGCGTTTTCGACCTCCCTGGCCGCTTGCGACCATTAACATCGGTTATGTTTGCCGCTCCTCCGCGTGGACCATTGTGGCATTTCTGTCACTGCCGTTCAGGCTCCAGGTCCGCCTCCCCGGATTTGTGAAAACCTGCTCATAAGATGAGAGGCTCACCCTTGGACATGGTGCTCTGGCAGACCCACCGGCACGCCAACTCTGTTGGGCTCCGGAAATGCCAACATCCCCAAAAAGTAGTAGGCCCGGCCGGAAAAGGCCCTCCGAATACTACTTTCATGCGAATAGACGAATGAATGATCCGCGTTACGTTCGCTTAACATGAAAACTGCCATGAGCTTTTCGCCCCGTCCTGGGCGAGCCGGGAGAACGGGGAAGGAGACCCGATGAACTCAATCGTGATCGTTGGGATCGTGTTGCTGTGCCTCGGGGTGACGGCCACCGGCTGGCTTGCCGTTCACTTGCTCCGCCAGCACGGCCGCATCCTGCTGCGTCTGGAGGCGTTGGAAGGACGTTCAGGAGCGTCCGGATCGGGTCCAAGCTCGCTCGCTCGCGCCGAAGGTTTGCCGGTGGGAACGACCGCGCCGGAGTTCGATCTGCCAGACTTGGAGGGAAACCAGCGGAGCCTGGCGGAGTTCCGGGGCCGCTGCGTGTTATTGATCTTCTTCAACCCGCGGTGCGGGTACTGCGTCCAGATGGTGCCCGAGCTTGCCAACCTGGCTTCAGACGGACTCGAGGGCCGAGCCGTGCCCGTGATCATCACCACTGGGGACCTCCAGGCGAACCGCCGGTCGTTGCGCGAGGCCGGCGTCCGCTGCCCGGTGCTGGTCCAGGAGAAAAAGGACGTGGCCACGCGCTACCAGGTGCCCGGCACGCCAATGGGCTATCTCATTGACGAGCGGGGCGTCATCGCCAGCCCGTTGTCTCTGGGCGCAGAGGCCCTGCTCGACCTGGCCGGCCAGGCGCCGACAGCGGAAACCGGGGAACAGGAAGACCAGGGCATGGACCACGACGCCCGCAATGGCAAAGTCATCAAAGGCCGGGCTGCCAGCCGACTGATCCGCGACGGCCTGAAGGCCGGCACGGTCGCGCCAAGCTTCACCCTGCCGCGCCTGGAAGGCGGCGCATTGTCGTTGGACGACTACCGCGGGCGGAGGTTGTTGCTGGTGTTTTCCGATCCCCAATGCGGGCCGTGCGAAGAAGTCGCGCCGCACCTCGAACGGCTCCACCGCAGCCAGGCCGGTCTTGACGTCTTGATGGTCAGCCGGCGGGAGCCGGAGGCAAACCGCCAGAAGGCAGACGCGCTCGGGCTTACCTTTCCCATCGTCCTGCAAAAGCGTTGGGAGATTTCGTTGCTTTACGGCATTTTCGCCACCCCCGTCGGCTATCTCATCAATGAGCAGGGAATCATCGCCGCGGACGCGGCCAAGGGCGTGGACGCAATCCTGACCCTGGCGTCCGAGGCGGGCGGGCGGTCAGGCGGTGACCCGTTCGCCGCGCGCGCCAGGAACGGAAAGGAGGTCGCCATGAGGTAAAACCGGCGCGGTTGTTCCCGAGAGCACCACATCCATGTGACCTCCCGGGCCAGACCGCGCCTCGCAGACAAGAGCCTCCGCGACCAGGTGTGTTGCCTGTTCGCCGGTCACGCTGAGCGCACGATAACGCGAATCAAACAGCGTGGACCGCGCTGATGCCAGTGAGGGCTTATCCGTAGCAACGGTTCAGTGAGTGTTCGAGAAAAGAGAAAGGTAGCTTGTATGGAAAACAGAATTGATGAAATTGCAAAGACGCTGGCCAGGGAGGACCTGAGCCGCCGGGCAGCGATTAGAAAAATTGGGAGTGGCCTGGTGGGGGCGGTGGTTGCCGCGCTGGGCTTGGGCACGTTCGGGAAAACGACAGCCCTGGCTCAAACCACGCCGGTGGATCGTCGCAATGCGCGAGCCCTCAAGCGAGTTCGCGCGGTTGCAGATTATTGTTTTGGGGCAGGGAATGCGACGGATTTGAACTGGTTCTGGCACCAAGTCGGCTTTGGATCGGCACCCGGCCCGCACGATGCTTGCACCTGCTGGTCTCGCTCGGTAGCTAGTCAAGGACGTTGCACTCAAGATCTGGCGTATGACGTTTGCATGATCTTAACCGGCGGCGCGCCTCCGGGCCATCCTCCGAGTTCTTACGCTGGAAGTCCGCACTCAGGCTTCATCCCAGACTGCTACTACTAGGAGGCAACTGATCAAGACGGCGGATGATGACTTTGCGTAAACCGAGGATCGAACAACGGCCCAAGGCCCATACCCGCCCCAACCAGGAAATAACAAATGAATACGACACACCACACAGTCCCCGTGCCGGGCACGGGCGACAGATCCAACGGCCTACCGCACGGGCGGCCGCAATCAGAACCTTCAGCCCTTGAGCGCAGCCTCTGCCTCACTCCCCCAGCCGGCGCGCCTGGGAAACGGGGACCCGTCGCGCTGGCAGTCCTGTGCATCGCCGCTTTCCTGCACACGCAGGCAATGGCGCAGTTCGCCTACGAAACCGTCAAGTCGATTGGGCCTGCGGACCGATTCGGAGCGAATCCATACGCCGGCCTGGTGGTCGGGTCCGACGGTGCTCTTTATGGTACCACCTCCCACGGCGGCAGCCGGGGGGCTGGCTCGGTTTTCAGGGTGAACCTTGACGGTACCGGTTACGAGGTGCTGCACAGCTTCACAGGCGGAGACGGATCGAGTCCCTATGACGCCCTGGTAGTCGGGTCCGGCGGTGCTCTGTACGGCACCACGGCTTACGGTGGTAGTCATAATGGTGGCACGGTCTTCACGCTGAATCCTGACGGCAGCGGCTTCGCAATGTTGCATAGCTTCAGCAACACCGACGGTGACGGATGGATCCCCCGGGACGCCCTGTTGTTTGGGACCGATGGTGCCATTTACGGTGTCACCGTCTTCGGTGGCAGTGCGAATAGCGGCACGGTGTTCAAGCTGAACGCTGACGGTACCGGCTACCAGGTATTGCACAGCTTCGGCGCCTCGGTCGGAGAAGGAAGCCGTCCCTTGGGCCTCGTGTTCGGGACGGATGGAGCGTTGTACGGTACCACGTACTTCGGCGGCAGTTCGTTCGACGGCACTGTGTTCAGGTTGAACACCGACGGCAGCAGTTGCCAAGTATTGCACAGCTTCAACCAAACGGCGGGAGACGGAATCTCTCCTCTGGCCAGCCTGGCGGTGGGGACCGACGGTGCTTTGTATGGCACTACGCAGCAAGGCGGAAGTGCCGGTAGGGGCACGGTCTTCCGGTTGAACGCCGATGGCAGCGGCTACGAGGTATTGTACAACTTCACTGGCACCAGCGGGGACGGAGCCTTTCCTCAAGGCCCTCTGATCGCGGGGACGGACGGGTCGTGGTATGGTACCACAGGCGGCGGCGGGAGTGCCGACTTTGGTACGGTCTTCAAGTTGAATGCTGACGGCACTGGCTACCACGTGCTTCATAGTTTCTCCAACACCGGGGAGGACGGGGCGGTTCCCCTGGACGGCCTCGTCGTGGGAACCGACGGGAACTTGTATGGCACCACGCACTCCGGTGGCAGTGATGGTTTTGGGATGGTCTTCAAGCTCAACCCGATGGACGGGGCTTACTTTGTGGTGCATGGCTTTAGCACAAGTAATCAAGGAGCGCTCCCATTCGCCGGCCTGCTCGTCGGGCCTGATGCGGCTGTGTACGGCGCCACCTACTGCGGCGGGAGTGGCGGTTTTGGCACGGTGTTCCGCCTGAACCCGCAGGACGGAGCCTACGCCGTGCTGTACAGCTTCAGCAACACCGGCGGAGACGGAGTGAATCCAATGGCAAGCCCCATTGCGGGGCGGGACGGAGCACTGTATGGCACTACTGAGGCCGGCGGCAGTTACGGTCGCGGCACTGTCTTCAGATCGAATGTTGACGGCAGCGGCTACCAAGTATTGCATGGTTTCAGCAACACCGGCGGGGACGGGGAGTATCCGTACGCAGCCCTGGCGGAAGGCAGCGACGGGACGCTCTATGGCACCACTTTGACTGGTGGCGGTTACGGTGGCGGCACGGTCTTCAAAATCAACGCCGATGGCAGCGGCTACCAGATATTGCACAGCTTCAGCGGCGTCGGCGGGGATGGATTGTGGCCATATGCCGGCCTGGTGATGACACCCAACGGGGTGCTATATGGCACTACTGAGGAGGGCGGCGATTGGGATTACGGCACGGTGTTCAGATTGAGCACAGACGGCAGCGGCTTCGAAGTGTTGCACAGCTTCGGTGACACAGGTGGGGACGGCGCGTATCCCTATGCCACCCTGGTGGTGGGGGGCGACGGGGCCTTGTATGGCACTACTTACTTAGGCGGCAGTTCAGATTCCGGCACAATCTTCCGGCTGAACCCGGCCGACGGCGCCTATAGCGTAGTCTACAGCTTTGGTGTTACGGCTGGGGATGGAGCGAACCCTTCGGCCACCCTGATCATCGGGTTCGATGGGGCCTTGTATGGCGCTACTGAAGAAGGCGGGGGTGGAGGTTTCGGCACGGTGTTCAGGTTGAATCCGGCGGACAACTCCTACAACGTGCTGCACAACTTCAGCAACACCGGTGGGGAAGGAGCACATCCCGCGGCCGGCCTGGTGCAAGACAGTGACGGCGACTTGTACGGGACGACCCCTGAAGGGGGGCAAACGGGTCAGGGAACCGTGTACCGGTTGGTGCCGGCAAACCACCTGCCCGTCGTTGCCAGCGCCATTCCGGAGCAAGCGGGCACGGCAGGCGTGCCATTCACCTACACATTCGCAGGCGCCACGTTCACTGATGCCGACGCCGGGCAGACGTTGAGCTACACGGCCTCTGGATTGCCGCTGGGCGTGGCCTTCGACGGCCCGACGCGGACCTTCAGCGGCACGCCGGCGGCGGCCGGCACATTCGCCGTCACCCTCACCGCCACGGACAACGGCGTTCCTCCGTTGAGCGCGAGCACCACCTTCAACATTGTGGTCGCGCCGATGGTATTGACGCCGTTCATTGACTTCACCGATCCGGAAGCAGCTTTTGCGAACGGTGTGGGGTTCGTGTTGCGAGTGTACGGCGACTCGTTCCAGCCCGACGCAGTGGTGTATTGGAACGGACTGGCTCGCACGACCACGTTTGTCTCTCCCACCGAACTTTCGGCGGTGATTCCGGCGTCCGACCTGGTCTCGACCGAGCCAGTGAGCACCGCGACCGTGGTTGTGATAAACGGAGGCACACAACTGTCCGATATCACGCTCTTCAACATTGTCGCCTCAAGCGTGGGGGTAGTGCAAAGCGTGGTGGCTGCCGCCGGCGCGTCCGCTACCTCCTCCACGGCACCGACGACGGCTGGCGAACCGGGGGTGACAGCAACCTTGCAGAACACCGGCGGCGGCCCGGCCACCGTCACCACCGCAACCTATGACGTCAAGCCCGTTGGCGAAACCAGCTTCCGCGTCAGCAGCGGACAGTTTGTGGACCTCCAAATCAGCGGTGCGGACAGCCAGGATGTCGCGACGGCCGTATTCTATTACCCGTCAACGGTCACCGGTACGGCGGAGAACAAGGTCAAGCTCCGCTACTTCAATGGCACGAAGTGGGTCCGGGTCCTGAGCAGCGGCGGCTTCGCGCCAGTCAAGGACACGACCGATAACCTCGACGGCACCGTTTCCGGCGGCCGGTTCACCGTGGTATTCGACAGCACCAGCAAGCCGATGATCACCCAGCTCAACGGCACGGTCTTTGGCCTGTTCGACAGCACGCCGCAAATCAACAGCGTTGTGGGCCCGACCGATCCTGTCCCGCTCGGCACCGCCGTGACGCTCTCGGTGGGTTACGCCACGGTCGGCGACCCGGCCGCGGCGAGCGTCACCTTCGTGTGGGAAGATGGCACGGAGACGGTCGTGGCGCCCTTGGCTGAGGGCGTGGCGACCGCGACGCATCTGTACGGCGGGCCGGGCGTCTATCCCGTCACCGTCCGCGTGACGGACGAGGATGGGGACATGGCGGAGAGCCGGTTCGATTATGTGGTAGTGTATGATCCGACCGCTGGCTTCGTCACGGGCAGCGGCTGGATCCTCTCACCGCCCGGCGCTTACACGCTCGACCCGACCCTGACGGGCAAGGCCAAGTTCGGCTTCGAGTCGAAGTACAAGCGGGGCGCGACGGTGCCCAGCGGAGAAACCGAGTTCGAGTTCAGCGCGGGCGGGTTCCATTTCCACAGCAAGACGTATCAGTGGCTGGTGCTCCTCGGCGCACGCGCCCAGTTCAAAGGCACTGGATACATCGAGGGCGGTCCGTTGTGTGGCTTCCTCCTCACGGCTACAGACGGGCAGTTGCCCCTCGGCGGCGGCACGGACAAGTTCCGCATCCGCATCTGGAACCAAGCCACGGGCGTGATGCTCTATGACAACCGCAGGGGTGCCCCGGAAGATATTAATAACGCCGACCCGCAGGCGTTGGGCGGCGGCAGTATCACCATCAAGAAGGCGAAGTAAAGGTGGAGCCAGCTCTTGCGGGGGGGGCGGTGCGTCTGCATCGCTCCCCCACGCATTTTGGGGATGGCGGGCAATCACTGCCGTGGTGCAGGAATGCACTTCGCAGCGCCGAGACGGAATCCGCGGGACCCGTTTCAAGATTCGCGAAGGCAGGCGGCGTGCTGCGCTGCGTTCAGGAGACCGGCCGCGCCCCGGCGCCGTAAACCTTGTTCACCGCCTCCGTCCGCGAGCGCACGTGAAGCCTATCGTAGATGTTCCGGATGTGGGTGCGAACGGTCTCAATGCTGAGGCCCAGTTGGTCGGCGATTTCCTTGTAGAGGTGGCCTTGGGCCAGCAACCGCCAATCTCCCCAAAAAGCAGCAGGCCAGCCGGGGGGACGCCAAAAGAATACGACTTTCGTGTGAATAGACATGCGTGGATTCGTGGGCAAGTGGTTCACACGTTGGCCGCGCTTAACGTCCGAACGAGGCGTGAAGGCAGGCGGGAAATACAAGTGAAGGTATGAAGATGGATGAAACAGCAGCGACCAGATTACAGCGGCACGGGCGGGATGCAGCTCGCCCGTCGTACTTCCAGTGCTGGCGCACGCCCCCATTCACCAGGATGGACACGAATTGCCCCCCTCGGACTTAGAAGTCTTCCGTGACCCAAACCGAAAACTGCCCATTCTGCGGAAGCCGGAATATCTTCCCCGCGCAATTCGTTTCCGATGAAGCCGGCGCGGCCACCTTTCTGCGATTCCCCGCGATCGAGCGATTCCCGTGGTGGAAATTTGCGAGCGCGGGAAATGAGGATGCGTTTCGGGACGTGCATGCGGGCCACCCGAACGTCTGCCTGGGCTGCGGTATGCTTTGGGCTGAGTATGACTTGCAGAGAACGCGTGAACTCGTGGAGCGCCATGGATCCGATGAGATAAAAGCGGCGCTGGGGATTCCCGATGACAGGACCAAATCCAACGCCTGAACCGTTTGGGGGCAGCCCTCCGGGCCTCCTTACGGGCGTGTCGCCCAAGCGGCCCCGAGGTAGGGCGCGTCTCTCCGAGCGCGCCGCGTGGGGCTGAGGCTCTCCGAAATGTGCGGGTCTGGGCGACCGCCGCCGGCGCGCTCGGAGAGACGCGCCCTACCTCCAACAGGGTGGACGACTTGGCTTTAGTAAAGCGCACTCAAGCCACCGGTCGGGCCCCGGCGCCGTAGATCTTGTTGACCGCCTCCGTCCGCGTGCGCACGTGGAGTTTATCGTAGATGTTCCGGATGTGGGTGCGGACGGTCTCGACGCTGCGGCCCAGTTGGTCGGCGATTTCCTTGTAGAGATGGCCTTGGGCCAGCAAAGCCACGACTTCCTGTTCCCGAGGGGAGAGGTGATGATCCCCGGCATCCGTGGGGACCGGGCGCTGGAAGGCCTCAACCACGCGCCGGGCGATCTGGGAGGACATTGGGGAGCCGCCTTGGTGGATTTCGGTAATCGCCGCCAGCAACTCCGCCGGAGGTGTCTGCTTGAGCAGGTAGCCCGAGGCGCCGGCTTTGAGGGATTGGTAAATGCGGTCGTGGTCCTCGAACACCGTCAACATCATGATCTGGGTCTCCGGACAGAGCTGCTTGAGCCGGAGAATGCATTCGATGCCCGAGATGCCGGGGAGTTGGATGTCCATCAGCACGACATCCGGGTCCAGGCCCGGGAGGCGCCGGAGCGCGTCCTCAGCGGACGCGCACGCGGCAGCGCACGCGAGCCCGGGCGAGCTGCCTATCAGCACCGCCAGCCCGTCGCGGACTTGGCGGTCATCCTCGACCAGGGCAACGCGGATGCAGCGGGCAGTGTCCGGCCTTGGAGCGGCAGCGGCGTTGATCATAATATAGCTGGCCAAAGTGTTCCACCGTTCGCCGGGTCGCGCCATCCCCAAAAAGTAGTAAAAAGTGGCGATGCCTGAGCTGTATCCATGCACAAGCCAACCGCCAATGGACGCGAATGCACGCGAATAGGACCCGTTGCCGGGAGGGCTTATAGCTGGGGGACGGTGCTCACCGTTCAGTGGCTGGCTAACCACAGGGGCTTCCGCCGTAGAGTGCCTGGTTTCATTGGCGTTCATTCGCGTCCATTAGCGGTTGTGCTGAATCGTTGCGGCTGAGGCGCTTTCGGCTTGAGTAAACCCCCACCGTCCACGGCCCCGGAAGCGGCTCACGGCCTTCAAACGGCCTTGCCAGCGGATCAGCACGCGGCATAGTCTATCGGCGTAAGAACGAACAGGCCCATGGCGATGCGCGAGACCGCAGATTTCCTGGCGGGTGTGATCGAGGGCTTCTACGGGCAGCCCTGGTCGCCGGCGGAGCGGCTTGAGTTGTTCGATTGGATGGCCGACTGGGGGCTCAACACCTACCTCTACGCCCCCAAGGACGACTTGAAGCACCGGGCGCTCTGGCGCGAGCGTTACTCGACCTCGGAAGCCGCCGCGCTCGGCAAAATGATCCGCGCTTGCGGGCAACGGAGCATCCGGTTCATTTACGCGCTCAGCCCCGGATTGGACATCCGCTACAGCGGTGAGGCGGAGCTGATCCTGCTTAAGAAGCGCTTCGAGCAAATGCTGGCGCTGGGATGCCGGCACTTCGCCTTGCTCTTCGATGATATTCCGGATCACATGGCACCTGAGGATATGAAGGCTTTCGGCTCCTTTGCCTCGGCCCAGTCTCAGGTAGCAAATGCCCTGTTCCGCTGGACCCGCGAACGCTCCCCGGACGCCCGCTTTCTGTTCTGTCCCACGGTCTATTGCGGGCGAATGGCCAAGAGCAAGCTCGGCGGCCAGGGTTACTTGTCCGCCATCGGCCGAGAGCTGCTGCCGGAGATTGACGTGTTCTGGACCGGGCCGGAGATCATTTCACGCGAGATCACGGTGGCTCACGTCCGGCAACTGCAAGACATTCTGCGCCGGAAGCCGCTGATCTGGGACAACCTCCATGCCAACGACTACGACGCGCGCAGGTTCTATTGCGGCCCGTACGCCGGACGGCCCCCGGAACTGCGGAGCGAAGTGAGAGGCTTGCTCAGCAATCCGAACAACGAGTTTCCCCTGAACTACGTGCCGCTCCGCACGCTGGCGCAGTTCGTGCGTTGTGCGGGCGCGTGGAACGCCCGTCAGGCGTACCTCTTCGCGATGCGAGAATGGCTGCCGCGCTTTGCGACCATTGGGCAGTCGGTAACCCTGGAGGACCTGATTCTCTTCGGCGACTGCTACTACCTGCCGCACGAGGAAGGCCCGGAGGCGAAGGCGCTCTGCGAACGCGCGGAGGTCTTGCTGGCAAGGAGTCCCGCCGAATGGGGGGGAGAAGCCACCGCCTTCCGGCAGCAAGCCGCGCGCTTGCGGGAATTTTGCGGTCGGATGGCGGAGCTTCGTCATCGTCCTTTGTTTTATGCGCTCAGCCGTCGTGTTTGGGAGCTGCGCGAGGAGCTGGACCTGCTGGAGCGTTACGTTGCGTTCAAGTCCAGCGGCGGAGCCGCGACCCAGGCGGGCCACGCAGAGTTCCATCTGCCCGCCACCTACCGCGGCGGCATGGTGGCCCGCTTGCAGCGGTTGCTTTCCCAACAGGCTGTCTTTACCGGTCCGCTTTAATTCGCTTGAGAGTGACCATCGGCTCGACGGTTTCCGCCAGCCCCACGCCGCCGAAACACAGGTAAATCCATTCATCGTGATTGAGCGCCGGCTTTTCGTAGAGGCGATAAACCGAAGTGGGAGATTCCTTGGCGTACATCGCGCTGGTCGCGCGGGCCATCTGGCATTCGAGTCGCGGATCGGGCGCGAGCTGCTTCACGCAATAGCTCATCGCGTGGGTGTCCAGTGAGGCGCGCCCGCCCCGCAGCAGCCACCAGGCGGCTTTCGACTCGGCCATCGGTTTCACGAAGCGCTCACGCAGATACTCCTCGTATCGCCGGCTTTGCGCGGGGTCGGTTTCAAGATGGTGCGCCAGCACGAAACTTTCCGCAGTCGCGCCGCTGGCCGATTTCGACCGCGCCAGGAACCAGTCCGCGTCGGTCCGGGCCGACTGCAGGTCTTCGGGCCGGCCGGTGAGCGTGGCCCACACATACGCCGCGCCCAGCGTGCAGCCGATGGTGTAGGTATTCAGTTCGGGGGCGAAGATCTTCTCCGGCTTTTCGAGCCGGACGGTGGGCCGTTTGCTGAAATCGGTGGCGGACCAGCCCACGCCGATGCCTCCGCCGTTTACGCGGAAACTGTCACGGAAACCCATGTAGGCGCGCACGCTTTCGAGCAACCTGCGCCGCTCCTCGCCTGTGGCATAACACGCGGCCCGCGCCACCCCTAACGCAATCTCGCCCCCGTCGGCCACGAAGCACGATTCGCCGCGCGTTCCTATTCCGTAGCCCATGCGGTATCCGCCGTCAGTGCGCTGCTCCTCGACCATCACCTTTGCCCAGCCGATGGCCGTGTCCCGGTAGCGTTCGTTACCGAAGATCTCGTAGGCGGCCAGCAAGGTCCGCGCGCCCCGATGATCCACGAAGTAGTGCGTGCCGCTGAATTTGCCGTTCGCCTTGCCCGCCCGGGCCACGAGAAACTCGCACAGGTCGTGCAACGCCTCGCGCGCGTCCACGCGGTAAGTCACGCGATCCAGCAAGACCTCCCCAACCGAAATCTCGGTTGCCGCGCCGTAACTTCTCCAGTTCAGCGCGTCCAGCGGCGCCGTGTGCCAGGTGGTGGCGGCCGATTGGAACGGGCGTAAGTCGAGCGTCTTCGTCGCCTTGACCACGGGCACGTTGGATTGCGCGAGCGAACACTCGATCTTCAGGTCCAGGGCCGCCTGCGATCGGTTCCGCAGCGGCTGGGCAAAATCAACTCGGCCGCGGCCCTCGCGCATGGAAAACGCCGGGGAACCTTGTTCGATCACGACGCCGCTGGCGATGTAGCGGGCCACGCGCCCAAAAACTTCCAACGTCGCTTTGCCGCCTCGTGCAGCCGCATCCAGCCTATTCAGCGAGAGGATTGCCCAGCGACCGCCCGCGTAGGGACCCGACTGGTGAATGATCAGCGCCGCCGCGAGTCCAAGCTTCTTGCGCAATGCGTCGGTCGCCTCCAACAACCCAATCACCCGCGGCGCCGCTGTTCGCTCGGGGAAAAGGAGAATCGGCTCCCCCGCGGAATCCAGGCGGGCCGACGGTTTCTGCACGAGCAACCGTCCGTCCGTGGGGGAAGAGAAGGAATCGGGCGCGAAGCCGCTGATAAGCGGGTGATCGCCCGCGGGCATGAGCCGGCCGCCCTCGAACGGTACGCCTTCAGCGAAATACTCCGGCCACGGCTTCGTCGGGAGTGCGGGCACATGTTGCCTGCCGAAATACTTCCTTACCTGATCACGGCCGGCGATTGGAATCCCGGCATCAAATACAAGCTTCGACGGCACATCGGCCTCCTGGATCTTCAGGTTTCGCAGCTCGAATCGGTGCGGGCCAGCTCCCGCCATCTGCCGGATCAGGCCGAAGTAGAGCATTTTGGCTTTTGCCCCGCGGAAATAGTCATTGGTGCGGCTGGGCGTGGCGTAGGAAGAGAAGGTGGCCGTGTGCACGCGGTACTCGCGCCAGGAAGGCGAAAGGCTGATGATTTGCTTCCAGCGCGAGCCGTCGGCTTCCTGGAGCTCCAGGCAGAGCAAGGGGGTCCGCTGATCGCCGCGCGCTTCGAAAATGATAAGGGCGCCTGGCTCGGGCAGGGGGCCTGGCTTGGTCCCCGCATACATCGAACTCTTCACTTCGTCGGCGTCGAATCTGAATGGGTTATTGGCCGAGCCGTCGCCCGAGGCTTTCAGGGGTGCTCCGGAACCGTGGTTCTTCAAATCCCAGGTCGGGGCCAGGGTGCGAGCGCCCTGGCTCTTGCCGGAACTGAGGGAGAACCACCGTCCGTCCACCTGGAAAAGGGGATCGGTGAATCTCTCGGCGCCGAACGCAATGAGCCCCCCGCCGGCGCGCAGGTAACGGTCGAGCGCCTCCAGGCCGGCCGCGGGGTAGGCGCCGCCGTAAGGCAACACCAGCAACGGCATTTTCTTCACATCCAGTTTCGCGGGATCAGCCAGGTCGCCAGCGCTCAAGGACACGGGCTCGAGCCCGGCGGTCTTGAGGGCGTCCGCCAGCGCGTCCGGCTCCGCCACGGCGGGCACGGGCGATCCTGGCTGGCGCCACAACCCGACGCTCCTCTGGGCGTCGCAGTCGAGTTCGGGTGCGATGATTAAGAGCGCCGCGCCGATCCATGTCAGGGATGTTGTTTTCAAGATGGCGGCAGTTTACGCGGACCATGACTGCAAGGCTCGCCCTTTTGTGACGGTTACAGATACTTTTGTGCCGGCCGTCGAAGAGGCCCGGTTTCCTGAATCTCCCGTACGCTGAACCTGCGAGCCGTGCGGCGATCTGGCCCCGGCGCAAGGTCAGGACAAGCCGCTATTGCTTAAGCGTGTCGAACCATGCCTTCGCGGCCGTCAAGGCCGGAATCACACAACCGGAGTGGTCCGCGCCGGGCATGGGGTCAATCAGTTGCACCTGCGAGACGCCCTGCACCACAAAGTTGCTGTAGGCGACTTGGGAATTGGCGGGAAGCACGTCCTGATCGCCGCTGCAATGATACAACCGTATCGGCGCGACGGGCTTCCAGCGGTAGAGGTCGTTGTCGCGCAACGCCTGGTAAACCGGCGAGCCGGGGTCGTTCGTCAGAGAGGAGAGCAGGGCAGGGGCGAGAATGCTGGAGACATTACAGGCCGGCAGGTTGCCATTGATGGCGGAGCCGCTCGTGTTGCCGTTGAAGAGCGGCGGAAGGAGGCTGTCGTATGGCGGCACGAGGAGGTCGGACCAGCTTGGCGCCAGGTGATACACCGATTGGTAGGCAACCAGGACGTAAGCGGCGTAATAGGGATTGGGCGGGCAGCGCGGGGACAAGATGTCATTCAGTTCCACGCCGGACATGTCGTACGGTCCCGCCATGGGTGCGCTGGCGGTGACAGTAAATTCGTTGGTGTGGTAACGCTCCAGTTCCCGGTGCAACGCCATCTCGGTGTGTCCGCCTTGAGAGTAGCCCGCCAGGAAGAGCTGGCCGTTCAGGCTGATGCTATTGCTGGCGCAAAAGTTTCTGGCGGCCCGCAGCATGTCCACGCTGGCAGTCGCTTCACTTCGTGCGTGAAGATAAGGATGGAGCCCGGGGCTGGAGCCCAGGCCCAGAAGATCCGCCACGACGCTGGCGTAGCCGACCGAGGCAAACGCCACGCCGCCAAAGGCATCCAGCGTCAGGGAAACCGAAGGGGCATCGTTGGTTTGGGTGACCGTGCCATGTGAAAAGCTGAACAGCGGCCAGCTCCTTCCGGTCTGCTGTGGCAAGTATAACCCGCCGGACGCGGTTGTCCGACCTCCCTGCGGGTCTATGGTCTCATAAACCACCTGGTAGCAGTTCACTCCATATTGCGCCGTCAGCGGTATTCCATTCAGAAGATAGAAGAGGTTAAGAGTGAAGGCGTTGAAATTGGTCGTCAGGCTGGACGAAATTAGCCTGCCACGGACAGCGGGTTGGACGGCGACCACCCGGTAGAAGCGCATCCACTGGGTGGACGAAAGCGGGTCCGTCCATTGCGTCTGCATCGTGGGCCAGGGCTGCGGGCTTTCGAGCGGCAGCCAAATGCTATTGGCCAATCGGTCCCGCCCCTGCAAGGTGTACGACTGCCCGGGGACTGAGTTGGTCCACTCCAGTAAAAACCCGTTCGTCGTGCGCAGAGAGGTGGTGAAACGCAAATCTTGGGCGTGGGTCAGGTTGAACAAAGCCAGAAGAGAGCACGTTAACGCCAACCTTGCGAGGGAGTTGTTCATCGCCTGGATCCTCGGCGAGTCCTGCAAGCAACGCAAGTGGAATCGGCGCAGGTCAAGCGCATCTCGACACCGCCACCGGAGCGCGGCTGTCCTCAGCCGCAGCAGCCCCGACAATGCGGACCTGCCCCGTTGTCGCGAGAGCCGCTCCCTTGCGCACGTGCTGCGGCTGAGGACAGCCGCGCTCCGCGCATGTCCCGATTGCCGAGAGCGGTGGTGGTATCAAGATTCGCCCTTGGAAACCAGCGCGTATGCATGATAGTGGCGGGATGCCGGTAAAACAGGGTTAATGCAG
>CAZVFC010000083.1:0-36801 GCA_964625855.1 uncultured Verrucomicrobiota bacterium | reverse complement strand
ATTCATTTTCCACCCCCCATCCAAAACCATGCGGCGGGTCAGGAGGTCTGAGCCTATTTGGTTTGCGAGGCCACCATCCTAAACTAAGGCCGCTCGTGGGTGGTTATTCGCTCTACGGAGGAGGGCCTGGCGCTTGCGGCGCTGGCAGGGGGCCTTGTGGCGCTTGACCGCCAGGTCCGCGACCAGGCGGTTCGCCGGGGCCAAAGACACCCTGCCGGCGCTGCTGCTCCATCCTCATGCGGGCACGCTCTTCGTCGCTCCCTGGCCGACCGTGAAACGGGCCGGGCGCGTTAGCCAACATTTGACGGCGCATCTCGCGCAGTTGGCCCTGTTGTTGCCCCGTCAGCCCATTCTTGATGCGAACCATCAAGCTTAACTGGGCCTTCTTGACCTCGCCTTCGGCGCTCAGGACTTTGTCGAGCTGGCTGCGTACCTTGTCCTCGTCCGCCTTTTCCTGTTTGATCATGTTGACCAGCGCTTCCATTTCTCTTTGGAGCTTCTTCTGCAGATCGCCGAACTGCGTCTGGCTCTTTTGCACTTCTTCCTGAATCACGCCGCGCTGGTCTTCAGTAAGACCGATATCCTGCGCCTTCTGCATGATCAGTTCCGGCGGGAAAAGATATTCCGCCATTGGATCCATTGGCGGGCGCGGTTGACCGCGCCGCCCGTCGTAGGACCGCGGCGGTGGTCCGCCTGGTTGGGGGTCTTGGGCCCAAGCGGCGCCGGCCAGCAGCAGCGTCGCGCTGAGTGTAACGGTTGTCAGTTTCATGCGTTCTCCTCTCGGTTCATTGGTTTGACTGTGCTGCTGACGGGGCGCTGTCCGCGCCTGACGCCGTCTGCAACAAAAAATCTGTTGGCGACTCCCATTGTGTGATTAGTATAGCGGGAGGCGCGGCCGCTGACTGAAGGGACGGAGCAGTGGGGCCGCGGAAGAGCGCCACGCCGATGCCGGCCACAACGAGTGTAGCGATTGCGCTGGCGGATCGCCACCAGGTCGGCCCGCGGCGCCCACTGGTTGCGCGGACGGTCGCCGTGCGCCATAACGGCGCAAATGCTGGCGCCGCACGTTCGTCTTCCGCTTTCAGATCACGAAAGAGTTGACGGTATTGGTTGTCGTCCAAGTCCGGTTTCATCGTTCACTTCCGCCTGCTTGAGCCACGCGCGCAGGCGCTCTTTGCCCCGTTCGTAATGCGTGCGCGCCGAGCCGACGGAGATGCCCAACACGCCCGCCGCCGCCTGCACGGTCAGGTCCTGATAGAAGACCAGGTGCAGGACTTCCCGCTGCCGCTTCGGCAACGCGGCCAGTGCGTGCTGCAACTGCGCCTGCAGTTCCGTTCGTGCCATGTGAGCGACGGCCGTGTCCTCGTGCTGTACCTGCCGGCCGTCGCGGCCGAAGGCAGCCAGCTTGAATTGGTGCAGCCAATGGCGCCGGCGCTCGTCGGCGGCCGTGTTGCGGATGACCGAGAACAACCATGTAGTGAAGGCCGCGCGACCGTCGTACCGCGCGCTTCCATCCAGCACCTTTAGATACACCGTCTGCAAGACGTCTTCCGCTTGGGCGGCGTTTCGGGCGCAACAGGCCAGCGCCCAGCCGTAGCAGGCGAGGTGGTGTTGTTCTACTCGGCGCCGCAACTCCGCCGCGTCCATGCGCGCGTTATGCTCTCGTTCGCTCACCGCAACTCGGCTTTCATTCGTTCACAACCTTAGTCGCTCGACGCGACCAACTATATGACAGGCATCTGCCGTTGGCCGTCACCTCGCTGATGCCAGCAAGCACCACTCATCAACTCCAAGGGGGCCGGCCGCCCCAGCGCAATTCTACTGATAACTAATACTGAACTGGTCGAGTGGAGCGGATACGCGACCGGTTTAGAGCAGTGGCTTCCTGAGTATCCGCCCTTTCGAGTATCGTGGCAAATGGCCATCAGGTCCTGCACGGGCCCCTTCGGCTTGCTCTGGCCGGTCTTTGCCCTTGCGGGCCGTCCGCCTCGCCTTCTCTTCTTGGCTTGGTCATACTGTTCCTGCGGCGGCCCAACCATCCATTGCCGAGGCAGGGTTTGCACCTGCAAGCATGTCAAAGACCGAAGGCTGCACATACGAATTTGCTTTTCCCGCGCCCGCACGTACTCTGAGCGCTGCGCGGGTGATTTGCCGGTGGGTCCCCCAAAGTGTCAATAGTAGCATCCCACTTGCTAGAATCCAGCGCGGGATGCCCGAGGGCCGTATGTTTGCCGTAAGTCAAAGCGGCACAGGAGGTTACGCTCAGAGCCATCCAAATGTTATCTACGGTGTGTATCGGGTGAGTATCCGGTGAGCATACGGCGTATCTCGGGTGTAACCTCGGGGTGCGGCCTGCCCCGGGGCATTGTCAATCTAACTCGCTTCTATGAATGATGGGGTTCAATGGTCGTCGGTTCTGGGGTGCCATTCGTGCGACGGGCCAACGCAGTGCTTGTCCGCCGGGTATGGTTGGAACGAAACCCTGCCCGAGCGACAAGGTTGCCAGTGATCCGCTTGCGCTGTGGCAGCGGGTCAGGCGCCGTGGTATTCGCGGTCTTTGGTGACCGAAGGGGCGCCGTGGTCGGTGGACAAGGACAGGGATTTCTTCGGGCAGGCTTCGACGCAATAGCCGCAACTGATGCACAGCAGGCGGTCAATCGTCCAGCGTTTCTGGGCGCGCTGCACGACGATGGCGCCGGTGGGGCATTTCTTGGCGCAGACGTTGCAATAGACGCAGGTCTCCTTCGCAAACTCCAGCAGGCCGCGCGAGCCCGGGATGGCGACGCGGGGCTCGAACGGGTAGCGGGTAGTCACCGGTTTGCGGACAGCCCACTTCAGGGCCATGCGGGTCATCTTGAAGTAGGGCATATTAGCGCTCCGTGCAACTAATGCAGGGGTCAATGGTCAGCACCAGCACCGGCACGTCGGCCAGCTCGCAGCCTTGCAGCACCTTCACCAGCGCCGGCAGGTTCGCGAAGGTCGGCGTCCGGACGCGGAACCGCTGCAGGTTTTTGGTGCCATTGGCCTTGATCTGGTAAACCACTTCGCCGCGCGGCTGTTCGGTGCGCTCCACATACTCGCCGTTGGGGTTGCCGGTGACTTTGACCGCAATATCGCCCGCCGGGATTTTCGCCAGGGCCTGGCGGATCAAATCAAGGGACTGGAACAATTCGTCGCACCGCACCGCGCAGCGGGCGTAACTGTCGCCTTCGGTGCGGGTCACGGGCTTGACCGAGAGGTCCTTGAACGCGGCGTAGCCGAGCTGCCGCATGTCCTGCGCCACGCCGCTGGCGCGCAGCGTCGGCCCGACGCAACCCAGGTCATAGGCGTCTTTGCGCGACAAGACGCCGACGCCGCAAAGCCGGTCTTTGACGGAGCGGTCGTGCAGGAAGATGCCGGTGATGTCCCGGAGGTCGCGCTCGATGATTTCCAGGTCTGCCAGCATTTTTGCCGCCGCTTCGGGGCCGATGTCGCGCCGGACGCCGCCGACCTTGCACGAGCCGAAGATGACGCGGCCGCCGGTGGTGGCCTCGATGATGTTGAGCACCTTCTCGCGCACGCGCCAGGAATGCATGAACAGGTTCTCGAAGCCCACCGAGTCGGCCATGAGCCCCAGCCAGAGCAGGTGGCTGTGCAGCCGGGACAGCTCGCCCCAGATGGTGCGCAGGTAGAGCGCGCGCGGGGGCACAGGTATATTCATGATGGCCTCCACCCCCTGGCAGTAGGTCTGGCCGTGAATGAAGCTGCAAATGCCGCAGATGCGCTCGGCGAGATAAGTGAATTCGATAAAATCCTTCTTCTCGACCAGCTTCTCCAGGCCGCGATGGATGAACCCGATCGAAGGCCGGGCCTCGACGACGCGCTCGTCCTCGACGACCAAGTCCAGGTGAATCGGTTCCGGCAGGACCGGGTGCTGCGGGCCAAAGGGAATTACGGTGCGCGCCATATCAGGCCTTTGCGGCAGCGGGTTGCGGCGCGGCGGGCGCAGGCACCGCGGCGGGTTTTGCGACGGGCGGCTTGGTGCTGCCGAAGGGGAACTTCACCGCGGTCTTGTAGAAGTGGCCCTGGTAATCCACCGCCAGGTCCGACACGTGCAGGTTGAAAAGGTCATGCAGCTCGTTCTCGTAGAGGAAAGCGCACCAGAAGATGGAGCTGATGCTGGGCACTTTCGGCGCGTCGCCCGGGAGCGCCAGCCGGAGGTTGGCCAGCCGGTTTTCCCGGTCAAAGCTGTAGGTTAGCTCGAGCTGGTCCGGCAGACGGGTGGCGCCGATCTGGACCAGACGCCAGCCTTGGTCGCGGAAGGTCTGCACGCGCTCGAGCAGCGCTTCGACCGGGATGGTTTCAAAGGTTTGTTCAGGAGACATGGGAAATCAGTGCTGCGGCTGGGGGGGGCGTTCCTTCTCGAAATGGAACCAGGTGACGGTCGGCGTGAACGGCTCGGTCTTGAAATGGCGGTAGCCTAGCTTGGTGAGCTGGAAGTGGCCGCGCTTGCTGCGGTGGCCGGTCTTGGCTTCGAACCGCCGGCTGTGCGGAAACGCCTTTTCTATCTCCTGCAATAGCCGTCGGCCGATGCCGCGGCCGCGGAAATACGGATGGACTATTACCCGGCTCAGGTGGGCGGTGTCGCCGAGCGCATAGCCGCGGACCGAGCCGATAATCTTGCCGTTGACGACCGCCTTGATGAACACCATGCAGTCGGAATTGCCCGGCGGACGGTCGCCGCCCGCGCCCGGCTCGGAGGCTTCCTGCGCCGGATGGCGATCGAAGTCCTTCTCGAGGTCTTCAAGGGTTTGCTGCAAAGGGGGCAGGCTGTCGTCGCCATACAGTTCCACCTCGGTCTGGTAGGCTACTTTTTGCAGCGCCAGAATCTCCGGCGCGTCGGCGCGGTCCGCCCGCAGGTAAACTACCCGGTCAATGCAGTTGGCCAGGGCGCTCATTTCCTGATGCTTTTGGTCGAGCACGCCGAGGGCCTTGACCACGCCGTCAATGATCGCCTCCGGCCGCGCCGCGCAGCCGGGCACATATACATCAACCGGAATCACGGTATCCACCCCGCCCGAGACGTTGTAGCACTCGCGAAAGATGCCGCCAGTGCAGGCGCAGATGCCGACGGCGACGACGACTTTGGGTTCGGGCAATTGGTGGTAGATGTTCTTGATGACATCCTTGCTCTGCTCGTTGACGGCGCCCGTAACCAGGAAGATATCGGCATGTTTGGGGTTGCCGGTGTTGATGACCCCCAGCCGCTCGACGTCATAGACCGGCGTGAGGCAGGCGAGCGTCTCGATGTCGCAGCCGTTGCAGCTCGAGGCGTCGTAATGCAGGATCCAGGGCGATTCTTTGAAACCGATCATGTGGGCAGGTTGGAATTGGGCGCGGCGGCGGGCGCGGAGATTTGGGCCGGCGGGGATGCCGGCAAGACGGTCGCGGCGGGCGGAGACGCCGGGTGGCCCCGCAGCAGCGAGAGCACCACGATATTGCCAAACCCGAACACCACGGTGACCGCCCAGGCGCTGCGCAGGGCCGCCTGCCACTTCAGGCGCGCGAAAACATTATCCACCAGGATAACGAAGCCGAAGACCAGCAGCGCCATCGCAACCCCCAGCACCGGCGACGAAGCAAAGAACAGATACACCCAGCCGAGGAGGAATACATTCTCGTACCAGTGCGCGATTTCGATCATCGCCAACCCGCGGCCGGAGAACTCGGTGGTGAGGCCCCGGACCAGTTCCTGGTGCGCGTGATGCGAGGAGGAGAGGTCGAAAGGAGACTTCCGGAACTTGATTTCCAACGCGTACAGGAACCCGAGGAAAATGCCCGGGAGGGTCAGCACCATCAGCGTGGGGTGCTTCGCAATGTCATGGACGTAGAAGCTGTCGGCGACCATATACATGCCGACAGCGGTGAGCAGAATCATCGGCTCGTAAGCCATCATCTGGATCAGCTCGCGTTCCGCGCCGATGAAGCTGTAGGGCGAGCTGGCCTTGTAGGCCCCCAGCACCTGGAAGATCGCCGCCAGGGTCAGGGCAAATACCACCAGGAGCAGGTCCGACCCCGCAAAGAACAGCGCGCCGGTGAAGATGATCAGCAGCAGGAAGAAGAAGACGTAGAAGTTCTGCGACCGCCGCACGACGATGGCCTCCTTCTGGCACAGCTTGAAGACATCGTAGAAAGGCTGGAAGATGGGCGGGCCCTGCCGGGACTGCATGCGCGCCGAAATCCGCCGGTCCCAGCCGGCCAGCAGGCCGCCGACAATCGGCGCCGCAACCAGGTAAATAATCAAACGCAGCCAGGGACTCATATCATCGGAGAGGCACTACGGCCGCGGTCGTGCCCGGCGCGGCCAGCGGCTGGGTTTGGTTGCGGGCCGGGGCGTTGGTGAGCACGGGGCTCAGCACCATAATGGCCAGCAGAAGGGTGGCAGAAACGATGCCCCACCGCGACAGCCAGGCCTCGCTGACGACCTCGCGCAGGTAATAATTGTTGGTCACCACGTCCTGCGGCTTGTCGGCCGAGCCCCGGAACCGCACGCTGCTCTGCAGGTTCGCGCCGCCCAGATACGCGTCCATCACCTTCACCCAGCGCCCGTAATTGAGGAAGCTCAACGGGAAGAGCATGATCATGACCATCATGATGATCATGATGACGATGTTGCCGTGGGTCATCGAGGCCGACATCCCATAGACGCTTACCACGTAAGGCTCGATGAATTGTGTCGAGATCCAGGGAAAGAACAGGCAGGTGAGAAACGTCGCACCCGAGAGCCCGTAGAGGGCGACGCCCTCGCCGACGCCGAATTCCTCGGCGATCTTTTCGTGGGGACGAAGGACTTCGAGGAGTTTGCCCATCCATTTGACCCAGAAGAAGAGCGTCGCGGCGCTGCCGAAGACTACGAAGACCGACAGCGCGGGGTTGGCATCTACCACCGCTTTGAGGACGGCCCACTTGCTGATGAGCATGCCGAAAGGGGCGAGGAACATGCCGGCCATCCCGATGAGCATCATGACGGCCACGCGGGGCATGTTCAGAATGAGGCCGGACATGGCCTCGATATCGCGGCTGTGGATCCGGTGCTCGACCACGCCGACGCAAAGGAAGAGGAGGCACTTGGCAACGGCATGGAAGACAATGAGGAGCACACCGGCCCAGACTGCGGCATAAGTGCCGATGCCGCCGCACAGGACCACCAGCCCCAGGTTGGCGACCGTGGACCAGGCCAGCACCTTTTTGGCGTCGCTGGTGGTCATCGCCGCGAGGGACCCGACCAGGAAAGTCAGGGCGCCCACCAACGCGACCATGAGCCCCACCGTGGTGCCGGTGATGATCGGCGCCGCGCGCAGCACCAGGTAAACGCCGGCCTTCACCATCGTGCTGGAGTGCAGCAGCGCGGACACCGGCGTGGGCGCCACCATCGCGCCAAGCAACCAGCCGGAGAAGGGCAATTGCGCCGACTTGGTGATGCCGGCGAAACAAAGCAAGGCGGCGGGCACCAGCGCCAGCCCCTGTTTGGACGCGATCAGGGCCTGCAATTCCAGCACGCCGGTCTTTTGGTGTGCCCAGGCGATGGCGGCGGCGAACGCCACGCCCCCAGCCAGGTTCATCACCAGCGCCCGCAGCGCATTCCGCTGCGCCTCGGCCGTGCGCGTGTAGCCAATCAACAGGAACGAACACAGGGTCGTGACTTCCCAGAACAGGAACAGCCACAGCAGGCTGTTGGCGAAGATAATGCCGAACATCGCCCCCATGAACACGAACAGCAGAGCGAAGAACAACGGCCGCCGGTCCGCAACTTCAGGGTGGGTGTGCCCGTGATACCCTCGCATGTACCCCAGCGCATAAAGGCAGATGCCGCCGCCTACCAGCCCGTTGATCAAGGCCATGATCACCGTGAACTTGTCCACGAAGAATGCCTGCGCTCGCGGCAAGTGCGAACCCGAGCCAAATTCCAGCCACGCCATGATGCCTGCCTGGGCCAGCATGAGCGCTACCACCAGCGGTTTCCGGGAGCGAATCCCCACCCAGATCACGTACAGCGCCATTGCCGCCTCGGCCAAAAGCATCGCCCATTGGCCGCCGCTCTGCTCGAAAACGCCGCCGACCACCATCCCCGGCGTGGGTTGGATGGCTAGCGCCACCGACCCGCACCAAGCCGCGAGCGTCACCCCGGTCACCACGACGCCGCGCAGGCCGTCGGGCTTCACAAAACGGAGGGCGAGGCCGGCAATCAATGGCCCCAATATCAATGCGCTAATCAATGTTCCCACAATCGAGGTTCCTGAGCTCTAGCTGGATTGCGCTCAATTTGGGGAAGAGCCCCGTGAGATATACCCCTGCCGCGCCGCAGGCACTACAACCTGTAGGCCAAAGCCGTTTGCCCGGTTGGTGAGATTCAGCCCGCATTCCTCCAAGGCACCCGAGCAGCCAGCCGGGGCGCCGACGCCTGCCACAATGGCCTGAAGGCTAGCGGAACCCAGCACACGTTTCTCGGTTTTCATAAGCATGAATCTGCTCGATTGACAATGGCACTTTCTTCCAGCGGGCAGCATCCAATTGCCACCGGCCAGATGTCGCAGCCTGAAAGACTAGCAGACGCCCCCGCATTGTCCAATTGCTCGTTCTGACGCTGCCACGGGGCAGCCGAGCCGCTTCTCCTGAACGACTCGGACAGTTGGACTGAAATCTTCGGTTGCATAATGAACTCGATCGCCGCGCGCCTCCTGGCACTCGCGACGCGTAAACCAGGATCCGTTTGCACGCGCGAACTGATCAAGAGCCGGCTTTGTTTCGGGCTGGCGACCGAGTGCCGGCAAATGCTTCGCCCGGCCCACGCAGCCTGTTAGAACAGATACCGTGCCATGCGGAATCCCCTGCCTTACTGATTGGGGATACGGGAGTTAAGAATACTTCAAGGTGTCCGCGGCTTGCGAACCTCCGCAAGTTGCGAAATCGCCGCGCGCATTTGCGAAGTTTCGTCGGTTGTCAAATGTTTGCCGTCCGGGTATAAGGAACCCGTGCAATTGGCGTCTGACTATAGGCCCGAGTTCGAGTCGTTGAGAGACCTCCTGCTGGAGATCGCTCCGGAGCGATCCGTTGAGCACTTGCTGCGGAAGGTCGTCCAGCAACTAGCTGAACGCCCGCATGTTATGCTGGTGCGCGTCTGGTTAATCGAGAAAGGGGACCTTTGCGCTTCCTGTGCGATGCGTCCTCGGTGTGCGGATCAGACTCGCTGCTTGCACCTCGTGGCCAGCGCGGATTCGCCGACTGCACATAGCGGGAAAGAGGATTGGCAAGGAGAACGGGTTCCGCGGCGCATTCCGCTCGGGTTGGGCCTGGTCGGCCGCATCGGGGCTACCGGTGAGGCGAAATCCAGCAACAACCCGTCGGAAGAACTGTGCCAGGTGGTCACGCCGGACTGGTGGGGGCGGCATGGGATTCGGAGCTTCGGCGGCCAGCCCATCAAATCCCAAGAGGAGGTTCTGGGGGTCCTCGCCCAGTTCTATCGCATCCCGGTGCCGGAGCAAACTCCCGCCTGGCTGCGCATTTTCGCGAACCATATTGGCGCCGCCATCGCCAACGCGCGGGCGTTCGAGGAAATCGAGAGACTCAAAGAGCAGCTCGAATTGGAAAACACCCTCCTGCAAGAAGAGGTCCTGGAGGCGAAGGCTTTCGGGGACATGATTGGGCAGAGCAAAGCCTTCAAGCAGTTACAGCGGCAGGTGGAGGTGGTGGCGCGGACCGATGCCACGGTGCTAATCCTGGGAGAGTCCGGCACCGGGAAGGAATTGGTGGCCCGCGAGATTCATAAGCGCAGCCGGCGTTGCGAACACCCGCTGATTCGCGTCAACTGCGCCTCGATCCCGAGGGACCTTTACGAGAGCGAGTTCTTCGGCCACGTCAAAGGGGCCTTTACCGGCGCCGTCAAAGATCGAGCCGGGCGGTTTGAGGCAGCTCACGGGAGCACGCTGTTCCTGGACGAGGTGGGCGAAATCCCGCTGGAGTTGCAGAGCAAGTTCCTCCGGGTTCTGCAAGAGGGTCAATACGAACGGGTGGGGGAGGAGAGGACGCGCACGGTGGATGTTCGCATTATTGCCGCCACCAACCGCGATTTGCCAAAGGAGGTCGAGGCGGGACGCTTTCGGCAGGACCTATTCTACCGTCTCAATGTGTTTCCCATCGAAGTCGCCCCGTTGCGCGAGCGCAAGGAGGACATCCCTCTTCTGGCCGCGCACTTTCTTGAGC
The DNA here is from genome assembly GCA_964625855.1 of uncultured Verrucomicrobiota bacterium. Taxonomy (GTDB): domain Bacteria; phylum Verrucomicrobiota; class Verrucomicrobiia; order Limisphaerales; family UBA8199; genus JAPLUA01. Next base: position 26,562 of record CAZVFC010000083.1, on the reverse strand, counting down.
ACGCTGCCAGCAAGCTGAAACTGCCACCCGCACGGTTTACGCAGGCACACCTCGCCCAGTTCCAGGCCTACGATTGGCCCGGCAACATTCGGGAGTTGCAGAACCGAATCGAGCGGGCACTGATCCTGGCGCAGGATCGCGTGCTTTGGTTCGATTTCCCGAAGGGTGACAACGAAGGCGCGCCGGAATCGCCTCCGGCCAAGGCCAATCCAGCCGGGCCCCAATCGCAGATCCTGAGCGATCTCCAACTCCGGCAACTGGAGCGAGATAACGTGCTCGCCGCATTGAACAAAACCGCCTGGAAGATTCACGGACGGGGCGGCGCCGCGGAATTGCTTGGAATTAAGCCTACCACTTTGATCTCGCGAATTAAGAAGATGGGGCTGAAAAGGCCGGCTTGATTCTGACCTTGGCCTTTTCTCCGAGCCAAGGGCACTCAACCGGGCTGGTTCGCGCCTTTGTTGACCTCTCAGACGAGAGTTATCGGGCTCCCGGGAAAGACGATAATCTGAAATACCGCTGCGAGATCGCGTAATCTGCGAGCGTTCGCAACAGCGCCCGAGGGAGCGCGCTAAGGACGCATGTGCTGGTTTGACAACGGGTTAGTGCAGCACGTCGGACTTGGCACGGAGGATGATCCAAGCCACTTCGCATGGGCAGCATTCGCACACGAACCGGAAACAGAAACGAGGCTGCTAGGTCGCGTCTCAGCTCCCCGGCCGACAACATGGTTAACCTGCGGCCGCAGTGAGGAAATCCGCCTGGCCCCATGAGCATATTGGCCCTGAATGCCGGGTCGAGCAGCCTCAAATTCGGCCTGTTTGACGATGAGGCCTGTGAGCCCTTTGTCACCGGAGAAATTGACTGGGCAAATGGTGACCGGCAGCAGGCTCAACTCGTCGTGCGGCCCCACAACGGCACGACCGTGCGCTTGCGCCAGCCCGTGCCTGATAGCGCCGCCGCGGCCGCCTGCGCCATCCAGGCAGCTCTCGGCCCAACAACCCACCGCGGTTGCAACGGCATGCCAGCGATCACCGCCGTGGGACACCGGGTGGTCCACGGCGGGACCGAATTCCGCGCGAGCGTCCTGATTGACGAGCGGGTAAAGGCGGCAATTAACCGGTGGAGTGACCTTGCCCCGCTGCATAACCCCCCGGCTCTGACAGCCATTCAAGCCGCGGAAGCCGCCCTGCCCGGAAAACCCCAAGTCGCCGTTTTCGACACCGCTTTTTATGATCACCTTTCCCCAGAGGCTTATCTCTATGGCGTGCCGTACAGTTGGTATCAGAATTGGGGCATACGCCGGTTTGGCTTCCATGGAATCAGCCATGCCTATTGTGCGAGCCGCGCGGGCGAACTGATGAAGCGTGAGCCGGCCCAACTGCGCGTTATTACCTGCCACCTCGGCGGCGGGTGCTCGGCGACCGCCGTGCGCGGCGGAGTCGCCATCGCCACCACAGGCGGATTCACCCCGCTCGATGGTTTGCCGATGGGGACACGGTGCGGATCGGTTGATCCCGGCATCCTGGTTTATCTGCAGCGGCACGAAGGGCTGACCCACAAGGAATTGGCTCGGGCGCTCAACTATTCCTCGGGTCTGCTGGGGATTTCAGGGGTATCGGCGGATCTCGCGGAAATCGAGGCCGCGGCGAGTCAGGGGCACGAACGCGCCCGGTTGGCCTTTGACCTGTTCGCCGGCCAGGTGCGGAGCGCCATCGCCGCCCTGGCTGCGAGCCTTGGGGGCGTGGATGCGTTGGCCTTTACCGATCGCATCGGGGAGGGCTCCGCGGCCCTGCGCGCGGCCGTTTGCGACGGGCTCCAGTTCATGGGAGTCAAACTGGATCGGGAGCGGAACGCCCACGCGCGCCCGGATGTTGATGTCGCCACGGCCGACTCCCCTGTGCGGGTGATTGTCGTCCATGCGCAAGAGGAACTGGCGGTTGCCCGCGAGGCCCTTCGCGTGTCGAAAATGCAGGAAGCGCCAGCGTCTTAGGAAACCTGGCGCGGCCAGGGCTGAGCCGCAAGGCGACTGATTTTGGAACTGGCCAGAGGCGGTCTTTTGCTTTACTAGCTTTGCGCGATGATTGACCGGCGCGCGTTTTATGAACACCGGGCGGCCTTTCGGGTGCGGGAGAGCAGCCGCTATTACCAGCAGTTATTGCGCAGGTATTACGGCTTTCTGGTGCCGCCGGGCTTGAGCGTGCTGGAAGTGGGGTGCGGCCTGGGCGACTTGCTGGCAGCGGTCAAGCCGGCGCGCGGAGTCGGTGTGGACTTCAGTCCGGCCATGATCGCCTTGGCGCGCCAGCGCCACCCGGAATTGGAGTTCCACGTCGCGGATGCCGCGGAGTTCGCCACCGCCGAGAAGTACGATTACATCCTCCTGTCCGACCTGGTGAACGATCTGCCGGACGTGCAGGCCGTTTTGGAGCGCCTGCAAACGGTGGCGCACCCGCGCACGCGGTTGGTGCTGAACTTCTTCAACAACCTCTGGCGCCCGGTGCTGCATGCAGGCGAGAAGGTCGGCCTGAAAGCACCCACCCTGCTGCAGAACTGGCTGTCGGCGGACGACACGAGGAACCTCCTGCATCTCGCCGGCTGGGAGGTCGTCAAGATGGACACGCGAATCCTCTGGCCGGTGCGCACGCCGCCGCTCGATTGGCTCCTGAATCGCTGGCTGGCGCCGCTGACACCGCACTTCTGCCTAACGGTGACCCTGATCGCGCGACCCAAGCCTCAGCCCGCGGCGCGGCCGCAGTACCGTTGCTCGGTGGTCATTCCCGCCCGGAACGAGGCGGGCAATATCGAAGACGCCGTGCGGCGGACGCCAGAGATGGGTTTGGGCACTGAGATCATCTTCATCGAAGGGCATTCAACAGATGATACCTGGGGCGAGATTCAGCGCGTCACGGCGAAATACCCTGCGCGGGACATCAAGATCTTGAAGCAGCAAAGCCGGGGCAAAGGCGGTGCGGTGCGCGAGGCGTTCGCCGCTGCCACCGGCGATTTGCTGTTTATCCTGGATGCAGACCTGACGATGCCACCAGAGGAGTTGCCCAAGTTTTACGAGATCGCCCGCGCGGGCACGGCGGAATTCGTCAACGGGGTGCGGTTGGTTTACCCGATGGAGGACCAGGCGATGCAGTTCCTCAACATGATCGCGAACAAGACCTTCGGCCTGCTGTTCAGTTGGCTGCTCGGCCAGAAGCTCAAGGATACTCTTTGCGGCACGAAGGTCCTTTTCCGCGCCGACTACGAAGCCATCGCCAAGAACCGCGCCTATTTCGGCGACTTCGATCCGTTCGGCGACTTTGACCTGATCTTCGGGGCGGCGAAGCTGAACCTGCGGATGGTGGATTTGCCCATCCGCTACCGGGCGCGGACCTACGGGCAGACGAACATCCACCGCTGGAGCCACGGCTGGCTGCTGCTGCGCATGGTGGTCTTTGCCGCGCGGCGCTTGAAGTTCATTAGATGAGGGCGCCGCTCACGCAGCACCAGGCGGAGATCGAGCGGAATCTGCGCGCCTGGGATAGCAAGCCCCTGTTGCAGAAGATCTACACCGGGTTTTACCGGCGCATCCTGACCCTCATTGACCCCTCGATCCCGGGGCGCGTGCTCGAAATCGGCTCAGGCATCGGCAACCTCAAAGCGCACTTGCCGCAGGCCCTGGCAACCGATCTGTTCCCCAATCCGTGGCTGGACCTGGTGTGCGACGGTTATGAACTGCCGTTCCGGGAGGGGAGCCTTTCGCACCTGGTGCTTTTTGATGTCTTCCATCACTTGCGCGCACCGAATGCCTTTTTGCGGGAAGCTCGGCGTGTGCTGGTGCCCGCAGGGCGGTTGGTCCTGTTCGAGCCCTACGTTAGTTGGGGCAGTTGGCCGGCTTACGGAATGTTCCATCACGAGCCGGTGGCTTGGAGGGCGCCGATCAGCCTCGCTGTCTCTCTGCCGCGGCCTCGGGATTATTATGCTGCTCAGGGCAATGCCACACGCCTGTTCTTCCGCAAGCAGCTTGCCGGCTGGCCGGAGGGCTGGGCGGCTTTCCACGCCGAAGCCTTTAGCTGTTTTCACTATCTCTTGTCGGGCGGGTATGGCCGATCGGCGTTGTATCCGGCGCGGTGTTTGGAGGCCGTTCAGGGATTGGATGCCAAACTCTCCCGCTGGCCGCAGATGTTCGGCGGCCGCTGCCTGATCGGCCTGCGCCCGGCGTAGCCCCCATGCGGGCCTGCGGCCAGGCCGTCCCCGATCTGAATGCCCTCCACGAGAATAAATCTTCTGGCACGGCGGGGCGATCGGGGATAGACAAAAGGGAAGGTATTAACGTATGAATGAACCTCAGCCTGTCCCGACGATTCCCGAGCAACCGAAGACCTCCGGCCTGGCCATCTGGAGCCTGGGCTTGGGCATTCTCAGCCTGACTTGTTTCTGGCTGCTCACCGCGATCCCGGCGGTCATTTGCGGGCATGTAGCCTATTCCCGAATCAAGCGCTCGGCAGGCGCGCTCTCCGGCAATGGTCTCGCGCTAGGCGGACTGATCACTGGCTACGCCTGTATCGCCCTTTCGATCTTCTTGATCCCGCTCCTGGCCGCTATCGCCATCCCCAACTTCGTCAAGGCGCGCGCGACGGCGCAAGTGAATGCCTGTATCAGCAATCTGCGCCAAATTGACGGCGCCAAGCAGATCTGGGTTGTTGAGAACAAGAAGGAGACCTCAGACACCCCGACTGCGCAGGAATTGGATGCGTACTTCAAGGGCGGTTTTAGCAGCTTGAAGTGTCCGGCGGGGGGTGTCTATACCATCAACCCGGCCGGCGAAAAGCCGACCTGCTCGATCCCGAACCACCAGTTGCCAAGCTACTGACTGCGGCCCGAACCTTAGCCCGGGCTTGGTTCCTTTCAAGAGATTCCCTGCTCAACGGCACCGTTTGGGAATGGCCCCGATAATATCACCGTGCTTCCTCCGTCCTTCCTCCGTTCTTCCTCCGTCCTACCTCCCATTGCCGAACGGAGGAAGGACGGAGGAGGAACGGAGGTAGGACGGAGGTAGCCTGGGAGGACTGTGGGGGCTTTAACGAGCGCGTTGGGCCGGAAGACGGGTCTCACGGCCTGGTCGGCTGGGAGGCGCTGCCGCTGGGTGTGCATCCTGACGTGGCCCGCCTCACGACGCAGAATCTGCCCGCAGGGGCCAACTCTCTGGTTGAACCTGGAATGGGGATCACCCGGTTGAACAGTCCCCCGTCGCCCCCGGTCAAAAGTGCCATGAACGTTGCCTCTCTCCCCTCGCGCCTCCGCCGCTGGTGGCGCCAGGAAATCCGCGGACTCCTCATCCTTGCTCTGGTACTGTTCGCCCTCCGCTCCTCGCTGGCCGACTGGAGTGACGTGCCCACTGGCTCCATGAAACCGACCATCCTCGAGGGCGACCGCGTTTATGTAAACAAGCTGGCCTACGACCTCAAGGTCCCCTTCACCACCCGGCACATTGCCGAGTGGAGCAATCCGCAGCGAGGGGACATCGTGGTGTTCTTCTCGCCCCACGATGGCAAGCGTCTCGTGAAGCGCGTGGTGGGACTGCCGGGCGACACCGTCGAACTCCGCCAGAACGTTCTCGTTCTCAACGGCCAGCCGGTCGCCTACCAGCCCATCGCGGAGGAATTGCTGCGTGATGTCGCGCCCGGCGACCGCGCGCGGTTTGTCTTTGCCGCCGAACAACTCACCGATCGGCCCCACGCCGTAGCCGGCGCTCCCGCCGCGCGGGCGCTGCGCGACTTCGGCCCCTATCGCGTGCCGGAAGGGAATTACTTCATGATGGGCGACAATCGCGACGACAGCTTCGATTCCCGCTACTGGGGTCCAGTGGAACGGAAGCGCATCGTGGGCCGCGCAACCGCTGTGGCGCTCTCCTTTGACCGAAGCAATTACTGGTCTCCCCGGTGGCGCCGATTCTTCACGCCGCTCGACGGATGACCAACATCACTTCGCGTCTTTGGTTTCTTTCGGCGCGTCTTTCTTCTCGCTGTCGCCCTTGGCCTCCGGGGCCTGCGCGGCAGCCTTCGCGACGTCGGCGGCGGGCAGGATGATCGAGGTCATGTTGTCGCGGTAGCTGCGGCTGGCGCTGCCTTTCGCACTGATTGCGCGCATCACCATCACCCCGACCAGGTTGCCGTCCAGCGCAAACGCCGGCGAGCCTAGCGAGGTCGCAGTCATGGTACTGTCGGGGATGTAGAACGTGCGGGGCTTCTGAATCACCGCGCTGATGCGCTCCACCGAAGCGGAGTAAGCGCGGCCCGCGGCGCTGTTCAACCGGTTCAGCGTGATGACCTGGTCCAGCAACTGCGCGGGCGCCGACTTATTCAGATCCACTGCCGCCATTGGGGTAGCGGGCTTGGTTTTGGGCCGGATGAAGGCCAGGTCGAGGTCCTTGTCGCGCAAGACAATCTCCGCCGGCACTTCGGTGCCATCGTCGAGCAGGATTTTCATATCGGTGATCTCGGTTTCCACCCGCCCGCGCGAGTAGTCTTCCCCCATCATCCGCTGGTACATCTCACTCGGGTCGCACGCCGAGAGCGCGAGCACGGTCAGGCCGGAGCTATCGAGCACCGTGCCGGTCAATTCCTGTTTGCTCTCGCCGGCCCGCGTGCTGCCGGCGGAGGACATCTTGAGCACCTCCTGAACGGTTACCACGGCATGCTGATTCTTCTTGAAAACCTCGCGGCCCTTCTCGGCCAGTTCATCGGCGCGGGACGTAAACGCCAGGCCGGCCAGCAGCCCGGCCACGGCCAGCAGTGTCATGTTTGGTTTGCGATGCATAAATAGGTTTGGATGGAGGCTCAACTATTCCAGTTCGGTTCAATCTCGAGGAACGACGTGTGGATGCCGCGCAGCACTTTGATCACCACCACCTTCTCCCTGGTGGCGGCAATCCGCTCCATTTCCCGCCGGAGGGCATCCACATTATCCACCGGTTGCCCATTCACTGCCAGGATCAGGTCGCCGCCGGCCAGCAAGCCAAGCTCAGCCCAACTCCCGGACTTGACGTCTTCCACCAGCACCCCCCGCTGGTCCTGGTTCCACTGCTCTTCGACCCGGTCGAAGAATGACAGCTCGCGCGCCGTGAATTCGAAATCCTCATTGCGGTATTTCTTCATCTCGCGCTTCAGCCGGGGCGAGCGGGCAAGCTCGACGGGCACCTTCAGCTCCCGCGTGCCGCGGATTACTGTCAACTCCACCTTCTTGCCGACGTCGTATTGCCGGATCAGCGTGGCCAGCTCGTCTTCATATCCAGAATCGGTTGCTGAGAGCTTCTCGCCATCCACTGCCACGATGAAGTCGCCGGGCTTGAGGTCCGCGGCGGCTGCGGTGGTATTGGGATAGACGCGGGTGATGTAACACCCTCTCAGGTTGGGCTGGCCGAGCTGCTTCGCGATCTCGCGGCTGATAACATGGGTCTCGACCGGCAGCCAGGCCTTCGTGACCTCCAGGCCGGGGTCCTTCAACTCTTCGATGCCCACGCGGACCACCGCGAAATAGCGGGCCGCCTTGCGCTCGAACGTCGCCATGACCGGCACCGGCGCCGACTTGCCTTCCGTCAGCCGGCGGGTGAACTCCTTCAACCCCTGAACATTCTTTATCGGCTCGCTGTTGACCTCGACGAGGACATCTCTGGGCTCGAGGGCCGGCTTGGCGCTTCCGGCAGGTCCGCCCGGGCGAACGGAAGTCACCATCACACCGTCCAGGTGCGGCCGTTTCATTTCCTTGGCCAGCAGGTTCGAAAAGTCCCGCGCGGTCAGCCCCCATTGCTTGAACTCGTGTTCCCGGGGAAAGATGTCCTCGCGCTCGACGGGAACCAGGCGCAGGCTGATGTCCTTGCCCTCCCGCCGCACCACCGCCGTCGCCTCCTGGCCGATGGGCAGGCCGGCCAGCAGCCCCATCAACTCGGGCATCTGCTCCTCGAAACGCACGTTCGTAGCGCGGTTGCCCACGCGCAGCAGCAAGTCGCCGGCTTTGAAACCCGCCTGGTCCGCGGGCGAATTCTCAACCACCCCGGCGATGAGCACGCCCTGCTCGCCTTTGTCGTGCTTGAACAGCGGCTGCACGTCTATGCCCAGCCAGCTCCGCCGCACTTTGCCCCGGGCAATAATTTCGTCGGCCACGCTTCGCGCCAGGTTGCCGGGGATGGCCCCGCCCAGGCCGTAACTAATCTCATTGATGCCGACGATCTCTCCGCGGAGGTTCACCAGCGGCCCGCCGGAATTGCCGCCGTAAATCGCCGCGTCATGCCCGATCCACCGAACCAGCCCGCCCACATCCTCGCCGTCCAGCCGGAACTGCCGGTCACCGCGCAGAAACCGCGGCATCGTCATCTCGAGGTTGCTGATGATCCCCAGGGTGACCGATTGCGACAGTGCCATGGGGCTGCCCATCGCCAGCACGTAATCCCCCACGCGCAACTTGGATGAATCCCCAAAGCTCACCGGCTCGAACTTCATTGGCTTCTCGGGCTTGAGCTTGAGGATCGAGATGTCCGTCAGCGGGTCTGTGCCCACCAACTCGGCCTCGATCACCTCGCGGTTCCACAGCGTGCAGAACATCCGCGTCGCGTGCCCCGCCACGTGATGGTTGGTGATCAGGTATCCGTCTTTGGTAATAATGGCCCCGCTGCCCACGGCCTGCGTCTTGATCTCGCGCCCATCGCCGTAGTCGGTCGAGACCACGCGAATCCGCACCAGCGCCGGCTTGACCTTGGCAATGGCTGATTCCACCTGCGACCGCACCGCCGCCGGGATGGACGGTTCCTTCGCGCGGCTGTTCAGCGTTCCGGACGCGCAGACAAAGCCGCAACCGAGCAGCAGCCACCGGAAATACTTGAGCGATTTAGCTGGAAGCATCTGCTTCCTTTTAGTCCAAACCCGCTGAGTTGCAAGCATTCAAATCCGCGCCGGCCCGGGTCGGACGCATCTCGACACCGCCACCGGAGCGCGGCTGTCCTCAGCCGCAGCAGCCCCGACTATGCTGGCCTCCCCCAGTATCTCGAGACCCATTCCCTATCGCACGTGCTGCGGCTGAGGACAGCCGCGCTCCGCGCATATCCCGATTGCCGAGAGCGGTGGTGGTGTCAAGATGCACCCGCCCGAATCCAGCCTCCGAATCCCGATGAAGGCACCTTGCCGGGCCTTTCGCCCTCTTGCCGTCGTCAGGCGCACCCCCTACTATCGAAGAACCTTTGTGAAGCCGCTGACCTCCTACACCAGCAAACTGACTGACAGTCAGGCCGCCGCCCTTAAGGCCTGGCTCCAGGCCCATGGCTATCAGTTTCGAGATGTTCCCTACGCCCGCTTCGCCGCTGAGAAGGAGAAGACGAATCTCGTGTTCTACGAAAGCGGCAAGCTCGTGGTGCAGGGCAAGGGCACCCAGGAGTTCGTCGAGTTTGTGCTCGAACCCGAGATTCTCAAGGAAGTCCGCCTCGGCTACGAAACGATCCTGAACCCCGACTTGCTCCTGCCTCGCCTGGGCGTGGACGAAAGCGGCAAAGGCGACTTCTTCGGCCCGCTGTGCATCGCGGGCGTGTATGTGAACGAGGCGGTAGTCAAATCGTGGGCTGATGCCGGCATTCGCGACTCAAAGAACATCTCCAGTGACAAGCGGATCAGGGACCTGGCCGAACTGATCCGCAAGACGCCCGGCTGCGTAACCTCGGTCGTCCCCATCGGCAACGAGGCCTATAATCGTCTCTACGCGAAGATGCGGAGCGTCAACACCCTGCTCGCCTGGGGCCATGCCCGCGTCATTGAGAACCTCATGGGCCTGCGGCACCGCATGAACCCGCCCCCTGTGCGCGCGATCAGCGACCAATTCGCCTCCAACAAGGACGTGGTGGCCAAAGCCCTGATGACGCTGGGCCGCGAAATCGAACTCGTCCAGAAGCACCGCGCCGAGGAGGACCTGGCGGTCGCCGCCGCCTCGATCCTGGCCCGCCACGAGTTTGTCACCCGGCTGGGCGGGCTGGAGAAGAAGTTCGGCCTGGCGCTTCCCAAAGGGGCCTCCGCCGCGGTGGATGCTGCCGCCAAAGCGTTCGTTGCCCAGCATGGAGCGGACAATTTACCTCAGATCGCCAAGATGCACTTCCGCACCGCCCTGCGCGCGCAGGGCCTGCCTGAACCCCCCAAAGTCGAGTGGCGCCGCCGGCCAGCCTGAGTGGCCGATGTCAGTTGATCCGACCCACCGACCCGACACAGGATACTCACCGTATCCACACCGTATCCACACCGTGGATAACATTTGGACGGTTCCTGGCGTAAGCTGCTGTTGCTCAATGACATGCAGTCAAAACGAGCCCCACTGACCGGGATTACTTTGGCGGCTCATTTCAGGCTTGCTAAAGAGTGGGCCTCGTGCACTCTGAGCATCCAGGAGTCGTTCCCGAAGCAACGTGCTCGGGGCGGCACTAGGTATAGAGAACAACAACAATCCGTTCCTTCAAATTCCTTATGAAAAGAACTCTCAAGTATCTGTTAGTGGTGTCCCTGCTTGCTGGCGCACTGGCCGGCGGTTCGTCCTTATGCGCGGCAGACTCAACAGCCAAGGCCCAGGACAAAGCAGTCAGCGGATCCAAAGCAACCACGCAGAAGGCGAAAGCCAAACGGGATTGGTACCCCTTCGGCGGCATAGTCGCATCGGTGGACAAACAGGCGAGAACCATCTCCCTGAAGAAGAAAGAGGGTGAGCGCGTTCTGAAGCTCGACTCCAAGTCAACGCTCGAGATCAACGGCAAGCCCGCCGAGCTTGGCAGCGTGAAAGTCGGCAACTACGCCCACGGCAAGCTGAAGAAAGACAGCGCGGGCAACGAGGTGATTATGGACGCCAAGTTTGATAAGGAAGCGCCGGCGAAAGTAAAGCGAGCCACCCGCAAAGAACCCGGAACCACGCCTGCTACCAAGACCAAGGAATAGCAGGTTTCATCGGAGTAATCCGGTCGGAAAGAAACCGGAGCCGTGGGAAACGTGAGGGGCCGCCTCGCGCCGCCCCTGAGGGTTGGCTTCGTCTTAGCTACCGGCTGGTCGAAATACGGCTGCTTGGCAACCTTGCTGCATTTGCCGGGGTAAGGCGCCCTGCCTACTGGGCGCCCCAGGTTTTGCGCCGAGTTCGACGGACACATCTGTGCGGTGGAGGCGGCCCTTTCCTGTCGTTGCCCGGGCATATTCACTTCACCTCTGACCCGCCTGTTGTTTGCGCAGGTTGAGTTCGCTGATCTGGCGGTTAAGGGTCCAGTAATCGTAGAGAATACCAAGCCCCAAAAGCCCGATCGTCAGCAGATACAACAAGCCGGTCCCCCACTTGCCCATGTAAAACCTGTGAATGCCGAAGAAACCGAGGAAGGTGAGCAGAATCCAGCCGACCGAATAGTCAACCGGGCCTGCGACAAAACGGCGGTCTGCTTTGCGATCCATTGAAGGGATTAGAAACAAGTCAACAAGCCAGCCAATGAGGAAGAGTCCGCACGTGAAGAACCAGATCGTGCCGGAAATCGGCTTGCCGTAATAGAAGCGATGCGAGCCCGTGAAGCCGAAAATCCAGAGCAGGTATCCGATGACCTTGCTGTGTGTGTCTGATGAAACATTCATGCTTGCGGCGACATTACGAACGAGGGCAGGGCGGTTCAATTACATCCGGAACCTTCTTTTGTAGTGAATGGTGGAGGCTGCCTCACCGGGAATTCAGCCCTTCAGTGGATGCTGGCGATTCTTCAATGGCAACTCCACGCGCCCCTTTGCCAATCCTGCCGCAAATGCCGCCATCGCCATTTCCAGCGCCTTCATTCCTGCATAGCCGCTGCAAACCGGTTCCCGGTCCTCACGGATCGCCGCCAGCCAATCATCCACCACCCGCGCGTTCGCCTTGCCAAAGCCCTTTTCCGCCTCCGCCGTGCCTAAGGTCGGGTCCTGCTCCCAGCGCCGCCACTCATCGGTCCTGCCTTGATCGGTCCATTGGCCGGGCTTGAGGGTATAGATCCTGGGTATCATCTCCATCAGGACGGTGACTGCTCCTTTGGTTCCAATCAACTTCAAGCCCCAGGGTCCGGCTGCTTCACGGTTGCTGGCGCGGCTGGTGAAAGTCCCCTGCACTCCGTTCGCAAAGCCGAACTCCGCAACGACTTCATCCCCGGCGACAGGCCCTATGCCTTCCGTGGCGGGATGTGCGTCCGCCAGGGTGATCTCGTGACCGTTTTGGATGACCCGCGCTGCGCACCATGAAGGTTCGCCAGCCAAGCACCTCATCAGGTCGAACAGATGCACGCCCAGGACGATCAGGTCCTCGCCCCCGGCACGGTGGTCCTGCTTGCCGTGCGCCCTGATCTCCAACAACTCCCCAATGAAGCCCTGCTTAATGGATTGCTGCAGCGCCGGGATGTTGGGAGCCAATCGCATTTGGTGCGCGACCACCACTTTCAAACCGGCGCTCCTGGCGGTGGAAATGAGTTCGTCGGCTTCGGCCAGCGTTTGAGTGATTGGTTTCTCCAGGTAAACATGAGCGCCGGTCTGGAGGGCGGCCAGGGCCATCGCATGGTGTTCGTCAGTCCATCGAGGCGCAACACAAACGAGGTGTGGTTTCTCTTTCCGCAGCATCTGCCGGTAATCCTCATACTGCCGAAGCGCCTGGGAGCGGGCCGCGGCTTTCGCCCTGCCGGCTGCATCCGGATCAGCCACGGCTACCACTTGGATATTCTCCCTTCCGTTGAAGATCAGGTCGTGCTCGTGGCCGTAGTTGCCGTGGCCGGTATGTCCAATAATCGCGGCGCGGAGTTGTGTCGGCTTCTCCGCCGCCTGGACCAGAACAGGAGCTAGCGCCCCGAATCCGATGGTGTACCTCAGGAACCGGCGGCGCGTCAGCAGAGACAACGATGGCAAAGGCTCGGGCTCAGCCATATGTGCAGTGAATCGTGGGTTGTGGCGTTCAATGTCGTTGACTGATAGCTCTGCCGAATTCTTCGTCACTGGCCAGCTCGCAAATCCTCGCGCCCCGGATTTGAACGTGGGTGCCGCCCCGGCTGAGTTCCTGGAAGCCGATGTGACCGCGGCGGGGACGATCCTTGAGCGGGGGAGCGTTGGAGCCGTCGTGCCGCTTGGTGGGAGTGGTCTGCTCGTCGAGGTTGATGTCCAGGATCGTCACCCCGTTCAGGACCACATGCACGCGGGGGCCAAAGCAGGTGATACGGTAGCGGTTCCATACCTCGGGCTTGAACGCCTGCACCTTGGGCGCCACCGCCCGATACAGCGCGCCGCTCAGTTCGGCGGGCGCCATTGGGCTGTCCGGGGGCACGTAGCGCGGGTCGGCCATCTGCAATTCGAGGCCGTCGAATGCCGGGTCACCCGCCATGGGGGTGCGCAAGGCGACGCCGCTGTTCCCCCGCTCACCCAGGCGCCATTCAAATTCGAGGACGAAATCCGAATACTCGGCTTTGCTGATCAGCCAGGTCCCGCGGGGTTCGCTCCCGTGCAAAACCCCACTTTCGACCTTCCAAACCACCCCCGTGTCGGCCGGGAGCTTCAGATCATCCCAGCGCGTGACCACCCAGCCCGCGGGCACGCCGTTCGAAGGAAACAATTCCTTGAAGGTGAGGGGGGCGGCCGCGAGGGCAGACCAGGCGGGGAGGAACAGGCTTGCCAGGACGATGAGCGCGCGAGTAATCACGGCCCCACCGTAGGACTGCGGCTTGTGCGGCGCAATACTATCCTGCGAAAGGCCAGCGGCGGGTCCAGCGCGACCAGCCGAGAAACAGGACCACCCCGAGCACCAGCACGCCGAGGCTATACAGCAGCGTGCTGAGATCCGTCGTCCCGAACAAGAACAACCACCCGGCCAGCGCGATAAAGGTCGGCAGCGGATAGAGCCACATCTTGAACGGGCGCTCCGCCTCCGGCTGGCACCGCCGCAGCCACCAGACCGCGCCGATTTGGCCGATGAACTGGACCAGGATGCGGGTCGTCAGCAGCGCATTGATGACCGTGAGCAACGGCAGGAAACTGCAAACGATCGCCGCTGCGCCGACCAACAGAAGCGACACGTGCGGAAACTCCTTGCGCGGGTGAACGCGGGCAAACACGGCGAAGAAGTTGCCGTCACGGGCAGCGGCAAAAGGAATGCGGGAGTAACCGAGCACGAGGCTGAAACAACTGGCGAACGCCGTCCACAGCACCATTAGCGTGAACACCTTCGCCACCCCGGTGCCGTAGATCTTCTCGATGAACCAGGAAACGACCGGGGGCGGCGGATCGGGCAGCGGCGTGCCTGCCGGCGGGACGAAATCGCGCCAGGGGACCACGCCAATAATCAGCAGGTTCATGGTCATATAAATCACGGCGACCGCCACCAGGCTGATCAAAATGGACCGCGGGATCACCCGGCCGGGATTCCGCACCTCGTCCCCGATGTAGCAAACATCGTAATACCCCAGGTAGTCATAGACTCCCACCCGCGCCGCCGCCCCCAGCCCCATGAAGAACCCGAGCGAGAAATTGAATGCGCCCGGGGGAAAATCGAAGGCCAGTTTGGGGTCAAAGTGAAACGGGCCGCTCAGGATGACCGTGCCCACCGTCAGCATGGTGCCGATCCACAGGCAAACGGTAATCCGTCCGATCTCTGTGATCCGCCGGTAGAGCAGGAAGATAATGAAGACCCCCACCCCCGCCATTAGCAAGCGGCTGCCGTTGGGGCCCAGACCGGGGCACAGGTATCCGGCGTATTGCGCAAAGCCGATATAGCCAGAGGCGATCTCGAGCGGACCGCTCAACAGGAACTGCCAGATGAACAGAAACGACACCGCCCGCCCGAGCTTCTCCGGGCCAAACGCATCCCGCAGATAGACATAACTGCCGCCCGAGCCCGGCTTCATGGCGCCCAGCTCGCTCCAGACCAGGCCATCGCTGCACGCGATCACGAGCGCGACCACCCAGCCAAGCATGGCCTGCGGCCCACCCATCGCCGCCATCAGCACGGGGATGGTGATAAAGGGTCCCACCCCGATCATCGTGGACATATTCAGAGCCGTGGCCTGGAGCAAACCAAAACGGCGCGGCAGCACCGCTGGGGCACCGCCGACCGTGGCTTGGGTCTGGGATGTCATCGGCAGAGATTTGCATAAGCGCCAGGCGATGGAAACACAATCGTTGTAGTTCCACCCGCGGGCCGTTTGATTCTGTTTGCATCGCCGGGGCCATTGACTACCTTGCGGGCATCAACCTCAAACATCCTGCTCATATGATGCGTTTACTGCTATTCTCCGCCGCCATCGCCGTGATCTTCACCCTCGCCATGACGCTCTCCGCTTCGACTGCCCAGGCGGCTTCCAGCGACGGCAAACTCCGAATCATCTGCTTCGGTGCCCATCCCGACGACTGCGAGCTCCAGAGCGGCGGCGTGGCGGCGATGTGGGCGGCCCGGGGCCACAAGGTCAAGCTGGTTTCGGTGACGAATGGGGATATCGGCCACTGGCGTGAGGCCGGCGGCCCGCTGGCCCGGCGCCGTGCGGAGGAGGTGCGGAAAGCCGCGAAGATTCTCGGCGTGACCACCCAGGTGCTCGATATCCACGACGGCGAACTGCTCCCGACCCTGGAAAACCGCCGGCTCCTCACCCAGCTCATCCGCGAATGGAACGCGGACATAGTCATGGGACCGCGGCCCAACGATTACCATCCCGACCATCGTTACACGGGCGTGCTGGTTCAGGACGCGGCCTACATGGTTACCGTGCCGTTCTTCTGCCCGGACGTGCCTTGCCTGAAGCACAATCCCGTGTTCCTCTACTACCCGGACAGATTCCAAAAGCCCAATCCCTTCCAGCCGGACATCGCGGTCTCCATTGACCCCGTAATCGAACAGAAGCTCGACGCGCTGGACACGCTGGAGTCGCAGTTCTACGAAGGCGGGGCGAACGGGTCCGCCGACCTGATTCCTACCGATCCGGCGAAACAGCAGGAACGCAGACGCCAGGTTCGCGCCGCGTTCGCCAAACGCAATGCAGACCTGGCGCAGCGTTTCCGGGCGAAGCTGACCGATTTCTACGGTTCCGATAAGGCCGCCGGTGTCAAGTATGCGGAGGCCTTCGAGGTTTGCGAGTACGGCCGCCGCCCCAATCCTCAGGAACTCAAGCAGCTCTTCCCTTTCTTCGGTGAATAATGCGAATTACGGGCTCTGCCCGGGTCGCTCGGCATCATGGATGCCGGGTATGGCCTGCGGTGCTTGCGGGTCAAAGCGCCCAGCCTTTGCGGTATTCCCGGTGCGCCAACGCCCGGGCGGTCTTGGGTTGAAGCACTTCGCCGCTGAGCGCGTCGTATTCAACCGGACCTTCCACCAGCGTGGCAAGATTCACCAGTTGCATCAGTTCGGTCAGCGGGCCGCCGATCTCGAAACCGGAGAACGTTTTCCCATTGCCTTTGCAGGCCTCGACCCATTCCCGGTGGTGGCCGTTGGCAGCCGGGAGCGTCTCGGGCGGACCGGCCTTGATGCTCAGGAATCTCTCCTTGGGCAACAGGACAAACCGCGTGTTCCACGGACATTCCGAATAGATGGATCCTTTCGACCCCACTAGAAGGTCTCCCCACCCGCCGCGCGGGTGACCCAGGAGCAGTTCCTCGGAAGGTTTGTCCTTGGCATAGACGGTCAGTTTGACCGGCGGCAGCTCGCCGCGCACCGGCAGATCTACCACCGCCATCATGGACGAGGGATACCCTTCCTGGTCCACTTCGGACGGCTTGGCTTCCACCCGGATGATGTTGCGCTTGGCCGTAACACCTTGCGGAGGGTTCCACAATTGGTCGAGGCGCAACGCCCGAAACACCAGATTGGCGGTGTGGCAGCCAAAGTCACCGACGATGCCGCTGCCGAAAGCCCGCCAGCCCCGCCAGGTCGCCGGGAGGTAACAGGGGTTGTAGGGGCGTTCGGACGCCGGCCCGAGCCAGAGATCCCACGACAACGACTTGGGCACCGGCGGTTGGGTCGTCGGGCGCTTCTTAGGCCCGTTGCCGCCATCAAACCACAGGTGGGCTTCACGGACCTCGCCGATCGTGCCGCTCCAAACGAGTTCGACGGCGCGCCGCAAACCGTTCTCGGCGCTGCCCTGGTTCCCCATCTGCGTGATCACCTGGTGTTGGAGTGCGGTTTGACGCATCACGCGCGCTTCGTGCACTGTACGGGTGAGGGGCTTCTCGCAATAGACATGTTTGCCGCGCTCCATAGCCGCCACGGCGGCGACAGCGTGAGTGTGGTCGGGCGTAGCGATTACCACCGCGTCAATCTGTTTGTCCAAATCATCCAGCATCCGGCGGAAATCCGTGAACTCCTTGGCCTCGGGATGCTTTTGGAAGATGTCACCCGCGCGTTTCTTGTCCACGTCACACAGCCCGACGATGTTCACCCCGAGCCTAACAACATTGTTGATGTCGCCTCGGCCCTGGCCGCCAACGCCGATGCCGGCTACATTCAGCCGGTCATTGGCCTCGTAGGCGAGCGCGAGTCGGGCTCGGGGCAGGAGCAGCAGGGCCGTGCCGCTGAAGGCCGAAGTTCGGAGGAAGTTGCGGCGGGACAGCAGGGTCTTCATGCCGCTATCCTGGCCGGCTGGCGCCAAAAAGGCAAGCCACACCAGGCCTTGCGTCGCGGAGAATGGCGCCGTGATCAGGATGGACACACTCAGCCGAAGCAGGTTAAATAGGCTTTGTGTGCAACTGTATCGGCATAAGCCAGCGCGACACGAAACATTGACTTACCCAACCTCTTATATGAAGAACAATGAACCCTCGATAGACACGAAGCGATCATCCCATTGTTGGTCTTGTCCCTTAAGCCGGCGGTCATTTCTGGCGAAAGGCAGCGCGGCTTGTGCAACGGCGCTGGGGGCCTTGGCGGTTCCCCGTGTTTTTGGAGCTCCCGCCCCGGCGGGTCAGCCGCGCATTCGTATCGTCTATGTCCTGTTCGCGCCCAAGCAACCGCGCCCGACCTGGCCGAACCTCGGCTTCGATTTCGTGCCGGTCATGGGGCGCCTCGAAGCGGAGCTGGCCAAACACTGCCCGGGATTCCAATTCGTGACCTCGATGGCCAGCACGGAAGAGGAAGCCCAAAAGATCCTGGCGCAGGATCAGGCGGCCGGTGTGGACGGGTATCTCGTCTATCAAATGAACAACTGGCCGCGTGTGGTGCAGACGATTGCCACTTCCGGGAAGCCGGTGTTGTATGCCGATTTCACCTACGCGGGTTCGGGCGGATTCCTCAGATACAACGCGGCCTTTCTGCGGATGCCGTCATCGAACGTAGGGTTTGTCTCTTCCTCCAAACTGCAGGACCTGATTGATGCCGTGAAGTGCTTTGAGGTCGCCCGCAAGGGAGGGTCGCCCTCTGACTTTGTCACGGCTACAAGGCGCGCGCGGCAAGACCACACGCCGCCGCCCGGCGACCGGGCCTGCACCGCCGATCCTGTCCGCTGCCTGCCCGTCAGTGAGTGCGTTAGCCGACTGAAGCAATCCAAGATCATCGCCCTCCGCGACCAGAAATCCGGCCGGGCCACCGAGATCATGGGCATCCCGGTTGTGCATGTCCCGTTTGCCGAACTGAACGATTTGGCCCAGAAGGCCAGTCCGGATGAAGTCCGTGTTTGGGCGGATCGTTGGGAGAAAGGCGCGCGGCGGATCGCGGGGGTCTCGCGCGAAACCATCGAGAAATCCGCGGCCATGTACTTGGGCCAAAAGGCCCTGATGAAGAAGCACGACGCCAACGCCATCACCATCAATTGCCTGGGCGGGTTTTACGGCAAGCACATCAGCGCCTATCCCTGCCTGGGCTTCTGCCAGTTGGTGGATGACGGCCTGGTGGGCGCGTGCGAATGCGATATCCGATCCACCGCGACCATGGTGGCCATCACCACCCTGACCCAGGGCCGGCCGGGCTATATCTCCGATCCGGTCATGGACTCCGCCAATCGCGAGATCATTTACGCCCATTGCGTAGCGCCGACCAGGGCTTTCGGCCCCGCCAGCCCGGCCAATCCGTACGAGATTCTGACCCATTCCGAGGACCGCGCGGGCGCTTCATTGCGCTCGTTCCTGCCGGTGGGTTATCTCACCACCAGCCTCCAATTCGAGCCCAAGACCAAGGAGATCCTGCTCCACCAGGCCAAGGCTGTCGGCAACGACACGAATGACCGCGCCTGTCGCACCAAGCTCCGCGCGCAACCGCTGGGCGACTTCGAGAAGCTCTTTGCCATGTGGGATGTCTGGGGGTGGCATCGGGTCACGTTTTACGGCGACCTGAAGGAACCGGTCCACGCCCTGGCGGACGCAGTGGGCTGGAAGGTAGTCATGGAGACGTAACCAAAGCGGCCGATGAGGGGACGAGAGCCCGGCATCGGACAGCGTTGAGGTTCAAGCCCTCTTGCTCATCGCCCTGCGGGCTGAAGCGACACCTTGAGCTTCAGCTTCTCTCCGGCCTGAATCGGCGCGGTGAAGCCAACGATGCTCACACCCGGGTTGCGCGCATCGTACTCTCTGGGCGGCGCATCGGCCGGCCAGGACTCAATGGCCACCCCGGCGGGCGAGAGCACTTCGAACCGCAGGCGTTTCCCGTCCTTCTCCAGCCAGGCCAGATTAGACCCCTCGGTTTTCAGGCGGGCGGGTGTGACCATTCCCCAACGCACCTTCCCGGCTTTGGCCCCGCCCGTGAGCTGATCCTCGATTACAACCCGGCGGTCCGTTTGCAGCGCGAAACGGCGGGTGGCGCCGGCAAGTTGGCCGGCATAAGTCGCGCTCAGATCTACCACGGCGTAGGCGTTCTTCGGGTCGGCGGAGAAGTCAGATATGGGCGCCTGGCTGGTCACGACCTGCTCCGCGTCGTCTATCAGCAGGGTGCTGTGCCCGCGGTTGTGGTAGCGAAAGATGCTCCAGCGCTCGGATCCCTGGCGAAAGTCCCAGAGTTTGACGCCCCGCTGTTCGAGCGCGTTATAGTCCTGCGCGCCCAGATCGAGGGACCAGCGCACGCCATCCGCATCCAACAGGAACGAGCCAATATCCATGTGCCCGTGGCTGGCCGAGGGCGTTCCCGCCTTGATCGCGAGATACACCGCGTTGGGGTCCGTCCAGGAGCTGCGGAAGACGGCCAGCGGATTCTGGCCCTGGCCCAGCCAGTTCAGGCTGGCCGGCTCCTTCCGCTCCAGGCCCGCCTTGGCCCACACCAAGACCAGTGGGAAATAGCGGTCACCCTGGTCTCGGCCTTTGCTCTCACGAATCGAAGCCAGCTCCCGCTCCAGCAATCCCGTCTCAAACCACAGCAACTCCGGCTGCCCCGTCCGTGCTGCAAACCATGTCATAGCCGGCGAAAAGCCGGTGCCGGAGCCGCAGTCGCTGAAGTTGAACGTCCGCCGCGTCGGGCCAATGATGTTCAGAATGAACTCGCCGGACTTGAGGAAGCCCGGGCTGCGGCTGAGGTCAAAATCCGTGCCAAACACCGATTCGAGCATCGAGATGAGCATCACATTAAAGCTCGTGCCGTAGTTCCAGTAACCGGGCCCCTCCGGGTAAGTCCCGTCCGGGTTATAGACCTTCATGACGTACGGCAGGCCAACGAGTGCGCGCCGAACCACCTCCGCCGCCCGGTCCGGATTGTCTTCGAGCAACGCCAGGGCGCCGGCGACCATCCCGGCGTGGCAAACCTGGTTCCAGTTATTGCGCCCACGTTCCCAACCGAGTTTTGCCCCAGCCTTGAGATACGGGCCCAATCCCTTGGTTTCAATGGCCTCGCGGCTCGCCCGGCGCAGTTCGGGGGACATTTGTTTGTAAAGCCAATCGTAGCCCACCGCGATGGCCAGCGTCATTTCCGCCGTGTCGAGGAAATGGGACGGGTTCCAATCCGGCATGGCCGCCATGGCTTTCATCTCGGCCATCGCGCGGTCGGCATAGCGCTGGTCGCCGGTCAGGCGGAACGCGAAGCCCAGGTGCATCATGCGGCCCAGCGCTTCACGCGAGCGCCCCAGCAGCCGCCGTCCGTCCTTGCGGTGAACCACCGGGGACTCCGTCAGCATGTGATCCGCGGCCAGACGCACCGCTTCCCAAACGGCTTTCAGTTGGGGGTCGGACTTGATCTTCTCGCGCACGCCGGCTTCGTCCTTTGCGGTCCAAAACAGACGCGGATGACCGGGGGGTGGCGACACCTTTTGCAGGATCTGCTGTTGGGAAGGCGGTTCGGCGCCGAGCCCCAGAAATGCTGAAGCCAGCAGTGTGCAAAATGCGGCGAAGTGGTGCGTGGTGTTCGTCACTATGCTTGAGACCTGTTTCATGTTCATGCAGACCGGCTCACTTTGATCTGAATCCAGCGGTTAGACGAGTTCTATTTGCCACACGTTACGGGCCGACCTCTACGTAACGGGGTCAGCGATCTGGTTTCATTCATTCCTCGAATTGGCTTTACCGGTGGACTGGGGAGGAGTAAAGCTGGCCTTGATGAAGCGCGAGGACGCGTTAGCGGCAGGCAGCCGTTGGCCTATCATACCAAATGGGGAGATAGCTAGGTCGGTATGATCACGTCGGCGTCCCAGTGCACATGGATGCGGACAACTCCAAACCCACGAACCATGAGAGCCAGCAAGTACTTCAGCCGCACTCGCATTGTTAGCGCAGTCGCCCTCGCCGCCGTCGGCCTGATATCCAGCATCGCGTCGGCGGACACGGTGGAGGCGAGTTACAATTCCGCCACCGATGTGCCGGTCACGGCCAATGGCTACACGGCCACCGGCAACACAGTGAATTTCACCCTAAACTTCGCACCTGATACCGGCACGGATCTGATGGTGTTGCAGAACACGGCGCTCGGCTTCATCAACGGCACGTTCGACAACCTCGCCCAGGGGCAGGCCGTGTCGCTCAGCTACGGCGGGGTCAACTACAGGTTCGTGGCCAACTACTACGGCGGCAGCGGCAACGACCTTATGCTGGTGTGGGCTAGCAAGCGTGTTTTCGCTTGGGCCGGGAACCAGTTCGGCGAGGTTGGGGACAACACCACCGCGCTCCATAGAGCCCCAGTGGCAGTGGAAACGACGGGCGTGTTGGCGGGAAAAACGGTGGTGGCCTTGGCGGCTGGTGGTTACCACACTCTAGCGTTGTGCTCGGATGGCACCCTGGCAGCCTGGGGTTACAATTATTACGGCCAGGTTGGGGATAACCAGGCATCCGGATGGGAAAGCCTCGTGCCTGTGGCCGTTAACGTGGGTCCCGGTTCGGCACTGTATGGCAAGACGGTAGTTGGGGTCGCGGCCGGGTTCTACCACAGCGTGGCGGTATGCTCGGACGGAACGGTGGCTGCCTGGGGCTGGAACAACATCGGCCAACTCGGCGACAATAGCACCACTACCCGCTTTCTGCCGGTGGCAGTGGACGTCAGCCTCGGAGTGTCCGCCTTGTATGGCAAGTCGGTGGTAGCTGTCGCGGCGGGCAATAATCACAACCTCGCGCTTTGCTCGGATGGCACTGTCGTCGGCTGGGGCTCCAATGGCTCCGGCCAACTCGGCGACAACTTGGTTTCAGGTCCTGTCAGCGGCGTGCCGGTGTCCGTGAACACCAATTCAAGCATCTCGGCGCTCTATGGAAAGACGCCAGTAGCCGTTGCAGCGGGTCAAGTACACAGCTTGGCGCTCTGTTCGGACGGCACCGTTCTGGCTTGGGGCAATAACGCTTCCGGACGGTTGGGCGACAATACCCTCACACAACGAAACGTTCCGGTGGCGGTGAACACCGACTCGGGTGTCTCAGCGCTTTATGGCAAGATGGTGGTGGCCATTGCGGTGGGAGCAAGCTACAACTTGGCGCTCTGCTCTGACGGCACGGTGGCTGGCTGGGGCTATAACTACGATGGAGAACTCGGTGACAACACTGCAACCGATCGGCGTGTTCCTGTGGCCGTGAACACGAGTTCAGGCATCTCGGCGCTATATGGTAAAAGAGTGGTGACCATTGCGGCCGGCGCTGGCACCAGCCTGGCATCGTGCGCGGACGGCACGGCGGTGGGATGGGGCAATAATGGCTATGGCGGTGTCGGTGATAATACCACGACGCTTTACCGCAGGGTGCCGGTAATGGTGAGCACTTCTCAACTTGCCACCAATCAGCGCTTTAACTGTGTCGTGAGCGGATCGCAGGCCATACATGAACTGGCGCTGGTGGCAGGGCCTCCCGCCTCCGACATCACTTTAGGCAGCCCCCAAATCCTGACCAATCTCGCATTCCAGTTCGCCTTCACCAACACCCCAGGCGCGTTCTTCGGCGTGGTAGCGGCCACAAACCCGGGCCAGCCCCTCAGCACCTGGACCTCGCTTACCGGCCTCACGGGACTCTCGCCCGGCCGGTTCCTATTCACTGACTCGCAGGCCACCAACAGCCCGCAGCGCTATTACCGCATCCGCTCGCCGTGAAGTGGAGTGCTTAGCCTGTGAAGAAGCCGAACAAAGCCGGTTGCACCGAACCCCGCTATGAGATGAATCGACTCATGGTCAATAGTGGGCTGCTCCTCCTCGCGAGCCTGATTCTTGTGGACTGCGATTTTGACACAATGACTCCTGAAGAGGCGACCGATGCCAGCGTTACGGTTGTACGGAACGCCATAAACGACTTTGTGGCAGATAACGGGCGTGCGCCTTCGAATATGGTGGAAATAGCTCGCTACCAACCTGTCGACAAAGCCTGGAATGATGTTTGGGGGCGTACCCTCCTATATCAAGGCAGTACTTCGGGTATCGCCTCACTCACATCAC
Organism: uncultured Verrucomicrobiota bacterium; assembly: GCA_964625855.1. GTDB lineage: Bacteria > Verrucomicrobiota > Verrucomicrobiia > Limisphaerales > UBA8199 > JAPLUA01. The sequence goes on along the minus strand of CAZVFC010000083.1, from coordinate 2,786 downwards.
TGGGCAAGGACGGCAGGCCCGGCGGATTGGGGCAAGATGCTGACTGAGCGGGGTCAGAACAACTTATTTTAACTTCCTGTCTTTACGAGGTTGACCATTGCCGGGCGGCGGGCAAAATAGTGTGCCAGATGGCACGAAAGCTGAGAGTGCAGTATCCGGGGGCAATCTATCACGTGATGAATCGTGGCGACCGCCGGGAGGCCATCTTCGTGGATGATGAGGACCGGGGATTATTTCTGAAGACGCTGGACGAGGCGTGCCAGAAGACCGACTGGCAGGTTCACGCATGGTGTCTGATGAGCAACCAATTCCATTTGGTAGCAGAAACGCCGCGCGGGAATCTGGTGCCGGGAATGCAGTGGCTGCTGGGAGTCTATACAACTCGGTTCAACCATCGCCACAAGGAGTTCGGACACTTGTTCAGCGGCCGCTACAAGGCGCTGGTGGTGGACGGCAGCGGCAACGGCTATCTCAAGGCCGTGTGCGACTACGTGCATCTGAATCCAGTGCGCGCCGGATTGCTCGCGCCCGAGGAGCCATTGGAGAGTTATGCTTGGACCAGCTATCCGGTTTACGTGCGGGAGCCGGGGCGGCGGCCGGCGTGGCTGCGCGTGGATCGCCTGCTTGGGGAGTGGGGCATCCCGGCTGACACGCCGGCAGGGCGGCGGGAGTTTGCCGGGCGAGTGGAAGCGCGTCGGCGAGCCGAAGGCGCCGGCGAGTACGAGCCGGCGGGCTGGTACTTGGGGAGCGAGGAGTTCCGGCAAGAACTGTTAGCCCAGGTGAGCGAGCAAGCCAGCCCGAAGCACACGGGGGAGGACATCCGGCAGTCCGCCCAGGCGAAGGCCGAGCGCGTTGTTCAGGAGGAGTTGACGCGGCTAGGGTGGGCGGAGCCGGACCTGCAGAGCCACCGCAAGGGGGACGGGCGAAAGGTCAGCATTGCCGCACGCCTGAGGCGGGAGACAACGATGACGCTGGCTTGGATTGCCGAGCGGCTGCACATGGGTGCGCCGGGCCACGTGGCTTGCCTGCTTTATCGAAATAACCCCGAGGCCGGAGGAAGTGAAAATAAGCTGTTCTGACCCCGCTACGGGTGCGCTTGGGCCGGGTGAATACCGCCTCAATTGGTTTGATGTCAGAGATGTTCTTGGAGAACAGGCCAACTTGGCAGTGAATAGGTGGATGATTCAGGACGTGTTGAAGCTGAATTTGCCAATCCGAGACGCCACCCCGTTATCGTATGCTCGCAGTCCCTATTTGAATCTGGAACGGCAGTCGGCACAGTCACTCGGCTGGACTCATCAAAACGGCAGGTGGGTGCCGCCACCGAGACAAGAATAACATGTGGGAGAAGTTTGTTGAAGCAGTCGGTCGTCACTTCCGATTCCTGGAAACGGAGTTCGGCTTCGCGCACAAGACGACTAACCCGCCCAGTGTGATTTACGAGTCGGACAACTTGAGGCTGTTAATCCTGTTCGATGCAAGCCGGGGGCACGAATTGGATTTGGTAATCAGGAGGCTCTCGGACGACCCTCGCAAGCCGCTTTCGCTTGGGATCGACACTCTGATGCGTTTCATGGACGGCCCGAACACATCGGGTTATCCATCAACGTTTCCAAGGACAGTGGATGCCGTGGAGGCCGAAGTAAAGCGTCTGGCGGAGCTTCTGCGGAGATACGGTTCGGCGGTCCTCGCAGGGGACTTTGGTGACTTCGATCGCTTGGAACGAGAAGAGAAAGAACTTGCAAGAAGGTTCGGGCAGAAGCAGGCGTAGAGTTGGACGGCAAGCAATAGCACGGCAGATGCCACCCATTTTCGGTCTGGCGCCGGAGCAGCTTCTTGGGGTTCGCGGCCTTGCAACGCGGCAGGTGCGCCACCTCATATATTCATCCGAACGTTCCAACGCCGGGGCCACCCACATCCCGCGCTGTCCAGGTCAACCTCGCGGGAAACCCGCCAGCCTCATGAGGCGTTGAGAGTGTCGCTGCGAACCGAGTTAGGAACGCGACTGCTTCCGGTCACGTCCGCTGGAGGCTGCCGGGGGCTGGATTGGTTTGTCAAGAACGCGTCAGTCTCCCGGAAAACAGTAATCAGGTCAGGTGGTTGGATTGGGTCGAGAATTACCGCCGGTAGTACGCAAGATACGCATCGGGTATGACGGGGCCGCTTGCCATGTGATGGCGCGTGGCAACCAAGGACGGGACATCTATGCCGATGACCGCGACCGCAAGCTGTGGCCGGAAACGCTGGGCGAAGCGTGTGAGAAGGCCGAGGGGCTGCGTGCCCCAGGCAAGGAATAGGCCCCCCCGCACCCCTCCAAATGCCCACTGTCTCATCACCTACTGGACACTCCCAAACATCTATCGGGAGAGCACGGTATTGCTATGGTATTGCTACGGTATTGCTCCCTGCGGTTCCATGCCTCAATACTGTCTCATTCTTTGACACTCCTGGCCCGGCGCAGCCCTGTGCACACCAACCTGTCGGCGGGGAAGGCGATTCAAGGGGCCGTACCGGCAATTGGAAATGAGCCAGGCCGAAACCCACTACCTGTAGTGTCAGCAGTCCTTGCGCGAGCACAAGATATAGCGTTGTTTCTGGCGTTTCCGGCTTAAAGGGCTCCAGATTGCAGGCTCGGGCAATCGTTGGGTTCGGCCGCACCTTCGATGCCGCCCTCACTGTGGCGGCAATCCAGCCGCTCGACTAGTTCTATTTGCCCGACGTCACGGACCCCAGGCTCAGACCTCCTGACCCGCCGCATGGTTTTGGATGGGGGGTGGAAAATGAAT
>CAZVFC010000082.1:0-38958 GCA_964625855.1 uncultured Verrucomicrobiota bacterium | reverse complement strand
AACAACACGGCCAACAGCCTGAGCCTGGTCGCGGAGACGGGGGCGATTACTGACGGGGCAGCCGGGAGCCTGAGCGTGGCGAACAACGCGAGGTTCACCGCCAACGGTGCGGGTGGGGAAATTACGCTGGACAACGCGGCGGCGCACAATTTCGGGACGCTGACATTTAACTCGGTGGGGACGGTGGCGGTGAGCGAGAACTCGGACATGGCGTTGGCCGGTGCGAACACGGCGGACAGTCTGGTTCTGAGCAGCGCTGGGGCGATTGACGATGGGGCGGCGGCTACGCTGGTGGTGGCGGGCACGACGACGCTGTCGGCTGCGGCGGGCAATGACATCATGCTGGACAATGCCAATGATTTTGGAGGTGCGGTGAGCATTGTGAGCGGGCTGAACGTGACGCTGCGGGACGTCAATACCCTGAATCTAGCCGCTTCGAGCCTCTCAGGGAATCTGGACGTGACTGGGCCGAGCGGCATCATCTTGAGCGGGAATATCAACAGTGGTAGCGGCTCACAGACTTACCATAATGACCTGACTCTCGCCGCACCGACGGTTACGTTGACCAGCGGCGACCTGAACTTTCAAGGGACGGTGGCAGGCGCGGGCAATAGCTTGGACTTGAACAACAGCGGGGTGGCGACCCTCGGTGGTGCGGTTAGCGGCGTCAACGTGCTGACCGCGAGAGGCAACGGTGGCAGGCTGGACGTAAACTATACGATCTCGGCCCGGGCGGTGAACGATAGTGAGGCGACCGTATTCAACGTGGTTGGAGGCAATCCGACGGTCGGAACCACAGGCGGCGGGCAGACCTATAGCGGGGCGGTGACGCTGAACCAGAACACGACTCTGGCGGATACGGGCAGCGGAGCCATGGTGCTGAACGGGACGGTGACCGGCAACAACAATGATCTCACGGTCACGACGGCGGGCGATGTAAGCCTGGCATCGCTCAGTGGTGGTGGAGCTGTGAAGCTTCATGGGGCGAACAAGACGGTCGGCAGCGTAGGCGCGGCGAGTATCACTGCCGACGGCGGTACAACGACAATCAACGGCTCCCAGAACCTCTCGGGCGCGGCGGTATACGATGCGACGACGGTCAATGCCCAGGTCAATGCGGAAAGCGCGGATTTCGACAGCGCGAGCTTCAACGTGTCGGGCGGCGGCGTCAGCACCAGCGGCGGCGGCCAAACCTACGGTGGAGCGGTGGTGCTGGGGGCACCCACGCTGCTGACGGACACCGGCGGCGACATTATCTTCAGCAGCACGATTGATGGGCCGTTTGCCCTGGCGGTGAGCACGCCGGGCGACGAAGTGTTTAACGGCCGCGTGGGAGGGGTACAGCCGCTGGCGCGGTTGACGACGGATGGTTCGATTGACGGGCTGGGGAGTTCCGGGGGGCTGGGAGGCAGTGCGATCGTGAACGTGCCGGGCACAACGGACAATCCGAGCGTGAGGACGACCGGACGCCAGACTTATTGGGACAATCTACTGCTGGGAGCGGACGTCGTGCTCGCCGGTTCAGGTTTTTCATTCAACGGCGGTGTCAGCGCAAACGGCCACACTATCTCGCTCGCATTCGAGTTCGGCGGCGATATCATACTGACCAGTCTGGCGGAAGACAACGACCGCCGGCTTCTGGCAACGATCATGCCGCAGTTGAGGAAAGGTGGGGTGACCAAGGTTGAGACCAAAGGCATGGCGCCGATACTTCCAGGATACCTTCTCCGCAGTTGCCAAGTGCCGCTTGAAGAACAATACAGCAAACCGAAAGGAATTCCCTATGACCAGTTCTAGTTTTCGACATTGGAGCGCGACATGCCTGGTAGTTGGCGCGGCTACCTTACTGCATGCCGTTCTCGTCACGGCGGCCCCGGCGAGGGCTGCCACGCCGGCAACCGAATCAGCCGTGCAGCCGACTCCCCTGTTTGAAGGGAGTCTCGCTGGCATCGTCGTGGTGCCGGGCTTGGAGGATGTGCAACCATCCGGCATACCCGGAGTAAAGGGAGTGGTTGTAAAAGGGCCCACCTTCTTGCAGCGCCGGGATTTCCAGAAGCTTTTGGCGCAAGATCTCGGCCGGCCTTTGACCGACGCCTCGTTGCTCCGGATGCAGACGAACATTGTGAAGTATTGCCGCAAGCGCGGCCACCCGGTGGTGGATGTTTATTATCAAGAACAGGAAGTCCTGAACGGAACGATTCAGATCGCGGTTATTGAGGGCAAGATCGGCAAGGTGACGGTGACGAACCGGACACGCAAGTGGTTCTCGAATTCGATTATTCAAAGAGGCATTCGCTTGAAACCGGGAGATGTCGTCTTGCAGCAGCGCCTGGATGGCGACCTGAACTGGGTAAACCGCAATACCTACCGGGAGCTTGGACATTTTGACGGTTCCTTCCGTGAAGTGACTGCCAGCCTGAACCAGGGGACCGATTTCGGACAAACGGATGTCGAGCTGCAGAGTTTCGAGCGACTTCCGCTGCGGGGCTTTGTCGGCGTGGATGACTCCGGCATAGCGGTGATTGGAGACTATCGGTTGTTCGCCGGGCTGAACTGGGCCAACGCGTTCGGGCTCGATCAGCGGCTCTCCTATCAATACATTACCGACATTGATTTCGACAAGTTCGGCGAGCACGTGGCCAGTTACGTGATTCCGCTCCCCTGGCGTCATGAGCTGACTTTGTTTGGCGCTTACGCGGACGTGGACCCGGACTATTCGGTGATCAACCCCGACCTTGGGGATCTGAGCAACAACGGTTACTTCTACCAGGTGAGCTTGCGCTACGCGGTTCCGCTGCCCGAGTTGCGCCACTATAGCCATGAGATCACTGCGGGCTTTGACTATAAGCGCACAGATACTCCCCTCCTCTTTCAGTCCAGCGGCCTCGGCATCCTCAGAACGAATAATATCGCTGTGGCCCAGTTCATGTTGGGGTATAGTGGGCGTCTCCGGGACCGATGGGGCGCCACGGCTTTCTCTCTCCAAGGCTTCTACAGTCCGGGCGGCATGGTCCAGTACAATGACCAGGCCGATTTCAGCGATTTCTCGCCGGGCAGCAACCCGGAATACCTGTACGGGCGCGCGACACTCATCCGAGAAACCCGCCTGCCTTATGGATTTGAATGGTACACCCGGGCCCAGGGTCAGTTCTCCGACGCCCGCCTGGTGGCCACCGAGGCCTTTAGTATGGGCGGCTGGGATAGCGTGCGGGGCTACGATCAGAACATCATCAGCGGTGATAACGGCTGGCTGCTGATCAACGAACTGCGCACGCCGCGGCTCCCGTTGTTCGGCATCCTTCGCGGCAAAGGTGATTTTGACCGATACGAGAAGTGGGATTCTTTGCGTGGGGGAAAGGTACATCGAATGGACTGGATTCAGGGGCTGGTCTTCTGTGATTTCGGCGGCACCTACTACCGGAACCCACCGCCGCAAGGCTGGCCGTCCAACGAGACGCTGCTGTCGGTCGGGGTTGGGTTCCGTTACCAACTGATGGAGAATTTCATGGTCCGGTTTGACTACGGCTGGCAACTGGATAGGGATTACATCAACGCGGCCGGGGCGGCGAGCTTGGGGCAGCAACCCACGTCGCGCGCACACTTTGGCCTGGAGGCCAGCTTCTAAGGCAGCTTTGCCTGCCCGCCACCAAAACGTGACTGCGCTGACGGATCAGGAAAGCCGTTGGGTTGCCGGAGTCGCCAGCCGTCTGCGGTTGGTCCAGTCCGACACCATCGGCGCAACGCCGGCGCAACGGCGCGACTATCTAAACGAAGAACTGAGCCGTCACCTCAAGGAAATCCCGCCAGGAAGCCGCCGGCGGTATGTGGAAGCGCTGCTGGCACGGTTTCCGGTTGCGGGACAAACCCTGCGGGCCACCGAGTCCCCGCCTGTTCCTGCTCTACCCGAGGAGACCTTCGCACAGTTGTTGGAACGTTTTCTAAAGGCCACGCAGGAGCTCCCCGGCGCCAAGCGCGCAGAGGTGGCGGACCGGTTGGCTGGGGCGGGTCTGGCAAAGGCTGATCCCGGTGTGACGGCCCTGGAAATGATTGAGGATTTGCGCGAGGGGCTGGGTTTGGAGGCGGAGAACCAGCCTCCTGGCACGGTGGTCCTGAGGGCGATGGATGAATTACGGCAGGGTCTGGGTCTGGCGTCGGACCAGCCGCTGCGTTTGGTGCGGTTGGTCCAACTGGCCTTGCTGTTGGTCGAGGTGTTTCAGCGGCTGGACCAGATGGCGCTGGCGACCCTCCGCGAGACCTCCCCGAAGAGTTCTCTGCTGAAACGGCCGCAGGATTTCCGCAGCGCCGCCGCACAGTCCCTGACGCGCGAGGAGAGTTCGCTGGAGCCGCAGGCGCGCATGGTGGTGGATTTACTGGCAGCAATCCTCAAGGCCTTCGCGGATGGGGGGAGAGACTTTGGGGCCAGTTACGTTCAGCGGATGTCTCCTTCCGCCATCCGGGACGTGGTGTTGACGGAAGGTCGTCGCCTCCCGATCTTTGGCAAGAACACCGATGAACTTTGCTGGGAGAAGTATTTGCAACTGGCAAGAGATTATGAGACGGCTGACAAGGTGAATCAGCGAATCCGGGAATCTCTGGCGGCTTTCATCGAGAAGAAGGTGCTTCGCGGCCGGTAACTTTCGTCTTTGGATATGCACATACACTGGCACGAAGGACTGTTTTTGCAGCCCCATCACCTGCAAATCATGCAGGGTCGGCTCCACTCGGATATTCGCGCCGAGCGGAGACTTCTCAACGCATACTGTTTTGGCGTGATCGAGAGCCGTCTATCGCCCGATGACCTGGCCGACGGCCGCGTTCGCTTCGATCGTCTCCGTGCCATCATGCCCAGCGGCCAGGAGGTCTTTTTTCCCGATGACGCCAAGTTGCCGCCGCTGGACATCAAGGCCGGGATGACCCGAGGCGCCGGGGCTTTGGAAGTGTTGCTGGCAGTACCGTTGTGGGACAAGAACCGGGCCAATGCTTTCCGCCTGGGCGAAAGCGCCGACCCCCGGGTCAAGCTGCTGTTCATTCCCGAAGAGGCTCGCGACGTTGCCGACGAGAACAGCGGCGAAAACCGCCAAACCGTGCACGTCCGGAAGATCAATGCGCGCCTGGTGCTCAAGGGCGATGACCTTTCTGACATGGAGTCTCTGCCGCTCCTGCGCGTAATCCGGGCGTCCGGCGAAGATGCCGGCAAACCGCGCCAAGACCCTGAGTTTGTTCCGCCGTCGCTGCTGCTCTCATCTTCGCCGGTGCTGCACGATCTGGCGCGCGACCTGGTAGCCCAACTTGATGCCAGCCGCGAGCAACTGCGCCTCAAGACCGCCACCGGCGGCCTCGGGCTGGAGGTCAAATGGGAGCTGACCGTGCGCCTAACCACGCTCAACCGGTTCTGCGCCTGCCTCCCTTCGATAGTCGAAGGGGGTGTTATCCCTCCCTTTGCGCTGTATCTGCAACTGCGCGAACTCCTCGGTGAATTGCTGGCCCTCCACCCGGCGGAGAACCTCTTCAACTGCCGGAGCTACGACCACCTGGATCCGCTGCCCGCCTTTCGCGAACTGGACCACAAGATCCGTGCGGAAATCCGCATTTCCCGGGCGGCGGAACCCCTTCGCGCGCCGTTCGCGGGGGAGCCGGGGTTGCTGCGAGCGACGCTGGAGCCGCAGCACTTCGAGAAACCGACCGGCTATTATCTCGGCGTCAAGACCCGTGTGGACCGTACCAAACTGGCGCTCTATGTGACTGACGGCAACAAGTTCAAGCTGATGCCGCGCAGCCTCGAGCAGGCGGCTATCTTCGGCGTCGAGCTCAAGGAAGAAAGCTATCCCCCGCTCGAGCTCCCGGCGCAAAGCGACTTATTCTACTTCCGCCTGCTGGCCGCCTCCAATCCGCGCCGCTGGGACCAGATCAAGCAGGATCAAGGCATGTCGCTGGTTTGGAACAACCGGGAGCTTGACCTCTCCGAAGCGGCGTTTACGTTGTTCATGACACTCCCAACATGAAGCTGCTCGAGATTTACGAGGACCTTTTTCAGTACATCTGCCGCCTCAACCGGATCGCCAAGACCCAGACCCAACCGGACTACGCACGTGTCCGTGCGGAGGTGAAAGACCTGTTGGAGCAGGCTGTTCGCAGCTCCTCCGGCGACCCGCGGCTGCTCAACCAGGTCAAGCGCCTGGAGCTGCCAATGATCTTCTTTGTGGATTTTCAGGTCCGTACCAGCCGCCTGAAGTTTGCCGCCCAGTGGGCCGAGAACAGCCTGGCCAAGGATCGGAACGAGTTGGCTGGCGATGAGAGGTTTTTCGTGGATTTCCTGGAGAAGGACCTGGAGGATACCAGCGACGAGGCGGTCGAGCGGCTGGCCGTTTATTATGTGTGCCTTGGCCTGGGTTTTTCGGGCATGTACGTGGCTCATCCCGAGAAACTCCGCCAATATGTCGAGCGCATCTTCCCCCGCATCAAGCAGTGGGTGGATGCCGATCCGAAGACGCGGATCAGCCCGGAAGCCTATCAGCACACCGATACCCGGGTTCTGACCGAGCCGCCGGGCAAGATGATTACACTGGTAGCGATTGCGTTCGTATTCCTCACCTTGAGCGTTCTGGTAATTCACTACGCGTTTTATGCAAGAGCGGTGGACAAGCTGAGCGATTCGATCAAGGTTATCCAAAAAGAGGCGGCGAAAGGGTACAGCGTCTCAAAATGAGGATGACGATGCATGGATGAAAATTCACAGTTACACGGGTTCTTGAAGTGGGCGCTGGGGGGGGTCGGCCTGAGCGCTGGGGCATCCGCGTTTCTCCTCCCTCGTCCTTACGGGTTTGTGGTTGCGGCTTGTATCCTCACCCTCTTCCTGCTCTTTTTTGGTGGCTATTCGCTCTGGCAACGCCGTCGCGCCCGGCGCCAGCGTGAGCAGTTCACCAGCGCCATCGAGGCCCAAACCGCTGCCACCCCCAAAGCGATCAGCGACCCTAAACAACGGGCGAACCTGGATCTCGTGCGCCAGAAGTTTCAGCAGGGCGTCCAGAAGTTCAAGGAGCACGGCAAAGACCTCTATAAACTGCCTTGGTTCGTGATCATTGGGGAGCCTGCTTCCGGCAAAACCGAGGCGATTCGCCATTCTTCGATTGATTTCCCGCCGGGGGTAATGGGGGAAGAATTGCCCGGGTCTGGCGGGACCATCAACATGGATTGGTGGTTCACTAATGACAGCATTATCCTGGACACTGCAGGCTCAATGCTCTTCAACGAAGCCCGTCCGGGTGAAGCCCCTGAATGGCGCGAATTCCTGCGGTTGCTCAAACGGGCCCGCCCGCATTGTCCAATCAACGGCCTGTTCTTGGTCCTTTCGGTGGATAGCCTGATCAAGGATTCGGCCGATGCCATTACGCAGAAGGCCAGCCGCCTCGCGCAGCAACTCGACTTGATCCAGCGCACCCTCGATGTGCGGTTTCCGGTTTACCTGGTGGTCACCAAGTCCGACCTGCTGACCGGGTTCCGTGAGTTCTTCGACGTTAATGACCCGGATTTCCAATATCAGATGTTCGGCTGGTCCAACCCCGATCCGCTCGATGCCCACTTCCGCCCGGACCTGGTCGAGCAGCACTTGCGGAACGTGGCCGAACGGCTGCGCCGTCGCCGCCTGGCATTGATCCGGGACACTTCCGGAACCGGGCGGCTGGGAGATACCCAGCAGTTCTTCGCCTCGACCTACAAGCTGGGCCAGGGCCCGGCCCCAGCCGCCCGGCGCCTGGACGAAGTGGATTCTCTCTTCGCGCTGCCCGAGAGCGTCCTGCGCCTGGCGCCGCGCCTGCGCCGCTACCTCGAAACGATATTCGTGGCGGGTGAGTGGTCGGCCAAGCCCGTATTCCTGCGCGGCATCTATTTCACCTCTTCCATGCGCGAAGGCCAAGCCCTTGATGAAGCAATCGCCCAGGCCACCGGCTTGCCGTTGGATCAACTGCCAGGCGACCGCAGTCTATGGGAGAAGAACCGCGCTTTCTTCCTTCGAGACCTGTTCAAAGAAAAGGTGTTTCGCGAGGCCGGCCTGGTGACGCGCGCCAGCAACACGCTGAAGCTGCTGCGCCAACGGAAGCTCGCCATTTTCGGCAGCGCCGGCGCAGCGCTGCTCCTGTTGCTGGTTTTCGCCTGGTTTGCCTATAACGACCTGCAGACCAAAGTGCTCAAAGAATCCTCCTTATGGGAGGCGGGCGCGGACATTTTGAAGAAGGGCGATTGGTCGCCTGCGATCGTCAGCAGGAACGCGCAGGGCAAGGGTTATCTTTACGGCGGGACGAATACCGTCCCGGTGGGTGACAAGGTTCTGACCCTACTCGAGTACAACCAGCAACTCAGCGCCCTCGTCACCAACGAGTTGAAGGTAGGCTGGGTGTTCAAACCGATGAATTGGATGGGCTTCGGAAACATCGGCGCGCGTCCGGAGGCCCAACGGTTGATTTTCGAGGCGAGCGTATTGAACCCTTTGGTCCGAGAGACTCGGGTCCGGATGAAGCACACCGGGCCATCTCCATCTCCGGAACCGTTGGGTCGCCACAAGGAGGCGCTTCTGTCGCTGATCCAGTTTGAGGCCGACGGCCTCGATCCGAAGCTCAAGCGGATCGCGGGCGCCCCGGCCAAGCACCTTGGGAATCTCCTTTCCTATCTGGTTGAAACCAACCTCCCGCTGGGGCTCAGTCTCGAGAAGGTCTTCGTCCAGACTTATCCAAAGGAAGCAGTGGAAAGGAACCGAGTCAAATGGCCCCCGCAAAGCCTCGTGTCTGACGAATACTTTAGCAACAATCTGGCCATCATAATTGTCGGGCTGGAGAACTACCATCAAAGCAATGTGGTTGCGCAAACGGGGGTAGATACGGACCTGAAGCGGTTAAAGGCCCTGGTGGATGATCTGGAGGCTTACCGGAAGGCGGAACTAGCCTGGCTCGCAAACCCGAGCGCCGTCGCCCCCTGTGAGAGCCTGACCAATTCCTTGCTCTCGCCCAAAGCCAAGGCCGATCGTGCTTGGCAGGCGGTTGAGACCGAGGCGAAGGTTGTGAAAGGCTCTCTGACTAACCTGGCTTCACGTTATTCCGAACTGGTCAACCAGGCTACCGAGGACACTCAGAAGCTGTCCAGGCAGATAGGCCTCATATTGGGTGGGCTCCAGCAGGCGCCTACCAAGACAATCAACGCTTTCTGCAGCGCGATCTCTACGAAGTTGAATGAGCTCGAGACCCGGGCAAAGGCAAGGCTTTCGAGCGACTATAATCTCCAGCGTGAAACCCTGTCTGAACTGGACAAGGATTGCGTGGCACTCCCGAACAGCGACCGCACGCCGGTTTACCAGTTGCGGTGGGCTCTCTATTCAAACGGCTGCGACCTGGCTCCTGTCATCAAACCGCTGGAGAGCATGATCGGCGACAGGTGGCAACAATTCAGCGTCCCGAGTAAAGAGATCGAAGGATTCCGTTCTCGAGCGATCCGTTATCAGGAACCGCTCAGCAACCAGGTTTCCCTCGCTTGCAGCCGGCTCGCCGATGCCGCCCTCCAGAAACTGCGGAAGGAATATGCCACAGCTTACCAGGCCGCCATCAGAACTAAACTTACGGAGCTGGAGAAGGCCGCTTACTCCGATATCACCCAAATCACCAATGCCCGCGGTTGGTTTGAGAAGATGACAGGCGACCTAATGGCCACGAATGAGCTCGATGGGCAGGTGACGAAGCTCAAGCCGGAGATCTCGCCCCTGGAGGCCCGCTCCAAGCAGACGGTGCTTGAGAACATCGAGCGTGACCTGCGTCGCAGCCTCGGCTTCCCTATTCTCCCGGGCGCCACCAACGTACTGGATGGAGCCGCGGTCGTTCGCGCCGACAAGTTGCTCGGCCAAGTCAGCAGCGAGTTAACCAATCCGGCCTGGGCCGGCCTGGGGGCCCTGGACTCGTTGAAGGCGAGCCTCGAATCCTGGGACAGAGTCGCCAGAGCCTTGCTGGCCGAAGATAAGGGAAGCGGGTCCATCGGGACCGTCAAGATATACTTCGTCCCCGACAGGGTAGAGAACGGAACCAGTCGCCGCTTTATCAATGTTTACCGTTGGGCACAACTCTCCTGCGGGTCGGTGGAGCCCGACAAGAAGAAGCTGACTGACTTTGATCCCGACAAGCTGATTCTGCTGGGTGAGTGCAGGCTGGATTCTGGATTTAAGGTCGAGTTTAGCGCCGACCGGGGGAATCCATTAAGCCGCGAGGAGCAGAACTGGGCCTTCGTGCGTTTGATCCGAAGCCCGAACGCAACGCGCGCAGGGAACAAATGGCGGGTTCCCTTGAAGTTTAATGAGACCGATGTGGCAGTCTTAGAGTTGGAACCCGTTTCCACGATGATGAATTGGCCCAAGTGAGGGCCGCGGCACGCGGAGCGTAACATGACGGACTTGTTCCATCGCCTGACGAAAAGCGCGGGGAGCGCAAGCAACCAGCAGGCAGCCCCCCGGCGATTCACCCTCGGGGCCTTTGGCAAGCATCCGGGCTGGGACGATCATATCCTCGGCCTCGGGCCGGAAACCGAGACGCTGGCCCAGGTCAAGAAGGCCTTCTATGTCGGGGGCATCGGCGGCCAGATTGACTCCGGCGCCTGGGAAAAGCTCGAGGCGGAGAAACGGCTCCCGGGTTTCGATCATACCTTCCTTTGGCTCCGGCCCGCTCACGTTATCGTTGGCCAGTTGTGGTCCTCCACGGACGGCAAAGGCCGGTCGAAGTATCCCATGGTCGTTTGCATTGACGGCGAAGGGGTCTCGTCCGAATTCATGGTAACCACCCTGCTGCCCGGGCTCGAGCGGCTGCGCGAGGCCTGCAAGGCCAGCTCCTCGGCCGAGCAAGTGAGGTCCGACTGCCGGGCGGCGCAGGAGCAGTTGGAAAAGCTGCCGGGCGATGGCGGCGCCGCAAAGGGCACATTGGCGCTGGCGGCTGCGGCTCGGCGGCGGTTTCTGGACCAGGCGGAGCTGGGGCCCGACCGCCTGGGCTTCCTGCGGGTGCTGCACGAGATCCACGCGGCGCTCGGTTCTTCCGTGCGTGGGAAGGGGCTCCCAACCGGGGCGGCCCGCAGCCTGCGATCGTGTCACCTCCGGCTCCCGTTCGCGGGCGAGTCGCCCAACGATGCGCTCCTCCTTTGGGCGTCGTTCCTGATCTGCGCCCTTGCCGAGCCACTGCCGCTCCTCCTGATCGCCCGCTCCGGGGTAAGCTGGCTTGACGCGATCATCGGCGAACCCGTTAACGACGATTTCTTTTGCCTCCAGGCGTCCCTGAAAGCTCTGCCATTGGCAACCGACATCCCCTACCAGCTCGCACCGGACGCACAAGAGCGCCTCGCGCAGGCCGAGGCAAAGTTCCTTGGGGTGGAACCGCCGCCCGCTCCGGCGCCATCTCCGGCGCCCAGAGAAGTGCCGGCACCCGCGCCTGCGCCAGGCAGCCCCGGTTCCGCAAAGAGCAGGTCTAAACTACCGTTCCTCGCGGGCGGTGGGTTGTTGCTGGTGGTAGCAATCGTCGGGGCGTACATGGCTGGCATCGGTCGCCATTCTTCTCCGCCGCCCCCGAAAGTCGAAGTCGCATCTGGACAGGAGGCCAAATCGGCTGAGGCACAGCGTTCGGAGGTGACCAGAGCGGAGGCTCAAGGGCGCAAGGCCCAGCAGGCGCAGGAGGCGGCGCAGAAGGCTGAGCGGGAGGCGGCGCAGCGGGTGGTTGCCGATCAGACCCTGGTCCAGCGGAGGAAAGAACTAGGCGATTCGATCGCCAAGGGAGAGGGGCTTCTGAGAGCGACCAACTATGCCGAGGCGGCGGTTGAGTTTCAGAAAGCGGCGACGCTGGCAGCGGAACTGAACGACGCCGACAAGAGGAAGCAAGCCGACGAGGGGCAGCGCTTTGCGAGAGAGCTGGCGAGCGCGAAGTCAGCCGGGCGGGTGGACGATCGGATTGGGTTCCTGGAAGCCGCGTTGAAGGTGAGGCAGGATGCCAACGTGGAGCAATGGCTGCGGCAGGCGCGAGAAGAACAAAGCGGGATCGCCGCGGCTCAGGTCCTGGAGCAGAAGAAGAAGGAACTAGGCGATTCGATTGCCAGGGGAGAGGGGCTGCTAAGAGCGACCAACTATGCCGAGGCGGCGGTTGAGTTTCAGAAGGCGATGACGCTGGCCGTGGAGCTGAAGGACGCAGACAAGAGGAAGCAAGCCGAGGAAGGGCAGCGGTTTGCGGGCGAGTTGGCGAAGGCGAAGTCAGCCGACCGGGTGGAGGATCAGATTGGGTTCTTGGAGAAGGCCTTGCTGGTGAGGAAAGATGCCAGGGTGGAACAGTGGCTGGCGGAGGCGAACCAGCGAAAGGGGCAGATCGAAACGGCCGCTACTCAAGCGCAGAAGTGCCAGGAGGCTCGAGCGGGAGCGGAGAAGGCGGAGCGCGAGGGGCAATGGCCGGTGGCGGTGCGGCAGTGGCAGGAGGCTCAGAAGTTCTGCCCGGCGGAAGCCGCGATCAGCGACAGCATGGTATTTGCAGAGGCCATAACCAATGTCGCGGGAGTGTTGAGCCAGGCAAGAGCGCTGACCAACAGTCAGCCCGAGCAAGCGATGAGTCTGTGTTCGCGGGCGCTCGCGCAGTTGGAGTCGGTGGAGCGATTGGGTGTGGGTGGCGTGCGGAGTAACGCGCTGGCAGCGCTCAAAGCTGAGCTACAGCAGATCAAGGACCGAGCCAGGGTAGCGGCGTCAAAGCCCTCCCCGCCTCCCGTAGCCAGGCTGCCGTTCACCAATAGCCTTGGGATGGAATTCGTTTGGATTGCCGGGCTGCCGGGCGGCGGGGCGTTTGTCGGCAAGTATGAGGTGACGCAAAAGCAGTTCCTCGACGTGATGCACAAGCTGCCCGAGGGCCAGTTTGCCTCCGGAGACCGGTTTCCCGTGGCGAATGTAGCATTCGAGGACGCCAATCGCTTCTGCGCGCAGCTTAGCAGGGACGGTAAACGCTGCACGCTGCCATCGAAAGCCGACTGGCTGGCGGCGGCGGGGTTGTCCCCGGAACAGGTGGCGAACGCGTGGGAGATTCTGGAGAAGCAGGGCGTCCTGGCCAAGGAGGTGACGAGTCTGAACGCAAAATCACCCGCCCGGGTGGGAAGCCTCGGGTTGCAGTCCAACGGGCTCTGCGATCTGTTCGGCAATCTGCGTGAGTGGGTGATCGGAGTTGGAGAGGATGGCAAACCTCGGGGGGAGAGTGCCGGGTTCTCCTATTATTCACCCGTCGGTCGGAGCAAGGCTCTTTTCGTCCCGCAGGCCCAGTGGATGGAGCAGATGACCGGCATTCGATGCCTCCTGCGCGAAGACCAATGAGACGCGGCCCCGGTGAAGAAGCAAACCCATACCTGTCGGAGGAGCTAGCATGATGAATATCGAAGAGCTATTGAAACCCGTCTCGGACGATAAGCCCTGCGGTCCGGACCTATCGAATGATCCTCAATTCGACGAGCTGCAGAGGCTCTTGAAGGGCAAACCAGAGATCGAGGTCGGCGCGGTTCGTAAACCGGCGGAGCCGCCCAACTGGCAGGAGCTCCAGGCGGCATGCGAGCGGTTTCTCATCGGCGGGAAGGACGCTGCCGGATGCAAGCATCTTCGAGTCGCCATCATTTATTGCTGCAGCCTCCTCAAGACGGCCGGACTCCCGGGTTTCCGCGATGGGCTCCAGTTCATTCGCGGTCTGCTGGAGCGGTATTGGCCCACGCTCTACCCGGCACTGGATCCGGAGGACAACAATGATCCCACGGCTCGCTTGAACATTCTCGGCGGGCTCGCCTCCCCGCGCGGTTCCGTGAGCGGTTGGCTGACCATCCTGGATTATTTGTACGCGGCCCCCCTCTGCCAGCGGAAAGGAGCCCCCCCCATCTCTTTCGAGCTGCTCCAGACCGCCAAACTCAACCAAACCACTACCACCGGCGCGCCCGCCGCCGGTTTGGCCCTGGCCCAGATCGCCGACGCGTTTCGCTCGAGCGGGGAACAGGTGGCGGCTAATAATCAGGCCCTGAAGGAGGCCCTCGAAGCTGTCCAAGGCATGGATCAGTTTCTGACCAGCACCCTTTCGGCGGCCAAAGCCATGAGCTTTGAAGAATTGGAGAAGACTTTGAAAGCAATACTGAGCGGCTTGGAGCCGTACCTGCCGGGCGCCGTGGGGCAGACCGGCGAGGCGTCGCCGGAAACCAGTGGGGTGGTTGGAGTGCCGAGCCCAGCCGGCGTCAACCTGCCGGTCAGTGGCCCCATCCGTTCTCGAGGCGATGTGATCCGGGCGCTGGACGGCATCTGCCGGTATTACGATGAAGTCGAGCCTGCCAGTCCCGTGCCCTATCTGCTCCGGCGAGCGCAAAAGCTGGCCACCATGAACTTTGTCGAGGCCATGAAAGAACTGAACCTTGCCACCGTTGACGCCTTGCGACCCAGCATGGGCTCGGCTGTAGATGAAAAAGCTGCCGAGGGCGGGAGTTAGCCCGAACATCCCGGGCCCGTGGGGGTCGAGGACTGATTGCGGGCCCAGCGGCTCGAGTTCTGACCAACGGCCTTCGCCTTACGGTTTATGCCGAACGTTTCTCCCGTCGCGAGCCCTCCGCTAAGCCTCGGCCAAGCCGAGGAGTTCGCCTGCATCAGGGAATTCTTCAAACGGGCCGGCTTTGATGACGCTACGGTTTGCCGTGTCCTCAAGCTGGAGGACATGAGCGAGCTGGGCCGCGTCCGTTGGGAGGAGATTCCGCGAGAGACACTTCCGGCGGTGCTGCGCTGGTGCCTCGAGGTTTTCGCGCGCGGGTTGAAGGTGCCGGAGCACGAAGCGAAGGCCCGCTGCGGGGCGGAGGTCTTTTCGGCCTTCCTCGCGCTGGGCCTGCTGCGGCCTGGGAGGAAGGATCCAGCGGCGGTGGTATGCCCGGTTTGGGTCTATCCGGCTGACGGTTTCGTCGTGGCTTCGGACCGGCGCGATGATCCCGAAGGTGAAGCTTACACCCCCCCGGAAGACGTGGTCTTCCCGGCCATTTACGGCGGCACGCTGCGGTTCCTGCGGTTGCTGCCCGAGCTGTCCGAGGGGGAAGCCCTGGACCTCTGTGGCGGTTCGGGGATCGGCGCCTTGCATCTCTCGCGCACGGTGCGACACGCCACCACGGCCGATGTCACCGAGCGGGCGGCTCTGTTCGCGGAGTTTAACGCGCGCTTGAACGGCGTGGTGCTGACGAACCTCTGCGGCGACCTCTACGGGGCGGTCCCGGACCGGCAGTTCGATCTGATCTCGGCACACCCGCCTTTTGTGCCGGCGGCGGGCGCGAACATGGTCTATCGAGACGGCGGCGAGACGGGGGAAGAGGTGACCCGGCGGATTCTGGAGGGCCTTCCGGCGCACCTGCGCGTCGGAGGCACCTGCGTCATCCTCTGTGTCGCGCGCGATACGGCCGAGCAGACCTTCGAGCAGCGAGCCCGCGATTGGCTGGGGCCCGCCGGGGGTGAGTTTGACGTCGTCTTCGGTCTGGAGAAAGTACTGTCGGTCGAGGAAGTCGTCGAGACCATGCGCAAGCGGGGCCAGAACCTAGGCGACCAGGAAGGGAGCGGGCTCTTGAATCGCCTTCGCTCGCTGGGGACCCGGCAGTTTGTGTACGGCGCGCTTTTTGTCCGCCGTTATCCGGTGTCGGTGGGGCTGGAACCGGCCCGCCTCCGCCTCACGCCCGCCGGCGGTGCGCGGGACTTTGAGCGGGTGCTGGCCTGGCGGCGCCATTGCCAGCGTCCCGGCCTCAAAGATTGGCTGGCGCGCTCACAACCCAGGCTCGCGCCTCAGCTTGAACTGACCGCGCGTCATCGCGTTCACGAAGGGGAGTTGGTGCCGGCAGAATTCGTGTTCTCCATCGGCGGCGGCTTTGAGGCCGCGTTGCGTCCCGATGGCTGGATCGTGCCCCTCATCGCGCGCCTGGATGGGAAGCATCCCGTCCAGGAGGTCTTCGAGCAAGCCCGCGCAGCCGAGGAAATGCCCAAGGACTTTCCCTTAGGGGCCTTCGTGGAGTTGGTTCAGAGAATGATCGAGCGTGGCTTTCTTGAGGTGGACTTTGCCGGTTGAGAGCCGGCCTCGCGCCCGCCAAAGGCCCCACCACCATGCCGTGAGGCTACCTCCGTAGTACCTACGTAGTACCTACGTGGTACCTACCTAGTACCTTCCACTTGAAATGGTAGGTACTACGTGGGTACGACGTAGGTACTACGTAGGTACTATGGGGGTGCTTGCAGGGCCGATTCGGTGTGGTTCAGTCTGGAAGTGGATCTTCTGCCAGGACCCAAGCCCGCGTGGATAGCCCGTATTTGCTAAAAGCCAGGCACTTTTCTGGTTCTGGCAGCCGGGACGAACAGAAAAGGCTGAACCTCAGTGACTTACGCAGCGTTGATCGGACTTTCACGGTTTCGGGAGAGCCACCGATGCCAAGGCCAAAGTCGTCGGCTGAACCGTAAAGGGCAGCCAATAATAGGCTTCCTGGACATGGGAAGGTCGCCCAAATGGGAAAGTTATTGGTAGCCAATGGGTTAAGTATGGCACCTTGTGACACCGCCCGGCGCAGTCCGACTTGGTTCTTGTTTTGAGCTCAAGTTCCAGGGCATCCCGCCCCATTTCCGCTTGGATGATCCACAAAGCCGGACCCCTCGTACGCTCACGGAATAGCGCGCCGCGTTAGGGGACTTTCAGTTCGGGACCTTGGACTCGATTGACTCGACCAGCAATCCCAGGCGGACCAACTTCCCGAGATTCCTTTCGAGGTTGGCTTCCAGCTCGCGTCGTGCTGCGGACTCATCGCCGTCTGGCAAGGTCAGGGCATTCTTGGATTGCAGGAAAGCCCACAAATTGCCCAGCAGCGCCTTGCGGTCCAGCGTGCCGTCCAGCCAGGTCAGTAGTGATTTCCCGATGTCATCCTCAATCTTCACGGCGATATGGAACAACGAGGAGACGGAGTCGCCATGAGCGGCCTGCCATCGGGCGAGGGGATGGGTCCTGGGGCGTTCACCTGCGTGGCGGGCGATGGGTGGAAGAAAGGTGCGAAACTCAACGGTGCCGCCAGCGTAAAGCCGAAGCAGGAATTCACAAAAGCCCCGGGGGGAGGAGTCCGCGGCTTGCGCAGGAAGACCCTCCTGTGCCAGGCGCCGGCAGACCTGCTGGTGAAGCTCTCCAAACGGCAGCGGCATCGGCGAAGCTGCGCTGAGGATTGCCAAGGCAGCTTTGCCGGCCGGCAGGTCGGTTTGGCACTTGGCTCCTTTGGCGGTCTCGAAGACCGAAATGACACCCGGACGGAGGTCGAGCGGCCCCGGCACGCATCGTGTCCCCGAAGAGATCAGGAACCGCGCGATCTTCTCGGCTTGCGGTTCAGGATGCAGGCGGACTTCGCTCCGGCAAAGGAGGGTCTGCCGGAAACAACGGCATTTGAGGAAGTCCAGGTATTGCTCGCGCAAGAGGCGATGGGCGGCCAACTGCTCCAGGGTTTCCCTTACGGAATCGGGAAAAGCATGGTCGGACATCTCAAAGAAATCGGCTTCCCCGAGGTACTGGAGTTGGTGGTGGGCAGCGTGGTCCATGAATTGTGTGAAATAGACCGGCTGATTGATGTTGGCCAATTCGTCATGGTAAAGGTGGCCGGGGACATGCTCCTGGATCCTCTCCAATTCCACCATCATCAGGCGCCGGTATTCGTTGGGGGCGTTCTGGGCCTGGGCGAGGAATTGAACCAACGCCGATGCCTGCCGCACCCGTTCCTCCGGCGTCTCGAGGTCCCGGACATGAAAGAGCAGCATTTCGCGCACCATGTTCCGCAGGTGGCCCCCGGGCAGGGTATTGTAGCTGACAAACGCGATTCCCTGTGGCGCTAACAGTGCGCGGCAGACCTCCAGGAGGCGGTCGCGGACTTGCGGCGGCACCCAGGAGTAGAGCCCATGCGCGATAATGTAGTCGAACGGGCCCCAATCGCCCGGGATGTCCGTCAGGTCACCTTGGAGAAGCCGCAGATTGGCGAGCCCAACCTCACTGACCATTTGCTGCCCCCGTTGGATGGGGCGGTTGGCCAGGTCCAGACCCAGGAATTCGCTCCCTGGCAGCGACCAGGCCATCGGCGCCAGATTGGTCCCGTCCCCGCAGCCTATTTCCAGCACCCGGCAATGGTCAACGGACGTCGGCCCAAGGCCAAAGAGGCTCCCGATGACTGCCAGGCGGTCCGGATGAGTCTGAGGGTGCGTATACCCCGGGTAGAGGACCCGGTCATAGTCTGTCGCCTGGCTTGGCATTGGGTGGTTTCCCGGAAAAAAAAATACACGAAAGCCCGTTGACAGGCAAGAGATTTCACTGTAATGATAGCTACTGAGAGTCACAAAAAATCCATCATTATGGCCAAATCGAGCAGCCAAAAGTTCATTGCCCGGAACCGGGCGCCTCGCGTTCAAATCGAATACGACCTCGAAACGTACGGCTCAGAGAAGAAGGTCGAGTTGCCTTTCGTCATGGGGGTGATGGCCGACCTGTCCGGCAAGCCGGCGGAACCCTTGCCCGCGGTGGGCGACCGAAAGTTCCTCGAGATTGACGTGGACAACTTCGACGACCGGCTCAAGGCGTGCAAGCCGCGGGTGTCCTTCCAGGTCCCCAACACCCTGACTGGTGAGGGCAATCTCAACGTGGAAATGACCTTTGAAAGCATGGACGACTTCTCGCCCGCGGCGGTCGCCCGCAAGGTGGACGCGCTCAACAAACTGCTTCAGGCCCGCACGCAGTTGTCCAACCTGCTCACTTACATGGATGGCAAAGACAAGGCCGAGGAATTGGTTGCCAAGCTGTTGAACAATCCGGACCTGATGAAGTCACTGGCCGCGGTGCCGAACGCCGAGGCCCAACCTGCCAAGTAACCCCTAACCCAAAGGCTCCCTATGCTTCCACCAGAGACTGCTGCCCAAGCCGGTGCGGCGCCCGCCGCGCAGGAAGTCAACGAATTCGAAGTTCTGCTCAACAAGGAATTCCGAGCACGCGACCCCGAGAAACAGACGGCCGTCCAGACCGCCGTCCGCACGCTGGCCCAGCAGGCGCTCGCCGCGACCCAATTGGTCTCCGCGGACGCCGTGCGGACCATCACGGCGATGATCGCCGAGCTGGACCGGAAACTATCCGAGCAGATCAACCTCATCATGCACCATGAGGACTTCCAGGCCCTGGAAGGCACCTGGCGCGGATTGCACTACCTGGTCAACAACACCGAAACCGACGAGATGCTCAAGATCCGCGTGCTCAACATCTCGAAGAAGGAGGTTGGGAAGACGTTGAAGAAATTTGAGGGGACCGCGTGGGACCAAAGCCCGGTCTTCAAGAAGCTCTATGACGAGGAGTACAGCACGCCGGGGGGCGCGCCTTATGGCTGCGTGGTGGGGGATTTCTACTTCGACAATTCCCCGGAAGATGTGAAGATGCTCGCCAACATGGCGCAGGTTGCCGCGGCGGCCCATGCCCCCTTCATTGCCGGGGCAGCTCCCAGCGTCATGAACATGGAGTCGTGGCAGGAGCTGAGCGGGCCGCGCGACCTGACCAAGATCTTCCAGACTGCCGATTATGCCTCCTGGCGTTCGTTGCGTGACTCGGATGATGCGCGTTATATTGGGCTGGCCATGCCGAGGTTCCTGTCGCGCCTGCCCTATGGCGCCAAAACGGTGCCGGTCGAGGAATTCGCCTTCGAGGAGGATACCGAAGGCGCGGACCATAAGAAGTATCTGTGGTCCAATTCTGCCTTCGCCATGGGTGTCAACATCACGCGTGCATTCAAGCTCTACGGCTGGTGCGCCAAGATACGCGGGACAGAGGACGGCGGGATCGTGGAAGGACTGCCGGTGCACACCTTCCCGACCGACGATGGCGGGGTGGACATGAAGTGCCCGACGGAGATCGCCATTACGATGCGGCGCGAAGCCGAGTTGGCCAAGAACGGCTTCATGCCCTTGTCGCACTACAAGAATACCGACTACGCCGCCTTCATTGGGGCGCAATCGCTGCAGAAACCGGCGACGTATGAAGATCCCGACGCGACCGCCAACGCCAACCTGTCGGCGCGCCTGCCCTACCTGTTCGCGACCTGCCGGTTCGCCCACTATTTGAACAAGATGGTGTATGACAAGATCGGGTCGTTCAAGGAACGGGAAGACATGGAGATTTGGTTGAACAAGTGGATCAGCCAGTATTGCTGTGATTCCAAGTCGGCACCGGACGTCAAGGCGCGCTACCCTTTGGCGGAGGCCAAGGTCGAAGTGCTCGATGTCAAGGGTAATCCTGGATACTACACTTCCAAATTCTGGCTGCGCCCGCATTACCAGCTTGAGGGATTGAAGGTCTCGTTGCGACTGGTCTCCAAGCTGCCTTCGGGAAAGACCTAAGCCGAAGTGATCGAGTGTACCCTGCGAACCATGTGCCATTTGCGGGGTGGATAGTTAACAACCAACCAGGCCCCAGGCACAGGGTCTGACAAACGGAGAGACTGCATCATTATGCCAGCGGTAGATTACTTCTTAAAGATAGACGGTATTCCTGGCGAGAGCCAGGATGACAAACACATGGACGAGATTGATCTCGAATCCTGGTCGTGGGGTGAAGCCAACAGTGGGACTTCTGCTGGCGGCGGGGGCGGGGGCGCCGGGAAGGTGAACATGAATGACTTCTCGTTCGCCATGCGGGCCAATAAGGCCAGCCCCAAGCTGTTCCTGGCTTGTGCGAACGGCCAGCACATCGCTTCGGCGCAGTTAACCTGCCGCAAAGCCGGCAAGGAAGGGCAGGAGTACCTCAAGATCAAGTTCAATGACTTGCTGATCTCTAACTACCAAACCGGCGGCTCCGCGGGAGATGTGGTTCCGCTGGAACAAATCTCGTTTAACTTCTCCAAGATCGAGTTCTCTTATGCACCCCAAAAAGCGGACGGCTCCCTCGATTCACCGGTGGTGCATAACTACGACCTCAAGAAGAACAAGGGCGGCTGAGCGAGGGCATGGCGCTTAACCCTTTTCGCGCCCGGCAGGCACCACCGCGGCGTCGGGCGCGGGGTTTCAGGCAATGAACTCCGCCGAACTTGTCCAGGCCGGGCGGCTCGAAGAGGGGCTGGCCGCCTTGCAGGCCGAAATCCGCAAGCAGCCGGAGGATGCGCGGCTGCGGGTTTTCCTTTTCCAGTTGGATTGCGTGCTGGGCAGATTGGACAAGGCGCTGACGCAACTGCAGGTCGTCGCCAGTCTCAATGCCGAGACGATGCTCATGGCCCAGATCTTTCGCCCGGTCATCGCCTGCGAGCTGCTGCGGCGCGAGGTATTCGCCGGCAAACGCACGCCACTGATCTTCGGCGAGCCGGCCGAATGGGTCGGTTTGATGGTGCAGTCCTGCGCGCTGGTGGCGGAAGGGCGCCTGGCTGCGGCAGCCGAGCTGCGCCAGCGCGCCTTCGAGGCCGCGCCCGCAACCCCGGGCCGAATAGATGACCGGCCCTTCGAGTGGATTGCCGATGCCGATACTCGGCTGGGACCGCTTCTGGAAGTGATCCTCGATGGCAAATACTATTGGGTCCCCTTTTCTCGCATCGCCAAAATCGAGATTCCCAAGCCCAGTGATTTGCGCGACATCGTCTGGGCGCCGGCCCAATTCACCTGGGCCAACGGCGGCGCCGTCAGCGCCCACATCCCGGTTCGTTACCCCGCCACCGAGGAGGCGGGCGACGACGCGCTGCGCCTGGCCCGCAAGACGGTTTGGGATGAAGCCGGTTCTGAGTGCTATCATGGGCTGGGACAACGGCTGCTGGCCACCGATGCCGGCGAGTATCCACTGCTGGATCACCGCGTGATTGAATTGACGGCGGCACCTTGAACGCTGACGTCCACTCGACCGCTCAGGCGCACTAAACGCTAACGTGCCATGGCCGAACAGATTCCAATCGAGAGGCTGCAGCCCTGCCTGCTGGATCGGCTGACGGATGACGAGCCGGATAAGAGGGAAGAGAGCCGGTACCAGCGGGTGATTTCCCACCAGAAGTACCTGGCCGGTGTCCGCCGGGACCTCGAGTGGCTGTTCAACACCGAGGCTTACCTTGGCGCCGAAGGTCTGGAGCCCTTCCAGCTCAAAGACTACCCACAGGCTTTCCGTTCCGTTGTCAATTA
Source organism: uncultured Verrucomicrobiota bacterium (assembly GCA_964625855.1). Classification (GTDB taxonomy): domain Bacteria; phylum Verrucomicrobiota; class Verrucomicrobiia; order Limisphaerales; family UBA8199; genus JAPLUA01. The sequence goes on along the minus strand of CAZVFC010000082.1, from coordinate 16,787 downwards.
CGGCACGAGGCAACTCTCGGGGATGGTGACGCCCGACATGGCACGGCTGGAGGAACAACTGAGTGAGGCGGTCCGGAGTTTTGAGCCGCGCCTGGCGGCTCGGAACCTGGCCATCCGGGCCGATATCGAAGGCCATCTCGTGACCTTCGAGATCGAAGGCGACGTGTGGGCCAACCCGCTGCCGGAGCACCTGCACTTCAAGAGCACACTGGATCTGGAGACCGGCCAGCTATTGGGAGACGCGCCACATGGATGAACGGCTGCTCGCCCTTTACGACGTCGAGCTGAGGCACCTGCGCGAATCGGCTGCCGAGTTCGGCCGCGAGCATCCCAAGATCGCAGGACGACTTTCGCTCGACCTTGATGGGAAGGTGATGTGTCCGGATCCCTACGTCGAGCGGCTCATGGAAGGATTTGCGTTCCTGGCCGCGCGCGTCCACCTGAAGCTGGACGCGGAGTTTCCCCGCTTTAGCCAGGGCCTCCTGGAAACCGTTTATCCTGACTACCTCTGCCCGGTGCCCTCGATGGGCATTGTAAAGTTTGTGCCGGAGGAGCAGGAAGCGGCGCTGGCGCCGGGGTTCGTGCTGAAGCGCGGGACATTGCTCCGGAGCCAGTTGGGCAAGGGCGAGCGCACGACCTGCACCTTTAGCACCGCGCAGGATCTGCGCTTGTTGCCGCTCGCCCTGGCCGAGGCGCGTTACTTCGTTCGCGACCTGGCTGAACTCAATCTGCCAGGCGAGCTGGGGGCCAAGGCGGCGCTTCGTCTTCGGCTCGGCAAGACCATCCCGAACCCTTTCGCTGAAATTCAAGCTGATCCTCTTGTCGTCCATGTCCGGGGTGCGGACGACCTGCCGGGCCGGATTCTGCAACAGCTCTTCGCGCATAACCCCAAGCTCGTTACTCAATCCCCCGCCGAGCGCAAGACCTGCGGCACCGCCCTGGGGCCGGGAATCGTGCGCCGCGTCGGTTTCGAGCCCGAACAGGCTCTCCTGCCCCCCACGGCGCGCGGGTTTGAAGGCTACCGGTATCTGCGTGAGTACTTTGCCTTCCCCCAGCGTTTTCTGTTCTTCGAGCTGGCCGGTTTTCAGACCGCTCTGGCGCAAGTCGCGGGCGAGGAAGTGGATCTGGTGCTGGCCCTGGACCAGGCGGACCCCCGGCTCGAAGGCCGCGTGGATAAGTCCTGCTTCGACCTGTTCTGTGTTCCGGTTGTCAACCTGTTCGAGAAGACGCTCAACCGCGTGGAGATTTCGGACCGATCGGCGGAGTTCCACATCGTGCCGGACCGGAACCGCCCGCTGGATTTCGAAGTGTATCAGGTAACCTCGGTCACCGGCCATGGCGAAACCCCCGACCAGGACCGACAGTTCCTGCCGTTTTATCGCGCCCGGGATACGGACCTGGAGACCAGCGCGTTCTACACGCTGCACCGGGTGCCCCGGCTCACCAGCGATCGGGAGCGGCTGACGGGCCGGCGTGCTTCTTATGCCGGCACCGATGCCTACATCTCGATTGTGGACGCCGACATGGCGCCGTTTCACACGGAGCTACGTCAACTCGGCCTGAAGGCGTTGTGCACCAACCGCCATCTGCCAATTCAGATGGCCAAGGGCATCGAACGCAGCGACTTCCTCCTGGAGGTCAACGCCCCAGTCAGTGCTATCCGCATCATCGAAGGCCCCACCTTGCCACGGCCCAGTCTGGTGCTGGCGGGCCAGGATCCCGATCGGCCGCAGGCGGCTTCGGGCCGGTTTGCCTGGCGCCTCATCAGCCATCTCTCGCTGAATTACCTCTCCCTGGTGGACTCCAGCCCCGAACTGGGGGCCCAGGGGCTCCGGGATATGCTCCGGCTCTACGCCGACCCGAGCGATCCGGCTATACTCAAACAAATTGACGGCCTCCGCAGCGTTCGCTACCGGCCGATTGTTTCCCGGGTCGAAACCCCAGGCCCGATCACTTTTGCGCGCGGCCTCGAAGTCACGCTGGTCTTCGACGAAACCGCATTCTCCGGGCAAGGCGTGTTTGTGCTCGGTGCCGTCCTCGAACAGTTCTTTGCCCGCTATGTTACCTTGAACTCATTTACCAAGACCATTATTTCCAACCTGCAAGGAAAGGAGATCATGCAATGGCCGGTCCGGATGGGAAGACAACAGATGCTCTAATTGAGAAACTGGCGGCCGAGCCCTCCGCGCACGATTTCTTTGCCGCCGTGCGGCGGCTGCAGAGTCGGTTTCCCAGCTTTCCTCGCATCGGCCATTCGCGGCAACTGGACCAGGACCCCCTCCGCTTCGCTCAGAATCCCGGCCTGGAGTTTGCTCCTTCCACGTTGGAGAAGCTGGAACGTAAAGATTCCGCACGCCCGCCAGTCCTTTATTCCCGCCATTTTGGCTTGTTCGGCCCCAACGGCCCCCTCCCCCTTTGCCTGACTGAGTACGCGCTGGAGCGAATGAGGCTGCCCGGCACCAAACGGGATCCGACCTTCGTGGCCTTCTGCAACGTCTTTCATCACCGGCTCCTGTCCTTCTTCTTCCGCGCCTGGGCAGACGCGCAAAAGACCGTTGATCTGGACCGCCCGACCGACCAGCGCTGGGCCCGGTTCTTCGGCAGCCTCGTCGGCTTGGGCATGGAGAGTCTGCTGGCGCGAGAAAGTGTGCCTGACCGCGCCACGCTCTTCTTTTCCGGACGCCTCGTCCAGCGGACCCGCAATGCGGATGGGCTGGAGGCCATCGTCCAGAACTTCTTCGGGATTCCCACTCGGCTCAAAACCTTCGTGGGTCGCTGGTTGAAGCTGCCGGCGGTCTCCTGTTGCCGGCTGGGCGCTTCCCCGGAAAGCGGCCGGTTGGGTGCGACGGTCATCGTCGGCTCCCGGTTTTGGACCTGCCAACTCCATTTTCGTTTCCGCATGGGGCCGATGAATCTCTCCGATTATGAGCGGATGCTGCCCACCGGGGCTTCCTTCCGCCGCCTGTGTGATTGGGTGCGTTTCTATACTAGCGATCAATACTCCTGGGATGTGCAGCTTGTCCTGGCCAAAGCGGACGTTCCCGCCACGCAAATGGGCCGCGCCGGACGTCTCGGCTGGACCACCTGGCTCAAGACCAAACCCTTCGAGCACGACGCGGAAGACCTCGTTCTCCAACCTTCGTCTGCCTGATGCTGGCCGTGACACCCTCAAACCTCAACTCTCAACCCTCGACCTCTCATGGCTGAAATCAAACGCTCCACACTCTTCGGCAAGCTCAATCCGCTGGGTTACAAATCCATCGAGGCGGCCACCATTTTCTGCAAGATGCGCGGCAACCCCTATGTCGAGGTCGTTCATTGGCTGCACCAACTCTTGCAGCAGCAGGACTCCGACGTGCTGCGCATCATTAAGCACTTTGGGCTGGATGCGTCACGCCTGGCCGGGGATCTGGTCGGTGCGCTGGACCGGTTGCCGCGTGGCGCCACGGCTATCAGCGATTTCTCGCCCCACATCGAAACGGCCCTCCAGCAGGGCTATGTCTTTGCGACCCTGCTTTACGGCGAATACCAGGTGCGCACCGGCCATTTGATCGTTGCCTTCCTCAAGACCGATTCCCTTCGCAACGTCTTCCTCGGCCTTTCGCGCGAGTTCAACCGCATTAAGACCGAGCAGCTTTCGGACGACTTCAACAAGATCGTTGCGGGCTCGCCCGAGGACGGCATGCGCGCCAGCGACGGCTCCGGCCTGGCCGCCGGCGCCGCTCCCGGCGAGACCAGCGGCGCGATTCCCCCCGCCGAAATGGGCAAACAGGAGGCTCTCAAACGCTTCACGACCGACCTCACCGAGAAGGCCCGCAAGGGAGAAATTGACCCGATCGTGGGCCGCGACGAGGAAATCCGCCAATGCGTGGACATTCTCATGCGCCGCCGTCAGAACAACCCCATTCTTACCGGTGAAGCGGGTGTGGGCAAGACCGCCGTCGTGGAAGGTTTCGTCCACCGCATTCTCGCGGGCGATGTGCCGCCCGCGCTCAAAGAGGTGACCATTCGCAGCCTCGACGTCGGCCTGTTGCAGGCCGGCGCCAGCATGAAGGGCGAATTCGAGCAGCGCCTGCGCGGCGTCATTGATGAAATCCAAGCCTCGCCCAAGCCGGTGATTCTGTTCATTGACGAAGCCCACACCCTGATGGGCGCCGGCGGCAGCGGCGCCAGCGACGCCGCCAACCTCCTCAAACCCGCCCTCGCCCGCGGCACCCTCCGCACCATCGCCGCCACCACCTGGGACGAATATAAGCGGCACATCGAAAAAGACGCCGCCCTCACCCGCCGCTTCCAGGTTGTCAAAGTGGACGAGCCGGACGAGCCCAAGTGCATCCGCATGTTGCGCGCCGTCATGGTTCCTTTCGAGAAGCATCACCGCGTCCAGGTTCTGGACGAAGCCATTGAGGGCGCAGTCAGATTGTCCCACCGCTACATTGCCGGACGGCAGTTGCCCGACAAAGCGGTCAGCCTCATTGACACCGCCGCCGCTCGCGTGGCCGTCAGCCAGCACGCCGTGCCGCCGGAGGTGGATGATTCCCGCCGGCGTATTCAAGCCCTCGAAACCGAAAAGGGCATCCTGGATCGCGAAGCCGCCACCGGCTTCGATCATCAGTCGCGCGTTGCGGAGATTGACGAGAAGCTGGCCAAAGAGAAGGAGATCCTGGCCGGCCTGGAAAAGCACTGGAACGACGAGAAAGAGCGCGTCACCAAGATCCTCGACCTGCGCGCCAAACTCCGCGCCGGCGGCATAGGCCCTGACGACGCCCTCAAAAGTAGGGCAGGCGTCCCGCCTGCCAGTCCCGCAGCCGTCTCGCCTGCCCAGCCCGACAGCAGATTAACCATCCCGCCCACAGCCTCTCCCCCCGCCCCTCCGGCCCCGTCCCTCGCCCCCCCTCCGGGCAACGGCCCATTGACCCCGGAAGAGCGCGACAAACTCCTGGCCGAATTGAAACAGCTCCAGGAGCAGCTCAAACAATTCCAGGGCGAATCCCCGCTCATCTTCCCCAGTGTGGACGCCAATGCCATCGCCGGTGTCGTCGCCGATTGGACTGGTATCCCCGTGGGCCGCATGGTGAAGAACGAGATCGAGCAGGTGCTCAGCCTGGCGGACATCCTCGAACGCCGCGTCATCGGCCAGCGCCATGCCCTCGAAACCATCTCGCGCCGCGTCCAGACCAGTCGCGCCCGGCTCGACAATCCCAACCGGCCCATCGGAGTCTTCATGCTCGTCGGCCCCAGCGGCACGGGCAAGACCGAGACCGCGCTCACCCTCGCCGAGGCGCTTTACGGCGGCGAGCAGAACCTCATCTCCCTAAACATGAGCGAGTTCCAGGAAGCCCACACCGTTAGCACCCTGAAAGGCTCGCCCCCGGGTTACGTCGGCTACGGTGAAGGCGGCGTCCTGACCGAAGCTGTCCGCCGCCGCCCCTACAGCGTCGTGCTGCTCGATGAAGTGGAAAAAGCCCACCACGATGTTCATGAGATCTTCTTCCAGGTCTTCGACAAAGGCTGGATGGAGGACGCCGAAGGCCGCTACATTGATTTCAAGAACACCATCATCATCCTGACCAGCAACGCCTCTCAGGACGTCATCATCAATATGTGCAAGGACCCCGAGTTGATGCCCAGCGCCGATGGCCTCGAGAAGGCCATGCGCGGCCCGCTGATCAAGGTGTTCCCGGACGCGCTCTTGAACCGCCTGGTCGTTGTGCCATTCTATCCCATCAGCAAAGAGGTCCTGCACCGCATCATTAAGTTGAATCTCTCCCGCGTCCAGAAGCGGGTGAAGGAGAACCACAAGGTGCCGTTCACGTATGACGACAGTGTGCCGGAGCTGATCGGCCAGCGCTGCACCGAGCTGGAGCGCGGCGCCCGCATGGTGGACGCCCTCATCACCAACACCATGCTGCCCGAAATCGGCCGTGAATTCCTTGCTCGCCTCGCTGCCGGAACCGAAATGAAGCGAGTTCACGTGACGGCCAATGACGGGAGATTCCTGTTTGCGTACGATTAAGGGCTACACGAACCGAAAAGCCGAAGGAAAGCAATATGTCCTGCATTGTTGCATGCGCAACATCGAGTGGTGCAACCTACGCTCCGTTGTCCCTCTGATGCCAATTGCAGAAACCGCGCGTCGCTGTTAGATTCACATCACCGAACCAAAGAACACGCCATGGCACTCAAGCAAGCTGACCGGATGCTGGCCATCAAGACCGCTCTTGGCCCCGATGTCCTGGCGGCGCGCTCCGTCTCAATCCAGGAGCACATCAGCCGGCTGTTCCAGATCGAGGCCGAACTCTGCAGCGAGGACGGCGAGATTAGCCTGGACGACGTGGTCGGGCACGACGCGACCATCCGGCTCGACGTGGGCCAGAAGAGCAAGCGCTACTTTCACGGCTTCGTGTCCCGCATGGTCCAAGTGGCAAACGTGGGCGGCTACGCCCGCTACCGAGCCACCATCGTGCCGTGGCTGTGGCTGCTCACCCGCACCAGCGATTGCCGCATCTTCCAGGAGAAGACCGTGCCGGATATTATCGAGGCGGTCTTCAAGCATTACGGGTTTTCCGATTACCAGCTCAAGCTCACCGCCAGCTATCCCACGTGGGAATACTGTGTCCAGTACCGGGAGACCGCCTTCAATTTTGTCAGCCGCCTGATGGAACAGGAAGGCATCTACTATTACTTCGAGCACCAGGACGGCAAGCACACGCTGGTGCTGGCCGACTCGATCAGCGCCCACAAGCCTTTCCCCGGGTATGCGGATATTACGTTCCATGAATTGGAGCAAGGGAGCGAGATGCGGGAGGTCATCACCGACTGGACGGTCGAGAAGGAGCTACAGCCGGTGGCCACTGCCTTGCAGGATTTCGACTTTAAGAAGCCCAAGACCTCCCTGCTCTCCCCATCCAACCAGTCCCGCCCATACGGCAAGGCCGAGTACGAGATCTACGACTATCCGGGGGAACACCTCACCACTGGCGAGGGCCAGCGCCTGGCCGACGTGCGCCTGGCCGAATTGCAAAGCCAGTATGAAGTTCTCCACGGCGAGGCTAGCGCCCGCGGGCTGGCCCCCGGTTCCATCTTCAAGCTCAAAAGCCATCCGCGCAGCGACCAGAACCGGGATTACCTGGTCACGGGTGTCACGCTTCAGGTTGATGCCGGTGAGTTCGCTTCCGAGACAAGTGCCGGTGGCGGCGGGGAGTTCTTCTCATGTAATTTCAGCGCGATTGATAAATCCCAGCAGTTCCGCCCCGAGCGCCTGACCCCCAAACCGATCGTCCAGGGACCCCAGACCGCTATCGTCGTCGGGCCGGGCGGTGAGGAGATCTACACCGATGAGCACGCCCGCGTGAAGGTGCATTTCCACTGGGACCGCCACGACAACTCCGACGAGAATTCCTCCTGCTGGGTCCGCGTCTCCCAGTTCTGGGCCGGCAAGCAGTGGGGCTCCATCCACATTCCCCGCATTGGCCAGGAGGTCATTGTGGAGTTCCTTGAAGGCGACCCCGACCATCCCATTATTACAGGCCGGGTGTATAATGCCGACCAGGTGCCCCCCTATACGCTGCCGGCCAACAAGACCCAAAGTGGGCACAAGAGCCGCTCCAGCAAAGGCGGCTCTACTGCCAACTTCAACGAAATCCGCTTCGAAGACCTGAAGGGCAGCGAAATGCTGACCGTCCATGCGGAAAAGGATCAGGAAATCAGCGTTGAGCATGATGAAAGCCATAGCGTCGGGCACGACCGCCAGAAGACCATTGACCACGACGAGACGACCCACGTAAAGCACGACCGGACCGAAACCGTTGATAACAACGAGACTATCACTATCCACGCCAACCGAACGGAGACTGTGGACAAGGACGAAACCATCACCATCCACAAGAACCGGACGGAAACGGTGGACAAGGAGGAGAGCATTACCATCGGGGGCGGCCGCACCGAGAATGTGGCCAAGGATGAGAGCATTACCATCGGGGGCGGCCGCACCGAGAATGTCGCCAAGGATGAGAGCATTACCATCGGGGGCGGCCGCACCGAAAATGTGTCCAAGGACGAAAGCATCACCATTAGCGGCGGGCGTACTGAAAGTGTCGCCAAGGATGAAAGCGTTACTGTTAGTGGCGGCCGCAATGTGAACGTCAGCAAAGACGATTCCCTGACCGTGGGGAAGACGCTGTCAATCACTGCGGCGGACGAGATAACCATCACTACCGGCCAGGCTTCGATCCACATGAAGAAGGACGGCACCATTGAGATCAACGGTAAAGATATTACGGCCAAAGGTTCCGGAAAAATCGGGATCAAGGCGAATAGCGACGTGACCATAAAGGGCAGCAAGATTGGCGCCAATTGAACCAGCGGTATTGCCGAAGCAGCTTTATGCAGAATCAACCGACTCAAACAGTGCTTGAGGCGGCTGTTCGGAGCAATGCCTCGGCAACTCTGAAAGCACGGCCGGGTGAATCATCGGTGACTGTGGCCGCGGGCATGGCATTGCACACGGGCTGGGAAGTGGTCGTTGGCACGGTTGTTGGCATGATGAATTCAGCCGAGCCTCTCGTCACCTATCCACGCAGCGAGGGTGGTTCCCCGGTGAAAGCCCGGACACTGGTTGCCATTCGCCAAAAGGACATGGGCCAGCAGGCGGTGCTCGCGTTTGAAGAGGGCGACATCGCGCGTCCGATTGTGCTTGGATTAATCCAAATGGCAGAACCCAGCGGCAGGAATGTCGCCATCGAGGCGGATGGAGATCGTTTTGTAGTTCATGCAGAACGCGAGATTGAATTGTGCTGTGGCGAGGCGAGCATCACGCTCACGCGCGCTGGCAAGGTGCTCATCAAGGGCGAGTATGTTGTGACTCGGGCTAAAGGCATAAACCGTATCAAGGGAGCCGCCGTGTCAATCAACTAGGCTTTGCTCGAGTATGTGGGCCTTGGACAATTACACTCCGTTTGCAGCCGACCGCTCCTGGGTTCGGGACCGGGATGGCGGTGAGGTTTGGCTCGTCGCGGTGAAAGGCACCTTCAACATCAATCCGGACGGCAGCACCAGCATCGCTGACAAGCAGGCCGAAGTGCAGGTCGCGGCGAAGTATTCAGGCGAGCCGGGAAAATCCAGCCTGATCTATGATGCCGATCTGCCGAGAACCAAAGTGACCACGGACATCATCGTGAATGGTCATGCTTACGCTCCGCGCGGCGAACCAACCAAGGCCCTGACGGTGAGCTTCCGTGTGGGGGACCTGGCTAAATCCCTTCGGGTTACGGGAGACCGGCTTTGGAAAGGATTCTGGTTTGTCGCCTGGCGCAGCCGATGCCGGCCGTTCGTCAAGATGCCGATCACCTATGAGCGCGCGTATGGCGGTATGGATTTGAAATCCAAGAACCCAAGACGGCAGAGATGGGATCCGCGAAACCCAGTGGGCACAGGCTTTGCCAAACGGCGCAGCCATTTGATCGGCAAACTGGAACCGAACATCCACGCGGTGGGGCTGAGACCTTTCGCCTGGTTCCGCAAGCCGCAACCGGCGGGCTTCGGGGTGATCGCAGGGCATTGGAGGCCGAGGGTGAAGCTCGCGGGCACCTGCGACGCAAAATGGCAAGATCAGAGGGCACCGCTGCTGCCGGAAGATTTAGACGACCGTTTCTATCAATGCGCGCCACCCGACCAACAGACCGCCCGGTTCCTGAAGGGCGGAGAGGAGGTTCATCTGGTCAATCTGACGCCCAGTGGCTCGCTGGCGTTCAGGCTTCCCCGGGTGGTTTTGGGATTTGAGACGGACTTCGGCGACGAGCCAGTGCGTCACCGCGCGAATCTTCACACGGTTATTTTGGAGGCTGACGTACCGCGCGTCATGTTGGTCTGGCACACGGCCCTCCCGTGTCATCCTAAGGTGACCAAATTGAGAAGGACTAGGATCATCCAAAAGACTCTCCTCACTCGGCCCGGTGTTGAAACACAGGAGGCCCCGTGCGAGAGCGAGGAGGTCTTTGCGTGACAAGCGCGACGTGAACAACACGGCTGAACGTAAATCATCCATCTGCATCGTCGGCGTCGGGGCCGTGACCGCCGTTGGGTTGACCGCACCCTCGGCGGCGGCCGCGGTGCGCGCTGGAGTTTCCGGTTTTGGCGAGCACCCGTTCATGCTTGATCGCCAGGGCGAGCCGATGATTGTCGCGGCGGTTCCGAACCTTGGTGATGGTTCGGCGGCCAGTGAGCGGTTCGCCTGGCTGGCGACGCACTCGCTCCGCGAGGCCCTCGCGCCGGTGGAGGCGCAGCGGCGTGAAGTAGGAAGCATTTCATTGTTTCTCGGACTGCCTCCGCGACGCCCCGGTCGCCCGGCGGAGTTGGAGCGGCACCTGGCGGATGCGTTGGGCCGCGCCACTGGAATCAACACCGTGGAATGTATCGGCACGGGACACTCGGCCGGGTTGATGGCACTGGAGGCTGCGTCGCGCAAGGTGGTCGCCAACCCGGCTGGTTTCTATCTGGCAGGCGGAGTGGATTCCTATCTGGAACCGGCAACACTGCAATGGCTGGAGGAGAATGATCAATTGCATGGTGGCCCTAATGCTTATGGGTTTCTTCCGGCAGAGGCCGCTGGCTTCTGCCTGCTCTGTTCGCAACAGGTGGCGGAACGCTCGCGCCTTCGAATCCTCGCCCGCGTCTGGACAGCGGCAACGGCGAGGGAAACGAGACTCATCAAGACTAACACGATCTGTCTTGGCAAAGGCTTAACGGAGGTTTTTCAGAAGGTCTTTGCCGAACTACCCTCGCCTGCTGAGAAGATTGACCATACCATCTGCGACATGAACGGCGAAACCTATCGCGCCGATGAATATGGTTTTGTCGTCTCCCGGCTCTCGAAATGGTTTGTCGACGCTTCAGACTTCGTTGCACCAGCAGACTGCTGGGGCGACGTGGGCGCGGCTTCCGGCCCGCTGTTTGCGAATCTTGTCGTCGCTGCGGGGCAGCGTGGTTATGCCAACGCCCGGCACAATCTACTATGGACGAGTTCAGAAAGCGGTGAGCGCAGCGCGGTTATTCTCCAGCAAGAGACGGTGGGGAGGAAATAGGCATGTCAGTTACTATAAAAGTTAATGGTTCGTCGAACTCGCTGGTGCACAAGGGGAGCAACGGCATTGCCAACAGCACCATGCCCGACGTGTGCAAAACGCCGTCGCCGGGCGGGCCCGTTCCGATTCCTTATCCACTCATTATCTCGATGTCCAGCGATCTGGCGAATGGTAGCACCACCGTCAAGGCTGACGGTGGCAACATGATCGCAATCAAGGGTTGCGAGTTAAGCCGGTGCACGGGCGATGAGGCGGGAACCGCGGGCGGCGTTGTATCGAGCACGTTCGGGAAGGAGGCGAAGTTCCTTCTTTATTCGTTTGACGTGAAGATTGACGGCGCCAACGCGTGCCGACTCGCGGACAAGATGACGATGAATCATCAGAACACGGTGTGCCTAGCGGGCATCCAGCAGGTGCCTGTGCTCGTCGCGCAAAAAGACCCTGAGTGCACTGTTGCCTGTGCCATTATCTGCTGCGACGAAGCCAAGTACACCAAAGACACGCATCCGGATAAGATAGACAAAAACGGAGATTTGATCAAAGGGGAGGAACAGGACTGTACCAGTTTGAGCCGGACGAAACATTCCTGTGTGCTTCATAGCCTGCGTGAGAAGAAGGGGGGCAAGTTAACCACGGACAACAAGTTCGACAAGATTGAAGCGTCACCTCAGAAAGTAGACGCCTTGGGCAATTCAGCAATTCCCGATGTCATAGTTAATGGAGATCATGTGATTGACTGCAAGTTTCCTTGCAAGAAACCGGCTGCCCCTTTGAACATGCAAGAGTGCGAATCAGCCAACATAAGCAACACGCAGATGGATACAACAAAGGAAGACACCGTTTACATGACCATTGACGGCGTGAACAAGAGTGAAGCGATGACACCCAAAGATGCCCGTAAACGTCACAAAGACAAGCAATGCAACGACTGTGACTGCCACCGAGAAGGTGGTTATGAAGACGCGTGACACATTGCCGAACCACGCCGACATGGATGGAAAACAGAGAGGATCGATGGAATCTAAGCGTCAGAATTCAAGTATGGCTTTCCCCGATGGTCTTGATTCAAGCGAAGACGGAGTGAGGTTAGTCTCGCTCACCTTCGGTGTTACTTTGTACACGAGTGTATTCTTCACGGAAATCTCCAAGCAGGTGTTGGCATGTTTCGAAATGTTCCTGCGATTGTGCTCGCGGGACCAACTCCGCTATTACGCCACCACCAACATGCGAATGCACAAGCCGATTACACCCCGTACCTTCGGGATGTTGGAAACATGGCTTAAGCCGGGAGCGCCTCCGATGGATTTTATCGATCTGGAGATGAAGAATGGCGTGGCGTATCAAGATGCCCCAGACCTAAAATTTGCCGTTTGTGCAGGCGGCAAAGGATCGTTACGGCATGCCGCCAAACATGCCAATATGGTATCGGTTGCTTTCCCGGCGGAATGGGGGATACAGCGGGCGGAAGAGATGCTGGGTTTTGTCCGCGACCTGTGCTCTCTCTTTCCCTTCCAATCAGGGCACGCCGGCATTTCCTTCGAGTGTTCCCGCTACGCAAAGACTGATAGCCAAACTCATGCCTGGCAGAAATCGATGCGTCACCGTGGAATCGATATTGTTCGAATTCCAGCGGACGCTAAAGCTGCCGGCCATGATGCGCTGAAAGGGGTTGGCTGGCTGACGCTCTTGGGCAAACCTTTGGCAGCAGAATTGGGGGGAACGAAATCGATGCACAAATCACTTCCTGGTGAGGTTGAGTTTATCGAGGCGCCCACCGGTGGGCTCATCCTGAAAGCCGGGCCCGTTCCAATGATTGGCGACAGGAACCGGGATGAGCGGCTGCCGTTGTACGGAAGTGTGTATCGGGTAGTGGCGCCGCTGGTGGAAGTCGCAGCCGAAAGATCCATGGCTTTCAACTTGCTGGATGACTATGTTGAGCGAACCATGGCGTGGTATAGACGATTGTCCGATGAATGAACGTCTGCCCGCACTGATCCTCTCAGGCACTACGGGCCCGAAGGTTGGCTTTGACATCAGGTTCGATGTTGACGGCGGTGCTGCTGATGCCGCGTGCAAGCATCTGGAAGAATTGATCTCTATTTTCGTCGCAGCGGCAGCACACGGAGGATTTGCGCCTGTCAATGTGCCCCCCAGCCAGTCAAAGCTCTTCGTTGTCTCCGGCAAGCCCAACCGCTCCGATATGCTATCGTATGTAGTTGCGGCGGACTCTGTCGATCTCCGTTCCTTTCAATTCCTGCGGAGCATGGCGGCTCGCCTCGATCGTCACGGTCTTCGCGTCCGGCGCGTCACGGTCATAGAATCGGGTTACAAAGAGCAGGGGCTGTCCGAGGCTCCCGAACCCACCGAAAGCAACGAAGACAAGGTTTATCCGGAAATCTCATCGCGCTCCCAGGTCCGTGTCCCCAGAGAATTCCTTGGCTTCAGCAAGGCGCGACGATGTCTCGTAGAGCTGCACCAACCGGTCGCGGCTTCGCACGTGCTTGGGATGGCCGACTGGATAAAGCCCTGGTACCTTCTGCTGGAAAAGGGAGCATTTTCGATGCCGGTCGGCTTTCCCGACGAGACGGATTGCATCCGAGGTGCGGTCACGCTTTTCGACGATCTCACCGTGGAGATTTCTGTAGATCGTTTTCTGGCAACCGAGGCTGCCTGGAATGTGCTCGTTAACATGGTCGACGCGTATGGTAACCTGTCGGCTCCGGTTGCCAGAGTAATCATTGAGTGACCCACGCCCGAACCCGACCCCGTGTGAAGGTTGCGCCATGCAGAGAGCTATGCCGGAGTCTAAGACCATTGCAGCGATAGTTGCCCAACATGCGGAGGAAATCCCTTTCCTGTGGTTGCGGCGCCATAGTGCGACAACGGCGCCAGATCTAACGCTGGCGCAGCTTGCCAGGTTCGACGAACGTGTCGAAGCGCACCTCGACGGCTTGCGGGTCGCCGGCGATGATGGATGGAGAATGTGCGAGGAGCAGATGGCGGCGAACGAGGAGGGCGAGGTGTTTGCCGCAGGGGTGCTGGCCTGTGAATCGGCCAATCGGGCGTTGATGGCCAAGGTCCTTGCGGTGGTTGGGAAGGAGCCGGAGTTGTCGAGCGGTTTGATTTCGTCCCTGGGCTGGCCGCGGTTCGAGCAGGTGCAACCGAATCTCCAAGCGCTGCTTGAAAGCGACGATCCGGTTCATCGGTTGGTTGGTATTGGCGCGGCGGCAGTTCATCGGCAGCATCCCGGCCAGTTTCTTTTGCAGGCCTGCCGGTCGCAGGACGTGCGGCTGAAAGTGCGCGCGGTGAAGGCAGCGGGAGAATTTCAAGACCGGTCGCTTGAACGCGAGATAGCAGAATCTCTGCACGATGCGCACGCGGAAGTCCGGTTTGCTGCAGCATGGTCCGGGACGTTGCTGGGATTTTCGAACGCTGTGCCGGTCTTGCGTGAGATTGCCGAGTCCGAGTCGCGTCGGGCTCGCGACGCGGCTTGCTCAGTCGCGCGCCGGATGGATTCGAGTGTCGCCACGTCATGGCAAAAGTCTCTGGCTGGTATTCCAAAGCATTTTCGGCTGTCGATCATGGTTGCCGGAGCGGTCGGTGATCCGGTGTTCGTGCCGTGGTTGATTTCGCTGATCGGCCGGCTTCCGCTCGCGCGTCTGGCCGGCGAGTCGTTTACGATGATCACGGGCGTGGACTTGGCCTACCAGGACCTGGAGCGCAAGCCCCCCGAGGATTTCAACGCCGGCCCCACGGACGACCCTAAAGACGAGAACGTGGAGATGGACCCGGATGACAACCTGCCTTGGCCGGAGTCTGCCCTCGTGCAGAAATGGTGGGATAAGAACCGCCGCCAATTCCAAAACGGCACACGCTACTTGCTGGGCAAACCGATGAGCATCGAATGGCTGAAAACGGTCCTGCGCGACGGCCGCCAGCGGCAGCGGGCGGCGGCGGCTTTGGAACTCGCGATTCGTCAACCCGGCACGCCGCTGTTTAACGTGAAGGCGCCCGGCTTCCGGCAAATTGAGCTTCTTGGCAAGCCGGGGCCGGCTATCCGGTAGGGAAATCATGGCGTATGAATAAGAAATCCGATCCCGATAGCAGCGGCTTCACGAAGGAGAAGGTGGAGAAGGTGCGTGCAACGTTTGCATCACCGCCCAGCTTTTTTGAACTGTCCGGCCCCGGGACCCTGGTGCGGCTGGTCCAATCCAGGAAGACGACTTACGAAGGGCTGCAATTGGGGAACAGCCGGCGCTACGGCCTGTTTTGGTTTGAAGAAGCGCTACTGTGCCGGGTGCGCAATCAGGCGCGGCTGGAGTTGATGCGGCAGCAGGCCGAAGCCAAGCGTCCATTTTCGGCCCCGCTCAGCTCGCTGGTGACGCTGTACATGCGCCATTATTTGCGGGGCGACCTGGCTATCTGCAAAGACTGGACGAACGATTTCGATGGCTACGTGAGCATGCGGTTGCTCGCCGGTGACCTGCTCATCGCCCTGGTCGGGCCTGTTGCCAAGCAGGCGGCTTACAGCTCGCAACATCCGCAGCATCAAGCGGTGGTGGCCAACAATATCTGGCTGGACGGTCGGGCCACTCAGTACGTGATTGACTTCGAGTGCGCCGAGAACCGCCCTTACGCCCGGCGTATCCAGGGGCCATATGGATTCTGATAGCCGACAGACAAAGAGGCCAGACAACAGCACAGTGACCGTGAAATGAAAGAGCGAGGATATGTATTACGAAGATGTTCGAGTTGAAAGAGGCGAGACCGTATCACAGTTGGCCGGCGATTACGGATATAAGGTGAGCGACTGGGAGAAGGTCTGGAAGGAGCCACGCAACGCTTCCTTGGTGGCGCGACGGCGGGTTCCGGAGAGTCTCCAGGCGGGCGATACCCTCTACGTCCCGATTCCGTGGGTGATCACGAGCAAATCGGTGACGGCTACCCCCAATGGATCCCACATGGCGGCGGAACGGAACGGGGAACTGGGAAAACGGATGTCGTGGGTCCAGACGGTGTACCAGCACAATCAGGCAATCACAGGGACAACCACATTCTGCGTGGACGGCTGCCCGGCCGTAGGCGATTTTGCCGATGACGAACCTTTCTACTTCACCGCTAAGCACTTCACCTCTGACCCGAACTGGCGCAAGAAGTTCTCCGACTACCCATCCCGCAACCCGCCTTCCGCTGTCGAAGGAACGACAAAATGGCGCGCCATAGTTTCTCTGGCAGTCATTACCCTTAAGCGAGTCACGGTTTATGATTCCCTGGTCTGGGGATTTAACATGACCCCAGCCAACATCATCACAACTGTCGGCCCGCGAGCGGCGACCGGCCAAGAAGTGGCCGGCCACCTCAACCTCTTACGCAAGGGAAAAGGCACCGGCCCGCTCAGCTTCGGCAAAACTGGCTGGGCCTTCCGTACCCCGCCGTAAAGTCAAATGAACAGCATCTCCGGGCTTAACCCACCCTTGGGGCTTGTGAACTGGCCCACGGGCCGCGGCCTCCCGGCGGAGAGCTTGCCGCCCGCCCACCCCGCGAGGCCGAGGATGCCCAAATCCATTCGGAGTCGGTCCCCGCGCTGCAGTTGAACGTGGTGCGTGAGGGGCGAGTGTTTCGCGTGGCATCCATCACGATTGAGATTCAAAGTAAGCGGTAGCAGAGGTGCGGGGCCAACGGTGGACGGAACCGTGTGGTTGAACC
>CAZVFC010000081.1:0-39345 GCA_964625855.1 uncultured Verrucomicrobiota bacterium | reverse complement strand
CTCCCATCCCCCATTTAGTCCCTGCTTGACCGCAAGGTCGGGCAGGGACTTTATGCTTTCTATGCGATTCCCGGCTTGCCCGAAACGGCAATTTACCCGAGATTCAGGCAATTCAAAGTGAAGTCCACCAACGCCACTTAACGTCTCATGGGACAAATCTATAGCAATATCGTCGAAACCGTCGGGCGTACCCCGCTGGTGCGTTTAAACAAGGTCACCGCCGGGCTGGCGTCCACTGTGCTGTTGAAGTGCGAGTTTTTCAATCCGCTGGGGAGCGTCAAGGACCGCATCGGCGTGTCCATGATTGAAGCGGCAGAGGCGGCGGGCCTCCTCACCAAGGACACCGTGATCATCGAACCAACCAGCGGGAACACGGGCATCGGCCTGGCGTTTGTCGCGGCGGCAAAGGGTTACCAGATTATCCTCACCATGCCCGAATCCATGTCGCTGGAGCGGCGCACCTTGCTGGCGATGCTCGGGGCAAGGCTTGTCTTGACCCCGGAGACCGAGGGCATGAAAGGGGCTATTGCCAAGGCCGAACAATTGGCCAGGGAAATCCCGAGCGCCTGGATCCCGCAGCAGTTCAACAATCCAGCCAACCCGGAAGTCCATCGCCAGACGACCGCGGAGGAAATCTGGCAGGACACGGACGGCAAGGTGGACATTTTGGTGGCCGCCGTCGGCACGGGAGGGACCATCACGGGCTGCTGTGAAGCGATCAAACCTCGCAAGCCGTCTTTCCAGGCCATCGCCGTCGAACCAAGAGATTCACCGGTCATTTCGCAGACTTTGGCCGGCCAACCGGTGAAGCCCGGCCGGCACAAGATACAGGGCGCCGGCGCCGGCTTCATCCCACGGAACCTCCATTTGCAGGATTCGCAAGGCCGTCCACAGATCACCGAGTGCATCCAGGTGACCAACGAGGACGCCTTTGCCGTGGCCCGCCGGCTGGCGAGGGAGGAAGGTATTCTGGCCGGTATTTCCTCCGGAGCGAACGTTTGGGCGGCGATCGAGGTCGCCAAGCGCTCCGAGAACCAAGGCAAGATGATTGTGACCGTGGCCTGCTCGACCGGGGAGCGCTACCTGAGCACGCCGCTGGCCGCGGAAGCGCGCGCCCAGGCGGGAGGCTGATCCGCGGATCGGCGGGCCGGCACGGGTGTTCCTCGCTCCCGTCAAATTAAGTCAAAAATAGTTGTTGCGCTCGCAGGGATAACCCGCTAGTTAGTAGGCATAGCGAAGGTCTGTTAGCTGCGAGGGCGGATCGAGAGACTGTTCCGAGTTCGCGCAGCCGCTTCCCAAGATTCAAAGTTCATTGGTGGTTTCGGGGACTTACTCTGAACAACCTTCGAGCACACGTAACGTAGCATGAGCACAGCAACCAAAGACGGCAATAGCAACACCGCAACGACCGAACAGGGCGCCGGGTATCTGGAGATTTCGGAGAAGGGCTTCGGGTTCCTGCGGACGGCGGAAAACCATTTCCACCCCAAGCCGTCCGACATTTTCGTCACCCCCGACACGATCAAGCGCAACTTCCTCCGTGAAGGCAGCTATGTGGTTGGACCCACGCAGCCTCCGCACCGCGGCAACAGTCCGCAACTCAAGGGTGTGGACCGGGTGAACGACATGACCTTCGAGCAATACACCAAGTCGGTCCGCTTCGAAAACCTGACCACGATTGACCCGATCGAGAAGTTCCGGCTCGAGACCAGCCCGGATTTGATCGAGACACGGGTGATTGACATGGTTACGCCTATCGGCAAGGGCACGCGCGGTTTGATCGTCGCTTCCCCGCGCACAGGTAAGACCACCATCCTCAAGCAGATTGCCAATGCCGTCACCGCGAATCATCCGGAAGTCTATGCGTTGGTGTTGCTCATTGACGAGCGCCCCGAGGAGGTCACCGATTTCCAGCGGTCAGTCAAGGCAGAGGTCGTGGCGTCCTCCAACGATCAGGATCTCGAGACCCACGTGCGGCTCTCGCGTTTCATGATCGAGCGTTGCCGTCGGATGGTCGAGGCGGGCAAGGACGTGTTCGTGCTGCTCGATTCGATTACGCGCGTGGCGCGGGCCTACAACAGCGTGCATGGGGGCAGCGGCCGGACGATGACCGGCGGCGTGGATGCCCGGGCGCTGGAAATCCCGCGCAAGATGTTCGCGTCCGCTCGCAAGATCGAGGAAGGCGGCTCCCTGACGATCCTGGCCACCGCGCTGGTGGACACCGGGTCACGCATGGATGAGCTGATCTTCCAGGAGTTCAAAGGCACCGGCAACATGGAGCTCATACTTGACCGCAAGCTGTCGGACCGCCGGCTGTTCCCCGCCATTGACATCCCCAAGAGCGGCACGCGCAAGGAGGAGAAGCTCTTTCCGAAGCATCACATTGAAGCGGTGCGCAAGCTGCGCCGCACCATGGTGGACCTGAACCCGGTTGAAGCGATGGAGACCCTGATCGCCGCGCTCCGGAAGCACAAGACCAACGACGAGCTGCTCGCCAAGCTGGTGTAGGGCGTTGAGGCGCTTCTGACGCAGCGACGTTTTAGTGCTTCCGTCACCGTGCCTGCCCGAGCCCGTCCGCCATCGGCTCCACCCAAGTCGCGTCCGCCGCTCGAGCGGATGCTGCGCATTCACCGAGCGCTCAAGTCCGGCGCCTTCCCGAACGCCGCGTCGCTCGCACGCGAGCTGGAAGTCAGCAGCAAGTCTGTTCACCGTGACCTCGAGTTCATGCGGGACCGGCTGAGGCTTCCGATAGCGTACGACGCCACCCGCTTTGGCTTTTGGTATACGGAGGAGGTCGAGAACTTTCCCACCATCCATTTCACGGAGGGCGAACTGTTCGCGCTCGTGGTCGCCGAGAAGGCCCTGCAGCAGTATCGCGGCACCAGTTTTGAGCAGCCGCTCCTCAGTGCATTGAGAAAGATGGAGGAGTCCCTGCCGGATACCATTTCGCTCAGCCTGAACGACATCGAGCAAACCATCTCCTTCCGCACCCGAGCCGAGCCCATCCAGAACCTGGCGACCTTCGATGCACTCGCGAAGGCGACCGCCTCCCGCCAGCAACTCCGGTTGAGCTATCGCAAGCCCGGCCAGCGCGAAGCCGAGCAACGCGTCGTGGACCCCTACCACTTGGCGAACATCAACGGGGAGTGGTTTCTTTTCGCGTTCGACCACCTGCGCAAGGACATACGCACCTTCGTTCCTGCGCGGATAAAGGCCCTCGCACCCACGGGCAGATCCTTTGAGCGCCGGCAGGGTTTTTCCCTGGAAAAGCGCCTGCGCGGCAGCTTCGGCGTCCAATCCGGCGAGGGCCAATTCGACGTTGTGATCCGCTTCAACCGGCGCGCCGCCGACTTCATCCGGGAGAAGAAGTGGCACGGCTCGCAGCGCCTGCGCGACCTCAAGGACGGCGGCGTCAAGCTGAGCATGAGCCTCTCGAGCCTGGGGGAGGTTGAACGGTGGGTGCTGAGCTGGGGCGGCGACGCAGTCGTTGTTCGCCCCGCCGCGCTGGTCGAATCGGTCAGGCAGGCCGCGCGCCGAATCCTTCAGACAAGCCCTGATTAGAGTTCCGCGAGTCCGTGATCCATCGCACCACCTGATCCGCCGCAGCCTGCGGGGCGGTGCTCAGCACGTTGTGGTCGGCGCGCCAGATAACTCTGTGTTCACGCAGACCCGGACAATTGCGTCTTAACCAACGCCGCACCGGGGGCCACGGCACGATGGGATCAATCGCACCTGTGAGCGCATAAACCGGCGGCCCGACCTGCCGGGCAATGGCCGACGGATCGTTTTGGGCGATCAGGCGCAGGCGGTGGGCCGCGGCCTGACGGTGCGCCTCGGTCCAGCGCGCGATGAATTCATTAATGCTCGCGAGCGTCTCGGGTGAATGCCGAAAACGAAGCCGGGCCACCCGGGCATAACCGGCCAGCATCCGCTTCAGCCACGGCAGGGGAATGCCCGCCGTCATGCGTTCAGCCCGGGGCACCATCCATCGCACCGGGTGCCGAACAAAACCACCGCCCAGGATCACGCCTTCGACCTGGAAGCGCTTCCTCGCCACTAACGGCCAGACCACCTGCGAGCCGAACGATTCGCCCAGGAGCCAACCCCCGCGAATTCCATGTTCGGCCAGTCCGGTCTCAACCCCGGCAGCGTATTCGTCCAACGACCAGGTCAATGTGCGCGGGTAGCTGAGCTCGACAAAGCGCACCCGCGCGCCCAGCGCGCGCCGGAAGCCGCCGATCAGAGTCCAATCCCCGTGCAGCCCCGGCAGGTAAATGACCGTCGCCAGCGACTCGTCGCCGTAGATTCGGAGTTCCAGTTGCTCGGCCATTTTCACAAGGAGGGTGCGCTGGTGGGTGCGACTTGCACCCGGCAGTTCAAACCATTCGTTCCAGCTCCCGATAGCTTATCTTGCCGCTGCCCAACCGCGGCATTTCGTGGATGACCTTGATCTCGCGCGGCACGGCCAGGTTGGGCAGCCCGCGGGCCCGAATGGCCTCCCGCACTTCCTCCAGCTCCAGTTTCGCCTCATTCGTTACGGCCACCAGCTTCTCGCCTTTGGCTGCATCCAGCTTTGCGATCACTGCCAGGGCGAACCTCAGGCCGTATTGCGGGAACGCGCCGGCCAGGGCATCCTCGACCGCAGTCAAGCTCACCATTTCGCCGCTGATCTTCGCAAAGCGCTTCAGCCGTCCCAGGATGAACACGAAGCCGTCCGCATCCACCCGCACGATGTCCCCGGTGTCATACCACCCGCCGAGCGTCCGGAATCGCGCGTTGGCTTCCGGATTCAAATAGCCCCGCATTACATTGGGTCCGCGCACGAGCAACCGGCCCTCCGAGGGCACAGCGCCCGCCGCGGACTGCGGACTGTGGACGGTGGACTGCTCCAGCCCTTCCACCGGCTCGAGTTTATACTCGATGCCAGGCAGGAACTGCCCAACGGAGCCCTGTCGTGGGCGCATCGGCAGGTTGGCGGTCAGGCAAGGGCCGCATTCGGTGGCGCCGTAGCCCTCAAGAATCCGCGCGCCGAAGCGGCGCATCCAAAGATTGGCCGTGGTTTCCTGGAGCTTTTCCGCGCCCGCAAACACGTAGCGCAGGGTGCGGAAATCGAACGGGTGTGCCTTGCGGGCATAGGCGGCCAGGAAGGTGTTGGTGCCAAAGAACACGGTGCAGTCCAGATTGTAGAAAGCCGACGGCACCACGCGGTAGTGGAGCGGTGACACGTACAGGAACACGAAGACCCCTTGCACCAGCGGCAGCAATAGCCCGACGGTCAGTCCGAAGCTGTGGAATATCGGCAACGCAACGAAGAAGCGGTCCGTTTCCATCAGGTCAATGACGGAAGACATCTGGCGGATGTTGGCCAGCAGGTTGCGCTGGGTGAGTTCGACGCCTTTGGGAGTGCCCTCCGAGCCGCTGGTGAACAG
The DNA here is from genome assembly GCA_964625855.1 of uncultured Verrucomicrobiota bacterium. Lineage (GTDB taxonomy): Bacteria > Verrucomicrobiota > Verrucomicrobiia > Limisphaerales > UBA8199 > JAPLUA01. The sequence goes on along the minus strand of CAZVFC010000081.1, from coordinate 33,916 downwards.
CACCACTGCGGTGTCTTCCGGACTTGAGCGAGCGGCGGCAAACGGCGACCGGAAGAACGTCCGCAGCCAGGCCGCCAGCTTCTGCGCGGCGGAAATCCGGCCGCGGATTTCTTCGAGAAAGAGGATCTGCATGCCTCCTGCTTCCAGCGGGGCCAGGTCCAGCCGGGAGCGCTCGATAAAACTTCTGGACGTGATGATATGCCTCAGCCCGGCGAGCTGGGCGCAGGCCAGCATGACGCTTGAGCCGCTCGAATAGTTCAAGATGGCGGGAACCTTGTCCGCCGCCCACAGACTGAGTGTTACGACCGGTAGGGCATTGACGTTTGGGAGCAGCACGCCGACGCGCTCGCCGGTTCCGCCCAACCGCTTTCGCCACTGCGCCGCCAGCAAGTCAGTGCCAATCAGCAGGCGCCGATAGGTGAGCTTTTGCAGCGTCAGGTCTTGCAGGACGGCCTGTTTAGGACGTCGCCGGGCGGTTTCGACGATGGCCTCCGGCACGGTGGGCGGGCCGAACGCCATCTCGGTATCGAACCTTTGTTTGACCATCTGATCGCGCAGCCAGTGCGTCAGCCGCGCACGCGCCGCCGTAGTGCTGATGTGGTCGAGTCCGGGCGGCGGCAGGACGTTGCTGAAGTGAACCGAAAGCCGCGGAAACCACTGCTTGCGGCCCGGGTTTGGCGAGAAGGGCAGACGATGTGCGCCCCGTATGTAGGCCGTGATCACCTTGGCCCGGGTCTTGAAAATGAGGAAGCCGGTGCCGTCGAAGAGCTTCATCAACGATCCTGTGCCGGAGAGCCGGCCCTCAGGGAAGAGCACCAGCCGGCCGCCCTTCTGCAGATACTCCGCCATGTGCTTGACCGCGTAGGGCGAATTCATATCTACGGGAAACGTGCGCCGATTGACCATGATGCGCTGGTGGAGCCAACTGGTTTGCGCTGTCGCGCTTGAGGTGACGAACCGCCAATCCCGATCCAGGCAGACGCCGACCAGCAGCCAATCCCACCAGGACACGTGGTTCGGCAGCAGCAACACGGGTCCGAGCGTGTTCAGGGCTGCCTCGTTATAGGCGCGGAAACCGTAGAGCAAACGGACCAGCCAGCGGAGGAAATGTTCCAGCATACCAGCGATTCACGGTCAACTTTCAGAGCGCGAGATGTCGGAGCCCGCGGTCCGCTGCGCGTTATGCGCGACCTGTCGCAGATCGGCCATCAACTCGGCGACGCGTTTAGCGGACACGCGCGCCCAAACCTCATTGGCGCCTCGATAATACCCCGGCAGGATGTCCCGCAGCAGGGCGGCGCCGGTATCTGTCAGGACCACGCTGTAGGCGCGCCGGTCGGCGGCGACATCCTTGCGCTCGACCAATCTGCGTTGCTCCAGCCGGTCCACTAACCCCGTGACGTTCGATCGGTGCATGATGAGCTGGCGGCTGAGGTCGGTCTGCGAAAGGCCGGCGGGGTTCAGGCGGAGCAGGTTCAGCACGTTGAACTGGCTGGGACTCAGGTCCCACCGCCCGAAGAACACCCGGCTGGCGTCCCAGACCGTATCCGCCGTGCGCAGCAGCTCGATCAGAGCCTGATAGCGGGGATTATCCTCGCCGTACTTGTTTCTCATGCCAATGGTTTACAACAGGACTGTCTAGATGTCAACTATTGGCCCCCAAGTCAACCGGCGCGCCAAGTCAGCTTGTGGATACCAGCACCCTCGTTCCGTGCGGGCAGTCCCGGTGCGGGCAGCCTGAGGGACGGCGGTGACCCCAGGGTGACACCGGAGTCCCTCCGTGGTTCTAAGATCGTTTCAAGATCGTTTCAGGGTAGTTTCAAGATCATATCGAGGTTCCTCCTCTGCCCCACCGCCCTGTGTTCGCGAAGTGGGCGCGGTGGCCGTCTGCTCCGTCCAGCCTCGCCGTGGCGTGACTGGCCGGAATACCCGGCCCTCAGTCATAGACGTCCCAAGCGCGGCCGAGGTTACAGAGATGACACGAATCTCAGGGGGTGACGCAACTTCGGATGGATTTCCCGACGGCCAATAGGTAGCTTTGGGGCAGATGCCTGACGCCCCCGTCCAGGACGGTCCGGGGGCTGGCACGTGGGTATGCCTAAGTGATGTACGAACCAGTAGCCATCTGCACCTCGGTGCTGATCTGCGCGACCTGCGTGGCTTCGTATCTCGGATTCCGAAGCCCCGGGGTCGAGGAGAAGTACATCTTCTGCCCGGAGCGCATCCTGGCCGGCAAGGAATACTACCGCCTGGTGACCTCGGCGTTCTTGCATGGTGGCTGGGGGCATTTACTGTGGAACATGGTGGGCTTGTATTCATTCGGCAGGACGTTGGAGTGGTCTCTCGGTGTGAGGAACTTTCTGTTGGTCTATTTCGGCGCCATCATTGGCGGGAACCTCCTCTCGCTTTATGTCCATCGCCATCATATCTACGCCGCCGTCGGTGCCTCGGGCGGGGTGTGCGGAGTCATTTTCGCGTACCTCCTTCTGTTCCCGGGTGCCGGGGTGGCGCTGTATTTCGCGCTGCCAATCCCGGGGTGGCTTTTCGCCATTGGTTTCATCGTGGGGTCGTTCGTGGCGATGAGAAACGCCAGGGACAACATTGGGCATGACGCGCACTTGGGCGGGTCAATCGTGGGCCTGCTGATTGCCGCCGCCCTGGAGCCCACAGCCGCCCGTGAGAACTGGAGGATATTCCTGTTGGTCCTGGTCCCGTCCATGCTAGTGCTGGCTTATCTCTGGTTCAATCCTCTCTTCCTTCCGGTGTGGTCCCTATTGGGCCGCGCATTCCAATCAAAGGCCGGGCAGCGACGCCCTTCCAGAGGAAGACCGGAAGCTTCCCAGGTAGATCCGATCCTGGAGAAGATAGCCAAGACAGGCTTGGACAGCCTAACGACCCAGGAACGAGCGCTACTGGAGGAGGTTTCGGGACAATACCGGCGCCGGGCGGATTCCAGGAAACCCGACTCCGACCTGGCGATTTAGCCACTGATATTCCGTCCGTCGTTGCCACCCCATGCGGGCCGGCACCTGAGATATTCAATGGCTTTGCTTTCAGCGGCTCCGGTTGTTGGTTGTCAATTCATCTGTCGGCCGATAACTTGATTCCGCGCGATGCTTTCGGCCCAACAACAGGCGACGCTCTCAGACTCGAACTGTGAAATCGCCTTCGATAATCTAACGCGGCAGCTTTATGCCACCGACGCGTCTATCTACCAGATTCCGCCAGTGGCGGTAGCCTTTCCTCGCAACACGCGGCAGGCAAGCGCGCTGATCGAGGCGGCGTTGCAGGCGGGAGTGACCGTCATTCCACGTGGTGCTGGCACGGGTTTGGCTGGAGGCGCCATCGGTGAGGGCCTGGTGATTGATTTCTCGCGTTACAACCGGCAGATCACCGATCTGGATCTGGAACGGCACACGGTTCGGGTGGGGCCGGGGGTGATCCTGGACCATTTGAACAACTTCCTCCGCCCGTACGGCTTTTGCTTCGGGCCGGATGTCGCGACGAGCGCGCGGGCGACGCTCGGCGGCATGATCGCGAATAACTCGAGCGGTTCGCACACCCCGTTCTATGGCACCACCGCCGACCATCTGAGCGAATTGGAAGTGGTGCTCGCCGATGGCCGGGCGGTCGCGGTCGGCCCGGGACACGACACTTTGCGCAAGCAGCGGGAACTGGTAGCCGACCTGGTTTATTTCCACTCTCTGGAGATTGCCGAGAAGTTCCCAGCCGGATTCTTGAAACGCCGGCCTGGTTATGCCATTGACCGCTGTTTGCGGGAACCGAGCAACCTCAACCATCTCTTGTGCGGCAGCGAAGGCACGCTGGCCGCCATCACGTCCGCCGAACTGAAGATCGTGCCTCTGCCGGAGAAGAAGGGCCTGGGGCTGATCTTCTTTGCGTCGGTGGCCGAGGCGATGGAGGCGACGGTGGCTCTGCTGGACCTGCAACCCGCCGCCGTCGAGCACATTGATCGAGTTCTGCTGGACCAGACCCGGGGGCAACTGGAATTCCAGGCCGCGCGCGATCTGCTGGAGCTGGATTTCAAGCCTTGCCAATCCGTCCTGGTGGTTGAGTTCTTCGAGGATGCTGATGACCGCCTGGCCGCGCTGGCGAAGCGAAAGCTGGGGCTGCGCAAAACAATCCTGAGGAGCCAGAGAGAGGCGAACCTGGTCTGGGCGTTGCGCAAAGCCGGATTGTCGCTGCTGACGGGCTGTAAAGGAGCCGCCAAGCCCGTGACCGGTATCGAGGATACGGCGGTGCGGCCTCAGGAACTGCCTGCATACGTGGCGGCGCTGCAATCACTCATGGCCTCCTTGCGCCTGGAGGCTTCCTATTACGGGCACGCTGCCGCCGGTCTGCTCCATGTGCGGCCCGTGCTCGACCTGCACTGCACCGACGACCTCAACAAGTTCCGCCAGGTCGCGAACGAGGTGTCTGCGCTGGTCCGGCAGTTCAACGGTTCCCTGGCCGGTGAGCACGGCGTCGGCATCGCGCGGACGGAGTTCATGGCCGAACAGCTCGGAGACGGCTTGTGGGGCGTCATGCGCGAGATCAAGGCGTCGTTCGATCCGAACAACCTCTTTAACCCGGGGAAGGTTGTCGGCGATGGGCGGTTTCATATTGATGACGACTTGCGCCTGGGGGCGGGCTATGAGTTGCAGCTACCTTTCACGCCGGTGCTCGCCTTCGCGGCCAAGGATGGCTCTTTCACCCGCAACCTCGAACAGTGCAACGGCTGCGGCGGTTGCCGGAAGGAAACGCCCACCATGTGCCCCACCTTCATCGCCACCGGTGAGGAAATCATGAGCACGCGGGGGCGGGCCAATGCGATTCGCGCTGCGTTGGAGCTGCGGGGCATCTCTGGTAACGACCCTCTGCGTTGTGCCGAACTCGAAGCGGCGCTGAGCAACTGCCTGTCCTGCAAAGCCTGCACGACCGAATGCCCGTCCAATGTGAACATGTCGCTGCTCAAGGCAGAACTGCTCAACGCCCGCATTCGGCGCGACGGCTTGTCCTGGCGGGAACGGCTCTTCAGCTCGGTGGATCTCCTGGGCAAGATCGGTTGCCGCCTGCCCTGGCTGGCCAACCATGCGTTGGATTCGCTCCTTGTGCGCAGCCTGCTGGCTAAGATCCTGGGCATCGCCCGGCAGCGGCCGCTGCCGCATTATGCGAAACAGCGGTTCGACCATTGGTTCGCCGGCCGCAGCCGCGCCCCTTCGCAGCCGCGTGGTCGAGTCATGCTTTGGGACGACACGTTCGTGCGCTACCACGAACCGCACATCGGCATAGCCGCCGTGAAGGTGCTCGAAGCCGCCGGGTTCGAGGTGGTCCTGCCCCTGGGTCGCAAATGTTGCGGGCGTCCGGCCTTCAGCCAAGGGAACCTTGCGGAGGCTGCGCGCTTGGGGCAGCACAATCTCGCGCTGCTGAACCGGGACAAAGACGCCGTGCCGATCCTCTTCCTGGAACCCTCTTGCTATTCGATGTTCGTGGAGGACTACCGTGAGTTGCAACTGGAAGGCGCGGATCGCCTGGCGCAGCGTTGCTTTCTCTTCGAGCAATTCATCGAAGGAGTGCTTAGCCAGGAACCGGGGGCCCTGAGATTCAAGCCGAAAGCCGCCAAGGTCGTCATTCATCCGCATTGCCATGCCAAGGCGCTATCGCGGCCTGCCTACATGCTGAAACTGGCCGAGCGGTTGCCTCATTGCAATGCAACCCTGCTGGATACCGGCTGCTGCGGCATGGCCGGCGCATTCGGCGCGCTAGCGTCCAAATACGAGCTGTCACTCAAAGTGGCTGAGCCGCTCGTGCAGCAGGTGCGCAGCCAGCCTTTTGGCACTGTCGTGGTCGCTTCCGGCACGAGTTGCCGCCATCAAATCGAGCATCTGGCCCCCCTGCGCCCGAGGCACATGGCGGAACTGCTGGCCGACGCGCTGGCTTGAGGAACGACCTTCAAGGGATTTTATGAGCGGACGAAGGGAACTGGGGGTTCTTCCGGGAAGTTTCTTCCTTGGCTAGCCGGTTGCGGCGCGCTGACACGCCTCCGGAGAAGAACGGTGCCTGATTCAACCTTGTAAGTTGCTCGCATCCATTCAGTTGCAGCTATCGCCTCGGCCTCTATCCCTGCGGGCAGCCCCGGTTAGTCAACGGTGTGGGCAGGGCGATACCCCGGTGTGTCTCCCATGGGGACCGCTCCCCATGGGAGACACACCGGGGTATCATCGGCCAGACACCGGAGGCACGCCCTGAGGTTGCTGCTGCACTGGGAGGGGAGAACCACTCGCACGAAGGCCGCATGCTTGCGTAAGAGAGGCATCTTCAATGCCTTGCGTATGTGAAACGGGTTGCCCACTCACTTGCCGGGTTTAACGCGGCAGCCTGAAGAACTTCTCGGCCGTCGTACAAGTGGCAGCGCTCAACTCTTCGAGCGAGCAGCCTTTGACTTGCGCCGCGACTTCCGAAATCTCCTTCACGAAGGCCGGCTCGCAACGCTTACCGCGATAAGGCATGGGCGCGAGGAACGGGCAGTCGGTCTCCAACATGAACTGGTCCATCGGCGTCGCGGCGAGCGTATCGCGGATGTTCTGGCCATTCTTGAACGTGAGGATACCGGTGAAGCTCACCAGCGAGCCGAGCGCCACGATGCGCCGCATGGCTGCCGCGTCGTTGGCGAAGCAATGAAACACGCCCCGCACCCGGTCCGCAAACGGCTCGAGCTGGGCGAGCGTATCCTCCAGCGAATCGCGCTGGTGAATGACGCAGCCCAGCTCCAGTTCGGCCGCCACCTCCAGGTGCTGCCGAAACAGTGCCACTTGCTTCTGCTTGATGGGCTCGTCATCGGCGGCGCTGAAACCAGGCTTCTTGCTCGGCAAACGATAGTAGTCCAAGCCCGTCTCACCGAGCGCCACGACCTTGGCGTGGCCGGCGAGGTCGCGCAACGCCGCTCGGAGATCACTCGGGGCCTCGGCGGCATCGGATGGATGCCACCCGACGACGGCGAACACGTCCGGAAAGCGCTCCGCCAGCCCGATTGCCCGCCGGCTACTCTCTAAATCGGTCCCGACGCAGATAATCTTGACGATACCCGCGGCCTTCGCCCGCTCAACAATCTGGGGTAGTTCACTCGCGAAGTCGGGATAGACCAAATGGGCGTGCGTGTCGTAGAAGAGCGCCATACCCCGTCACTGTGAATCGCCCTGCTGGGATCTGCAACTTCTGAATGCGGACTAAAGTCCGCGCTCCGCCCAACTTTGGTATTGCATTTGAATCGCGCCGCGGTTAATGCTCTGCCCGGTCGGTAAATGAATAAACCTGTTTAACTTCTCAAAGCTTATGGCAGAAAACTGTTTCCATCCCAGCATCGAGGGTGCCCAGCACGGCGCCAAGAGTCTCGCGCAATTCCTGGATTACGCCAGGAAGTCCGGCGCCGCCGGGGCGCAGCCGTCCAATTTCATGCTCCAGAGCGACAAAGGGTTCAAGAGCGCCAAGGAGATCAAAGACACCTTCGCCAAAGCCAAACTCAGCCTGGACGGCATTTCCGCCCACTGCCCATTCTGGGTGCATACGACCGCGTGGACGTCCAGCCCAACTATCCGCCCCTTCATTCCTGCTGACGTGGCGAAGAAGTCGCCGGCGGATATCGAGAAATGGGCGGAGGATTACATTCTGCGGTTGCTCGATCTGTGCGCCCAACTCGGGGTTAAGATCGTGCCCATGTTCTGGGGCGTTGCCTTCGGTTGGGAGATGGCGACCGGTTACCCGTGGGGGTTCTGGAAAGGCGGCGATTTCGACTTTCTCAAGGAGGGCAAGGAACGCTTCGTCAAGAAGACCGCCAAAATCCGCAAGCAGGCCAAGTCACTTGGCATATTCCTGGGCCACGAGATTCATCCCGGCACGGCGGCAATGTGCGCCGACGATTTCAACCTGCTCGTGGAGATCTGCGACGGCGACAAGTGCCTCGCCGTCAACGCCGACCCGTCGCATTGCTGGGAGGGCGAGAGCTGGGAAACGCGGTTCCTGAAGGTGGCGCCGCGCATCTACGCCTGCCACGTGAAGAACTTCGTCATCCGCCCGGACAAGCCATTGCGGAAGATGGAAGCCGACTGGCAGAAGCGGGCGATGCAGTTCGTGGATATTCCAACGGGCGACCTCAACATGATGCGTTACGCGGAACTGATGATCCACACTGGATATCCAAAGCGTTACTGTCAGGTGATGGGCACGAAGACCGCTCCCCTCGTGGTCGAGGCTGAGAGTGCCTATCGCGACGTGGAGGCGACCAGCACCAATGGCATCCAGTACGTCCGTGATCAGCTCTGCTTCCCGCCGGCTGCCGGTTCATTCGAGGACGGGATGGGCGCCTGAGGGAACATCCACCGCTCGGCGACGATTGGCGGAGAGACTGGGATTCGAACCCAGGGTGGGGTATAAGCCCACTCACGCTCTCCAGGCGTGCGCTTTAAACCACTCAGCCATCTCTCCCGCCATAGACCGCCGACGGATTACGCGCGCGACCCCAGTCTCGGCCTGACAATCCGATATTAAAACGGATTGCCAATGCCCGGGGACTCAACCACGCCACGCTAAACAGCTCCGGCAGAAGACGCCGGAGCTCGAAGGTGGCTCGCCACGTACCATCGAGCGTCTTATTCGCACGAATCCGCGCCAAGGGCAAGCTCATTCGTCCGGCGCCCGGCTCTGGTCCTGCCCGGGGAACCCCGGGGCCGACTTCAAGTACTTCCCTGGATTGTCTAAACCAAGCTTTCAAGGAAGACTCATCATAGATGCAATACATGACCGGCCACCATTTCAGAGGCTCCTCCAGGAACCCGAGCGCGAAGCATGCGCTCCGGGGTTCGGAGTTGACAGCCTCCGATGCCGGTGTTGGCGGGTGTTAGGAAAACTGCAAACTATGAGCGAACAAATGAAAACCATCAAGGTCGGTGTTATCGGATGCGGCTACTGGGGTCCGAACCTGATCCGCAACTTGAGGCAATCCCAGGGATGCGAGCTGAAACTCATCTGTGATATCAGCGAGGAAAGGCTCCGCCACATGCGGCGCATGTATCCGGAGGTCGCGACAACGAATCGCCTGGAGGATATACTGAACGACGCGGAGATCGGCGCGGTGGTTATAGCCTCACCGGTCCGGTTTCACTACGAGATGGCCAAAGCGTGTCTCTCGGTAGGCAAGCACGTGTTCATCGAGAAGCCCATGGCGCGCACCGAGGCGGAAGCGGCGGAACTCGTGGCCCTGGCTGCCCGGCAAGGCCTGGTCATTATGGTGGGCCACACTTTCCTGTTCTCGCCGGCGGTGCGGCGCATGAAGGAAATCGTGGACGCCGGCGACATCGGCGAGTTGCAGTATATTTCGGCACGGCGGCTCAACCTGGGGCTCTTCCAGAAAGATATCAACGTCGCTTGGGACCTGGCGCCGCATGACCTTTCCATCGTGCTCCACCTCCTAAACGAGCTTCCCGTAAGCGTTTCCTGCCAGGGGAGCAGCCATGTCACGCGCGGCATCGAGGATGTCACCATGATGTACCTTACGTTTAGCAGGAATCGTTGCGCATTCGTTCACAACAGTTGGCTCGATCCCAGGAAAACACGTCAAATGACCGTGGTCGGCTCGCAGCGAATGATCGTTTACGATGACACCGAGCCGCTGGAAAAGCTGAAGATTTACGACGCGCGGGTGGAAGTTCCGCCACACTACGACTCCTTTGCCGAGTTCACCTACTCGTATCACTACGGCGACGCCTACGTGCCGCGGATCAAGCAGGACGAGCCATTGAAACTGGAGTGCCAGCATTTCCTGGATTGCATTCGCGGTGACTGCGCTCCGGTGGCCTCCGGCGAGCGCGGGCGCGAAGTCGTGGCCATACTCGAGGCAGCCTCAGAATCCCTGCTGCGCCAGGGCGCTTCGGTCGCGTTGGGGGCGCCGCGGGAAATCGGCTGCGGAGACAAGCGCAAGGACAAGCGAAACGGAAATGGTAACGGGAACCTGATCGTGCCCGCCCTGGCCGAGCGCATGGTTTGTGCCCAGGTATAACTCGACCAGGCTCGGGATCCAAAGCGCTACCGCTCCAGCGGCACGGGGCCCGGATCGCATGCATGCCGCAACGCGCGCCCGGCTTTGGCGCCGGTATGTTCTCCGTTGCGCAGGATCACGATGCCGTTGACCAGCACCCACGAGATGCCCGAGGGATAATGGTGCGGGTCCTTGTATGTGGCGGTGTCCCTCACATGATCCGGGTCGAAGATCACAATATCGGCCCAGTTGTTCGCGCGTAGTTCGCCCCGGCCCTTGAGGTGGAAGACTGTTGCCGGCAGGCTGGTCATCTTTCGTATCGCGTCCTCGAGGCGCAGCACCTTCAGATCACGGACGTAGCGCGCCAGAACGCGTGCGTTGTTGCCATAGCCCCGCGGGTGGGGCACCCCTTCGCCCAGCTTCCGCAGGCCACTGTCAGAGGCCACCATGGTATTGGGGTGGCGCATGAAGGCCTGCAAATCGTCCTCGTTCATGCCGTGAAAAACACCGCTCGCGCCCCCCTGGACCTGAAGTTGAAGCACCATCTCGATCTGGTTGTCGAGCGAGTCGGAGCCGCGCTTGACCTTGGCTGCCTCGGCGAGGTTCAGCCCGTTAAGTGATGGATCGTGCTTGCAGGATGCGATCACGGCGTAGGAATAATCTTCGCGCCCCTTGGCCTGCAGGTTCCGTTTCATTTCGGCAACGAGGGCAGCCTTCTGCGCCGGGTCGGCCATTCGCTGCTGAAATCCCTTGCTGCCGCTCGCCAGCGCCCTCTCGGGAATCAATTGGCTCATTCCCGTGCTCGAGGCCGTATAGGCGTATTGATCCTGCGTGATGTCCAGCCCCTCGGCGCGCGCCTTTTCAATCTTCGCCAGCACGCGATCGGCTTGACCCCAGACGCTCGGGCCGGACAATTTGATGTGAGAAACCTCGGCCCGAATGCGGGCTTCGCGCGCGATGCAGAATACCTCGTCCAGCGCCTGGTAGATCTGGTTGTCTTCGTGCCGCATGTGGCTGGCGTAGATTCCATCGTAGGCCGCCGCAACTCTGGCCAACTCGATAATCTCATCGGTCCGCGAGAACACGCCCGGCTGATAAATGAGCCCGGTCGAGAGCCCGACCGCTCCGTCTTGCATGGCCTGGCGGACGAGCGACTTCATCTCTTCGAGCTCCGCGGGCGTCGGGGGGCGATCCAAATTGCCGCCCATGGCCCTCCTGCGAACGCTGTTGTGACCCACGAGCGTTGCCACATTCACAGCCACCTTGGCCCGGTCCACTTGGCGAAAGAACCCGGCCATATCCAGCGCTGAACCGCCGCAATTGCCAGCCACAACGGTGGTCACCCCCATGCGAACGAAGTTCTCGGCTCGGGGCATCTGGGCCACTTCGTCGGCGTGGGTGTGAACGTCAATGAACCCGGGAGCAACGATCAGGCCCTTGGCATCAATCTCGGTTTTGGCCTTGCCAGCGATCCTGCCAATGCGCGCAACGCGAGCGTCTTTGACGGCAATATCGGCAAAGAACGCCGGGTTACCTGTGCCATCTACGACCCGTCCATTGCGGATGACAAGGTCGTAGGTTACCGCAAAAAGAGACGGTGTCAGGAGCGCGATCAGGACGGTAAATAGCAGACCAAAACGCTGTTTCATCGAGCAAATACATACACGCGGTCTCTCCATGAAGCCAGAGCATTATGGGGTGCTGAAGCAACCATGCGAGCGGGATTCCGGTGCTCGCCGTTCTTACCACGCGCCGGGCGGGCGCTCCGGTGCAATCGGCTAGAGTGGCTGCAAGCAGGAGAGCGGAGGCTGGCGTTTCATGCCTTCAATTCAAACTGGTTCTTCTTGCCGCGTTCCCAGTGGACATCCTGGGTCACTGACTGGCCGCCGGGGAGTTGGGCGGTGATGTGGTGCGTGCCGTAGAAGGCGCTCAGTTGGACTTTGCCGCCGTCATCGGTGGTTGCGTCCGCCTTGGTCCACCATTCTCCCTTGATCAAAGCCAGGAGCCGGTCATAGACCGGCTTGGGGGACATGTCCCGTCGCAGGAAGCCCGCCGCCGCTCCCTGCCATGCGCCGCGGTCGGAGAAATCCCACCAGGTGATGGCCTCAACCGCAGGGTGGGCGAAAAGCGCGGTGTAGAACTTGGTCGTCAAGTCCGCCTGCCGGTCTTCACCCTCGGGGGTGGTTGCGCCCCAATTCCCGCCCGCACCGTTGCGCGGGCCGCTGACGATCGTGGTCTCGGTGAAGTGCAGGGGCAGGCCGAGCTTATGGTAGGTGTCGCAGTTGTCCCAGACTTTGTGAAGGGGCCAGACTCGGCCATGCATGTGGCTCTGGATGCCCACCGTATCGAAGAGTGATTTGCCACTGCGGCGCAGGCTCTCCAGGATTCGGTAGTACGGCGGGTCAATGCGGTAGTCGTTCACCAACAGCGTCGCGCGCGGGTTGGCGGCACGGGCGGCTTCGAGATGCTCCTGGACATAGGGAACAGCCCCCAAGGCCGCGGCCCAGTCCGCCATCCTGGTCTGGTTGCGCTTGTCGGCCAAATGCGTCGCTTCGTTGACCACGTCCCAGATGTCAATGCGACCCTGGTAGCGGGAGACGATCTCACGCACGCGCGCGAGGGAGAGCCGCTCAATTTCCTTCGGATCATCCGGGAGCCAGCGGGGCGAGCCGGCGGGGTGATCCCAGACCAGCGGATGGCCTTTGCAGGTGAGGCCGTGCTCACGGGCCCAGGCGGCGACGGTGTCCGTGTATTCGTAGTTCGGTTGGCCGCGCTCGTGCTCGTAGTTCGCCCAGTAGAAACCGAGCGTGCAGTAGTTGAGCAGAGCGGTGAACCGTTGGCGGTATTGTTCCTCCAGCTCCGGCTGGCGGCAGCGGCCGAACATGAAGAAGTTGCAGCCGAAGAGGAAGTCGTGGCGGAGTTGCTCCACGGTGATCCTTGCGCCGCGAACCGCCTTGCCGTGCGCATCGCGTACGTGGATCGTGCCGTCCCCTTTGCGGTGCTGCTCGATGCGCCCTTTAGCCTGGGCGAGGATTTCGGCGTCAGTGGGTTTGGGCCGGTTTTGCTCGGCGCACCAGGCGAGGCGGCTGAGCAGCAGGGCCGCGGAGCCGGCCCCGGCCTTGATGAATGTTCGTCGGTTCACGGCGACAGCAAACAACAACCGGGCGCGCAGCCAAAGCAAATAATCCGCGCAACCTGTAGCACCCTTGCGCCTGGCGGGGGAGAAAGCTCCCAAACCAGCCAGGTGAATAAGACCTGCTTCTCAATTCAGTCCTGTTTGACCTCCCTCGGGGTGGTGTCTAGCGCCTGTCTCGGACGTGTCTCGTACCTGTCTTGTACAAGGGGGGTCTGGAAATGGCCCAAAACCGCACTTGCCGGGGCGAGCTGGCTACTTTTGACCACCTGCCGGAAAGCAAGATATTTGAGCATTCCTAATGACTCGTGCGAGTGGACCCTTTGCTGGGGGGCGAAAGTGTTGCTGGCGCACCGGCTGCGCCAGGAAACGACCATGAGTTGAAGTGGATCGCCCGGCGCTTACAGATGGACGGTTGGACCTGCGTTTCCAACCTGCTGAATGAGCCACCACCAACGCATCCCCCAGCTCAGGAGGTGCTGCTGGTGTGTCAGTGGTGAGGACACCTGCATGACACTTGCACGCGTGTGGCCTTGCGCAGGGGAGAGAAGCAAGGCATAGTCTTACCGTATGAGTAAGACGGGACTGTTATCACTGACCATCCGGCTGGCGGCGGAGGAACATTCGGTGCTCTGCGCCAAGCCAAACCGCAGCGCGTGGGTGAGGAATGCGATTGACGAGAAACTGCAGCGCGAGGCGACGCGCCCGGGGAAGCCGCGCACGGCGCTGGGACGCAAGTTGCTAGCCGCCCGGGCGGAATATCAGGCGGCCGGCGGGCGGCCCCTTTCCCTGGACGAGGTGCGGCTGGAGGTGGCACGCCGAAGGGGCGAGCGGTGAAGCGCACATATCTCGACAGTTCGGTGCTGATCCAAGCCGTGCAAGGTGTGGATGGCGACAAGACCGCAGCCTTGTTGGAAGACTCGGAGCGCGAGTTCGTGGCTGCGACTTTCCTGAAGCTCGAGTTGTTGCCACAGCCCACCTTCCACAAGCGCAAGGCGGAGTTGGAGTTTTTGGCGGCTTACTTCGAGCGGGTCGTTGAATGGCGCGAAGCGGACGAGCACTTGGTGGCCGCGGCGCTGAAGGAAGCCGGCGTGGTTCCCTTGACGGCGGTGGACGCGATCCATGTCGCAGCCGCCAAAGCGCTCAAGTGCGATGAATTTATCACCGCCGAGAAACCGGGCAAGCCACTGCACAAGGCCCGCGGCCTCAAAGTCTCCTTTCTCCCAACCGTCTAAATAATGGTCGGAATTTGCTTTTTACTCGCGCGCATGTACTGAGCGCTGCGCGGGTGAACTACGGAACACACAAAACCCCGGAGGTGCGGTGGTGGTTGGCGCGTCCCCCGCGCTTTGTTCCCCATTTTATCCCGACCAGTTCGAGTTGGCTCAACTTGGTGGAGCGCTGGTTTGGGGAATTAACCCGCAAAGCGGTGCGCCGTGGCGCGTTTGTCAGCGTGCCGGACCTGATCTAGGCCATCGAGGAGTTCCTGGCTGCCTGGAACGAAAAGCCGGACCCTTTCGTGTAGACGGCAACAGTGGAGCTGATCATGGAAAAGATCGAGCGAGCCCATGCGAAGCTGGAGGCGTTCAAACCCGGCTGCACGCAGCCCAGGCGGCGCCAAAGGAACAAGGAATGATATGTATAGCTATTCCAGGGACACTACACTAGTGGATTGTAAGCGGCTTCCGAAGCGTCGGGAAACCTTACAGACTCATTGAGTGGGGGCATAATCTGCGTAAAATGCTGTGATAAAGATACTTAAGTCAAGCATCGACTTGTGATGTTCGGTCTGGCCGCCGTGTGGCGTCGGAGGTATTTACAGTTTCCTCCTTTCGCTCTCTCGGGGCGAGGCCGATCTGGTTCGGAACTTTGAAACACAACATATTGCACATTAGAATCTTATGAATGATTGGGCGTACAGATAAAAGATAAGTAAACGACTTGGCAAGGTTTATGCGCGATATCGCACAATGGACTCAGTCGGTGGAGTCGAGTGCCAGAAAACAATCAAACAAAGCAAAAACAGTTCATACAATGAAAACAGGGAAAACAATAATCGCAACAACAACGCTCGCGGCGGTTTTGCTCGGCGTGCTTTGCCCGGCGGCGAAGGCTGATCAAATCGTTGACGTGGTGCAGGCCCCAACGGGCTTCTTCGTGCCTACTGATGGACAGAAATATGATGCTCCCTACTACCGGTGGTGGAATGAAGACTGGGGTTGGACGCATACTCCAATTGCTGAACCATTTACCTCGGCCAAGCTATGGATCAGTGCGTTCGATATTGATACTTACTGGGGCGAAGTTGACGTAATCTCCATAGTAAACGGCGTACCAGTCACGCTTGGGACTATGACAGGAGTAAACGACCAATGGTCGTATGCGGAGTTCGACGTGACCGCGTTTGACGACGAAATCGCCGCGGGCCTGCAGGTTTGGATCAACATTGATTCCACTCACAACTATGATACGTGGGCAGTCACGCTGGCCAAGTCGGTGTTGACGTTGGACGGAGCCACGCCACCGGCCCCGCCGCCTGGTGTTCCCGATGGTGGGTCAACGGCTGCCTTGCTGGCCGCTGCCATTGGCGGTATTGGAGCCCTCCGCCGCAAGCTCACCGCTTAGCGCCTTGGCTTCCTAATCAAGCGCCAGACCTTGGTTTAGGTTGGGCGCTCTTTCACTTTTGGCACAACGATCAACGCCCCGCCGACTGGCGGGGCGTTGATCGTTGTGATGAGACTTCTCGTACTGCAAATGTATTGTAGGGCTATGCAGTTGACGCTTGTGAATGCGAATGCCCGTAGCCAAGTGTGTCCATGCGGCATTCGTGGCAGATATTGCCCGTTTCAGGCACGTTCTCGCCGCACTCTACGCAGAGTGTGGCCACAGAAATGTCAACACTACGCACACTCCGGTGCCAATTATTTGCCGGCGCCGATGAAAAGTGATGAGTTCAGCGCAATGAAGCCGGGTCGTTCATCGCACGCTCGATAGCCTTGCACCACTTGCGAGCGCTCTGGGGTTCGCTGACTATGAGCAGGCTCAGAGCCTGGTCCGGACTTACCTGGACCAAGAGGCCATCCGAGAAGTTATCCGCGGGGGTGGTTTCACACTGGCGCCATTCCCCGTCATGAATGTCACCGGTCTGCACGATGGCATTTCGCCACGGATGGTTGCTGGCGCATCGGATGGTTCCCGGGCGTAGTGGCATGAAGAGCAAGGCCCGCGAGCGGCGCACGTCCCGCCGATCCAGCGACAGGACCATGCCGCCGGTGTCATCCTGGAGCACAGGCTTTCCGCCGACGCTGCAGGCGCCGTGAGCCTCGACCGCGCGCAGCGCGCCGCGACCGTCAAACCAGAGGAGCCCCGGACGCTTTGACGCCACAGACAGGGTGACGGGCGGCTGGTGGTCGCCGAGGGTTAGCGTCTTTGCTTGCTCGGCCTCGTCCGTGTTGAACAAGACATAGACCTGTCCACCGTCCTGCATGGGGACGCGGAAGACGTGAACCAGAGGATCATCCGGCTCCAAGGCGATTGGGCGTATGCCCGCGGCCGAGAGCACGCTGCGGTAGAGCGCGAGGTCGCCTTCGCGGCGCGCCGGGACACTGTGCAGCTCGATCGGATCAATGCTGAATATGACCGTGCCCCGGCCCAGGCGGCGCTCGAGGACCAATGGCAAGCCATCCGCGGTGCGGCGGAGCACTCGGGCCGGCGTGTCTGTGGCCGAGACCGGGGCCACCGCCTGGACTCGTATGCAGGGTTGGTCGGCGGCGTTGGTCGCGTTCACAGCGATGTTCGGGTAGTTTTGGGCGAGGAACCGAACGCCGCATAATTCCTCCAGCCGATTGGTGCGGGTGCGCTGGTGGAACTCGTCGTAGGAAATGTCGCCCGAAAGGTAAAGCACGCCGCCGCGGTGGACCCAATCGCGCACCTTGGCGAAGGTCTCATCGGTGGGGCAGAAGGGCAGGGGATAGAAGATGGCTTTGGCGGAGGCAGGTATGGCCAGACCGTCTTCGTTGAGTGTGCCGAGGTTGTCCACATGAGCAGCGAGGGCGAGGTCAATGCTCTTGAGAATGCCCTCGATCACCTTCCATTTGCCGCCGCCGAGGCGATGATTGTCGGCGGTGAGCACATAGACATTTGGCTCACGATAGGCCGGGGCGAAGTGACGGAAGAGCAGGCTCTGGTTGCGATGTACCCAGGCAATGTCTTTGGGAACCTCGTCGCACGGATAGACCATACCCCAGGGGAACACGCGATGCGCGCTGTCCTTCCAGCACCAGTTGTGGATGCGCGAGGCGCCGAGGCCGAGGGAGTAATGAGCGATAGCGAGGAAGAGCGACGTGGCCTGCTCCGGCGTGCGAGTGATATGGTAGCCGTAATCCTGCCCATCGCCCCAGGCGGGATGGGTCTTCACGCCGTATTCCCCGGGGCCGACCGATTTGCCGCGGGCGCGCTGGTCATTGTATTTGCAGATGGCCGGGAAGCGGGCAATGTCGGCGCCGGGCTTGTCGAAGTAGCCGAAGTTGCACAGGTCCAGGCCGTCAATGGCCGCCGGAATGTCCACTCCCTGGTGGGGTAACTGGTAGAACTCCGACGAGGTGGGATGCCGCGGATCCACCTCGCGGATGCCGCGGATCAAGGCCTCGCTCCAACGGCGGATGAGCGCCGCCCGGAACCGGTTCAGGTCCTGCACCTGGCGGTCCTCCCAGGAATATGCCCAGTCATTGAAGTCCTCGGCCGGGATTTGACCGAGCGGCTGGGCGGGGGCGCTGCTGCCCCAGGCCTCGCGCAGTCGCTGGTCGCTGCTGTGGCGTTCCCGGAGGAACTGGTTGAGCTGCGGTGTGACCGCGTCGTTGAGCTGGCAGCGCAGGTCGCCGTTGAGATAGTAAATCAGGCCGGGGGTCTGTGCGAAACGGTGGGCGAAATCGCGGCACCAGGCGGTCTGTTGCGCCAACCGTTCGTCCCCGACGGCGAC
The DNA here is from genome assembly GCA_964625855.1 of uncultured Verrucomicrobiota bacterium. Taxonomy (GTDB): domain Bacteria; phylum Verrucomicrobiota; class Verrucomicrobiia; order Limisphaerales; family UBA8199; genus JAPLUA01. The sequence goes on along the minus strand of CAZVFC010000081.1, from coordinate 15,775 downwards.
GTTTTCGCCGATGAGCAAGCCGGCGAAATAGACCTGTTGGTATTTCTGGGCAAGCTGCACCATACCATCCAACTTGCGCAGCAGGTCCTCGCGTTGGGCGGGCGCGGGGATGCTGAACTGGAGGTTCTCGTAGATCTGCACGCCGAGATCGCGCCGCGTCCGCATGTCGCGTAGCCATTGCAGCGGGGTTTCGCGGCGGGTGGTAAAGGTGTAGCTCCAGTCATCGGTGCCAAACAGGAACATCGGCCGGTCGCCGAGCCGGAGGTAGTTGTCGCGGAAGTTCAGCGCGGGGCCTTTGGCAATGGTCTTCTCGTTCCGGACAAGGAAGGCGCTCTCGATGCGGTCAATCTCCTTGTCGCCATCCCACAGTCGCCCGAGGAGGTAGTAGAAGTCGGTCTTGAAGGAAGCAGGCTTCCATTCCAGGGAAACCGTCTGCGACTTGCCGGCGGCAGCCGTCAGTGACGCGGCAAGCACCGCGCGCGGCTTCCCCGGCGGACTCGCCTTCGCTGAAGCAGGCTCTCCTTCGTAGATGCCTACCGTGAGACGCAGATTGCGACTCTCCCTCCCGCCGTTGAAGACGTTCGCCAGCAGGGTGACGCCTTCGCCCGGGCGGTAGCAGGTGAGTTCGCTGACCAGTGAGGACAGGTAGGTATCCCGGGCCAGCGAGCGCACAATAGCAACGAATGCCTGGCCCATGCCCGGCTCGGTTGCTGCGAACAAGTTGCGGTTGGTAACACCGAAGAAGGCCCAACTCGACCCGGCATAGGTGCCGGCAGAATGACGCAACACCGCGCCGACGGCGCCGCGCAATCGGCCATAGCGGTCGTAGCCGTTGATCAAAGGCATCCAGCGAGCGGCATCATAACCGGTGACGCCGGCCGCCGCCCAGCCTTCGAGCGCTCCAGTGACGCAGAGGTTGGAGGCGACGACACTCTGGCACGGCGCAGCGCGCGCCGAGGCGACGCGTGCGAGCGGGTAATCTGCGTCAAACACGCCGAGTTGCGTCGGGGCGACCTCCAGACCGTCGGCGGGATGACCGTGGCGCGTGTTCAGAAGCTCAGGCTGAGGCAGGCGGAATTCGAGGCTGGCCTGCAAGGCGCGCTGGCCCGAGCGGCTGGTCTCACTTTGCACGGCACAGAAGCGGGCATCCGTGCGCGACCATTGGTTGGTGGCTGGGGCGTCCGGGTCGAACTCCTGCTCGAAGCCGTCAGCGAAGATCAGCTTGCCCGCTTCGTCAGCGAGACGGACATCGTCGAACCAGGCGGTGCCGCTGGCGCGATACAGGCCGGCGCGGAAGTCCACCGTGGCCGCGTCCGGGCTGACGCTGAACCGGTGGCTGAACTCCTGCCAATCCCGTGTGCCGACGGCCTTGGCGAAATCAATCCACCGGACGACGGAGCCGTCAGGGCCGAATTGATATACGGCCAAATACGCCATGCCGGGGCCCGTAACGTTCGCGGCCTTCATAAAGCCAGAGAAGGTTAGGTTTCCCAGGCCGCGGAATTGTTCGGCAGCGATCGTGCGATGCCAGGCTACGTGGTCGCTGGGCGGCGGCGGTGGCGGGGCGGGCGGCTGCCAGCCCGCGGCCCCGCGCTCGAGCAGGTTGTCGAAGGCATAGCCGCCGGTGGAGAAGAACTTGCCGCCGCCACGCAGGAAGCTGCGGAAGCTATCCGCTGCTTTCGCGGGGAAGCTGGCGCCGTAAGGCAGGACGAGGATGTCGAAGCGCTCGCGGTTAAGCGACCGGGTATCAGCCAGTTGCTCGCTGTTGAGGAATTCCGTGCTGAACCCCGGACCATCCAGCAGGCCGGCGAGGCAATCGGGAGAAGCCGGCGCGCCGGAGGGCGGGATGTCGTCCTTGTAAATGGCAACGCGTGCAGCCTCAGCCGCGGCTTGGGCCGCTGACACTGCGAAGGACGTCAAACACAACGCGCAGCAGAGCCGCAACCAAACTGCGCGAAGCGTTTGGAGTGCGTGGAGTTTGCTCTGCACCTTACACGTAGCTCCTGCGCAGCGACGGCGCTGTGGCGGGGATGTGGAAAGCTCCGTTAGGAGCGTCCTGTTTGTAGCCACGCATGCCACACCGTCCACGAAGCTCCGTAGGAGCGGCATGAAAAGTGTTCGTTCCCACATGCCGCTCCTACGGAGCTTGGCGCGGCGGCTGGGGGCGGTCCTGACTATAGACATGGCGCTCCTAGCGGAGCTGGATCAACCAGCGGTCAGGAAAGATGCGTGTAAAGTGCAGGAGATTGCTGCCGCTACTGAAACAGCCCCGCCTTGCGACAGCGCCAGCAAGCTGGGCCCAGTCCAAACGCTTCGCGGGGCATTTCATTTACTCTGCTGCAAGCGCGTGATGTCCGGCTGGTTGGGGTCAAGGTCTGCCGGCAGATACGAGAACAGCTCGGCGTCTTTCAGCCGGAACCGGAGCTTGTAGTCATTTGCCTTCTGAGCCGCCGTGAATTCAGCCGATTTCCACCTTAACTCGTGGCTGACCGAATCGCCGCGGAAGGCAACGCAGTCATCTTTGGAGAAGCCCGGCACCACGCGGTTGCGCCGGTCAAGAACCTCCGCCAGAACATACCCGTCCGTGCCGGTGCGGGCGTTGATGCTGACAATGGGTCTTCGGAACGGATCACGGCGGCTGATGAGCCAGCCTTCGGCGTCGCCGGCGCGCATCGAGCAGAACCCATCGAGGCGGAGAGTTGCCAGGCCGATGGCGGCGTTGACGCGCTTGTCGTCGTGGTAGCCGTCGCAGCCGCCATAGTAGAAATAGAGCTTGTCGCCGACGCGAACCGGCGCACGGGCGGTGACAATCATTCCGCCGTCCCACTGGCCCTTTGCGCCGCGCGGGATGAACTGCTGTCGCCCCGGTTCGCGCGTCCAGTTGATCAGGTCCCAACTCCAGGCGATCTGGACCTCCATCGTCCGCGGCGAGCCCTCCTGCGCTTCATGGAGCTTCTTGACCGAGTATTCGCCGGATTTGAAGTATCGCGCGTGGTACATCCACGGCAGGCCGACGTAGAGGCCCTGGTAGGGAAACACCGGCATGCCGTAAATCTGCGTGGCATCCGGGTCAAGATCATCGGCGGTAAACAGCGGCCCTTCGTAAGGTTTCGTCCAGACGAGGCCGTCCTCTGACCATCCGACCCCGACCGCGCGGCCCCGGCGGCTGCGCGTCTTCCAGGTCACGGTGTAGCGCCGCTGGTAGGGATCGTAGAAGAAGTTGACGACATCGGACGAGGTGAACAGCGCCTTCTTTTTGGTCTCCGGCACATAGGTCCAATGCAGGCCGTCGGGCGAATAGGCAACGCGGGCGTGTCCCGCCGAGCCATCGAACCCGTAGAGCGCGTAACGCTTCTGGGGATCGGCCGGACCCGGGCAACGGATCACACTGGGATTATGGCATTCGCCGCCGGTCAACTCCGGCTGAAAGGCCGAGACGGAGAGGTTGTTGGCCTTCGATCCGTTATACTCGACGAGGCCGAGCTCTGGCTTCGTCCAGTGAATGCCGTCCCGCGACTCGGCATAGCCGACGTGGTTGCCTTTGGTGAGGACCTGGTACCAGATGCGCAGCTTGTCGCCGTCCCATGCCACGGTGCCATAGACATAGGGGCCGGTGATTGCCGCCGGGACACTCTCCCAGGGCTTCTCGCCCTTGAGCACTGGATTGCCGGGATACTTCTCGGCAGCGTGGAAGGTGCGGATCAAGCCCTCCGACTCTTCGACCGCCCAGGCATCGAGGAACAGACGGCGCCACGGGCCTTTGGGCGGCCCCGCCAGCGCGGCTTCGAACGGTTCCCCGGCGGAGTAGTCCTCCGCGAAGGCCCGACCAATCCTCCAGGCGGCGGCGCTGGCGGCGGCCGTAGCGGTCAGTTGCAGAAAATGGCGTCGGGAGAGGCTGCGGCTGTTCATACATTACTTCTGAATCTTGCGCAGGTCGAGATCGAGCGGGCGCTTATAGACCGGCACGCGCGCGACGAGCGTATCAAAGCCCAGGGCGCAGCTTTCGCTTGCGGCGGGTTTGCCCACGCATTCAAACCGCAGGATATGGTCGCCTGCCGCTAATTGGCGCATGCCCCAACGGTGCGGCGTGACGCTCGTATCTTCGGCGGCAAGGTTCATTACCGCCAGCTCCTTGCCATCGAGGAGCACGCGATACCGGCCGCCCTCGCGTCCGTGGACCATGTTCCCGATCAGGTCCGCCACCTGCTCCTTCTCCGTCGCGAAGTGCAGTTCCAACCATCCCGTGGCCTCGGTCGGTTTGAATGCCAGGAACTTGTAGCCCGCCGTCCCGCCACGCAGATTCTGCGTTTGCACCGTGCCATCGGAATGCTTCTCGCCCTTAAGCGCCTTCCCGCCTACGACCAGGTCAATCTCAGTGAACGGCAACCGTTGTGGGCCCGTTGGCAAGGCCGCCCATTTCTTATGCGGCTCGGTCTGATACCAGAAGGCCACCGACGACATCAGGTCGTCCCGCTCGATGAACCCGTTGCGCGTGCCGTCGGGGAAAGTCACCGACCCCTTGTGCTCGATCTCGACACGCAGCGAATTAGTGAACACCACCGGGTCGGTCAGGTGCCAGCGGTAGGCGGTGCCGCGGTCGCCCGCGCTCCTGCCCTCGCAAACCGGCACGCCATAGAACGGCCCGTCCAGCTCGCGGAATCCCCAGCCGTCGCAGAAGTAGTCTTCCGTGCCTGTCCCCCGCAGGCTCGGCTCGGTTTCGCCGTCAATGAAGAAGAAGTCATCCCCCTCGCCATACCACCCGGCGCACATCAAATACACGCTTTGGATGGTGCCCACGTAATGGCCGCGCCCGACGATGTCCGCCAGCACGTAGTTGCGTCCCATCACGCACGGATGCTCCTGCCGGTACATCGCGTGGAAATAGGCGGTATTCGCCGGTAGCGTGTCATGCTTCTGCCAGTCAATGTAGTAGTAAAACGCGCGGCACGGCACATCGCTCTCGTTGGACACCGTGATCCGTGCCGACTTGCGGAACGGCATTGGCCAATAGCAGTTCCGCCCGCGTCCCTCGGACGATACCCGGATCGGTAGGGACGCGAAGGACTTGTCCACTCCATTCCCGACGCCGAAGAAATCGCCCACCGGGCACTCGACGCTCGGGTGCTCCTCGCCGTCCCAGTAGATCCGCAGCGTGAGCAGTCGCGAGTAGAAAGGAACCCTGTGTGAGATAGTGAACCAGATATGCGTGATGACGCCCGGCCCCTCCAGCTCCGCCACGGTGAGCGTCCCGCCCGCGTCAATTTCCCGCCGGTCGCTATTGCCGTTGTGCCAGTCGGGGTTGGAAGACGAATCCCGGCGGGTGCGGTAGTCCTTGAGCCGCTCCAGGCCCGACAAGGGATTGCCGAGCGAGGATTGGGCGGAAGCTGAATTGCCCAGGCCGGTCAAAGCCAGGGCCGTGATCAGGAGCAGGTTCTTCATAGGCAGGTGACTTCTCAAATTCTCATTGAGGACGTGCGATGCGAGCTGATACTCATCGGCCTGAGAGGCTAGGCAGGCGCCCGCCTCCTGTCCACTAGTGATTCCCCCCGCGATGCCCCAGGCCAGGCTCGTAGCGCGTACTCATGAAAGGGGTGGGGACGGCTCGTCCCCAGTTCAGCACATCATTGCGTGTAGTTAGCGGTTGGCCGAGGCTGCCCCATGCTCACCAGAACTACTTGATTTTCCAATGGTTAGGGCGGGCAGTCTTATGCTCGCCGTGGTTGAAAGCCGGCGTGCGGCGTTCAGGGGACTGAGTCCCGGCGGGTTGGGGAACTGGATGCAGGGTGGGGCCTTTCACCCAGTCGTGGAGCACGTCTTCCGGGCGATACTACGGATGGGCTCCGGTGAGTCTCCCATGTTGATCGGATCAACATGGGAGACTCACCGGGGTATAGCCGTGGCCACACCCTTGGCTCACCAGCCCTCCCGGCGGAGACGGAATCGGTAGAACGCAGGGGTTACGTAGGTGCTCCGTGGCTGCGGCGACGGCATACTATGGTGGCCTTGGCATGAGTCAAGCCGCCGGCGGCGTTGCCTGGAAATGGTTCCTCCGCGGGTCGGTGGCCGCAATGACGACGCTGACCGACTTTTGGTTGAAGCCTTTGAAACCTCCGTGGCGCTGAAGGTTCTCCAGGTGGCTGCCGAGCGCGCCGTCCTTGCTGAACAGTTGCAATTGCTCGCGCGTGATCAGTCCCTCGGACAAGAGGCGCTCCAGGCGTTCGGGTCGCACCAGCCATCGTTCGCCCTCGGTAAAGGCCTGGCGGAGGAAAGCGAAGTCGGAGAACGGTTGCATAGTCGTCACGCCGGATTCCTCCAACTGGTCGCGTAAGAGGTCGAAGTCGAAGCGCGCCTCGAGGTGATGCATGCCGGCTTCCAGGAAGCTTTCACCGTGCAAGCCGACCCAGAGGCCGACGGTGCCCAGGCGCGGGGCGGGCGGGAGTTTGTGAATGGAGAAATCCACCTCGGTCTCTTCGGGCAGCAAGTCCACGTCGGCAAAGACCACGACCCCGGTGACGGGTTGCTCGGAGATCTGAGCGCCCCAGCCGGCTTCGGCGCCGGCGTAGTAGCGCTCGCGTTTGGCGAAGCCCAACCTGAGGAGAAATGCCACGAGGTCCACGAAATGCGCGCGGGAGCAGCGAAACGTGTGGTGGTCGTGGTTGCCCCAGCCGAGGCCGAGCCGGTCCTGGCGGTGCTTTTGAATGCGTCCGGCGCGATTGCGGCTTTCCCAATAGGCGCGCTCCGCCTCGAAGAAGAACTGGCAGGCCAGGTCGCGTCCGACCAGGTCGAGGGCCCGGTCCAGGATGCGGTTGGCGACTTTAAAGCCTTCGGCATCGTCGGCGAACCGGCGGGGCCGGGTGCGGAAAAGCTCCCGGGCCTTGATGATCCGGGTCAGCTCGCCTGGTTTGAGCGGGGCGGGAACAAACCCCCGATACGCGCGGCGCTCGACGGCTTCCAGCCGGGTGCCCTTCTCCTCGGCGACCAGGATGCGGCGATAGCGCGAGCAGGGTTCACCTTCCGGTTCGCCGGGCAGATTGTGGCTGGCCATGAAGTCGGCCACGAACTCGGGTCGCAGCGCAAGGACGGACGGACTCGGCTTTTCACCGCGGCGCAGGATGACGCGCGGGAGCGTGGCGCGGGGATGTTCATAGACCGCCGAGCCGCGGGGTGCCTCGGCGGAAGGATCGCGGACGAACCCCAGTCCCTCGAGGGCCTGTTCTTCGCTGGAGGGGAGGACCAGGTGATCGGTCCACTCAAAGAAGTCAGTGCCGGTCTCAGCTCTCATGCGCTCAGCGAGCTGACGGGCGAAGCCGTTTTGCTCCTGGAAGGCGGCGATCTGGCGCCGGAGGAAGGCCTCGGCGTCGTTGGCCAGCGGCCAATCGAAGGTTCGGGCTGGCGGGTCGGAGGCGACGCGGCCTGTTGGCCTTGCGTGCCGTCCAGGGCGGGAGGTTTTGGCGGAACGGACAATACTCATCTTAGCCTATCGGTGCTCATTGGTTCGCACGAAGACCAGTCGCCTGTCGGGCTGCGGAAGTCAAAAGGGATTTCGCAGCCGCTAGGAACTGGCGCTGGTGTAGCGTCGGACGGAGGCGCGCCAGCCCCATTCAGAGACGAAGAAGCAGATCAAGCTCATGGCCAGCAGGAGCAGCAGCGGCCTGGGCGAGGCCAGCTTGTCGGCCAGGACGCGCGCCGGGACGTTGGAGACCAGGAGCATTGGGACGGCAAACGTAAACAGCGCTTTGAACACGCCGCGGGGGAAGGCTTCGTCCGGCATGCGGGCGATGTTGAAGAGGTTGTAGTAACCCCAGACGATCCCCTGGGCGCGCACGGTCCAGAAGCTGATGCTGGCTAGCAGGAACATCAGGGAATAGTGAACCACTATGCCCGCCACACAGAGCACGAGGAAACCCAGCACCTGAATGAGCGACGGCACCAGGTGCAATTGCCGCGCCGCGTAAGCCATTAGGGCGACCGAAAAGGCGGCGTTGACGAAACTTCCGAGGTCCACTTGCCGCAGCGAGACCAAGAAGCGCGTGTTAACCGGCAGCAGCAGCAGGAAATCCAGTTTGCCATTGCGAACCAACTCCGAGAGGTTGGTGCAATTGATGAGGAAGAAGGCCTGAAAGATCTGCTGAATGAAATGGCTGGCCCCGATCAGCAGGACGACCTCCCATTTGGTCCAGGAGCCGATCTGCTGCGTGTGCAGGTAAAGCACGCTGATGAAGCTGAGCTGCAGTCCAAGCCAGAGCAACTCCACGACGATCCAGAGGACGAAGTTGCCCTTGAAGGTCATCTCGCGCGTGACGGAATTCTTCCAGAGCGCGGCATACACGGAGAGGTAGCGCGAAACGTGATGCGTGAAACGTGAAGCCTGGCGCGTGCTGCGTGTTGCGTGTTCGGTGGCGGCGTTCGGCACTTCGGACTTCGGATTTCGAACCTCGGATTCCATGCTACCCTCCAACCGCCGAGTAGTGCTTGATTCCGCGCTTCCACGCAAAGCGCGCCACGAAGTAGGCGGCGATTACCCAGCCGGCCTGGATCAGCAAGCCGCGGGCCAAATCCATCCCCACGGTCTTGCCCATGTAAATGCTGACAGGAAAGTAGAGCTGGTAGGGGAAGGGCGTGAAATACAGCGCTTGCTCCAGGCCGCGCGGCAGAATGTCGAGCGGAAACAAATGGCCGCTGGCGATGTATTCGAAGGCATACAGGATGAAGATGAAAGTCGAGACTTCCAGCACCCAAAATGCCAGCAAAGCCATCGCATACGACATGAAGAATTGCAGGAGCGCCGTCAGGATCGTGGAAACCAGGAACCAGCCGAAGGTGATCCAGTCCGCCGGCAGCACGAAATACCGGTGCAGATACGCGATGAACAGCGTCAGCGGCAGCGCGGCGACCGCGATATATGCCACGCGGCCCGACAGGAACAAACTGAGGCGGTACCACAGGTAATCAATCGGCTTGAGCAGGAACTGGCTGATGTTCCCGTCCTTGATGTCGGCGGCGACCTGCCAATCATCTTCGTTCACCGCGGTGAACGCGTCCACCACCGTGATGAGCAGGTAGTACGAAACCATTTCGGCGAGCGAGTAGGCGCCGATTGTGGCCTCCGGACCTTTGCCCGCATAGATGGTTTTCCATACGTAGAGAATGGCAATGAGCGGAATCAGCCCGAAGATGGCGCGCGCCAGGAAATTGAATCGGTAGGTCAGGTTGTTCTGAATACCGATGTTGATTACGTGCCAGTACTTCTTCATCGAACGTGCGCTTCCTGCCCCATACCTTAGTGGCTTGCGGGTGGTTTGGGAAGTGTGACTCGCGAAGTCGCGCCCGCGCGGTCCACAAGGCACTTTCTGTTTGCCGCAGGTGCGGGTCCTCGGTACGGTGTAGGCGCACAAGGCTCGCAAGATCGCAGTTGAGAGCGAGCTGAAGGCCAAGCTATGACCAAGAAACCGCTGACGAGCGAAGAAGTACGGGAACTGACGGTGGGTTTGAACAAACTGGCGCGCAACCTTTGGTGGACCTGGGACCAGGGGGCGCAGGAGATCTTCCAGGGCCTCTCCCCGCGCGGATGGCAGAACTTATACCATAACGCCGTGGCAGTGCTCCATGAGGTCTCCGAGTACGAGCTCCGCGTGCGGTTGCAGGACCCCGACCTGGCGGAGCGCGTGCGCGGCGTGCTCCGGGCCTTTGAAGCCTACATGTCGGACGATCAGACCTGGGCCCATCAACACGCCCCCGCCTTGCGTGCCAATCCGGTGGCCTACTTCTCCGCGGAGTTCGGCTTTCACGAGACGCTCCCCATTGCCGCGGGCGGCCTGGGCATCCTGGCGGGGGACCACGCGAAATCGGCCAGCGACCTCGGCCTCGGCTTCGTTGGCATCAGCCTGTTCTACCGCGAAGGCTATTTCCAACAGGCCATAGACCTCAACAATTGGCAGACCGAGTATTACACCTTGCTGAACCCCAAGAACCTGCCGGTGGAGGCGGTGCTCGATGCGAACGGCCAGCCCCTCATCTGCCGGGTGAACATCGGCATGAACGAGGTCGTGTTCCAGGCCTGGCGGGCCAACGTGGGCCGGGTGCCGGTCTATCTGCTCGACACGAATCGCCCCGAAAACGAGCAGCATTTCCGCGACCTGACTCTCCGCGTCTATGGCGGCGACAGCACCACGCGCATCATGCAGGAGGTGTTGCTCGGGATTGGGGGCATCCGCCTCTTGCGTGCCCTGGGCGTGCAGCCGTCCGTCTTTCACATGAACGAAGGCCACGCCGCCTTCCTCACGCTCGAGCTGGTGCGCGAGAAGATGGCCGCCGGGCAGAATTTACCGGACGCGCTCGCCCAGACCAGGTCGGAATGCATCTTCACCACGCACACCCCCGTTGAAGCCGGCCATGACCGCTTCAGCCCGGACCTGATGGATTACGCGCTGCACCGGTTCCGCGCGCAAAATCCGGCGCCTTTTGCGGAGCTGATGAAGCTGGGCCGCGTCAATCCGCAGGACCAGCAGGAGCCGTTCTGCATGACCGTCCTTGCGCTCAGGCTCTCCCGCGCGGCCAACGCGGTCAGCGAACTGCACGGGCGCGTCAGCCGGCACATGTGGCACTGCCTCTACCCGGACAAGCCGGTGGAACAGGTGCCCATCGGCCACATTACCAACGGCATTCATCTCTTGGGCTGGATGAAGGGCACGGTCCGTCGCGGCTGGCGGCGCAAGCTTTCGACCTGCCCGGCGATCCCGGGCACGAGCTGGGAGGCGCAGATCAACTCACCGGAGTTCTGGCAGCGCCTGGCCGTTCCGGAGTTGGTTTCGGATGAGGAAATCTGGGCGATGCGTTACCGCCTGCGCCGCGAGTTGATCGAGTTCGCCCGCCGGCGCCTCCTCATTCAGCAGCAGCGCCTCACCCACGGCGACTTCATCGCGTTCGATCAACTGCTCAATCCGGACGCGCTGACTATCGGCTTTGCCCGGCGCTTCGCCACCTACAAACGCGCGCCGCTGATTTTCCAGCAGTTGGAGAACGTCATCCGCCTGACCCGCAACCCGGCGCAGCCGGTCCAGTTTGTCTTCGCGGGCAAGGCGCACCCGCGTGACGACGATGGCAAACGCTACATCCAGCACATCATTCATCTCAGCAAGTACAGCGACCTGAAAGGGCATTTGGTGTTCATCGAGAACTACGACGTTCACGTGGCGCGCCAGATGGTCTCCGGCTGCGATGTCTGGCTCAACACGCCGCGCCGCCCGCTCGAAGCCTCCGGCACCAGCGGCATGAAGGCCGGCTGCAACGGCTGTCTCAACCTGAGCATTCTCGACGGCTGGTGGCGCGAGGGCTACGACGGCACCAATGGCTTCGCCATCGGCGAAGATTCCCATGCCGATTCCGTCGAGGAACAGGACCGCGTGGACAGCGCTAATCTCTACAGGGTGCTGACCCAGGAAGTCATCCCGCTCTTCTTCCAACGCGACGCCCAAGGTATCCCGCGCCAATGGATACAGCGAATCCGCCGGGCGATGGTGACCCTGGTGCCGCAATTCAACACGGCGCGCATGGTCCGCGAATACGCCGAACGGTACTATTTGCCGAAATAGCGGGTAGCGGCGGTGGGCGGTAAATGAGTTGCATGAGTTGCATAAGGTGCATGAGTTGCATGGGTTACATGAGTTAAGGTGTTTGGGTGTTAACTGACATACGAGCGCAAACGGCGAAGGAGCTGGAGAGCCAGTTCCGGGCCTGGGGCCAGCCAGCCTATCGGCTCAAACAACTGCTGGAATGGCTCTACGTCCACCGCGTGACGTCCTGGGACGCCATGACCAATCTCCCGGCCTCCCTTCGCGCACAACTGCCTGGCCACTTCTCCCTGTCCGCCCTCGAACTGGTTCGCCGCCAGGGCGCGCGCGACTCCACCCGGAAATTCCTCTGGCGCCTCAACGACCACTCCTTCATCGAGAGCGTCCTGATCCCGGCCAACCCGGCGCTCTATGGCGACCCCAGCGACCGCCACACGCTCTGCGTCTCCACGCAAGTCGGCTGCGCCTACGGCTGTAGATTCTGCGCCAGCGGCCTCAAAGGTTGGAAACGCAACCTGCGCGTCGAAGAAATCGTGGACCAGGTCCTCGCTGTCGAGCGGTGGAACGCGGCGGAAGTCTCAGGTCCCAAGTCTCAAGTCTCAAGTCTCGAGTCTGGAGTCGGGAGTTCAGGCTCCGAGACCGACACGCAAGGGCTTAGAACCGACAGTCGGGATGTGGAATCCGCTCCTCAGGATCACGCACTACGCACCACGCATCATCCATCCCCCACCCCTCAACTGCGCCTGGTCAGTAACCTCGTCATCATGGGCATGGGCGAGCCGCTGGCGAACTACGACAACCTCCTCAAGGCCCTGCGCATTCTCAACGCGCCCTGGGGCGGCGGCATTGGCGCTCGCAAGATTACCATCTCCACCAGCGGTCTGGCGCCGCAAATCCGCAAGCTGGCGGACGAGCCACTCCAATTCCGGCTCGCTATTTCCCTCCACGGCGCCACCGACGCCACGCGCAACAAGCTCATGCCCGTCAACCGCAAGTACCCGCTCGCCGAGCTCACCGCCGCCTGCGAATACTACCAGCAGAGCAGGGGACGAAAGATCACCTTCGAATACATTCTCATTGCCGGCGTCAACGACGGCCTCGACCAGGTCAAACCGCTCGCCGCCCTCGCCCGCCGTCTGAACGCCAAGGTGAACCTGATCCCCTACAACCTCGTCGAGGGCTTGCGCTGGGAGCGCCCGAGCGAGCCGGCTCAAGAGGCCTTCCTCCGGGCCTTGGAGAAAGAAAAGGTGGCCGCCACCCTGCGCCGGGAGAAGGGGCACGATATTGATGCCGCCTGCGGACAACTGCGGTTGAAGACCGAGCGCGAATTGGCCGAGACGCGGACCGCTCCGAACGCGTAAGCGAACCAAGGACACCGGCACCCTGATGGGGTCGTGTTCGCTGGCTCTACCTATTGCGCCCCCCCCAAACCGCCATGGAACTCCTGGCACACGGACAGAATCATGGCAGGCCAGAATCATCCAAGAAGAGGGGAAGCATGACTCAAGCCGCATGATTCTGTCCTGCCATGATTCTGCCCCTTCGGTTGCGGTTTTGCCGCGCTGGGAAATATCCCGGCTGAGTGGCGCGGCGCAGTTTAACTCGAACGCTGGGTTGCGGCCTTGGTCGCCAGGTGCGGCGAAAGCTCCGCAGACGGATGGCGGTCCTTGCGAATGATCCGCAGGCACCTGTGGAAGAAGCTTCCCCGGCCCGCGCTTTCGACGATTGTGCCCAATTCGCCCATGTCCAGCCAGACGCCTTTGCAACTGGGGCAGACGTCAATCTCAACCGCACCGCAGGTTTCGGTCGCCAGCTTCTGGCCGCATTTCGGGCAATGCATCCAGTGCGCTTCCTTCAACCGCTGTTTCTCAGCTTCCGACTTGGCCTGCTGCTCTTTTGCCAGTTTGGCCATCCGCTGCTGCATTTCCTGCACCCAAATGTACTCGTCCTCAGTTCTGTTTGGCTTCATAGCGATCACGTTGTCCCGCCGCGGTTTGCGGCGTCGCAGTATTCTAGCATAGGAAACGGAAAGCGCCCTCTCATTTAAGGCGCTATCAGATCACCAATCGTGAAGACAATAACCTTGTCCCCGCTTCCGCCGCCGTCGGAGGGGTAAACGATGATGGCGGTTTGCTTTGCCGGATCGGTGGCTGCGAAGGGCCGATACTCTACGGACTTGAGGCTGAGCCAGGCCTCAGCGCTCGCGCTCAGGTGCAGTTCGCTGACAAATGCCTTCCGGCTCAATCTGCCATGCGTTGGGTTGGCCGCGCGGTAACGGGTGTAGTTGGTGATGACCTCGTCAATCCGCATTTGGATGCCGCGAGGACTGCCCAAGTGACCCGCCACGCCACGCGCCTTTCTTAAGGCCTTCCCCATCGCCGGCAACATCAGGCTGGCCAGGATGGCAATAATCGCCATCACGCAGAGGAGTTCGACCAGCGAGAATCCTCTTCGGCTGTTTGGAAACGCATTCGCCATACTAACACTTGGACCCCGCAGGCTGTGAGAAGTCACGCGAAGAAGGCATCTTCAGCTTCTTGGTCATCGGAGAAGTCCGTCCCCGGCACGACAGGCCCCGACAATTGCACACGGATCTCGTGTCTCCATAACCTCTTAGCCCTATCCCTGCAGTCATTTCCGGGGATAAACCATGCAAACCCGCCGGGCCGGAGAGGCTCCCGGAGCGTGTACACCGGTGTACCTCCGGTGTACTCAGCGCGAACGGCCGGAGAATGGGGCGGTTCGGTCCGAAATGAACCCGAAGTCCGCGGAGAACCTATACGAAGGTTTGGTTTCTGGGGACCGCGCCCGCCCCGGGCGCTGCCACCCGGCGCCCCGCCGGGCGGGCGTGGGGCGTGCCCAGTCACTGAATGCTGGATCGCCTCGGCCACTTCCGAAGGTGGCTGGCGAGGGCGCCACCCACTGCGCCCGGGGCGGGCGCGCTCCCCCGCTGCTGAATAAAGACGGCCTAGCCATAAGCCAGCCTCCTTCACGCCAGACGTACATCGCTTGGGAAATCGCTTCAACGGGGCCGCGCTCAATTGAGCGCGGAATGCTGCTGAACATCCTGGCGGACATCGAGGCGGCTTACAAGCTTCAACGGGGCCGCGCTCAATTGAGCGCGGAATGTGGACGGACGCGACGCCCGCCGCTGGATACCCTATTGCTTCAACGGGGCCGCGCTCAATTGAGCGCGGAATGTTCGGCAGAACTCGCTCACGCGCTCGTCTGTTACGGCGCTTCAACGGGGCCGCGCTCAATTGAGCGCGGAATGCTCAGACGGCGCAAGAGGTAAAACGGGACATTAACGACGCTTCAACGGGGCCGCGCTCAATTGAGCGCGGAATGCCGAATGCGCGAGCTTGGCCAGGCGTATGACGACCTGCTTCAACGGGGCCGCGCTCAATTGAGCGCGGAATGGCTTGAGACGGACGGGGTGTCCGCCCCGAACCACGCGCTTCAACGGGGCCGCGCTCAATTGAGCGCGGAATGTGTATGAGCACGAGGAAAAAGAGCTTTGCGGAGAATCGCTTCAACGGGGCCGCGCTCAATTGAGCGCGGAATGCGCGGAGGTTCCACAGTTCGAACCATCCTGGTTCTGGGCTTCAACGGGGCCGCGCTCAATTGAGCGCGGAATGGGGCTGGGTGGCCACCAAGGGATTCCTCATCACCGAGCTTCAACGGGGCCGCGCTCAATTGAGCGCGGAATGCAGGTGCGCCACATGGTCGCGTTCGATCTCCCGCTCCTGCTTCAACGGGGCCGCGCTCAATTGAGCGCGGAATGCATGCGGCTTACTTCCCAGACAAACCAGATGATGATGCTTCAACGGGGCCGCGCTCAATTGAGCGCGGAATGCCCGATCGTCGCCGGCACCGTCACCGTCCCGGCCAAGCTTCAACGGGGCCGCGCTCAATTGAGCGCGGAATGAACCGGGGTAATCAGCGGTGACGGGAGCGGACTGACCGCTTCAACGGGGCCGCGCTCAATTGAGCGCGGAATGGTGTTTGCCCAGATCAATAAATGGGGGGAGTGTGGGTGCTTCAACGGGGCCGCGCTCAATTGAGCGCGGAATGATCACCCAGGCCACCTACACCAATGCCGTGGTGAAGATGCTTCAACGGGGCCGCGCTCAATTGAGCGCGGAATGATTGTAAGCGGTAGCAGAGGTGCGGGGCCAACGGTGGACGGAACCGTGTGGTTGAAC
>CAZVFC010000080.1:0-39367 GCA_964625855.1 uncultured Verrucomicrobiota bacterium | reverse complement strand
GCCCATTTCCTCGGAATCTAACAAATCTGCTTCTCCAAGGTGCATTTTTGAGGTTCAACGGTTCAAGGTTCGAGGTTGGATGTTGGCTGTTGAGTTGGACAGCGAAGGCGGGAAGACGCGAACCTAGGCGAAAGCGTTCCGGGCTGGCGGTGGCCGGCGCGCCGGGGCGGGTCAAACTTCCGGGGCCTGGCCCGGTCTTTGCCGCAAGCTGAATCGCAGGCTGAGCCGCCGGCCCCGGCCGCTCAGCAGCCAGGCCGCCAGAAGGAGCAGGACGACGTTTTCGACCAGTTTGCGGCAGATGAAAACTTCTCCGGCCCCGCAGCCGCAATCAAACTTGATCGAGCAAAAGGGGTCGCCGGTGGACGCCGCGATGGCCAGGGCGCGTTTGAGGACGAGCAGAGTAAAGGGGACGAGCATCACGATCAGGTTCAGGGCGGTGCCCCGGACGGCCACGCCGGCCAGGAGCAGCACGCCGCAGTACACCTCGAACCAGGGCAAGGCGGCGCCGATCGAGTTCAACAGCACGGGGTCGGTGACCATGTCGTATTGCCGCACGAGCTTGACGAAGGCCTCGGGGTGGGGCAGGGCTTTGTGCAGGCCCATGACGATAAACTCTGCGCCCAGCCACCACCGCGCGAGGACGGCCGCGGCCTCCTGAACTCGTGGAGTCACGTTCATCGGCTCGGGCCCTCGGTTTTGGCCGGAGCCGCGGATCGTGTGAGGTTGGTGAACACGCCGCTGTTGCGCGCGCCCAGCTCGATGGGCTGCCCGTGGGCCGTCCATTCCGCCATTCCGCCGCCGTAGATGAACACTCGCTCTTTGGGCAGGCCCATGCTGTCTCGCAGCATGATCGCCGCGTGCTCGCTGTCGTCGCAATCCCCGCCGTTGCAGTAGAACACAATCTCCTGGGCCGTCAGGCACACCTGGACCACGTTGGCGAGGTACTTGTCCGGATAGAAGCGGTCAAAAAGGTACGCGCCCGGAATGTGGCCCGCCGCGTAATGCGTGTCATCGCGGGCGTCTATGAAGATCACGGCATCCTGGGCTCGGCGGGGGTCCTGGAACAGTTGGGCCACGCGGTTGCTGTCGGCCAGTTGCAGGTCGTGCAGCCGGAGCCGGGCGGCCAGGCGCTCGGCCGGCGAGGGGATCGGCGCCCCCGCGGCAGGCGAGGCATTGGTCCCGGCAGCCGGCGGGGGTGGAGCGGGCTGGGCGGCGGGAAAGTAGTTCTTGCGCAGATCGAGGCCCCGCGGCGACAGGGCATTGGCGGCAAAGGCCAGCGCGGCACCTACGGCCGCCACCAGCAGACCTTCCAGCAGGGAGTCTCTCACCTGGGGCGTAGGCATGAAACGCAGGAAGGAGCGCCGACATTCCTGTCGGCAGGCCTGGGCCGCCGAGCGTTCGGGCCGACAAGAATGTCGGCGCTCCTCCATACATTCGCCCTGCTCACCTGACCTTGGGCAAGTCGGGTGGGAGCGGCGGCAAGTCCACGTTCACCGGTCGGGTTGGTCTCAACGGGGAGGGCGGCGGCTGGACGGCGGCGGTCGGCGGGGGCCGGATGGGCGGCGGGGGCGTGGCCACGCGTGGCATTTGGGTGACCGGCACCCGCAGCAGCGGTTGCCTTGGGTTGGTGGTCTTGACCGTGAGTTCCAGGGGTTGTCCGGGCCGGGCTTCGAATCCTTGCGGGAAGGTTGCCACCACCGAGAACGAGCGCCCTGGTTGGTTGACTTTGATCTGGGTCTCGACGCCCTCGGCATTGATGACGGGGTCGGAGAGGCTGAGCAGGTTGGTGCTGTTGTTCTGGATCGTCACGGCTGGGGCCTGGGGATTGACCAGCGGGCCCGGCGGCAACATGATGTGCGAGGGGATCAGGACGATGGCCGGCTGCACATTGGCAAACACCGAGACATTCAGGACCGGCGGATTCGTCCACGAGGTCTTCATGCCAATCTGGGCCTGGACGCCGCCGTGGGGCAGGGGGGGCACCGTCGAGACCACCAGTTGGTATGCCTTTCCGGGCGTGGTGGTCTTCAGTTCGGCGGCGAAGGTCTTGTTGTTGCACTCCGGCGGCGACAGCGTGAGCGGCTCCTCGGTGTTGTTGGTGATTGTTATGATGGCCGACGCGCCTTCGGAGTCCGGCGAAACGTTCAGGACGGCAAGCTGGGGATTCACATCCAGCGGCTTGTAGAGGGTGCCCTTGAGTTGGAGGAACTGCATGGGCTGGGTCTTGTCGTTGCACGTAACAGTCACCTGCTTGTACACCGACCCGAAGTAATTCATCGTGTTGAACTGGATCGGGATTGAGCCGGTCTTGCCGGGTTCCACCTGCCTGCTCCATTCTCCGGCCGCGGTGCAGCCGCATTGCGGCTGGACATTCGACAGGATCAGTGTCGCGTCGCCGGTGTTGGTGAAGACGTAAGAGTGCCGGATCGGCTCACCGGCTCTCACGCGGCCAAAATCATACAGCGGCGTGGCAAATCGAATCCTCGGTCCGGGGGCGTTGGAAGCGGCGGCCCCACCCGCGGGCGCCGGGACGGACCCGAGCTGCCCCACTGCGGTTGTGAGCCCGAGGGCCAGGATCGGCCCGGCAAACGCTGCGCCCTTCATTAGATGGTTCATAAATCGTCCTGGTACTATTAGCAGATCAAGGCTCGAAAGCAAAGTGGATTCTGGCTAGACCTCGAGCCGCAGTTGCGCCGCCAGACTGGACAGGTCCGCATCCGAGCCAGGCAGACAAGGCAGAATCTTCGCGCGCCGCTGGCTTACCCAGGGGTCGGTGTCGGCTCTGGGTCTTGGCCCGCCGCTCAATCCGAGCAGCCGCTGCCATTCCGCCTGCCGTTCGCGGTTGTAGGACTCCAACACCTCGAGCGACGCGCGCTCGCGCAGAATCAGGCGCAACCGGCTGACCAGGGCAGCGGCCTCGCACAGGCCCACATTCATGCTTTGCACCCCCACCGGCCCGGTTTGATGCGCCGCGTCCCCCGCCAGCCAGCAACGGCCATGCCCGAAGTGCCTGGCCATTCGCTGCTCGAAGACCACGTCGGTGCACCACGTAATCCCCCGCACGTGGGCCGAGAACCACGGCGCTCGCTGTCCCGCGACGCGTTCCACATACTGCCGAATCTCCTCATCCACGTTCGGTTGCGCAAAGCGGACCGATCGCCGTTCCTTGTCGGGAAACGCGTCCACGCCTTCTCCCTTCACCAGTTGGAAGGTCCAGCGGTAGCGGTTGTCCGGCAGCGGCCACAGCACGTTCGTGGTCGTGTCGTCCAATACCACCTTCACTTCGTTCTCGCCGGACTCGTCCGTCTCAAACTCATAGGCGGCAAAGAACGCGGGTCCGGTGACTCGGGTGTTCTCAATCTCCAGCCGTTGCCGCACCAGCGAGCCATAGCCGTCGGCCCCGACCAGGAACCGCGCCCCGACCGCGATCCGGCTTTTGATGACCGTTTCCCAATGCGGCACGATGTAGCCCGTGGCGGTGCCCCCAAGCTCCTCGACCGTCACGGCGACCTGGTCGTTCTGTTCCCGGCAATCGGCGAAGCGATGGTTCCAGTCCACATTAAGCCCCGCCTTTCGCAGGCGTTGCTCCAGGATTGCCTCGAAGCTGGCCTGCGGGAGAATTAGCAGGAAAGGAAACCTACCACCCGGCTCGGACAGCTTCACCGCCGCCCGGCGCGAGTCGCGATCATGGAACGACATGGTCTCCACTCGTCGGCCCCGCTCCACCACGGGCGCCGCCAGGCCTGCAGCGTCCAGCAGGTTCAGAGTTCGCGGGTGCAGCGCGCAGGCGTAGCTCCGCGCCGTCGTCCGCGTTTCCTGATCAATAATCCTGACCTTCAGGCCGGCCTCAGCCGCCAGGATCGCCGTGAATAAACCAACCGGCCCGGCTCCGACCACCAGAACGTCCACTTGCTCGTCTCGCATAATCTGCCTTTGCCACTGGGTGTGGCGGATACCATAAACCCATCCGGTCCCGAAGTCATGGCAAACTTTCGGGTTTGCTCTGGAGGCGCAATGAAGCAGACTGTTGGCCATGAAGAACCTGCACCTTCTGCTCTCGACTTGCCTGGCCGGTTTGGCCCTCCCGCTTTCCAGCCTGGCGGCCAGCCGCCCCAACATCCTCTATATCATGAGCGACGACCACGCGGCGCACGCTATCAGCGCCTACGGCAGCCGCGTCAATCAGACTCCCCACCTTGACCGCCTGGCCAAGGCCGGCATCAGGTTTGACCATTGCTATGCGGTCAACTCGATCTGCACGCCAAGCCGCGCCACGATTCTCACCGGAAAATACAGCCACCTCAATGGCGTCCCGACGTTCAATCGTTTCGACGGCTCGCAGCCGACCGTGGCCAAACATCTCCAAGCGGCGGGCTACTACACCGGTATGATCGGAAAGTGGCACCTCGGCAGCGACCCGACCGGGTTCGATCAATGGACCATCCTGCCGGGGCAGGGCGTTTATTTCGATCCCGCCTTTCTCGACCGCGACGGCCGTCGCGTCATCAAGGGTTATGTCACCGACGTGATCACCGACCTGGCCGTTGACTTTCTCAAGAACCGGCCGAAGGACAAGCCCTTCTTCCTGATGTGCCATCACAAGGCCCCGCACCGCGCGTGGGACCCGGATGAAAAGCACCGCGCGATGTTCGCTGGCAAACACATCCCCGAGCCGGCGACCCTGCGCGACGACTACGCCACGCGCACGGACGCGATCCGGGAATGCCAGCAGAAGGTCTTTACCGACCTGACACGCCGCGATCTTAAGCTCGAACCGCCGGCGGACCTAACCGGCCCGGCACGCAATGAGTGGCTGAACGTCAAGCCCACCGAAGTTGAAACCGAAGCAGACGGCAAGAAGGTGCGACTCACGGGTGAGGCCTTGAACGGCTGGAAGTATCAGCGCTACCTGCAGGACTACCTGGCCTGCGTGCAGTCAGTGGACGACAATGTGGGACGCCTCCTCGATTGGCTGGACCAGAACGGTCTCGCAAGCAACACCGTTGTTATCTATACCAGCGATCAGGGCTTCTTCCTCGGAGACAACGGCCTCTACGACAAGCGGTTCATGTATGAGCCTTCGATCAAGATGCCCTTCCTGGTTCGCTGGCCCGGTGTGGTCAAGCCCGGCACGGTGCAGAAAGCCCTGGCGATCAATCCGGATTTCGCACCGACCTTCATGCAAATCGCCGGGCTCCCCGTGCCGGCCGACATGCAGGGCCGCAGCCTGACGCCTCTTCTCCAGGGCCAGCAGCCGGCGGATTGGCGCACCAGCTTCTACTACCGCTACTACCACGACCCCGGCCACCACAACACCCGCGCGCATTACGGCGTCCGCACCGCCGACCACAAGCTCATCTATTTCTGGAAGAAGGATCAGTGGGAGATGTACGATCTGGTGAAGGACCCGGACGAGGTGCGCAACCTGTATAACAATCCCGCACAACAGGAGACCGTGGCGCAACTGAAGAAGGAGCTTTACCGCCTCAAGAAAGAGGTCAAGGACGACGACCAATTCGCCACCCAGCAGCCGCCACCGGGCGTTGACGCGGTCCCCGAAGGCAAACGGAAGCAGCCGAAGCGCTGAGGTTTCGCCGCAAATGCGGGTGAAAGTCAAAATCTGTGGCCTCACCAACCTCGCCGACGCCCGGGCGGCGACCGAGGCCGGCGCAGATGTCCTCGGCTTTGTGTTCTATGAACAGAGCCCCCGCTTCGTCTCCATCGAAACGGCGGCCGCGATCATCCACGCCCTCCCTCCCTTCATCATCAAGGCGGGCGTTTTCGTCAACGCCCCGGAAGACGCCGTGCTGCGCGCGATCCGCGAGTGCGGCTTAAACCTGCTGCAGTTCCACGGCGACGAAACACCGGACTACTGCCAGCAGTTTGGCCTCATGAGCCTGAAAGCCTTCCGCATTCGGGATGCTTCATCCCTGCAGGCCCTGCGCCATTACCCGACAGACGCCTGGCTCCTGGACACCTATAACCCAGACAAACTCGGCGGCACCGGCGAAGTGATGAACTGGGACCTTGCGCTCGAGGCGCGAACCTGGGGCCGGCCAATCTTCCTGGCCGGTGGTCTGACGCCCGAGAATGTCGCCGAGGCGATACGCCGTGCGCAGCCCTATGCCGTGGATGTTTCGAGCGGCGTGGAGGCCGCCCCCGGCAGGAAAGACCACGCGAAGGTCAAAGCCTTCATCGCGGCCGCTCACACGGTCGAGGTCTGACCGCCTTGCCGCGGGCGTGAGGCGTCGCGTGCCTACGGCTTGGCTTCGAGCAGGACCACCTTGCCGTCAAAATCCGTGGTGAGGACCTGCGTCGAGCTCAGCGGCACGACGGTATTCATCACGCCGGTGCCGAGCTTGTGTTCCCATCTGGTCGCGCCGGTCTTCGCGTCGAGGGCGAAGAGCAAGCTGTTCTTGGTGCCGTAGAAGACCACGCCGTCCTGCTCGACGAGCATCGCCGAGTTAATGTCGTAGCCGAAGCCGGCGTTCCGCTCCCAGACTTTCTCGGGGCTGCCCGCCGTGGTGGAAAAGGCGTAAATGAAATCATTCATGGCGCGGACGTAGAAACGGGTTTGGTCCCGGGACAGGCCAATGGATTCGCGAACCGTGTAAGCGCCGGTCCGCCAGAGCTGCTCGCCGGTCCGGGCGTCAAGGGCGGTCATCCGGCGGTCGGGCGCGACGATGAATAGCTTGCCATGGGCGCCAACGGGCCAACACGCGGCGGGAGACAACAGCGTGCCGGGTTTGTCGCCCTTCCACTTCCAGACCAGTTTGCCGGTCTTGGCATCGAGGGCGTAGAGGTAGCTGTCCCAGGCGCCGAAGATCACTTTGCCGTCATAGACCAGCGGCTTGGTTTCAACAAAACCTGCCAGGCCGTTGAACCGCCACACCGGTTTGCCGGAGGCAAGGTCCAGCGCGCGGAAGGTTCCTTCGCTCGACCCGATGTAAACCAGGCCATCCGCGACCCGGGGCGAGGCGACGATCGGCCGGTCCGTGACGCAACGCCAGACCTCCCTGCCGGTTCCGGCTTTGAGCGCATAAATGTTTCCGTCCGTGGATGCCAGGACCACGAGGTCACCGCTCACGTCGGGCGTGGAATACATGGCGTTCTGGCACTTGAACCTCCACCGCGGCTTGCCGGATTCGAGGGCGAGGCCATAGACTGTACCCGAGGCATCCCCGACAATCGCCAGGTCTTTCCACACCGCCGGCGAGCTGGAAATGGTGTAGCCCGTGTCAAAGGTCCACACGGGTTTGACGTTGGCATAGCGCGCGTTGACGGAAAAACCCGGGCGCGGGTAGGTGTTGGTGTCGGCGGCGTAATCGCGCTTCTGCAAGAGGACGGAATGCCACGCTGCCTTGGTCTCTCCGCCGATGGTGTGTTCGGCAACGGTCATCCGGCCATCCTTGATCTCCACGAGGTTGAAGCCGCCGGCGGGCGCATTGGCGCGGAGGTTCGAGCGGCCTTCGACCCCGGGCACGCCTTCGAAGGAGAAGCTCTGGTTGGCGTGGCCGTGGCCGCACAGGACGGCTTGCGTGTTGTATTTCTTGAGCAGGTCCAGCACCGAAAACCAGTTCGCGATGCCTGCATCAATGGGATAATGCGTGATGAAGATGATCGGCTGGTCCTTGGGCAGTTTCTTGAGCGTCTCCTCCAGCCAGCGCACATCCTGCGGCGCCCAGTGGCCGTCGCCCATCTTCATCAGCGGCCCTTGATGCATGCCGATGAAACAATAACCGCCGTGCTCGAAGACAAACCGGTCCTGCTGCCAGATCCGCGGAAAATCCGTCGCGCCGGACTCGGACCACTTCGTATCGTGGTTGCCGGGCAGGACGTGGCAGGGAATCTTGAGGTCATCCAGAATCTCCTTGGCAAGCGTGAGCTGCTCCCGCGAGCCGTATTCGGTCACATCGCCAGAAAGCACGACGAAGCTCAGGCCGGTGAGGGTATTGATGTTGCGCACCGCGGCCCGCAGGTCCTGCTCGGCGGTGGTTGACCCTACGTGAGTGTCGCTCAGCCACGCAAAACGGAAGGGCTCGTCGCTTGCGATAAGCAACCACGGGAGCAGCAGCAGCCCCAGGCCGAGCGCCGTGGCCGCGCGGGCGAATCCCGCCTTCCGAAGTGCGAAGGTCGAAGCCCGGGCGACATTGCGTTGCTGAGACATAGGCCGACTTTCGGTCATTTCACCGGAAATTTCAAGCCTTCACCAGGCTTGGCACAGGAGCTTGGGGACTGCCTGTGGCCTCTACCCGAGCCCGGGACGGTGGGGCGGCGGAGGCGGAAGCTGTTTAATAGCGGCGCGGGGAGAAGAGGCGCTCGCAGCCGCCGCGGAACTTGGCCCGGAGCGTGACCCAGAGGCGGCCGAGCGGTGAGCTGGCATATTGAATGTTGGCGCTCTCGGCCGTGCGACGGTTCATGCTCAGTACCTTGTCAATGTTATAGACCTTGGTCAGCGCCCCGATGCGCTCCATGAAGATGCCGTCGGCATGGTGCGAGTCGCGCTTGTCCTCGGAATGGTATTGGGTGGTGTTGTAGCGCTGGCGGAACTGCTCGAGGACTCCGGCGGTATGGCAGAACTGGAGGTAATCCACCTGGCAGTCGAGACGGCGGCCTTTGCAGAACCGCCCCGCAGGGCGGTCGGCAACGCGGCGACCAATGATTTGGGTCTTGCCGTCGAGACTCACCAGGCCGATGTCCTGCGAGGCATACATGGCTTGGGGCTCGCGGTTATGCTTCTGGTAAAAGCCCCAGTAAGTAGCAAATGCTTCCGGATAGAAGAGGTCGTCGTCGTTCAGATAGACGATCAGTTCTCCCGTCAGTGCGCCGGAGTTGAGGACCCGGTTGAAGCACCAGGAGGCCATGTTCCTGGTGCGGGCCAGTTCCGGCGTTTCGCCGGAAGGGATCACTTTGAGACGCGGGTCTTGGAGGTAGCTGAAAAAACCCTGGTTCAGGAGGACGCCGCTGTCCACAAGAACCCCCTGCCAGTCGTGGTGGGTTTGGTCCAGGAGACTCTGGATGGCTTCCCTGGCAAAGCGCGGCTTGTTGTGCGACGTGATGATGACGCTCAGGTCGGCCATTGCCGGAGTCAGACAGACAGGGCGCCGGGGCTGTTGGTGGGCGGGGGATCGCCCAGCAGCTTGCGACGAAGCGGGATGCTGGCCATGGTTTGGACGTTGCGCCGCTGCTCGGGCCCGAACTTGCGCTCGACAAGGCTCAGGTATTCCGGGTGGGTGAAGTATGTTTGCCAGGCTTCATCCCGGAAACGAAGGACCTCGGCGGCGGAGCAGTGGCGGGTGGGCATGGGCTGGCTTTCGTAGGAAAGGAAGCCGTAACCGGCGGGCGAGTCCGGCAGAGACCAGCCATTGGTGCGCGCCAAATAGTAAAGAGTGCTGCCGGGCAGGGCCTGGCACGGATACATGTTAGCCATCTCTGTGTTCAATTCGAGCGCCAGGTCAAGGGTTTGCCGCATGGTCTCCGTCGTATCGTCCGGGAACCCAAAGATGTAGTTCGCGATGATGTTCAAACCGTGGTCGCGAATGGTCTGAGCCACCTGGCGGATGTTGACGTCCTTGAACGAACCTTTCGACACTTCATGTCGTATCATCTGGTTGCCGGCCTCGACGCCCAGGGCGAGCCAGTTGATGCCGGCGCGACGGAACAGGTCCAGGTAGTGCGGCTGCACGGTGTCAATACGGGAATACGACCACATGCGCAGCTTGAGACCGCGCTCGACAATCAGTTGGAGCAGCGGCTCGAAGTACCTCTTGTTGAGGAAGAACATCTCATCCGAGAGGCGGAGAGTTTCGACCCCCAGGCCGGCCAGCTTCTCGAATTCGCCGATGATGAAGCCCGGCGACCAGAACCGCATGTTGGGCGAATGGGAAGCGACGACCCCGTCGGCATTGTCAACGCGGTTGACAATGTTGATCATGCAAAAGTCGCATTTGAACTTGCAGCCCAGCGAGGTGTAAATGGCGGCGAACGGCGTGCGGTAGTGGTAGTTAAAATCGGCGTGCCAGAAGTGGGCGCGGTAGAGGTCAAGCGGTCGCTGCCGGTATGGGAGCAGATCCCAGGCGTAGCCGGGCAGGTCGGCGTCCATGCGCTCCTGGGGCACGACCCGCTCCGGCGGGTTGAGGACGGGCACACCCGCCGGCTTGTGGCCAATGCCTTTAACCTTGTCCAGACCGGTCTTCAGGTCGCTCTGCAGCAGGTTGTGCAGCGCGTAAACCCCTTCGTTGAGCAGGACCAGGTCCACGCAATCCAGCGCGAGCACTTCCAGCGGCAGCGCGCTGGTATGCGAGCCGACGAAGCCGATCGGGTAGCCGGGGTGTTGCTGCTTGAGCGCTCGGGCCAGGGCGGTGGCGCCAATCATGTTGGTGGTCCCGGAGTTGGGATTCTGGCCATAGACCACCATGCAGACCAGCCGGGGGTTGGCCTCCGCGATACGCTGGAGCGCATCCGCCACACTCAAGCGCTCAGCCGTGCAGTCGAGGATGCCGACGCCGAAGCCCTTGGCCCGGCAGCTCTGCGCCAGGAGCAGCGCCCAGGTGGGCGGCTCGATGGCGGAAAAGTCCTTGCTCAGGGCCTGGTAGGCCTGGAACGACGAGTCCGGGCTGACAAAGAGTACGTCGAGCGGTCGGTTCATTTGCTGGCAGGTATGGCCTTACCCGATCGCATTGAGCAAGGCGCACAAGGTCAGGATCTTGCCCTGCTCCAACTCCGGGTAGTTGCCAATATAATAGCCGTAGAAGTGCACGTGGTCCACTTTCTGGAACTGACGGAGGTCCTGGTCGCCGAGGAGCCTGCGGATGTAGGGTTGGCGGAGCTGGTTGCCTCCCCCCGAAGTGCCGCGCCGAAACTCGACCCTGGCCCCACGCAGACGTTCCTCGACTCTGGCGCTGAAAGCGGGGTCCGGCTGGCGCAGGATCAGCGTGAAGGCGTAGTTGCAGCTCCCTTCGAGGTTGAAGTCCGTGCGGTATTTCTTGGGGTCGAGGTGGTCGAGAAATACGCGCAGGTTGGCGCGGCGGCGCTCATTGTTCTGGTCCAGGCGCTTGAGCTGGGCGCGGCCCAGGACCGCGTTGATCTCGGTGCTGCGGACATTATAGGCCGGAAAGGCGAATATGAAGTCAGGGTTGAGGTCGGGGTAATCCTTGGCGAACCGGCGCTTGAGGGGTTCGGAAGTTGACTCGCGCACCATGCCGTGCGAGCGGAGCATCCGCAGCATTTCGTAGAGGTCGGGATCATTCGTGGACACCATGCCGCCCTCGATGGTGCTCATGTGGTGAGCATAGTAGAACGAGAAGTCGGACATGAGCCCGAAGCCGCCGAGCTTGCGGCCTTGGAAAGTGGCGCCGTGTGACTCGCAGACATCCTCGATGAGAGGAATGCTGCGAGCCCTCAGCTCGTCCAGCAGCCGCGGCGTCAGCGCGTTGTAGCCCAGGACGTGAGTGAGGAAGACCGCCCGAGTTTGCGGGTTCAGCCGGGCAATGACTTGCTCGTCATCCATCCCCAGCGAGCGGGGGTTGATGTCCGCGAAGACAGGCTTAAAACCGCATTGGATTACCGAGGTGATGTCCGAAACCCAGGTGAGGGTGGGGACAATGACCTCGCCCGGGCCAAACGTCTCGCGGAGGGCAGCCATCGTCAGCAGGTTGGCCGAGGAGCCGGAGTTGACAAAGACGCTGTGCTTGACGCCCAGCCATTCCGACCATTCCTGCTCGAAGAGGCGGACCTGTCCGGACTGGGTGAGCATGGGAGCATCCTGCCGCAGATGTGCGATCACCGCGTCCAGGTCAGCCCGGGGGATGTTATTGTGCATCAGCGGCCAGTCGAGCGTAGCCGACCGGGTGGTTATGCCGCCTGGGCCTGGCTTACTTTTCGTTGTAGTAGTCGCCATACTCAACCACAATAGTGCTCTTGCCGTCTTCCCGTTCCAGTGCCTTCCGGTAGGCGGGGAAAATGTCCTGGGGCTCGTCGAGCCGGATGACCTCGATGTTCGGGCACATCAGCCGGAAGGCATCGGTGAAGTCGCCGATGTGTTGGTGCTGCGGGTGCAGCGGTCGCACGGAGCCGATACCGGTGCGGATAATCACTTTGGGGCGGTAGCCGTTGTTGGACATGAGCGGGAACTTGTCGAGGTGATTGACCACCTGGTTTACGGCCAGCAACAGGAAGTTCCACCGCGGGAAGATGCTGACCGGCACGTGGCCGGCGAGCGCCAGCCCGCTGGTCATGCCCATTTGCATCTCCTCGGCCACAGGCAGCTCCAGCAGCCGGTCACGCGCGACGTTCTTGAGGGTGTTGGACATGGCGGTGCCGGGGCAGGCAACCGCTTGGCCCAGGAACATTACCCGCGGGTCGCGGGCGAGATACTCCATCGCCCGGCACATTTCATCAAAGTACTTCATGGGCTAGAACTGGACCCGCACACCCGCGCCAGCGTGGGGATACTTGGTTTGGTACCGGTAGTGAACCACCATCGGATGGGGGGATTGCTCGACCGTCAAGGCGGCCTGGTTCCAGGCCTGGCGCGTATCCGTGCAGACCGACTTGCCGTTATCCTCGACGATGAAGCGGATGGGCAGTTGGTGGTTATGGGAGTACTTGATGCACTCGTGGGCTATGCCGGTCTCCGCGGTCATGTCTCCCATGAAACAGTGAACGCGGCCGGGTTCGCCCCGGCGCTTGAGACCCAGCGCGATGCCCACGGCGATGGGCAGGATGCCGCCGACGATCGCGGACGACACCAAGCGGTATTTGGGGAAACAGAGAGAGATCGAGCGGCCCGCGAGAATTTCGGCGCGCACTTCCTCGGGCGGCACGCCTTTGAGGAGACATTGGTAGTGGCTGCGCCAGGAGCAGCAGACCCAGTCCTCCGGTCGCACCTCCTGGAAGATCTCAATCATCTGCTCTTCGTTGCCCGAGTAGAGATGGACCGGGGCGCGAATCTGGGCCGCGTTGAACAGGTACGCAATCTCGGTTTCGAAGTTGATCAGGTCGCTGGCGGTCATGCTTGGGTCGGTTTGCTGGAGGTAGCGGGTCCGGAGGCGGGAAACGCCTCGCGGCAGGGGGGCGTTGGGCCTGCCGACCGGGCTTGGTCAAGCTCGGCGTAATCCTGCTGCGGTGAGTAGAAAATGATCTGGCTGCCGGTGGTGGAGAACCGGAAAGGGACCCAAAGCAAGCCGCGCAGGCGCTCCTTCACCTGCTGCCGGCAGTCCGGTGGCACAAAGAAAAGCACGAACCCCCCGCCACCGGCGCCGAGCAGCTTGCCGCCGCGCGCGCCGCCGCGCTTGGCTTCGGCGTAAATGTCGTCCACCTGGGTGTTGGACACCGCGCCGCTCAGGCTGCGCTTGAGTTGCCACGCCTCGTCCAGCAAATCCCCGAAGCCGTCCAGCGAATCGCGGCTCGACAGGATCTTGAGTCCCTCATCCACCATCTGCCGCATGCGGGTCAACTGCCGGGTGCGCGCGGCGATGTCGGCAACGTAAGTCGCGGCCACCTGGGAAGCGGTCCGGCGCAAGCCGGTGTAGAAGAGCATGAGTGAATCGTTCAATTCGGTGAGCCGTTCCGGAGGCAGTGTCACCGGCTCGAGGCGGAAGCTGTCGTCCCGATTGAATTGGATGAAGTTGAAGCCGCCGAATGACGCGAGAATCTGGTCCTGCGCCCCCACCGTTTCGCCAATGAGGTTCTGCTCGACGTGGATAGCTTCCGTGGCCAGTTGCCGCTGCGAAGTCATCCGCCCCAGCAGCGCGTACATGGCGTGCAGAAAACCGACGGTGAACGAGGAACTGGAACCCATGCCGCTGCGGGCGGGCAAATCGCCGTCGTGATGTATTTCCAGCCCCCGCTCGACGCGCAGTTTGCCCAGGACCGCGCGCACGACGGGGTGCTGTACCTCGGCGGCAGTCTGGCAATCCTCGATCCTGGAATAGACCACGCGCAGCCGGTGCTCGAAGAAAGGCGGCAGGTAGCGGCAGGTAATGAAGCAGTACTTGTCAATAGCGGTCGCCAGCACAGCCCCGCCGTGCTCGCGATACCAAGCCGGGTAGTCCGTGCCTCCCCCGAAGAACGAGATGCGGTAAGGCGAGCGGCTGATCACCATAGCAGAACGCCCGCGGCAGTCCCTGTCAGCCTGCACAGCTCGCCCTCACACCGCGAATGAGAAAGGTCCATGCGCGCCGGGTGTTCCAGCCGTCGGCTGACGCTTGCCTTTACGGCAGTTGCGCTCTCATTTATCGGGCCATGCATCATGCGAAGTCGCGGGGAATCTAGCGGCACCCCGCTTGGCGCGTCAAGCGCAACCGCCCCGTCGCAGCGAGGATGGAGCTCGAGACTGGGTTGACATCCGGGCGACCGTGCGACACTCTGGCGGCATGGCAAAGCCAGCTTTGGGCCGCGGCTTGGGCGCGTTACTCGGCGAGAGTCCGCTCGTAAAACCACCCGGCACGGCCCCAGCCTCAACCACAGTTCCAGAATCGGAGCCGGCCACGGAGAACCGTGAACGGGTTCAGCGTGTGCCGCTGGGCCGCATTCGTCCTTGCCCTTTTCAGCCACGCAAGGTTTTCTCGCCCGAAACCTTGCGCGAGCTGGCTGATTCCATCAAGGAGCAGGGGATTGTGCAGCCGCTCATCGTCCGCGAGCGGGAAGGACGCCTGGAGCTGATCGCGGGCGAGCGGCGCTGGCGCGCGGCCCAACTCCTGGGCCTGGCTG
Source organism: uncultured Verrucomicrobiota bacterium (assembly GCA_964625855.1). Lineage (GTDB taxonomy): Bacteria > Verrucomicrobiota > Verrucomicrobiia > Limisphaerales > UBA8199 > JAPLUA01. The sequence continues at coordinate 24,655 of CAZVFC010000080.1, read as the reverse complement.
AAGTGCCCGTCATCCTGCGCGAGGCCGACGATCGTGCGGTGCTCGAGCTGGCGCTCATCGAGAACCTCCAGCGCGAAAATCTGAATCCAATCGAGGAAGCCCAGGGCTACGCGCAGCTTGTCGAGCAGTTCCAGCTCACGCAGGAGGAAGTGGCTGTCAAAGTGGGCAAGAGCCGCGCCGTGGTAGCCAACTCGCTTCGCCTGCTCAAGCTGGCGCCGGAGATCCAGGGCTACTTGCGCGACGGGCGGATCTCGGTCGGCCACGCCAAGGTCATATTGGGGTTGACGGGTGAGCGACCGCAGAAGCACGCCGCCGACCGCATCCTGCGGGACGGGCTTAACGTCCGGCAGACCGAGGCGCTGATTGCCCACCTGCAAGCGCGTGCGGCCTCAACCGCGGGAAAGGTCCTTCCGCTGACGACCAAGCCCAAAGATGCCCATGTCGCCGACCTGGAGAATCAGCTCCGCGAGCGCCTCGGCACCAAGGTAAGCTTGCGTTACGCGCAGGGTAAAGGTGCCCTCGAAATCACTTTCTTCAGCGATGCCGAGCTTGAGCGCATCCTGCGGATCTTAGGTGTCACGGAATGATGGAATGCCAGGAACCGCTCTATCACTCTCTCTCATCCTTAAACCTCAGCCCGGTTCCGCCATTACTGCACTCATGACTAACACCAGCGACCGCGAACAAACCGCCGCCCAACTCCAATCCGCCGTCAGCCGCGCCAGCCAAATGACCGCCTTCGTAGGGCTGGATGGCTTCGTAGATGACATCCTCCACGTCGTGGACAAACGGGAGAGTGCGGACAAGTATGCGCGGCTGCCCACCATCGCCCAGCTCGCTCAACGGCTGGCAGGGGCGGCTGGACACAGCACCAACATCGAGCTGGTCAGCCAGCTCACCAAGCTGGGCGGCAACGGCCCCATCATGGCCAACGCGCTGGCCAGTTTCGGGCTTAAGGTGACTTACCTCGGCATTCTGGGCTATCCCAACCTGCACCCGGTGTTCGCGGATTTCGCCAGGCGTGCTGAGGTGCATTCCATCGCCGAGCCGGGCTATACGGATGCGCTGGAGTTCGACGACGGCAAGATCATGCTGGGCAAGCACCAGTCGCTGAAGCAGATGAACTGGGAGAATATCAAGAGCCGGTTCGGCCAGGACAAGTTTGCGGCCAAACTAGGCGGCGCTGACCTGATGGGATTCGTGAACTGGACCATGCTTACCCACATGAGCGACATCTGGTCCGCGGTGCTGCAGGAGATCTGCCCCGGACTGAAGGGCCCGCGCCGCAAGATGTTCATTGACCTGGCGGACCCGGAGAAGCGCACGCGGGAGGACATCTCGCGCGCGTTGGAGCTGGTGGCTGCGTTCCAGCAGCACTTCGACGTGATCCTGGGCTTGAATGAGAAGGAAGGCTTCGAGGTCGGCAAGGTACTGGGTCTGAATACAAGCGACCATTCGCCGGAGGGACTCTCTCGGCTCTGCAAGGAGATCCATGGGCGCGTGCGCGTGGATACCCTGGTCATTCACCCAACAGCCTATGCGCTCGCCTCTGGCCCCGACGGCGCGGCCACCGTGCAAGGTCCCTTCACGCCCAAGCCAAAGATCACAACGGGGGCGGGCGACCATTTCAACTCCGGCTTCTGTCTGGGCAGGCTGCTCGGCTTCTCGACCGAGCGCTGCCTGCTTACCGGTGTAACCACGAGCGGCTTCTATGTCCGGACCGGCCAGAGTCCGAGCCTGACGGACCTCGCCGGCATGTTGCGCAACTGGCCTTCGTGAGTGACGGGTGACGAGTGACGAGTGACGGGGGGCGCGTGACGAGTGGTGTTCGTGCTGGTTGTTGTTATCATTTTGTTGTAGGCGTGTTCTAGATGACGCAAGATGCAAATATACAAGCTGCGGATCGGTTGGAATCCTTCGGGATTTATCAACTGGCGCGACAGCTTTTTGAGGATTTTTGGGGTGACTCGGAAATCCTGGGCAAGGACTATCGTGGCCGCGAGCTAAGCCGACAGCAGGTGCGCAGCCTGGATTCTGTCTGCGCGAACATCGAAGAAGGTTATGGACGCGGATTCGGAAAAGAATTGCCTCAGCACCTCAAGATCTCGCGGGGCGAGGCTCGCGAAAGCCGTGGTCGTTACGAGCGGTGCTGCCGTCTGCTCCCCGCAGAGCTCATCGCTGAACGCACTGCCACCCTCGACCACATTATCGGTGGCCTCACCAGAGCCATTCGAACGATCGAGGCGAAGCAGAACCTAGCGATGAAGCCTTCGCCAGCCTCCGCGTCACCCGTCACCCGTCACCCGTCACCCTCCAGATGCTCCTGACTGTTGTGAAATACGGCACTCCGGTGCTGCGCCAGAAAGGGGCGCGGATTGAAGCCGTCACCCCGAAGATGCAGCAGCTTGCCGCGGACATGCTGGAAACCATGTATGCCTACAAAGGCGTCGGGCTAGCTGCGCAACAGGTGGGCGTTGCGATCCAGTTGACCGTTATTGACGTGCGCGGCGTGACGGACCGGCCCTCCTCGCTGGAGGTCAACGGTGAGGCGGTGGACGTGGACAAGTTCATGCCACTGGTTCTGATCAATCCGGAACCCAAGCCGGTCCGTGAGGCCGGCGACGCAACCGGTCCTGAGGGTTGCCTTAGCTTCCCTGAGATCTTCGCCGACATTACCCGCCCCGATGTTGTGGACGTAAAGGCGCTCGACGAGAAGGGACAGCCGCTTGAGTTCCGTTGCGGCGGGTTACTGGCGCGCGTGGTCCAGCATGAGACGGACCACCTGCATGGCATCCTCTTCATTGACCGGATGGATAAGGCCACCAAAGAACAGCTTCGCCCGGAGTTGGAGGATCTGCAGGCCGAGACGAAGGCCCTGCTTAAGAAGTAGTCCGCGCCGTGAACCCGCCTTTGGCTGGTTATGACGCGCATCCCGTCCGAGAGGTTTGAGCCTGGAATAGCGTGCCGCGCTCGTGTTGGGGGCTTGGGGTGCGCGTGATGCTACGGTGGAGCTACGGTGGGGCTATGGTGGAGTTACGGTGGGAAACAGGGGTTTTGGGCTCTTTCTCACCGGTCTGATTCCCATCGCTTGCTTGCGCATGAGCTTAACAGTCGGGCCGGCGGCTGATGAGCAGCCACGTGCCGCGGCTTGTCTCGGGTCGGAATTGTGATTATAGTCAATTAGTGAAGCGTAGTTATGTTCTCCGCAGTGCCGGGTTGATGCGATTTTGGTCGAGCCTGTGTGCTGCCGGCCTTGTATGCTCGGTCCAATTGGCCTCCGCCACTGAGACCCGTCAAATCCGATTACGCAACGAAACCATCACGACCCCGCCTCGGACAGAAGGCGCGGCGCAGGCGGCGGGTTATGCGGCGCAGGCCCCGGCGGCCGGCCTTTTCCTGGTCCAATTTGACGGCACGATGCAGCCCGGTTGGCAGGCCGAGTTACGGTCGCTGGGGGTTGAGCTGCTGAAGTATGTGCCGGATGACGCCTTCATCACAAGATTCAACAAGGTGCCGCCCGCGAGAATCCGGGGGCTGAATTACGTCCGCTGGGTGGGCCCTTATCGCGCGAACCACAAGGTCCATCCGCGGCTGAGCGCGGCGGCGCAGGCGGCGGCTAAAACGAAGGAGGCAGTATCAGTCAATACGGTAGTTTCGCCGCTGGCCACTGCGGCGGAGATTGCCGACGTGCGTTCCCTGTTTTCAGCCGTCGTGCACGAGAACCGCCTGCGCGAGGGTGTCTTCTTGCAGGGGCGTTTGCCGGCAGCCAGCCTGGATGCGCTCTCGCAATCCAGTGTGGTGCTGTGGGTCGAGCGCGCGCCGCAGCGGAGACTGGTGGACGAGCAGGCCTCCAAGCTGGTGGGAGGCGACGACGGTTATCTCGCGACGCCTACGGTGAGCCAGCAACTCGGTTTTGACGGGGCGGGCGTCACGGTCTGCGTGGCCGACACCGGCTTGGACACCGGGGATACGAACACGATGCACCCCGACTTGTTCGGGCGGGTAACCGGCTTCAAGTACTACGGCGCCAACGTGTCCGACGGCTCGGACGGGTACGGCCACGGCACGCACTGCGCGGGCATCGTCGCGGGCAACGCCGCCACGGGCGAGACCGACCCGGACACCGGGGCGTTGTACGGGCTCGGTGTGGCTTCCGGGGCCAACCTGTTCATCCAGCGCATTTTCGACGGCGATGCAATCCCTTCCGATCCGTTTCCCAGCGACGCGACGCTGACGCAGGACGCCGTGCGCAACGGGGCTGACATCGGGTCCAACAGTTGGGGCAATGACGTCCAGGGTGAGTATGACACCGACGCCTGGCAGTTTGATCAGTTGGTGCGGGACGCGGATCCTTCGGCGGACGGCGATCAACCTTACATCCTGGAGTTTTCCTCCGGCAATGCCGGGCCCGACTCGCAAACGGTCGGCAGCCCGGCTACGGCCAAGAACGTAATTGCCACGGGCGCGAGCCAGAATGTGCCAGGCGTTTTGGCCATGTCTTACGGCTTATATGCGGATGGCCCGGATACGATGGCCGACTTCTCGAGCCGGGGCCCGTGCGAAGATGGGCGGATCAAGCCGGACGTGGTGGCGCCGGGGACCTGGATTGCTTCCGCCGCCTCCATCGCGGCGGACAACATCGGGTCCGTCGCCTGGACCGCAATTGACAGCTATTACATTTACATGGGCGGCACGAGCATGTCCGGCCCTCACGCCTCGGGGGCGGCGGCGGTTTTCGTGCAGTATTACAAGAGTCTGCATGCGAACGCGATGCCGTCGCCGGCTCTGGTCAAGGCTGCGCTCATCAATTCCGCAAACCCGCTCGATGAACTGAACGGCGGCCCGGGTCCGATTCCCAACCACGAGGAAGGCTGGGGGCGGGTGACCCTGACCAAAATCATATTTACCAACCTCATCACCGCCCCGCGGTATTATCAGTACGTGGACCAGACTGCCCTGCTGACCAATGGCGAAGAATATGTGCATCACACCCTGATCCAGAACTCGGACCAGCCGTTGAAGATCACGCTGGCCTACACGGACGTGGCAGGATTCCCGGGCGCGATCCCCGCGCTGGTAAACGATCTGGACCTCGAGGTCGTCGCCCCGGACGGAACCCTTTACCGCGGCAACCAGTTCACGGGAAGCGAGTCGGCGCCGAACGCCCCCTCGCCGGATACCCTGAACAATGTCGAAGCGGTCCACTTGGCCCAACCGGTCCCGGGTGATTACCTGGTGCGCGTTCGGGCGCGGCGCATCGTGCGGGACGCGCGGATCGTGGAAACCGCCGCTATTGACCAGGATTTCGCGCTGGTGGTTTCTGGGAACATCGCCCGGCCGGTTGGGGGATCGGTCATCCTGGATCGCGCCGCCTACACCGCCCCCGGTGTGATTCAAGTGACGGTGTTCGACCCGGCGCGGGCCGCCAGCAACACCGTCAGCGTGCTGTTCAAGAGCACTTCCGAGCCGGCGGGGGAGAGCTTCCTCCTGCATGCGTCCGGGAGCTACGGTGCCTTCACGGGAGCGGTTGCCACGGTCGTCGGCGGGGCGGTGGTGGATGGGAAGCTGGGGATTCAGGATGGCGACGCCATTGAAGCGCGCTACGTGGACAGTTCCGGGGCCACCCGCCTCGTTATGGCGGTGGCCGACCTCGCCCTCTCCGGGCCGATCGGCGTTACGCCGAGGATTGACCTGGGTGTCGTGACCATCACCTGGCAGACCCTTGAGCCGACCGCTGCCATTGTGTATTACGGCACCAACTTTCCATTGAACCAGACTTTGACCAACTCTGCGTTCACGACCACGCATTCTGTCCGATTGCGCGGCCTGGTTCCAGGCCAGACCTATTCATTCTACGTGGTCGCCATGGATGCCGCCGGCAATGCCGCCACCAACAACAACTCCGGCGCCTACTTCACGTTCGTCGGGGTAACCGTGCCGACGGTCTTGTTGGTGGATACGTATGAGCCGGTCAGCGGCTCCCCCGAGATTCCCGACAGCTCTTACACCAATGCACTTGCCGCCGCCGGCTTCAGCTTCGCGCATTGGAAGGTCTCTGCCCGCGGGTCACCCCAGCTCTCGGACCTCCGTGTATTCCCGGCGGTCGTCTGGCGAACGATAGACGACGTCATCTACTACGGGGTGGACGAAGACGGCTTTGCGGACCCTTACGCCACCAACAACACGATCAATCCCCAGCAACAATCTATGATCCAGGATTACCTCGATGGCGGGGGCTCCTTCTTCATGGCCTCGATGGGGATCCTGAGCCGGTTGGGGAACGTGCCCTTCCGTAAGAATGTGCTCCAAGTAGGGGGGTTTAAGCAGAACTCCGACCCGTTGGCGACCTGCGCGGACTGCGACGAGGACTACGGGGTGCCGGCCATATTGGGCACGCCGGGAGATCTAATCACCAGCGGCATCTATGTGACCCTGGATTACACCAACTATCCCGGGCTTGACCTCATTGACTTCTTAGACATCACCTTTGGCCCGGACTTTTCCGACACCTTCACCCCCGGCACCAACGCGACCCCCATCCTGTGCGAAGCGGTCTCCCGCAGACCCTGCGGCATGAGTTATCCCCGTGTCGGGGCGGACAGTCCCGGCAGGGTTGTGTTTCTTTCCTTCCCGCTGGATACGGTTCCCGCAACCGGAGCGCCGCCCAACAACGAGGCGACGCTTTTGCGGAACATTTTGACGTTCCTAACGCCGGGTGCCAACGGTGTCGGAAGCATTTATCTTAATCATAACGTGTTTACCGCCCCGGCCCAGGTCATCGTCGAGATGGGAGATTCCGACCTTGCGGGGACGGGTCAGGCTCAAGCCACCTTCTGGGCCAGCTCGGGCACCAACCAGGTCAACGTCGTTCTGCGCGAGACGACCCGGCGCGGGCTGTTCCGTGGCTTTCTCACGCTGACGGTTTCCAACGCCGCGAACCAACTGACCGTCCGCGGCGGCGATATTGTCACCGGCGCATACTTCGACGCTTCGAATGGGAGCAATGCCACCACTACCGCAATGATTGACATTGCGCCGCCGCTCATCAGTGAGGTCGCCGCAGTTACGGGTTACGGCGATGCGACGGTGACTTGGACCACCTCGAAACCGGCGGACTCGCTGGTTCAATACGGGGAATCAGTTTTGCTGGGCCGGACGGCTTACAGCGGGGACTTGGTTACCAACCATAGCGTGACCTTGGCCGGCCTTCTGGCCAGACGGGATTACTATTACCAGGTCGTCAGTCGGGACGATGCGGGCAACACGACGGTGGATAACAATACGAACGCGCTCTACACCTTCACCACTCGCCTTGCGCCGCGACCGCCCTTCTTCGATGATTTGGAGCAGGGTGCCGCGGATTGGACCGTCGTGCCAGATGCCGGCTCGGATTTGAATTGGTCTTTGGGAAGACCCAACAATGGCTTGCAGACCTCAGCGCATTCGGGCACGAATGCCTGGGGTACCAATCTTCGGGAGGAGACGTTGGGTTTCTTTGAGATCCAAACGAGCATCTTATGCAGCCCGTGGATTGACCTTTCTGGTTTCAGCTCGGCCACCCTCACATTCTGGCACTGCTACGATTTCATTTCCGTGCTCAACCTCGGCGCGCAAATCGGCGTCCGTACTGACAGCAGCATGGACCCGGCGGACGTGCCGGGCTTGGCAGACCACAACTATGTCGGTTCCGCGGCGGTTGATTGGCATCAGGAGACGGTGGATCTTACGCCCTTCGTTGGCAGGAACATCCAGGTCGTGTGGTGGTATGTGGCCTTTGGCGATGGCCAGGGTCCCATGGACGGCTGGCTGATGGACGACTTCAGGTTCACCGGTGTGGCGGGAGGCGGCACAATTGTGGTTTCGAAGAACCTCGGCCAGGGTCAGTTCACCCTTTCCGGGCCTATCAGCCAGGTTGACACCACCCCGTTGACCACCATCACCAACGCGCCGCCCGGCCCTTATACGATTCACTTCAGCGATGTCGCCTTTCACCAAACTCCTCCGGACCAGTCGGGCGTGCTCACCAACGAAGAGACTCTCACTTTCACGGGCAACTACGTCTTCATTGATATCAACCGCAACGGCATCTCGGATTCCTGGGAGCGACATTATTTCGGCGTGGCGACGACCAACCGGACACAGCTCACCGATTCGGATGGAGACGGGATGCCGGATTATGCCGAGTTCATCGCCGGCACGAATCCGACCAACGCGGCCTCAAAGCTCATTTTCCTGTCAGTGAATCTTCAAAGCAACAACCTGGTTCAACTGGAATGGTCCGCCATTCCGGGCCGGCTCTACCAGGTGGAGACTTCCGCCGGCCTCGCGCCTGCGCAAGAGTTGCCCAGCCTGTCCGGTCTTATGGACCATTCCGGGGGCGCCTTCAAGCTCCGCGTTGACGCTCACACCAATATGCCTTGCGCGATTCAGGTCTCGACCAATCTCGTCGCCTGGACCCCGGTGTTCACCAATGTGTCGGGAGGGCAACTGGAGTGGACCGACCCTCAGGCAGCGACCTCCGCCCGGCGGTTCTATCGGGTGCTGGCCTGGCCCGCCTCATCGGCTGGCGCGGGCGCATGGACGCCGGTGAGCGATTGGCTGCAGGCCTCAGGCAGCCCGATGTATTACACGACGACCAACGCCAGTCAGGGCGCGCATTTCTACCGGGTGCAGGCTCGGCCTTAAGACGCGCATAGGCTGACGGACCGCCGGAGGAGTCTGAATGGGCAGCCGCCGCTCCTGGAGAAGAAACTCGAAGCCCCCGGTACGGGCGACGGCACGCAAGTAGTCGCGCGCTCGATTCAGATGCCCGTTAGGAGGCTCGGAGCTGCCGACCAAGCCGATGAGGCAACCCGCTGTCTGCATCCGGTGGGGTAACCAGGTGTCAACCCATACGTTGAATGGGAAAGGCAAACCCTCGGCGGCATCAACTGCCACCACGATGACGTCGGCTCGCATCGCTGTGGAAACCGCCCCGGCGAGCACTCCTGGTTCGGCCAGGTCGCTGATCTTCCACCAGGTGGCGCGAACCGATTCTTTGTCGGCTAGCCTCACTACCCGGTCGTAAACGTCCATGGCCCAGACATGGGTCTGCGCATTGTGATAGACCACCGTGATGTTCAGCATTTGAGTAGCTGGGGTAGGACTGATGGTCAGCACGTTCACCGCACCGTCTCGTTCCAGGACAGATGTTTGTTTCATGGCTTCGCTTGTCTTTCGTTATTGTTCTCCGGCTCCGCGCCGTTCATGGTTGGCTGGGCTCGCTGTGAGTGCGCGCCTCGCTTAAACGGTGTGGTGTTTGCTTTACAGCAAGATATGTGCCAGCCCGGTCTAATGCGTGAACGCGATGCCCGCATACGATCTTAGCTCCCTTCGAGTGTCCGAACTCAGAAAGGCCCAATGGTTGGGACTATAAGGGATGAATTACGAAAGGATGCCGGGACCCTTGTTTATAGAGATCAGCCTCCTGCGGTACTGTTGGAACTTGCTGAACCGCTTGGGCGAAGGTGGGCGTGGATGCGGCGTCATGGCAGACGGCCCATCGCCCGAGGATGGCCGCCAGCCCGGTTCTGTTCAGTTTGAGTCTTGCCGCGGGGCTTGGTACATCCTCGCCCCTGCCAGCTATTTCTCTGCGGACACTATCGAAGCTGCCAGTCGTGCCCGCGCGCGGTCGTAGGCAAGCGGGTCCCTCTCCCATTCGAACCACGACTCCACTAACGAACGCGCGATCGTCTCCGCGTGATTGCGCCTGCCCATCGCTTCCAGAATCGTCAAATACTCATAATCTTCAATGGCATCCCGCAAGGCCTTCAAGCGAATGCTCGGAACGACTCCGTTGCAGCCGACGGCGCGCGCGGGGTAGACCAGCGAACCTTCCCCATGAAACACAATCCCCTTGGCCCCCTGTTGCGGCCTTCCGCTTCCCGTATAGAATGGGGCTTGGGACCAGGGATCGTCCACTTGTCGCCAGTAGGACATGCCACCCCAGTATAGCAAACCCTTCATGCGATCGCGCCAGGCAATCCAGGCCGGCACGCGGTAGTTGAGCAGCGGAAAATCAATGTGCCACCATGGCGTGGGTTGTCCTTGGCATAAAGCGGTGTAGGTCCACACGGTCTCGCCTAATGCCTGGCGCCGCGCTGCGCTTTCCTGGCGATGCAGTGAGAACAACGGGCACCAGATGTCCACCGCGCCGTAAAGATCACCCCAGGCGCTGTCCGCTCCGCCTTTGCCCGGCTCCGTCCAGGTTTGTTCCACGACGAGCACCTTCACAACGGACTTGCAGTCGCGGATGGCGCGGCCCCACTTCTGAACGTAGTGGTAGTCTTCCCGCGTGTTCGGTTCGTCCTTCAGATAGGCGTAGAAAATGACGTGCCGCCGGTCGAGTTCAGCCGCTGCGCGGTCGAATGCCGCAAGCCAGGCTCGCAGTGTGTTGGGCTCTGCCTCGGGATCTTTGACGGCGCTGGACGGATGCGGCGTCTGAAGAGCGTTAACGTGGTAACGATCCACAAACTCCCGCAAGGCCTTCACCTGGGCAGCGGGAATTTGGAATGTGCCGTTGGCCTGCGCCACCGGGCGAAGCATTTCGCCGGGCGGCTTGGCGTTGAAACGGTGGTCGCTAAGCAACTGCGCGCATTGATTGTCCACCGCCGTCCAGTCCGAGGGCTCAGGCTCGCGGCCGTCCTTGGCCCGCTGGCGATAGTAATCGCGCAATCGCGGCGAATCGAAAGCCGTCACCAGTGTTGGTGTCGGCGGCAGCGTGAAGTTCCACACCGTGAGTGCGACGGGCACCGTAACGGCTCTGCCGTTGGTGGCGATCAGGCAGCAAGCACCGCTGTATTCGCCGGCCACAGCGTTTGCCGGGACATAAAGGTCCACCCAAAAGCCGTGCGTCTCGTTCGCAGGCAGATCGAAAGGCACCGCGCGGAGGCGCGCATTGGTCAGGCTCTTTCCCGGAGTTGGGTGCTCGAACGGAATCAAAGCGTCAGGGTACCAGTCTGGCCTGAAGGCGTCGTTGCGATGCGTGCCGGTATCCAACCGGAGCTGATGCTGACGATATAGCCGCGCCTCCGATGCCGACAAGACAGTGTTCCGCGGTCCGCGCAGGTCACCGGCTTCCAGGCGTATCCCTTTAACCTCTTCGTCCGAGCGCGTGAGAACTTGGAAACTCACCCATTCGTTGCGGGCCGCAGCAACGTTCACCGCCAGCCGACGGCTGGCCGGTTCGCTGCGCAGAACGTGCCTGGTCTCCGAGATGGTCCACACCTGCCAGCCCGCGTCCGCCTCCGCAGCAGCGGGTAGGTAGGTTAAGCCTCCGATCAGAGGAAACAGAAGTGTCTTCAGGTTCATCAGCAGGTACATAAATCAGGTAGGCTGTCAGCAGTCTAGCAGTAAGAGCGAGTCCGGCAGGCCCTTGATTCGGCTTCATCGAGGGCCGGCAAGCGGAGTGCCGCAGTCGGCACATTCCCAAAAACATTGGGGCTGGCGTTTGGCCGGTTTTATGGCACGCTGTGCCGCGACGATTCATGAAACGGCCGTGCGAATGAATGCGAAGGCAAATCCCCCGCTTCTCCCCGTCGAAATTGTCCTGGCGCCGGACTGGTGGCATGCGCACGGGGGGATTGATTTTGACCCGGACTTTTTCTTCCACCCGCGCCGCCGGATTGAGGCCGAACAAGAGATGGAGGAGGTGGCTTACGAGCGTTGGGGACGGTTCGGCCTGGGAGGGGACCGGAACCGAGCGGTGCCTTTTCTGGGAGCAGTCCATTTGGCGGCCGGTTTCTTGCTTTCGGAAATGCTCGGCTGCGAGGTCGAATACCGGGCTGATGCCCCGCCGCAAGTCCGGCCCAAGGGGCAGGAGAATCTCACGGTAGATGAAGACGCCGCGTTCCGATCGCCCGCGTTCCGGCGCCTGGAGACTCTTGTTGAGCGGCTTGTCTCCAGCCACGGTTATGTGGCCGGCGACGTGAATTGGGGCGGCATCCTGAACCTGGCACTGGACCTTCGCGGGCAGGAGCTGTTTCTGGACCTCGCGGACCAGCCGGACCAGGTGTATGCGTTGTTTGACCAAATCAACCGCGTTATCGAGCGGTTTGTGAGCTTTGTGGAATCCCGAACGGGAACCAGCAGCATCTCGGTTAACCGCAACGTGCGCCATCGTCCCGGGGCCGTCTTCCTGCACTCGGAATGCTCTCACACGATGGTGTCCACCGCCCATTACGAAGAGTTCCTGCTCCCTTTTGACATCGCCTGGAGCCGCCGCCATCAGCCCTTCGGCATCCATTACTGCGGACCGGACCCGCATCGTTTTGCCGCCGCTTACGCAAAGGTTCCGCGCCTGGATTTTCTCGACGTGGGGTGGGGCGGCGATTTGCGCATCCTTCGGCAGCATTTGCCCAACACCTTCCTGAACATCCGACTGAGTCCGGTGGAGATTGTCAGCCAGACGCCCGAACAGATTGGCGCAACCGTGCGCCGCCTGGTCAAGGACTCAGGGAATCCCGCGCTGACGGGAATCTGCTGTATTAATATGGACCAGCGCGTGAGCGATGCTCAGGTGGGGGCCATTTTTGAAGCCGCCGAGGAACTGCGCCGCGAATTGCAGCACAATTCACCCGACTGATTCTCTCATAAACATGGACCGAGACTCTTCCAGCATGAAAACGAAACGCAGAGACTTCCTGAAATTGACCGGTGCCGCCGGCCTGGGATTTGTCAGTAACCGGACACTGGGGAAGGCCGCCGACCGGCCCGTGCAGGATGCGCCCGACCTGGCACAACTGAGCCGGTCTTATGAGGCATCTCACAAGCAGCGATTCAACATGGCTGGCTACGCCGCTCCCAAACTGGGCACTGTTCGGGTCGGCATCATCGGGATGGGCAACCGCGGGCCGGCCCACATGCGGACCATGAGCCGGCTCGAGGGGGTCGAGATCAAGGCCCTGTGCGACCTGCGGCCGGAACGGGTCGAGGCGGCGGCGAAGCAGATTCAAAAGACCGGGCACACTCCCGCGCTCTATTCCGGTTCGGAAACGGAATGGAAGAAGCTGTGTGATCGCCAGGATGTTGACCTGGTCATCGTGACAACGCCCTACTACTTGCATGCGCCCATGGCAATCTACGCCATGAACCAGGGCAAACACGTGGCCAGTGAAGTGCCGGCCGCCGGGACGCTCGAAGAATGCTGGCAGTTGGTCCAGACGGCGGAAAGGACCCGGAAGCACCTGATGATGCTGGAGAACTATTCCTACATGGAGTTTCAACTGCTCATGTTGAGCATGGCCCGGCAGGGGTTCTTTGGCGAGGTCGTTCACGGGGATTGCGCTTACAATACCAGCAAGATGGGGAACAACTTCGGCAAAACCACTTACTGGAACATGTGGTGGCTGAGACAGTACGCTGCCCGGCGGGGCAATATCTACCCCACTCACGGTTTGGGGCCCGTTTGCCAGATCATGGACATCAACCGCGGCGACCGGCTGGATTTCCTCGTGTCCGTGGAAAGCAAGGATTTCATGATGGCAAAGAGGGCCAACGAGTTGGCACAGAGCGACTCGTTCTTCAAGGAGTTTGCCGGCAAGGAGTACCGGGGGAACATGAGCACGACGGTCATTCGGACCGTGCAGGGCCGAACGATCATGCTGCAGCACGATGCCACTTCGCCCTCACCGCATAATCTCATCCACGGCGTTTACGGCACGGAAGGTGCGGCTCTGTACGATCCGCCGCCGCCGAGGATTGCGACGGGCAATCACAAATGGGCTTCAGCCGAGGAGTTTGCCGCCCTCAAGAAGCAGTACACTCCGCCCCTCTACACAAAGATGGGTGAGATCGCCAGCAGCAGCGGTCACGGCGGATCGGATTTGTTCACCGACTGGCACTTGATAGACTGCCTCCACAACGGCTTGCCGCTGGACCAGGACGTCTACGACGCCGCCGCCTGGAGTTCCATCATCCCTCTCAGCCAATGGTCAGTGCTCAACCGTTCCAATTCCATCGCCATCCCGGATTTCACTGCCGGCGCCTGGAAGACCAACCCGCGCAACATGGACATCGAACTCAAGCACGGGGGCGGCACCACCAAAGTGATCGCCTGAGTCATGGTTCAGTCGGCGTAGCCGGCCCGCGCCAGACGCTGCCGCCGAAGGTAGTTACGTGAATCGTGGCCTCATCGGCGGGATCGAACTCGACTCGCTGGATGTTGGCGAAGGGCAGGTTGTTGAAAGCGCGCCAGGTGCCGCCGTTGTCGCGCGAGAGCCAAAGGCCCGCCCCGGGAGCGCCTTCGGTCAGGGTCATGTAAATCCAGCCGTCGTGCCGCGGGTGAAAATAGCCGCCGAAAGTCTGGGGGCCTTCGCGGCCGATGCGCCGCCAGGTTTGGCCACCGTTCTCGGTGAGGTACAGACCGCCGGATTGGTCCCCGCGGCCGGCGTCTGCTGCGCCCAACAGGATTCGACGGCTGTTGCGCGGATCAACGGAGAAGTCCTTGGGGTAGAGCAGGGGCTTGGAGGCATTAATTTGTTCCCAGGTCTCCGCGCCGTCTTTGGATCGGTAGAGCCCGACGCCGGCAGGCATAAGCGGCTGGCCGGCCGCGGTCCGCTTGGCGCAAATGACGGCGAAGAGTGTGCCATCGCGGTGGAGCATCACCCGATAGACGCGCAGATTGTCAGGATGGCCCAGGCCGGTCTTCTTGAGCCTCCACGTCTTGCCGTCGTCGGTGGACTTGCAGACGCCTTCGTCAAAGACGCCAGCGTAGAGCGTGCGCGCGTTCTTCGGACTCCTGGGATCGAGCACAATGGAGGTGATCGGTTTGGGCGGGAGTCCCTCCGTCTCGTTCTTCCACGACACACCGAAGTCGCGCGAGAGGCAGACACCGCCGGGCCGCCGATGGCCGTGGCGCTCGGAGATGATGTTGTCGTTCGGGATGTCATGCACGTCGGAGAACGCGCCCCAGATCTTCCCGGGCGTCTCGGGATCAAATGCCATCTCGTAACAGGTATTCCGCCACGGCGCCCACGACTTGGGGTCCCACCAAGTCCACGTCCCGCCGGAGTCGGTGGAACGGGCCAGCCCGATGTCGGTGTAGCAGATGTAACGGCGATTCGGCTCGAACGGATCAATGTAGAAATGCCAGGTCGTGGTGACGACCAGGCCATTGCAGACCCAGGCGGAGCCCGGGCCAGGCTTGTGGCCGGGCGCCGGATCGGTGTGCCCGCCGAACCACGTCGTTCCTCCGTTGTGGGTGATGTGCGCCTCGTTGCGGACCAGCATCACGCGATTGGGATCGGTGTTGCAGATGGCGACGCCGAACGGCGTCTCGCCGCCTTTGAAGCATTTTCCGCACGAGGCGGTTTCCCAATCCGGCGCCACGTTGTAACGCTGGAACCGCGGATCCTGGAAATAAGTCGCGCGCCACGTTTCGCCCCCGTCGTCGCTGCGGTACACCGTATCGCTGTGGGGCGGGTGGAAGCCGGTGCTGGTGTTGAACGCATAGACCGTGAGCGGTTTCGTGTCGGTCGCGAGCAGTTGGTTGTATTGGGCAATGGAACCGTAGGCCCACTGGTCGGCTTGCCTGGTGTTGGTGTTGAGGCCCTGGCCCATCGCTGATTGCCAGGTCTCGCCTCGATCCCGCGACCGGTAGAGACCGCCGCTGAACTCGCCGCCCTCGTCCCGGCTGCGAATCGCGCAGTAGAGCACGACCAGCTTCTTTGCCGCATCCGAGCCGCCAGCGAACGCCTGAATCTGCTTCCAGGGCAGGCCTTGGGTCTTCTCGGCCCAGGTTTGTCCATCGTCGTCGGATCGCCAGATGCCTCGGTCCGTGGCAGCGACCATCGAGCGGCCATGCCGTGTCCGGTCAAAGTGAAAGGCGATCACTTGGCCCGTTGGCCCCGGACACGCCAACCATGTCTCTCCCTCATCGCGCGAGAGCCAGCAGCGACCGCTGCGCGAGCCGGCCAGCATGATCCGCGGATCCGACGGGTTGATGGCAATCTCTCCGGCAAGAGATTCCTTGAGATTGCCGATGGGTCCAAAAGTCCTGCCCCGGTCGCGGCTAATCTTGAGCCGTCCGCCCGAAGAGGCGTAGAGGATGTTCGGGTTCGCCGGGTGGAAGGCCGGACGACAGACCGTGTCGCTGCGAAGCTGTGCGTGGTGGATCATGCGCCAATTGCGACCGCCATCCTCGGAAATGTAGGCGGCGCTCATGTCGCAGTTCAGCATCATTAAGTTCGGGTCGGCCGGGGAGATCGCGGGCGTAAACATAGCGCCGCCACCGGAAAGGCCAACAGGCTGCCAGCGAGCCGCCTGGGCCGGTGAACTGGACGGGACGAGTCCGCTGAGCAGGCAAAGCCCAACGGAAAGGCGCATCACACCGGAGCAGAGAATCAGCGGCTTCACTTCCAGAGTTTGCTTGCGGACTCGGCAGTCTCGCGCGCCAGGAACCAGGGGGTCACTGCCAGCCCGCTCCAACTGGCCGGATTGTGGCATTCCAGAAAGACTCTCCGCAGCGTTGCATCGTACGGGACCAGGACGTTCCACAAGACTCCCGGCGTGTCTTTCCAGCGAGCATCGGGCTTGCCCCCGTCAATGCGCTGAAACTTGGCGCCCTTGAGTTGCTGGTTCCACATGAAGTCGCGGTTCGTGGCGATGAGTCGCTGGATGTCAGCCTGGGTGAAGACAAGGCCGTGCTCGAAAGCCGCCACCATGCCTTCCACATCAATCCCGTAGTAGCCGCCGTTCGGATGCACTCCCACCCAGTGCCGCGTGGAGCCATCGAGCTTGTAATCCCAAGGACCAGCAGGGTCCCAGTAGTTCCAAAGGAAATACTTCCCGCCCTCCCGCGTCTTCATGCGCGACTTCATCAGTCGGAACCACTGCTCCGCCCGCTTGCGATAGATCGGTCTTTCGGTCGCGTCGTGCATTGCCAGCAGCCATCGAGCGATGTGGTTTTGCTTGTTGGCGGGATTCGAGAAGCCGTCGGTCGCGCGCCGGGCGTAGCCGTCCGTCCACTGCCCGGTCTGCTGATCGAGGCCGAATGGCGGCACCACCCACAATCCACCCTCTTTGACCTCGCGCCAGCCGCCGCGGGCGTCCCACTTCTCAAAGACCTGGCCGGCGAGTGTGAGCCATGCCTCCGCGCGCGAGCCGAATCTCGCCCTGAGCGCAGGCGCTTTCAGGATCTCCTGTGCCATCAACACGATCGGTCGCAATCCCATCGCCTCGCCGAGCAGGCTGTCGGTAAGGAAGCTCGCTGCCGCCGCGCCGCCGGAACCGCGCTTGGGCCAGCCGATGAAGCCATCCGGTTCCTTCACTCCCCGCTTGATCCAGGAGTCCGCCCAGTCGGCCAGATGCTCGACCCACTTCGGATCCCGCGTTGCCTCGTAACCATAGTGGAAGCCGTTAAGAAACGGGCTAACGAGCCAGCCGATCTCTTCACCGAGTTCGCGGTCGCAATAGCGGCTGCGCATGCCGCGGAGAATGTTCTGCTCCCACCGCATGAGCCAGTCCCTGGCGAGGGCCGCTTCGAGCCCGACCGACGTCTTGCCTGGGGATTGATTGTTCGCCGCGGCGTTGAGCGACTTGTCGAGCAGTGACGCCATTCCGGCGGCGGCCAGCCCGGCTTGCTTCAAAAACGAGCGTCGCTTCATGCGTTCTGTTTTGGTCCCGCGCGAAGCCGTCAGAGCTCCCCGGCCATGAGAAACGAGGCGACGTCTCCGCTCGCACTCAGGCCCGCTGGACTGGCCGACAGGCATGTCAGCCCTGCAGCACACTGCGTCGCCGACCTGCTGGGCCGGATCAAAGCTCCCCTCCCCGAGGGGCACCAGGGGCAGCTTTGGCCACTGCCGCCGCGGTCAATGTCGTTATCTCCGCCCATCTTTTCTCCCGCACCAGCTTGCGCTCACAGATCCAGGAACCGCCTATTGCGGCAACGAGCGGCACCGCGAGGTACTCGGCCATGTTGGACAAGGAGATCCCGCCCAGAGGGACGAAACGCGCGCCTGCCGGCCCGTACGGCCCAGCCAGGGCTTTGAGCATCTTCACGCCGCCGGCCGCTTCCGCTGGGAAGAACTTCAGCAGGCGGCAGCCCAGCCGCAGAGCCAGCTCTATATCCGAAGGCGTCATTACGCCAGGCATGAACAGCGACTGCTGGCTGGCGGCCGCCCGGACCACTTCGAGGTTCAAGCCGGGACTGACTCCAAACCGCGCTCCCGCCTCGAGGGCCGCCAGGACCTGTGAAGGCTCAAGAATAGTACCGGCGCCGACCAGAACCTCCGGACAGCCTTGGCGAATGGCCCGAATGCAGTCCAGCGCGCAGGGCGTTCGGAGGGTGATTTCGATAACAGGCAGTCCACCCTCGGCGAGGGCACGGGCCAGCGGCACGGCGTCTTCGACAGAGTCAACGACGGCCACCGGAATGACTCGCTTCTGGATCAGTTGGTCCTGAAGCGGAGAACCCGACGCTGCGCGGATGAGGGAGGATTGCTTTGTGGTGTCGCCAAGCATGACGCGATACTTCCAGAGTGGCGGAGGGGTGTCAACACGTCCGACTGGCTCGATTTCCCGCCCGTTTTCGGCCAGCCCGGTGGCGTCTCCTGGAGTCGCGGAACTCAAAACGCACTACCCAGGGGGCGAGACGAGCCAGCTTGACCTGTGAGCTGGGCGCTAATGGCCGTCACCGTGCAGTGCCATAAGCTGGCGGATGGCCAAGAGCATTATCGAAGGCAGCGGCCTGGCTCTACAGGACTTTCGGTAACCAGGCCTTTCACGCCGTTTGGCGGGCCAGAGCGCGGGCGCGGGCGATGGTGCGGGTGTATTCGTCGCGCAAGGCCTGAAGGCCGGCGGCGGTCAGCGGCTGTTTCTTGGCGCGGATGCACTTCACTTCGGCAACTCAAGCATTGGAGGCTGGCGCGATGAGAGAGAGCAAGAAATGGCTTCGCTGCCGCGGGCCTCAATCCCGAAGGGATTGAATCATCCAGCCTAGGGTTGGCCGCGCGGCGCGGCCTACCCTGGGAACCCGGCCAGCCATTGATTCAACTCTGAAAGAGTTGCATCAATCCCACACATACCGCTCATCGAATTCGATTTCATAGCGCCGTAACAGGCGACGGAATTCGTCCTGAAACGAAAGTTGCCGGTGGTGCTTTTCCCGCCCTGCAATGTATTCCCGCACGGATTCCACCTGCGAAAACCCGATGGAGAAGATGCCATAGCCGTTTTGCCAGGCGAAGTCGTGGAGATCGGCGGCCTTGGTCTTCAACCAAAGTGACGAACCGCGTTTGACTTCCTTGACCATTCCCGCTGCCGTGCCGGTGCGGGATAGCGTCGAGAGCAGATGAACGTGATCGGCCACCCCGCCGATGGTGAGCGGCTGGCAATCCTGATGCGCCAGGATGCCGCCGAGGTAGCGGTGCAACTCCTCACGCAAGGCCTTCTCACGCAGAAGGGGACGACGGTCTTTGGTCGAGAAGACGGTATGCACCAGGATCTTGGCGAGGGATTGCGGCATGCGGCGAGGGTGCAGGCAACCGAAGTCCGATGCAACTCTTTCAGAGTAGATGAGACTCGGCGCACCCAAACCCAGGGTAGGCCGCTCGGCGCGGCCAACCCTGGGCTGAACGATTCAATCCCGATGGGATTGGAAACGGGCTCAGCCAGGCGCCGGAATCGGCATCCGGGGCGGGGCAGTTTGCCACATCAGGGCGATCTCCTCCGGGGTGAGGGCGTAGGCCTGGCTGACGAGGTCGCTGAGTGCGCGCTCCAGGGTCAAGGTTTCGGCGGCGAGGGCGCGGGCGGCTTCGATGGTGCGGGTGTATTCTTCCCGCAATCCGTGAAGGCCGGCGGAGGACAGGGGCTGCTTCTTGCCACGGATGCGCTTAACTTCGCTGACCCAGGTGTTGGAGTGCAGTTCGGTCAGGGCGAGGAGCTTGTTACTGAGCTTTTCGATGCCGTATTCCACTCGCAGCCAGTCGAGCAACATGCGCTGGGTTTGCTGCTGGCGGGAGGTGATTGCCAGAGGGCGGCGAACGAGGTGATGCCAAGTCGCAGGTCGGCACTCTTCCGCATGGCAGCCAGGCCAACCTCTGATATGGGCCATTTACAGCTTAAGCCGGGTGGAACCTGGCCAGATAATCACTGGGCGTCAGGGCCGGCACATGGGACAGCCTAAAGTCCTTCACATTGCGCGAAATGATGAAAGCGGCCCCGTTCGCCCGAGCGGCTGCCGCCTGGAGCGCGTCCTCGAAATCGGTCATGCCCCAGGCCAGCGCCTGAATCACCAGAGGCGAGTCTGCCGAAACGGTGCGCACATGCGGCAGTAACGAGTCTTTGAGGAACGGCACCGCCGGCTTGCCATACTGATAGAACACGTTGGCGATCGTGTGATAAGCCACCATGCCGGCCAGGACCCGCCGGCGGCAAAGGCAGAGCACCTGATTGGAGGCCGCGTAATGCGGCTGCCGTTTCTCCACCACGTCAAAGACGACGTTGGCGTCAATCAGCACGTTCATGGCCCGTGCTTGCGCGCCAGGTAATCCCCCCGCGGATCATTTTTGCGCCGCAATCGGCGCAGGGCCGGCCCGGTCCAGAACTCTTCACTACCCCCGGGGACTTCAGGGATTTGAAGCAACTGCTTCTCCACCACCTCGGAAAGGCTGGTCTGACTGCCCCTGGCCAGGCGCTCGCCCCGGGCCACGGCCTCAACGGAAAGGTAGAGATTCTTGCGCGCTTTCATGCACACAAAATAGCTCTTGTGCGCATAGAAGCAACCCGAAACCGCTGTCCCGAAGCAGCCGCAGGAGCATCATTCCGCATTCTGCCTTGAACGTGTGGTGCGGGTGTATTCGTCACGCAACATGTGGAGGCTGGCAGCGGTCAGCGGGCGTTTCCTGCCCTCTGGTTTCAGGTTTCAGCATTTCAACTTTCAGGTTTTGGCTTCGCGCCAGTCGAGCAACGTGCGCCGGGTTTTCTGCTGGCCGGAGGTGATTTGGATCAGGGCCGCAGGAAATGGAGGCGCCGCTTTCTCGGTTGTGACGGGGCGAACCTATGGTCTTCTCGGCGCCGTTCGCATCCCTGTCCCGAAACCCGTCCGCGAGCCCAACCGCTGCAATCTGGAGCCCTTTAAGTCAGAAACGCCAAAAACAACGCTATATCTGGTGCTCGCACAAGGACGGCTGACGCTACAGGTAGTAGGCCTCGGTCTGGCCCATTTCCGATTGGCGGTATGTGGTTTCAGCCCTTAGCCTTTCCCCCCGCGTTCCTTGCCCCGCCAGAGCAAAGCGGCGGCGGGCGCTCTCCGCATTGAGTAGGTTCGTCGCGTAACGCGTGGAGGCCGGCGGAGGATTAGTGCAAAAAGTGAGCACTTGCTTGGGCTGAACGATTCAATCCCGATGGGATTGGAAACGGGCTCAGCCAGGCGGCGGGATAGGCATCCGGGGCGGGGCGGTTTGCCACCTGAGGGCGATCTTCGCCGGGGTGAGGGTGTAGGCTTGGTTGACGGGGTCACTGAGGCTACGCTCCAGGGACAGGGCTTCCGCAGCGAGGGCGCGGGCGGGGGCGATGGTGCGGGTGTATTCGCCGCGCAAGGCTTGAAGGCCGGCGGCGGTCAGTGGACGCTTCTTGCCCCGGACGCGCTTCACTTCGCTGATCCAGGTATCGGAATCCAGCTCGGTGAGGGCGAGAAGCTTATTGCTGGGCTTTTCGATGTTGTGTTCCACTCGCAGCCAGTCCAACAGCGTGCGCTGGGTTTGCTGCTGGCAAGCCCTGAGTTCAACTAGGCGCTTGGCGCAAGTGGGCGGCCTGACTGTGACGGTCAGCGGGTGAGGTCGCGCACCCTTGCCGCATTCCAGTATTCAGAGTTTCCTGCGCGGAGGGCAGAGACCAGTGGGCTTTGGGGACCGAGGACACGCTCAAAAAACGGGATGTGTTGCTCCCGTATCTCTGCCGGGAGGCTTGAGTAAAACCACAGCCTCGCCGCGGCTCCTTCATGTTCGGCGCGCGAAATCTCACCATGGCAGGTCACGCAAAGGAGCAGGATGTTACAGCTCTCACGCGCGAACTCGGGATAGATTCTCGACTCCAGAATGTGGTGGACCGTGAGGTGATCAGGCCCGCATGTGCCACCGCATCTTTCACAAGCGCCCCGGGAGAGGCTCTTCACTTTGCGACACCAGCGCGCAAAGCTCTTCGTGCGCTTGTAAGTGGCGACTTTTCGGATGACCCTTTCAGCCATGAGTTGACCTTAGCAGGGCTCGGATATTCCCGCCAGTGGTGAAGGCCGGCGGTGGATAGTGGCTGTTGATTGCCATGGAGGCGCTCCATTTCGGCGTCGCACGTATCGGAAACCATTGGGCCATGCTTGGACAGGGCTGATTTGGCAGCATTTGTGCTGCTTTTGCGCTCGGGCATTCCTGTCTTCGCTGCTGTCCCTCGGGGCTGCGGCCGGGGCAAAGTGTCCGGTTTTATGGCAAGAATTCTCGGAGAATCAGGCAGATACGTAAGCCAGGAAGCAACCAGGCGTTCTCACGCGATCTGGACGTGGGCCGTGGTCACCATGGCAGTTGTCGGTTGCATCTTTGGATTTGTGGTTCACTCGTCTTTCCCCGGCTTAAGGCTGCCCCCCACGAGCAGCCTTCCTCTGTTCGCTGCCCTCCTGCTCCTGATGTGGTTGGTACCGAAGTTGACCTTTCGCCGGATGGATGAACTGGCGAAGGAGCGGGAGAGCATGCGAAAGGGAGCCGCGGGAGAGAAGTCCGTGGCCCATACGCTGAGTAAGCTTCCGGACGAGTTCCGAGTCCTCAATGATGTGCAGACTCCCACAGGCAATCTGGACCATGTGGTGGTTGGGCCAACAGGCGTTTTCGTGGTCGAAACCAAGAACTGGCGCGGGATAGTTGGCGCGGACGGGAAAGGGGAACTGACATGGAACGGGAAAGCCTTGAAGACGGCCTATGTGAAGAAGTTCGTCGGCAGGGTGACTGGCACAAGGGAACGGGTGGAGGTGCTTGCGCCTGGGGTGGTCTCGTTCTTCAGGGCGCTGATGGTTTTTACGTCCGCATGGGTGGACGCGAAATTCGGCACGACTGGCCGGGCTTACTGTATCCGCGACGACCGGCTGGTGAAACACATTGTTGATAACAAACCGGAGAAGAGGCTCTCGGCGCAAGAGGTGGAATTGGTTGCGCATGCGTTTGCGAGCCTGGCGCGGATGGACTTGGACTTCTGTGCGAAGGCAGAGCCGGTGCCTGACGCCAAAGGGGCGGATGCCAGCAGGTGTGCATTGCGCGAGCTTACGCGGGCTTGAAGGGGCGGAGACCTGGGTGTCGGAGTCCAGATGGGCCAGAGTGAGAATCAAGACTGCTCCTCCATCCAGCGGAGGAAAGCAGCAGGCCGCAGAACTGGAATGCCGAAGGGCTTTTCGAGGGCCAACAAGTCGCGGTCGTAGCTGACCATGGCCCTGGCATTGGCTGAGAGTGCCGCCGCAAGGAACTTCTCATCCTTGATGTCTCGGGAGCGTCGTTTGCCCAGCGGCGCAGGTTGTACCCATAGCGCCTTCGCCCGCACCCAGACCAGCGCGCCGAGAGCGTTTGCCCGTGGGGCTTCCTGAGCGAGCACAGCAGGAACGCGCAGGTCGTACTCCGCCATGATGTCTGCCGAAACCACCAGCTTGCACCGCCGTCGGGCAACCAGTGCCAAGCACCGATGCGCCGGCCCGCGCCAGCCAATGGCGCTGATTAGAACTCCCGTGTCTATGACGACGGGGATCACCGCTTGCGCCCCGCCTGCACGGCCGCTTCCACTCGCTGGATGTCTTCCTCCGTCTCGGCACCGGCGTGACCGCCGGCGAACGCTCGCTCGAATTGCTTTAACTCATCCGCCAGTTCGGCCGCTTCCATTCGACGAAGGGCATCCCGCACGACCTCACTCGCATCCTGGTAGCGCCCGCCCTTGATCATGCGCTGGACGTAGCCGCTTAGCTCGCCCGGCAATGACACTTCGATCATCTTGCTTGCCATACCGGCCAAGTTAATCCCCCCAGAATGGCGTGTCAATTACCGAGCACCGCGCCGTTCGACGTCGAAAGGTTCATCCTGCGGGCGGCGGGATCGGCATCCGGGGCGGGGCGGTTCGCCACACCAAGGCAATCCAACCCTCATTCTTCATTCTGCATTCTTCCTTCTGCATTTCCCCTGTCCGGTCAGAGCGAGGAGCTTGTTGTTGGGCTTTTCGATGGCGTATTCCACGCGAAGGCAGTCACCGGGCGGGCCTCCTTCTAATGCGGTAAGGGACCACATCTTCCTTGACGTGGAAGCCGATTTCCGGCGGGGGCAGTTCTGGCGGCGGGGGGGGTGGGTCGAGAACTCGCATAATGCGCTGGAGGACATCCACGATGGCGGCCTCGTGGATGTTAAGACGGATTTTGAGTTCCTGCTCCAGCAGGGCGAGTTTCTGGGCCAATGCCCGGCTGTCGGCGAAGGCTAAACGCATCTTTACAAAGGCCCTGACTACAAAGACACTCATTTGGACCGCCCGCTGGCTGTTGAGGACGTTGGCGGCCATGATGGCGCCATGCTCGGCAAAAGCGCGTAGGAAGTGATAGGAAATTGGTTTTCGGGCTATACACTACTTTCCCCTACCACAATGGGCTGTGGCGTTTTTCCTCCGA
>CAZVFC010000079.1:0-39486 GCA_964625855.1 uncultured Verrucomicrobiota bacterium | reverse complement strand
TGATATTAATCAGATGGGATCAAGCAAATCCGAAAAAGATGTGGGTAATGACAAGGCCTAAAGGCTGGACACCAAACAGGTCCGCAGTGGGCGGAGCGGTTGCGCCGGCTTCGCGCACCCGCTGGTACACCAAGCGCTCCCACGTGGCTGATGGGGGCGGCAGTTCCGGCTTTACAGCGTGGAGCGCGGGAACAAGACTCGGCCCGCAACTTGCATGCAGCACGCAATGAACATCGGCGGGCCGCGGTACCGGTGGCTGCTGTTTGACGCCGACGGGACGCTGTTCGACTACGACCGGGCGGAGCGGACGGCGCTCGAACGGGCTCTCACGCAGCTCGGCGTTTCGTTTAGCGCCGATCACCTGGCGGCCTACCAGCAGATCAACCGGGCGCTCTGGCAGCGGGTCGAGAAGGGCGAGCTCACGCCCCGCCTGGTAAAGGTGCGGCGGTTTGAACTGCTGTTAGAGACGCTCGGGTTGGCGCATTCGCCGGCGGCTCTGAGCGCCAGTTACCTCGAGTGCCTGGCCAATTGCTCGGAGCTGGTCGAGGATGCCGCGGCGGTGCTGGGGGCGCTGCATCGAAAATACCGAATCGCCATCCTGACCAACGGGCTGACGGTTGTGCAGCGCGGGCGGCTGGCGCGCTCGGTGATCCGCCACCACATCTCCGACATCATTATCTCGGAGGAGATCGGCGCGGCGAAGCCGGCGCGGGAGTTCTTTGACACGGCTTTCGCCCGCTTGGGGCATCCGTCCAAAGCGGAGGTGCTGATGATCGGGGACGGCTGGGCTTCGGACATCCAGGGGGCGGTTCAGTATGGGATTGACGCGTGCTGGTATAACCCGGGGTGCAAGCCTCGGCCGGCCCACCTCGAGATCCGCCGCGAGATCACGTCGTTGCGCGAGCTGAGCGACTGGCTGGGCTGAAGCCGATGCAGTTTGACTCGGCGCCGGGGTGTCAGTAATAATCCGCGCCTGTTGCGGAACGGCTTGCAGGAACAAACAGGGCCGCCGCGTGAAACCGAACGTCCGCTATGCCCCGACGAACTGACATCAAGAAAGTGCTTATTATCGGGTCCGGCCCAATCATCATTGGCCAGGCCTGCGAATTTGATTATTCCGGCACCCAGGCCTGCAAGGCCCTGCGCAGCCTCGGCTTCCAGATCGTGCTGGTGAACTCCAACCCGGCGACGATCATGACCGACCCCGGCATGGCGGACGCGACGTACATCGAGCCGCTGACGGTGCCGGTGTTGACGGAGATCATCGAGAAGGAGCGGCCGGACGCGTTGCTGCCCAACCTGGGCGGGCAAACCGGGCTGAACCTGTCATCCCAGCTCGCCAAGGCGGGCGTGCTGGCCAAGTACGGCGTGCGGATCGTTGGCGTGGAGGCCGACGCGATCGAGAAAGGCGAGGACCGGATCATCTTCAAGGAGACAATGAGGAAGCTGGGGATCGAGATGCCGCGGAGCGCGCCGGCGTTCAGCGTCGAGGAAGCCGAGAAAGTGGCGGCGGAGCTGGGCTATCCGCTGGTGATTCGTCCCGCCTACACCCTGGGGGGCACCGGGGGCGGCCACGTGTATAACGTGGAAGAGCTGCGCGTGGTCGCCAGCCGCGGCCTGGCGGCGAGCATAGTGAACCAAATCCTGGTCGAGGAATCCGTGCTGGGCTGGGAGGAACTGGAGCTGGAGGTGGTGCGGGACGCCAAGAACCAGATGATCACCGTCTGCTTCATCGAAAACGTGGACGCGATGGGGGTGCATACGGGCGATTCCTACTGCGTGGCGCCGATGCTGACGATTGATCCCAAGCTGCAGGCGCGTCTGCAGGACTATTCCTATCGCATCGTGGAGTCTATCGGCGTGATCGGCGGGACCAACATTCAATTCGCGCACGATCCCAAGACGGGCCGCGTGGTGGTCATCGAGATCAATCCCCGGACCTCGCGCTCCTCGGCCCTCGCTTCCAAAGCGACCGGCTTCCCCATCGCCCTCGTCTCCGCGAAACTCGCCGGCGGCCTCACACTGGACGAAATCCCGTACTGGCGCGATGGCACGCTGGAGAAATACACTCCCTCGGGCGATTACGTCGTGGTGAAGTTCTCGCGCTGGGCCTTCGAGAAGTTCAAGGGCTCGGAGGACAAGCTGGGGACGCAGATGCGGGCGGTGGGCGAGGTGATGAGCATCGGCAAGAACTACAAGGAGGCGTTTCAGAAGGCGATCCGGTCGCTGGAGAACGGGCGGCACGGGCTTGGCTTTGCGCGGGATTACCACCGGAAATCGCTGGAAGACCTGATGCTGCTGCTCAATGAGCCGAGCAGCGAGCGCCAGTGGATCATGTACGAGGCGTTGCGCAAGGGCGCGACGGTGGAGGATCTGTATCGCAAGACCTACATCAAGCCGTGGTTCATCCAGCAGATGAAGGAGCTGGTGGAACTGGAGGAGCAGATTCTCAAGCACAAGGGCGGACAACTCCCGGACGCTCTCCTGATTCAAGCCAAGAAAGATGGGTTCGCCGATCGCTACCTGGCGATGCTGCTGGGGCTGCCCGAGACGCGCATCCGCGAACAGCGCAAGAAGCTCGGCGTGGTGGAGGCCTGGGACGCCCTGCCGGTCAGTGGCGTGGAAAAGGCCGCCTACTATTACTCGACCTACAACGCGCCCGACCGTGTGGCGACCACGGCGCGCAAGAAGGTCATGGTGCTGGGCGGTGGGCCCAACCGCATCGGTCAGGGCATCGAGTTCGATTACTGTTGCGTGCATGCCGCCTTCGCCCTGCGCGAGGCCGGTTACGAGACCATCATGGTCAACTGCAACCCCGAAACCGTTTCCACGGACTACGACACCTCCGACAAGCTCTACTTTGAGCCGCTAACGGCGGAGGATGTGCTCGCCATTTACGAGAAGGAGAAGCCGGAGGGGGTGATCGTCCAGTTCGGCGGCCAAACGCCGCTGAACCTGGCCAACGACCTGGCGGCGGCAGGGGTCAAGATACTCGGCACTTCGCCCGACACGATTGACCTGGCTGAGGACCGCGACCGCTTCCGCAAGATGATGGATAAAATGGGCATCCCCATGCCCGAGTCCGGCATGGCCAGCAGCTTCGAAGAAGCCAGCCGCATTGCCAGCCAGATCGGTTACCCGGTCATGGTGCGCCCCTCCTTCGTGCTCGGCGGGCGCGGCATGGAGGTGGTCCACGACGAGGAGATGCTCAAGCATTACGTCGCCGCTGCGGTAGATGTCACGCCGGAACGGCCCATCCTGATTGACCGGTTCCTGGACAATGCCATCGAGGCGGAAGCTGACGCGCTGGCGGACGGCCAGGACGCGTTCATCCCGGCGGTCATGGAACACATCGAGCTGGCGGGCATCCACTCCGGGGATTCGGCGTGCGCCATCCCGCCGGTCACGTTGCCCAGGCAGCACCTCAAGACCATCGAGGAATATACGCTGCGCATCGGCCGCGAGCTCAAGGTCTGCGGCGTCATGAACATCCAATACGCCGTCCATCAGGACAAGGTCTATGTGCTCGAGGCCAATCCCCGGGCGTCCCGGACGGTGCCGCTGGTTTCGAAGGTCTGCAACATCCCGATGGCCTCGATCGCGACCCGGCTCATGCTGGGCCAGCGGCTGCGCGACCTGGGGCTGCGCAACCGTCGCATCCCGCACACCGGGGTCAAAGAAGTGGTGCTCCCCTTCAACATGTTTCCCGAGGTTGACCCGTTGCTGGGCCCTGAGATGCGTTCGACTGGCGAGGTGCTGGGCATGGCGCCCAGCTTCGACCTGGCCTATTTCAAATCCCAGGAGGCCACGGGCAGCCCGCTGCCGCTCAAGGGCACGGTCTTCATTTCAGTCACCGACAAAGACAAGCCGTTGGTCCTCGAGACGGCGCGACGTTTCGCCGAGCTGGGTTTCCGGCTCAAGGCCACCGACGGCACCGTGAAGTTCCTGCATTCGCGCGGTGTGCCCTGCGAGGTAAGCTTCAAGATCAGCGACCACCAGCGGCCGAACATCGCCGACGAGATCAAGAGCAAGCAGATTGACCTGATCATCAACACGCCCCGGGGCAAGACCAGCGCCGCCGATGGCGCCTATATCCGCAAAGCCGCCATCAAGTACAAGGTGCCCTACGTAACCACCACCGCCGCCGCCAAGGCTGCCGTGGCCGGCATCGCCGCCGCGCGAACCGGCAAGGCGGGAGTGAAGTCGCTCCAGGGCTACCACGCCGACATCAGCGGCTGACAACTGGCTGCCGGTCTTGCGACCTGGCGCGCCAGGGGTGCATCGTCGCGCATCGGATGCTTGATTCGTATGGGAGAGGTTCTCATTCTCCGGGGATGCATCATGCTTCTGTGCCGATCCACGTCCGACCCGCCGCTTTGCTGATCCCGTTTCTGGCGGTGGTCTGCGCCGCGACGCCGAGTGCCGGCGCGCAAACCAATGACGTTCTCAACGACGCGCGGGCTGGCCATTGGCTGGCGCAAACAAAACACCTGGGGGTGTGGTGGTGCGAGGGCGGCCTCAAGGTCGGCCGTGAACGCGGGTTGCCGGACAAGCCGCCACGCAAGCCCGGACCGATCACCCTGTCCGCGGCGCGCGGCGAGTTCGAGCCGGTGCAGGTGATCCTGCGGGCCGAGGCCCAGGCCGAGCTGCTGTCGGCCGAGGCAAGTCCATTGCGCCGCGGCTGGGGCCGCGCGGCGCCGATCACGGTGCGGCTGGATGAGGTAGCCTATGTGCAGGTGACGCGCCCGACTGACAAGCTGGGCAAGCCGGGCTGGCATCCCGACCCGCTCCCGCCATTGCGATTGCCGCTGGCCCTCCCGGCCGGGAAGAACCAGCCGCTCTGGCTGACGGTGCAGGTCTCGCGCGAGGCCAAAGCGGGGGAGTACCAGGGTGAACTGCGACTGAAGACTTCGCTGGGCGCGGTGGCTGTGCCATTGCGGTTGCGCGTGTATGACTTTGCGCTGCCGGAGGAGACGCACCTGAAGAGCGCGCTCGGCATGGGCGCGCACTCGATCAACCGGTATCACAACCTGCAAGCGAGGGAGCAACAGGAGTCGGTGTATGAGAAATACCTGAGCAACTTTGCCGAGCACCGTATCAGCCCGTATTCGTTTTATCAGTACGCCCCGATCAACATACGGTTCGTGGGCGAGGGCACCAACAAGCAGGCGCGGGTGGACTTCACGAAGTTCGACCAGGCGGCGGCGCAGTGGCTGGACCGGGCGCGTTTCAACACGTTCGTGCTGCCGTTGCGGGGCATGGGAGGCGGCACGTTCCACAGCCGGCATCTTGGGGAGCTGGAGGGATTCCAGGAAGGCACGCCGGAGTTTGCGCGGCTATTCAAAGACTACCTCAGCCAAATCGAGGCGCACCTTAGGGAACGAGGCTGGCTGTCGAAGGCCTTCACCTACTGGTTCGACGAGCCGGCGCCGAAGGACTTCGAGTTTGTCGTGGACGGCATGAAGCGCCTGAAAGCGGCGGCTCCCGGCATCCGGCGCATGTTGACCGAGCAGCCGGAACCGGCGCTGCTGGGTCACGTGGACATCTGGTGCGGGCTGACGCCGAAGTGGACGCCCGAGCTGGTGGGCGAACGGCGCGCGGCGGGCGAGGAGGTATGGTGGTATATCTGCTGCGGGCCGCACGCGCCGTACTTGACGGAGTTTATTGACCACCCGGGAACGGAGCTGCGCCTCTGGCCGTGGCAGTCCTGGCAGTACGGCGTGCAGGGCATCCTAATCTGGGAAACGCTCTATTGGACGAGCCCGGCGGCGTTCCCACCGCCCAAACTCCAGGACCCGTGGGCCGACCCCATGAGCTACAAGTCCGGTTACGGCGAGAAGCCGGGTGAAATCGGCTATTGGGGCAATGGCGACGGCCGCTTCCTGTACCCGCCGAGGCGCGAGCCGGGCACCAACCAACCGCCCTGCCTCGACGCGCCGATCAACTCGCTCCGCTGGGAGAATCTGCGCGACGGGATGGAGGACTACGAGTACTTCTGGCTCTTGCAGCAAGAGGTCCAACGCGTGGGCGCGATCAAGGAAGATGCCGACCTGGTAAGACAGGCGCGTGAGCTGTTGAAGGTGCCGAGAGAGGTCTCCACCGACCTGACCCACTTCACGACCGACCCGCGCCTGATGCTGGAGCACCGCGACCGTGTGGCGCGAATGATCGAACGCCTGCAGAAGGTCCGCTAGATGAAACGGCAACCGACGTTCCTGACGCCGTGGCTTGCGGGGTGCCTGCTGGGGCTCTGGGGCGCGGACGTGTTCTGCGCCGGCGCCAGCCCGTTTCCACAGCGGCCCTTTGTGCTGGTGAACGAGAACGAACTGACTGCCCTGCGCCGTGATGTGGCCAAGCCGGGTTGGAAGGCCGGCCTGTATCGTCGAGTTCGCGCCAACGCTGG
This sequence comes from uncultured Verrucomicrobiota bacterium, assembly GCA_964625855.1. GTDB lineage: Bacteria > Verrucomicrobiota > Verrucomicrobiia > Limisphaerales > UBA8199 > JAPLUA01. Next base: position 33,083 of record CAZVFC010000079.1, on the reverse strand, counting down.
CTTGTGGCTGAGCCGGGACGTCGAGATACCCGCTCGCGGCGGTCACTTTCACCATTTCTTCTGCGTGGACGGCGACCGGCTGGAGGCGCCCGGGGACCAGCGCTTCGTGCCGGGCCCTTACCGATGCCCGAAGTGCGGCAAGTCCTACAGCGGCGACCGGTATGAAGCGGCGCTGAGGCGAGACGTTCATTTGTGCCTGGCGCAAGCGGCACTGGATTCGAGCCTGGTCTCGGCCATCGAACACCATCCTCCCTACGCGGCCAAGTCGGCTGAGATCCTGCGCAAATACGCCAACGCCTACCCCGGTCCCCATAGGACTACCACCACCGGCGGCATGATCTACCAATCCCTCGACGAGTCAATGTGGGTGATCCTGCTGGCGCAAGCCTATGACCTGGTCTGCAACAGTCTCACTGTGTCGGAGCAGGCGGAGATCGAGAAGTTTCTGCGCACCGCCGCCGAAGGAATTCAGCGCTGCGGCACGGGCGGCAACTGGGGCTCCTGGCACCTCTCGGCGGTCGGGGTGGTCGGCTATGCCATCCAAGACGACGGACTGGTGCGCTGGGCGACGGACAGGTTCAAGCAGCAAATCCGCGATCAGTTGGGCGATGACGGCCTGTGGCCGGAATCGGTCCACACCTATCACTACTTTCCGCTGCGCGCGTTCGTGCAGTTCGCCGAGGCGGCGTGGCACGCGGGGGCGGACCTGTATCATTGGGAGGGCAAGCCGGGCAAGTCGCTCCTGGCGATGTTCCGCGCGCCGCTCGCTTACGCGTACCCGGATTTGCGGTTGCCGGCGATCAACGACGGATGGTTCGAGTCCTATGTGCCGGCCAGCCTTTATGAGCTGGCGCATTATCGCGCGCGCGATCCGCTCTTTGGCTGGGTGCTTGCCAACGGCTACCGGCCGAGCGCCGCTCCCGCGGGCGTGGCACCCGCTGAGCGCCGGGACGCGGGGCGCAGCGGGCTCTACGCCTTTCTCTTAGGCGGGGACATTCCCGCCCGGACCACCCCGCCGCCGACGGCTTCCATCAACTTCCCCGTGCTGGGCGTCTGTGTCCTGCGCTCAACCAACGGCGCGATGATGACCTTTGACTACGGGCCTTTCCTGGGGCACGGCCACTACGACAAGATGGGCGTGACCCTTTTTGCCAATCAAAAGCTTTGGATGGCGGATTACGGCACGCCCGGCTACGGTGCCGCCATCCTCCCGTGGTACCGATCCACCCTCGCCCACAATACCGTCGTCGTGGACGGCAAGGACCAGGCGGCGACCAAGGAAAACACGGCAAAGCTCTGGCTCGGCGGGGATGACCTGGAAGCGGCGGCGTCCGAGACTGCGGAAGCCTACCCGGGGGTGGTGCACTCGCGGACGGTCGTGCGCATCGGCGACTACTTCGTCCTGGCGGACTGGCTTCGGAGCGACGCGGAGCACACCTTTGACTTCTGTCTCCACTCAGAGGGCAAGCTGACGCTGGATGGCGGGCAGGCCGAGCCTCGCCCCGCAGCCCAGCCGATGCGCTGGATCGAAGGCGCCAGGGAATTTCCAGCGCGGTCGGCCCTGTCAGGCCGTTGGTCGGAAGGCGACAGCGGAGTCAGCTTCTGGCTGAGCGGCGGCCGCCCTCTGACGCCGATCGTCGGGGAATGCCCCGCCGAGAGCAACTCGCGCAAAGTCCCGCTGCTCCTGGGCCGGCAGCAGGCACGGACCGCGGAGTTCGTTGCCGTGCTCTATCCGTACCGGGGCGAGTGCGCTTTAGCGGTTGAACGTCAGGAGAACGGCATTGTCATTCGGCACGGTCGTTTCCGCGATCGCCTGAGCTTGCCGGCCGGCGAGCGCCCTCGCCTGGTGCGGGAAGAACCCTGACCGGGACCGGAGATCGAGCGGCAAGTCTGGTATTGACCGGGCACGCCGGTTTGTTACAAATGGCATGTCCGTTCGGGAAATGAACGTGTTGGTGTCAGAAGACAGATTGTCCGTGAAAGCGACAGCGACGACATTCAGCGAGCCTGCAGGTGCAGCCCTCCTCCCACCGAAATTTCCTGGGCAGACTTAAGAATATGAACCAGAATAGGCTCTTCGTGGGCAACCTCTCCTATCAAACGATGGAGAACGATCTTCGGGAATATTTCTCCCAGGCCGGCGCAGTGACCTCGGCGATCCTGATGCTCGACCGGGCAACGGGCAGGTCACGTGGCTTCGCTTTCGTGGAGTTCGCGACCCCGGAAGAGGCCAATAAAGCCGTCGAACTATTCCACGGCAAAGAGCTTCAAGGGCGGACGCTGACCGTGAATATCGCGCGGCCCCGGGAAGAGCGCGCGCCGCGCTGGACCGGCACTCAGCAGGCTGGGGGCGAAGCGCGAGCCCAGGTCTGATAGGTCTCTGTCGGTGCCCGGCCGGGCAACCCGCTTCCAAGACCGGAAAGCGCCCGGCCCGTTCCGGCCAATGCGAGGCCGGCAAACAGGATGCCGCCGAGTGGCGGCCGGGATTTCGCTGCGGCTTTGGAGTCCGCGGTGGACGACCGGCCATCGGCGTAGCGCGCGTATGCAGGAAGCCGTCGGACGAGCGCCCACATGCTTGTCGGCTCCGTCGGGGCGGAGCGCGGCTGTCCCCAACCGCAGCAGCACCGCCCGCGCAAGGCTGCCAAGGGGTTCTGAGGCTTGACCCCTTGCGGACGCGCTGCGGCTGGGGACAGCCGCGCTCCGGGCGGGAGGCAGCCCTGTCGGCAAGAGCGGGCCGACAAGAATGTCGGCGCTCCTTCATGCAGACGCGCTGATCGGCGTTTTTGGGGCGGATTAAGAGTTTGACACTGCCGAAGGGCAACTTTAGTTTTGAGTCGAAATTGAACTTTTATGGCTGAGAATATTCCCAATGTTCCGAGCGGCGCACTCCCGCCCAAGAAGGAGACCGGAAAGGTCCAACCGAAGAAAGAAACGGTTCGTATCAATCTGCCGCCCAAGCCCTCGGCCGCACCGACCATTAAGCTGCCGACCTTGCCGCCCGGCGGTCCCGCCGGCGGTCCCGCGCCGGCAGTGACAGCTCCGTCTGCGGCCGCCGCGCCCGCCCCGGCTCCCCGGGCCACCGCCGCCGCACCCGTAGCCGCGGCGCGCCCTACCGCCGCTGCCGCCGCTCCCGCGCCGCGCGCCGCCGCCGCACCTATGGCTGCCGCTCGTCCCGGTCTTGGCCCGCTTGACACCGGTCTCGCCATCGCCGCCGCAGTAGTCGGCGTGCTCGCGGTCTTGACCACGCTCAACAACATGTTCCAGTGGATCTGGTAGCCGGCCGGACCCATTCATCTGATTCGGTTCCACAGCGGGTAATACAGGGCCGTCAGGGGTCTGGTTTTTCAACGATTCTTAGTTCCAGTTTATTATGGCAGCTCCCAACATTGTCACTTTGACACAGGATAACTTTTCCAAGGAAGTGCTCGAATCCGCCACCCCCGTTCTAGTTGATTTCTGGGCCGAGTGGTGCGGGCCGTGCAAGATGATCGCGCCGGTTCTAGACGAACTCGCCGGCGAATACGACGGCCGGGTCAAGATCGGCAAAGTCAACGTTGACAATGACCAGGCCCTGGCCGCCCAGTACAACGTTCGGGCCATCCCCACGCTGCTGCTCTTCAAGCAAGGCCAGGTCGCCGAGCAGGTCGTCGGCCTGCGCGGCAAGCGCGATCTCGCGGCCAGCTTCGACCGGCTTCTGGCCTGAACCGCGGCCGAGGCTTGCGGTTGCCTGACCGTTTGGGCCACAGTGGTTTGCCGCTCGCCGACACGAACGCCGGCGCGGCGCTCGAACCATGTCGCTCATCTTCATGCCCGGGCAACTGTCGCAGCGCGCTGATTTCTATCATCAGCTCGGCCAGCTCACCGGCGCGGGCCTGGGCCTTATCCGGGCGCTGGAACAATTGCAGCGCAATCCCCCGGCTCCTTCGTACCGCAAACCCATCGCCGACGTGCTCGCGGAGCTGGCGGGCGGCTGCACGCTGGCGGATGCGTTGCAGCGCGTCGAGCGCTGGCTGCCGGCCCTCGACACGGCGCTGTTGCAGGCGGGCGAACAAAGCGGGCGGCTGGAGGCCAGTTTCCAGTTGCTGACCGATTACTACCATGCCCGCGCCCGCATTGCCCGCCGGATGCTCGGCGACCTGGCCTATCCGGTCTTCCTGTTCCATTTTGCCGTTTTCATTCTGCCCTTCCCCAAGCTGTTTCTGACCGGGAACTGGCTGGGGTACCTGGGCCAAACCTTCGGCGTGCTGCTTCCCATCTACGCCGTGGTGGGGCTGGTCATGTACGCCGCGCAAAGCGGGCATGGCGAGATCTGGCGCGCGCGGCTGGAGGCGATCCTGCGCCGCGTGCCAGTGCTGGGCACGGCCCGGCATTGCCTGGCGCTGTCGCGCCTGGCCGCCGCGCTCGAAGCGCTGCTCAGCGCGGGTGTGACGATCGTCGAGGCTTGGGAGATGGCGGCCACGGCCAGCGGTTCACCCGCCCTGAAGCGGACGGTGCGAGCGTGGCGGCCACTGGTGGATGCCGGCCAGACGCCGGCCGAAGTGGTCCGCGCGTCGCCGGTTTTTCCCGAGCTTTTCGCCAATCAATATGCCACGGGAGAAATCAGCGGACGGCTTGATGACACTCTGCACCGTCTGCGCCTCTACTATGAGGAGGAAGGCTCCCGCAAGCTTCATGCGGTGGCGCAGTGGACACCGCGGGCCGTTTACTTGCTCGTGGTCGGGCTGATCGCTTACCAGATCATCCATTTCTACCTGGGCTATTTTGGCCAGATTCGGGACGCCGGCGGCTGGTAGGCAAGCCCGCCCGTCCCTGCCCCGCTGCCGGAACGGCAAGGCGGACGGCGAAACAGTAAGATTCCCCTGCAAACCATATACCCACCATATACCCGGAATATACCGGCCATAGCGGCCAGGTAGCTGCGCATACCGTGCCCGCACCGTGCCCGCACGCTCTGCACCGGCTCAACACCCCGTAGCATCGCGGGCACGGTTCCCATCGTGCCGGCTTCTGGATGCCGTATTCTGCCGGGTGACTTCCGGGCACGGGGATTGATGCGATTGATGCCGGGCACAAGTTTATCAATTGGCACATCATCCCGGCGGTGGGATAGACTGCTCCTGTATCGCAGAGCGCGCGGAGTCAAAACAACATCTTAATCTTATGATGGACCCGGCAGAGTCTCGTGCAGAGTCGGCGGAGCCGCGGCGGCCGTTGCTGCGCGGGTTTTGGAGCCTGATCGCCACGCAGTTCGAGGGGGCGTTCAACGACAACGCTCTCAAGATGGTGGTGACGTTTGTGGGGCTGAACATGGCCCTGTCGGAGAGTTGGCACAAGGCGCTGGTACCGCTGACCGCGGGCCTGTTTTCGCTGCCGTTTCTGCTGTTCTCCATGACCGGCGGTTTTCTGGCGGACCGGTTCAGCAAGCGCACGATCTCCATTGCGGTCAAGCTGCTCGAGATCGCGATCATGGCGTTTGCGACGCTGGGCTTGTTTTGGCGCAGCCTGCCAATGGGGCTGGCGGCGATCTTCCTGATGGGTCTGCACAGCGCGATCTTTGGGCCGTCGAAGTACGGGCTGTTGCCCGAGCTGTTGCCGCCGCGGAAGCTATCGTGGGGCAATGGCATTCTGGAGCTGGGAACGTTCGTGGCGATCATTACCGGCATGGCCGCCGGGGCGGTGCTGTACAAAACCTTTGAGGGACGCCAGGCCTGGTCGGGAGGGGTGATGATCGGACTGGCGGTCGTCGGGTTGGCTTGCAGCTTTGGCATCTCCCGCATTCCGGCGGCCAATCCGCGGAAGGTGTACCGCGCCAACTTTCTGGGCGATCTGTGGCAGCAGATCAAGGTGATGCGCCAGGACCGAGTGCTCTGGCTGGCTTGCCTGGGCAACATCTACTTCTGGTTCATCGGGCAGCTCTTGCAGCAGGGGATGATTGATTACGGAGAAAACGTGCTGCGGATCGGCGAGGTGTGGACCACCTACCTGCTGGCGGCCCTGGCGATCGGGATTGGGCTGGGCAGCTTCGCGGCCGGTTATCTGTCGGGCGGCAAGATCGAGTATGGGCTGGTGCCGCTCGGGTCGCTGGGCATCACGGTCTTCGCGGCGATTCTCTGGCAGCCGGGACTGAGCTTCGGGCGGATTTTGGGCACCGTGAGCGCGCTGGGGTTCTTCGGGGGGTTCTTCATCGTGCCGATTTCGGCGATCCTGCAGCACCGGCCTGCCAAGGAAGGCAAGGGCGCGACGCTGGCGGCGGCGAACCTGCTGTCCTCAGCGGGACTGTTCCTGGCCGCGGGGGTGTATTGGTTTGTGGCGGCGGGGGCGGATTGGAGGGGCCTGGAGGTGGGTCTCCACCTCGGGCCGCGCGCCGTGTTCGGATTCGGGGCGCTCCTGACGCTGGCGACGACGGTCTATCTGGTCTGGTTGCTGCCGGATTCGCTGCTGCGGTTCGTGCTCTGGGTGCTGACGCACACGGTCTATCGCATCCGGGTGAAGGGCCGGGAGAATATCCCCGGCAAAGGCGGAGCGTTGTTTGTCTGCAACCATCTGTCGTTCGTGGATGCGATGCTTCTGCTGGGGTCCACGGACCGGGCCGTGCGCTTCATCGTTTACAAGGGCATGTATGAAAAGGTCTGGGTGAAGCCGTTTGCCCGCATCCTGGGAGCCATTCCCATCTCCTCCGAACTGCGCCCGCGCGAGATGCTGCACGCGCTGCGGACGGCGAGCGAGGCGATCCAGGCCGGTGAAGTCGTCTGCATTTTCGCCGAGGGCCAGATCACGCGCATCGGGCATTTGCTGCCGTTCCGGCGCGGGTTCGAGCGCATTATGAAGGATGTCGAGGCGCCGATTGTGCCGGTGGCGCTGGATGGCGTGTGGGGCAGCATCTTCAGCTTCGACCGGGGGCGATTCCTTTGGAAGCTGCCGCGGCGGATTCCGTATCGCGTGACGGTGAACTTTGGCGCGCCGCTACCGCATACGGCCGCGCCGTTCGAGGTGCGGGAGCGCGTGCAGGAACTGTTGGTGGAAGCCTGGGAGCATCGCAAGGCGCACATGAGTCCTTTGCACCGCGCCTTCGTGCGGACGGCTCGCAGCCATCCCTTCCGGTTCGCCATGTCCGATGCCGCCTCGGCGAGAGTCAGCTTCGGCTCCGCGCTCATGCGGACGGTTTTCTTGGCGCGCCGGCTCAGGAAGGCCTGGGCCGGCCAGCAGATGGTGGGGTTGCTGTTGCCGCCGTCGGTGCCGGGCGCGCTGGTGAACTTCGCGGCGCTGCTCATGGGCAAGGTGCCGGTGAATTTGAATTACACCGTGTCTGAGGAAACGCTCGGGTCGTGCATCCGTCAGTGCGGCATCAAAACGGTGCTGACCTCGCGGACCTTCCTGGACAAGCTGAAGCTCAAGGTGCCGGGCGAGACAGTGCTGTTGGAGGAGCTTGCGGCCCAGCCGCGCTTGGATGAGAAGCTGTGCGCGATGCTCAGCGCGTGGCTGCTGCCGGTCGGCTGGCTGGAGCGTTCCCTGGGACGTGAGAAACGGGCGGCGCTGGACGACCTCGTCACGGTGATCTTCTCCAGCGGCAGCACGGGCGATCCGAAAGGCGTGATGCTGAGCCATTACAATGTCGGCTCGAACATCGAGCAGCTCGAACAGGTGTTCGGCTTGAATCGAACGGACGGCATGGTGGGCGTGCTGCCCTTCTTCCATTCGTTCGGCTTCACGGGCACGCTCTGCCTGCCGGTGGTGCTCGGGGTGCGGGTAGTGTACCATCCCAACCCGCTCGACGCCAAAGCCATCGGCCCCCTGGTCAAACAGCACGCCCTGACCTTTCTGTTGGCAACGCCGACGTTCCTGCAGCTCTACCTGCGCAGTTGTGCGGCGGAGGATTTCGGCAGCCTGCGCGTGGTGATGACCGGCGCCGAGAAATTGCCCGAGCGGCTGGCCACCGCTTTCGAGGAGCAGTTCGGCATCCGCCCGCTCGAAGGTTACGGCTGCACCGAATGCGCCCCGGCGGTGGCGGTCAACACGCACGACTTCCGCTCGGCGGGTTTCCGGCAGGTTGGCGCCAAGCGCGGCAAGATCGGCCACCCGCTCCCGGGCATGAGCGTGCGCATCGTTGACCCACAAACGTTCGTGCTGGAAAGTAGGGCAGGCGTCTCGCCTGCCCCCAAGGGCAGGCGAGACGCCTGCCCTACGCTGCCGATTGGCCAGCCCGGCCTGCTGCTGGTGCGCGGCCCCAACATTATGCGAGGCTACCTCGGCCGCCCGGAAAAGACCGCCGAAGTGCTGCGCGACGGCTGGTATGTTACCGGCGACATTGCGGCCATTGACGAGGACGGCTTCCTGCAGATCACCGATCGCCTGAGCCGGTTCAGCAAGATCGGCGGCGAGATGGTGCCGCATATCAAGGTCGAGGAGAAGCTGCACGAGTTGGCGGGGGCAACCGAGCAGACGTTCGTGGTCGTGGGCCTGCCGGACGAGAAGAAAGGCGAGCGGCTCGTTGTCCTGCACAAGCTGAACCAAGAGAACTTGCAGGCATGCCTCGAAAAGCTAACCCAGTGCGACCTGCCGAACCTGTGGAAACCGCGCGCCGACCAGTTTATCCGGCTTGACGCCCTGCCCTACCTGGGCACCGGCAAGCTCGACCTCCGCAAGGCACGCGAGATAGCCGCTACAGCCTCAGCTACTCCCCCCTGATTTCGGCACCCGCTGTGGTTTTGGATCGCCCTTCGGTTCCAGGGCGGCAATTCGGTCAAAGAGGGCTGCGGCGAGGTGGCTGCAAGCGTCCTTGACTGTCTGCCAATCTTGCCATTTCGGGGCGAGATTCTTGTATTCGGTCAATCGCGTTTCCTCCAAGTCGTAGGGGAGTGGAGCGGCCAGTTGAATCTGCAACTGCTGCAAGGCCGATTCCTCGTTGGGCTGGGGATACAAACGATCAAAGCTGCACAAGGCCTCAGCGGTCCTCTGCTCTCCGAGCAGATCGGCGAGGGCTACAAAGTCCAGGTAGTCGCGCGTCGCATTCCTCTTCAAGATCAGTGCGCTCTTGATCCGCAGGACTTCCTCTTTGGTTGGAATGGTGATGGCCTGCCCGCGGTAATTAATGACCGTGGTTTCGAGCGGTTGCTCGCGGATCAACTGGCGGATGCCAGTCTCGATTCCGTCAAGGCTACCCAGGATCTGAACCGGCCGCTGCACGCGCGCGGTCTTCCATCCGGCCACCGACTCCAGTTGCGCAAGAATTCCGTCGAAACGCTCGCGCAGATCTCGCAGCACATGATCTGCATCCCCCGAGAAACGGTGCTGTGCGTGAATCGCCGAAGCAGTCCCACCCACCAGAACGGCATCCGGCAACATTTGTTGGAGCCGCGCCGCGGCAGAGAGAACCTCCTCCCAATCAGGCAGCGAGGTGGGCTGCGGCATAGTGCATCCAGAAATGGTAACGTTGCGCGCGGGGGTTGGCGATATGGGCACGACAAACCTTCTGTATTCGCTCCCGGACCCCCGGACTGGCCAGGACCGCCAAGCGCAACTCCTCCCAATCCTTGCGCTTGCCACGAGAAATTATGTCGTCAATGGCCGCCAGGCTCAATCCCTCATGATTAAGATGCCGGTGAATCATGGCTCTTCGCGCCTGAGTCTCAATACTAACATCATTCCAATCCATCCGACCGCGAACGTCAACTCCAGATATTCTCCGCCAACGCCGGCCCGTCTTCACCTGCTATCTTCTCGTGCCCGTCGCGGAGCCGGCGGCCAGGGTGAGAGTCCTGACGCCGTCACGTGCCAAAACTGCCTATAGTTTCAGATACTCCGGCCTGATCCTCTTCTCGCTGCAATGCAGGATGGCCACCGAACGTTCCAACCCGAAACGCGCCTTGCCGGCATAGCCTGGGTTGAAGAAAAGCGTGCCGCCGATGGTCTCGGAGAACGGTTTGTGGGTGTGGCCGAAAACCACCACGTCGGGACGCTCCCGCGCGAGGTGCAGCCGGAGAGGGTCGGCAAGCGCGTGCGGGTTAACGATGTGGTGGACGAGGAATTTGCGGCCAGCCAGCTCCAGGGCTTGCGTTTGGCGGTAATGATGGCCCGGATCATCGGTGTTGCCGCCAACGGCGGTCACCGGCGCGATCTGTTCCAACTCCAGCAGGAGGATGGGATTGCCGATGTCGCCCCCATGCAGAATGTGGTCCACTCCGTCAAAGAGCTGCGGGATTCTCGGGTCCAGGAAGTTATGGGTATCGGAGATGACGCCGATGCGCATGAAGCATGAAACGTGAAACGTGAAGCGTGAAACGTGATGCGTGGTGCGTGGTGCGTGTTCGGTTGGGCCGGGACCGTGCTGGCTAGAACACGGAATACGCAACACGCAACACGTTCCTCACGCCTTTCCTTCTTCCGGCACTTCTTCTCCTTCTGGGGCCTCTGCGGGTGCTTCTTCGGGTTCCTTCTCTTTGGCGGACTCGGCGGCTTCGCTGAGTTTGAGCGCGCCGGCGAACAGGGCAGTAAAGAGACCTCCGCTCATGAGCGTATTCCGGAAGAACTCAATCGTGGGCGGGAAGCCGATCCGGCCGGTCGTCAGCGCCTTGATCCAGCCGGCCAGGTCTTTGGTGTATTCGGCGTCGAAGAGCCAGGATGCCGTATTAGTGAGCAGGTAGAAGAGAATCGCCCCGAAGATCCCGCCCGCCAGCAGGCTGAGGAAGCGCGAGCGATGATTGAATCGCGCACCGAGCAGGATAATGAGCGCGAAGGCGACGTAATTGACCAACTGCAGCGCGCTGAACGACTGGTAGTAAATGTTCAGAGCGATGTCGGTGACGACCAGCGTACCGAGCGGGAACCACCACTTGATGTTGCGGGGGAAGAAGGCTCCGGCGCAAAAGGCCAAGGCGTAGAACGCGCTGAAGTTGGGCGGGAATAAGCCCGGCCAGCGCGACAAGGCCGCCACCAGCATGAAGAGGTAGGGCAACCACTTGCTCCATTTGCCGTTCACATTGCCCAGCATACGCCGTCGCCCGGCAATGACAAGCAGCAAGCCGGCGACCCGCCACGGGCCAGTCACTGCATCGGTGAGCGGCCGGCGCACTTGACCACGATTACGGCATCTGGGACGCTCCGGGCGTGACACCTGTCCCGACGAGTCCGCCTGAGTGTTCGCCGTCCTTCGGGGCGCGTGGTATCGGGTGGCTTGGTGCATTCCGGGCGCAGTTGCAGCGTGGCAAATGGATTGCCTTGGCCTTCGTTGCCATCGTCGTACTGACGGGCGGCACTGAACTGTGGATGGGTCGCTCGATGCTGGGGCCGGACGCGCAGTTCGGCCTGTGGGAAGGCGACATCTGGAGCAGCGAGTGCTCGCAACGGTTGGCGGATCCTTACTCGTTCAGCCATATTGCCCACGGGATGCTCTTCTACGGCGGGTTATGGCTGGTGGCCCGGAAGCTGCCGGTGCGCCAACGGTTCCTCGTCGCCGTTCTGCTGGAGGCGGGGTGGGAAATCCTGGAGAACTCCCCCATCATCATCAACCGCTACCGTCAGGTGACGATTGCGCTCGGGTATGACGGCGACAGCGTGCTCAACTCGCTGGCCGACGTGGTGATGATGTCTCTCGGGTTCCTGCTGGCCTTGCGGTTGCGCCCGTGGGTCACCGTGGCGGTGCTCATCGGGATGGAGGTGGGGTGCCTGTTGTGGGTTCGTGACAACTTGACCTTGAACATCATCATGCTGGTTCATCCGGTGGAGGCGATCAAGGAATGGCAGATGATCGGCCGGCCGCCGTTATGATCCGCTTCATTTGGTTTCGTCCACCAGCTCCTTCTCGATATGTTCCAGGGTCCGGCCTTTCGTCTCCGGCAGTTTCAGCAGGATGAACAACAAGCCGCCAATGCAAATCAGCGCGTAGAGCCAGAAGGTGCCGGCCGGTCCGAGCCTCGCGTTGAGGAGCGGGAAAGTGTAGGTCAGGATGAAGCATGCGATCCATAGGGACGCCACGGCCACCGACATCGCCGCGCCGCGGATGCGATTGGGAAAGATCTCCGAGATGACGACCCAGGTCACGGGCGCCAGCGACATGGAGTAGCAGGCGATTGCCGAGAGCACCAGCAGGAGCATCGGCAAGCCTTTCACGCCCGCCGCGTAACAGCCGCCCAGGGCAACGTAGATAATCGCGAGTGCGCCGGCGCCCAGGAGCATGAGTGGCCGCCGACCCACGCGGTCCACCGTGCCCAGCGCCACAAAGGTGAACAGCATGTTCACTGAGCCGGTCCAGGCGATGTTCTGGAGAACGCTCGAGATGTCATAGCCAGCGGCTTTGAAGATCTCCTCGGCATAATTGAAGATGACGTTGATGCCACACCATTGCTGGAACACCGCCAGCGTCACCCCGAGCAGCAGCACCTTTCTCATCTTTGGCTCGAGCAGGTCGCCGAAGTGAACGTGCTGAATTTCCTCGGCCGCAAGGGTTGAGTTGATTTCGGCAATCGCGGCATCAGCGTAAGGCGCGCCGCCGATCTTCGCCAGGACGGCGCGCGCGCGTTCGGTCCGGCCGTTCTTGGCGAGCCAGCGCGGGCTTTCCGGCACGAAGAACATGCTGAGGAAAAACAGTACCGAGGGCGCTGCAGTCAGACCGAACATCCAGCGCCAGCCGGCCTTCCCGAACCAGGAATCGCGAATGAACTCATCCTTGGCCGCGTCGGCGGCGTTGGGTCCCAGGGCCTCAAGGATTTGGTTGCCCATGTCGCGCACCAGCCACCAGTTGATGACCTGTGCCGCGAGGATGCCGATGACGATAGTAAGCTGGTTGATGGCGACGAGCCGGCCGCGCATCTGCGCCGGGGCGACCTCCGAGATGTACATCGGCGAGAGGCTTGAGGCCAGGCCGATCGCCACGCCGCCCAGCATGCGCCAGCCGATGAACACGGCGAAACTGTGCGCCAGGCCGTTGCCGATGGACGTGACGCAGAACAGCAGGGCCGCGAGGATCAACAGCCGTTTGCGCCCGAACTTGTCGCTCAGAGCGCCGGCCATCAGGGCGCCGAACAGGCAGCCGATGAGCGCGCAACTGTTGGCAAAACCGCTGACGCCTTGAGCGGTCCCGAGCCCCAGCGCGCGCGTCAGGCCGTATTCGTCGAGCGCGCGAGCGACGGCGGCGAGGTCGAAATACCGCTCGAAGAACGGCTTCGCGCCGCCGACCACCACCCAGTCCCAGCCGAAGAGCAAGCCGCCCATGGCGGCCACGAGCGAGATGAGCCAGATGTAGCCGAGGTTGTATTGGGCCTTGAGGGATGAGTCTGGCGGCGCGGCGGTTGTGATCATGGATGTGGCGGCGTGCTATTTCAGGCTGTCTTTGAGCGCGCGGAACATCGCAAGGATGTTGGCGGTCGGCACGTTGCTTTGGACGTTGTGGATGCTGTTAAAAACAAAACCGCCGCCCGGGGCAAAGATGTCAATGCGTTCGCGGACCTGCCGATACACCTCGTCCGGGGTGCCGAACGGGAGGGTGTGCTGCGTGTCCACGCCGCCGCCCCAAAACACAAGCTGGCGGCCAAACTCGCGCTTCAACCAGCGCGGATCCATTCCTTTGGCGGAGCACTGCACCGGGTTGAGCACATCGAAGCCCGCTGCAATGAACTCGGGGATAAACGGGCACACCGAGCCGCAGCTATGGATGAACGTCTTCCACGGAGTCAGCTTGTGGATCAGGTCGTTCACCGCCTTGTGAAAGGGCTGGTAAAGCTCGCGGTAGGTCTGGACCGAACAGAACTGGCTGTCCTGGGTGCCGAAATCGGTCCCGGAAACGAACGCCACCTGTGCGCGATCGCCCACCGCGGCGGCGAGCTTCTCGATGCTCTTGAGGGCGCGCTCGCATTGCGTCTCGAACACCTTCAACACGTAGTCCTTGTGCGTGACGGTGGCCATGTACCACTCCTGCACGCCGCGGATGCCTTTGGGCTGCTTCATCCAGGGCGCGGGCACGAGGGCGATGTCCCCAAACGCGGTCCCCGGCAGCGTCAGGTAGATGCCGCAGGTGGTGTTGTCGTGATAGTGCCGGGCGAGCGCGGCGAAGTGCCGCACCTCTTCGTCGCTGATGACCGCCATTTCCGCGCAGTTGTCGGCGGGGTCGAGCTGCGACTCGTCGAGGGGCAGTTGGCGGTTGAGGGAATCGAAGAAGAACGAGTCCTTGGGCATCCACGCGCACGGAGGCGCGGTGGTGTCGCCCTCCGGATGCATCAGCCAGCCGCCGTCGTCCGCCGGGGTCACATTGAACTGGCCGGGCACGAGCACCGGCGTGCCGTCGAACAGGGCGAAGGGCTTCCAGTCCTGCAGCTTGAAGCCGAACATGGTGCCCGATCCGTGCACGCCGACCACGTCCAAACCGAGCGCCTGGTGCAGTTCTTCGTCAATCTCGCCCAGCATTTGGTAGGGCTCGACCACTTTGACCCGGTGAAGGTTGCTGCCCAGCACCGCTTCGCGCAAGCGATGAACGGCGCCCGCGCCCATGCCGGTTTGGCGGCCCGCCCCGAAATCCACGCACAGGCGGTCCGGCTCCCGGTGGTTGAGTGTTTCCGCCAGACGTTCGCGCGAGGTCATAGTCTTCATTGCAGCGTATGAGTAGTCGCCGTGCGGCGATATGGGAACGATGCTAATGGTCCGGCGCAGCGCGTGCAATGCGGGATCAGTCATTTCGCGTGGAGTATCTTCCGATCGCAGGACGCACTACGCGCCGGGAACGCGCCACGGCGTGCTTTGGCGGCCGGCTGAACTCACCTGGCTCCTCCCGCCGGTTTCCGGCGCGTTAGCCGTTGGCGGCCGACGGACCGGGCGGACCGGTGCGCTCAACGCACGTCCCAGGCATCTGGCGGGTTCTGCGCCTTGCCAGGGCCAGCCCCACGCCGTGTACAAGCGATGCACCAGCGATGCACCAGCGATGCACAAGCGGGAACCGGTGGTGCATCCGGTGTGCATCGCTGGTGCATCGCTGGTGCACAACCCGAAGAGCGGGAGAGGAGGCGCACACCGCCTGACTGGCCGTACGGATTCTGAGGCAGCGGGGAATCGTCCGGCTACCACCCCGGGGCATTGACTGAGGGAATGCGGTGTTTTGGGCGGCCGTGAGGGCTGGGGTGGCAGCAGGAACGGCGCACGTCAATTCCTCCGGGTCACGAGGTGTGAGCCCAACTGCATAAATCGCTCGGCTACAGGCCCATACACCTTCTTACTGGAGACAAGGACACCCCTTCCGAGTTCTCGTAGGTATCTGTGGGCAAGTCATTGAATAGCCATATCTTACGCGCGCAGACTCCAGGCCGAGCTGGAACGGTGCCTATGGTGCGAGACTACGGTGGGGCCCGCGCGGGGCCTTGATGTCGCCCGGGATCGCTGAATCTGCGGATTGAGGAACCAAGGGGTGTCGGCGGGGGTGTGCGAAGCAGAGCCGCGTCGGGTCCCAAGCGCTTGCGACCAGAGTCGCCGCTATCCGCCCAGGGGAATCGCTTCGTCCACCAGCATCACGGGAAGGTCGCTTCGGACGGGGTAAAGGAACTTGCTGTCGGCGCGGATCAAGCCGGCGTCCATCCTTTCGTGGACCGGCTGGCCGGCGCGGTTCTTGAGGGTCCCGGCGGCTATCCGGGCGTTGATCGCCTCGATCACCGCGGGTTCCGCCAGCCTCACCTCCTGATGGGTCTCCGGGCAGCACAGGATCTTCAAAAGATCAGGGGCGATCATTTCAAGAGGGAAGGCGGGAGGGCGCGAAGAGCGGCCTCGTAAATCTCTTTAACCGGCACCTTGGCCTGCTCGGCCAGCGTTCTGCACGATTCGAATTCCGGCGCCGCCTGGACGACCTTGCTGTTGAGCCGGCCGACTTTGACGGTCACCCCGCCGTGAGGCGTCTGGACGTTCACAAACTCGCGCTTCAGCTTGCGCCGTTCAGCCGTGTAACGGCGGATGCCGAACGCGCTGGTCTCGCGCAGAAGCAGTTCGGAGAACTTGTCGGCGTCGGCGGGGACGCACAGGACGGTCAACAACACGCCGGGCCGCGACTTCTTCATCTGGATCGGGGTGTGGAACACGTCCAGGGCGCCGGCGGCCAGCGCCTGGTCCATGAACTGACCTAGGATTTCAGCGTTGATATCGTCCAGGTTCGTCTCCAGCACGGCAATGGTATCGGTCTCCCAATCCTGCGCCCCGGCTCCGACGCCCGTGCTTTGGTCACCAGGTTTCGGGTCCCAGAGCACAGCTCGGAGAACGTTGGGGCGGGTCTTGTTGTCGCGCGTGCCGAGGCCGAAGCCGATCTTCTCCGCCACGACTGCCTGCATCGGGCCGAATGTCTCGACGAACTCGGCCAGGAGCGCGGCGCCGGTGGGAGTTACCAGTTCATTGGGCTCGTCGCATTGCGACAAGGCGATGCCGCGCGCGCCCAAAATCGCCAGCGTCGCGGGCGCGGGGAGGGGGAAACGGCCGTGGGCGCAGTCAATCCAGCCGACGCCCTCGATCACGGGGCTCGCCAGCACGCGCGGCTTGCCCAGGAGCTCAAGGCCGACGCATGCGCCCACAACGTCCACAATCGAGTCCACCGCGCCGACCTCGTGGAAATGCACCTGCTCGGGCGGCACGCCGTGAATCTTGCCTTCCGCCTCCGCGAGGCGCAGGAAGACTGCCAGCGACTTCGGTTTGACCCAATCCGAGAGCTCGCTCCCGAGGATCAACCCCCGGATCTGTCCAAAGGTGCGATCCTTGCTGTGGATGGGGGAATGGGAATCGGAGTGTCCGTGGGCGTGCGTGTGGCCCTGGGCCTGGGAATCGTGGCGCCCGACCGGGTGTTTATGAGCATCGGGCCGGGCCGCATGTTGATCGTGGTGGTGGTCGTCTTCCAGGTGGACATCGAATTTCACCCCTTCGATGCTCGCCTTCCGGCCGCGCGCGGCATGAAGGTGATATCCTCCCAGCCCGAGTTTCCGCAGCTCTCGCTCCAACTGACGCGCCTCGACGCCGAGGTCAATCAGCGCGCCGATAAACATATCGCCGCTGATGCCGCTGCCCAGATCGAGGTAGAGCGTCTTCATGCCGGGTCAGCCAGTGCGTTCATCTGGCTGGCGGCATACCCTGCGCCGAAGCCGTTATCAATGTTCACGACGGTCAGGCCGCTGGCGCAACTGTTCAGCATGGCGAGCAGTGGCGCCAGCCCGCTGAAGTTCGCGCCGTAACCGACACTGGTCGGCACCGCGATAACCGGCTGCGAGACCAGGCCGGCGACGACGCTCGGCAAGGCGCCTTCCATGCCGGCGACCACGATGATCACGTTGGCGCGCTGGATGGTCGCCAGGCGGTCAAAGAGACGGTGCACGCCCGCCACGCCCACGTCGGCGATGCGTTCCACGCGATTGCCCATGATGTCGGCCGTGACGGCCGCTTCTTCCGCCACAGGCAGGTCGCTGGTGCCGGCGCAAACGACGGCGATGGTTCCCGCCCGCTTGGGCAGCGGCTTGCGGTCAATGGTCACGCACCGCGCCAGCTCGTGGTGGACGGCGGATTTGAACTTCCGACGCAGCAGGCGCGCATGTTCAGCCCCCGCGCGGGTGACCAGGACACATTGTTCCCGCTCGAGCAGTTTGGCGGCGATTTTCACGACCTGAGCCGGCGTCTTGCCGGCGCCGAAGATGACTTCCGGAAAGCCCTTGCGCAGCGCGCGGTGCGTATCCAATTGGGCGAAGCCCAAGTCCGCCACGGGCGCCGCCTGGAACTTCCGCAACACCTCGTCACGGCCGACTCCTCCGGCGCGGAATTGTTCGAGCAGTCTGATCGCTTCGGTCGTGGTCACGGGCTGACGATGCCACAGGCGCGCAAGCCCGTCACGCCGGAAGTTGGAACCCCTTCATTGGTGATGATGCCGGAAGAGCCGGTGAGGGTTCTGGAGGAGATACCAGACGACCACCGCCAGGCTCACGAGGAGCAGCCCCTTCAGGAGCTTCAACGCGATGATCGCATACAGGTTAGGAGCCCGTTTCCTGACCTGAGCTGTGCCTTCATCCATTACCGGATTTTCTCCAGTAACAAAGACACTAACTCGCCAATCTTCACCCGTTCCTGCTTCATGCTGTCGCGGTCGCGCAACGTCACGGTATCCCGCCACTCCGGACCCTTCTCGCCCAGCGTATCAAAGTCAATCGTGACTCCGAACGGGGTGCCGGCTTCGTCCTGGCGGCGATAGCGGCGTCCGATCGCGCCGGCCTCGTCATAGAAGACCGACATGTGCGGGCGCAGCGCGTCACGCACTTCCTTGGCCTTCTTCACCAGCTCGGGCTTGTTCTTGAGCAGCGGGAAGACGGCGACCTTGATGGGCGCGATCCGTGGGTGGAATTTCATGACTACGCGAGACTCCATTTTGCCCTTTTCGTCGGGCGCCTGGTCTTCGCAATAGGCGTTGCAGATCAGGGCCAGCGCCAGCCGGTCCACGCCGGCGCTGGGCTCGATGACGTGCGGCACATACTTGGCCTTGGCTTCGTCGTCGAAGTACTCCATGGACTTGCCGCTGAATTTCTGATGCTGCATCAGGTCGAAGTCACCGCGGGCGGCGATGCCCTCCAGCTCCTGCGTGCCGAACGGGAACTTGTAGAGGATATCCACCGTGGCCTTGGCGTAGTGCGCCAGCTCCTCTTTCTTCTGCCAGTACTCGACGAGCGTGTCGCGGCCCAGGCCGATGCTTTCATACCACTGCACCCGCTGCTCCACCCAGTACTTGTGCCAGAGTTCCCAGCCCCAGTTGGGTTGCGGGCTGAGGGCTGCAGGTTGAGGATCGGAGAGCTTTGCCGCCGTGCCGGTCATCTTCTGGACGACTTCGTCGGGGCGGATGAAGAACTCGAGCTCCATCTGCTCGAATTCGCGCGAGCGGAAGGTGAAGTTGCGGGGATTAATCTCGTTGCGGAACGCCTTGCCGATTTGGCAGACGCCAAAGGGCACCTTCTGGCGTGAGACCTCCAGGGCGTTCTTGAACTGGACGAAGATGGCCTGGGCCGTCTCGGGGCGCAAGTAAGCGACGTTCTCGGCGCTTTCCACGGGCCCGACGTAGGTCTTGAGCATCAGGTTGAACGCACGCGGTTCGGTCAGCAGGCTGCCGTTCTCGGGGTTGTAGCGGGTGGAGTTCTGAGCCTCTTCGGTGCGCTCGCCTTGCAGCGTCGGATGCTCAATGCCGCGCTCTTGATAAAACAGTCTGGCTGGTTTCCGGGCGTAGTCGGCGTGTTTGCCGGTCGCAATCAGCACCGAGAAGGGGTCTTTGCACTCCTTGCCGGTGGCAGCGTCGGCTGCGCCCGTGTAAGAGTACGCGGTGCCGCTTTGCGGCTCGATCTGGTCGGCCCGGAAGCGCTTCTTCGTGAGCAGGCAGTCCACCATCAAATCACTGAACGTGCTGGTGTGGCCGCTGGCTTCCCAGATCCGTGGATGCATGATGATGGACGCGTCGAGGCCGACCACGTCCTCGCGCAACTGGGTCATCGAACGCCACCAGGATTCCTTGATGTTGCGCTTCAGTTCCGCGCCGAGCGGGCCGTAATCCCAGAATCCATTGAGGCCGCCGTAGATTTCGGACGATTGGAAAATGAAGCCGCGGCGCTTGCAGAGCGAAACGATCTTCTCCATCAACTCACTGGTTTTAGGTTCAGCCATAGGGCGGGGAGTGTCTCAAAGCGTGTCGCCATGTCAAGGTGACCTCGCGCGAGCGAGCGTAGGGCATTCAGTCTGTGGTTGCCCAGAGCTGTCGCCGGCGCGCCGGCACGCAGAGCGCTTGGAGAGCCAGCCGCCCATGCAGCAGAGCGATGTGGAAGAAGTCGCGAAACGGGTCGAAATGCGAGAGCCGGGACGTCGCGGCGGCGTAGTCGGCTCGAACCGGCTGCGGGCGCAAGGGGACGCCTGCCCACGCCCCCTTCACCAGGATCTCCAACTCGTAGGCATAGCGGTCGGATTCCACCCGCAGGCGTTGGACCGTGGCCAGCGGATAGGCGCGGTAGCCGCATTGGGTGTCGGCGAGGGCCACTCCCGTTTCGATCCGGAACCAGAAGCTGGACAGCGCATTGGAAAGCCGGCGCACGGCAGGCGCTCCGGCTGCCTCAAGGTCCCGCACGCCGATTATCAACGCCTCCGGCTGCCGACGGCAGGCGGCGGCAAATTGCGGTAGAGCATCGGTCGGGTGTTGGCCGTCGGCATCAATGGTGATGGCGTGGGTGAAGCCGAGCGCGCCGGCCCTGGCAAAGCCGGCCCGCAACGCAGCCGCCTTGCCGCGGTTGGCGGGCAGCGTGACCAGCGCAATGTCGCTTTCCCGCGCGAGGGTCCCCGGCCCCTGGTCGGTGGACCCATCGTCCACGACGATTACCGGGAACATGTGCCGGGATTCGTGCACGACGCGTTGCACGGTCGCGCCGTGGTTATACACGGGGACCAGCACACAAATGCGCGGAGTGGCTGGCCTGCCTGGGGCGTTCACGGGAGGCTACCTTCCGCGGCCGGCTTCAATTCGCGAACAGATTTCGCCGAGTGCACAGCGGCATTCTACAGGAGCACGGTCGGCTGGGGAATGCCCAAAGGGCTCGATCCCAATAACGAAATGAATGACAAAGCGGGCCTGAACGGCTATTGTATTCGGGCAGATTCATGGCATGAAAAGCAAACAACTGGACGCGACACAGCTTGAGGCCGAGCTTATCAGGCTGAATTCCCTGGTTCGAGAAAGACGACAGCAACTGGCTCGACTAAAGGATTGTCCGAATCCGCAATGTCCTTGTCGCGTCGTTTGGCGCGAGGTGGTCGAGCAGAAACTCGCGGGCCAGGTAGGGAAGATCCGTCGCAACGTCCGCTCCAAACTGCGAGGCGCCGCCAGGACAAAGCGGCGTCCCCACAAGCCGACCTAGCCCGAACGTTTTCCGGCGTAGCCGCCTGCACGGGAAGCTGGCGGCGGACTTGAACCTCTGTGCGGAACCGGTATTGTTCCCCGGATGGCAGGACTCTTTGCAGCGAACATTCCAGAATGTGCCGTCGTGTTTCGCCCAATCCACGCATGAGTGACGAACAGACCGGAACCCGACTGAACGTGCGGCGAAGCGCGAGCGGCTCGCTGGTGCTGGAAATCACTGGTGACTGGCTGGCTCATGCTGGACTGCCCGGTGTTGACGTCGTGGAGAAGGAGCTCGCGGCAGCCGGCGGAGTGAAGGGGCTCGAATTCGACACCACGGACCTGGGACGCTGGAACAGCGGCCTCATGACCTTCATCCTGAAGTGCCACGCCCTTTGCCAGGCCCACAAACTGGAATTCCGCGCTGAGACCCTGCCCCCCGACGTGGCGAAGCTGATCCGGCTTTCTCAGGCGGTGCCGGAGAAGAAGGATGCGGTCCGCACCGTGCGCGAGGTCCCCTTTCTGGAGCGGGTTGGAGAGTCGGCGATCGGCGCCTGGACGGGCGCCCGGGGGATGGCCACGTTCATCGGCGAGAACGTTCTGGCGTCCCTCAACCTGTTGCGCGGGCGCGCGCAGTTTCGCTGGGCGGACACCTTCCTGGTGATGCAGGAATGCGGGCCGCAGGCTCTCGGCATCGTGGCGCTCATCAACTTCCTCATCGGCCTGATTCTCGCCTTTGTGGGGGCGACGCAGTTGAAGAATTTTGGCGCGTCCATCTATGTGGCGGACCTGGTGGCCATCGCCACGGTGCGGGAAATGGGCTGCATCATGACCGCCATCATTATTTGCGGCCGAACCGGGGCGGCCTTCGCCGCGCAGTTGGGCACGATGAAGGTGAACCAGGAGATTGAAGCCTTCCAGACGTTCGGCATCTCGCCCGTCGAGTTTCTCGTGCTGCCGCGAATGTTGGCGCTGATTGCGATGATGCCTTTGCTGTGCCTGTTCGCCGATCTGATCTCGATCGCGGGCGGCTTCCTGATCTCGACCATGATGCTGAATATGACGCCCGCCCTTTACCTTCACCGCACGGTGGAGGCAATCACGCTCAGCTCGTTCCTGCTGGGGGTGTTCAAGGGCGCCTACTTCGGGGTGCTGATCGCGCTGACCGGCTGCCTGCGGGGCATCCAGTGCGGATCAAACGCCGCCGCGGTAGGGCAGGCAACGACCTCGGCGGTAGTGACGGGCATCACGGCCATCATCGCTTCGGACGGCATCTTCGCGGTGATCTGCAACGCGCTGCACATCTAGCCCTATGGACGCGGAAGCCCAGACTCCCAAGATTGAGATTCGCGACCTGACCCTGGCCTACGGCTCCTTCGTCGTGATGCGCGACATCAATGCCAGCATCCAGCGCGGGGAGATCTTCGTCATCATGGGCGGCAGCGGCTGTGGGAAGAGCACCCTGCTCCGGCAGATGATCGGCCTCAAGGAGCCCGCGCAGGGCGATATCCTCTACGACGGCGTCCCGTTCTGGAAGTCGAGCGACGAGGAACGCCAGAAGCGGGTGCGGACATTCGGGGTGGCCTTTCAGGGCGGCGCGCTTTGGAGTTCGATGACGCTGGCGGAGAACATCGGCTTGCCGCTGGGCGAATACACCGATCTCTCCGCGCCTGAGATTGCCGACATTGCCCGCCTCAAGCTGGCGCTGGTCGGCCTGAAGGGTTTCGAGGATTACTACCCGGCGGAAATCTCGGGCGGCATGGCCAAGCGCGCCGGCCTGGCCCGCGCCCTAGCGCTGGACCCCGAAATCCTCTTCTTCGACGAACCCTCGGCCGGGCTGGACCCGATCAGCTCACGTAACCTCGACCAGTTGATCCTGCAGTTGCGCGACAGCCTCGGGGCGACCTTTGTCGTGGTCTCGCACGAGCTGCAAAGCATCTTCGCCATCGGCGACAACTCGGTGTTCCTGGACAACAACACCCGTACCATGCGGGCGCAAGGCAATCCTCGCGACCTCCTCAAACACTCGACCGATCCCTACGTGCGGGAGTTCCTCACGCGCGGCGAATCTGCCTCCGCCAAACCGGCGTCTGAACCCACTCCCGTTTGAATCGCAACCGCCTATGAGCAAGAAAGCCAATCCCACCTCCATCGGACTGTTCATCGTCATCGGCATAGCCCTGGGCGTCGCCGGCCTGCTGCTGTTCAGCTCTTCCGGGCTCTTCAGTCGCAGCTTCCGATGCATTCTCTACTTCAATGGGTCGCTCAGCGGATTGAGCCAGGGCGCTCCGGTAAAGTTTCGCGGGGTTACCATCGGTTCGGTGGCGAAAGTCATGATACACTCCAACCAGAATACGAACGATTATACCATGCCCGTGCTGGTGGATATCCAGCAGAACTTGCTCCAGGACCGGTTGGAAGATACACGCCTCTTCCGCGACCGAAGGAGTTACGAGGTGGCAGTGGCCCGGGGGCTGCGCGGAAGCCTTGAAGCTGAGAGCCTGGTCACCGGGGTGCTCTACGTTGAACTGCAGTTCGTCACCAATGCGCCGCCGCCGATCTTTCATCAACTGAAGCCGCTGTACGTGGAGATTCCCACCCGGCCGACCGATATTCAGCAACTGATGCAGAACATCGCTCGTGTGGACTTCAAAGGGCTCGAGGGCCGATTAAGCGCTCTCATTACAAAGCTGGATTCGACCATCGGCAGCTTGAACCTCGGGGAGATGAGCGCCCGCGTCACCAACCTGCTGTCTTCGGTTAACCGCGTCGTAACCTCGCCGGAGATTACGAACACGCTGGCTTCCATCCAGACGACCATGGCCGAGTATCGGCTGCTCGCTGAGAAGTTGAACCGCCGGGTGGACCCCCTGGCCGCCGACGTCACCAACACGCTGGCGCAGGCCAATCAAACCCTCGCTCAGCTCAACGGGGCGGTCCAGGATTTGCGAGGCATGATGGGCCCCGATTCGCCGCTGCAGAACGACCTTTCGCTGGCCTTGCAGCAGCTCGCCGGCGCCGCCCAGTCTATTAACGCACTCGCGGAGTTCCTCGAGCGCAATCCCAATTCTCTCCTCACCGGCCGAGAAAGGCCTCCTAAGAAACCATGAGCTACCTGCGATTCCTGATTCATTCCCTGCTGGCCGGCACCGCTTGCGTGTGCTTGTCCGGCTGCCTCAACCTGAAGCCTGCCCGCGCCACCACGCGGTACTTCGTCCTGAGTCCGCTGCCCGGCACCGCGGCGCCCGGGTCGCCAACGCCGGCCGTGGGCGTGGGCCAGGTCAAGCTCCCTGCTTACCTCTTCAGGAATTCGCTCGCCGTGCGCAAAGGCACCAATGAGGTCGAATACCTGGAGGGCGCGCTGTGGGCGGAGCAACTGTCCAGCGGCGTTCAGCGGGTCCTGGCCGCCAATCTGGCCACACTGCTGCCGACCGACCAGGTTCGCCTCTCGACGTGGCGCCGCGAGGACGTGGCCATGGAGGTCTATGTCACCGTCGAGCAGTTTGATTTGGACAGCACCGGGGCCGGAGTGCTGGTCGCCTGGTGGCGGATCCTGTCACCGGGCGGAGACAAGATTCTGAAGGCGGGCCAGTTCCGCGCCACACGCCAGGGCGCTCCGCCGCAAACGGACCCGCTCGGAGCGACCGCCACGCTCAACGAATTGCTGGGCGATCTTAGCCGCGAGTTGGCGGAAACGACGAGAGGAGTGGCGAGCCACAGTCCGGCGTCGCCCTGAGCCTCAATCTCAGTCCCGCTTCGACGCTCCTGGCCCCACGGACTGCTCGATCACCTTCAACTGATTCGAGCTGTTGAGGACGATTTGTGCCTTGTCCCGGTATTCCTCGATCCGGCCTTTGATTTCTACCTGCTTGCCCTCCAGTTTCTTGACGTCGCCGAACTGGTTGGTCGCGCGCGAGAAGATCACGCAAGACAGCGGGGTCTCCGGATACTTCTTGTCCAGATTCACGTACACCAGCTTGGGGCGAATCGAGACCTGGGCCACCTTGCCGGTCACGATGACCGTCTCTTGATAGTGTTTCTCGACCTCTGCTGCCGAGATGCGCTTGAGTGAGGAAGCGGATGGCGCTGCGGAATTGGGATCCTGGGCGTCAGCGAGGAAACACGAAAAGCTGAACAAGGCAGCGATGACAGTCACAGTCTTCATACGCCGGAGTCCTAATCACCGGCGCAAGCGTCGGCAAGCCAAAAGGGCTGTGGAGCCGGGTGAAATCGGACTTGTAATCCCCCGGCAGAACCCCAGAATCGCTGATAGTTGCGCGATAACGACCGAGCGTTGTGAAGACCGGGTTCACTAAAGCCGAGCGGCTCCTTTTCACCGCCGGGGCCGCTTCTTGTGGCTACCGGCTGCCGACCGAAGCCGAGTGGGAGCGAGCCGCCCGGGGTGGCACGAACGGCCTCCCCCTCCCGTGGGAGGCGTCACGTTCTCCTAAACCCAGCCGGACTATTACGGCAGCGGCCAACACGATTGGTTTCCGTTGTGTGAGGGGGTTATAGATGCTGTTCTCTCACCGGCTTGGCATCGGACCTGCTTTTCTTCGCACGCGGCAGTGTTCATCCAGCGCATGACGAATCTTTGCGATCCGCCCGGGCGGGTTTCGTTCCGGGCTGGTCGTGGAGACTTGGATCACAGGCAACTTTTATGACGAGACTAATGTGCTCATCGCGGCAGGAAGAGGTTAGCGCGGTCAAACGCGAGCTTTTCAAGGCGGGCATCCGCTCGGAAATCCGCAGAAACCCGTTAACCGCGGCGCTGAACATCACCCGCCTGGAACTCTGGGTGGAAAATGATAACGACTATTTCGCGGCGCAAAAGTGCTACGCCCGCATGCAGACCCGCGCCAGGAGCAGCCATGAACCGGCTGTGGAGGTGCATCCGACTGAAACCGCCGTCGTCGTGGAAGACCCACCGCCCGCACCCACAGAGGAGGTGAGCCGGGCTGGGACGGACTGGGATGAGAAGAACGCCCGCCAACGCCCGGGCGGAGAGCTGGAGGAGGCCAGCCTGCTGCTTGCAAAGGAGATCGAGGAGGCGCTCGAACGCGAAGACGCCTTGTCTGAAACCTGCGCCGCTTTGCGGAGCGAGGTCGCGAGCCTGAGCCGGTCGATTTCCGAATCGCAGGCTGCCGCTGAGAAAAAGGCCGCCGAGTTCGCCGCCCTGCAGAACTCGCTCGAACGCGAGCTGGCTGAGCACACGCGCTCCGAAGACCGCCTCAAGGGCGAGGTGCGCGAACTGCAGTCGCGAGTCAAGTCGGCGGAAGAAACGCTCCTGGAGAAACAGAAGAAACTCGAGACAACACTGCGCGAACTCCAAGGCCAGGAGGCCATGGTCGCGGGGCTCAGAATAGAGATGGTGTCCCGGGCGCAGGAGTGTGACGAACAGAAGCAACTGGCGTCCAAAGCCCGCGCGGAGCTTGCGGCGGAAAGGCAATCGCGCGTCGCGGCCGAGGAGAAAGCCGCGAAATCGGCCCAGGCCCGGGAACGCCTGGAGAAGCAGTTGGCCGAGCAAAAGAACCTGCAAGAAGAGGTGCGCGCCTCCATCGGCAGCCTGAACTCGTTGCGAGGCAGGCTGCAGGCGAAGAAGACCTCCGGCCGCAAGTAGTATTCCGCATCGCCGACAGGCGGCTGGCCTCCCTCACGGGATTCGGGACTTCAGCCGGTTTGGGTCGGCGCCGGCGTCAAGGCGCCGATCTACGCCTTCACGGGGAGGCAGACCCCGCGCCGGCGGGCGCCGCGTCCAGCAATGGCGTTAATGTCACCGGTCCGAGCAGCCCGGCGTCCGTCAACGGCCAGTCGGACGCGTCGAAAGGCCGATACCTCACGTTCACGAAATTGATGTCGTGGAAGTTCTTCCACTGCACGCCGCGCCGGTCGAGGTCGCGGATGCGATTGGCCGCCACGCTGGTCACTTCCACTTCGAGCACATTCTCCCGCGCCAGCAGAGGCCCGGCCAGGACCTGAAATGGCGGGGCAATAAGCACACCCAAGTCTTGGCCGTTCAACCGGGCACGCGCGCTTTGACAAACCGCGCCCAGGTCCAGACGACACTTGCGCCCCGCGCAGTCCGGCGCGTCGAAACGCACGGTGTAGCGCGCCGTCCCGGCGAAGGCTTGTGCCGCGCTGTTCGTGGAATCGGCCCAAGACCCGAGCCGCTCTGTCTGATACGGCGCCGGCAAGGACGGTCCGCCCGCGAGGAATTCGACGCGCCACTGCCCGGTGATTTCGCACGCCGGTCCCGCAGGCTGGCTATAATCCCACGCCCGACCGGTTGGCATGCTGTCCGTGAATGTGCCCACGATGATGCTCGCTCCCGGTTGAAGCGCGAGGCGTACTTCCGACCCTATCGCGCCGGGGCGCAGGGTCGCGACACCGGTGCGGTCCGTAAGCGGGTCAAATAGCAGCGCCCCGCGGGCTGGACGCGCCAGCGGCGTCCAACTCTCGACCGCGTTCGTGCCGCGGTTGGCGATGAAATAAGAATAGCCATCCTTGACCGCGCGGCGGATGCACATCAATCCGGGCGTATCGAAAAGCGTCTCACGCGCAATGCCCGCCTTGGCCAGCCCGGCGGTGAGGTCTCCGGCAAACACACGTCCCCGGCCCTGCACCGCGACGCCACTGGCGTCAAACTTGAGGTCTTCGGCAAGCTTCTTGAACCGCTGGCGGCGTGCGTCCAATCGGCTCAAGCCGGGCACATCGCTGGGCAAGCGATCAGCGAAGATTACCCAGCCGCCGGCACGGGCAAGCTTCAGCAAGTTCTCGAAAGTCTCCAGCGGCATGTGCTCGCACGGCGGCACAACAATGGCGCGGTAGGTTCCGCCAGGCACCCGCACACCGTCTGCACCCGCCGAAGCCGCTGCCAACTGCCGGTCGGAGACGTAGTCAAAGGCGAACCCGCGCCCCCACAGGTCGGCAGCAGCCAGGCCCATTGGCTGTTTCTCGAACCAGTCGCGCGCATGCACCGTCAGGTTGCGCACCATCCCGGTCGGGTTATGCCAAAGATCGTGAAGCGGCCAGTAGAGGAGGATGTCGTTGTCCGGCCGGCCTGCCTGCAAAACGGCCTGGCAGCGCGAGGCATAACGGTTGAGGGCCGGCACATCCCGCCAGACGGGGTTGCGCGGGTTCATTTCGTAGCTGGCGTAGAACAGCCAGCCGGGCCAGGCCGCTTCGTCCGGCGAGTAGCAGGTGCCGTGATAGATGACGTGGTTCACCCCGGACAGGAACAGGTCGTCGAGCAGGTATTTCATGTCCGCCAGCGTCTCGGTAAAATGCTCCTTCAACCACGTGCCGGTTTCGGCGGCGGTGAAATCGTGGTTGGCCACATGCGCCGCCGAGGAGGCGAACTTGGAAATGAGCTTGTTGCGGTCGTCGTGGAACATTTCGGTCTCCGGGATGTCGGCCAGCGCGTAGAGATCCAGCCAGTTGCCGGGCGAGCCGTGCGCCTGGTTGCGGGTCCGGAAGGCGTGGCCATGACTCCAGCGCACCCACACCGGCAGCGTCTGCTCGACCATGAGGTCGGACGCCGTCTCGCGGTAGTCGCACTTGACGCGCGCGACGCGGTCCGGATCTCCCTGCCCCATCAGGGCGGGCAGCTCGTCCTGGAGGCGATAACCGCGGCGATGCTCGAACTGCGCGAAGAAGTCCGGCGACCAATCCGAGCGGTATTCGTAGGAATCGTGGTATTGCGCAAACAGCCCGGCCCCGTGATGGCTGCCGAACGCGGTGTCGAACCCGCGCAAATAGTTCTTCATGCCCGGCTCATAGAACAGATTGAGCATGTGCCCCTGGCCGCCGGGCGCGGCACGTTTCACTTTCTGCCCGGAAGGCTTTTGCGAAACGGCATAGACCTTCCACGCGCTGCTGTCGGCCTGCCAGTTCACCGAACCGTCCGCCGATATTCTTTGGGTCAAATCAACTCGCCTGCCCTCCGGTCCGAAAGCCACGAGCGCCTGTGTGGACTTGCGGTTGAAGCTTTCCTGCAGCTTGCCGCCCGCGGCAACGCTGTAGGTCTTGCACACGACACTTGCATTGGCTTCCTCGTCCGTCACCTGCGGGCCGCCAAAGCACCAGCCCGATCCCGTGGTCATGTCCACGCCTAGACCAAGCTTCCCCGCCTCGCGCACGGTGTAGTCCAGCATCTCCATCCACCGCGCACTCAGGTAGGGGATGTAACGCTCCTCCCAGCCTTTGGCGCCGTAGATGGGGATGATGTGCACGCCGCCAAGCCCCGCGTCCCGGTAGCGGGTCAGTTCGCGGACGATGTTGGTTTCATCCACGGCGCTGCCCATCCACCACCAGTAGGTCCAGGGACGTGTGAACTGGTCTTCCGACGACCAAATGAAAGCGTGAGCGGCTGCAAGCTGTGACGTGCCGCATAACAGAGCCAGGCAGCCGCAGATCCAAAGGCCGGTGAGCCGCCGCCGCCATTGCGTGGTGGTGCCGCGCAGAAGACCACAGCGCGCAGACACACGGCCAAGGTCCAGTTTCAAGGGCAAGTTCATGTGTTGGCCGAGGATGACACTGGCGCCGCCCGGATCACAATCCCCAATTCTGGCCAGGCTGGCACAGTGCGAAAAACCACGGTCGCCGAGGTTGGCGATTATGAATGCACCTGCCAGCCGGTCTTCTGACAGGCCTCGCTCAACGTCCCCAGCAACCGCTCCCGGTCCGCGTCGTCGGCGAAGATAGCTTTACGGTGAACGGATGCGGTAGAGGCGGGCGGGATAATCCGTCCAGTCCGGGTCGCTGAAGTAGAACGAGTCTGCGGCGAGGTTGTTGGTTTGCAGCGGAGACCAGATCGCGCCGGCCAGATTCGTGCAGGCTTCGACAACAAGGGTCATGCCGCAGGCCCACCTGACCTCGAATCCAAATTCATCGCTGCCAACCCCAAAACTGCTATCGGAGGTTTCCACCCGCGGCAACCACAGGGCCGTCGGACGGCCCGCACAGGTCGGACCCCAGTCCGTCGCCCCCGGCAAGTAATAGACCGTCGCCGGGGCATAATTAAACGCGGACGAATTAACGATGGGCGCGTTGCCGCGGAAATAGACCTGCCCCAGTTGAGCACACCGGTAGAAGGCAGCGCTGGCGAGGTTGGTGACGCCGCTGCCAATCACGGCGTTGGTCAGGCTGCCGCAGTAATAGAACGCGTAGGTGCCGATGCTGATGACGCTGTTGGGCACCTCAAGATCGGTGAGGCTGCCGCAAAACGCGAATGCATACGTCGCGAGGTTGGTAACGCTGCTGCCGAGTGTCACCCGGGCCAGACTGCTGCACGAATAAAACGCATACGAATCTATCTTGGGCACCCCATGCCCCACCGTGGCGTTGGTCAGGCTGGCACATTCATAGAACACGTTTGCCCCGAGGCTCGTGACGCTATCCGGGATGGTGACGCTGGACAGGCCCGTGCAGCGATAAAAGGCGCGGGAGCCGATGCTGATGGTGTTGCTGGGAATCGTTACGCAAACCAGGCTGGCACAGTACGAAAAGCCACGATCGCCGATGTTGGTAACAGCGCTGGGAACCGTGTAGTCAGTTCCATCCTTGCCGGGCGGGTAGAGGAACAGCGTCGTCTGCGGATTGTTGAACAGTATTCCCTCCGCGCTGCTGTACACGGGATTCGCCGCGTCCACCGTGAAGCTGGCGAGATTGGTGGACCCGGCGAAGGCCGAGACATCAATGTTGGTAAGCGTGTGGGGAATCGCAAGGCTGGTCAGCGTGAGGTTCGAACTGAAGGCGTTATTCCGAATCTTAACGACCGGGCGGCTCATGATCTCAGCCGGGATAACCACCGCGCCTTCCGTGCCGGTGTATCCGGTAATCGTGATCGCGTTATTTTCGATCACCCAAAGTAATTCGGCCTGGACAACCGCGGGGAGCAATGACAGCAGCAGAATCAAGCGAGAGCGCATCATCGCCCGCAATCCTACGCCTTTGTCGGGCCATCGCAAGCCTGATTCGAAGGCTTGGTTCGCCCGGCGCGCATTCGCGAGTCTTTGGAGCGCCGCGGACAACGGACGCACACCCGATGCACGCCGGACCGCGACGGGCGGGAAAAATGCCGCCCTGCCCGATATGGTATCTCATCAGAAAAGCAAATACCGGTTGCACGCAAAATCAGAGCGTGGTGAAGTGGGAGCACGGTCGCGCGAGAAGGCTGCGCAGGAAAAGGGTCCGGTAGTTTCCCAAGAGGAATCCACCTGGGGTGTCTTTGCGTAGCCTTTTGGACCCGGGGTCCCTGGTGGGACTCCGGGTCTCGGTTCCTCACCCGGCGCGAGGGGTATCAAGTTAGTAGCGCGTAACCACAGTTAGTAGAAAGTGAAGCTAATATGATACAGAAGCAAATGGTAACAGTATGGCAGCATGACGATCAGACGGAGGTACTTCAGAAGAAAGGGAAAGACCGATACTTCATTCCGTTAGGATTCACCAGCACCGACATTTTGCGCTCCCTGGGGGCGGCCATCTCCGACGCGTTGAAGGCCGACCCGGAACCTAAACCATCTTCCGGGTCTCTGGCCCAGGGAGCGCATCCCACTATTGGCTTTGGCAACTAACCCGACCCAGCAACCTATAGATCAGACATCGTATGTTACAGAACTGTGGTATTGTCAGTAAGGACGCGTCCCTCCGCGCCTACCACGCACAGGATGCCAAGCCGGGAGAGCCGAAGTTCAGCCTCTCGGTTGGCGACCTCCTCGAAATCGGTAAGTGTGCGAGCCGGTTCATCGCCTCCGGGGGCAAACCCCGTCACCCCGCCAGCAAGTGGCGCGAGTACCTCGCCTGCCTGCATCTCACCCCACGGCAAGTGGACGTCCGCTTCGCCTTCCGCCCAGACACCTACCAAGCGCAGGTCCTGACCTGCCCCGTTTGCGGCAGTGTCACCGACGCGCAGATCTGCCGCAAGTGCAACCAGCGCCGCCGCATGAAGGAGGTCCAGAAAGAGTGGAGCGGCAACGCGGAGCACTGCGTCAAGTGGACCGAACGCGCCGTCGAGCGCAACCAGACCATCGTCAAGACCGACCAGCGCGAGGCCGCGGACTTGGCGCTGCAACGCCTCCGCGACGACCCGGCCATTGCGGACTTCCGAGACCACTCGGACTGCTCGCTCTGGCTCAAGGGCGAGTGGCATGATGCCGACACCGGCCTGGACATCTCGGTGCGCACGCTGATCGCCTACTGGCCCAAAGCCAACAGCAACTGGGGCCGTGCCCTGGGCGACTTCAAAACGCCCCGCGACGCCGGCCACAGTGCCTGGACCCGCCTCTGCTATTACGCGGGCTACCATGTTCGCGCCGCCCTGGCGCTCGACCTCTTCAACGCCGCGACCGGTGAGGACCGGAACGCGTTCTTCTTTGTGCTGTCCGAGTGCACCGAGCCTTTCGAGCCGGCCCGCCGGCAGCTTACGCCCCAGTTCATCGCGCTCGGGCGCAAGACCTACCAGGGCCTGCTCACCCACTACGCCCGCTGCCTCAAAACGCAGCAGTGGCCCAGCTACGATCTCCTGGCCGAAGGCCAGGAGGCCTGGACCGCAGTGGACATCGAACCCTGGATGGAGCGCGGCCTGGGCACGCCGCCTGCCGCCGACGCCAGCCAACCGGAACCGCAAGACCTCACCACCAGCCACGCCGAATGAAAAAGGACCAAAAGAAACTCTTCTTCGTGAACTACGAGCCGCGGCGCATGCTCCTGGCCGCGGCCACCATGACGCCCAAGGTCGAGCTGGCCCACCGCAAGCTCTTCGACTGGACGTGGTCGGAGGGTCACGCGCCGCCCAACGACGCCGTCATCCTGGCTTCCATCGCAGCGGTTTCGTCGCGCGAGTGGCCCAAAATGGTCGCGCCCCTCGTCAGCCACGGCTGGCGCCCCGGGCGCAAGTCGTTCTCCCATCCGGAAGCGATGCGCGTCCTGCGCCGAGCCCGGGCCGCTTACGAGCAGTCGTATCGCGGCGGTGTGCTCAGCGGCCAGCGGCGACGCGAGCGGCGTGACGCCCGCAACGGACAGGTGCGGCGCCCGGCGGCCAAAAGCCGCCCTGCGCCGGAACCCGTGCCCATCAACGTGAAATGCCCGCCCGGTGACCTCCCGACAGGGGACGTCCAGGAGACCTCGAACCCCCTGGGAAGGGGCCTGGGAACCCCCCCCTTGAAGCAATAACGATATCGGGCTATACACTACTTTCCCCTACCACAATGGGCTGTGGCGTTTTTCCTCC
>CAZVFC010000078.1:0-40105 GCA_964625855.1 uncultured Verrucomicrobiota bacterium | reverse complement strand
AGCGGGAACTACGCCTACGTGGCGGACAGTGATGCGGGTTTGCAGGTGATTGATGTGAGCAATCCGGCCGACCCGCAGCGGGTGGGCGGCTACGACACCAGCGGGGAGGCCCGGGGCGTGGCGATGAGCGGGAACTACGCCTACGTGGCGGATGGGTCTGCAGGTTTGCAGGTGCTGGACGTGAGCAATCCGGCTTACCCACAGCCGGTGGGCAGCTACGACACCAGCGGGGATGCCTGGGACGTGGCGGTGAGCGGGAACTGCGTTTACGTGGCGGACCGGTCGGCAGGTTTGCAGGTGCTAGATTTGAGCAGTCTGTCCAACCCGCACTGGGTCGGCGTCTATAACGCCATCAGCGGGTCTGCCTCTGACGTCGCGGTGAGCGGGACCTACGCCTACGTGGCTAATTGGTATGCGGGTTTGCAGGTGATTGACGTGAGCAATCCGGCGAAGCCGCGGCGGACGGGCAATCACAACACCAGCGGGGAGGCCCGGGGCGTGGCGGTGAGCGCGAACTACGCCTACGTGGCGGGTGGGTCTGCAGGTTTGCAGGTGATTGATGTAAGCAACCCGGCCTACCCGCAGCCGGTGAGCGGTTACGACACCAGCGGGGAGGCCCGGGGCGTGGCGGTGAGCGGGAACTACGTTTACGTGGCGGATGGGCCTTGGGGCCTGCTGATTCTCGGGCCCCGCACGCCGCGAATCACCTCGATCACCCGCGCAGGCGACACGGCAACCGTCTATTATACCAACACGATCCCAGCAACCGCCTACACCTTGGAGTACCGAACGAACCTAACCGCGGGGAGTTGGCAGCCGGTCGGGACGCAGGCGGCCCCCGGTGACAGCGACTTCCAGACAGACATTTCCGCAGGCGGCGCCCAGCGCTACTACCGCGTTTCCCATCTGGCGCAGTGAGCCCCCGTCCCGGCGCGCGGACAGCTTGGCCGCATTGACTGTTCGCGTCGTGCAGGCTGGCAAGGAACGCCGACATTCCTGTCGGCCGGGCGTAGCGTTGCAGCGGGAGCCGACAAGAATGTCGGCGCGCGCTATGGGGGCACTGACGCGATGCGACTGCCGGTCGCCAGCCATAGCGGGTTCAGGGTGTCGAAGAGCGTCTCCACCCTGTTCTCAGGCGCTCACGCGCCTCGCGCAATCTCACGAACAGCCACAGGAACAACGACGGCCGCGCCGCCAGGGTGCCTTCCATCCACCAGCCATCGGGCCGCCTGCGATAATCCAGCAGCGCCGCCAGCATTCGGCCGGCGCCCCAGTTCGGCACCACCTGGCCCCGGATGTTCTCGATCGCCTGGCCCTTGAGCGGGAAGGCGCCCCAAACCTCCGCCTCGGCGCGCTCGGGCCGGTGATAGAACAGCTCGAAGATCCGCTGCGTCACGCTCTGCAGCTCGGCCGGCGGCGGCCGCACCTCGCCCGCGATCCGCAGGAAACCGCGGGCGAACGAAGCGATGGCCGACTGCAGGCTCCGCAAACCCCATTCCAGCGCGGCTGAGTTTTCCTCTTCCGCCAGGGTCGGGACTACGTCCTCCCCTCGCATAGCGTATCCGGTGACGGAGCCGTGATCGGCGGCGGCGAACATCTCGAACATGCTGACCGACTGCGGCGTCCACCCTGGCCGCGGCCCGGCCAATTGGCTGGAATAATCGAGCATGACCTGCCCTTCCGGGACCAGCGTGTGCGGGCGCAAACCGAAGTAGAACCCGCTGAGCCGGGCGGCTTCCGGATGCCCCGCCAGGACCAGCGAGCGGCCCAGGCTCCGTTGCAGGTTGCCGCCCCAGCCGATGTCCACCAGGCCGAATGACACGCCGTCAAACAGCCCCTCCTGTTCCAGATACCGGACCAGAAGTGGCCGGGCGCGCTCAGCCGTCTCCCGGACCAATTGCCGCACCGGCGCCAGCACCAGGACCTGGCGCAACGCTTGCAGCCGCTCCTCGGAAAGCGGCTCTCGCCACGCGGCCGGGGCAAAGCCCTGATCGAGGAGAGGTCGCTGGATTTGAAGGGGCCGCAGCCCCAGCCGGGCGCACACATGCTCGACGGACAAACCGTGGTCTTTGGGCGCGGCCCACTCGAGCTCCTCCGCCCCGACGCCTTCCAGGGCCGGAATCCGCCAGGCCTGCCGCGAGCCGTAAAGGTAGCGGCACTCGACCTGCAAACCCCAGGCGGCGCAAATCAATTCGCCAATCCTCTGCAGCACCTGGCCGTCGCGCGCGATAAAGTAGAGGCGCTGGATCCCACGTTCCACCGCCTGCCGCAGGCACCAGGAGACGAACCCGAACAACAAGGGGCCGACCACATCCGCACCGGTGCTCCAGATGACCCGCCCGGCGTCCGGCAGGCCGGCGCCCTCGAGCCGCGCCAGCCGCATGGCCGCGCCCAGCCGCGAACGCCAGAGGGGAGCCGCTGGACCTTCCCCCCGGGCCAGCAACTCATACCGGTTGAGCCGCGTGCTCCTGACCGGGGCCGTGCCGATGCCGAGTTCCCGCGGAACCGAATCGTCCGCCCTTGGGTGGTCGCCCACATGCACCCACTCCGCCTCGCCGGCGGACAGGTCGGATCGGACTCGCGAATAGAGACTCCCCGCCGCTTTGGAAGCCTTAGCCTCACCGGAAACATAGACTCGATCACCGGGCTGGAATAGGCCGGCCTGCGTTAGCACGCGCTCAAGAAAAGATGCCGGCAGGTACATATCCGAAATGAACAGCACCCGGCCGGCAGCCTCACGCGCGGCCGCAACCCGCTCGCGCATCCCGGGTACGGGCTGGAGCGCGGCTGCTTCCAGCTCCAGTTCCAGATCCAACAGCCGGTCGCTCTGGGCCGGCGCAAGCCCCAAATCCTTCGCCAGAAACGCGTAAATATCCCTGACCCCGGGCTCGCGTGCGGGCGCTGTTTGCCGCGCGGCGGTCTCGGCCGCCATGCGCTTCAGGGCAAACTCCCGCGCCTCAACTTGGATCAGGCCTTGCCGCCCGCCTTCTTCGCCCAGAGCGACAAACAGGTCGCCGGGCGCCGCAAACGCCCGGGTTAGGACCGTGTCAAAGATGTCGAAACTGCGCAGAACCTGTTTCACAGCAGGCAACGCTCTCAATCCGCGCTCTGGCGGCGCCGACAGTCCTTGCCTGCGGCGACCCAAAGGGCCGACGCCGCACGGGAATGAGAGTTCTTCATAGCGGGCTGATCCTAGAGCCAAGCTGGGCGGCGTGGAAGAAAATGTTAGTGCGCCCATCCGAATCGGGCGCATTTGCAGGTTGTTGGTATGGTGGGTAGGGACGTCTCGCCGAGGCGTCCGCGTCCACCCCAAACCGGACGCCTCGGCGAGGCGTCCCTACCAACAACCTGCAAGGGCGCCCAGGCGAATCATACCCGTAACCTCACCGGGCGAGCCTGGGAGACACACCCGATACACGCCGGATACTCACCCGATACACACCGTAGATAACTTTCCACGACTCGCGAACGTTCATTGACGCAACCTGTTGTTCTCCAAGGGCTTGAATAGAATTGCTGCCGACACGCAACCGACGGCGGGCCTTTGCTGTCGTATGGCAGCATAACCATCTGTGGCGCCCGCACATGTATTGTTTTGCCGAATGCAGCACCCGGATTGCGGTCCGAAGAACACAGTCACCAGATGGAGCCGGAAGACCGAAACAGGCCGATTTTCAAACCGCCCAGTGTTCGGCCCAGCGCGTAGGCATGGAGGGGCGCGGACATTCCTGTCCGCCTGTCTGGCCCACAATCCACAGGGCGGACAGGAATGTCCGCGCTCCTCCGCCGGCTTCATGCATACACCCAGTGTTCGGCTCCTGCCCGTTCGGTTTGGCTTGCAATCAGAGCCTGGCTTGGCAAAGTGAGGCCGCAAAGCGCGAGCGAAGATGAAAGTAGTCATCCTATGCGGCGGCCGGGGCACCCGGCTGCGCGAAGAAACCGAGTTCCGACCCAAGCCGATGGTCCCGATCGGCGGCAAGCCGATTCTGTGGCACATCATGAAGTACTACGCGCATTTCGGGCACAAGGACTTTATTCTTTGCCTGGGCTACAAAGGCGAGATGATCAAGGAGTATTTCCGGAATTAGCCCCAGAATGACTATGACGAGCTGCCGTCCTTGAGGCGCCAGTCCCAAGAGCAGTACCACAACCGCCAGAGGGAAAGGAGAATCTAAGATGACACTGGTCCCCGATGGCGAAAGTGCTTGAGCGCGGCAATACGCCCCGCAGCGACCGCCTTGAGGTAGCGCCGGCGGTGCCCGTCTCGTGAAATAGAATACCAAAGATAGCGAGCCTGCTGCCTACGCAATTGCGCTGTCGAGTAAGACATTATGCCTCGCAGCAAGGGCAGCATTGTGTGGGAGTAGGTTACGGAACGCGCTAGGTTAACGAGATAGGTCTCCTCCATGCGGCGGGGAGGGATCAAGTGGGTCAAACGCAACTCCCGAGCGACCCCGCAACCAAAGCCCATATCCAGCGCCGTGAAGCCCATGTCCGTATCCCCGGCGGCCAAGAGGGATTCGCCCTGCCGATCCAAGGCCAACCGATCCGATTGCGCCGCCAACTGCTGCGCATAGCGTTCGGCGACCGAGCGCCGGACAACCATGCCCGCCCCAATCGGGAGCGTCTCGCTGAAGTAAGAGTTGGACCAGACATTACGCTCGACTGATCTCAAGGCCAGCAGGTGCCAGTATTGCTTACTCCACTCTGGGGGCGGCTGCTCGAATTCTGGCGTTATATCTCCGCTCCAGACGGCGACGTGACGAAATTGAGTGTCCAGCGCAGCCGCTTGACTGAGATAGTCGGGGGCCAGGATGTTGTCATCATCCACGAAAACTAACAAGTCCCCGCGACTCTGGCGCATCCCGCACAGGCGCGCCGGCGTCAGGCCGAGCCGTTCCTCGTGAACAATGCGTGCCGGAGCAGCGCCTGTCCACCCTTCCAACTCGGTGAGTGGCGGTTGGCTGGCGTTGTCCACTAGCACCAACTCCCAGTGCTGAACAGGAAAGGCCTGCTGGGAGAGGGATTTGAGCGTCCGGGCAAGGTAGTCCGGCCTGGGATTGTGCGTGCAAAGGATGAAAGAGAGCATCAGTGCGTGCCCCTGGTTCCGCGCCGCAGCCGTTTCGGGATTCTTCCCAGTTTGATCATAAGGGCTCGACAACCAGCCTTTAAATACCAGGAACTGACCATGTTGCCACCTTCGATCTGGCCCAGGACCTCGGACCGAATTCGGCTGGTGTCCAAGTGCGGCAGCATCTCGGGGTGTAGGACTGCCTCCAGGCGTTCTTCCTGGCCGGCGGTTTGAGGCGCCCTGCTCGCAAGGAAGATATTCTGCCTGTACCACGGCTCAACACTAGAAAGGTCCCATATCTTCCAACGAATGTCGTCCGAGCAAGCGTATCCGTGTTGATTGAAGATTCGCTGCCAATAAGCCGGCCACTGGCAGTTCACGTGGTGTTGCCCCATTTGGTTCGGGCAGGCTGCAGAGAAGTAGATACGGTCCGCATGCCGGGTAAGTGACGCAATGAGGATTTCCCCATGCGCGGGGTCCAAGTGCTCGGCGACTTCGAAACACAACGCAATTTCGAAACGCCGACCCAAACTCCACGGAACCGTAAGATCCTGCCGGCGGAAGAGTTCCTTCGGGGCTGCAAACTGACCGGCGGGCAATTCGATCCCGTCTATCCCGAGAGCCTCCGGCACACCGTAGTCCAGGACGGCCCTGAGCCAGAATCCAGGTCCACACCCAACGTCCAAGACGCTGGAAGGCTTCTGCTCGGCGAAGACGTGCGGCAGGACCGCTCTAGGCCCTTCTGGCCAGTGCCACTGGACATTCTTCGCATAGTCGTAGTCAATTTTCATGGCAAACTCCCGCGCTCTTCAGACTTGCTGATCGGAACCTGCATGATCCCCTCATGATCCTCCGCATGCCACTCCTTTCGGCACTTCCGCCAGACCTGGGTAGCCCAAACCAGCGCTGCCACCTGAGTCAGCGCATAGGCCACCGAAACCCCCCAGGCACCAAAGCGGTAACCTAGACCGGCTGCGAGACCGGCAGTAGCCAGGCCGTTGGCTCCAGACAGGACCATTAACGGCTCCCGTTTATGGGCGCGAAGATACATAGCCTCGCCGAAGATAATTTGGTTGAGCACTGTGGCAAACACCAGCAGGCTGGTAGGACCGGGTTCGAGGAATCTGGTGCCGATTGCGAAGTGCGCGCGCACCACCACCAGACCCGCGAGTAACGCCAGGCCACCCAGGATGCAGACACCGACCGCCTGCGCCGTGGAACGGTAGAAGAGCCGGTCGAGTTCTCCGAACTCCCGGCGGCTGATCAAAATGCCAAAACGCGGCCCTTTCGAACCGGTCCAGGCTTGTGACAACGTGTGCAGGCTGAACACCAGGGACATGGTAATGCCCATTTGACCGGCAATCACCGGGCCGTGGAAGTAGAACAGGACTGGAGTGAAGAAGTTGTAGATGAAGTACCCGCTGATGCAACTGATCGCGATCCGCCATTGGAAGGGCCAGATCTCACGGCGCCAGGAGATGGTTTCGACGCCCGCCGGGGCTCGCCAGAGATCACGGAGAAGCTTGGGCCAGCGCCACCAGTAAGCCCCCGCCAGAACCAGGACGGTCGCCAGAACCATGAGCGGCCCGGTAAATAAGTTCGCGCCGCGCCATACCGCGACCCACAAGACCACGGCGGACACGACCCGGGAAACCGTGCGCAAGCCGTAGATGAATGACATCTGATTGCAGCCTTCGAGCAATGCCCCCACCGGCAGGAGCACCAGCGACAAACCGGTACAGGCACAGAGGCACCACCAGGGCAGGACCCAAGACACGGAAGAATCTTGCTTGGCCCAGAAGAACCAGGTTCCGCCCACGCCCAGGCCGATCACCGCCAGCAGAGCCATCGCGCCATACCACTTCAAAGACAGATGGCCTAAAGACATGAGCCGGGAGCGGGCGCGGGCGTCGCCCTCGAGGGTGCCGCCGGGGCCGAACCGCAGGCGGGCAAACTCATGGCTGGCAAACTGGATGATGCACTGGGAAAAACCCAGCTCGAGAAAGGCCTGTAAAGCGGCCACGCTCCCGAACGTGTAGTAATACCCTTGAATCTTCGGCGAGAAGAAGTGCGCTATCAGCAGAATCGTGATCGGGCCCGAACACAGAGACCACGCCTGACCCAGACTGGCGAAGAACACCGGGCGATCCACCCCGGCCCAGCGCCGCCATTTGTTCAACAAGGCGATCATCGGGTCAGAAGACGAAGAACGGCTGAATCACTGAGCGCAGGGTATCCGGGCACAGGGTCGTGTCAAGGCGTCGGCATCGGACGTTTCGGCGCAACGTCCTTACCCGGCTCCACCGTCGGCAGGGAGTACTCCTCTGAACGCAGACCGCATAGGGCGGACCAATCCTCGCGTTCAAGCGGGCGGCGCGTGTCAGGGAAGTCCCTGACAAGAGATTTCTGATCTTCCCGACTCCCAGGCAGGGCATTCCAGAGCTATCTTCCGGGGTGAGATTGAGTTCTGGACTGCCGCCGGCCACGGGCGCGGGTGGGAATCACTTGCCGCAGGCGGGCTGGAACGGAACGCAAAACAAGAAGCTTATGAACTGCGGAACCATGGCAGAACTTGACGTTGAGTTGGAGCGCAAGCGGTTGGGGGGCGGGGAACCGGCGTTCCGGTGTGATCTCGCGCTGAGGGGGAGCCAGGGGCGTATCCGGGACGCCGTTGTCGCGGAAGCCATTCCCGCCGTGAGCAGGGAGGCAGCGTTGATTGCCGTCGCCTGGGCGCGCGACGTGGGCTGGCGCAAGCGGGTCCGCGTGGCCGGG
Source organism: uncultured Verrucomicrobiota bacterium (assembly GCA_964625855.1). Classification (GTDB taxonomy): domain Bacteria; phylum Verrucomicrobiota; class Verrucomicrobiia; order Limisphaerales; family UBA8199; genus JAPLUA01. The sequence continues at coordinate 32,262 of CAZVFC010000078.1, read as the reverse complement.
CGCGGCGCGACCAGGAGCGAATCGCCATGCTGAAACGGAGCACGAGTTTGGAGTGCCCGGCCGACGCCTCGCCGGAGGCTGACGTGGCGTTGAATGTCACGATCTTGTATCAAGATTTGCTGACCCTGCGCTGGGCCACGGAATTGTGGGACCGGTTGGGGCGGTTGGTCGGGAGCGGGGGCATTCACTCGAAATCCTGGAAGCTCAGCCATTTGGCGCGTCCTGAGGTCTTTTCAGACTCGGTCCAGGCGGCTGCCAGAGCGCATGTGCTGGTTGTCTCTGTCCGGGACGCCGAGGAGTTTCCGGCCAACCTGTGCGCGTGGACAGACGCCTGGCTGGCGAATCGCGCCGGTCCGGGGGGCGCCCTGGTGGCCCTGATTGGCGTGCCGCCGCAGCCGAGCCACCAATCCGGCCGGACTTACGCTTACCTGGCGGCTGCCGCCAGGCAGGCCGGATTGGATTTCCTGCCTGACGAGCGCAAGTTGCCGGAAACATATTTCGTCAGCTCCAACCCGGCGACGCAAGCGCCGCAGTCAACGCGACGATGGTCTTCTTCCGGCCGGCGCTCCGCCACCGCTCGAGTGGGCGCTCTCGCTGGGGGGGCCAGTCGAGGGCTCACTGCACCTGGCTGGTTGGCTTAGTGTCGCGGCTATCGAAGGCGGAGGTGAGGATGACACGCCTACGGATTGACGATTAGATCTGGTTTGGCAGCGGAGATGGGAGGTGGGGGGGCAGGGGGGATCCTGCGCCCCGGTGTGGCCGTTCGCTCAGGGGGGGCGAGCGGCCACAGGCGCTAACCTAGACTATGAATCCGCTCGTCCTCGTGCCCGGTTTTGCGGTTACGGTCGGGACGGCGGACCAAGTGCGGCTTGGCCGCTCTCACTGGCCGCTTGCTCCCGCGCTGTCGCCAGAGCCAGAATCTGCTGCGCGGCGGCTTGATCGCTGGTAAGTTCCAGGCCGGACGCGCTGCGGTCCGGCACCGGATTTGATGGCCGCACGCGCCCGATGCGACGAAACGCCTCCTCCACATAAGCCCGCGTCTGAGGGTCGGCCGAGGCCAGCTCGTCATGGAGCCGGAGAATGTTGCCGCATAGGAAGAGATCGAGCCGCTGTGCGGCTCGATTCACCTCTCCGTCATGAATTTCCCGCAGCGCCCCGCAGAGCACCTGGTCCAGGTAGATCTTGTCCAGCGTCGGGACGAGGGACTCGGCCGAATGAACCGATCGCTGCGTGTTTGTGTAAGAAGTCGTGGCCATGACAGCGCCGGCCACGATCGCGACTCCCAGCACGGGAATCAGCCAATTGATCTCGAAGTGTCTTGTCTTCATATAATTCAGCGTTGCTCCAGAATGGACGCGGCCGGCCTTGGCGTTGTCATGCTTTTGTAAAATTAGACCGGTTCACCGGTCTCCCGGCGCGACAACTGGCGTTCGGTTCTGCGCCCATCCCGCTCGCAGAGCTGACGCGCGGGTGGGTCCTCACCCGACGCCGGCTCTCGCTTCCACTTATGTATTAAGGGAAACGCGCCAGAAGTTACAAAGAAAGGCGCCGTCCGCATTCTCGGGGCTGCTGCGGCTGAGGACAGCCGCGCTCCGGTGGCAGTGTCAAGATGCGCCTGGCTGTCACGGGCTTTGCTCAAACAACTTGCCTTTGCGCCGGACCCGTGCAAAATATATCCCGCTTGGCACGTATTGCATCGGGTACGGAACCTCTGGGATTACCGCTGGAGGGCGTACGGTGATATGTGTCGAAGTTGCTCTTTGGTTTTCGGGCTGATCATGCGGCCGCCGGGTCTGCCGTTGTCTCTTGCATCCAGAAATGAGCTCCGGTATCAAATGGAGGGGTGCAATGGGAATCGGCAGAGCAGTCATGGTGCATACAAGTCCCGATTCCATTGGTTGTGCCTCGGTAGCTCAATTGGTAGAGCAGTTGACTCTTAATCAATTGGTTCTAGGTTCAAGTCCTAGCCGGGGTACCAACGTTCCTAAGGAAATTGCGGTATTCCGCCCGTTCCCCCTCGCCCGAGCCGCTGCTGTGCTCTCAAGTGCAGCGCGCCTACTCATTTGGGGGATGCTTCCGGGGCGGCGACGGTTCATACTGGCGGCGCTATGTCGAAGTTTGCTGGCTGGATTGGCTGCCTCCTGTTCGCTGCGGTGCCGCTGGGAGCCCTCCACGCCGCCCAGGTCCAGTTGGCGCCCGGAAACGGAATCTGGCTCAAGCCGGCTTCCACCGCCGTCATTGGCAACGAGGCCGCGGTCGTCAGCCTGCTCCATGCGCGCGCGATCCAGCACGTGTTCCTCTGGACCACCACCAACACCGCCGGGTCGTACCCGATCTTCATCCCGTTCATCCAGCAAGCCCACGCGCGCGGCATGACCGTGCACGCCGTCTGCGCGACCAAGGCTTCCGTCACCGACGGCGACTCGCTCTCCTCGGTGCTGCTGTCGAACGATCTGAACGAGGTGGTCGCCTACAACGCCAGCCATCCGGAAGCGGCGTTCGACGGCGTGCAAATTGATGTGGAGGGAGTGACCGGGGATGCCCTGCTGAACCTGGTGCAGGGCGTCAGCGTGCCGGAGACGCTGGTGTTCTCGGCGGACGTTCAACCCAATGAGTATTACACGGGGGTGGAGTCATATTACCACAGCCTGCTGCAGGACACCGATTTGGATTTGCTCATCCCGATGATCTACATCATGGACGGCCTCGGCTACCGGAGCGGGACCAACCGCTACACGTTCACCGTGCCGGGGATCGCCGCCAAGACCGACCAACTACTGGCGCTGCTGCCGTCGCAGGGCCGGATGATGACCGGTTTGTCGGGCTACGACATGCAGTTTGGGGTCGTCAAAGGGGGCGGCGTGGACACGAGCCTGTCGTGCCACGGGGCGAGCAACATGGCGATGGGCGGCGGGAATTGCGCGGTGCCGCACCTGCTGGGGCTCTATCCGCTTGCGGATGTCGTTTACCAAAGCAACGGCGGCGTGAGCGTATATCGGTTCAACGTGGACGCGGATAGTTGGCTGGACGTGATGGAAATGACACCGAGCGGGTTGCGGCGGTCCATGGGGGCGGCGGACCAGGCCGGCGCGGGCGACTCGCGCTACGTGGGGACGTGCACGTGGCTGTACCACACGACGTTTGATTCGAGCAGCGGGCGGCAGGAGGCGTTCATGCCGGACGACGGGGTGTACCCGAGCCCAAGTGTGCGGCTGGAGGTGCTCGGTGTCTCGGGGGGCGAGGCGCGGCTGCGCGTGACGCTGACCAACGCCAATCCCTCCGAGCGGGTCCTGGGGGCCCATGCCGCCGCCGGGGTGCATATCCAGCTTGAGGGAGGCGCCTTTAGCTCGGCGGACCCGGGCGGTTTTCACGCGGCGGAAGGATTTGACGCCACGGGCGGCGTGTTGCCGAGCGTGGCCGGGGCACAGGTGATCGAGCTGCGTCGGTCGTTTTTCGAGAGCCCGGCGGCGCAGCAGGCCCGCAGCGGCGAAATCGTGGTCCGCGCGCCAGCTCTGCTTACCGTCCGCTACCGGGCCTGGATGATGGACAAGGACAGTATCTGCAACGACGTGGGCACGTCGGAACCCTACGTGGCCCGCAGCCCTGACGACGTTCACTACCACGATGATTCAAAGTTCCTCAGCTACGCCACCTATGCCACCAATATCGTGGTCTCCCAGCCCGGGTCCTACGCTGCCGCGGTGCTGGCGCACAACCCGGCCGGCTACTGGCGCTTCGATGACGGCCTGAACCCGCCCAAGGCCGCCAACAGCGGCAGTCTCGGCTCGGCGGCCGATGGCGCTTACCTTGATTGGAGCACGACCATTGCCGACCTCCGGCCGCCGGCGTGGCCGGGCCTGGAGACGACCAACCGCGTGCTGCAACTCTTTGGCACCAACGGCCAGGTGCTCATTCCGCCGCTGAACCTGAACACCAACACCGTCACTTTCGAGTGCCTGATCCAACGCAACGGGAGCCAGCAGAACTTTGCGGGCCTGATCATGCACCGCAACGCCGACGGCGGCGGGGCTAGCGCTTGCGGCCTCGGCTTCCGCGGCCCTTACAGCCATCTGGGCTACAACTGGAATGACGCCGCTAACACCTACACCTGGGATTCCGGCCTGACGCCTCCGGATGGTCACTGGGCCTACGTGGCCCTGGCGGTGGGTCCCAGCCAGGCGATGATCTGCCTGTGCGACGGCACGACCTGGAGCACCGCAACGCGGTCGGTCAGCCATGCCGCGCAGGCATTCGCGGGCCTGACCCGCGTCGGCACCGACGGCGGCACCAACCGCTGGTTCAACGGGCTGATAGACGAGGCGGCGATCTACAGCGTCACGCTCAGCGCCGCTCAGCTTCGTACCCACGCCCTCGCCGCCCTCGGCAACACCAACCAGCCGCTCTTTACCCAAGTGCCGCTTTCGCAAACCGTGGAACTCGGCGCCACGGCGGTATTCGCCGCCGCAACGGTTGGCACCCCGACCATCGGTTACCAGTGGGAGAAGGACGGAGAGCCGCTGCCGGACGAGACGAACCTCAGCCTCAGCCTTTCGAATGTGGATTACACCCATGCCGGCCAGTATCGCCTGGGGGCCACCAATAGCTACGGCGGAGTGCTCAGCCCGGCGGCCACGCTGACCGTGCGGCCGCCGTCCTCCGTCACCGACCTCACCTACCGAATGGCGGGCACACCCTCGGCGCCGAGCGTCGGACTGATTTGGCCGGAGGGCGCGCTCTTCTCGGCGGAAGACCTGACAGGACCCTGGACGATCGTGAGCAATGCCTGGGCGCCTTACTGCGAAATCCCGATCACGCCGGAAACGCCGAGGAGGTTCTTCCGCGTCGCCGTCTGGGGAGTCGCGCCAACAGCCGCCGACTAAACCGGCCGGCGTCTGGTCCGTAAGGGCTCAAGCGGGTCAGGCGTTGCCCCGGGGGCCGCATCTCGACACCGCCACCGGAGCGCGGCTGTCCTAAGCCCCTCAGTCCTCGAGATTCCAGAACGAATGGGCTGGCGAACCAGCGACGGGTGAGTTCGTAATCGCCCAGAGCTTCTTGAATGCGACTCGCTCGACGTGGCCATCCAGCAGCGCGACATTCGCACCTTTGTTATGCACCGTCGGGCGGCCATGGCTGTAGGGCGCATAATTCGCGTCGGAGTCGCCGACTCCATCCCCGTCGGAGTCGTAGGCAAAGGGTCGCAGCATCGGCGAGTACACGTAGAAACCGTCCGTGTCCATGAACGCCAGGGCGTCATTGGGTTTGCGAATGCGGGTGGACTTGAGCGCCTGGTGGCTGCCCGAGCCGTCAATCTGGTAGAAGAACATGCCGTTAAGTTTGGCGGCATAGGTGCCGAAATTGACCCCGATCCAGCAGTTCCAGTTCGTCGGATTCCACGTGCCGCCGTACCCGGGCGGCGCCGAGAAGCTGCCCCCGGCGCACTTGCGAAGTTCATCCTTTTGCACCGTCGAGTTGGCGTAGGCGGTGCTCTTTTTGGCGACATACGGCGCGAGAATCTCGAAGATGTACGGCTCGGTAGTCAGGGTGTTAAACCGCAGGGCGAAGTAAGGGATCGAATCGTTGTTGTCGCCCTCGTACATCTGCACCGCGTAGATCCAGTTCTTCAGGTTGGAGGCGCACTTGATGGTATTGGCCTTGGCTTTGGCCCGAGCCAGCGCGGGCAAGAGCATGGCCGCGAGGATGGCGATGATGGCGATGACGACCAGCAGCTCGATCAACGTGAAGGCGGTGGCGTAACTGCCCCGTCCGGGCGACCCGCGATCGGCAACACGATGCGCGTTCACAGACATGACTCAAAGAGCTTACCCGGCCGGAACCCGGGGATCAACTCAGATCAATACGTTAACGCCAATACGGGTGGTTCCTATTGGCCCTTCCGCTCCGATGCGGGTAAACTCATCGTCAGCGTGGTGTTGTCAAGGTACGCCCGGCTCAGTTCCACAGGCTGTTTTTGGTTCGCCAATGATGCGAGCCGTCTCTAGTATGCAGCCATGCGATTTGGTCCTTGCGGGCTCATGGTAGTGGCCGGGCTGGGCATAACGATGCTGGTTTCATGCGGCAAACGCGATTCGTCGCGGGCCGCCGACAAGCCAGCGGCGCCTGAGCGTTCGGTGAGTGTCGCGCGCGCGGAACTGCGAGCGATACCCCGGGCGATCGGCGCAACCGGGTCACTGGCGGCACAGGAGCAGGCCACGCTCAGCGCCAAGGTGGCGGGACGCCTGGAGCGGTTGGACGTTGACATCGGCACCGTGCTGCAAAAGGGCGATCTGGTAGCGCAAATCGAGCCGCGCGACTACGATCTCGGCCTGCAAGAGTCGGCCGCGGCGCTGGCCCAGGCGCGCACCGCGCTGGGGCTGCCGCTCGAGGGTGACGATGACCAGATCCAACTGGAGCAAGTGACCGCCGTGAGGCAGGTCAAGGCCGTGCTGGAGGAGGCAACCAAGAACCGGGAACGGGTCAAGAGCCTGTCCGCCTCGGGCATTGCCTCCCAGTCGGAAGTGGACACGGTCGAGGCCGCCTACACAGTGGCGTTGACACGTTACGAATCGGCGTTGGAAGACGCCCGGGGTCGGATGGCAACCGTCGCACAGCGGCGGGCGGAATTCGAGCTGGCGCGCAAGCGCCTGGCCGATGCTTCCGTGCGGGCGCCCTTTGACGGGGCGGTGCAGGCCCGGCCCGCAACCATCGGCGAATACGTCGCGGTGGGCGCGCCAATCGTGGAGTTGGTAAAGACCGATCCGCTGCGGCTGCGGCTGGAGGTGCCCGAAAGGGAGTGCATCCTGGTGCGCACCGGCCAGGTGGTGCATCTGTTCGTCGAGGGAGATACCAACACTTACCGCGGTCAGATTGCACGGCTCAGTCCGGCGCTCGATGAACAAACGCTCACCCTCCGGGTCGAGGCCGACGTGCCCAAGCAAGGGTCGCTGCGGCCCGGACTGTTCGCGCGGGCACAAATTATCGTGACCGAGGCGGAGCCGGCGCTGACCGTGCCCGGCGATGCCCTGGTCACTTTCGCCGGGCTGGAAAAGGTCGTGGTGGTCGAGGAAGCCAAGGCAGTGGAGAAAGTCGTCAGCACCGGCCGCCGCGGGCCGGATTGGGCGGAGATCGTCTCCGGCCTGCGGACCGGGGAAGTCGTCGTGTTGAACCCAGGCAGCCTGCGCACGGGTCAGCGGGTCATGGTGACAACCGAAGCCGCGGGTCAGCGGGCCGGGCAGAAGCCGAACCCGCAGAAGGAATCTTCCGCGAACTGACGATGCAAAAGCTGGCTGAGATTTGCATCCGCCGACCGGTTTTCGCCACGATGATCGTGCTGAGCCTGGTGGTCGTCGGGGTCGCCGGATACCTGAACCTGGACGTGGATCGCTTCCCGTCGGTGGACCTGCCGACCGTTCGGGTGTACACGCGCCTGTCCGGCGCCTCGCCGGCGGAAATGGAGTCGCAGGTTGCCCAGCCGATTGAAGAGGTGCTCAACACCATTGAAGGGGTCCAGGAACTGCGCTCCATCAGCGGTTCGGGCTCCGCGTTCGCCGTGGTCACCTTCGATTTGAAACGGGACATTGACTCGGCGGCGCAGGACGTTCGCGATCGGGTGGCGACGGTCGTGCGCGATCTGCCCCGGGATGCCGACCCGCCCACGATTGCCAAGTCGGAGCCGGACCAGGCGCCCATTTTGAGCATCGCGCTCGCGGGCAACCGCTCCCAGCGCGAGCTGTCCGAGATTGCGGACAAGATCGTCAAGAAGCAGATCGAGCGCTCGGCCGGGGTGGGGCAAGTGGACCTGATCGGCGATTTGTCGCGGGCGATCAATGTGTGGGTGGACGCCGACCGCCTCGCGGCCTACGGGTTGCCGATTACCGCGGTGCGCGACGCGGTGGCGCGCCAGAACGCGAACATTCCGGGCGGCAATGTCACGGGCGACCTGCGGGAGTCAACCTTGCGGACGATGGGGCGGCTGCCGGACGCCCGCGCGTTCAACGACCTGGTGATTGCGACGCGCAAGGGCTCTCCCATTCGCGTACGGGACGTTGGCTGGGCGGAGGACGGAACCAAAGAGCAGCGGTCCATTTCCCGGCTCAATGGCGAGCCGACGGTGGCGCTCGATGTGCTGCGCCAGTCCGGCGCCAACACCGTCGCCGTCATCGAAGGGGTGAAGCAGAAGCTGCGCGACGTGGAACCGCAGCTTCCCGCGGACGTGAAGCTGCAGGTCACGCGCGACCAATCGCGCTACATCTACGAGGCGCTGCACGAAATCCAACGGCACCTGGTCATGGGGAGTATTCTGGCCTGCCTGGTGGTTCTATTGTTCATGCGCAACTGGCGCGCCATGGTCATCGCCGCCGTGGCCATCCCAACCTCGGTGATTTCCGCGTTCGGCATGATGAAGGCGCTGGATTTCACGCTGAACAGCGTGACGATGCTGGCGCTGGTGCTGATGGTGGGCATCGTCATTGACGATGCCATTGTGGTGCTGGAGAACATCTTCCGGTTCGTCGAGGAGAAGAAGATGAGGCCGTTCGAGGCGGCGCGCGCGGCGACGGCGGAGATTGGCCTGGCCGTCATGGCCACCACCTTCAGCCTGGTGGTGATCTTCGTCCCGGTCTCCTTCATGTCCAGCATCTCCGGGCGATTCCTTTACCAATTCGGCTTCACGGCGGCGGTCGCGGTGCTGGTGAGCCTGCTGGTTTCCTTCACCCTGACGCCGATGATGAGCGCCCGCCTGTTGCACGTCGGCAACGGGCACGACCGCAAATCGCCCGGACCCGAGCCGCGTTCACGCAGCGGTTTCTATCGCCGGATTGATGGCAGTTACCTGAAGGTCCTGCGCTGGGCCCTGGCCCACCGGCTGGTGGTGGCCGGGCTGGCCGTGCTGGTGATTGCTTCCTCCGTGCCGCTCTACAAGGTGGTACGGCAGGAGTATCTGCCCAGCAACGTGGATGAGGGCGAATTCGACGTGCGGGTCACCGCGCCCGAAGGGACCAGCCTCGCGGCGATGAACGGTGTGGCCTTGCAGATTGAACAGGAGCTGCGCGGGATTCCCGGCGTGCGCCTGGTGTTGGCTACGGCCGGGAGCGGTTTCCTGGGTGGCGTAAATGGCGCCAACTTCTTCGTCCAGCTTGTGCCCCACGCGGAACGCACTTTCCGCTGGAGCCGCCTGCTGCAATGGCCCCCCTGGAAGGCATTTCGCGGCAACTTCTCTCAAAGCGACATCCAGCAGGAAATTCGCCGCCGCTTGCGCGGCCTGCCGGACATCCGCATCGCGGTCCGCAACCCGCAGACCTTCATTGGCGGCGGCGCCAACTTTGACATAGATTTCGCGCTGCTCGGGCCCGACCTCGACCTGCTGAATGTCTATGCCGAACGGCTGCGCACCAACGCAACCGCCCTGGGCTTGCTCGATGCCGACACCACGCTCAAGCTCGACAAGCCCGAACTGCGCGTGGAGATTGACCGCGACCGCGCGGCCAACCTGGGTGTCAGTACGACGGACATTGCCGATGCCCTGCGCGTCATGGTGGGCGGTGACCAGCGCGTGACCCGCTTTCGCGACGACTCGATGAATGAGGATTACGACGTGCAGGTCCGGCTCAAGGAGGGTGATCGCAACGAAGCGGACCCGATCCGCCGGCTGTACGTGCCGCGGCAGAACGGCGGTTTGGTTCGCCTGGATAACGTGGTGAAACTCGTGCCCACGCAAACCGCCTCGCGGATTGACCGGTTGGACCGCCAGCGGCAGGTGAGCCTGCGCGCGGCGGTCGCGCCCGGCTACGCGCAGGCGGACCGCATCGCGGCGTTGCGCGCGGAGGTGGCTAAGATGGGTCTGCCGACCGGCTACTCGACGCGCATCTCCGGCCGGGCCCGCGAAATGGAAACCACGTTCCGCGAATTCCTGTTCGCCTTCGCGCTGTCGGTCGTGCTGATGTACATCATCCTGGCCTCCCAGTTCGAGAGCCTGGTTCACCCTTTCACCATTCTGCTCTCGCTGCCGCTCTCGGTGCCCTTCGCGTTCGTTTCGCTGCTGGCCGCCAACCAGACGATTAACCTCTACTCCGCGTTGGGTTTGCTGGTGCTCTTCGGCGTGGTCAAGAAGAACGCCATTCTCCAGATAGATCACATGAACAAGCTTCGCGACGCCGGGCTGGAACGCGGCGCTGCGATCCTGCAAGGAAACCGGGAGCGCCTTCGCCCGATCCTGATGACCACGATGACGTTAATCGCCGGGATGTTGCCCCTGGCGCTGGGCACCGGGCCGGGAGCCGAAGAGCGCCGGGCGGTGGCCGTTGTGGTCATCGGCGGGCAGGCGTTGTGTCTGCTTTTGACATTGGTGGTTACGCCGGTGGCCTATTCGCTCCTGGATGATCTCCGGAGCAAGGTCCAAGCGCGGTGGCGGAGCGCCACCCGTAGCCCGATTCCAGTTACAGACCACCCGGCCGTCCAAGAGGGTGGGTAGGGTGGGGTTCGACCGTCGCGGTGCGCGCGGAGGGACGAGCGCTGCCCTGCACCTTACACGCATCTCCTGCACTGCGCCTTGGTGGCGATTCCGACAGCTCCGTTAGGAGCGGCAAGTCTATAGTAACGCGTGCCCTCACCCGCCGGGCCAAGCTCCATCGGAGCGGCATGAACTGCCGCTTGCTCCCTACGCAGCTTGACCCACGATATGGGGGCGGTCGGTTGCTATAGACATGTCGTTCCTAACGGAACTGGGCCGATCCAGTGGGAGAAGATGCGTGTAAGCAGCAGGCTCTGCCCTCCGGCCAGAGCAGGCGTCACGAACTCCGCGCCAGCCATTTGGCCGCGTGACATTCGTGGGACGGCGTTGTCTAATCAGCGGTGACAACAATCGTGAGCGAGTCGGCTGCAGAACGCAGGAGATCCAGCGCGCCGAAAGCCGTTGCGCAGGGACGCAAGGGCAAGGGAACCGCCATGCCGCCTTCCAGCCACCGTTCGGATGCCCCGCTGGACGCTTTAGGGGAGTCCGAATTCGCCGACCTTTACGCCGAGCACAGCCGCGCGATCTATTACCTGGCGCTGCGGATGCTCAGTGACCCGCAGAAGGCCGAGGACGCCACCCACGACGTGTTCCTCAAGGCCTTTCGCAAGAGGGATCTGTTCCGCGGGGAGGCTTCCTGGCGCACATGGTTGTATCGCATCGCGATCAACCACTGCCGCAACCTGCAGCAGGCTTGGAACGACCGGCACATGCTTACCAATGCGGATGATGCGGTTTGGGAGACGGCTGCCTCCAAGGCCGATTCGCCCTTGCGGGTTCTGGAGACCAAGGAACTGGGCCAGCGGATTCAGAAGGCGCTCGACGGCTTGCACCCGCAGTATCGGCTGCTCCTGCTGCTGGTCGCGGATGAGCAACTGAGCTACGAGCAGGTTGGGGTTCTTACGGACCAGTCGTCCGATGCGGTGCGCGGCAAGCTGCATCGCGCCCGCAAGGCCTTCACCTATCTATTCCAACAAACCGCTTGAGGTGGAATCATGAATCACCAGACCAAACTCAATTCGCAGGAACAGGAACAAGCGCAACAGCAATCTGCCACTCAGCAGACTCAGCAAGCCTCCGCTCTTGAGTTTGCGACGCCGGAGGAGATGTTGCGGCACGATGCCCTGCACACCCCGGTGCCGCCGACCGTTGCCCACCGGCTGCAGGAATCCATTGGCCAGCACCCTCCACCCCGGCGATCCTGGTGGCGCCGGCTGCTGGGCGGCTCCAACCAATAAAGCTATGAAGACTGTGTTCCAGAAGTTCTTTTGGTCCCTGCCCTTCGGAGCGCGCGTGCTGATGCTCTTGTATGCGCTGGGGCTCCCGCTGGCCCTGATCGGGCAGTTTACGCATACTTTCGATCTGTATGACTGGCTGGCCCTGTGGCCGCCTCTGGTCCGGAAAGGCGAAGTCTGGTCGCTCGTGACCTACGCCTTTCTGCCAAATGGCTTCCTGGATTGGGTCATCAGCCTGTTCTGGCTGGCGACGCTCGTCGCCGTGATCGGACGGAACTGGTCCAGCGGCGAGTTGTGCGGCTATTGTCTGCTGGCGACGCTCGTTGGGGCCTTGGTGGTCGTGGCAGTCAATCCGCCGATGCGAAGCGGCATTGTGGGAAACGCTGCCATGATTTTCGCGCTGCTGGCGGCCTGGTATCGCCTTTATGGCCGTGAACGCCTCATCCTTCTGGGTGTCGGCGAGGTCTCCGTTCGCCAGGCGGCAATCCTGGTAGGGGTGATCGAGTTCCTGATTTGCCTGTATTCCTTCGGCTGGCTTGTAACGCTCGCCATGATGAGTGGTGGCGCGGCTGGCTGGCTCTATCTCTTCCTGCGGGGCAAGCACGCCCTGAACCGGCGCAGCCAGGTCGCGGATTCGGAGCGTATCGCCCGGCTCGAACTGTGATCTGCCCTTTGCCTCGCGACCCCTCCCCGTAGCAGCCGACGTAAGGAGGCTCTAACTCCGTATGGCACCCCATATCTCACCCGTGACGGAATTCGAGCCCGCCCACAGCATCTCCGTCGAGAGTGGCCCCCGGGAGACCAGGTCGCCCTCGCGCCGTGCCAAAGCGCAGGAGCGAGCGGTCGCCGCGCGAGCGGCGCTGGCGGCGTGCCATTTGTGTGCGCACCATTGTGGCGTGAACCGGCTGGCCGGCGAATTGGGCCATTGCCGGGCGGACCACACCGCGAGAGTCTTCTCGGCCCAAGTCGAAGTAGGCGATGAGCTGGAACTGGTCCCCACGTTCGCCATCGCGCTGAGCGGCTGCGATTTGCGCTGCGACTTTTGCCTCACCGGCGCAAACAGTTGGAACCCGCGTTCCGGCGACCTGCTGCGGCCCGAGGTCCTGGGCCGGCGCGCCCGCGCGGCATTGGCCGACGGTGCGCGCACCGTAATGCTCCTTGGCGGCGAACCGACTGTTCACCTGCCAGCCGCACTGGAAATCGTCGCCGCGATGCCTGCCGCGGCAAAGTTGGTTTGGAAGACCAACGCTCACGGGTCGGCCCAGGCGCGGGAATGGCTCGATGGCCTTTTCGACGTCTGGCTGGCCGACTACAAGTTTGGCAATGACACCTGCTCGGAGCGCCTGGCGCGAGTTCCGAACTACGGCCCGATTGTGCGAGAGAACCTGCTCTGGGCCAGCCGGCACGCTGAACTCATCGTGCGCCATTTGCTCATGCCGGGCCATCTGGAATGCTGCTGGCGCCCCATCGCCGAGTGGCTGGCGGCGGAATTGCCCGGCGTAAAGGTCAGTCTCCGCCCGGCCTTCTGGCCGGCCTGGCATGCTGACCGCCACCCCGAATTGCGCCGGACGGTCTCTGCCAATGAAAGCGCGCGCGCCCTGCAATTGGCCGACGCCTTGGGCCTGAATTTGATTCCATGAGCCCCCAAAGCCGCCGTCCAGGGAAACGCGGACGCCGCGGACAGCCCAGACAACGGCGCCGCACCGGGCGCACCCGTCGGCCACTTGCCACCGACATCTTAATCCTGTCCGACGGAACGGTTTTGGCCCATAATCTCACGCCCGGCATGGCTACCGTATTGCACAAACTCAATCCAAAGGACGAGACTATCCGGGCGCGTGCCTCGCGCAGCCGCAAGCAGCCGCCAGGCGCCGGCGCAGATTGCCCAACCGGAACCCCGGCCCCTTAAACGCCAAGCCTACTCTCTTTACCCAAGCAACCCATGCAACCTATGCAACCCATGTAACTGATTCAACCATGCAACCCATGCAACTGATTCAACCATGTAACCCATGTAACTGATTCAACCCATTCACCCCCTTCATCCCTTGAACTTCCAGACTGAGATCGAGACCCTCATCCGCGCCCGCTATCCAATCCTCTACATCATTACCAGTGAGGAAATGCGCGTGCAGAACATCCTCGTGGAGATTGCCGCCAAGCGGCAGAAGAAAGTCTTCGAGTGGACCTACAGCTCCGGCATTGTCGCTGCCGGGGCCTCCATTCAATCCCAGAAAAGCCGCAACCCGACCACAAAAGACCCCCTGGCCGCCCTGGACATGGTCATTGACCAGGTCGAGCCCGCCATCTTCCTGTTTAAGGACTTTCACCCCTTCCTCACCCGCAATAATTTTGCCGTCATCCGCCGGCTCAAGGACATCGCGCTCCATCTCAAGAACAGCTACAAGACCATCGTGTTGATTTCGCCGGTGATGGAAATCCCGGCGGAGCTCGACAAGGAAGTCACCGTCATCAACTTCCTCCCGCCCTCCAAGGAAGACCTGGGGGTGAAGCTGGACAAGATCGTCGAGGAAGTGCGGCAGAAGAACAAGGTGCTGATCGAACTGGATGAAGAGGGGCGGGAGCGGCTGCTGCAAGCCGCGCTGGGCCTGACGCTGGGGGAGGCGGAAAACGTGTTCGCCAAGATCATTGTCAAGAACCAGCGTCTGAGCGCCGACTACGTGAACGAGGTCTTTGCCGAGAAGCAGCAGATTATTCGCAAGAGCGGGCTGCTCGAGTACTACGCCGCGGACGAGGACTTCACCAGCGTCGGCGGCCTGGCCGTGCTGAAGGACTGGCTGAACAAACGTGTCGTGGCGTTCACCGCGGAGGCTCACGCGTTCGGCCTGCCCGCGCCCAAAGGCATCCTGCTGCTCGGGGTGCAAGGCTGCGGCAAGAGTCTGTGCGCCAAGGCCGTCTCCCGGCTGTGGCAACTGCCGCTGCTGCGCTTTGACATGGGCCGCATGTTCGGCAGCCTGGTCGGCTCGTCCGAAGAGAACGTCCGCCGCGCCATCGGCGTGGCCGAATCCATCGCGCCCGCCGTCCTCTGGGTGGATGAGATTGACAAGGCCTTTGTCGGCTCGCAGAGCTCCGGCGTCACGGACGGCGGCACCACCGCCCGTGTCTTCGGCACCTTCCTCACCTGGCTGTCGGAAAAGAGCGCCCCGGTGTTCGTCGTCGCCACCGCCAACGATGTCTCCCAACTCCCGCCGGAACTGCTGCGCAAGGGGCGCCTCGACGAGATCTTCTATGTGGATTTGCCCTCAGAGGAGGAGCGGGCGGACATCTTTCGCATCCACCTGGCCAAGCGCAATCGGCGCCCGGAGGACTTCGACTTCCCCACGCTGGTCGCGGCGAGCCCGGATTTCAGCGGCGCCGAAATTGAAGAAGCCATCATCAGCGCGCTTTACGACGCCTTCTACGCCCGGCAGGAATTGGCCACCGCCCACGTGCTCGAGGCACTCAGCCAAACCGTGCCGCTGGCCAAGACCATGGCCGAGAAGGTTGCCGCCCAGCGGAACTGGGCCAGGGGTCGTGCCCGCAACGCCAGCGTGCCGCGCACGGCACAGGATGTGAGTGAAGCGCAGGCCTGAGGCCCGCCAAGCAAACCGCCGAAGCCCATCCAGGCGCGCCATTCTGGCACACCAAACCCCGCCCAGGGGCCGTAACCTTCGGCGCTATTTGTGGTTCATCCGAGAAGTGTGTGCCTGACACGTCATTGTGCGACGAAGGGTCAAAACAACGAGCTTCGGGGATCGCGGTTGGCCAGGCTGGCAGCAACCGTACCAGAGCGGCTCGATTCGCCAAGGGCTGGGGCGGGCCGTCCTTGGTCCGTTGTGGATCAAGGCCTACGCGCGGCGCTATCCGGACTCAGCGCCCTGCCGGATTGGGCGCTCAAGTCAGGCTTTGGCCTTTCCCGCGGTCGTGGAGGACGTTTTCCAGGGGGGACTACGGAGGCGCGCCGGTGAGTATCCCATGTGGGCCGGCCAACATGGGAACCACACCGGGGTATCACCCTGCCCACACCGTCGCCTGGCACGGCCCTCTCTGCAGGGGCAGGGAGTAGTTATAGAACTGTAACTATCGTTTTATACGCAACTTACATGGCCGCACCAAGTACCGAGCTTCGCTGGCGGCTCGTCAGCGTGCCGCAACCTGCGATGCCGGCAACAGACTTCCCGGATGAACCCTATTTGTGACCTGATCCTGCGCGAGCCTCGTACGTGGCTAGTGACTGTCTTCCAGATGACACTTCTCCAAGTAGCGGATTTGCAAAGGGTTGCCATAGAGAAGGAATGCCCCCGGCGTGCCAAGACACGCCCCAGCCCCGCCATAGACACGCCATAGACAGTACATGGCTTGATACAATTCCTATTAAGCCATGTACTGTCTTGTAGGTCTCTAGGCACTGGCTCGTATCTGGCTCCCCGCCGTGGGCTGCCGACAGGGCGGGACGCTTTGAGGCGGGAGGAAGCGGAGGTGGCATGACCTGAGCATCACCGCTTGCGGCCCAAGCGTGCAAACCTCAAGTGGAAGCCCAATTACAGGGCGAGGTGAGCTTGGTCGCGGTGGTCTCTGAGCCTTGACTCTCAGTCTTCAACCCGCACCGAGGGCTTTGGCCGCTGGGCAATCTGGCCAAAACTCCGGTGTTGACAACACATCCCAACTGCTTCACCGTTGCCGCATGAGATTGCCGGCCCCAAAGGAGCTGCCCATCCTGCGGGAGACTTCGGGCCAAACATACTGTTCGCCGGCGCAGTATAAGAAAATGAAATGGCGCCGGCGAACGTTGCGGATGAGCCTCGCCGCTCTCCGCACTTGGGCGACGCTCCGTCGCCCCACCCTGCCCGGGACGCCGGGCAACGGACCGGCCGGGCGGCGCCCCCGACGGTCTGAATCACTACGGTTCGCAAGCGGACGCGCCGGTCCCCGGCGAACCAGGCGGATGGAGCCGACCGGACAGCACGGTCTCCGAGAGATCGGATACTGTGGAAGTCCGGCGGCTCATCCGCAACGTTCGGCAGTATGATACGCGTAGCCAAGTTCACATTCGGTTTGCTCGCGCTCCTCATGGGGACGGCAATTCTCATCTGGTGTCTCTACTGCCTCTTCGTTCCCAACCATCACTTTCACTGGCGGCTTGTTGATATACCACGTCTGGTGGTCCCACTCGCCATGGTCTGGGTCGGTTGGAACTGGACTCGAGGCGGGGGAGCCAAGGGGCAGATGTACTCGTCAGAGATTACCATTACGCTGAAGCTTTCGAATGCTGATTTCGGCACTCAGCCAGAGCGTGACAGCATTTTAGCCCTGAAACATCGCCTTGAGCATAAGCTCGGCGGAGAGCGTTTGGGCGAGGTTGAGGGGGAGGAGTTTGGTGATGGCGAGTGCAGCCTCTTCGTTCAGACAAACGCGCCAGCCGAGGCCGAGAGGCTGATTCGCAGCATTCTCGCATCCGAGGCGCCATCGTTGACCTATTCTATCAGCACGTCTGGACCATGACCCAGAAAAGACAGCCGAACCAGCGGATCGAGCCAATGACGAGGAGCGCGGTCACGCTCTCATTCCAACCGGGCACCATTGGCGCGCTCCTCGTCATGGCTCATCCTGATCGTTAGGTGAGAGCGCCATGAGAGCTGTGAAAGCCATCCCAGGAGCCGTCGTAATTCTCTTCGGCGCATTCGGGGCCATGCTGTCGCTTGTTGCGCTTGCTGACCCAAGCGGCACCCAGATGGCAGATGACCTTGATCCCTTCGGCAAACCTCCACCGCTCATTTGGACCATGGCCGTGCTCGTGATGTTTGTGGCGGTGATTGGCCTTGGGGCTTGGCTGGTCCATGGCAGCAGCCGCAGAAAATATGCAAGCACCTAACTATCGCGCTGCACTCGACGCCGCGGTCGCGTTCAGTTCCCATATCGGACGTCAGAGGCGCGGCGCGAGTGAGCGCGGGCGTTCGGATTGCATATGAAGGGCGTGTCCATGCTGGTTTGTGTGGCAGCGTTCTCAGGCTGCGTGCGAGCGGCCCCTGACTTTGTTCAAGGCAACACCAGAATCACCCCTCCGGTCATATGTAAGTCTGTCGGGCAGATTCACGATGGCGGGTCATTGTTGGTTCGCATCTGCGACGCCAAGAGAAGAGAGTTTTGGATCTTCATTGACCACTCGCTCGAAAGCACGAACACGGGGGCAATCTACCTAGACAGCGGTCCCGAGAAGTATCCTCCTAGCCGAGTCCGGGTCATCAATGAACAGGAGTTTAAGCAGAAGGTGCGCGATTTTGAGCACGCCGGAATCCGAACCAACGGATTGAGCCAATGAGGGGGAGCGCGGTCAGGTTAGTGTTGAATTCGGGCGTCCGTGGCGCGCTCCCCCTCATGGCTCATCCGCAACGTTGGCTGGAAGCCATCCCCAGCCTCACAGCGGCATCTGATTAGAATGACCTGGGAAGAACTGATTGCGAAGGCAGAGGAGCATGCCAGGGCGGCGGGCATCCGCGTTGAGCGACTGCACCAGCCCAAGGTCCGCGAAACCGCACTGGTGTCATTCAGGAGTAAGAACTCCGCCGCAACGGCTAAATTCCAGCTGAATGCAATGACCGGAGAGTTGATTAGCGCAGAGTTCTCTGGTTCGGAGTTCACCCCGAAAGCCACGGGCAAGCAGTTCTCCAAGAGAGCTCAGCGCGTTTTGGCGCTGGCGAGTGAAGAATCCAGGAGCATGGGGTGCGAGCATGTCGGCAGTGACCACCTGCTGCTGGGCCTACTGGTGTATGGGGAAGGTAGCGGAGCTGCGGTGCTGTCGAATGCTGGGTTGACGGCAGAGGCCGTCCGCATTCGGATCACAGCAGTAGGTTCCACCGCGGAGGTCGCAGTGAACGGCTACGGCCCGTCTATGCGCAACGCCCTCCGGCTCTCTTCTCAGCACGCGGAGACATTGGGACATTCGGAGATCGAGCCGGAGCATTTTGTGCTCGGTCTGCTCGATAGAGCAGACGGGCCGGCAATGAGCCTCTTTCGGCATTTTGCTGTGGATACTGAGCGCGTGAAGATGGCACTGCTTCAGAAGATGTCGGAGAAGAGCCCATGAGATTCAGCCAACAAGACGGTGCAGCCAACCGGAGTCAGCCGGTGGGCTTAGACACAAATCGAACGCCACCGGCGGCTGGCTCCGGTGGCTGACCTTGCCGTTCGGCGCACGTATGAAGCCCGTGGTGTTGATACCGCTCTTGGCCTCTCTTTGCTCGGCAGGGGGTCAACAGGTGCGCCTCCCGCAGGGCTTTCCTGACCCCTGGGAAGCCGAGAAAAGAGGTCCGGACGCCGTCATGTCTCTAACCACGCCAGCGTACACAAGAGAGGCCCGCAGGCTGCTCCTTCAGGAAGCCAACCAAGTCGCAACAGAATTGGGCCTGTGGAAGGAGGAAGCCCCGCTTACAGAAAATATCGTCACGTTCACCACCCTCCCGTTTGGCTGGGCGTACGTCGAAAGCGGCCACGTTGGAGCTGTCATGAGCCGGCACTACGAATATAGAGTGGGCAAAAGCTGGAGATTCAGCAGCTTGGCGGTTGCTTGTTTGTCGGAAGCCTGTGTGAATTACTCAAGGAGTTACCGGTGGCCAAGGAGCCGCCTGTACACAAATGCCGCCTACAACATGGCAACGCAATGGTTGGCCGCAGTGTCGATGGATGTTGCTGGATTGAACCGGGACTGCGTGATGCATGTTGCGCCTGCGCCTGCCCCTAACTGGAAGCGGTTGGGCTGGGACAGACCCTTTACAAACGCGATCTTCACGCCCATTTACCTGGTTAACTGGGCTTCGCGACAAACGACGAATGGACCTTCGGCTGCGGCAGTTGAGCTGTTCGCTCCGGATAGAACCCTCCTTAGCCTGCGGGTATACGACCCCAAGTATATTCTCCGGAAGCCGCTGCATTTCACGAACCTTGACGAACTGCTCGCCAGCCCTAACGGCCACTGGTAAAGAGACTGGAGCCTATGACTATAGACCTCGCCGAACCAGCCGGCTGCACCGAACCGGGCGGAGTCCTTTCTGTTTGTGAGGCCGTTTGCATATTTCGGTCCTTTCTTGTCGCGCCCGGTCGGTGAGCCGGGTCGTTGAACTAAACCGCTTCGGGTAGGGCCTTCGTCCGTTCGTTTCCATTCGTTCTGCTTTCTGGCTTTGGTCGGCGGTCGTAGTGTCGGCGCACTATGACACCTCTACGACAGCGACTCATCGAGGAGATTGCCCTGCGCGGTTACTCTCCTAAGACCCAGGAAGCCTATGTGCATGCGGTGGCATGCCTGGCGCAGCAATATGGTCGGTCCCCGGACCAACTGAGCGACGAGGAACTGCGCGCCTATCTGCTGCATCTGCACCGGGACACCCCAAGGCGGCCAGCACGCTCAATGTGGCCGTCAGTGGCATGCGCTTCTTCTACCAGCGGGTGCTGCACCGGCCCTTCACGCACCTGGAGCGCAACCTGCCGCGACCCCGGCCCGCCAAGCGCCGGCCCAAGGCCTACACGCGGGCCGAGATCACCCGGTTGTTCGAGGTCGGGTGCCCCAACCTCAAGCATCGGGCCTTTCTCATGACGGTGTATGGGGCCGGGCTGCGGCTCAACGAAGCCTGCCATTTGCGGCCCGAGCACCTGGACCGGAGCGCCGGCCAGATCCGCGTGGAGCAAGGCAAAGGTCGGAAGGACCGCTATACCGTGCTGCCGGAGCGGCTGCTGCGGGAGTTGGAAGCCTACTGGCGCCGCTATCGTCCCATCGGCGGATGGCTCTTTGCCAGCACGCGGGATCCGCAGCAGCCGATGCCCGACGGCACGGGCCAGAAGATCTTCTACCAGGCGGTGGCCCGCGCCCGCCTGCCCGACAAGGGCGGCATCCATTGTCTGCGGCACAGTTTTGCGACCCACTGGATGGAAGCGGGGCTGCCGCTCTTCGTGCTCAAGCGCCTGCTGGGCCACACCAGCCTTTCGACCACCAGCAAGTACCTGCACGTGAGCCGGGAGCACCTGGCCAAAATCAAAAGCCCGCTGGACCAGCCCGTGGAGGGGCAGCCACCCAAGCCGGCTCCCCGCCCGGCCCCGAGCCCTTACCCGCAGAATGAGCCCCGCCTGCGGACCGGCCTGACCAGTCCCTTCGATCAATTGCCCGGTCGCTAGTCCGCTCGTGCCGCGCGCTTGTCCAGCCGTCGCGACCCCGCGGGCCGCCGCACCTGCCGCACTGCGGCTGGCCGACGTCGTGCGCGCCGGCCGGCCTGCCTACGCCCGGGTCCATCGGCTGCCGCGGCATCACTGGAAGATCCTCAACGCCCTGCTGGCTTGTCGCACCCCGTGGCTGGGCGGCTTTCCGCGCCAGGGCGCCGCACAGCCGCGTCACCACCACGATCAAGATCAGTTGCCCGAGCAGCCGGGTGAGCGGGTCCTGATAATGCTGAGGCAGGTAGGCCACCAGCGACGCCGCAGGCTCCAAACCGGGCGTCGCCGATGCTGCCGCCGCCGTTTGAGCCGGTGAAGCCGCCGCCGGTGGCGCCTGTAGTTTGCGTCCTTGCTCCAGAGCCAGATAGAGGCCGAGCCCGAAGACGGCCAGGACCAGCGGATAGAGAAGCAGGCTCTTGTTCATGTGTGACACAAGACTGATACACTACATTAAGCAGGTTCACCACTGTCAGCATGCCCCGGGGGGCAGCGATACGGACTGCGGCGGCAACCGCAGGGGGACGCCGCTTTCCTTGGTCATCGCGGTTGTGGAGAAACTTTGTTGCACGACACCGCGCCAGGGAAATAGTGTTGCGTGTCATGAGTACGGAAGCACCGTTGCCAGCCGCGAAAAGCGGGTCGGCGAAGAAGCGACCTGCGCTCCGGCCATGGTTTCTCGCCATCGTCCTGGGCATCGCGGCTTTCTACGGGTGGCTGTTCTGGCCTTCCAGCCCTGAGACCAACCCCTACGACTTGAGCCGCGCGGACGGCAAATCACGCTTTTACGCCACGACCTATTCGAAGATGGAAATGCCGCGGAAGCTGCCGCTGCCTCAGCGGTTACTCTGGACGTGGACGCAGTACCAGCGGCGTCACGCAAAGCGCAATCCAGCCGCATTCACCTTTCCCGCCAGCCCGGTTCGGCTCTGCTCGATTCATGCATTGCTCAACCAGTGCATGGAGGTAGCCGGGACGCAATATTTCATCGCGGTGGAGATTGCCGGCGCGGTTGAGTTTGGCACCACTAATAGCCTGAATGGCGCGCAGTGGGTGGCAGCCTTTGAACATGCGATCGAGGCGAGCGACGCGGTCGTTTGCTTTGACCACGCAAAGAAGCGCAATTTTCAGGACACTCTGTTGGTGATTCACGAGCGGCCGGGAGTAGTCAAGATCGTGCCTCGCTCCAGGCTAGCCGAGTATCAGAAGACCGGACTGTTGAAGGCAGACTTGCGATGAGCATGGCATGATCCGGCAAGATTACATCCGCCGAATGATTGAAGAGTTCATGCAGGGGTTGTCTCGCATCGCATCGCTCCAGCGGGGCGTGCTCAACGGCTTCGCCCAGGAGGGGAGGTTGGCTGGGGTGGCGCCGCGCCGCTGCGACCTTGGCGCAAGTGCCGGCTTTGCCGCTTGGGAAGTCCGGCATGCGTTCTCCAGGCTGAGGCCGTTTGGTGGTCCGCAGGCAAGAGGTTCCTCAGGAAGATGGGTTTGTCGTGCCGGCCGCCGCGCTGGTAGTCCTGCCACATGACTTCAGCGGTCTTCTGCGGATCCAGCTTGAGTTCGGCGGTCAGGAAGTCAAAAAGCAGCTCCATCAGCCGGACCAGGGCGATGCTGTCGGTGCGGCCGACGCGCGCGTGCAGCCATTCGCTCCAGCGCATGAAGGCGCGAAAGGGCGAGGCGTCGCGGCTCCAGAGGAGCGGTGCGCTGCCAATGAAGTTGCCGCTGTTGCCGATCAGATCCCAGTAGCGGGCGAACCGCCGCAGCCTCTGCATGGTGAGGAAGTCAATCAGCTTGTTCTGGAGGATCTCGTACGGTGGATGCGGGTTATAGACCATCTGCCATTCCGCGTCGTGCCGGACGATCGGTGTGCCGCGCAGCCGCTTGAGGATGCCGACCTGGATTTCGTGCGGGCCGAGCCCGAGCAACCGATCGAAGCCCGCGGCGAAGCTCTCCAGGTTCTCGCCCGGCAGGCCGACAATCAGGTCCGCGTGAAGATGCACGCCGGTCTCGTGCCGCAGGAAGCGAAGATTGTCCTCCAGCCGCCGGTAATCCTGGCGGCGGTGGATCAAGCCGGCGGCCGTTTCGTTGAAGGTCTGGACTCCGACCTCGAACTGGAGCGCGCCGGGCGGGAAGCGGCCAATCACTTCCCGCAGGGCTCCGGGCAGATGGTCCGGCACCGCCTCGAAGTGGAAGAAGCGCCCGGGCTGATAGCGTTCGAGGCAGAACCCCAGGATGGCCCGGCTGATGTTGGTGTTGAGATTAAAGGTCCGGTCAACGAACTTGAGCTGCTTTGCGCCGCGGTCGAGCAGGCGTTGCAGCGCACCGAATAACGAGGGCAGGGGGGCCTGCCGCACGGGAATGTCCAGCGACGACAGGCAAAACTCACACGAGAACGGGCAGCCGCGCGAGGCTTCCACATAGAGGATCCGGTGCGCGATGTCCTGGTCATCATACAGATCGTAAGGCAGGGCGAGCTGCGTGAACTCGGGCAGCTCGGCGGGGATGATCCGCGCGGCTGGCCGTTCCCCTGCCAGCAATTGCCCGCAGACCTCAGCGAACTTCAAGTCTGCCTCGCCGGTGATGACGTAGTCCGCCAGTTGCACGATCGGGTGGCTCTGGGTTTCGTAGCTGACTTCCGGCCCACCCAGGATGACGGTCAGGTCGGGCCGAACGCGTTTGAGGATTGCAACAACCGCAGTGGCGGGCGACACGTTCCAGATGTAAACGCCCAGGCCGATGACCTTCGGGTTCCCGGCGAGCAGAGCCTCCGCGATGTCGGTCGGGTGCTGGTTGATGTCGAATTCGACGAGCGACGCGACGCTGCGCAGCGGGCCGAGGTTGGCCAGCAGGTAGCGCAGGCCAAACGCGGCGTGGATGAACTTCGCGTTGAGCGTGGTCAGGACAATCTCAGCCATCGCCGCCCGAGGGTCACTTACTTCATCCGCCCAAACGTGACATCGAAAGTCTGCTGCATGCTGGCCTGGTAGTATTGCCCGTACAACTGGTCGCTCTGCGGGTCGTAGCGGAGGTCGTAAGTGCAGCCCGGGTAATTTACGTCGCGCAGTTCGACGATCACCTTGGCGGCGCCGTCTTTGTAAAGTGCTGCCGCCCGGGAGACGTTGATGGGGTTGGGGTTGAAATAGGCGGCCTGCATCGTGCCGCTGGCATCCACGCTCTTGATTTCGAGTACATAGCCTCCGTCCGGGCGCTCCCACTTGCCGGCCAGCTTCGCAAACTCCGGCCTGACGGCGGCAGAACTGGCAGCACCGGCCCCCTTGGACTCAGGGCCCGTTGAAACTGGCGCACTGTCTTCCTTTTTGGTGCAGGAAACCGCCAGGGCACATGCCACCGCGAGGGCGAGGGTCACCGGACGCAGTGATATGCGGGAAACCGGGGAGCGGTGCCGACGCGCGGATTTTGGCTCGTGAGAAGGGATCGGATTGTCGGAGTTCATAATGTCTGCCCTGGAAGATAGCCGCCGAGGCAGGGCGAGTTCAACTGTGAACACAACTCACGTTTGCTGTTGTCACCGATAGCAGGAGAGGCTATCAATCCGAATCCGACGTTCAGGAACTATGAAAGCTAACAGGCACTTCTTCGTATTCACTCTCTCAATGCAGATCGCTCTCGCCGGCTGGGCCCAGGCAGGCGACGGGGTTGTTTATGAGGGCAAGCAAGGACCCGGGAAGGGCAAACACATCGTCTTCCTCAGCGGGGACGAGGAGTATCGGTCGGAGGAAGCGCTGCCCATGCTGGCGAAGATCCTCGCGGTGCGGCACGGTTTCAAGTGCACCGTGCTGTTCGCGATCAATCCGGCGGACGGCACCATTGATCCGGTGGTCCTCACGAACATCCCCGGCATGGAGGCGCTCGATGCGGCCGATGCGTGCGTGCTAGGCCTGCGCTTCCGCGAGCTGCCGGACTCGCAGATGAGGCATTTCGTGGATTACCTCGATGCCGGCAAGCCAATCATCGCGTTGCGCACCAGCACGCACGCGTTCAAGTACGACCAGAACAAGCAGAGTCCGTATGCCCGCTACGACTGGCACAGCAAGGATTGGCCCGGCGGGTTTGGCCAGCAGGTGCTCGGCGAAACGTGGGTGAACCATCATGGCAGCCACGGCAAGGAGAGCACGCGCGGGGTGATCAACCAGCAGTTCAAAGACCATCCGATTCTGCGCGGGGTGGCGCAGATCTGGGGGCCGACCGATGTCTATACCGTCACCCACCTGCCCGCCGACGCCAAGGTGCTGGTCCGGGGGCAGGTGTTATCGGGTATGAACCCGACAGATCCGCCCGTCGAAGGGGCGAAGAACCAGCCCATGATGCCCCTGGTATGGCTGCGCGACTACACCGGCGAGCAGGGCAAGACCTCGAAGATCTGCACCACGACCATGGGCGCGGCGGTGGACCTGGAAAACGAGGGCTTGCGCCGGCTGCTGATCAATGCGTGTTATTGGGTGACGGGCCTCGAGGAGAAGATTCCGGCCAAAGCGGACGTGGAATACGTCGGTGAATACCGGCCCCAATGGTTCGGATTTGGCAAGTTCAAGCGGGGAGTCAAGCCGGCCGACCTCGAGTTGAAGCCATGAACCTACTGCCGGGGTGGCCGCACGGAACGGACGGTGAACTGAGCCGGAAAACCGGTTGTTCGAATGTCTGTGGAAGCGAAGAAATATGACCTGGTGATAATCGGCGGCGGCCCCGCGGGAATCATTGCAGCCGCTGCCACGGCGGGGGCGCATCGGAAGGTCGCCTTGGTGGACAACCACCACGAACTGGGCGGGGCAGGGATCAATACCGGCACGGTCCCGAGCAAGACCTTGCGCGAAACCGCCCTCGCAGTCTCCGGCATCAAGGCGCGCCGGCTCCTCGGCCTCGACCTCAGCCTGCGAAAGGAGGTCACGGTGAGTGACTTTCTCCGCCACGAACAACATGTGAAGGCGGGCTTCAACGCCATGATTTCCCGCCAACTCCAAACCGACCACGCCGACCTCTATTGCGGCTCGGGCTCGTTTGTGGACCCCCACACGGTCCACGTGCGATCCAGCCGGCTGAAGGCGCTCAGGGACAAACCACCTGCGCCCAGCGTGGAAGCGCTGCTTTCGGGCGAGGCCATTCTTATCGCGACCGGCTCTTCTCCGCTGCGGCCGGAGCCCTTCCCTTTCCGCAATACGGAGGTTTATGACTCGGACACGATCCTGCATCTGGACCGTTTGCCGGCGCGGCTGGCAGTCGTGGGGGCAGGCGTGATCGGCAGCGAGTACGCCTGCACCTTCGCTGCTCTCGGGGCGCGGGTGGACCTGATTGACGGCCGCGACAAGCTCTTGCCGTTCCTGGACGGCGAGGTGTCCCGCGCGCTCGCGGCGGCTATGGAGCGGCAGGGTGTCGCTTTTCGGTGGAAGGAAAGGGTCATGGATTGCCGGGCCCGGGGCTCCGCCGGGATCAGGCTCGAGTTGGAGTCCAAGGTCTCGCTGAATGTGGATGCTGTGCTCGTGGCGGCCGGCAGAAAGAGCAACACAGGAGAGCTGAATCTGTCCGCGGCCGGTGTTACGGCGGGCGAACGGGGCATCATCCCCGTTGACCAGCATTTCCGCACCAACGTGCCGCACATCTATGCCGCAGGGGACGTGATCGGATTTCCCGCCCTCGCCTCCACCAGCATGGAACAGGGACGCCGCGCGGCGCGCCACGCCCTGGGTCTTGCGGCCGTGGCGGACCCCACGCCGCTTCTGCCTAACGGAATCTACACCATCCCGGAGGTCGGCATGGTGGGCGAGACGGAGGAATCGCTGAAAAGGCAGGGTGTGGATTATGTAGTCGGGCGCGCGGAGTACCAAAGCAATGCGCGCGGGCGGATCATCGGCGACCCGGACGGCTTCCTTAAATTGCTCTTTCGCCGGGCGGACATGAAGCTGCTGGGGGTCCACATCATGGGCGAACAAGCCACCGAGATAGTGCATATCGGTTTAATGGCCATGCTCTCCGGCTCCAGTGCAGACGTGTTCATCGAGGCATGCTTCAACATGCCAACCTTGGGCGGGCTTTACAAATCCGCCGCGAACGACGCCCTGCTTCGGGCAGCGGGCGCCCGCCCGGCGTTGACCGCGCTGTCAGAAGTGTAACGAACCGATGCACTGCCTATCGAGGACCGCAGACCTCAGGTTCCGCGCGGCGGCCCGGCCTTTTGCGTTTACAGCACCCCTCGCTTGCTGCACTGTTTGCGCATGAAACAGCTCTTGCCACTTCTGGTCGGATTGGTCCTCATCCAGACCTCCACCTGCCGCTCGACGGCGGCCGCCAACCCGACCACTGAGTTCCGCCGCCTCTCGCTGGCGGAGTACCGCGACAAAATGAAAGCCGGCTGGCTGGGCCAGATGGCCGGCGTCACATGGGGCGCCCCGACCGAGTTCAAGTTCAAGGATCAGATCATTCCCGCGGATAAGGTCCCGGCCTGGAAGCCGGCGCTGATCAACGACGCTTTCAACCAGGACGACCTGTATGTGGAGATGACCTTCCTGCGCACGCTCGAGCAATACGGCCTGAACGCCTCGATCCGGCAGGCGGGCCTGGACTTCGCCAACAGCGGCTACCCGTTATGGTGCGCAAACAACGCCGGACGCAAGAACCTCCGCGCCGGCATCGCTCCGCCTGATTCGGGCCACCCGAAATTCAACAAGTGCCCGAACGACATTGACTACCAGATCGAGGCGGATTACTCGGGCCTTATCGCTCCGGGCCTGCCTCAGTTTGCCGTCGAGTTGGGCGAGAAGTTCGGCCGGCTCATGAACTACGGCGACGGCATGTACGCCGGGCAGTTCATCGGGGCGATGTACGCCGTTGCGTTCTTCGAAAGCGACCCGGAGAAGATCATCGAGACAGCGCTTCAGGCCATTCCGGCTGATTGCCAGTACGCCGAGATGGTCCGCGACCTCGTCGCCTGGCATCGGGCGGACCCTGGCGATTGGGAAAAGGCCTGGCAGCTTTGCCAGAAAAAATACCGGGAGAACCCGGACTACCAGAAAGCCTCCAATGGGGGCATTGACTGCAAGATCAACGGCGCCTACGTGCTCCTGGGCCTGCTCTACGGCCAGCGCGATCCCGACCGCACTATCATCATCGCCATGCGCGGCGGGCAGGATTCCGACTGCAACCCTTCCAGCGCGGCAGGCGTGCTGTTCACTACGATGGGCTTCGCGAACGTGCCGGAGAAGTTCACCCGGGAGCTGAACCAGACCAGCATCTTCAGCCACACCGCCTACAGTTTTCCGGGGCTCATTTCCGTCAGCGAGAGGCTCGCTCGGGAGGTCGTCGTGAAATGCGGCGGCCGGGTTGAAAGGCAGAACGGGCAGGAGTTCTTCCTGCTCCCGGTGCGCGCGCCACAGCCCAGCAAACTCGAACTGAGCTGGGCTCCCGGCCCCATCGCCAACAGCCGCTTCACGCCCGAGGAAATGGCGCAGATCAAGGTCGGCAACGCGCCCGCGCACATGCTCGAGGCGGTGGAGAAGTTCGCTCCCGGCTGGCAGATTGCCAACTGCGGCACGGACATGGACCCCGGCCTGCGCGCCGAATGGGGTGGGAAAGCGAACGTCCTCGCCACCCACCCGCTCGATGACAGCACAGGCTGTGTCCTCAGCAAGAAGATCAAGGTGCCCGCTGGCAAGAAAGCCAGGCTGCATTTGGTCGTGGCCCACGACCCGCAGGGGGATTTCGACCTGATTGTCCGCGCGGACGGCAGGGAGTTGCTGCGCAAGGCCGTGAGCAAGGCCACCGCCACCGCCGATCCCTGGCTCGCGCAGGAGGTGGACCTCTCCGGCTTTGCCGGCAAACCGGCTCCCAAGATCGAACTGATCAACCAACCGTCCGGCTGGTCGTTTGAAGCGGCCTACTGGGCGAAGATCAGCGTTGTGACGGAGTAGCCGTCCCTGAAGCCGCCGGGCGAGGCTCTGAGCGCTGCCTGGAGGAATCGGCCCCCGTTGCTTCGGCCGCTGGTGCGTCCAGCCGCACCTTTGACACCTGCTCATGTGGGATATAAGTTGTGTTCAATATAGGGCAAATGATGAACACGACCGTTGCAGACCCCCGAATATGGCAGCAGTGGAAGCAAAGGGATCGGCTGACCCTGTTCGCGGCCTTTGAGGATTCGGAGACCTGCACCCGGACCAAGAGATTCCGCGCGGACCTTTCGCACCTGCTCGGCTCGGGCTGCCAGGTCATCCAGCATGTGTGGGTTTTCAGCGCCTTTCGCTTGCGGGAGCTGCGCGAGATCGCCGCCGAGGAAGCCTCTGTGTCCGACCTGATCATCATCTCCGCGCGTGAGGCGGCGAGCTTGCCGGACGAAGTAAAGCAATGGATGGATCTCTGGCTGCCGCATCAAGGCCAGCGCCCTTCGACCCTACTGGCTTTGCTGGATCCGGTGCATAGCGACCATCCGAGTTCGATTCGGGCGTATTTGCAGGGAGTCGCCCAACGGGCCGGCTTACGGTTTCTGGTCTCGACGGACGAGGGTTTCGAGTTTCAAACCCATTGATCTTCCTGTCACCAGCCGTGTGCGTCCTGGTGCAGGTTGGCATTGACACCGCTTGATTCCTCGCCGGAATGGCTTAAACTGAATCAGCAACCAACAGGAAGGAGCACTATATGCCAGTTAAGAAGCTAAAAGAGTTCCTCGACCGGGAGAGGATTAAATATGTCAGCGTCGTTCATTCCCCAGCCTACACGGCCCAGGAGGTTGCCGCCTCCGCGCACATTACCGGCAAAGAGCTGGCCAAGACCGTCATCGTTAAACTCGATGGCGAGATGGCGATGGCTGTGTTGCCGGCCAATCGCAAGATCGTTCTCCAGGAGCTCCGTGAGGTGACCGGGTCGGACCAGGTCAAGTTCGCCTCGGAGGAGGAGTTCAAGGAGCAGTTCCCGGATTGCGAGACCGGGGCCATGCCACCCTTCGGGAACCTGTATGGGATGGAGGTGTATGGATCGGCGTCCCTGGCTGAAAATGAGGAGATTGCCTTCAATGCCGGCTCGCACACGGAGGTAATCAAGCTCGCCTACAAGGACTTCGAGCGGCTGGTGAAGCCCAAGATCGTCAGTTTCACCACGTAAACGCCCCGGTTGCTTCCCGCCGGCTTTGTGCGAAGGTGACGCAGAAGACGCCACTTTATGGACAAAGTTGACAATGCGGGAAGCGGTGACCCGGTCGAGACGCACGAGCTGACCATCGCCGGCATGGGCTGCGACAACTGTGTGCGCAAGCTCGAACGCGTGCTCCGTGCCCAGCACGGAGTGATCGAGGTGCGCGTGGACGGGATCGCCGGGCGCGCAACCGTCACGTTCGACCGCACGCGTATTGACATCCCCGGCCTGCAGGCAGTCATTGCCAAGAGTGGTTATCGTGCGGGTGCGGCGGGCTGAGGTGAACCATCCGCTGGGGGGGCCTGCGTTCCGTAGCCAGGCGCCCACGAGGCCGGGGCAGGACCAGGGTCCGGCCACGGGTCATCGGTTCCTTTGGTGCATTAGCAGCCAGCGCCCGACCGCATTGTCGAGGGCGTCGGGTGCTGACCGTTGGAGGATCACTCGTTGTTTGCCTTCGGGCTTACCTGCGCTGACGCTTTGTCCGCTGCCTTGTATGGTTCCCCCGCCGCCCGGGCGGGTACCGCGCGGCTGCCAGAATACCAGAGGTCCCACCAAGCGCTGCTTGCTCACTACCGCAACGATGGAGCCCTCGCTGCGGCAATCCCCAGCCACTACATAGCGATTCGGACCGAGCCGGCCGGGAGCAATAGTGCGCTCGCCTGCCAATCGAACATACGGCTCGGCCAGCGGATGCTCGTTGATGTAGAACACGCCACCGCGCATGGCGATTTCTTCTCCGGGCAGACCTACAATACGCTTTACCATCAGCTCCCGCCGGGTGCGAATTGCCACAACTTCTCCCCGGCGGGGCGGCCGGAAGTGATAGGCCAGCCGGTTGATTCCCGCAAGCTGGCCAGGATGCAAGGTGGGCCCCATGCTCTCGCCGAGGATGAGCGTCGGCATCCACACCCAGTGGCGGGCCGCCAGGGCCAGTCCGAGCGCCAACAAAAGCCAAAACAACCGTATCCTGTAAATCAACGTTCTCACCGCTTGTTGAGCGCCACGCCCGGCGGGTGCTTCGCCTCCCATTCGGCGAGCGAGGCTTTCAGGTAATTGCTCGATTTAATCTCCGGGTGGAATCGGACAATATGCCGCAAC
This sequence comes from uncultured Verrucomicrobiota bacterium, assembly GCA_964625855.1. Lineage (GTDB taxonomy): Bacteria > Verrucomicrobiota > Verrucomicrobiia > Limisphaerales > UBA8199 > JAPLUA01. Next base: position 1,095 of record CAZVFC010000078.1, on the reverse strand, counting down.
GCATCTGCCAGTTCTTCCGCCCGACCGCATTTCTCGGAGCATTCCAGGGCAAAGGGGATGAACAGAAAGTAACCGTCATGCACCGGCCGTTCCCACAGAAGCTGTAGGTAACAGTCCACAAACTCATCCCACATCTCGTGATCGGCATAGACCACCAGGAGCTTCCGGGCCAAGCTGAGTTGCACCGCCTGAACCTGAACATCCAGGCCATGTAAGGACTCGATTGACGGAGGCTGAGACCGCCTTGCTGATGCGGTCAGGCGATCCGTCCTTTGGCCGGCTTTCGACCCCGCAGCGCGTTCCGCGCCGGCCTCATTGCGCAAGTTCGGGGAACTCCGTTGCCAGTCCCATTCCTTGCGATGCTCCAGCAAAAGACGTTCTGCCTGCTGCTTGAGGACAGCGCAGGCTACAGAGGGTTCGGAAAAGGAGTCAAAATCGGCGGGTTCCTCCATCAAATCGCCAGGTTGTACCGAGTCGCTCGTCTTCAAGCTCGCCGCTGCCAGCCAGTAAACCAGCATTGTCGTCACGGCGGAGCACAAACCACCCCACAGCGCAGGATGGCGCAGACTCTTTTGCCACCAACACCTTGTCTTGAGACTGTCACCCTCCACGCGCCGGGCGAACGGACGAATCATCACGGCTCGCATGCTCATAACCGACCTCGAACTTGTCGCTCCCGATAGGCAACAACCATAACTTATATAAGGACGTAGCCAAGCTGCTATAGGGTGTTCACCCCATCCCGCCGCCGCCCTGAAGCATGAGCGCCGGGAGTTCTCGTTGACCGAACGCGTGCTCAGCGAAGTCTCCGCAGGCTTCGGGTTCATCTCGGACCGAGCCGCCCGATTCGCCGACCCTTCGCGCCGTGTACACCGGAGGCACACCGGAGGTACACCGGATGCACAGGGGATTGTCCGGTGTACCTCCGGTGTGCATCTGGTGTACCTCCGGCGTACACGCTCTGGGAGCCTCTCCGGCCCGGCGGGTTTGCCGAAGGGTTACAGGGAGACCACTCCAAGGTGTGAGCCTTGCCTGCTTGCCTGTATGGCGGAGTCATGAAAACCGTTTCGGCGGCTGTCGGCGCGGGTCACCTGC
>CAZVFC010000077.1:0-40958 GCA_964625855.1 uncultured Verrucomicrobiota bacterium | reverse complement strand
TTCCGGCACGAAGGTGAATGGGCGTTAATTTCATAAGCTTCACTGGCTTCATTCGAAATCGGCGACTATGGTTTGGTTGTGGTTGTTGCGAGGTGCATTTCTACCAGCGGTGCGCCGCACACTCCAATAGTATAGTGACTAACCTCCTTAAAGTAAAGTGACACTCGGACGCTGTCGGACGCTACGCGCGCACCATTATCCTGAAAAGGATCAACGCCACTCAATGGGCTGTTCGGTCTCATGCAGCGATATCAAGGTTTGGTCGCCAGTGTAGCAGCGCTCCTACTCGTGCCTAGCTCCCCAAATGGGGAGTTTTGCCTCCCGCCGCTTGCGGTTAACGGCGCGAGCCTCCGGCCTTGATGGGCGTCCTGAATTGCGGCGATGATTTGCTCCGGCGTGGACCGTTTGAGCAGGTAACCACACGCTCCCGCCCGCAGCGCGCCGAAAATGCGGTCGGGGTCTTCATAGACGGTCAGCAGGATAATTTGGGCGGCCGGCAGCCGTTTCTTGATCTGAGCCGCGCATTCCACGCCCGATATGGCCGGCAATCGCACGTCCATCAAGACCACGTCCGGTTCCAGCTTCCACAGCATCGGCAGGGCTTCCTGGGCGGTGCCCCAGGCGCCCACGCATTGGCAGACCGCAGCCAAGTTGGTGATCGTCTCGAGGCTTTCACGGACGGTCTTGTTCTCTTCTACTATCGCAACCTTAATCATATCGAACGTCAGGCGCGATCGTAGCAGGAACCGGGTTCCTGCCTAGCTCCCCAAGTGAGGAGTTCTATTCGGCTTTGCCCGAGCGGAACTTCAAGGCCGCCTGCGTGCGCGAATGCACGTGCAGCTTGAGGTAGATGTGCTTGAGGTGCCAGCGAACCGCGTCAACACTGACGCCCAGGCGGCCGGCGACTTCCTTGTTGCTCATTCCCACCGCCACCAATTCCAGAACTTCCCGTTCCCTGGCCGAGAGGTCGCCCACCTCCGCGGCGGTCTCCAGCGGCTCGCGAAATTGCGCGATGACTTTGCGGGCGATCTCGCTGGTCATAGGCGCCCCGCCCTCATGCACCTCCCGAATCGCCGCAACGATTTGCTCGGGGGTGGACCGTTTGAGCAGATACCCGCATGCCCCGGCGCGCAACGCCTGGAAAATCCGGTCAGGATCCTCATACACGGTCACCATGACGATCTGTGTCGCCGGCAACCGTTCTTTGAGCTGCGCGGTGCATGCCACGCCCGACATGTTGGGCAACTGAATATCCATCAAGACGACATCCGGTGGCTGCTTGCTCAGCATGCGCAAGGCTTCCTCGGCCGTGTCCCACGCGCCTACACACTGACAGTCGGACGCATGGCTGACAATCGTTGCCAGGCTCTCCCGAATCGTGGGATTGTCTTCAACTATGGCTACTTTGATCATGGTTTTGCCGGGGCAGTCGCACGCCGAGAATTACGGTCGTGCCTTGCGCGGGAACGCTCTGAACCTCGCAGCGCCCGCCCATGGCCGAGAGCCGCGCCGGCATGTTAGCCAGGCCATCCATGCCGGAAGCGGTCGTCACGCCGGGCGGCAAACCCCGCCCGTTATCGGCCACGCTGACAATCAGTTCTTCGGCTTGCGCCAGGATGCGCAAGCGGACTTCGGAGGCCTCCGCGTGCCGGATCACGTTGTTGAGCGCCTCCTTGAACGCCAGAAAGAGGCTGTGCCGCACCCTTGAATCCACCGACGCGTCGGGAAGTTCCGGCGCCACCTCCAGCCGGCACCGCAGCGAGGCCAGGCTTAGAAAACGCTGGGCGTACAGCGAATAGTAGGCCGTGAGGCTGGATAGCGAATTGTAACGGGGATTGACCGCCCAGACGATTTCATCCAGGGCGCCCACCAATGCTCGCGCCTTCTCGGTCATCTGCGCAAGGTAGCTGGTTCTGCGGTCCGAGGGAAGCGCGCCGTCGGTGGCCAAAGATCCCAGCATGCTGATTTCGGTCAGACCGCCGCCCAAGTCATCATGGAGGCCATCGTTGTCCACTACCAACGCCTCCGTCATGCCAACAGCCAAGCCGGTCCGTTGCGCGGCGCAATCCCCTTCCAGCCGCACTCGCGATCCCAGCCGGATCGCCGCCCCTTCAAAGTTTGCTTTCACAAACACCGCGCCGGAATCGTCCTCCAGAACGAAGGAATTCTGGTTCGAGTCCGCCCAACCGATGACCCCTTCCAACTGAGCCGCGTAATTGGCTTGGTGCTCTGCACCCACCGCGCGGTAGAACTGCGCCACGTTAGTCAAAACCTGACGGGAAATCCACACCTCCTCAGCCTCGCTCAGGCAGCTTCCGAAGCTGACGAGCGAACCTAAGCCGGCTGCCCAAAGGATCTGCCTAACGTTACGGATACTGCGCATTGGAGCCCGGACCTGTAAGCTTGTCGTTTTACCGAGTTTGGGAAACCAGAGGAAGGATGGCAAACTCAATAGACTGGAGATGCCCAAGATGCGGTCAGGCGGCGCGCTCGCCGCGGGCAGCGGGGCAACGAGCGCGGATTCACTAGACCCGTTGAATTGGCGCAAAACGCAGGCTCCGCGCAATTGCTTCCCGTTTGAGATTTGATATACAAGCAGCTTCTAATATTCGTGATGAACGAGACAAGCAACCCATCCAGCCTGACACGATTAACACACTTTGGTGGGAAGATGCCTCATCCAAAGAGAACACGGCCCCAAGGACGCCCCTTCCGTCCCGGCGCGTTATGCGGGTGTGCCGGGAAGGCGGCACGACGGGTTTGAACCAAGATTGAGTCTTACACCGGATGGATTATGCCGCCAGTCATGGATAAACGAATGCGTTGGTTCAGTATCGCCGCTCTTGTCATGGCCGTCCTGGCAAACGCTGGTTCCGCCGAACTGCCTGAGTGGACGCGACAAATCCGTCCTGACCATCCGCGTTTGTTCTTCAACGCCGAGACCTGGTTTCGGGTCCGCGAACGGGCGTTGAACGCCGAAGGTGATTGGTACGAGCACATCCGGCGCCAGGTTGACCGGCGCTTGGCCGGGCCGGAGCCATCGGCAAGGGCCGTCGCTCAGGATCTCGGGGTGGCCGCGGCCCAGGCGGCGTTCGTCTTCCTGGTGACGGAAGACACCCGGTATCGGGATCTGGCCAAGAAATGCCTAACCTCGAGCCTGAGCTTCTACGAGTCCTGCTATCGGCAGCGGAAGACCGTGGATTGGTATTCCACCAGCCGGGTCCATGCCGTCCTGGCTTGGGATTGGCTATACAACCATCTCAGCGACTCGGAACGCGGCGAATACCTCTCGCGGATGGTCCGGGTGGTGGACCTTGTGCTCGAAGCCAAACCAAGCATCTATCGCGAGAACCTGTCCGGATTTGGCACTGGATTCTACGGCGTGCGGAACTGCCTTTGGTTTATTGGATGCACGGGATTCCAGACGGGAATTGAGACCGAGAGGGTCAATGAGTGGCTGGTCTGGGGAAGAACCGAGAACCTGAAGATGTTGGAACACCGCCGCCAAGCGTGCGGCGATGACGGCGGCGGAGCCAGCGCGACTTTGGGCTATGTGCTCGGAGCTTATCCCTGGGCCGAACAGAACTTCTTCTATACGTGGCTGTCGAGCACGGGACAGAACCTCGCGCCGGACTGGCCGCACAGCGCCTGGCTCGCCAACTACGTTCTGTGGCAGTGGATCCCTGCGGAGCCAGCCCCGCTGGAGTTTGGGTACGGCGACACACCGCACACCTCGAATCGTCTGCCGGTTCACGAACTGTTTACGCACCTGGCCAACCTCCAGCACTTCCACAGCCGGACGGCGCCGCAGGCGTCAGCCGTGGCCCGATATGTCCAGGGCCTGCTGCCTCAACAGAAGTCTCCGACCTGGTTCATCTACCCGTTCCTTTGGTCAGACCCGGAGAAGCCCACGGAGCTTTTCGTTCCGCGGAACTGGCCGAAGGCGCGGCACTTCGAAACCATGGGCCAGGTCGTGATGCGCAGCGGTTGGGGCAAGGAAGATACCTACTGCCTGTTCGCGTGCGGCGGCACGCTGGCTCAGCACCGGCACTATGACGCCCTGAGCTTTGTCCTATACCATCGCGGATTTCTGGCTCTGGATTCGGGCACCCGTCACGACCAGTTTGTTAACGGCCAGCACCTGGCCAATTACTACGCGCAGACCGTGGCCCACAATTGCGTGGTGATTCACCAACCGGACGAGCCCCCCGCTCCCTACTGGGGTGGAACCGTCGTGGGCAACCATGGCGGACAACACCGTGCGGTCGGCTCCGTGGTCCGCGCGTTCGAGTCCCGCGATGACTACGTGTACGTTGCCGGGGATGCCACCGCCTGCTACCAGCGCGGCGCCCCCAAGGGTCGGGCGGGGACCGCATTGCAGGGAAAGACCACCCAGGTTCTCCGCCAACTGGTCTTCATTCCACCCCATCATTTTGTGATCTTCGACCGCGTCGGATCCACCGATCCAAGCTACCGGAAGGACTGGCTCCTGCACACGGCCCACGAACCGATCATTCAAGGCCAAACGTTTCGCGCCGACCACGGCGAGGGCCGGATGTTCTGCCGGACGGTGCTGCCTGCGGATGCGCGACTCGCGAAAATCGGCGGGCCGGGAAAAGAGTTTTGGGCCGCGGGGACGAATTGGTCCATTCAAACCGACGGGCTGCAGCCAGCCGCGCTGGCGCTCATGGGGCAATGGCGCGTCGAGGTCACACCGGGGGCGCCGCGCAAAGACGACTTGTTTCTGCACGTCATTCAAGTTGGCGGACGCAGCCTGGCCAAGATGAATCCCATCCGCCGGATTGAACAAGACGGCCGCGTCGGCGTGAGCCTTGACACCGGCCCGGACACCTGGCGGGTGATGTTCAATCCCGTCGGCGCAATTGGCGGGCGTATCGCCCGGACCAGCCCGCAGCAGAATCTCGATGTCCCGCTGACCGATCGTGTTCAGCCGCAAACCGAGCTGGGCGGACGCGGCGGGTAATGAACCATCACGGCTTGGAACATCTCCGTACCGATCTCAACGTAATGAAGACCACCATGCTCTGCCTCCTCCCGCTGGCTGTAGCGCTCTCGACGCCAGGGCAGCAAATGACGCTCGCGGAAGCTCGCGCTCGCATTCCCGAACGCAAAGTCCCCGCCTTCTGGCTGGGCGAATTCAAAGGACTGACTGAACGTTGGACTGGATTGGCCGCGGCAAAGGTCAAGACCATCGCTGTCAGCCCGGGTGGACGCCCGCTTCACTTGCTCAGCTACGGCGAATTGGAGCCGTTGCGTCAGGACGCGAACTTCAATTCCGCCGTGGGCGCCCGTCGCCCGTCCGCCTATCGCGACAAGGCCGCCCGCCGCCACCCGGTCATTTTGTTCGTCGGACCGGTTCACGGCCACGAGGTCGAGGCCCTGACCGGTTTGGGCAACCTCATTCAGATCATGGAAACGGGCCACGACCTTCGGGGCCGGGAGCAGCCGCAAATGCTTGCCCTGGGCCGGCGCTGCCGTCTGCTGATCATTCCCGCGGCAAATCCGGATGGATTGGCGCGATTCGAGCCGCGCATGCTCCATGACATGGCGCTGTCGGACGTGCGATTCTGGGGTCAGGGCACCTGGAGCGATAACAGCCTTTGCAAGTGGCCGGACGTGAAGAGCGTCCATCCGATGGTCGGCAGCCGAGTCGGCTTTCTCGGCTGTTATTTCAACGACGCGGGCGTCAACCCGATGCACGACGAGTTCTTCGCACCCATGTCGTCCGAAGCCAGCGCCATTCTGCGGGTGGCCCGGGAGGAAGCGCCGGATTGCGCCGTCTCGCTCCACAGCCACGACTATCCCCCCGAGGTCGTGCGACCGGCCTACTTGCCTTTGGAAACGCAGGAAGAAGTCCGCCGCTTGGCTGAGCGTTACTCGAAGCGGCTGGCCGGCCTGGGTCTGCCCCACAAGGCGCCCTTCCAAGCCGAACCCGCCCGGGAGAATCCTCCTCCTCCGTTCAACCTTACGAGCGCCCTGTATCACGCCAGCGGGGCGATCGCATTCACTTTCGAATGCCCGCACGGCCTGCGGGAAGAACGATCCTGCCGCGTCAGCCCCGATCAGATCCTCGACATCCAACTCGCGCTGTATGAGTGCATGATGACGCACTTCCTCGAACTCCAAACCAAGGAACCAACCAAGTAGGGGCGGTCAATCCGTCTGACTGTAAGCCTCGTAGCCCATCGGTCTTATCACGCGCTTGGCCTACGCTGCGGGGACGCGGGCGCTGGTGGTCTTGGGGCGGTCGCGCCAGCCGTTGATCTGCTGGACGGTCTGGATGAAAATGCGCTTGCCGGCGAGCAGCAAGGGAAACCGAGCGACGTAGAGCTCGGTGATGTCCACTACTTCGTCCGCGTCCTCCGGCAGCACGCCGAGGAGGCGGTAGTGATCCACATAGGTAACGCCCGGGCCCTGGGGGCGGGCGCCAAAGACGAGCACGTGTCGGCCGGGTTGACGGGAGAGTTCAAGCTTGAGCGCGAGGACACCGTCGGTGTACGAGGCCATGAGCCGAACGACCGGGTTCGCCGGAAACACCGGGATTGGGGGCGGCTCCGGCACCATGGGCAGGCCGATCATGGCGAGATGAGCGTTAACAGAGACCGAGACCAGGTACCCCGGAAGCGGGCTGGACCGGCCGAGCACGGCGCGGGTGCGGCGCTTGCGCCCGACGGCTTCCCAGGCGGCATACTGCTCGTCGGTCAGGGTGCCCCAGAAACTGCGGGCGCGCTGGAAGGCGGCGCGCCAGTCCATTTGCGGCTGGGTGCGCGGATTGCGCGGGATGGATTTCCGGCGCCGGATTTGGCCATAGCGGTTCTGGTAGGTGACGGTCTCGCCCAAGGTCCCGGTTTGCGGCACATCGCGAATCTTCATGACGGCAAATCCTGGCAATAGGGAGGTCTTGCGTCAAGCCATTCATCGGCTATGGAGTCACTGGGGGCTTATGATGGGCATACGAGGGGTATACGAGGGGTATACGAGGGGTTTAGGAGGGGTTTACTGGGGGTCAGCCAGCCATTCTGATAGCGCACGCCGCTCTTGATTCCTACGGCTCCTCCTTTACTCGGTCAGCCGACGCCCTCGGGCCGTGAAGGTCAGCCGAGCCAATTTGGTAGATCCGGAAGTGAACGGTGTCCTGCCAGAAAGGCTTGTGCTCGGGCTGCAGCACAACGGAACAACTGTCGGGCCGGAGCGGGTCCTTGCCGTTATAGAAGTCCCGCACATCCGGGTTGGCAAACAGGAGCGGGCTGGCCACGAAACCGGCGGCCAGCATCGTGGCCGGGGCGCGCCTTTGGGCCAGGGGACCTTTGGCGCCCTCGCGCCATGCCGCCAGCCGGACTGGCGCCGGGCGCAGGAAGAACTGCCTGAGCCGACCAAGCAACGTCGGCTTCAGCTCGATCTCCAGCCAAAGGTTCGTGTTGCCCGGGCCGCGCAAGTCAATGCGTTCCTCGCGATGCGCCACTCCCTCGCGCAGCAAAGTCAACCGGGGGGGACCTGAGGAGTTCCGTTTCAGCAACAGGAATCCGCCTTCGGCGCCTGCGAGTTCATAGTTGGTCAGCAGCAACCGCAACAACCGCGCGTCTTCCAGGGACGGGAACTTGCGGTCAATGGGAGCGAGGGCAAAGAGCACGTATTCGGGGGCTTGGGGTGAGAGATAGAATTGCTCGTTCAGGCTCATGAGCCGGGCGTTGAAGGCGGTGTAACTCTGGAAGACGGGGCGGGGCCGGTAGTTCAGGCCGTTGAGGAAGGCGTAGATCTGCTGTTGGCCAAAGACGTCCACGCTGGCGCGCCCAATGATCTGGCTGAGCGCCGGCAACCGGGCCCGCTCGCGGTTCGTCTCGATGACGCGATTCAGGCTCCGCAAGTACTCGCCCGGCCTCAACAGGCATCGAGCATGGTAGGCCAGGGATCGGAAGGGTTGCAGCAGCGTCTTCGAGGCGGGCGGAAAGAGCACGTATTGGATGGTGAGGAGCGCCACACCGCAGCAGGCGGTTTGCAGCACGCGAGTCCAGCGCCGCGCCGCGCCGGCTTCAGCGGGCAGGATGGCGAGGGCGGCCGCCAGCACCGGTATGAAGCCAAAGAAATAGACCAGGTGGCCAGTGTCCGCCCGCACGAAACCGTGTTTCCAAATCGGGAAGAGCAACGAGCAGAGCCAGGTCAACAGCAGCAGCCGGCGCCATCCGGTGCGCGGGCCTTCTCCTTTGAAAGCGGTTAAGGAGCGGAGGATCACCAGCCCCAGAGCGAGCGCTATCAGCACGAGCCCACTCTCGTTTGCCAGTGAATTGGATTCCCAGCCCAGAGTCTCGTTATAGCCCTGAGCGATCGCCAGAGCGTTGCGCAGGTGGGCGCCCAGGAGAGACAAGTCCTGTCCGGCCGCCAGCCACCCCAGAGCCAGCGTGGCGACAAAGCCGGCCACCATCCCCAGCCCCAGCCGCCATCGGCCCCGGGCCGCCAGGTTGCCGGCGAGGAGGAGCAGGCTTGGCCCAACCATGAAGAGCGCCGAGCTCTTGGCCAGCGCGCTAAAGGCGGCAAGCGCGACAAACGCTGCCGCTGACCAGATCAGCCGCCGGCCGGATTCCACCACGCAGAGCAAGCCCCAGCAGAGCAGCCCGGCATCCATCACCAAGTCGGCTCGCGACAGCACGTTGGGCACTACGAACACGAAGGCGACCACGAGCACGCAGCCCCACACAAGGCGCGCGCGCCAGGCGACCAGGCAAAGCCCGGCCGCCGCCACGAAGCAAAACAGGCTGCCAACCACCATGCACGTCACGGCGGTGCGCGGCGAAGAATAGACGAAGAGGGTGTAGCCCAACGGCCCCCAGGGGCAAACCACGTCGGTGCCGAATTGGAGCCCCTCCTGCCGGGCATAGCCCAACACCTCGCTCAAGGAGGCGTCCGCATCCATATCGAGGTCGGTGGCCGCGCGGGGAAGGGTCAGGCAAGTGAGCATGACCACCACCGCGGCGAGCAGGGGCAGAACGACGCCAGTGCGCGGGGCAATGGCCGCGTTTCGCTGGTCAGGCTGCCGTGCGGGTTCCATGAGACTTGCGCTGCGCGACTAGCGTCCGATGAACCCTTGCAGCCACTTGTCCATCGCCTCAGCGGCGAGCTTGTTCGCGTATTCGTTGGGGTGCGCATCCATGCGATTGACCGTGACCCGGCCGGGCGGCAGGTCCGCATACACCGTCAGCAGATCGAGGTGCGGGACGCCCTGCTCCTGCCAGAATCGGCCCAGGACGTCGTGGACAGACTGGTATTCGTAATTGGGCCCCAGCGCGTTGAGGAAGGGGAAGGTCACCACCGCCAGATGGCCGCCGTGGGCCTGGACAAGGTCCCGAATCGCCTTGAGCCGTTCCTGTTGTTGCTCCCACAGCGGGCCTTTGTATGCCTCGCGCACGTAGAAGCAGTAGTCCCCAAGGTACGGGTCCTGCGACGCCCGGTAGTGATGATAGAAGAGATTCAGCATGTAGCTCTTGCGCACGAGCCAGGGGCTTTTGTCAATCACCGCCAGGGCGCGCAGGATGGCGTCGGTTTGGGTGGGCATCAAGTCCTCGATGTCATTCAGGCAATAAACCAGTACCACCTGATCCACCTCGTAACCTCTTGCGAACGCCTTCTGCAACAACTTCAGCTCCATGCCGGTTTCGAGCCCGACCTTGGCCAACACTTGGACCTCCCATTCGGGGTGCGCCCGGCGCAACAGATTTGCGAACCGATCCTCCACATCGCTGATGCCGTGGCCTGCCGTGAAGGAGTCTCCTACGAAACTGATCCGCCGCTTGCCCGCCGGAAGGGTGGGGAGGTAGTCCACGTTATCCCGGCAGCCCGCGTTGTTCAGACGCCAATGACGCAGTTGCCACCGCTCCGATACCCGCGTGTAGGCCAGCGAGTCTGTGGTGTCATAGAAGAACCGGAAGTAGGTTTCCCCGGCCAGCAGGACCGGCGTTGCCAGGCAGCAAAACACCAGAGTGTTCCCGACGACCAGCCGGCCCCAGCCGGTTGGGGCTTTGCTCCGTTTCACTCGCCGGATAAACAACCCCAGCAATCCAAAGCTCACGAGGGGAGCCGCCACAAACAATGCGTATGCCAGATTCTCCTGCCATTCCCCGGGCATCGGCGAGCTTGGGCGCCACCGCGTCGGCGCGAACAAGACGAACGGGCGCTTCTCTGTCTTCGCCGACTCTGCCTTCGGAGTCCCGGCGCTGCCCAGCCCTTCCACCGCCTGCGCCCAAGCCCAAAAGGCCACCCTCTCCCCCCGTGAGTGGGAGAAGGACGGGGCGAGCAATGCCAGGGAGAGGCATGCCATCGCGGCCAGGCTGTTCATCAGGGAACACCTATTCCGCTGAAGGAGATACAGCAATCAAAATCAGTGGCAGGTTGTCGGGAGCGCGTGACACTGCCGGCTTAACACAGCCGCTGGCGCTGTGGGCGATCAGGGCCCGCGGCAATGCTCTCAAGCGCGTCATGGAAACGTGCCCGAATCAACTTCCCCGTTGACCGTCTTTATACCCGGTGCCAAGTTGCCGCCCGTGAGCGTACAGGAGTCTAACGGCATGGAGCAGCCGGAGCGCGAACTCCGTGGCGGGTCTGCAGAGCGGGGCACGAGCTGTGATCCAGGCGTCGTCATCCCGAGCTGCGGCCTGGCGGTCTTCGAGAGTCGGCAGGCGCCCGGGCACCGGAGCGAATGCAAGAGCGACTACTCCAGTTTCTTCCTGGTAATTGCGGGGCACGCGCGTTGGGAATGCGGTGGCCGGCAGTATTTGCTGGGACCAGACACTCTGTGCCATATTCCGGCGGGTCAGAGTTACTGGCAGGAAACCCCGCCGGGCGCTCCGGTGGTGACCTACGCGCTGCCTTACCGCCCAGCATTGCTCGCCATCCCGGTGCGAGGGCAACTGCACGCCCTCGGCTTAGTCGCTTTTGACCTGAGCAATACAACCGTCAATCAGGGCCAGATGATCCGGTCCATTTTCCAGGAAATGCTTTTCGAGCAGGATGCGCGACAGGAGGGCTGGGAAGTGATCCTGCAATCTCGTCTGCAGGACTTGGGCATCCGCGCGCTTCGACTGGCGCGACGACGCAGCCGTACGGAGGTCCCCGTCTTCGAGCCCGGCAGCGACAGCACGGATCGCGTGGCGCGCTACGCCTTGCGACTGCGGTCACAGTTTACCCGGCAGGAAACTCTCCCCGAAGCGGCGCGTTCCGTCGGGTTGAGCCGGCGCCAATTTACCGACCTGTTCCGTAAGGTCACGGGCCAGAGCTGGGGACGCTACATCCTCACGCTACGCTTGCGGCATGCCGCCGGGCTCTTGACCGAAACCGGCCGGTCGGTGAGCGTTGTAGCATTCGAGTCAGGGTTTCAAGACCTGTCACATTTTCATCACTGCTTCAAGTCTGCCTACGGTTGCTCACCCCTGATGTACCGGGAACAACGCCAGGTACGCCTTGCGGAAACCGTGGGCACCGCTGCCGCGCCCGCGCGCGGGGAACTGGTTCCGGCAAACTTCAAGTTTCGCGGGATGAAGGGCTGGTTCTGGTCGCCTGAGCAATACCTGGAGGAAATTCCCGTGCTCCCCGGCTTGAAGCTGAACTTCCTGATGAACTGCTACGGTTCGATGATCGTTAGCCGGCCGGGTGAATCCTGGTGCAACGAGTGGTGGAAGCCGATGTCCAAGGACAGGAGGGAAGCCTACAGGCGCATCATTCGCAGTTGTGATGGGCACGGCATCACCTTTTGTTTCGCGGTTCACCCGCAATTGGCATCCCGCCGCCCCCTCCGGTTGCGCGATGATGAAGATCTGGGGGCGTTGAGCCAGCATTACTCCTGGGCGCAAGAGCAGGGCGTCCGCTGGTTCAGCCTCTGCTTGGATGGCACCATTTGGGGGCCTGGGGGGCCGACCGAATACGGCAGCCTCCATGCGGAATTGGTGAACGCGGTCTTGTTCCGGCTTCACGCACAGAATCCCGGCGCGGAGTTTGTTTTCTGCCCCGCGATCTGCTGGGGCGATGCCAGCAATCCTGAGCACCATGCCTACCTTGATGCTCTGGCCCGCCAGATGCACCCCGCCGTGCGGGTGTTTTGGAACGGCGACGCGATCGTTACCCCGCGCGTGACCCGAGTGGCGGCGGAAAGCTACCGGCGCGCCGTGGCGCATCGGCTCTTTCTCTGGGACAACTATCCGGTGAACGACGGCAGCCCAACGCTGCACCTCGGCCCGCTCAACGGCCGCGCGGCGGACCTGTGCGAAGTCGTGGACGGTTATCTCTGCAACTCGATGTGCAGCCAGAACCAGATTAGCCGTCTGCCGGTGGCAACTTGCGGCGACTATGCCAACGACCCAGCAAAGTACAACCCGGCGCGCTCGATAGCTGAGGCCATTCGGCGCTTTGGGCGAACCCGGCCCCAGCAGGAGGTGCTGAAGGAACTCGTGGAGGCCTATCCGGGCTTCATCGTGGAAGGCGGGGGCACCGGCACAAACCCCGTCCGCGCCAAGTTTGGCAGCATTCTGGCGGGTGGCGACTCGCGCGCCGCAGCCCAAAGCCATATTGCGCGCATGGAGAGCATTCTTGCGCGGCTCACCCAGCAATTCCCTGCGCGATTTGCGGCCACCCGGCGGACCCTGCTCGACGACATCGAGTGGATGAAACAGCAGTTAGGAGCATAGTGGCACGGGATTTCTCGTCCGGTAAGCGCCGCCTACACGGGGACGGAAACGCGGCTCCCCACCCGTGACTCTTGCGGCTCCGGCGGTGGGTCGCAGTTCCCAATTGTCCACGCGATTCCGCCCGAAACGCCAAGACAACGCCGCCAAGATTTCGTATCCGTATAACAGAATGAAACATGACCGCCTAACGCCACGACCGACGGCTCATGCGACGGTTGCAGGCTCCGAATGGTGCCGGGGCGGGAGCGGAACCCGCATCAAGGGGACCGGTCTCAGAGCCCTTTGTGTGTTGGCCGCCACCTTGGCCTTTCCAGCGAGCGGGCAATCACCCTCGGCAGTCGCACAACTCGCGGGCGCGGACTTCAGTGGAGGCGCAAAAGACCTCTTCGGCGCGTCTTTCTACGCCCGCGACCGGGTGAACTACGTGTACGCCCAACCTTCGGGTCCGGCAGCAACCATGACGGCCAGGTTCCAACTGGCGACTGCGCCCAGCGAGACACAGTTCTTGAGTCTGGACGCGATGGATGATGATGCGGCGGCCCAGTGCCGCATTCGTATCTCGCTGAACGGGCAGGAGATTTTTGAAGGATTGAGCGGTTTTCCGGACGCCTTCTGGTTGTGCGGACAGTACCGCATCTCACCAGGCGTTCTGCGGGCCGGAACTAATTTGCTGGTTCTGAGCAACCTGGAGCAAACCGGGAGTGCCGGGATGCCACCCTGGTTCATGCTGGCGCGGGCTGCCATCGGAAACGCCACTTACAGACTGCCACCGCTGGCAACGGGGACAAGTTACTACCAGGTCACCGTACCGTCGGACCAGCGCGCTTTCCCGGAGCCGTTGCCGGCCGGGAGAACGCAGCCCGGATTCGCGTTTCGGGGAACTAAAGGCTGGAACTGGAATCCCGGCCAATATCTCGCTGAAGCGCCCTTTCTGGCTGCCGTGAAGATGAACTTCATGATGAATTGCTATCTGTCGTTATTCTCATCACGGCCGCCCAACGGCTGGGGAAACCAATGGTGGAATCCTCTGCCCGAGGCGACCAAATCCGATTACGCCCAGGTCATTCAGGCGTGTCAGACTCAAGGCGTGTCATTCTGTTTTGCGATGAATCCACAGTTGTACTCCTCGCGCCCGCTGGTGGAAACCAACCTTTCGGATATTGATGCGCTCTACCAACACTATGCTTGGGCTCAAAGTCAGGGCGTGCAATGGTTCAGCATTTGTTTGGACGACGTTAGTTGGATTGGCCGCGGCGCGCACCACGCCTTTCTGGTCAACACGATTTTTGATCGCCTGCGCCACAACGATCCAGCCGCGCAAATGATTTTCTGTCCGGGACCTTATTGGGGGAACGGCACTGGCTCGACGGAACGTGTCTATCTTCAAGCTCTTGCCGACCAGTTGCACCCGGACGTTTACGTTTTCTGGACCGGGGACGGTGTCATTGGACAGCAGATATCCTACGCCGCGGCGCAAAGCTACCGTAGCGTCGTCCAGCACCGCGTTTTTCTTTGGGAGAACTATCCTGTCAACGACCTGAGTCCAACGCTTCATTTGGGGCCGATCAGCGGACGCGACACCAACTTATGCGAGATCATTGACGGCTACATGAGCAACCCCATGTGTCCACAAAATGAGATCAATCGTCTTCCACTGGCGACCTGCGCTGATTACTCGTACAATCCGTGGGCTTATGATCCAGCCCGCTCCATCGGCCAGGCCATTCTGCTCTTGGCCGGGTCTGGCGCCCAACGGGACGTGCTCAAGGATTTGACGGAGGCTTATCCGGGCTTCCTCGTCGTTGGAGGTGGCACTGGCGCCAATCCGGTTCGGAACATCTTCGCGAGTTTGGAATATGCCGCCGCCCAGGAGTTCAAGGATCATCTGCAGGACATTCTAACTCGCCTGGCAGGGCACTTCCCGGACCGGTTTGCCGACGCCAGACAAACGGTGGCCAACGACATCGGGTGGATGGGGGGCGTGGGCGGCCCGAGGCTCATCAGCACGGCGAGTGTGGATGGGCGGCAAATCACGTTGCTGTTCACCAACGGTGTGGATCGCGCCTCGGCAACCAACCCGGCGAACTTCCGCCTTGTAGGGGGGAGCGTCCTGAGCGGACAGTTGCTCCCCGCCCCGGACACGAACGTACTGGTATTGACCACCACCGGCCTGAACGAGCCTGCGTTCTTCGCCCTGACTGGCAACGGTGTGAAAGACAGTCAGGGCATCTGCGGGCTCATTGAAGCAACCGGTCCCATCCAAGGCTTCACGGTTCAAAACATTGGCATCGTCCGGGACCCCGGAGCGGTGGATGCCACGTGGGCTCCGGGATACTGGTTAATTTACTCACGCGGAGACGACATCTTTGGCAGCAGCGACGGATTCAATTTTGTCTACCGGACCGCTTCGGGTGATTTCGACGCGATGCTACGAATCCGGCAAATCGGCCCGAAAAACCAATGGACCCGCGGCGGGTTGATGGCTCGTGAAAACGTTAGTCCCGGCTCACGGAATTTGATGGTGGGGACTTACCCGGCCGGCACGGGGCTATGGGTTACGTCGTGGCGGTCCTCCAGCAATGGAACGACCTCCGCTGTGCTGGCGTCCAGAACCGATGATTTCCCGACCAATGCCTGGGTGCGATTGAAGCGAGTCGGCTCCGCTTTTCTGAGCTACTACAGCATCGTAGGTTGCGCCAGCACCGAATGGAGCTTGCTGGCCTCGAACCATCTTGATCTTCCTGAGGGCCTTCTGCTGGGCATGGCTTCCAGCGCGATTGATGTCTCGGGCGGAGACAGTTCGCCGGCCAGATTTCAATACAGCGACTTGAGCCACTACGCGCCCGTTGGCCCGCCCCTATGGATTACTCTTAACGGTGCTGAGGCCCTGATTCGCTGGCCAACCAATGCGGCGTCCGGATGTTCCCTTCAGGAATCTTCCCAACTCGGGCCCGGCGCAAATTGGAGCCCCACGGAAAGTGTTCCTGTGTTATCCGGGAACGGTTGGCAGGTGACATTCCCGTTACGCTCAAATGCCATGTACTTCAAGCTGATGAGATGAGACGCGTTAGAACCAACATGATGAGACCGAGTGCCCTGCTGTTACTGAGCGTGTTGAGTGCGGCTTGGCCGATCCAGGCAGGCGCGCAATCCTCCGCCGCTCTTGCTCAATTGACCGGCGCGGATTTCAGTGGCGGGGCAAAAGATACCTACGGCGCGGATGTGGAAGGGGAGAAGGTCAACTGCATCTATGCCCAGCCCACGGGGAAGCCCGCCTCCATGCAAGCCGTGTTCAAGCTCAAGTCTGCCCCAACCGGTCCGCTGTTCGTTCATCTGAAGGGCCGTGATGATGACGGGCCGCGGCGGTGTCAGATCGCAATTGAATTGAATGGGGAAAACCTGTTCACAGGCGAAAACGAGTTTTCCCAAACCCAATTTGAGCTGCGCAGGTTTGCGCTGCCCCCGGGCTTGCTGAAGGAGGGTGAGAACACGCTAAGGATTGCGTCTCGCGAACAAACAGGCGCTCTGGGAATGCCACCCTGGTTTCAGTTGGCGGCCGCGGCCATCGCCCCGGAAACGTTTGTTTTCCAGCGGGACCTCCATAAAAGCTTCCACGTAATCCTACCCGCGGAGCGGAAGCCCTTCCCTGAACCGCTGCCACCTGGCGCGCAACCCGGCTTCAAATTCCGTGGCACCAAAGGCTGGGCGTGGACGCCGGCACAGTACCTCGCCGAAATTCCCCACCTTGCGCGGTTTAAGCTGACGTTCATGATGAACTGCTACATTTCCATGTTTGACATGGAGCGGGAGCGGTGGAACAGCGGCCGGGCGAACCGCTGGTGGGAAGATTTGCCGGCGGCCAAGAAAGCGGCCTATGAGGGGGTCGTTCGCGCTTGTCAGGAGCACGGCATCGAGTTCTGCTTCAGCATGAACCCGAACCTCTTAAGCCCCCGGGTAGTGAACGACAACAACCCGGAGAGCGTGAACCAACTCTACAAACATTACGCGTGGATGCAGAGCCTCGGCGTGAAGTGGTTCAATCTCTCGCTCGATGACAGTGATCGGGGCATTAACCCGACGACGCAGTCAAAGGTGGTCAACGACATCTTCCACCGGTTGCGCGCCAAGGACCCCGGAGCGCAAATGATCTTTTGCCCGACATTCTACTGGGGTGACGGCACGGCCACTAACCAGATGAATTGGGGCCACGATCAACAGCCCTATTTACAGACGCTGGCCCGCGAGCTGGACAGGGAGGTTTATTTGTTCTGGACCGGCGATGGGGTTGTCGGAAACGTGAGCCGCGCTGCGGCGGAAAGGTTCCGCCGCATATCGGGCCACCGCTTGTTTCTTTGGGACAATTACCCGGTGAACGACGACGCCCCAACAATGCACCTCGGCCCTCTGCTCGGCCGCGACGTCGATCTGTGTGAAGTCGTGGACGGCTACATGAGTAATCCCCACTGCAAACAAAGCGGTATCAATCGCCTACCCCTGGCAACGTGTGCGGACTACGCCTACAACCCGAGCGCCTACGATCCTTCGCGTTCCATCGGCCAGGCGATTGTCCATCAGGCGGATACTCAGCCGCAGCGCGAAGTGTTGCGCGACTTGGTCGAGGCGTATCCGGGGATGCTGATCTGCGGCAACGGCAACACCGGTTTTAATGCGGTGCAAGATCAGTTCGGCCGGGTGCTCGCCCTGCCGCACTCGCGTCCACTCGCAGTGGCTTATCTCGGGCACCTGCAAACGCTGTCGTCCCGGCTGGCGAAGGAGTTCCCTGGCGGCTACCCCGCCACCCGAAAGACGCTGGACCACGACCTCCAAATTCTGACCCAGAAGTTCCATGCTAGGTATCCATGAATCACACACCTTCATTGTGCCCGGAAGCCCGATTTTACCGAGGGCAACATGGCAACAGCCCCGCGCATTCACGCTTGTTGAATTGCTGGTCGTTCTTGCTATCATCGCCATTTTGGCGGCTATGCTCCTCCCCGCGCTGGGCCGGGCCAAAGAGCGGGCTGAGCGCACGCAATGCACCAGCAACCAGCGCCAAATCGGCCTGGGCTAGCTCATGTATGTGCAGTCCAAGAACGGATACGACCTGAACGATCGGAGTGCGTGGTGGCACAACTGCGAGGACCAGCGCCGCCAGAACATGCTGTTTGCTGACGGCCATGCCACGTTCCTTAAGTTCGCCAAGGAAAGTGCCGGCTGGGTGTACGACCGGCCGCCCGATCCCGGCTACCTTTGGTGGTAACTTCCGCCCGGGCAGACACACAATTCCGCCCTTAACGCCAAGACACCCCACCTGCCGTTTGAGAGAATTGGACCGCTAATCAACAATAAGACATACACACATTATGAAGAGAATTCTCGAATCCATTCGCCGGTCTGGAGGGTTTCCGGGCCGATTTGTGCATGCGGGGGTTGCGTCCTTGTGCCTGGTCGGCTTCGGAGCGCAGGCGGGCAATATCGCCTACTGGCAGTTTGAACCCGGGGATCCCGGCGCCGATTCCTCCGGCGGCGGCCACTCGCTAAACCTGACCGGCGTAACCTCTTCGTCCGACTTGGCGGCGAACGCGCCGGGGTTGGGCAGCGCCGTCTTCGACGGGAGCAGCTCGTTTGCCCAGACGGCCGCCGCCTTGGACCTTTCCAGCTATCTGACGCTCACGGTCGAGTTCTTCGCCAAGAGCACGCAAGCCAGCCTGGGGATGATTTGCGAGCACGGCCCGGACATCGCCGCGGTCCCGGGCGCCTTCTACTGCGATTTCAACGAAAACGGCGCAAGCTTTCGCGCAACGGAGTACTCCTCGGCAGGGTTCAACTTTGCCTATGGGGCGGCTCCCGTTCGCGACGGGGTTTGGCACCATTACGCCGCAACGCTGGACAACAGCGGCCCGACGGTCGCGTTCAACCTCTACGTGGACGGCAACCTCTTGACCAGCGTCACCCGGCTTCAGGGCGCGGCGGCGGCGGGCATCAACGACGTGTTCAACATCGGCGCGCGAAATGGCTCGCTCTTTTTCTACAACGGCAGCTTGGACGAGATGCGCATTTCCGATCGGATTCTCGATCCGGCAATGTTCCTCCGGAACCGCTACACGAACGTGAGTTTCGGCATTACGCAGCAGCCAACGAACACGGTCGTAACGGAGGGGGATCCCGCGACTTTTGCGGTCGGCGCGTCCGTTATCAACGCTCCGGCGAGTATCTTGGAGTACCAATGGCTGAGGAACGGTGTGGACATTGCCGGCGCCACTAGATCCACCTACAGCCTTGCTGCCCCGAGTTACATGAGCGACCACAATGCGCAATTCAGCGTGCGGCTCACGGCTGCAGGCATTCTCTTGACCAACTTGGTAACCAGCGACAGCGCGACGCTGACCGTAATCCGGGACACAAACGCACCCGTGGCCCTGGCCACCTACGCGCCCGCGGTCAATTATGTGACCATTGCATTTGACTCGCCGCTTGACCCGGCCACCGGCGAAAACGCCACACTTTACAGCCTTAATGACGGTGCCAGCGTGGATGGCGCCCGCTTGGTATCAGGCAACCGAATCGTGGTGCTAAATGTCACCGGTCTGAGCTCGCCGACTTACACGGTATCGTTTGCCGGGATCGGCGACATTTATGGCAACCTGGTTACCAACTCCTTCGCGGGCACGAACAACACCGGGCTGACCCTCATGGACATCGGCTCGGTGACGCTGCCCGGTTATGTCCGCGCCACCAACTCCAGCAGCAGTGTGGTTGGCGCCACGGGTTTGGACATCTTTGGTGGTGCCGACGGCTGCACCTATCTTTACACAAACATCACCGGCGATTTCGATCTGCGGGTGCGTCTGGAAAGTGTCGAGGGCGACGTGAACGAAAACACCCGCGGAGGACTCATGGTCCGCGAGGACACCTATGGGGGTAGCCGAAACATCGCCGCCCTGACCTACGCGAACGCCGGCAACTGGGTTGTGACCGCGCGCACGATCACCGACGGCGTGACGACCATCCCCGGTTATCCCGGAACCGGATTGATTCCGAGGACGTCCCCGTGGCCCAACGCCTGGCTCCGCATCACGCGTCTGGGGCAGACGTTCAATACGTTCTACAGCACGAACAATCTCGACTGGCTCTCCCTGGACGGCGGTGGGATTACTCCCGCCCAGCCATTTGCGGACAATCTCCTGATCGGAATGGTTTCCAGTCAGATTTCCGTCAGCAGCCCGCCGAACAGTTCTCACTCGTTGTTCACCTACAGCGGGTTCAGGAACTTTGTCGCCACGGAAGGCACCATTGTCATCACCACGCAACCAACGAACACCAGCGTCCTCGAAAACCGGACGGTGACTTTCATCGTCGGCGCGACGCTGCAAGGTGGTGATTCGAGCGCGCTCCGTTATCAATGGCGCACCAACGGCGTGGACGTCCCGGGTGCCGTCAGCCCGGCGCTCACCCTCGCCACACCCTCGCGGACGTTTTCCGGCGCGCAGGTTCGCTGTGTGGTCTCCGCCGGCCCCAACATTGCGCCCCTCCCCAGCGACACCGCGATTCTGACGGTGACACCCGACATGGTCGGTCCAACAGCGGTGTTCGCGTCGGCCTCGACGCTGAATGTGACAACTGCGGCCGTCGCATTCGACGAGTTACTAGATGAAACGGTTGCCAACGATGCGTTCCGATACACGCTGAATGGCGGCTTCAGCGTGTGGACTGCCACCCTGCAACCGGACGGCAAAACCGTGGTGCTCACGATGGATGGTTTAACCTCGCCTCAGTTTCAACTGACTTGCACCGGCATCGCGGACCTGGCGGGCAACCTGTCGTCCGCCCAAACGATCACCGGTACGTTCAACAACGCGGGCCTGACCTTGGTGGACATTCAAGGGGGCTACCCCACTGTGTCTTCCGTCGTCGGCTCCACCCCAACGGGCGTCACGCTGCAATCCCAGTTCGGTGACATCTGGGGCGGGGCAGACAGTTGCAGCTTCGTTTATCAACCCATGACCAACGACTTCGACGTGCGAGTTCACATTGTTGGTATGACCGTGCCCGCCGGCTGGGGACGCGGTGGGCTCATGGCACGAGTGAGTACCGACCCGGACAGCGCAAATTTGATGGTGGGTTCTTATCGGGAAGGATTCGCCACTCACATCTGGACCGAACGGGCGACTCAGGGCGGCGCAACCGCCTTTGGAACAGCCACGCAGAATCCGACCTTTCCGAACGTCTGGTCCCGGATGCGACGCTCAGGCGCCACGTTCACTGCCTACCACAGCCCGGATGGCTACCACTGGACTCAATTCGGACAGATCAACGACCTGGCGGCCACGGAAATCATGCTGGTGGGAATGAGCTTCTCGACTTGCCAATTGAACGATCCGTCGGCAGGAGTTGTTCAGTTCGATCACTTCGGGCCCACGGTACCGATCCCCCAGCTCGAGATCACCAAGTCAGGGGAGAGCGTGGCGCTACGCTGGCCTTCGGAGGCGAGCGACTTTCAGTTGCAGCAGACTGCGGAGCTAAGCGCCGCCGCGAGTTGGAGCGCCGTAACCAATAGTCCGGTTGAATTGGGCGGGGCGCTGCAAGTGGTCCTGCCGGTCAACGGGAATCGTTACTACCGCCTGGCGAAATAGGGCCTTGGTTGACTGAGCGTGTCAAGCCACGCCGTAGCGTGGCCAGAAGGTTCACGCTACGGCTTTTCCATCGGCGCTGACGGCGCCCCGGCAGCCGGGGCCAACGACTGCAAGCCGAAGTGGCGGGATCAGGAATGCCATGAACAGACTGGACTGGCTAGTGTTAGCGGCATCGTGCGGACTGGTCTTCGCGGTGGGCCTGCGGTTTGTCCGGCGCTCGTCGAAGAAGGTAACTTACGCTTAAAACTATGCAGAATGTCAAACAATGCAGCAGCGAGCAGTCGGGCAGGAGTTGCCCATCCATGACCCAGCGGGAAATGCGCGGACCAACGCGAAGACGTCGCGGTTGCTCCTTGGGGCGTTTGGCCGAACAAGTGCGGACAGCAACTGCGGCCTTTACACTCATCGAGCTGCTGGTCGTGATTGCCATTATTGCGATCCTGGCCGCGTTGCTGCTGCCGGCCCTGGCCCGAGCTAAAGAGAAGGCCAGGCAAGCTCAATGTACCAACAACAACCGCCAGATCGGGCTTGGGTGGTACATGTACGCCGATGATAACCGAGACACCTATCCAATAACCACCGGCTGGGGAGACTTTGGAGGTCAACGTGGCATCCCCACCCCAACGACGCAGTGGCTGGTGCCTTACTTCGGCATCTATTCGGACTACACAAATCGTCCGCTCAACCGGTACGTTGCCGCGCTCGGGAGTTGGCGGTGTCCGTCAGACAAAGGAGATCCCAATTACGGCGCACTAAATTGCTTTACAGAATACGGCAACAGCTATTGTACCCAATGGGCCTATGATTCCTGGGGAGTGAAGCATGTGTCCGGCGTGGGCGGAGGGGGCGCAACCAGCCCGATGAAATCCCCGGAGGTAGCGAAGCGGCCGGCTACAAAGATCATACAGGGCGATTGGATATGGGAGAATGCGGGGTTTGATGCGAACTTGAACCCGCCTTGGCACAGTTACAAGGGGCAGAGACGGTATGTGATGTTGATGGGAGATAACCATGTCGAGTTCTTTCGATTCCCGGCCAAGATAGCGGTTGATGCGCCAGTGAGCATTACCAACGCGTACTGGTGAAGATCGAACACGACGCGAGAGTTCGGTGTCGCTGCCCAACGAAACATGGTGCAGAGCTAGACGCGCATGAACATTCTTGACTGGTTGGTGGTGGCGGCATCCTGTGGGCTGGTCTTCACGGTCGGCCTGTTGTTTGCACGGCGCTCGTCGAAGAAGGGCGCGGCGGGTTACTTCGCGGGTGATCGAGATGTGCCCTGGTGGGCTATTGGACTTTCAAACACGGCGACCTACAGTTCGGGCACCGGGGCGTTTGTCATGCTGGTGCTGGTGTTCGGGCTCTCGGGCAACTGGCTTTGGTGGGCGAGTTGGATTGTCTGGATGCCGCTCGTGGCCATCGTCTGGGCGCGCATGTGGCGGCGGATGCAAATCGTGACGACCGCGGAATTGATCTCGCTGCGCTACGGCGGCCAGCCGGCGGTCGTCGCCCGCAAAATCTACGCCTTTGTTTGCTGTTTTGGTTTCGCGGTGTTGATCATCGCGTACATCACGGGCTTCTTCGCGAAGACCATCGCGCCGTTGTGTCCGCTCACGACCTGGCAGGTGTTGCTGATCTTCGGAGGGATCACCGTCATCTACACCATGTTCGGCGGGCTGCTCGGGGTGGTGTATGCCGATGTGGTGCAATTCGGCATTATGATCGCCGGCTGCACGGTTTTTCTGGTGCTGGCGGTCGCGCATCACGGCGGGTGGGGCGAGGTGCTTCACCGCGTGCAGGAGATTCGCCCGTCCGGCCTGGTGCAGACGCCGCCCACGCGGGCGATTGACTGGCTGACTCTGGCGGTCCTCTTCCTCCAAGGCTGGTTCTTCGCCGGGTCGCCGACTGCAGGCGAGGGCATGACCGCGCAACGGTTCATGGCCGCGCGAGATGAGCGTCACGCGGTGGGCGGCCAGCTCTTCAACGCCTTCCTCGCACTGTCGTTCCGCACGCTGCCGCTCATCGGCCTGGGCGTGGTGGCGATGGCCCTGTTCTGGACATCCGACTTGCAGAAAGACCTTGGGGCCGCGCCGGTTGGCACGGCGATGCTCCAGGACCCCGCGCACGCGTGGGGTGAGCTGATCAAAACCTCGAAGCTCCCGCACGGGCTCATCGGCCTGCTCGTGGCCGCGGAGGTGGCGGCGTTCATGGGCGCCCTCAGCTCCCTCATCAACTGGGGCGGCAGCTTCGTGGTCAACGATCTCATCCCGGCGCGCTTCAGCGGCGCGCGCGATAAGATCTGGGTGAGCCGGCTGACGACCCTCGCGCTGTTCCTCTTCGCGGCCGCGGTCACGATTCTGTTCGTGGATGACATGGTGAGCTGGTTTCTGTTCATCAACTCCGCCATGGTGATCTTCCTTTTGCCGTTGTCATGGTTCCGGTTCTTCTGGTGGCGGTTCAACGTGTGGGGTGAACTGGCCGCTGTCATGCTTGGCTTGCCGCTTTCGATCCTCGTCTGGTTCGTCCTGGATTACCAAAGCAAACCGATGTGGCAGGGCCTGGGGCTGCTGTTTGGCCTCAGCTTCGTGGTGTTGCTCATTGTGACGCTGCTAACACCGCCCGAGTCCGATGAAACCCTGAAGCGGTTTTACGCGCGCTGCCGCCCGCCGGGTTTCTGGAAACCAATAAGCGACGCAGTTCCGCTGCCTGAAACCGGCGAACCTACAGCGGGCCGGATGTTCGCCGACTGCATGCTGGGCATCGCCGCCTCGCTGGGGTTGGTGCTGGCGACGAACGCGGTCTTTGTGGGCGACTGGTTGCGGTTCGGCATGAGTGTCGGGGCTTGTGTGGTGGCGGGAACATGGTTGCTACGCCGGATTCTGGAGGAACGGGCCTCCGCGAAACGCCCGGTTGCTGTGGAAATGGAGGTGGCGAAGTGAATCGTTTTGCCCTCAGTGCTCTGATTTCGGTTGCCGTGGCGATGCACGTCGGTGCGGCGGAGAGGGTCTCAGACATCCACACGAACCTGCACGTCAAGCTCCCGGCGGAGAAGCGTGAATTCCCGGAGCCGCTTCCGGCGGGCACACAGCCCGGCTTTGCGATTCGCGGCACGAAGGGCTGGGCCTGGACGCCGGAACAGTATCTCGCGGAGATTCCGTTTCTGGCCAAGGTCAAGCTGAACTTCCTGATGAACTGTTACATTTCGATGTTCGACATTGAGCATCACGCGAAGTGGTACGATGGCGATGCGAACCGCTGGTGGGAGGATTTGCCGGCGGGGAAGAAGCGGGCCTACGAGCAGGTCGTGCGTTCCGCGCAGGCACATGGCCTCCAGTTTTGCTTCAGCATGAACCCAAACCTGTTCAGCAAGCGCCTGGTGAACGATGATTCGCCGGACAGCGTGGACTTGCTGTTCAAGCACTTTGCCTGGATGCAAGGCCTCGGCGTGAAGTGGTTCAACCTCGCGCTCGACGACGCCACCAGCGGCATTAACGCCGCCACACAGGCCCGGGTGGCGAATGAGATCTTTCACCGCCTGCGCGCCCGAGACGCCGCGGCGAAAATGATCTTCTGCCCGACGTACTACTGGGGCGACGGCACCCTGACGAATCAGAGGCCTTACCTCGAAATCCTCGCGCGCGAACTCGACAAGGACATATACGTCTTCTGGACCGGCGACGCTGTCGTGGGTAAAGTGACGCGCAAGGCCGCCGAGAATTTCCGTCGCCTCGCTGGCCATCGCGTTTTTCTGTGGGACAATTACCCGGTGAACGACGGTCATCCCACGATGCACCTTGGCCCGGTAACTGACCGTGACCCCGACCTTGGCGACGTCCTGGACGGCTACGTGGGCAATCCGCTGCGCGAGCAGAATGAGATCAACCGCATTCCACTGGCCACCTGTGCCGATTACGCCTTCAATCCGCGCGCGTATGATCCCCGGCGTTCCATCGGCCAGGCGATTCTGCTCCAAGCCGAACGGCCGGCCCAGCTTGACGTGCTGCGCGATTTAGTTGAGACGTACCCGGGCATGCTGCTAGTCGCCGCGTCGGGCAACAAAACCGGCTTCAATCCCGTGCGGGCGCAGATGGACCGCATCCTGGCCGCACCGCAGTCGCGCCAGGCGGCTTTGGCGTGGATTGAGCATCTCGAGAAGTTGGCCGGGCGATTGGACCGGGAGTTCCCGGATCGCTATGCAGCCACGCGGAAGACGTTGTGGGAAGACATACGCGCTGTGAGGCAGAAGTTCGCGGCGAAGTTCCCGTAATTTGTTGATAGACTCGCATCTCATGAGCAACGGATTGGCAATTCTGGGCGGCAGCAAAGTCAGGAGGAGACCTTTCGCCAGTTGGCCGGTGTTTGGCGAAGCGGACGAGCAACGGCTGCTGGGCGCGTTGCGCAGCGGCAAGTGGGGCAAGCTGCAAGGCGAGGAGGTGGCGGAGTTCGAGCGGCGCTTCGCGGCGATGCACGGGTGCAAGCACGCGGTCGGTGTGGTCAATGGCACGGTTTCGCTGCGCGTCGCCCTCATGGCCGCCGGCATCCCCGCCGGGAGCGAAGTCATCGTGCCGCCGTACACATTCCTCGCCACCGCCACCGCCGTCCTGGAGGCTAACGCGGTGCCCGTCTTCGCCGACATAGATCTGGATACGTTTAACCTCGATCCGCAGGCCGTCGAAGCAGCGATTTCCCCGAAGACGCGCGCGATCATCCCCGTTCACATGGCCGGCCAGCCCGCGGACATGGACGCGCTCATGGCTATCGCGAACAAGTACGACCTGGTCGTCATCGAGGACGCCGCCCACGCGCACGCTGCCCTTCATCGGGGGCGCCCGGCCGGGAGCATCGGCCATCTGGGCTCCTTCTCGTTTCAATCGAGCAAGAACCTGACCTGTGGTGAAGGTGGCATCATCACAACCAATGATGACCGACTGGCTGAGGCTTGCCGTTCGATCCACAACTGCGGGCGCGTTGCCGGTGGTCTCTGGTACGAGCATCATGTCATGGCGGGCAATTACCGTCTGGGCGAATTCCAGGGCGCGCTGCTCAACGCCCAGTTGGACCGGCTGGAAGAGCAGACCCGCACCCGGGACTGCAACGGCCAGTATCTGGCGGCCCGGCTGAGCCGAATCCCCGGGCTCCATCCTCAGCGGCGCACCGCCTGGACCACCCGGCACAGCTATCATTTGTTCCTGTTCCGGCTGGACGCGCAGGCGTTCGGGGCGCCGCGGGCGGCGGTGCTGAAGGCCTTGCAGGCGGAGGGAATTCCCGTTTGCGGCGGATACGCCCTGCCGTTGTATCGCCAGCCGCTCTTCCTGAACCAGGCCTTCGGCCCCTATTTGCCGGACGCCCGGAAGACGCTGGATTACGGCGGGGTGCAATGTCCGAACTGCGAGACGATTTGCGGTGAACAGGGCGGGTGGCTGGAGCAGAGTCTGTTTCTTGGCACGCCGGCGGACATGGACGACATCGCGCGCGCGTTCGAGAAGGTTTACGAGCACCGCAGTGCTCTGGAAGAGGTGCAACTATGATTGTTGGTACATCACACGTGGATATCACTCCGAAGGCGGGCGTCGAACTCTCCGGTTTCGCCGCTCGCATCCAACCGTCGGTGGGCGTGCTTGACCCGCTGGCCGCCAAGGGGCTCTACCTCGCGAACGAAGATGAGCGGCTGCTGTGGCTGCACTGCGATCTGATTGGCTTCGACCGTTCCATCGTCGCCGCGTTTCGGCATTGGGCGCGGGAATCGCTCGGCCTGCAACCTGGCGAGGTCCTGCTTTCCGCGACGCACACGCACGCGGGCCCCTGCACGATCCATCTGCGCGAAGCGGGCGAATACGATCCAGCCTACGTCGAACTCCTCCAGCGGAAACTGCGCGAGGCGGCGCAGCTCGCTGTGACGCGGACGGAAGCAGCGGAACTGGTTGCCGTTGAAGGGCGTTTGGACCTGGCGGTGGACCGGCGCAAGACGACTTCGTCGCACACAGATCCGCGGGTGGCGGCGATGGGTTTCCGGCGCGGCGATGGGACATTCGCGGCGGTGGTCGTCAATTATGCGATGCACCCCGTGGCGCTGGGTCCGAAGAACCGCTGCATCAGCGCCGACGTCTCCGGGGCGGCGGCGGGCCGTCTGGCCGGATTGCTCCCTGGGGCGCCCGTGGTGCTCCTCACCAACGGCGCCTGCGCCAATCTGAACCCCCCCGCGGAGAATGTCGGGTTCGAGCAAATGAAGCAATGGGGCGAGCAGATTGCCGACGCAGTCGCGCCGCTGCTGAATCGCCCGCCGTCTGCGCAAAACTCCTGCTTGCGCGTCCTCAGCCGCACCGTGCGGCTGCCCCTCGACACGCTGGACGCCGACGGCATCAACCAGTTTGCCGATCGGGCCCTCTTCAGCGCCGGCCCGCTTGCGGAATGGGGCGACAAATACCGCCGCGTTGTCGAACACTGGCGCAGCACGTCGCTCCAGCGAGGGAGTGGACTGGATGATGGGCATCAGGAGGCTGAACTGTTCGGCGTCAGCTTGGGCGATGTCGTGCTGGTGGGCGCGAACGCGGAGGTCTTCTCCGAGTTTACCGACATCTTGCGCCAGCACCGCCCCGGGAAGATCTACTTCATCGGCTACGCCAACGGCGACATGGGCTACCTGCCGACACGCGCCGCCTATGCCGAGGGCGGCTACGAAGTGGAGGTCGCGCACATGTTCTACGGCGGCTTCCGGCTCAAGGCTGGCGGACTGGAAATGCTCGCGGCCACCGCGACCGATCTGGTGGACGAACTCGCCGCCGGGCACGCCGCCCCCGCGGCAGAGACACGGGGGCCGCAACCCTGTGCGGAAGCACCGGGCTCGGCCGCTCACGCCTGAGGTCCGTTGCCCGGATTCCCATGACCAACGTCATCTCTCGCCGCGACTTCACCAAGGCAGCGGCGCTGCTTGCCTCCAGCCTGCTCGCGCCATTTTCCGGGACAGCCCCCGCAGCCACCCCCTCTTCGACTGGCGCGCCCGTTCCGAAGAAGCCACCGCGTTATCGCGCCGTGAGTTGGTGGCTGACATGGGACGATCTCACCTGGCCCAACGCGGAGTTGATGGACAAGGTCCGGCGCCGTGCCGATCAATGCGCGGCGAGCGGGGTGAATTGCTGCCTCATCTTCGGCGCGCACTTTCGGTGGGATTTCATGCCGCTCTGGGCACGCCTGCATGACGAGCTTCGCTTCATCGCCGCGGAACTCCATCAGCGGAACATCCTGCTGTTTGATCACCATTCCTCGGTGCTGACGCACCGTCCCCGCAACCGCCAGGAGGCGCTGAATATCTGGGAGCGCAACCGCCATCATATTCCGTTCTATCCCTCCCGCGAGGAGGCGGTGACGTGGCAGTTTAACGGTTCGACGATGAACGACTGGCGGATGCTCGACGTGGAAACCGGCGAGCCAGTCTATCTGCCGACCTACAATGCCGAGCAGTACTGCATGAACCACCCACTATTTCGCGCAGCGTATCAGCAGTACGTGAAGCGGTTGCTGGCCGAGACGGGCATAGACGGCCTGATGAGCGATGACCAGATCTACTACGCCGACTGGCGAGCGTGCGCCTGCCGCCACTGCAAGGAGAGGTTCAAGCGGGAATACGGCCACGAGCTGCCGCCGGTGAACGATGCCGGCTTTTGGGGCAACCGCTGCAGCGAAGCGTTCCGCGACTGGATCGCAATGCGCTTCCGCAGCTCGGGTGATTTTCTGGCGGGCGTTAAAGCGGCGCTCCCGGCGGCTTTCCCTCTGCTGACGTGCTGTTCGAGCAGCGATGGCCACGCACTCCCGGCCTTTGGCATGAGCTACCAGGACTTCATCGAGCACAGCAACCATGTCCTGCTTGAAATGGTCGGCTCGACCCCGTCGCTTGCGGGCACCTGGGACGACCGCATCCCGAGCCAGTTGCTGCATCTGGGCATCGCCCGCGATCATCACGCGCCCTGCTTCGGACTCGGCTACGGGTTCTTCACGGACACGGCGTTCTTCATCTGGGCGGTGAACCGGTTTCTCGGTTCGGATAGCTGGTTCAGCACATTGAAAGGGCGGCTGAATGCCTCGCCGGCCGAACTGGCCCAGCTCGCCGATGATCCGGAACTCGTCGGCGAAGGCTATCGCTGGGAGAGAGCGAACCCGCAGCTATTCACGGGCGAAGTGGATGCCGATGTTGCCGTCTTCTTCTCTCGCGCCACCCGTGACTATTACGGCCAGGTGGCGGGCGACTACACCGGGGACTACTCCGCCACCTGCTTGAACCTGACGCGCGGGGGCATCACCTGCGACGCGGTCACCGCGGTTCCGGAGTGCGGCCGGCTGCGGTGCCTCCTCTTGAGCAGCGTGATGTGCCTGTCCGCCCTGCAACGGCAGCGCCTCGCAAAGTTCATGGATGCCGGCGGCACCGTAATCGCCACCGGTCCGACCGGGCACTATGACGAGCGCGCAAATCCCATGGCTCGGGTGTGGCTGGCGGACTTCGGGGTGCCGGTCGAATTGAGTGATCCCGCGCGGCCTGGCGGATTCCCGCCTTACAAGCACTTCCAACCTCCGGTTGAGGTGGCGCAATGCCGTGTCCCTGACTCTTTCCGGCGGCAGATGAAGGAGGGCTGGTTTGCTTTGAAAGTGGGCCAAGGCCGATTGGTCTGGCGGCCGGAGCGCATTTCACAGACAAGCGCCGCCGACGCCGTCGTTAACCTGCTTCAGTTGCGTGACGGCTTGGCCGTGCGGATTGGGGGCCTCCCGGCGGACTGGCGGGTGCGGCAATTCCGCGACGGCAGCCGCCGGCTGGTCCACGCCTTGCCCGGCAAGGTGGAAGCCGTGTTGCATCCCACACTGAAGAATCAGATTAGCAACCAGCGCATCATTCAGAGCTTGACCTTTGCGTCACTCAGCGACGAGTTGGTGGTTCAGTCGCCGGTGGTCTTCAGTCGCGTGACCCTGCATAGCCCTGATCTGGCCACTGCGCGTCAGGGCAAATTGACCGCACCGGGCGCCTGGGCGCTGGATGCCACGAAAGTAAGGCGTTACTTCGTCCTGGAGTGCGTCACGTAGGCCAGGCCGGCAGCAACCGGACAAAAGCGGCTCGATTTGCCAAGAGCGGGGGCGGGCCGTCCTTGATCCGTTGTGGATCAAGACCTGCGTGCGGCGCTATCCGGAGTCAGCGCCCTGGCCGATTGGGAGCTCAAGTCCGGCTTGGGCCTTTCCCGCGGTCGTGGAGGAGGTTTTGCCGGTGAGACGACGGAGGAGCCCCGGTGAGTATCCCATGTGGGCCGGCCAACATGGGAACCACACCGGGGTATCACCCTGCGCACACTGTCGCCTGGGACGGCCCTCTGCGCAGGGAGAGGGAATAGTCATAGAACTGTAACTCTCGTGTTAGACACAACTTACATGGCTGAACCAAGTGTCGAGCTTCTCCGGGGGCTCGTCAGCGTGCCGCAACCTGCTCTGCCAGGAACAAACTTCCCGGATGAACCGGAAATGGGGGGTCCGAGCCGGTTTCGTTGGCAGCGCGCTTGCCAGAGCCCGGCGTCCCGGGCAACATGAGGACTCACACTTGGACACCGTGCTAGCTAAAATGAACCTGCGAACGAGACTTCTGTTGTTGGCTGCCGCGTTTTCGCCCGCCCTGTCGCATCATGCCGCCGAGGCCAGAACCGCCGCTCCTCCCCCTGACATCGAACGGCTGCAATGGTGGCGCGACGCGCGCTTCGGCCTGTTCATTCACTGGGGGCCAGTGAGCCTCAAGGGCACTGAGATCGGCTGGTCGCGCGGCGGCGAGCGGCGCGGATACCGCGGGAGCGGCACGCAGGTCCCGGTCGAGGTGTATGACAATCTCTACCGGCAATTCAACCCAGCCAGGTTCAACGCGGACGAGTGGGTCGCCATCGCCAAGGCCGCGGGCATGAAATACATGGTGTTCACCAGCCGGCACCACGACGGCTTCAGCATGTTCGACACGCAGGCCGACGACTACAAGATCACGTCGCCGAACAGCCCGTTCCGGCGTGATGTAGTGCGGGAGCTGGCCGACGCCTGCCACCGCGCTGGCTTGCGGTTCGGCGTCTATTACTCGCAGCCGAATTGGCGCCACCCGGACGCCTTCAATGACCGCCATGCGAACTACCTGGCCTATCTCAAGACGCAGGTGCGCGAGCTGCTGAGCAACTATGGCACGATGGACATCTTCTGGTTCGACGGGCTGGGCAAGAGCGCGAAAGACTACGACGCCGAGGCGGTCAACCAGATGATCCGCGAGCTGCAGCCGCGCATCATTATCAACAACCGCAACGGCCTGCCGGAGGACCACGACACGCCGGAGCAGCGCATTGGGAAGTTCCAGTACGACCGTCCCTGGGAAAGCTGCATCACGATCTGCCGGCAGTGGGCCTGGAAGCCAGAGGACAAAATGAAATCGCTCCGGGAATGCCTGGAGACGCTCATCTACTGCGCGGGCGGCGATGGCAACCTGCTGTTCAACGTCGGCCCGATGCCGGACGGCCGAATCGAGCCGCGGCAGGTCAGGCGCCTGGAAGAGATGGGCGACTGGCTCGCAAAGTATGGCGAAAGCATCTACGGCACGCGCGGCGGCCCCTGGAAGCCCGGCAAGTCCCTGGCCACCACGCGCAAGGGGAACGTCATTTACGTGCACCTGCTCAGTCACGGTGGCAAGACGGTCACCCTGCCAAACATACCCAGAAAGATTATCGCCAGCTCGCTGCTGACCGGCGGCGCCACTAAAGTGGATCAGGGAGGCAAGAGAATCTCGATCCGAGTCATTGCCCCGCCGGCACATCCGCCGGTCAACGGGGCCGAACTGCTCCTGCCGCCAGGCGCAGGCCGGTCCACGCCGCCGCAGATTGATTCGATCGTGAAGCTCGAACTCGACGGCTCGGCCATGGACCTGGAACCGTTATAGGCGCACGGTCGGGCGGCGACTGGACGAGCGGGGCAGGGTTTACTATGGTGCAGGGTAGTGGAAAGCATTCTGGACAAGGCGCTGGGGAATGATGCCTCGCAGTTGGCGGCGGCAGAGAAACACGATCTGCTGGCGCGGCTGCTGGGGCGCCTTGCCCACGAGGTTCGCAATCCCCTCAGTTCGCTCGATATCCACTTTCAATTACTGGAGGAGGACCTGGCTTCCCTGGCGCCGCAAATGCGCGAGCAGTTGAGCGCCCGCCTGGAGATCATTCACGGCGAGTTGCACCGGCTGGAAGGAATCGTGGAGCGCTTCCTGCGGTTGGCCGGGCCGGCCGGGGTGGACTTGGAGCCAGTGGAAATCCGCGGGATTCTGTCGCACGTATGCGAACTGCTGCGGCCGGAGGCGGCCGCGCGCGAGATCGAGATTGCCACGCAGATCGAGGCTTCCCTGCCACGCGTGATGGCGGATCCGGTCCGGCTCACTCAAGCATCGCTGAATCTGCTCATCAACGCCATTCAGGCGGTGGAGAGTCGCGGGCGAGTGGAGGTTACCGCGTGTGTGGCGGACGAGCGCGTGTGCGTGGCCGTGAGCGATAACGGGCCGGGGATCGCCCCCGACAAGCTGGCGTCCGTTTTTGACCCGTATTACACGACGAAAAGCGAGGGAAGCGGGTTGGGGTTGTGGATCGCGCAGCAGATTGTGATCGCGCATGGGGGCAGCCTGCAGGCGCAAAACCGCCCCGCCGGCGGGGCGGTGCTGACAATGCGGTTGCCGTTGAGGCGGGAAGGGGCGGCGGGCGGAACCGCGAAGACGCGAAGGCGCGAAGAAAATGGACAAGGCCAAGGTTAAGATACTGGTAGTGGACGACGAACAGGGGCTCTGCGCGGGGGTGCAGGAAGCACTGCGGCGCGAGGGATATGTGGTGGACGCGATGACCGATGCGCCGGCGGCGCTGAAGCTGACGCAAGAGCGGCTCTACAACCTGATCATTTCGGATATCAAGATGCCGGGATTGAGCGGGCTGGAGTTGCAGGCGCGGGTGCGCGAGCGCAGCCGGGACACGCTGTTCATCCTGATGACGGCCTACGGCACGGTGGAGAGCGCGGTGGACGCGATGAAGCAGGGGGCTTACGACTATTTGCCCAAGCCGATTGATATGAAGCGGCTGCGGGTGTTGGTGCAGAAAGCGTTGGAATTTCAGGCGGTGGTGGCGGAGAACCACGAGCTGCGGCTCCGGCTGCAGGAAAACGTGGATGCAGGGTTGCTGGAGGGCGAGAGCGAGGCGATGCGGGCGGTGTCGCGCCTGATCGCGGAGGTGGCCAGCAGCGATGTGACGGTCCTGATCGAGGGCGAGAGCGGGACGGGCAAGGAGATTGTCGCGCGGGCGATCCACACCCAGAGCGCGCGGCGGGAGCGGCCGTTCATCTCGATCAACTGCGCGGCGCTGGCGGAGCCGTTGCTGGAGGCGGAACTGTTCGGGCACGTCAAGGGGGCATTTACCGGCGCAATCGCCACCAAGCCGGGCCGGTTTCAGCAGGCGGATGGGGGGACGCTGTTCCTCGACGAGATCGGCGACCTTTCGGCGAAGGGGCAAGGCGACCTCTTGCGCGTATTGGAGGAGGGGGCGTTCCGGATGGTGGGCGGCTCGGAGCTGATTCGCGTCAATGTGCGCGTGATCGCGGCGACGAACAAGAAGCTGCCGGAGGCCGTGGCGGCAGGCCGGTTCCGCGAGGACCTGTTCTACCGGCTGCAGATCGTGCCCATTGTCATGCCGCCGCTGCGGGAGCGGGCGGAGGATGTGCCGCTGCTGATCGAGCGGTTCTTCGAGCAATTCGCGGCGAAGCACAAGCGCCGGCGCAAGCGGATATCAGCCGAGGCGCTGCAGTTGTGCCAGCGGTTTCCCTGGCCGGGCAATGTGCGCCAGTTGCGGAACGTCGTCGAGCGGCTGGTGATCACGTGCCGCGAAGCCGAGGTCGGCGTGAGCCACCTGCCGGATTTCCTGCGCGATTACGACCGCAACGCTACCACGTTCACCGTGCGGCCGGGCACGCCGCTGGCGGAGGTCGAGAAGCAGTTGATCCGGCAGACCCTGACGCACGTGACAAGCAAGCGCGAGGCGGCGGCGCGCGCCCTGGGCATTAGTCGGCGCTCGCTTCAGTATAAGTTGAAACAGTACGGACTGCTGGAGCGAGGCCGCCCGCGCAAGAACTCACCGCAACCAGTAGGGTCAGCGTTTTAGTATGCGGTACGATGCACATCTCAGCGGTCTGCCGGTGCAGTAATTGCGCTAAAGCGAAAACCCGCTCGATCCTGGGCCCCACGGTTTCCGACGGAAGTCTTTCAGTCCACGCGAGTTAGACCCTATCCAATCAGGGTGGCATGCTTTCTGCTTTAAGGATGAACCGGTTGCCTGATTGGTCGGCAAGCCGCATTGATAGATACTAAATATAATGCTTGAACAACTCGAAGCTACCCGGTACACAGAGGCATGGCTCTTCGCGCTTCCAACGCAAGCAATTAACAACCCGTCCCCATCATGAACATCATCTTACAGGATCTGTTGAAACTTCAGGCACTCGAATTTGGCGACGCCGGCGGCAAGCAAGTTGCCGCGCAGATCGCCGAATTGCGCGGCAAAATCCCGCTGCCCATTCTGGGACACTATGACCGGCTCCGCGCGCGGGAGAAGAAGGGCGTCGCCGTGGTGCGCAACCAGTCGTGCACGGGTTGCCACATGCGCGTGCCGATCGGCCAGATCACCGTGCTGATGCGGGCCGAGGATATCCAGCTCTGCGAGAGCTGCGGCCGCTACCTCTACCTGCCGGACCCGGCTGAAACCGAGTTCATACAGCACGTGGAGGCGGCCAAGCCGGCCGCCAAGTCGCGCAAGCGTCGAGCCGTAGCCCACGCCGCCTGAGCTCTGGCCCCACGCCAGATTCCCGCCGCACAAGCTCAAGCTTGGCCCGTATTCACTTATGCCGCCTGGAGCGACACTCCACCTTGCTGCCCCGACGACCCTGGCTGCCTATACGCAGCACGGGCTGATCCTGCCGCGGCTCCGCCAACCGGACACGGCCGGGATTATCAGTGAGTTGAGCCAGGCATTACAGCGCGAGGGCTATGTGCCTGATCTGCTGCCGTTCTACCACGCGGCGCTGAACCAGGAATTGCTGGCCAATTCGGCGCTCGAATGCGGGCTCGCCTTTCCGCACGCGCGCCTGAGCGGAGTCAAACGGCTGCAATTCGCCCTGGGACGCACGCCGGAACCAATCATTTGGGGAGCCGGAGGCTCGTGGCCGGTGCAGTTCGTTTTCCTCCTGGCCGTTCCCGCGACGGACGCCGCCAGTTACCTTCACTTGCTAGCCAGCCTGGCGAAGCTGGGCCAGCAGACCGGGCTGTTGGCCAAACTCCGGGCGGCGGATAACGCGGACGCCCTTCTGGCTGTGCTCGAGCAGGTGAGGATGCGCCAGGGATGAACCTGGCATCTCCCACCTGGTTGTTGCAGTTCGCTCTATGTGCCTATGGCCTCGGGGCGTTCGCCAGCCTCCTTGCCCTGCGCCGTGATAAGCTCGCCCACGTGGTCGGGTTCGGCAGCGCGGCGGTGGCGTCGCTCGGCGGGATTGGAGCTGCGCTGCTCGCGCTGACTGTCGGGCCCGCCGCGGAAGCCAGGACCTTCGAGCTGTGGCCTTCGCTGATCCCGTCGCTGAGGCTCTCCGTCAGGCTTGATCCGCTGGGCGCGTTCTTCGTGCTGATTGTCGCGGTTCTGGGGCTGGCCTTGTCCATCTATTCCTTCGGCTACGCGCGCGGCTTCCATGGGCGGAAGAGCGTCGGGTTGCTTGGCGCGTTCTACAACGCGCTGCTGCTGGCGACGACGCTGGTGTTTACGGCCGGCAACGCGCTCTTCTTCCTCATTGCTTGGGAGATCATGGCACTCACGGCGTATTGCTTGGTCAGCTTCGAACACGAACAGGCCGAGACGCGCAACGCTGGCGTGCTCTTCTTCATTATGTCACACGTCGGCACAGGATGCCTGATCCTCGGCTTTCTGCTTCTCTTCCAGGCTTCGGGCCAAACGCTGGGTGACTTTGGTGCCGAGGCGTACTCCTTCGAGAGCTTCCGCGCACTGGGTAGCAACCTGTCTCCCGGCCGGCGGGACGCGGCATTTCTGCTCTTCCTGGTCGGCTTTGGGGTGAAGGCCGGCATCGTGCCGCTGCACATCTGGCTGCCAGCGGCTCACCCGGTGGCGCCCAGCAATGCTTCGGCGCTGTTGTCCGGGGTAATGATCAAGACCGGCATCTACGGCCTCACCCGCGTGCTGTTCGACTTTCTGGGTGCGCCGCCCAACTGGTGGGGCGTCACCCTACTGACGCTCGGGACGATCTCCGCCGTCTTGGGCGTGCTCTATGCGTTGATGGAACATGACCTCAAGCGCCTGCTCGCCTACCACAGCATCGAGAACATTGGCATCATCCTCATGGGGTTGGGAGCCGCTTTGATGTTTCTACACACGGGCCATCCGGTGCTGGCCTCGTTGGCGCTAATCGCCGGGCTCTATCACACCATCAACCACGCCCTCTTCAAGGCGCTGCTGTTCCTGGGCGCGGGCGCGGTGCTGCACGCCACGCACACCCGCAATATGGAGGAGATGGGCGGTTTGATAAAGCGGATGCCGACGACAGCCTTCTTCTTCCTCATGGGCGCGGTGGCGATTTCGGCTCTGCCGCCGCTCAACGGCTTCGTAAGCGAGTGGCTTACCTACCAATCGTTGCTGCAAGGCTTTGGCACCACGGACAGCCTGGTGAAGCTAATGTTCCCACTGAGTGGCGCCATGCTGGCATTGACCGGCGCCCTGGCGGCGGCCTGCTTCGTAAAGGCGTTCGGCATCACGTTCCTGGCCCAGCCCCGCAGCAAGCACGCGGCCACGGCGCAGGAAGCTTCGCCCAGCATGCTGCTCGGCATGGGGCTGCTGACCGCCGCCTGCGTGTTCTTGGGGTTGTTCCCGACGGCATTTCTCACCGTATTCGGTCCGATCACGCTGCAGCTCCTGGGCCAGCCACTCCCCGCGCATCTTAGCCTGGCGGACGGCTGGGTCCTGGGCAACACCCAGGCGTTGGGCGGCACGGTTTCCACATTGGGGATTGTGCTCACGGGTGTCTGCCTATTGCCGGTGCCGCTCGTGTTGTGGCTCTTCTTTGGGCGGCGGACCCAGGTTCGCATTGGTCCGACCTGGGACTGCGGTTTGAAGGGCCTGACCCCGCAGATGGAATACACCGCCACGGGCTTCTCCAAGCCTCTGCGCATGATCTTTAAGGCCCTGTTCCAGCCGCGGCGCGAGGTGCAGCGGGAGTACGACTACTCGCCGTATTTCGCCACCACCCTCCGGTTTGAAAGCCACATCGAAGAGGCGTTCGTTACGCGCCTTTACCGGCCGTTCAAGCGCATGGTCCTGCTGCTTTCCCGGCGGATGCGCGCGTTGCAGGCCGGCAGCATCCAGGCCTACCTCATCTATATCTTCATCACGCTGCTGTTGCTGCTGATGTTTGCGATATGATCGCGCTTGGAATCATCCTGCAGACCTTCCTGCTGCTGGCGCTGGCGCCTCTCATCAGCGGCTGCATCCGGAACTGGAAGGCCAAGCTGCAAAACCGCCGCGGGCCGCGCGTGTGGCAGCCCTACCTTGACCTGGCGAAATTCCTGCGCAAAGACATGGTCATTTCCGAGCACGCCTCCTGGATCTTCCGCGCCATGCCCTATGTGCTTCTCATTTCGACATTGCTGGCCGGGCTGATGCTGCCGCTGGTGAGCGCGTCGGCGCCGTTGAGCCTGTTCGGGGGCGCGCTGGCCTTCGTCGGCCTGCTGGCGCTCGGGCGGTTCTTCCTGGCCCTGGGCGGTCTGGACCCGGCCAGCGCCTTTGGCGGGATGGGCAGCAGCCGCGAAATGACGATCTCCGCCCTGGCCGAACCAACGCTTATGCTCGGCATCTTCACGGTGGCCATTGCCGCCGACCGGTCCACCAATCTCAGTCAGATGGTTCTGGCAAGCCAGGACCCCACCTGGCAGCTCCTCAACCCGGCGCACGTGCTGGCCTTTGCCGCGCTGTTCATTGTGCTGCTGGCCGAGACGGGCCGCATTCCGGTGGACAACCCGGCGACGCATCTCGAGCTGACCATGATCCACGAGGCGATGATCCTCGAGTACTCGGGCCGCTACCTGGCGCTGATCGAGTGGACCGCATCGGTCAAACAGCTCTTGCTGATGGCGCTGCTGGTGAACATCTTCTTCCCGGCGGGCATCGCGACCCACCTGAGCGCGGCTTCGCTGAGCCTGTCCCTGGTCTGGTTCGTGGCCAAGCTCCTCGCGCTTTCGGCCGCGGTCGTGCTGGTCGAAACCACTAATGCCAAACTCCGCCTGTTCCGCGTGCCGGACCTGTTGAACGCAGCGTTCATTCTGGCCGCGCTGGCGCTGCTTTCGACGTTCCTGTTCCAGTAATATGAAACCCCTGCAGCCCGAGCTTGTCTCCCAATGGATCACCTTGCTGGCCGCGGGGATGCTGGTGATTCAACTGCTGATGGTGGTGCAACGGATGCTGCTGACCAACATCCGTCTCTTTGCCTTGCAGTCCCTGATGCTCGCCACCATCGCGGGCCTGATTGCCTTTTTCCACCACGCCGCGCACGTCTATTGGGTGGTCGGCTTGACGCTGGTCGGCAAAGTGTTCTTCCTGCCGTGGCTGCTGCACCGGCAGGTCAAGCGCATTCAGATCGAGCAGGAAATCGCGCCGCTCCTCAACTACTCGGCCTCCATGCTGCTGTGCGGCGGGTTCACGCTGCTGGGTTACATTGTCGCGCGCCCGTTCACTTCCCTCGCCCGGGTTGGCAATAACACGCTGGGTGTCGCCGTCACCCTCCTGCTGACTGGGTTCTTCCTGATGTTCAACCGGCGCAAAGCCATCACGCAGGTTCTGGCCCTGCTAACCATCGAGAACGGCGTGATGCTTGCGGCGGTCGCCCTGACAACCTACGGCATGCCGCTGGTGGTGGAATTGGGTATCTTCTTTGACCTGATGGTGGCCGTGATGGTGCTGGGCCTCCTGGTTTATCGCATCCGCGAGAGCTTCGCCTCGATGGACGTCAGCAAGCTGAGCCAATTGAAAGGATGAGCCTACTCACCTCCATACTGATTGTGCCGATCGCGGCGGGGCTCCTCTGCCTGCTGCTGCCGTCGCGGCGCGCGATGGCGCTGGCGAATGTGCTCGCTTTCGCCGTCACCCTGGCGTTGAGCCTGCGGTTGCTCCCGATGGTGCTCCAAGCGCCCTTCGTTGTGACGGAGGCCGACGAGTTCCTGCGCGCCGACGCCCTGAGCGCGTGGATGGCGCTGTTGATCTCGGTGGTGTCCCTTGGTAGCGCGCTCTATGCCGGGCGCTACTTCCAGCGTGACCTGGCGGAGCGGGTGGTGACGCCAGGTCGGGTAAAGGAGTTCTATGTGCTGACGCCGCTCTTCAGCGCTGGCATGTTCCTGGTGGTGGTGGCTAACAACCTCGGCGTGATGTGGTTTGCCCTGGAAGCCACTGCCCTTTCCTCCGTGCTCCTGGTCGCGATGTACAACCGTCGCACTTCCCTGGAAGCGGCCTGGAAATACGTGATCCTGGGGAGCCTGGGCTTGGCCCTCGCCCTCTTCGGCACCGTGTTCACTTACGCGGCGGCCATTGACCAGCGGTCCGCCGCCGGGCTGCCCAATTTCAATTGGTCGCACCTGATGTCCATGGCCGGCCAGCTCGACCCGCGCATGATCAAGCTGGCCTTCGTGTTCGTGCTCGTGGGCTATGGCACCAAAGCCGGCCTCGCCCCCATGCACACCTGGCTGCCGGATGCCCACAGCGAAGCACCTTCGCCCACCAGCGCCATGCTCTCCGGCGTCTCGCTCAAGGTCGCGCTCTACGCTCTCTTGCGTTTCCATATCCTGACCACGGCCTCGCTGGGCACCGAATTCAGCCAGACGCTCCTGCTCGTGTTTGGACTGGCCTCGATGTGCCTGGCGGCCCCGTTCATTCTGGTGCAGACGAACCTGAAGCGGCTCCTGGCCTATTCCAGCCTGGAGCACATCGGCTTGATCTGCGCCGGCATCGGCCTCAACTCTCCCATCACCATCTTCGGTGCGCTGCTGCACATGGGGTATCATGCGCTGACCAAGCCAGTGCTGTTCTTCGCGGCGGGCAACCTCCACCAGACCTGCCACACTCTGCAACTTCGGCTGATCGGTCCCGGCATGGCCAAAGTCCTGCCGCCGACGGCCCTGTGCCTGGGGGTGGCCGGCGCCGCGGCAGTGGGCTTGCCCCCTTTTGGTCTGTTCTTCAGCGAGCTTACCGTGCTGAGCGGAGGCGTCGCTGCCGGCCACACCGCGGCGAGCGCGGTCCTGCTGGCAGCCTTGCTGGCCTCGTTTTGCGGCATCCTTTACCAGCTTACCCGTATCCTGGCGGGCGCGCCAAAGGTCCGGCGAACCACCATCGCCTCCCAGTTGGACGGGGTGCCAGCTATGATCCTGATGCTAGGCACGCTATTGGTGTTGAGCCTCTGGCTTCCGGCGCCGCTGCTCGAAGTGATGCGGCAGGCGGCGGGCATCATCGGAGGTGCCCCGTGAACCGTCTCCATTTAGCGTGGAGCGCGGCTGGCCCAGCCGCAGCAGGCCCGCATGTCGCTCTGC
>CAZVFC010000076.1:15705-41775 GCA_964625855.1 uncultured Verrucomicrobiota bacterium | reverse complement strand
TGGTCAGGTTCGTCAGCGTCATGCGGACGACGCCGTTGCTCACGCCGATGAACGCGATATGCGGTCTGGGGGTCGGCAGGTAGGTAAACATCAACCGGTTGGTTGGACTCCGGGAGCCGTTGATGAACTCGGCATAGACGTCAAAACTGTATTGGTTGGAAACCCCCGCTGCCACGTAAGGATG
This sequence comes from uncultured Verrucomicrobiota bacterium, assembly GCA_964625855.1. Classification (GTDB taxonomy): domain Bacteria; phylum Verrucomicrobiota; class Verrucomicrobiia; order Limisphaerales; family UBA8199; genus JAPLUA01. Next base: position 41,591 of record CAZVFC010000076.1, on the reverse strand, counting down.
CACCCCTGCGACCCAATCGGATGTGCCCGTTGCGTTCACAAACGGATACACGGTGGCCGTGCCGGGATTGACCCGGTAGAAGACGTTGGCAGGCTGCGCATTCGTCCAGATGTGACCGGCCACCTGGTAATGACTGTCGCGGATCACCTGCTGATGGACCAGGTTGTTGGGCTTGGGCGGGCAGGCGCGGGCTGCCTGCCGCAACCTGCTTTCGAGCGTGCTGGGAGTGCAGAGTGCTGTTTGCCGAAAAAGCCAGGTATTGGTGGTTGCCGGATCAATCATGCATATCAACGGCAATGTGAAGTATCCAAGGTTGACGGCATAGCGTTCCCATTCGCTTGAGTAGTCTATGTTGGAAAACCAGGGCACATAGACTTCGTCAATGACGGGGCGCACGTTTGACGCTTCGCAGGCCTCGTTCTTCATGTAATTGCAGTTTTCGCAGGTGGGGCGCCCCGCCAGTAACAACATCAGCTTTCCCTGGCTCAGCGCGGAAGCTCGGGCCTGCTCACGGGTATTGCTCCAGACCAGGGACGCCGCCTGCGCGGGCCCGTTGCACAGGGACACGTACGACAGGAGAAGCAGGCTAAAGCAGCCGGCGAAGCGGGCATTCATGAGCTTCGATCTCGGCCTTCGTCTGACACAGGTGGTCCGTTCAGCCTGAGAACCCGCTGGAGCCTGATCAGTTGGAACACTCTGGACAGGGGAGGAGAACATGGTTCTTACTGCAAATTCTAGGGCCGAGGTTGGTGGCCAGGACCTGGAGGGCAACCGTCGCCAACTGATGGGCGCTGCCATCTGCCAGCGCCACGTTGCCCACTTCGCCATGGATGGCGATCTGCTTTCCCCAGAATGTGGTGCCGCAGATGCCACCGCCCAGCATTTCTGTTGCATTGGTACATTCGCTTATAGGTGAGAGCTTGCCCAGGTTTCGATCGCCGGCCAGCAGAGAATGCGGGGTTCGCTCGTTGGCGCAAATGCCAGCGAAGTAGGAGAGGCTGTAGAGCGAATTCGTGGCGAATTCCTGCCAACTTCCCTTTCCCTTGACGGCCTTGTCGCTGGGACAACTCAGCACCTTGGGAGTAGATACCTCGCCCGCGATGGGAAGAAACTGATACACGGCCTCAATCGGCATGGTTTGACTGCCCCCATCTTCTACGCCGATCATCCAGGGGAACTTCCCTCCATGGTCTTGTGACCACAACTGAAAGCCGAGGGCCAACTGCCGCAAATTACTGAGACAATTGACGCGCTGCGCCTTGGCTTTCGCGCGGCTCAGAGCGGGTAGCATGAGCGCGGCGAGGATAGCAATGATGGCAATCACCACCAGCAGTTCAATCAAGGTAAAGGCCGGGCGCGACAAGACGGAGCGCTTCACCTTCATGGCTTGTAAGGAGTCTAGGCAGTTCTCGCCAGCTTGATTGCCGCTTCGCCAACATGCTTCCCAAGCTGCGCCGCCGTCTTCAGCCCAAGCTCGTCGCCGCTGATGTCATCTTTGGTAGAAAGCACCGTTGCCCCTTGGAAGGCGGGAGCGTGCCCGCCGACGGGAACCATGCCATAGCAAAGCAGAATCGCTTGAATCTGCGCGATGGTCAGTTCCTGTCCGCCGTTGCGGAACGCCCCCACCGCCACCACGCCAAACGGCTTGTCCGCCAAAACCATCTTTGGCTCGCGCAACGGTGCCAGCCTTTCCAGGAAACACTTTGCCAGGCCGCTCAGGCTGCGGAAATAACTGGGCGAACCGATGATGACTCCGCCCAGCGCCGCATCCTGGAATTTTGGCAGGATGTCTTTCATGTCGTCCTCGGGCGGTTTCGCCGAGTAGCCGGCGATGTTGAGTCCGCCCAGATCAATTAACTCGGTCTGGATGCGCGGGTCCACTGCTCGGGCAGCGTCCAGCGCCGCTTGCACCGCTTTCGCAGTGGTCATCCCTTTGCGCGGACTGCACGAGACGCCGAGGATTTTCAAGGTCTTGCCGCCCCCAGCTTCGGCCGCGACGACAGACGTTGAGGTTGCGGCCAGCGCGGCAACGCCCGCCGCGGCCAGGAAGTTTCGACGATTAATATTCTGTTTCATCCGTATTCCTTTCAGTTTGTGGTTTCCGACTTCACCAATCAGGTTTCACGCTTCACGTTTCACTCTTCACGTTTCGCGCCCTCAACACACCAGCAGTCTCGCGCCCTTGTCCGCCACCTCTCGGATGCGGGCGGGGGTTAGAGGCGTTTCGCCCTTCTTGAAACCCATTTCGGCGAGCTTGAGATGCTGGAAGCCCTTAAAGCCAGCCAATTCCATCGTCTTGCGGGCGCACTCCTGTGGGCAGCCGTCAATTACCAGCACCCTGGCTGCCGCTTTCGTGTTCGCCATGATCCCCTCCACCCGCCCGCCAATCCCGGCCAGGCAATACATCTTGCCGCTCTGGTCCATCGTCATTTGTCGCGCGGCGCGGTCGCTCAGACCGCCCACGTCCGACGCGCCCGAGCAAGGAAAGACCAACTTAGGCGCCGTCGTGCAACTGCATTGGGGTTCTGTTTTCATATTTGTTAGTTGTGCGCTGATTTCAAACGTCCGTCCTCCATCTCGAAATGCCGATCGAACACGTCCAGCGCGCGGTGGTCGTGTGTCACCACCATCACCGCGGCACCGCGTTCATGGGCGACCTTGCGGAACAACTCCATGACCTGGCGGCCCCGCTGGCTGTCCAGCGCCGCCGTCGGCTCATCGGCCAAAATAAGGCTGGGCTCGTTCGCAAGGGCGCGCGCCACGGCCACGCGCTGTTGCTGGCCTCCCGAAAGGGCGTCGGGGAGGTTGTTGGCGCGGTCCGCGACACCCAGGTAGTCGAGTAATTCCATCGCGCGCGCGCGGGCGCGGCGAGGCAGCACGTCGTTGATTTCCAGAGCCACCCGCACATTTTCGGCGGCGTTGAGGAACGGAATCAGGTTCGATTTTTGGAAGATGAAGCCTAGATGCTGCCGGCGGAACGCGCGCAAATCCACCAGTGCGCGGTCGGCCTCCATCACCGGTTGCCCGCCGATCACGATGCGGCCGGCCGTGGGCGGGTTGATGAGGCCGATGGCCGTCAATAGAGTGGATTTGCCCGCGCCGCTGGGGCCGAGCAGCGCCACCACTTCCCCCCGCGCCACCGTCAGCGACACGTCCTTCATCGCCACGACTTCCGTGTTACCGGAACCATACACCTTCGTGAGGTTGAAGGCTTCGATGGCAGGCGTCGTGTCGGCGGCGGCGTTCGTCATGACAGCACCTTGTTCGGCTCCACGCGCATGGCCTTCCAAATGCCGAGCAGACTCGAAAGCACGGAAATGCCCAGCACGATGCCCGCGAGCGACAGCAGGTCGGGCGTCTCAATCACCACCAGGCGGGGGAATTTCGGAAAAGCGAACGTGCCCAGCCAATACGCAAGGCCGTAGCCCAGCGCGCCGATGAGCACCGCCTGCTGAAGAATCAGGCCCACCATCACGCCGTTGCGCGCGCCCATGAGCTTGAGCATGGCAATGTCGTGGATTTTATCCAGCGTCAGCGTGTAGATGATGAGCGCCATGATGATGGTGGAAATGATAATGAGCAGCGCGCGGAAAAGGCCGAGTTGCCGCCTGGCCTTGTCCACCATACCGGCGAGCAGCAGGGCCGTTTGTTGCTGCGTGGAATAGACCGTGATGTCGGGCCAGGTGGCCAACGTCGCCGCCACCTGCGCCGCGTTCGCCCCGGGTCGCAGCGTGACCATGACCGCGCTCACTTGGGCCGGAGCCAGGGCGGGAATGCCGCTGGCGGGGCCGGCCGCCCGCTCCAACAGCAGCGGCTGCATCTGGCCAATGTCCTGCCCTTCGGCCCGCGCACGCCGCGCTTGCCGCTCCAAACGCACCCCTTCCCCAGGCACGTCGAACTGGATGGTGGCAGCGTCGCTCACCGTAAAAAAACACAAGCCATCGCCCCCCGTCCCCACCATGCCTTTGGTCAGGCCCACCACTTCATAAACGTCTTTGCCCAGCTTGAGCTTTTCGCCGACCGGCAAACCGAGCGAACGGTCGGCAATCATCTCGAAGTGCGCCTGGCGCAGCGGACGTCCGGCTAGCAGTGGAATCCACGCGCCCCGGTCCTCGGGCCACGACAATCCCTGCACCACCATCCGCAAGGGCCGCCCGCGATGTTCCCGCTGAATGGTGTGCGAGACGAACCGTCGCGCACCGGCCACGCCGGGGACGGCGCGGGCCCGGTCCTCAAGGTTGGCTGGCACCCGGGAGATTTCCGCGAACGGTCCGCGCGTGCTGCCTTGCACCAGCCAGAGGTCCGCGCCGATCTTGTCCACCAGCAGGGTGGCCTCCCGAATCAGCCCGCGATAGATGCCCCCCATGCCCATGACAATCATCAGCAGCAGGCCAATGCCGACGGTCGTGAGCGCAAACCTTCCGAAGTTGTGGCGGATGTCTTTGGTGGCGAGGTTCATCCCTGAAATCCGGAACTCACTTCGCCCCTCCTGCTTTGCTCCTGCCGGGTTCCGCCGCGCTGATGCGCTGGCCGTCGCTCAGTTCCTGCTTGGGTTGGCCAGGCTTCACGACCTGCTCCCCCGCTGACACGCCTTGCGCAATTTCGACTGCTTCCCGACCCCGCAAACCGAGCGTCACCGCGCGCCACCTGGCCTTGCCGTGCTCGTTGACGAAGACGCCGGGCTTGCCCCCGCGCCACTGGACGAACCCTTGCGGAATCACCAGGGCCCTGGACTTGCGTCCGGTTTCGATGAAAACTTCGGCGCGCTGGCCCACCGTCCAGTTTCTCGGCAGCTCCTTCACTCTCACATCCACCAGAAACTCGCGCGTTTCGCGGTCAGTCTCGCGGCCCAGGCGCGCAACCTCCCCCGGATAGTCCGTCCCCGGTTCGGAGCGAAAGACAACCCGTGTGGGCTGGCCGGTAGCAAGGTCGCTCATCACGGTTTCGTCCACCCATGCTGACACCCAGATTTCGTTGGTGGAAATGAGTTGCAGCAGGGAGCCGCCCGGGACAACCACGCCGCCGGGATCGCGGTCGCGCCGCACTACCAGCCCGTCGTAAGGACTGAGAATCCGGGTGTAGGTAAGTCGCTCCTGCTGGTAAGCGAGATTCTTCTCCGCCGTCACCACCTGGCTCTCCGCTTCGGCAATGGCGGCTTGCGAACGCTTCACGTCGGCATCCGCCACTTGCAGGGTCTCGATCGCTTTGTCCAAGTCCTGTTGCGAGGCGATCTTGGTCGCCACCAAATCCGACACTCGTTGGTGGTCAAGCCGCGCCTGCTTCGCCACCGCCACTGCGCGGGCCTCATCGGTCCTGACCCTCTCCAGGCTGGCCCGCGCCGCCACCCGCGTCGCTTCCGCGACTTCGACCTGCATCTTCAATTCCCCGTCGTCCAACCGCGCTAGCAATTGCCCGGTTCTCACCACGTCGTTCTGGTCCACCAGCACCTCGGCGAGCCGCTCCTGGATGCGCGGACTGATGGTCGTCTTGACGCGGGCTTCCAGCGTGCCCGTGCCCATGACCTCGCCTCGCACTTGTCCCATGTAGATGGTGTAAGCCGTCACCGGCATCGGACTGAACTTGAGGCGATAGACGGCGAAGGCCACCACTGCGGCCACAACCAGCCACGGCAAGAGTTTACGAAGAGAGCTGCGTTTCACAGCAAGGCGCCTGGCTTATTATTACGCGAGCGCCGCTTCACCGCTTGCACCGCGTCGAGAAACTCGTCCTGGCTCGGGAACGAAATAGCCCCATTCGAGCACACAGAGACGCAGTTGCTGCACATAGCGGTGCATTGGTAGAAGTGCGCCACGCGGGCCCGGGCCTTGGCCGCATCCAACTCGTACACACCGTTCGGGCAGAACTTCACGCATTCTCCGCTCCCCCGGCACCGGGCCGGATGGATCGTGGGTCCCCACGGAATCTGCTCGCGTGGCAGCCCCCAGTCGTATTCTTCTTGGCTCATGGCGCGGAGTAGATTAGCCAGACACCCCCCAGCAGCACCAGCACGCCACAAATGCATTTCACCACTGTTACCCCCTTGGATTGCTCGTTCCAGTTGAGGAACCGCTGCACCACTTCCGTGAACGTGCCCGCCAGCACAATCACCGAACAGTGTCCCACCCCGTAGGCCAGCAGCAGCGACACCCCATAGATCGCATTGGTCTCCGCGAGTTTAAATGTCACCCCCAGCATCGGCGCCATGTAGGCGAACGTGCAAGGCCCCAGCGCTATGCCGAAGATGAGGCCCAGCAGGAAGGCGGCCAACAGCCCCTTCCGCTTCATGTTCACTTGGCCCGGCCCCGACCACGGCATCGGAATCACACCCAACAGGTGCAGCCCTACAACGAAGAAGATGGCCGCCACGAAGTAGTTTCCCCACCGCCCCACGTCTCCCATCATCCGCCCCGCCGCCGCCGTAATCGCCCCAATCGCCGCGATAGTGATCAGAATGCCCACCGCGAACACCGTCGCGATTCCGCTCGCACGCGCCGTGCTTACCCGCCCCTGCCCGCTGATGAAGCCCACAATCAGCGGGAGGCTCGCCAGGTGGCACGGACTCAGAATAATGCTCAGAATGCCCCAGATGAACGACGCGCCCAGGGCGATTCCGGGAGCGCCTTCCACCGCGCGGCTCAGGTTGGTAAACAGTTGTTCCATTTTCCGTTCACTTGCACTCTCCCAGCTTGCACGCCTTGGCAATCTGCTCCGGCGAAAGCTTCATCTTGTCCGCCAGCGCCTGCGCAATCGTAATCTGCCGCCCCGTCATCGCCGGTCGCGCCTCCAGCCATTTCTGCAAATTCGCTGCGTTCACGAAAAACCCTTGCTTGAAACACCCCGCCGAAACCCACTTCCCATCCGGCCCCTTCTTCTGCCCGAACCACGCAATGGCCGTCGCCGGTTCCAGGGACGCAATCTGGCCATCGAGCGTCTTCACGCGGATGGGCTCGCCCGTCTGGCCGTCCTTGGCCTCGACCTCGATGTCCTGCTTCAGCCTCGCCGCCACCCCCATGGCGCAATGCGTGCAGCACCCGTGTCCATGCGTCGTCCCGAACTTCACCCCGCAGGCGTCCTCGGGATACACCGCACGGTCGCAGAACGCGCACCGGGCCGCCAGTTCCTTGGACCGCAGCACATCCCAGAACACCACATTCCCGCCGCTGCTCTGCTGTTCTTTCGTGGCGGCGTCCTTGTCGGCAAACACCTTCACGGTCGCTCGGCCCTTGGCGTCCATGCCGTACAGGTAGTTCGCCGCCGTCGCCGCCACCAGCTTGCCGCTGGCCCAATCCGTCACGCTCACCTTCCCCTCTTCCGCCTTCGGGTCCGCCCCCACAATGCTGGAGTAATAGATGAAGTAGCAGTGCGGGCTGCATAGAACCCGCTGCTCGCTCTGCCCCTTCACCACCGTCTTGGTCCTTAGATTCACGTCCTCGTCGCACATGTAGCAGACGCTATCGCGCGGGCGCGTATCGGCCGCGACCGGCGTCTCGCGCACGATCCCGGCGGGCGCCTTGGCTTTGAGATCCACCCCGAGCTCCTTCCACTTCCCCAGGATGTCCTCTTTGCCATAGAACCCGACGTGGCGAAACAGCTCCTTGCCCGAGGCATCGAAGAAGATTTGCGTGGGAATCATCTTGATCTTGTACGCCTTGCCCGGCTCCGGGTTCTTCCACACGTCAATGAACTCCACGTCCATCCGACCCGCGTACTCGGCCTTAAGGTCCTTCAGAATAGGCGCCATCGCCTTGCACGGAATACACTTGTCCGCGCCCAGGTCCACCAGCTTCGGCAGCTTCGCCGAATCCGCCGCCCACGCCCCCGCCGCCCATAGGGCGACACCTGCTGTCAGTATGTTTCTCAGTGAGGTTTTCATATCCAGTATCAATTTGTTGGTTTTCTGCTCAAATGCTTTGGTCCGCGCCTTTCTAACTGCCTTTGGCCTTCGGATTTCGGCCTTCGGACTTCAACTCCACTCCCAACTCCTTCCACTTCGCCAGGATGTCTTCCTTCCCCATGAAACCCGTGTGCCGGTCGAGTTCCTTGCCGCTGGCATCGTAGAAAATCTGCGTTGGTATCATCTCGATCCCGTATGCCTTGCCGGCATCCGGGTCCTTCCACACGTCAATGAACTCAACCTCCATTCGCCCGGCATACTCCTTCTGCAGCTCCTCGAGAATCGGCGCCAATTTCTTGCACGGGATGCACTTGCCCGCCCCCAGGTCCACCAGCCGTGGCAGAGCGGCTTTTACGCCGCTCTCAGTTGCTGTGGGGCCGGCATCCTTGGCTTCGCCCGAGCCCCTCTGTTTCAGCGCCACCGCTGCAACCACAGTTGCAGCCAGCGCCGCCACGATAAGAATCTTAATCGGCGTCTTCATAATTCAGTTCAGGTTTCAACATCAAGTTCCACGTTTCACGCACCACGTCTCACGGCTTGATCTTCTGGTAAACGGCCGGCAGCCGCGTGCGATACATCTCGCTCACCTGCGGCTCCATCTCCGCCAGTGGCTTCACCGGGATGAGGTCCATCACCTCAGCCGGCGTCAACCCCGATTCCAACAGCGTTCGCGCGCTCCCGCACACCATCCGCTTAAGCGCCGACGCGATCTCCGTGTCGCTCAGCCCAAAACCCGCCACCACTTCCCGCAGTGCCTGAAGTTGGAACCAGAAGAATGTCGGCGCCATGGCCGTGAGCACGGCGTAAGCCTCCAGCTTCTCCTCCGCCACCTCCGGGCACTCCCCCAGCGGGGCCAGCAGCTCGCTGATTTCCTGCTTGTGATTCGCGTCTAGCAATGGCGCAAACGCGACCGGATTGAACCCGAAGTTCACCACCGACGGCGCGTTCGGGATCACCCGCGCCAGCCGCCCAAACCCGCCCAGCAACTCCGCCAGCTTCGCAAATGTGAACTTCGGCGCCAGCGACACCACCAGCGCGCCCGGCTTCACACTGCCCTTGATCCCCGCCGCCACCTCCGTCATCACCGGCGGATGCACCGCCAGGAATACGAGGTCTTGCGTCGCCGCCGCCGCGCTGTCCCCCACCGCCATTTCCACCATCGGGAAACGCGCTTTCAACTTCGCCAACGACTCCGCGTTGCAGTCGCTCACGACGATCCTGGCCGGCAGCGCGTTCGCGCGCTTCCAGCCCGCCAGAAAAATGCGGACGATCCGCCCGCCGCCGACGAAGCCTACAGTCTTGTTTGTCATATTTATTCTGATCTCAGTTTCTCCGGCCGGACCAGCGCTCGCGTCATGCGTCCTCCAATGCTCCCGCCCCCACGGCCAGACCGAGGCTGGAGCATATTTGCAGCAGCGGCGCTTTCAGATGCCCGTGCTCCCCTGAAAACACCGGGGCACACAGCGTCGGGTCAACCGCACCGTTCCATAGCCCCAACGCAAACACCATGCACGTCTTTTCCCCGCAAGCCCGGCAATTGGTCCCCGGCAGCCGCTTGTAAACTTCCAGGGCTGGCGGCTTTCGGCGCATCTCCCAGCAGGGGCTGATGGAGCCGCGCCGCCGCCAGGTGTCGTTCACCAGGCACCGAATGCCCTCCAGCGTCCGCCACGCATCCACTAGTTCATCGGCCTTCGCCACGGTCAGCCGCCGTGGATAAAGCGAAACCAGACGGTACCCATCCATGTAGGTCAGCGTCTCCGCATCCCGGCAATACGTCGCCCCCGGCATTTCCGCGTTCAGGTACGGCAACACCCCAGTCAGATTCCCGGAAATATGAGCAATCAGCCGAATCTTCGACAAATCGGCCACACAAGGAGCCATGACCACGATCCAGCAACTGCCAAAAATATCCTCCTCAAAAACGGCCGCCGCGCCCCCCGGCACCCGCACCTGGGCGAGCCGATAATCCACCCACCCCGCCGACACCACCTCCGTCCCGATCTCGTGGAACATCGCCGCCAGCGCCTCCTGGCTCATGACCAGACTCTCGACGCCGACTCGGGCGTACCCCGGTGCCGGAGACACCGTCTCGTACGGAAGGCCTAGACGATCCAGGCAGTTTCGCGCCTTCTCGAACTCACACGTTCGCGGGAAAGTCATGATCTGTTTCACAGTCGGCCTTCTGCTCGCGGCTCACGTTTCACGCACCGGACGGGCCGTAGCTGTATGCGCAAGACGGTCACGCCGCCGCCTGTTGCAGGATGGCCTTGATCTCGAGGACGCTCGGCACCTTCCCCACGACCTTGATGGTGCCGTTCACCGCCAGGGCGGGGGTCATCATCACCCCCAACGCCATGATTTGCTTCAAGTCCGTGACCTTGTTGATCTCGGCGGCAACGCCCAGTTCTTTCACAGCCTGTTCCGTGAATTGCGCCAGCGTCTTGCACTTCGCGCAGCCCGGTCCAATTACGAGGATTTGCATAATATGATTCTTGCTTGGGTTTGAGGTTAAAATAACGCTCCGTAAATCAGTCCGGTCAGCGTCGCCATCACGACGACGAGCGACACATACACCACCGTCTTCTTCGTGCCCATGATGCTGCGCAGCACCAGCATGCTAGGCAGCGAAAGGGCCGGCCCCGCCAGCAGCAGCGCCAGCGCCGGGCCTTTGCCCATCCCGGACCCGAGCAGCCCCTGCAAAATCGGCACCTCCGTCAGCGTCGCGAAATACATGAAGGCCCCCACCACTGACGCGAAGAGATTGGCCACGAACGAATTGCCGCCCACCGATTGGCTGACCCATTCCGACGGAATCAATCCCTCCTGTCCCGGCCGGCCCAGCAGGATGCCCGACACGAACACGCCGCCGATCAGCAGCGGAAAAATCTGTTTGGCCAGCGTCCAGGTCGCGTCCAGCCACTCGCGGCCTTCACCGGAATGCCGCGCGCACAGCACCACCAGCCCCGCGCAGCCGACGACGAACGCAATCAGCGGTTCATGGGGAAACGCAACGCTCAGAATCGCCACCGGCGCCGCCGCCAGCGCCAGTTCCTTCCACCTGAACCCAAACCACAGCCCCAAAGACGCCCCCAGGCCCGCCGCAAACGCGCCCGCCACCGGCCACTTCCACGCATAAAGGGTCGCCCACAACCCCGTCGGCTCCGCCGGCTTGCTCCAGTTCGCGAACACCAGGAACCCCACCATCGAGGCGAAAAACATCACGTTCTGCCACAGCGGACGCCTGACCTCCACTTCGGGCATCTCCGCCGCCGCTGCCGCTTTGGCCTGTTCCTCGCGTCGGAAAGCAAAATGCATCCCCAGTCCCACCACCGCGCTAAACGCCACTGCGCCGATGGCCCGCGCGGCGCCCAGCTCCAGCCCCAGCACCCGCGCCGTCAGCACGATCGCCAGCACGTTGATCGCCGGCCCCGAGTAAAGGAACGCCGTCGCCGGCCCCAGCCCCGCCCCGCGCATCCAGATCCCGCCGAACAGCGGCAGCACCGTGCAGGAGCACACCGCCAGGATTGTCCCGGACACCGAAGCCACCCCGTAAGCCGCCGCCTTGTTCGCCTTCGGCCCCAGGTAGCGCATCACCGACGCCTGGCTCACAAACGCGCTGATGCCTCCCGCGATAAACAGCGCCGGCACCAGGCACAGCAACACATGCTCCTGCGCATACCACTTCGTCAGTTCCAGCCCCTCCTTCAGCGCGTTGTCGAACCGCGGCACGCCCACCGGCAGGAAAAACAGCAGCACAAAGATCGCCGCGAACCCGCCGAGCACCTTCAGCTCCCGGCTCCAGTTCCCATTCGCCACACTCGCTTCACTCGCGCCATTCATCGCTTCACCATCATGAGCCTATTCGACATTTAGCTAACTCAACAAGTTCCAACTTAAAAAAAGGCGCTGGCCTCTCCTTACCCTACTTCTGCGATTTTTCCCTCACCGAAGCCACGCACCCGAAAAAGTTCATCACGCAAGGTGTGACCAGGCGGTAAAACACCTGGGCCCCCCGCTTGTCATCATCCACAATCCCGGCGTTCTTGAGCTGCGACAGGTGCCGCGACACCGTCGGCATCTCCGACCCGACCAGCGCCGCCAGTTCGCACACACACCGCTCCCCCCGCGACAGCTCATCCAGCATGAGCAGACGCCCCGGATGTGCTAGCGCCTTGAACATCTGCGCCGGCGCTTTGAACTCTGCCACTGTCGGCTTCTTTGCCATATTGGGTAGCAATGTAGCAAAGTGGCTAATTTCGTCAACTCCCTTCTTCGGCTCTTCGCTGGTCTGGTGACGCGGGACCGATTCGGCCGCCAATCCCTGGCGGCCGGTGAAGGCGTCGGCATCCTTGCGGGCAACCGGCCAGAGATAAGACGAGCCCGCAAGACAGTTGAGGGCAAGCCACGCTCTTCAACCGGTTCCAGGCTCGACAGGGAAGGCGTGGCGACCTATGCTCCGGCCCTCATTTCCCCTGCGGGAAGAACATGACGAAGACTGAGAGACTCTTGCGCGAGCTGATCGCGTTGCCCAGCGTGAATCCGGCACTGCTGCCGGCGCACGATCCCCGCGCTGGCGAACAGCGGGTGGCCGAGTTTCTGGCCGCAACGGCAGCGCAGGCGGGCCTCGATGTCGAGTTCCAGTCGATTGCCTGCGGCCGCTCGAACCTGCTCGCCCGTCTCTCGCCTTCGGGCAAGGTCCGGCGGCGGCTCGTGCTGGCCCCGCACATGGATACGGTGGGCGCGGCGGACAAACAATTCGACCCGGTCAAGCGCGACGGGCGTCTCTTCGGCCGGGGTGCCTGTGATACCAAGGGTTCCGTGGCGGCGATGCTGACCGCGTTGTGCGAACTGGCGCAGGCCGGGCGGCGGCCGGCGGACACGGAAATCATCTTCGCCGCCCTGATTGATGAAGAGCAGGGTCAGACCGGCTCGCGCGCGCTGGTGGCCAGCGGCTTGCGCGCCGACCTGGCGATCGTCGGCGAGCCCACACGCCTCCAGGTGGTAACGGCGCATAAAGGCACCTTGTGGATGAAGCTGGAGACCCGCGGCAAATCGGCTCACGGCTCATCGCCCGAGCTTGGCTGCAACGCGGTGCACGCGATGGCCCGCGTCGTTGATCTGCTGGAAACCACCTACGCTCGCCAGTTGCGCCGCCGCCGCCACCCGCTGTTGGGCTGTCCCACCGTGAGTGTGGGCGCCATCCGTGGCGGCACCCAGGCCAACATTGTGCCGGACCGCTGCACCATTCTGATTGACCGCCGCACCTTGCCCGGTGAGACGGAAGCCGGCGTCCGGCGCGAGCTCGATCGAGCCTTGCGCCGGAAGAATCTGACCGTGGCCTATGTGCACGGCAAGCTCCTGCCGTGTCCGCCGCTGGCAACCAACCCTCGGCTCCCGCTGGTGGCGCGCTTCATGAACAGCGTTGGCCAGCGCCAGCCGGTTGGGGTGCGCTACTTCTGCGATGCGTCCGTGCTGGGGCACAGCGGCATCGCCAGCGTCGTCTTCGGCCCGGGCGACATAGCCCAAGCGCATACGGCGGACGAGTGGATCTGCCTGGAATCTCTGGAGCGCGGCAAAGGGCTGCTGTTGCGCTTCCTGCAGTCGTTCTGTTGAACCGGAACCGCCCTGGCCCCTCCAAGTCTCATGCCGACTGAAATAGCCGAAAACCCGCCCGCGACTGCTGCCGCGCATCGGGCCTCGTTCTTCCGCCAGAGCGGCTGGCTCATGTTGGCCACCATGGCCGGAGGCGTGTTCATGACGGCGATGCATTTCCTGTCCAAGGCCAAGGCGTTGCCGGAGGCGGAGTATGCGCAGTTTGGGGTGTTCCTGGCGGTGGCGATGTTCATCCCGGCACTGCCGCTGCAGATGGTGATGGCGCAACAGACCGCTCGGGCGCTGGCGCTGCGCCGGGAGCATGAGTTGTCCGGCCTGATCCGCGCCGCGTGGCTGGGGACGTTTGTCATTTGGCTGCTGGCGGTGGGCGTGGTCTGGCTGTTCCAGGACACCATTCTGACCCAGTGGAAGATTTCGAACCCTGCCGCGCTGTGGCTGACCCTGCCGGTGCTGTTGTTCACCGTCTGGCTGCCCATGTTCTACGGGGTGCTGCAGGGGCAGCAGAACTTCTTCTCGATGGGGTGGAGTATGATTGCACACGGCGTCGGCCGGGTGGGGGTAGCGGCCTTTGCGGTCCTGGCGCTGCAATACCGCGCCTCGGGGATGGTGACGGGCATGCTGGCGGGCCTGACCATCGCGCTGGTCATCGCCATTTGGCCGACGCGCTCCCTCTGGCTGGCGCCGTCGCAGTCCTTCGAATGGCGCACCCTGCTGCGCCAGGTTATTCCGCTCGTGCTCGGGTTCGGCGCGTATCAGTTCATGCTGACCGCGGACACCATGCTCGTTAAGGCCTATTTCAGCGGCGCGACCTCGGCGTATTACGTGAGCGCCGGGACGCTGGCGCGCGCCTCGATGTGGCTGGTCGGACCGCTGGCGGTGGTTATGTTCCCCAAGATCGTCCACGCCAAGGCCAAAGCGGAGAAGAGCGACCTGATGGGGGTGGTGCTGATTGGGACGGCGATTCTGGCGGCGGGCGGGGCGATCGGCTTGTGGGTGCTGGGGCCGTGGGTGGTGCGGTTCATGTTCAAGCCCAGCTACGTGGAGGCAGCCTCCGTTCTGCTGCCGTGGTATGCCTGGGCGGTGGTTCCTCTTTCCGTGGCCAACGTGCTGCTGAATAATCTGCTGGCCCGGTCCATGTTCAAAGTGGTGCCCGCGTTGTGCGTTCTGGCCGTCGGCTATGCCTTCGCCATCGGCCGGTTTCACGCCACTCCCGTGATGGTCATCCAGACGCTGTGCGTCTGCAATACGCTGCTGCTGGCCATCTGCGCGTATTACACCTGGGGAGTTAGGCAGGCTAAAGTCTAGAGTCTAAAGCCCCAGGTCGGGCGGCGTTTTGTCCGGCGCCCAAACAGCCGGGCCTGAACCGTGGAAGCTGGGCGGCGGACTTGAGACTTTAGACTTTGGACTCTGAACTACCCTCCCGCGGCCCTTCGCGCGGAGGCGGCGCGCGCAGCTTGCGGTACACCCAGCCCTCCAGCGGACGCAGCGGGCGCAGCAACTTATACAGCCAGGGCAAATAGATGAGGCGGATCCGCACCACCGAGAGGAACATCACCAGCGAAGTGCCGAAGAGCGTGACCTTCGAGCCGATCTTGTCCGTCCACTCGGTGGGCACCTCGCGGATGCGGAAGCCGGCGCGTTTGAGGGAATACAGCAGGTTGATGTCGAAAGCCATGTCGGCAATGCGCAGCAACGAGTGCACCTTCTCGATCGCCTCGCGCCGCATGACCTTGGCTCCGCATTGCGTGTCCCGGATGTTCATCCAGAACAGGAGTTGCACAATACCATGGAACACCCGGCTGGCAAACCGCCGCTGGCCGCTTTGCTCGACATGCAGCACCGCGCCCGGCAGCCAGCGCGAGCCGATGACGCAGTCCACGCCGCCGATGTGCTTGACCAGGTCGTGGAAGGCATGCGGCGGGGTCGCGCCGTCAGCGTCCACGTAGCCGATGAGGTCCGCCAACGGCGCCAGCTTGAGCCCTTCAATCAACGCGCCGCCCTTGCCGATGGCTTCCTGGAATTCGAGCGCGCTGATGGCCGGGTAATCGGCCGCCACGCGCCGAACCACGCCGATCGTGTCGTCCTTGCAACCGTTCAAGACTACGACGAGCTGGAACTTACCGTGGTAGTTCTGCTGGAAATAGCGCCCGTAATCCCGCAGGACGGGTTCGATCCGGCGCTCCTCGTTGTAGGCAGGGATCAGAAGCAGCAGGCTGGGCTCGGTCATCGGGTCCGTCATTTAATGCTCAGTTCCCGCTCGATCTGAAACTTCTCGATGCGCTTGCGCAAGGTGGCGCGAGTGACGCCCAACAGCTTCGCGGCCTGGACCTGGTTGCCATTGGCCTCCTTCAGCGCCTGGATCACCAGTTCGCGCTCGACTGTAGGGATGACCTTCAGCTTCGGATCGCGCCGCGCCCACGCGAACAACTGCCGGGCCAGCCGGACCACGTCCTCGACCGCGCCGTCGCCGGCCGCCGCGACCGGCACGGGCGGGCTTCCGGCGGTTCCTTGCCCCGTAATCTCCACCGGGAGATCGCTCAGCAGGATCGCGTCGCCTTTGGCCACCACCAGCGCGCGATGGATGACGTTCTCCAACTCGCGGACGTTGCCCGGCCAGTGGTACTTCTCAAGCATCCGGATGACTGCCGGGGCGATGGACTTGGGCGCGCGCCGCTGCTCGCGGGCAAAGGTCTTGAGAAAGTAATTTACCAGCAAACGGATGTCGTCCCGCCGCTCCCGCAGCGGCGGCAGGTGGATGCGCACCACGTTCAGCCGGTAAAACAGGTCTTCCCGGAACTGCCGGGAGGCCACGGCCTGCTCCAGCGGGCGGTTGGTCGCAGCGATGATCCGCACGTCCACGGTGATTGGCTGATTGGCGCCCACGCGCTCGAACGTGCCGGACTGCAAGACGCGCAGGATTTTCGTCTGCGTGGCGGGCGTCATATCGCCGATCTCATCCAGGAAGAGCGTGCCGTGGTTGCACTGCTCGAACTTGCCGATGCGCTGCGTGGCGGCGCCGGTGAACGCGCCCCGCTCGTGGCCGAACAACTCGCTTTCCAGCAACTGCTCGGGGATCGCGGCGCAGTTTACGGCCAGAAACGGCTGCTGGTTCCGGTTGCTGTGATGATAAATCGCCCGCGCCACCAGTTCCTTGCCGGTGCCGCTCTCGCCACTGATGAGTGCGGTGGCGTCCGAGGCTGCGAGCTGGCCAATGAGCTTGAAGACCTGCTGCATCGGCTCGCTGCGCCCGACGATGCCCTGCTCGTAATCCTCTTCCTGAAGCAACGGCTGGTAAGACACCACCTGGGTCATGTCGCGCGCGGCCTTGAGGGCGTTGGCGACGATCTCCTTCAGCTTGGGCACGTCGAACGGCTTGAGCAGGTAATCGTAGGCGCCCAGCTTCATCGCCTCGATGGCCGTTTGCGTTGTGCCGTAGGCCGTCATGAGGATCACCAGGAGTTTTGGCTCGAGCTGGCGAATGCGGCGCAGCGTTTCCAGGCCGCTGATGCCGGCCATGCGAACATCCATGATCACGAGATCCGGCTTGAGCTTGGGGATGATGCGCAGCCCCTCCTCGCCGCTGGCCGCGGTGGTCAACTCGAGCTCCGGCGAATTGAAGATCCGCTGGAACGAGTAGCGCAGGTCGGCCTCGTCGTCTATTAACAGCAACTTGCTCATGCGTCCTTCAGGGCATCTGCCGTGAAGATAACCAATGACGCCATAAAAGACAGTGAATTCTGACCGGAGAAGGACAGCATGCGCTGGCGGCGGACGGGCGTAGAACTGGGGCAACGGAGAACAAACCTGTGTTCGCCGTAGGAAACCGGCCGAAAGTGGCTCTCAGCCCGCCGAGCGACCTGCCAGAGACCAAGAGCCCCCATCGTATCGGCCTTCGAAACGCGACTGCCAGCGGCTTTTGGGCGAGCAGGATAATCCAGCGGCACGTGGCAACGGAACCAATGATGATGCGGCTCGGGAGAATGGAGTGTTCGAGTGATGGAGTGAGGAGCCGGCGTTACGCGCCTTGACGCAATGCGACAGAGAATTTATGTAGAGTGGCATGAACATTCAGCAAGTCAGACGAATGGTGACCAACGGATTCAAGCCGTTCACGCTTCATCTGTCTGACGGGCGCAAGTTCTCTGTGCCCCATCCCGAATTTGTGGCTGTGGGCAGAAGCGTCGTGGTGGTCATTGACAAGGACGATCGGGTGAACACGCTTGACCCGCTGCACATCGTTTCGCTGGAACAGAAGCTGGCCCACAGGTAACCCAGTCCAGAAGCTCCCCAAGGCCGGCATCCAAAGATCGCCCCATTCTCCGCCGCCGCGCCGGGTAGTGCCTATCGGTTTCAGTTTGAGGTGTGATAGGCGGTTCGCTATCGTGGGCGTTGATGGCCAGTCCAAAGCACAAAGAAGGACTGTTGCGCGGCGCGCGTGTGTATCTGTCCGGGCCGATGGACTTCGTGGCGTCGCGTTCGGCGGAGAAGCAGTTGGGCTGGCGCAATCGCGTGAGCCAGTTTCTCCAGGCAATGGGGGTTACGGTGTTCGACCCCTGGTACAAGCCGGACGTGCGGGGCTTGCATGAGTACGGTCGTGAGGACGTCAAGAGCGGCGAGCGCATCAAGAAGCGCTGGACCTACGCCAGCGGCAAACGCGGCGCCCAGGCGCGCTCCTGGTGCGCGAAGCGGTTCTGGGAGACCCTCCACATTGACCTGCGGATGGTGGACACCAGCGACTTCAGCATCTCCTATTGCCCGACAAACATCTACAGCGTCGGCACGCCGCACGAAATCATCATGGCGACGATGCAGCACAAGCCGGTGCTGTTTGTCAGCCCGCCGATCGTGTTCCCCGCGCTGCATGAGCTGCGGGCGCACCTGGCCAACGACCCAGCCGGCCGGGAGCTGTTAGAGCGCCTCGAACGCGAGCTCCCGATCAAAGAAAACCCGCGCGGCATCCCGAGCCTGTGGTATATCCCGCTGGTTGGCGGGGAGAACTTCTTCGACGGCTTCGGATTCGCCGCCTATCGCAAGCGCTTTGGCTGGCGCGAGGACATCCCGATTGACCGGCACGAGAAGCGCTTCCCGCCGCAGCGGCCCTTGCTGCCGTTCGTCGAGAGGTTAAACAAATGCCTGCCCAAGAAATGGGACAGCAAGCTGGACCGGTTCGTGCCCGACGACGATTGGCTCTTGTGGGACTTCCACTCGCAGAAGATCCAGGGCAAACACGTCGAGTCGGTGCGGAAATAGCACCGAAGCCCCTCAGCCCTTAAGCCGTTGCAGCCGCTCCACGGTGGCCCGGTCGAGTTGGTAGAGGGCGTCGAAGAGGTTTTCCTTGAACGATGCCGGGCCCGCCGATTTGGCAGCCGCGATCTCCGCCGCCACGCCGTAACACACCAGTGCGGACGCCGCAGCCAAGCTCAGGTTACGTTCCACCGCGGCGAAGGCGCCGATCACCGACGCCGCCATGCATCCGGTGCCGACCACGTGGGTCATCATCTCATGCCCGTTTCCTACGAAATAAGTCTGCTTGCCGTCGGTGATGATGTCGTCCTTGCCA
Organism: uncultured Verrucomicrobiota bacterium; assembly: GCA_964625855.1. Classification (GTDB taxonomy): domain Bacteria; phylum Verrucomicrobiota; class Verrucomicrobiia; order Limisphaerales; family UBA8199; genus JAPLUA01. Next base: position 22,524 of record CAZVFC010000076.1, on the reverse strand, counting down.
GTGATGACGACTACTGCGTTACGCTGGCGGGCCAGGTTCTGTGCCAACGCGGCTAGGTCGCCTCCAACCTCGGTGGCATCAACCCCCTTCGTCCTCACACTCTCTCCGCTCACGCGGGCCACTTCAGAACTGTTGCCCTTAATCACATCAATTCGCGCCTCATTAAGCAGCTCCAGGCATTCCCGGTCGCGCAATCCCGTTGCGCCGGCGCCGCAGACATCCAGGATGACCGGGATGCCCTTGCGGTTGGCGCTTTGGGCCGCGATCTTCATGGCCTCCACCAGGTCAATCGTCAAAGTCCCGATGTTCAGCACCAGGGCCGAGGCGATTTGAACCATGTCGGCGACCTCCTCCTGCGCATGGGCCATTACCGGAGACGCGCCGAGGGTCTTCACCACCTGCGCGCAATCATAGATCGTCACCCAGTTCGTCAGATGGTGCACCACGGGCTTCTGCTGGCGGACTCGTTCGAGCAAATCAAAGACTGTCGGTGTCATACGAGAACCTGTAAGGCTTGGAGCTTGATATTCCAAGCGTGGGCTACAGTTCGATGCCATCCGCTTCGGCCTGGGCGGCTTCCAGGAAGGCGCGCAGGACCTCGACGCGCGGCTGGGCAAGCCGGCGCGCGGACTCAAGTTTCAGTTTGGCGGGCAGTTCTTCGACATTCCGGCGCAGGGTGTCCAGCGGATCGGCCAGCCGGACAAACCGCGTGTCACGGCCCACTTTGCTGACGGCGCGCAGGATGCCGATTGCTCCCAGTTGTTCGAGGATGTCGGCCTCCCGCAACAGGGTGCCCTCGAAGGTTGTGGGCTGGCCGGAAGGCAAGTGTGTGCGGATGGCCTCGATGGCGCCCGGAATCTTCTCCTCGGGAAAGCCGAATTGGCGCAGGAGCACCGGGGCCTCTTTGACGGCATAGGCCACGTTATCCCAAACCTCCAGCGCAGCCGGATCCTCCGGGCGGTGCCCGTAAAAGACGCCCAGGTCGTGCAGCCACGCGGCGGCGTGCAGCACATCATCGTCGTAGGCCTGGTTCTCAGCCAGGCGCTTCGCCAGGCGGTAAAGCCGGGGCTGATGCGAGAACTTGTCCGGCGGCCGGGCCTGGTCGCGAATGTAATCGGCAATCGCTTCACGGTAACGCGGTTGACTCATGGCGCAAGGATACCCGGGTTAGAGACCAACCGCCAGACCCGGGCTTGTCGGCCTGCGGCCCGGCGGCCGGCATCCGGTTTCGTCAAGTGATAAAATCATCAAAATAGTGCTTGCAATTCTATCGGGGTAGAGCACTATTTGCCTCGTTGTTAGATACCTTGGAAATTCCATGGCATGGTAAATCTTCAGGTGAACTCGGTTCAGTGATGATTTGAAACCCGATAAGCGGGAACAGTCTGGAGAACGCAAGAGTTAGTCTAAAGTTAGTTGTAGATACATCACATGAGCGCAAAGTTGTTTGTGGGAAATCTTTCCTTCAGCATCACCGAAAACGACCTTCAGGACGCTTTCGCCGTGCACGGCACCGTCATCGAAGCCAATTTGATGATGGACCGGGCTACCGGCCGTCCCCGCGGGTTTGCTTTCGTCACAATGGGTTCGCCTGAGGAGGCCCAGAAGGCCATCGCCGCGATGAACGGCAAGGAACTCGGTGGCCGAGCCTTGACCGTCAATATCGCGCGGCCCCGCGAAGAACGTCCTTCGGGCGGCGGCGGTGGCGGTGGTCGCGGATACGGCGGCCGCGGGGGTGGTCGCGACCGTTACTAGTTTTCCGTTAGTCTTTTTGCGGGGCCCGGGTGCACCGGGCCTCGCGCTTTTTGGCTGCGTCCTCTTTGGCCGGTATCCGGGATGTTGCCGTCGTCCCGGGACCCGGCCGTCGCCTTGCAGCCATGAAAGAAGAACATATTGAAGTAGAAGGGCGCGTCCAAACCGTGCTTCCGGGCACGATGTTCCGGGTGGAACTCGACAATAAGCACCTCGTCCTCGCCACCATTTGCGGCAAAATGCGCAAACGCTGGGTCCGCCTCACCGTCGGTGACCGCGTCAAGATGGAGATGTCTCCCTACGACCTGGACAAAGCACGCATCGTCTGGCGCATACAGTAGCCGGTACGGCGCTTTCGCCGAAAGCGCCTGCTTCCCTCGTACAAGTCTTCGTTCGGCGACATCCCCGTCACCGGCGCACAAACTCCTGGTAAAACGTCACCCCCGAAAGGATGAAGCCGATCAGGGTAATGATCTGCCTAACTCGCTTCTGCGGGATCCGTTGGGCGTAATGCGATCCGAGGAAATACCCCCCTAGCGCGCCGACCGTCATGATGCCTGCTTTGGGCCAATGGATCAACCCGGCCACCATGAACCAGAGCGCCGCGACCAGGTTGAGCAAGGAGCCCAGGATGGTCTTGAGCGTGTTCATCTCGTGAATGTTGCTCAACCCAATGAACCCCAGCGACGCCAGCATCAGGATGCCGATGCCCGCGCCGAAATACCCCCCGTAAACCGCCACGCCGAACTGGAATAGAATAGCGCCCCAAACCGCGTGATGCTTTCCCGGCGAAGACCCCCGCTCGTCCAGGCCCGCAAACCGCCGAAAAACACCTTGCGCCAGGAACAGCACGGTCGCAAAGAGGATCAGGAATGGCACCAGCCTAGAGAAGGTCTTATCCCCGGTGCAAGTGAGCAGCCAGGCCCCGATGAACCCGCCGAGCAGGCTGATCGGCAGAAACCGCCACAGCCACACCTTGACCGGGGCCAGATGCTGGCGGTAGCCATAAATGCTACCCGAAGTGCCGATAACCAGCGCCAGCGTGCTGGTGGCGTTCGCGACCACCGCCGGGGTCCCGAAGAAAAGCAGCGTGGGGAAAGTAACCAGCGTGCCGCCTCCCGCGACGGCGTTAATGGCGCCGCCGGCGGCTGCGGCCGTCAGCAATCCCAAGATTTCAGTCCACGACATTTCAAGGCCGGGCCGGCGGGTATTGGTTGCCCGTTAGCTCCCAACGACGCGGCGGCTGCCGGCAACCCGCAAGCAGAGCTTCGGATCGCAGCATAGGGGAGCCTACTGCTTTGCCGCAACAGAATCCTGAAGCCTGAGCTTGAACCAGGCCAGGCCCTTCCGAACGCGACTTTTTCCCGCTTCGGGTGTATAATGGGCGTCATCAGCATGGAAGTGGTGAGTCAGCCAATCAATAGACCTTCGCAGGTCTGGTGGTGAATCCCACGCGCCGTTGTTCTCGGGCCGGCAGCCGCGCGCCAAACCAGACCCGCAAAGAGATTATGATGAAAGCAAGACAACTGACCTGGACGGCGACATTGGTTGCCCTGACTGCCGGCGCGACACTCGCCCTGGCCGCAGAACCAACCCTCAAAGTGGGCGATCCCGCCCCCAAACTGCAGACCGGCAAATGGCTGCAAGGCGACCCGGTGACGGAATTCCAAAAGGGCAAGGCCTACATCGTCGAGTTCTGGGCGACCTGGTGCGGCCCGTGCCGCGTTTCCATCCCCCACCTGAACGACATCCACAACCAATTCAAAGACAAAGGCCTTATCGTCATCGGTCAGGACTGCTGGGAACGGGACGAGAGTCTCGTGGCGCCGTTCATCAAGAAGATGGGCGATAAGATGACCTACCGCGTCGCCTTGGACGACAAGACCGACAAAGAGAAGGGCGCCATGGCCGAGACCTGGATGGCGGCAGCCGGCCGCAACGGCATCCCCAGCGCATTCCTCGTGGATACCCAGGGCCGCATTGCCTGGATCGGCCACCCCATGCAGTTGAAGGAACAGGTGATCGAAGACGTGCTCGCGGGGAAATTCGACGTGCGCAAAGCCGCCGAAGATTACGACAAGGAGCAACGGAACCAGGCGAAGATGCGCACGGTGGGGCAGGAGCTCAACCGCGCAATGCAGAAGAAGGACTGGGACACCGCCGCCGCCAAACTCGACGAGGCGGAGAAGCTGATGCCGGAAAGCGCCCGCGGCAATTTGGACATGACGCGCTTAAGCATTTTGATCGGCAAGAAGGATTACCCGGCGGCGTATAAACTGGCCGCCGGGATCAGCGAAGCCCACAAGAATAACGCCCAACTGCAAAACCAGTTGGCCTGGCAAACCGCCAGCGACAAACAGATCGAGCAGCGCGACCTGGAACTCGCCCAAACCATTGCCACGCGCGCCAACGACGCCGCCAAGGGCAAGGACCCTAACATCCTCGACACCCTGGCTCGCGTGCTCTTCATGCAGGGCAAGAAGGATGAGGCCATCGCGTTGCAGGAAAAGTCCGTGACGCTGGCGGAAGGCAGTGCGAAGGAGAAACTGGAAGGTACGCTCGTCAGCTACAAGAAGGGCGATCTGCCCGAGGCAGATTGATGGGCGCGGCACTGCATACCACCTAAACCTCACTCCCCCCACAGTCCGGGAAGTCCGCCCCCTTAGCGTCTTCCCGCCTTCGCTGTTCCTCCAAGCTCACGGCAACCTCCGCGCTCGAATCCCGCATCGCCACCCGCGCCCGGGCCTTTCGGCGTGGGATGCTTGCGGAGCCGTGGGGATGGGGTATCGTTATGGTCGTTTTGCGCCTGGGCCGAGTTGGGTAGGTTGAGCATGGGGATTCGCCGGGCGCGTAAGCCGCTGTGGCAGCAGCACTATTGAGTCAATTCCAACCGACAGCGTGAGCACAGTCGTCAACGAGAGCCCGACCGGCGCGTCCAGGCACGACCTGAGAGATTTGGCGTTCGAAGCGCCAGCCAAGCCTCAAGCAATGGCCGACGGCGCGAACCGATCCTCCCGCCCAGCGCCGATTCCGTGTTTCCATTGCGGCGAGCCGTGTTATGACGCAGGGCTGACGAAGGAGGGCAAGTCATTCTGCTGCCGGGGTTGCCTGTTCGTGCATGACTTGCTGGCCGAGAACGGGCTGGCGCAGTTTTACGAGCTGAACCGTCATCCGGGCGTGCGAATCCGACAGCAGCCCAATCGCCAGGAGTGGGCTTACCTTGACGACCCTGCCTTGCAGCAGCGCTTGCTCGATTTCGCGGATGGGAAAGTCAGCCGGGTCACCTTTCAAATCCCGGCGATTCATTGCGTGGCCTGCGTTTGGCTGCTGGAGAACCTGTTCCGACTGCATCCCGGCGTCGGGCGGTCGCAGGTGAACTTCCCCCGGCGCGAGGCGGCGATCACGTTCGCGCCGGAGAAGATCAAGCTGAGCGAGTTGGTCGGGTTGCTGACGTCCATCGGGTATGAACCGGTGCTGACGCTGGGCGAACTGGAGAAGCGGAAGGACGATCCGGCACGCAAGCGGCAATGGCTGCAGGTCGGCATCGCGGGGTTCGCCTTTGGGAACATCATGCTGCTGAGCCTGCCATCGTATCTGGGGCTGGACAGCCTGAGCGGGCCGCTGGTCCGCGTGATCTTCGGTTACCTGAGCCTGGCGCTGGCGGCACCGGTGGTGTTTTACAGCGCATCGGATTACTGGCGGTCGGCGGGGCTGTCGCTGCGGCAGCGGACGTTGACGCTGGATGTGCCGATCGCGCTGGGGCTGGCGACGCTGTACGCGCAGAGCGCTTACGAGGTTGTGTTGGCTCGCGGCCCGGGCTACCTGGACTCACTGGCGGGGCTGGTGTTCTTCCTGCTCTGCGGCCGGGTGTTCCAACAGAAGACGTATGACCGAATGGCGTTCGATCGCGACTTCAAGTGCTTCTTCCCGCTGTCCGTCACGCGCAAAACGGCGGGGGGTGAGGAGAGCATGTCCATCTCGAACCTGCGTGTGGGAGACCGGGTGTTGCTCCGGAACGGCGAGCTGATTCCCGCTGACGCGCGCCTGGTGAGCGGTCCGGCGTGCATTGATTACAGCTTTGTGACGGGGGAGGCGGAACCGGTGGCCAAGGCGGCGGGGGATTACCTTTACGCGGGGGGGCGGCAGATGGGGGGGGTGATCGAGGTCGAGACGGTCAAAGCGGTGTCGCAAAGCCACTTGGTCTCGCTGTGGAACAACGAAGCATTCCGGAAGGATCGCGAGAGCACCCTCAACACACTGACCAACCGCATCAGCCGCTGGTTCACGCTGGGCGTAATCGTGATTGCTGTCGGTGCGGGCGTCTTCTGGCTGGCGCAAGGGGACTCGCCTCGGGCGGTGAAGGCGTTTATCTCCGTGCTGATCGTGGCGTGCCCCTGCGCGCTGGCGTTGGCAGCACCCTTCGCCCTGGGCACCGCGCAGCGGCTGCTGGCCCGGATCCAGGTGTTTCTCAAGAATGGCCTTGTCCTCGAACGCATGGCGCAGGTCGAGACGATCGTATTCGATAAAACCGGCACGCTGACGGCCGGGGCGGGAGAGACGGTCCGGTTTCACCGGCAGTCCGAAGTCCGAAGTCCGAAGTCCGAAGTGGATCAGAGCGTCTCTGCCCCGTGCGGCGCGCTCGGAGAGACGCGCCCTAACTCGGAGCCGCTTGAGCAACACGCCCTTCCGCCGGCTGCTCCGGAGGAAGGGCTGAGGGGCGAGGAAAGAAGCTGGGTGTGCGCACTCGCGCGGCATTCGACGCATCCACTGGCGGTTCGGATCGGCCAGGCGCTGGCGGTCGAGCGGGGGACTGGGCCAGTGGAGGGATTCAAGGAGACGCCGGGGTACGGAATTGAAGGGCGCGTGCACGGACACGAGGTGCGGCTCGGGTCTCGGGCGTGGCTGGTGAGTCGCGGGGTGACCATTACCGGGGAGCTTGGTGAGGGGGGATTTCCCGGAACGGCCGGTTCGCGCATTGAGGCACTGGACGGAGTGGGGAGGAAGACCAACATCCAACATCCAACATCCAACATCCAACATCCAACATCCAACATCCAACATCCAACA
>CAZVFC010000076.1:0-15605 GCA_964625855.1 uncultured Verrucomicrobiota bacterium | reverse complement strand
TCCAACCGCCAAGAGCGAAGATCGAGCATCCAGCATCCAAAATCCGGGGAACGTTGTGTGGGTGGCGATAGACGGGGAATTGCGCGGGGCCTTTATGCTGGCGAGTGCCGTGCGGCCCCAGACCGATGACCTGCTGCGTGGCCTGAGCGCGCGCTATGAAGTCGCCCTGCTGAGTGGCGACAATGAGAAGGAGCGAGAGCGGTTCCGCGGGCTGTTCGGCAAGAACGCCGCGCTGCATTTCAACCAGAGCCCGCTGGACAAACTGGGCTTCATCCGCCGCCTGCAGGAATCCGGCAAGATGGTCATGATGGTCGGCGACGGGCTGAATGATGCCGGCGCGCTGAAGCAGAGCGACGTAGGCGTGGCGGTGGTGGAGAAGGTGGGTGCCTTCTCGCCTGCGAGCGACGCGATTCTGGCGGCAAGCCAGGTGCCGCGGTTGTCCCGCATCCTTACCCTGGCGCGCCGGGCAACGCAAATTGTGCGCTTGAGCTTTGGAATCTCCTTTTTATACAATGCCATCGGAATCAGCATTGCGGCGGCTGGCGTCTTGTCGCCGATAATCTGCGCAATCCTGATGCCGCTGAGTTCCGTGTCGGTCGTGCTGTTCGCCTGCGGGGCAACCCGCCTCGCCGCGAAACAGGCCGGGCTGACAAAGTGACTTCAGACAACAGCAGAAACCAGAACTGAGATTAGCAATGTCTGTCATCCTGATACTGATCCTGGCCAGCCTGGGTGTCGCGGTGGCCTTTCTGGCGGGCTTTATCTGGGCAGTGAACTCCGGGCAGTTCGAAGACACCTGCACGCCGGCCATGCGCATCCTGAGCGAAGATGAGACACCCGCAGGTAGGGACGTTTCTCCGAAACGTCCGGGGTTGCGCGGGAGCGGACGCCTCGGCGAGGCGTCCGCACCTTACGCACCCAAGGCGCCCGGTGGCGAAGCAGGGAGTCCGCGAAGTCAGATGGGTTAAATGAGTTACAGAAGTTGCATGGGTCACAGAAGTTGCTTATGAGTGAAGCTACAGTGGAGAGACCTTCAAGCATGCAGCGGACGAGCGGCGACTCGGGCGCGCAGGTGGAGACCTTCAAATACGACAACCAGATCGTCCGGGCCTTTGCGATCGCGACGGTGGTCTGGGGCATCGTCGGCATGTTGGCGGGCCTGATCGCTGCGACGCAGATGTTCTGGCCCACTGCGAACCTGAACCTCCAGTTCACCACCTTTGGCCGGCTCCGCCCGTTGCACACCAACGCCGTGATCTTCGCGTTTGTGGGCAACGGCATGTTCATGGGCATCTACTACTCGCTGCAGCGGCTCTGCAAAGCGCGCATGTTCAGCGACCTGCTAAGCTGGATCAACTTCTGGGGCTGGCAGGCGATCATCGTGAGCGCCGCCATCACGCTGCCGCTGGGCCTCACTACGACAAAGGAATATGCCGAGCTGGAGTGGCCCATTGACATCGCCATCGCCGTGGTGTGGGTTGTCTTCTCCGTCAACCTGTTCGGCACGATCCTCAAGCGTCGCGAACGGCACATGTATGTGGCCATCTGGTTTTACATCGCCACAGCGCTGACCGTTGCGGTGCTGCACATCGTCAACTCCATGGAAGTGCCGGCCTCGCTGTTCAAGAGCTACTCGATGTATGCGGGCGTGCAGGACGCGCTGGTGCAGTGGTGGTACGGGCACAACGCGGTGGCGTTCTTCCTGACGACGCCTTACCTGGGCCTGATGTATTACTACTTGCCCAAGGCGGCCAACCGTCCCGTGTTTTCATACCGCCTCTCCATTATTCACTTCTGGGCGCTGATCTTCATCTACATCTGGGCGGGGCCGCATCACTTGCTTTACACCGCCCTGCCGGATTGGGCGCAATCGCTCGGCATGGTCTTCTCGGTCATGCTGGTGGCCCCCTCCTGGGGCGGCATGCTCAACGGGCTCCTCACCCTCCGCGGCGCCTGGGACAAGGTGCGGCAGGACCCCATGCTCAAGTTCATGGTGGTGGCGGTGACCGCCTACGGCATGGCTACCCTCGAAGGCCCGACGCTCGCCATCAAGAGCGTCAACGCGCTCTCGCATTACACGAGTTGGACCATCGCGCACGTGCACACCGGTGCGCTGGGCTGGAACGGCTTCCTCACCTTCAGCGTGCTCTACTGGATCTTCCCGCGGCTCTACAACACCAAGCTCTGGTCCATCAAGCTGGCCAATTACCACTTCTGGATTGGGCTGCTCGGGATGGTCTTCTACGTGGTGCCGATCTACGCCGCCGGCGTGACCGAGGGCATGATGTGGAAGCAGTTCAACAAAGACGGCTTCCTGCAGTATCCGAACTTCCTCGAAGTGGTCCAAAGCATCATACCGATGTATGTCGTGCGCGCGATCGGTGGCACGCTCTATATCACCGGCGTGGTGCTGATGGCCGTCAATCTCTATAAGACCGCCAGGAGCGGCCAGTTCGTGCCGGAGACCGAAGCCCAGGCCGCGCCGCTAACGCGCGAAGGGGCCTCCGAAAATCGTGCGTGGGGACACCGCTGGCTGGAGGCCAAGCCGCTGACCTTCACCGTGCTGACCCTCGTCGCCGTGCTGATCGGCGGATTGGTCGAAATCATCCCCATGTGGCTGGTGAAGCAGAACGTGCCCACCATCGCCGCGGTGAAGCCCTATACCGCGCTCGAAGTGCTGGGGCGGGACATTTACATCCGCGAAGGCTGCGTGGGCTGCCACTCGCAAATGGTCCGCCCGTTCCGGTCGGAAACCGAGCGCTACGGCGAATACTCGAAGGCGGGCGAGTTTGTCTATGAGCACCCGTTTCTCTGGGGGTCCAAGCGCACGGGGCCGGACCTGCACCGGCTCGGGGGCAAGTATCCCGACGCCTGGCACTACAACCACATGGACGATCCCCGCTCGACCTCCCCCGGGTCGGTCATGCCCCGTTACCCGTGGCTGCTGACTCAGAAGCTCGATACCTCACCGCTGCCGGCGCGCATCAAGGCCTTGCGCGGCGTGGGCGTTCCCTACCCGGAAGGCTACGAAAACGGCCCGGCCCAGAAGGAACTGGGGGCGCAAGCGGACAAGGTGGTGCTGAACCTCAAGGTCGGCAGCGTCACCGCCCAGACCAACCGCGAGATCATCGCGGTGATCGCCTACCTCCAGCGGCTCGGGACCGACATCAAGGCAGCGGCGGCGACGCCGACCGCCACGGCGGCGAAGTGAGCAGTTCCAAGCGGCGATGATTGAGCATGTGATTAGCAGAATCGGCGGTGTCGGCATCTATGGAGTCATCTCCATCTGCCTGTTCTTCGGCGTCTTTGTCGGGGTGATCGTGTGGACCCTCTGCCTCAAGAAGCCGTATTTGAACGCCATGCGGGCACTGCCGCTGGAAGACCCCTCCGCCACAGAATCGGCCCCTGACCTGACCACCAACCTCGAGCAACGACATGACTGAGCATAACGACGCCTTGCTGCTGGACCACGAAGTGGATGGCATTCGTGAATTGGACAACAAGCTGCCGCGCTGGTGGGTGTGGCTGTTCTACCTGACGATCATCTTCGCCGTATTCTACTTCTCGTACTACCATGTCTTCGCCAAGGGCGATCTCGCGACGAAAGGCCAGATGGCAGCCGAATATCAGGCCGAAATGAAGATAGGCGAGGCCCTCAAAGGGGCCGCCATGACCAAGTTCGAGGCGACCATGGCTTCGCTCCAGCCTTCGAAGGATGCCGAAGTCGTCGCGCGCGGAAAGAAGACTTTCGATACGCTATGCGCACCGTGCCACCGCCCGGACGGCGGCGGCTTGGTCGGCCCCAACCTGACTGACGATTACTGGATCCACGGCTCCAACTTCGTGGACAGTGTTACCACCATCTGGAACGGCGTGCCGGCCAAGGGCATGATCACTTGGAAGAACACCCTCAAGCCCCAGGAAGTATCCGAGGTAGCCAGCTTTATCTACACTCTGCGCGGCACCAAGCCCCCCAACCCCAAGCCGCCCGAGAATCTTGCCCCCGTCAAGACAGGCCCCAGCGAGTTTGAATGAGGGACTTCCGGGATCATCTGTCCACGGCGGACCAGGAAGGCCGACGCCAGTGGCTTTATCCGCGGAAGGTGAAGGGGCGGTTCTTCCGCGCCCGCACGTGGCTGAGCTGGCTGTTGCTGGCGGTCATGTTCGCCGGGCCGTTCATCCGCATCAACGGCAACCCGCTGCTCCTAATCAATGTTGTCGAGCGCAAGTTCGTCATCCTCGGCCAGATCTTTTGGCCGCAGGACATGATCATGTTCGCGGTCGCCCTCCTCGTGTTCATCGTTGGCATCATTGTCTTCACGGCCGCTTACGGGCGGCTCTGGTGCGGCTGGGCGTGCCCGCAGACCGTGCTGATGGAGATGGTGTTCCGCAAGATCGAGTATCTGATCGAAGGCGACTCGCACCAGCAACGCGCCCTGGCTAAAGCGCCGTGGACCGCGGGCAAGGTGGTCAGGAAGGCAGGCAAGCACGCGATCTTCTTCGGCCTGTCGTTCCTCATCGGCAACACCCTGCTGGCCTACATCATCGGCACCGAACAGTTGTTCCAGATCGTGACCGACAGCCCGGCGAAGCACGTCGAGGGGTTGACCGCCATGATCCTCTTCACCCTGGTCTTCTATGCCATCTTTGCCCGCTTTCGCGAGCAGGCCTGCACGTTCATCTGCCCCTATGGCCGGCTGCAGTCCACGTTGCTCGACGAGAACTCCATCGTCGTGGCCTATGACTACAAACGGGGCGAGAAGCGCAGCCCACTGCATCGCGGCCAATCCTTCGAGCAGCGCCGCGCCGACGGCAATGGCGATTGCATCGCCTGCCAACAATGCGTGGTGGTGTGCCCAACGGGCATTGACATCCGCAACGGCACGCAGATGGAGTGCGTGCATTGCACCGCGTGCATTGATGCCTGCGACGCGGTTATGGAGAAGATCGGCCGCCCGCGCGGCCTGATCCGGTACGCCTCGCTGAACGGGATCGAACGGGGTGAACGCCTCAAGGTGACGCCACGCCTTGTCGGCTACACGGTCGTACTCCTGGCGCTGGGGGTGGTGCTGGCCTTCCTCCTCTTCACTCGCTCCGACGTGCAGGCTACGCTGTTGCGCGCCCAGGGCGCTCTCTTCCAGAAAATGCCTGACGGCCGCTACAGCAACCTTTACACTATTCGCGTGGTGAACAAGACCTCGCGCGAGATCCCCATCCGGCTCAGGCTCGAAGCGCCCGCCGGCAAGCTGCAAGTCATGGGCGCGGAGCTGGTCGCGCCCCCGCAGCGGCAGGCGGAAACCTCGGTCCTCATCGAACTGGACCCGTCGGTCATGAAGCGCGGCACCACACCCCTCACGGTCGGCGTGTATTCGGGCGAACGCCGTCTGGAGACGCTCAAGACCGGGTTCATCGGCCCCCGGGATGACAGCACCCAGTGAATGCTGCGATGAACACCAGCCGCAACCTCTGGCCCCATGCCATCATCGCTGTCTGCGCTCTCTTCGTCGCCAGCACCGTTGGGCTGATCGTCATGGCCTGCTCTCAGAAAATGGATCTCGTAAGTAACGACTACTACGAGCAGGAACTCAAATACCAGGGACAGATTGACCGCGCCGAGCGCACCCGCCGCGAGGCCCGCGAAGCCTCAGTGGCTTATGACGCTGCCGATGAACAGATCACCGTCTCCCTGCCGTCCGAGCAAGCCCGCCGCCAGGTCTCGGGGTCCATCGAGTTGTACCGGCCCTCAGCCGCGGGATTGGATCGCGCAGTCGAACTCAAGCCCGACGCCAACGGCATTCAGCGCCTGGATGCCGCCGGCCTCGCCCCCGGCCTCTGGAAGGTCCGCGTCTCCTGGATCGCGGAGAAACAGAGCTACTACCTGGAGCGGGCGGTGGTCCTTCGCCCAGAGCCCTCCTAACTTCGCCGGCCCATGTCACGCACTTCGGATTTCGGTCTTCGGATTTCCTTCGGATTTCGGACTTCGGACTTCGGATTTCTCAAGCCCCGACCCCGCAACTGACCCGCCCCGCCCTCGCATGCCCCTCACCCCCGCAGACTGCTGCACCGCCCTCACGCTCGGCCTGGTAGGCAGCCTGCACTGCGCGGGCATGTGCGGACCGCTCGCTTTGGCGCTGCCGCCCGCCGGGAACACCACACCCGCCTATGTGCTGGGCCGCGTGGTTTACAACCTCGGGCGCATCGCCACCTACTGTGTGCTCGGCCTGGTGTTCGGGTTGGTGGGCGCGGCGCTCTGGCTAGCGGGAATCCAGCGATGGGTCTCCATCGCGCTGGGCGTGGCTTTGCTGCTCGGGCTCTTCGCGTCCCGGAAGCTGGTGCGTTGGAATCCGGTGATTTTGATCGTGGACCGGCTTAAGTCGAGCATGTCAGGCCTGTTGCGCCGGCGTTCGGTCGGGTCCCTGGCCGTGCTGGGTTTGCTGAACGGACTGCTGCCGTGCGGATTGGTCTATGCCGCGTGCGCCGGCGCAGCCGCCACGGGCGGCGTGCTGGCCGGCGCGCAATACATGGCCGCGTTTGGCGTCGGAACCGTCCCGATGATGCTGGCGCTCAGCCTCTCCGGCAAGCTCGTGCCGGTCTCGTGGCGACTGCAACTCCGGAAGGCCATACCCGTCTGCCTCTTCCTCCTGGCCACGCTGCTCATCCTGCGCGGCATGTCCCTGGGCATCCCCTATCTCAGCCCGGACCTGTCCTCCGGCAGCCCCTCCTGTTGCCACAAGTAATCTGCCTCCATGAACCCCACGGCAATGCGCGCTCGCTGAGCGCGCCGCTCCGCGCAGAACGACTCTTGTGCCGAACCTTCGGTGATCCCGCCCCGCGTGTGCTGTCCAACTCAGGAACGCGCACCGCCGGTTTGAACAAACCGCGCTAGAACCGCGTCTAATACTTGTAACCTCGGGCTCGCGTTGAGTCTCTATCCTGGTGGCCCGCGAGCCTTGGACCGTTACCCCGCCGCCCGGCGGCACGGCCCCACCGCCCAGCGCGGTGATCGCACAAGGAGGGCGCAAAAGGGTCGCCGGGGCACTTCGAAACTACCTTGAAATGATCTTGAAACCTTCTTGATACTATCCTGAAACCACGGAGGGACTGGGGAGGTACTGCGGGGGCGCTGCTTAGGCCATTTGCTATTGGTGATCGGCTATTGGCGGCACCGGCCGTGGCGGCGCCCGGCGGCGTTCACCTATGATTAGTCTAAATTATCGTACTCTTGGCTGTTCGTTCAGGAACTATCCCTCGAGAACGCGGGCGTTGGTGTCTTTGAACTCGTCTTCCCAGCCGTTGAGGATCTGGCGCGTGCGGATGAAGACGCGCGTGCCGACGGGCGGCACGCCAAACTTCTTCACGTACAGGTTGGTGATGTCGCTGCGGCGCCGCTTCGGTACGGGGAGCAGGCCGATAATCGAGTAGGTGCTCCGCACCGAAATGCCCGCGCTGCACGGCCGCGAGCCCAGCACCAGGATGTAGGCCGCGGGCGCCCGGTCCAGCTCCAGTTCAAGCTTGAGCTGGTCCTGCCGGCTCGTGATGTGGAGCCGCTTGACCGGGTTGGGGCCGAACTTCACGCGTTTGGGCGCATCCTTTACCGTGGGCAACCCCGCCGCCGCCAGGACGCAGTTGATCTTGACCAGCATCTGGCAGCCGCTGAGGTGCGCGCGCGGATCGTCCGAGGACTTGCATGGGGTTTGCCGCCCGAGCTGCGTCCAGCCGGCCTGCTGTAGATCGGTGAGCGTGCGCCAGAGCTGGGCATAGCGGGTGCACCGTTGGCGGGCGCGCTGCCGGGCCTCCGTGTCGCGCCGCGTGCGGCGAGGCCGGCTGCGCACGACCTGGCCGTACTTGCTGTCCACGAAGACGCTGTTGTCGAGCGAGCCGGTTTGCCGGCCTCTGCGTATTTTCATATTAGTGACGAAGGTCGCCGTCGCTCCGTGTCGGGAGCGCCGCCGGTCCGCGCATCCTGGCGCGAGCCGCCGGGCCCATTAGAGCGCGAACCTATCCCGCAATCAAGCCTCTTGGGCGGCCTCTCTTGCAGACCGTGCGCCTATTCGTCGGCTTCTTTGTGGCGGCGGGCGCTTTCGACCCGCCGCTGGAATGTGGCTTGCAGCGCCGGCTCGTTGGTTCGTGGCACGACCGCGTTGCTCCACGTATAGATGTTTGCGTTCATGCCGCTAGCCTCGTCATTGAAACGCCAGTCCACTATGGTCTGCTGCACGGCCGGGTTGAAGAGATTGGTGGGCGCCGCCACCTCGTGAATGGCCTTCAGGGTTCCCACCCCGCTCCAGGACCAGTCACCGTTTTGGATGAAGGGGCGTCCCTTCTGGGAGAATTCGAATCGAAGCGGGAAGGTCCAGGAGAGGAAGTTGGTTGTGGCTGTGACTGAGTAATGGAACATGGACGCGCCCTCTTGCAGGTTGGTCACCGCGGCTCTCATCCACGGCAGATAACGAGTGCCCCACCCCTTGTAGAAGTCCTCCACGGACGACAGATAGAGCTTTCTGGAGAGATAGAGATCAACCGAGCGCGGCAACCCGATTGCGTCATTGAAGGTCTCGGTCTGGTCGGTATAGGCGTAGCGGTCCGGCGTGTGGTGAAGGATGTCCATTGGCAACGGAATGAGCCGGCCCTCGCGTTTCAGATAAGTCCCCGAGCAGAACGCCAGCCAGGGGAGGTTCACGCTTTGATCGGCCAGCGGGTGCCCGTCCGGCGAGGGCCAAATATTGATAGTGAGATGTGACTTCGAGACGTCGAAAGGGGCTGGAGCCGGGCCACCCGCTTTCTTCATACGTTCCAGCGTCTCCGGCGGCAAGGGTTTCGTGACCTGAATGCTCTCGTAAACGTTAGTCCCGTCGAAGAACCACCGGTTCACACCGCCGCTGACCCAGTCATTCTCGATGCGCCAGGAGTTGGCGCCTGCGATACAGTGCACCGAGATGGTCCTGGGTTTTGCACTCGCCTCGGCATTGGTTTGCCAGGAAGCACGGGCGAGGAGTTCAATCTCGGCCGAGATTTCGACGAACCGAGCCGCTCCGCACTGAAGCGGGAGCAGCAGGCAGAGGAGCAACGCGCATCGTTGCGTCCCGTTTATCGAAGGCGCCTTCATCATGACATGCACGTGAAATCCCGGCTAAGCGCATTGGTTGAGCCTGGCCGAGGGATCACGGGCCAACTGTAGCGCGTTGTCGAGGTCCCGTCCAATGGACCGTCCTGGCAAGGCGTCACCGCCACGTTTACGGTTTCGGTGCGGACCCGGGCTCCAGACCTCGCAGCGTTACGCGATTGGAGGCCGGAAGGCTGAAGGTTGAACTCAGAGCGACCGGCGCTTAGACTGAGCGGAGCATGTGCCTATGAAAGACCTCACCGACCCCCGCTGGATCAAGCTCAAAGGCGTTCTCTTCCTGATCATTGGGCTGCTTGCGTCCGCGTTGCTTCTCATTGAGCATCTCGATATCCGGACCGCGGTGTTGCTTGGGATCGCGGTTTGGTGTTTCTGCCGGTTTTACTACTTTGCGTTCTATGTCATCGAGCACTATGTGGATCCGAGTTACCGATTCTCCGGACTCTGGTCCTTTGCCAGGTATCTCATCGCGCGACGCCATGACGGTGGCGCCGGCTGATCGCCCAGTCGCGGCCGGCGGAGCCGCCATTTGAGCTTTAGCGCCAGGTCCGTTGAGTCCACCTTCCGCTTGCTAAGCTGCCGGCTGCTGCTGGTCACGGTCGGCGCGCTCGGAGCGGGCGGCCGGTTCTTGTTGCCGCCGAAGCCAGGCTCGGCCAAGCTGCCCGCATGTTCAGGTTATCCGACGTGCTTCAGTTGCGTGTGCGCTACAGCGAGACGGACCAGATGGGAACGTTCTACAATTCCCGGGCGCTGGAATGGTTCGAGTGCGGGCGGACGGAATTGATGCGCCGGAGGCTCGGGATGTCTTATGCTACCCTGGAAGCCCGGGGGATTTTTCTGCCGCTGGTCGAAGCGCACCTCGAGTTCCTGGGAGGGGCGCGCTACGACGATTTGCTCCAGATCTCTTCGACGGTCGAGCCGTCAGGGCGGGCGAAGCTGCGGTTCGAGGTGCAGATTCACCAGGGCGGCAACGGCAAGCCGGTCGTGCGCGGCTATACCGTCCATGCCTTCACTGACCGCCAGGGCAAACCGACCCGCCCCCCGGCGTGGTTTATCGAGATGATGAACCGGGCCGCCGAAGGGCCGGCGCATCCATCGAGGGAGACGGTTCCGCAGACAGGCTGAAGCCTCGGCGCGTTACGGTCATGTGGGCCCGGCCACCATTTTTGCTTGCCGTGAACCCCGCGAGTCAGTTAAGAAAAACCTGTCCGCAGAGCCCAACGAATTATGAGCAAACATGCCAAAGAGTCGAACGGAGTTTTCAACCCCCTGAGCGCTCCGGATTTCCTGCCGCTGCCGCAGTTGCGCGACCTCCAGTTGCAGCGCCTCAAAATGATCGTCGAGCGCGCCTACGACTGTGTCGGGCTGTTCCGCCATCGCATGGAGGAGCGCGGCCTGACGCCGCAGGACGTGCGGACCCTGGACGACATCAGCAAGCTGCCCTTCGCCGAGAAGACCGACTTGCGCGACACGTATCCCTTTGGCTTGTTCGCCAGCCCGATGAAGGACATCGTGCGGCTGCACGCCTCGAGCGGCACGACCGGCAAACCCATCGTGGTGGCCTACACCCGGGAGGACATTCAGGTCTGGAGCAACGTGATGGTGCGTAGCCTCGCCGCCTGCGGGCTCCATGAGGGCGATGTCATCCAGAACTCCTACGGCTACGGCCTGTTCACCGGCGGGCTCGGCGCGCACTACGGGGCGGAGGCGCTGGGAGCTACGGTCATCCCGACTTCCGGCGGGAACACCCAGCGCCAGTTGATGGTCATGAAGGATTTCGGCGTCACCGCAATCTGCTGCACGCCGAGCTATTTCCTGCACCTGATTGACCAGGCGCCGGAGCTGGGAATCAATATTAAGGAACTGCCACTGCGCGTGGGCGTGTTCGGAGCCGAGCCGTGGACGGAATCCATGCGCCGGCGGATCGAAGCGGATAGCGGCATCAAGGCCTACGACATCTACGGTCTATCCGAGATTGTGGGCCCGGGGGTTGCCATGGAATGCCAGTGCCAGTCCGGACCGCACATCTTCGAAGATTACTTCTATCCCGAGATCATCCATCTGAAGACCGGCCAGCCGTGCGACGACGGCGAGGAAGGCGAGCTGGTTCTGACCACGCTGGGCAAGAAGGCCATGCCCATGATCCGCTTCCGCACGCGCGACATCACGACGCTGGCTTCCGAGCGATGCGAGTGCGGCCGCACCTTGCGCCGCATCAAGCGCATCGGGCGCCGCGCGGACGACATGTTCATCATCCGCGGCATCAACGTCTATCCGTCGCAGGTCGAAACCGCGCTGTTGCTGGTGGAAGGCGCGCTCCCGCATTACCAGATCGTGCTGACGCGGGAGCGCGACCTGGACGTCATGGAGGTCCAGGTCGAAGTCACGCCGGAGGTCTTCACCGACACCGTCGGCGCGCTCGAGCAACTCCAGCGCAAGCTCAGCAAGTCCATCGAATCCACCGTCGGCGTGCACGCCCACGTGCGCCTGGTCCAGCCGCGCACCATTGCGCGGAGCGAGGGCAAGGCCAAGCGAGTGATTGACCAGCGTAAAATGTAACCCCGAGGACACCCTATGAAAGTAAAGCAACTCTCCCTGTTCCTGGAAAACAAGCGCGGCGCCCTGAGCCGGCCCGTCAAACTGCTCGCCAAGGGCAAGTTCAACATTCTGACGCTCACCCTGGCCGATACCCAGCAGTTCGGCATTTTGCGCTTCGTCGTGCGGGACTGGCAGAAGGCCAAGCAACTCCTGGAGCGCGACGGCTTCGTGGTGAAGGTTACCGACATGGTGGCCATCGAGGTGGCCGACCGGCCCGGGGGCCTGGCGGATATCCTGGCCGCCGTCGAGAAGGCGGGCGTAAACGTGGAATACATGTACGGCTTTACGCTGAGCAGCGAAAACAAAGGACTGCTGGCCCTCCGCTTCGACGACCCGGACCGCGCGATCCCCGCCCTGCAAAAGAAAGGCATCAGCCCGGTGCGCAACGTGGAGTTGTTCAAGCGGCTCGATCGTTGAAGCCGGTGCCTCCCGATCGCCACCCCGAACAAGGCGGCCGCAACATCCCTGCGACCCCGCTCGCGGAGGCGGCAGGAGAGCAATCTGCCCCATGACCATCATCCTCACCATTCTGCTGGCGGCGCTGGCGTTCCCGCTGTGCGCCGCGGAAACCAACCGCAACCTGAGCCGGCTTCCCATGATGCCGCCCGGCGTTCTCTTTGAACCGGACGTCGCCTTTCTCGAACCGGGCCGCCGCGAAAAGGCCGACCTCTACCGGCCCGCCCGCATCCCGGAAAGCCAAAGGGCGCCGGCGGTGGTCATCATCCACGGCGGCGGCTGGAGCGGCGGCGACAAACGCGCCGCCCGGGAAATCAACATCGGCACCAATCTCGCCCTCAAAGGCTACGTCGGCTTGAGCATCAACTACGCGCTGTCCAGCAATGGCAGCGTCACCTGGCCGCAAAACCTGCATGACTGCAAGACCGCGGTGCGCTGGCTGCGCAAGCATGCGGACCGCTTGCAGGTGAACCCCGATCGCATCGGCGTCATCGGCGGTTCCGCAGGCGGGCATCTCGCCGCCATGGTTGCGGTCACCGGACCGGCCGATGGTCTCGATCCCGCCGGGCCTTACGGCGAGTTTTCTTGCGCCGTCCAGTGCGCGGTGGACCTCTACGGCCCGGCGGACTTGCTGGCGCGGGGCGAGGCCAAATGGCTTGGCCGGACCCGCGCCGAGGCGCCGGAACTCTATCGCGCGGCATCGCCGACGACCTATGTGGACGCATCCGATCCGCCCATTCTCATCCTGCATGGCACGGCGGACAAGACCGTGGCCCTGGGACAATCGGAGCTGTTTGCCGCCGCGTTGAAACAGGCCGGCGCACCCCACGAGCTGGTTGTGATTGAAGGCGCTCCGCACACGTTCCATCTTCAACCCAAACAGCGCGATTTGCGTTCCCTGGTGCTGGGCTTCTTCGACACGCATCTGAAGCGCCCTTTAAGCCGGCCGCAATAGCTGCGCCGGCGCTCCGCCAACGCCTTCCCGTCCCGCGCTTCTCCTGGCAGCGAAAGTGGTGCCTTCTCTCTCCGCCAGATCAGGCTTGTCATCCATCCCCAGCGGCGTAGGCTCGCTCATGAGTCCAGCGCAAATGGCACGGACTGCTTCGGCCGCCCATTTGCGGGGATGAACAGGTTCGGTCGGGATGTGCTCAATCGAACGGCTGCAGGTGAAACGACAACGGCAATCATTTCCGGAAGCGGTGGAACTCGCCAACCGCGCGAAGGGCGGCATCCCCGCCCCTGCCTTCACCTTGATCGAACTGCTGGTGGTCATCGCCATCATCGCCATCCTCGCGGCGCTGCTGCTGCCGGCGCTGGTCTCGGCCAAGGAAAAGGCCCGGCGCACCTCCTGCCAAAGCGGACTGAAACAGCTCGGGCTGGCGCTGATCATGTACGGGGGCGACAACCGCGACCGTGTGCCGACGGGCGTCCGCGACGATGGCGGCGAGCACACGATCTGGATCGGCACCAATACCTTCAACGCGATCCGGCAATACAGCGCCACGAACATGAGCACCTGCCCCAGCCTCGCGGGCACCTTCCAGTATTATCGCTACCCTTACGGCTGGGTGATCGGTTACGCCTACAACGGCGGGCACACGACGCCCTGGCCGGGCGCCGCCGGGCCCAGGTGGATCTCGCCACAAAAGTTCACCGACCATCCCATGTTGGTGCTGGCCTGCGATCTCAACCAGTGGTCACCCCAGGACCTCTGGGTCATCGCGCCGCACTGCAAAGGCGGCCCGGCCCGGCAGGGCAACCAGCCGTTCCTTTACTTCAACACGCCGACCACCTCGGCGCAGGCTGGGGCGCGCGGCGGCAACGAACTGTACCTGGGCGGGTCGGTGCACTGGGTCAACATCAAGCGGATGACCAACTACGCTACCTGCCCGTCGGGGAGCGCCTACATGGGCGCCTGGTAATACCCGGACCACGCCGCTCTACCAGACCCCCTTTGCCTCGCGCGCAACAGCCGGGCAGGCATTCCGCGCGCACCCGGACCGCCAGCACTTTGTCGCTCTGTGCTTGAGCTGCGCGCCGCCGCCACCTCATACTCTCCGCGTGATACTGAGAAGCGCTGATCGTTTCGTCCGGCTTGTGGGCCTGCTTTGCCTGTTGACCCTTGCTATGCATCCGGCTGGTGCGGAGAACTGGCCGTGCTGGCGCGGGCCGCGGGGTGACGGTACTAGCCTCGAGCAGAACCCGCCGATCCGCTGGAGCGGCAGTGAGAATGTGGCCTGGAAAACCCCCATCCCGGGCGAGGGTCATTCTTCACCGATCATTTGGGACAAGCGGATCTTTCTCACTTCGGCCCTGAAGGAAAGCCAGGAGCGCATTCTGCTGGCGATAGACCGCCAGACCGGCGCGGTGCTTTGGCAGCGGGCTGTAGTCCGGGCTCCGCTGGAGGCCAAGAACAAGGAAAATAGTCACGCCTCGGCAACGCCCGCCACCGATGGCGAGAAGGTTTACGTCACGTTCCTGGATGAGGCCCAGGTCGTCATCGCGGCCTATGACTTCAGCGGGAAGCAGCTCTGGCTGGTCCGGCCCGGCGGATTCAAGAGTCAGTGGGGCTTCAGCCATACGCCCGTGCTATTCGAGGACAAGGTGATTGTGGTCTGTTACAGCAAGGGGGAGAATTTCGTAGTCGCCGTGAGCCAGGCGGACGGCCATACGGTCTGGAAGACGGCCTGCGAGAATCCCACGCAAAGCTATAGTCCGCCGCTGATCCGGAACATGGCCGGTCGCCCGCAGATGATCGCGCCCGGGAATAATGCGGTGACGAGCTACGATCCACGCACCGGGAAGGTGCTGTGGCTGCTGGAGGGTCCTTCCGACGACTCTGTGATCACGCCAGTTTACCACGACAAGGCAGACCTGGTGCTCAGTTGCAGCAGTTGGCCCAAAAGGGTGCTCGTGGCCATTAAGCCGGATGGACAAGGAAACGTCACCTCCAGCAAGATCGCATGGCAAACCTCGGAAGGCGCGCCGTATGTCCCTTCGCCCATCGCGGTGGGTGATTGGTTCTTCACCTCGGCCTACGCCGGCAAGGCGGCGCACTGCTACGAAGCCGCCACCGGCAGGATTCTCTGGAAAGAACCCATCGGTCTGCACCACGCCTCGCCGGTCAGCGCAAACGGGCTGATCTACTTTCTGAACGACGACGGAGTGACGCACGTGGTCCGGGCAGGCCCGAAGTTTGATTTGGTGGCCCGAAATGAACTTGGCGATAAGACCTACGCCTCGCCGGCCTTGAGCGGGAACCAGATATTTCTGCGTAGTTTCACGAATCTCTACTGCATCGGCAAGCCGGCGCAGAGCGTCAAGTAAGACAGCAGCTCGCCGAATGCCGGCCCCGGGCAGTGGAGTCGCGCAAAACATAAAGTCCCTGCCCGACCTTGCGGTCAAGCAGGGACTAAATGGGGGATGGGAG
>CAZVFC010000075.1:0-42506 GCA_964625855.1 uncultured Verrucomicrobiota bacterium | reverse complement strand
TTGTTACCAACCGCCGCCCAAATATCATCTGAACCCTTCATGCATACGCGCTGCTGCGGCGAAAATCCAAGAAGTTCATTATTGACAAAAGAGCAATTTCGTACGCATAATGGGAGGCGCTATGAAACTCACCCCATCATTAGCGGTCACGATTTTGTCTCTCGCGGGGGGGCGCTCCCGCTGACGACCCACAGCCAAACCCACACCATTCTTGGAGATGTGGAGCCGCTAGGCGGCTTCAGTTATGCTTTCGAGATTACGGCAGGTTACACATTCACACCCAGCGATTACATTCAGGTGACCGCCGTGCGGTCTTTTTCGGGAGACAAGGTTTCGATTTGGAGCGACGCAGGGCTCCGGCTACTTGAGCAGCCTGTGTCCGGCCCGGGTTGGGCGTGGACCACCGTCCCGCTGGCCACGCCAATCACGCTTTCGCCCAACACCACTTACTATTTGAGCGACCATTTTATGGGGGTGGGTTGGAGGCAATTACGCGTATGCATGGCCGGCCACGTTTGACCATGGCACGGTCGGTCAAGACCTCTACTTTTCAGGTTACGACGCGTTTCCGGTCATCGTGTACAACCCGTACTCCAGCAACGGTGGTCCGCTGGTTGACCTGAGTTACGTCGTGGTGCCCGAGCCGAGTATCCTGGCGATTCTCGTGTGTGGATTGGTTGGCCTCAGATTGCGCCTTGGGCGCGCGTAAACTGATAGATGGCATGAAAGTTGGCGGACGCGCCGATAGCACCACGGTTCATTGCGGAACGCTCCGGGCAGCGCGCCGCTCAGCCTTACGTTAGCCCCCCGACCGGGCTGGAGATAGTGGGTTTGGGACTGGGGAAGTGGGGCTGGAGGGGCGGAAAAGGGGCAAATGTGGCGTTTTCTTAGGAAAACCGCGGGTTTTAGGCCAAGAACTGGCCTTTTTGGCACTCAGGAACGGCGTTTCTGAGGACAGAAGTATCTGTTTAGCGCGCTTGACGATCTTCGGTGGGCTCTGCCCTTGGGAAGCTCACGGGGCACGGGCGGGAGGCAAGCGCATTGCCGCCTGCACTTCCTGAGCGAAGTTGCTTCCGGCTTGGGCGGCGGTGACCGCCAGGGAGGTTAGGATCTGCCAGGTAGCCGCGCCTTGGGAGGTTTTGTTGCCGCAGGAGATTTTCCTGGCGATCACCGCCGGTCGTAACTGGCGCTCGGCGCGGTTGTTGGTGGCCTCAACTTTTGCGGGTGCTGGAGGAAGGTGAAGAGATGGTCTCGGAAAGGGGTCGCCCATTAGGGCGGGTGTCAATAGGCAAAAGAGTTTTCGTTCCCAAATTTCTTTCTCTTCCAAATCTTTGGGCTGACCCACTGCCGCCGAGAGTTCTTTTTCAGGCACTACTCGAACCCGTCCATGAGAATGTCAGATTTGCGCCGAAGGCCGTGACGGTGTCGGTTGTCACTATTGACACTGCCGGCAGGCAGTAAAGGCTAAAGGAGCTGGAGCAATTCCTTCACATGGGCCGGGCGCGAGGCCGTGAAGGCGTCCATCAGAACGTCATGTTTGTCCGGAAGGCCGTCCGCGTGAGCGAATCGTGGCCCCGAGCTTGCCCTGTTTCCAGCCCCTTACTCGACCACCCGAGCCCACCCGAGCGGACGCCTCGGCGAGGCGTCCCTACCCGCCTTACGATGGACTCGCGAATGCGCCGGGTCCGGAACCTGGGTCGCCCCTAAATTGGACGTTGCAGGCGGGCCAACAGACCCCGTGGCCGGAGGATGGTCACCCCAAACGGTCTTCCCAGGACCAAAAGGTCTTCGTCCAGGCTGACAATCAGTTCAGCGCGGCCAGCCAGGGCCGTGCCAATGATGGGATCGTCTTTCGGGTCTCTGCTACGGCGCTTGCCAGTCGGTGACGGCGAGACCAAGCGTGCCTTATCAGCAAACCAATTGACGATCGGGAGCGGGTCCCGCTGTAGCTCACGCTCGGCGATGAGCTCGGCGATCGCCCGCCTCACCTCGTCGAGAATCCATTCACTCGTGATCACCCGGACGCGCCGGCGCGCCAGCGCCACCAGGCACAGATAAGACTCTCCCCGCCAGCCAGCCCCGGCGACCACCACGCTGCTGTCAAAGACAGCCGCCGTCATTTCCCTTTGTCCCTTTGCATCTTGCGCCGCGCCGCTTTGCAGGCCGCGACAATCTTCTCAACCGGCTCCGGTCCCGGCGGCGCGTCTTTGATGGCTTCCGCCAGGAAGTTGACGTCCGCATCAATCTGGGCCTGCCGGCGTTGTCGGACCAACTCGGCGAAATAGGCGCTGACATTGCCATAGCCTCCCTCTTCGGCCTCTTGCACGGCGAAATTGGCGAGGTCCTCGCTCAAAGAGATGTTCCGTGTAACGGTTTTCATATCCTCAGCATAGCGGCTATTGGCAATATTTGTCAAACGCAGCCTTCACAGGATGGTTGGACGTCTCCGCCGACTTGCTCATTCCGGCGTCCGGAAAGGGTTCGCCCATGAGAATGTCATGTTTGCGCCGAAGGCCGTTCGCCTTAGTCAGAGGCTGGAGCGGGAAGCCAAAATGCGCGTTGCAGCCTGAGCAATTGGGCAGGAAGTAGCAGCCGGCATGGCTTCCACCGGATCGCCACATGCCGCCCCGATGGGGCTTAAGACCGTCATCATTGGATCCGCATACTATAACCATGCCGCTCCTACGGAGCTGGCCGCCGCCCAACCCGATTCCGGTGAGCAGTTTCGAGGGCGAGGGCCTCGTCAACTCGTTTAATGGCGGCGGCAGAGCCACCGGCACGCTCACATCGCCGGAGTTCAAGATTGGGAATCGGTGAAGGGGACGCTGGGAAGGCCATGACCCGAGTGCGGATTTCTGAAGACGGACTCCGGGGCCTGCTGGGATTCGCGCCCATCGGCGGGGATGGCGATTTCGAGGGCCGTACCGTCAATCGGAAATGAGCCAGGCCGAAGCATACTACCTGTAGTGTCAGTAGGCCTCGCGCGAGCACAAGGTATTGCGTTGTTTCTGGCATTTCTGGTTTAAAGGGCTCCGGATTGCAACGGTTGGGCTCCCGGACGGGGTTCGGGACGGGGATGCGAATGGCGAGGAGAAGAGGTCAATAACGGCTCGGTCCTTGCAACCTGCAAGCGGCGGAAACCATGGGAACGCCGGTCACCGAGCTTTCCCGAGCCCTGGATACCCTGCGAGCCAAGGTTCCAGACCCAAGTTCCGCGGCTGAACCGGCAGAGGGTTGCCGACCCCGGTCCCTCACCGCTTGGACCCAGAAAAGGCTGTTAACGCAAAGACGCCAAGAGGCAAGGACGCAAAGGTCAGGGAGAAGGCAGAGGACACACGGGCTTGAATCACTGGCGCCGGGGGTGAAGCTGACCAGCAACCGAAATCCTTGCGTCTTGGCACCTTTGCGCCTTTGCGTTGCTGCAAGTGCCTTTTTCGGGTTGAACGGAGCCATGAGCCGGGCCTTGGCCTCTTCCCAGAGGACGCAGGCGTGTGGGTTGGCCTCCAGGTCGCGGAAACGCTGCTCGATGGCGACGAGCGAAAGGGCCACTGTGCCGCGCAGCCTGGGAAGTGTCAGCGCCGCGGATTGGGCGCAGGTCAAGGAACGTTTGACCCAGCTTTGCGACGAAATTCTAGGCGGTTGATCGCCGAAATGGGTTCGTCGAGGCGACGGGTCAAACGGTAGGTTGAGAACACGACCTTCGAAAAGATGCCCGAGGAAAGGCAGGAGTGGCTGGCGCTGCCCCGCTCGAGCGCTTCCCGCCAAGCGAGAAGCTCTTTTTGAGTTGGAATCGTCCGAAAGGCTGGTAGGTTGGGGCCATGACCTTCGAAGAGATGCCCGAGGAATGGCAGGAGTGGCTGGCGCTGACTCCCCTCGAGCGCTTCCAGCAAAGCGAGAAGCTCTTCGCCCAATACCTCGCGATGGGAGGCAGCCTTGATCCCGACCCCGATCCGACAAGTCCTTTCTACGATCCGGAAACATCAAGTACAGGCGCTGCTTATGGGCGGCCAGGCTTGCGTGTTTTACGGCGCGGCGCAGTTTAGCAAAGATGTGGACCTGGCGCTGCGGGCGTCGGAAGAGAACTTCTCCCGGCTGCTGGCTGCCTTGGGTGAGCTCAACGCAAAACGCATCGCCGTCCCGCGCTTTGATCCGGCCTTGCTGGCGCGCGGCCACGCGGTGCATTTCCGGTGCCAGGGCGGCGGGGCCGACGGGCTGCGGGTGGACGTGATGACTCGCCTGCGGGACCTGCCGGACTTTGAGGTGCTGTGGGCCAGAAGGGCGACCATCCGAGACGAAGGCGGAGAAACCTTTGAGCTCATGTCCGTCCAGGACCTGGTCCAGGCGAAGAAGACCCAGCGCGAAAAGGATTGGCCGGTCATTGATGCGCTCGTCGAGGCCCATTATCGGGCGCTGGGGGGCGAGCCCACGCCGGAACGGGTTGCCTTTTGGCTGGCTGAATCCCGAACGCCGGAGCGGCTCATTGGTTTGGCCCAGCGCTTCCCCGCCGAAGCCCGCGCTCAGTCCAGCCGGCGCCCGCTGCTTAGCCTCGCTTTTTCGGGCGCCAGTGAGGCCCTGCGCGAAGCCCTTGATGCCGAGGCCCGCGCCGAGCAGGCCAAAGACCGCGCCTATTGGGCGCCGCTCAAAGCCGAACTCGAAGCCTTCCGGCGCGCGGAGCGCGAAGGTGCCTGAAAGCCGCCAGCTCGCGTGAGCCAGGAGCAGGGGGCACACCAACTGCGGCGTCAGCCGCGCTATGGCTTCGCCTTAACCGCTTTTCTTTAAGTTCACATCTCGGCGGGGCGCGTCAGATAAACCACTCGATTGAGCCAGTCCGCGTTCCTCTCTTTTTCCCACAGTTGGCCCACCGCTCGAACGATGGCTCCCAGGTCGTCCTGACGAATGGTCTTGTCGTCAATGAAGATGATTCCGCTGTGCGGGATTCCCTGCTCGGCCCAGGATTTCACTAGTGGCACGATGGTCGCCTGGTCGTAGGTCACCAAGCTGAGCCTGTGCCGGTGGGCTTCCGTGAGCAGCAGGTCATCCGGAGCGCCTGATAACCTGGCATCCTGCCACTCCAGGACCGACGCCATCTTGCCCCGAGGCCACTTGACCAGGAATTGCTTTGCGATACGTGGCGACAAGTGCTCATCCAGGAGGAGACTGAGCATTTACTTCTTGTCCTTCCAAGTGCTGGCGCCCGCCAGGAAAAGCTCCGCTTGGGGCAACATTTGTGAGAGTCTGGCGAAATCATAAGACGCATTGTCCAGAATCGCCGCCTCGATTTCGGTCGGAAACGTCTGGGCGTAGTTCAGCGCGGCGCGAATCTGCAAGGCCGGACGCGCGAGGTGTGCGGCGGTTTTCTCCACATCACCGCCGTAGAGGCGGGCGATCTTCACCACCATCCAGACGGACAAACGCGTCCCCTGGATGAAGGCCTGCCGGCCGACGGGCGTGTCACGGAAGTCCATGAAGGCAAATTCGGACCGTCGCAAGCCTTCCTCGACGAGGAGGGCGCTGGTTTCGCTCGGGGAACGGCCAAGGCGCCGGGCCATTTTCCCCAGGCGCTCTTCCTGGCTGCCTTCCATTCGCATACTGACCACACTGGTTTTGGGCATAAACCGTACAATGGTAAACGTTGTAAGCAACGTAACTGCAAAGGCTGGATGTGTCAACCCCAACCGTCAATGGCTCGATCCGGTAAAGAAGGCTGTGGACAAAATCGGAGCGTTAGTCTCGGCGGCTCTCCGCAAGGTGCACTCACGTGACACCCACATGATTAGGCTAATCGAGCAGATCTGGACCGCAATCGGGTGCTTGATCCCCGGGTCGCCGGCATGGTAGAAATGCCCGGCATCTCGGAATGTGGCAAACACGCAACGACTAACTCCTTCGGCGCAGCGACTATGAAGACCTGCCTCACGACTACCATCCTGTGCGCCGCTACCCTGGCCGCGGCCCGCTCGCTCGCCGCGGACGACATACTCATCGCGGACTTTGAAGGCCCGGACTACGGCGCATGGAAGACCACCGGCGAGGCCTTCGGCACCGGTCCAGCCCGGGGCACGCTGCCCACCCAGATGCAGGTGAGCGGTTTCGAGGGCCAGGGCCTCGTCAACTCGTTTAATGGCGGCGACAGATCCACCGGCACGCTCACATCGCCGGAGTTCAAGATCGAGCGCCGGTTCATCCGCTTCCTGGTCGGCGGGGGCAAGGACGCGGAAAAGACCTGCATGCACCTGCTGGTCAACGCGAAGATCGTTCGCACGGTTACCGGCCCCAACGACAAGCCCGGAGGCAGCGAAGCCCTGGCGCCGGACTACTGGGACGTGAGCGAGTTTGACGGCCAGACCGCCGTGATCCGGATCGTGGACCAGGCCACGGGCGGCTGGGGCCACATCAACGTGGACCAGATCGTCCAGACCGACCGCAAGCCGCCCGGACTACTCGCCAACGTCACCCGCGAGATCACGCTCGAACGGCGCTACCTCCATCTGCCGGTCAAGAACGGCACCCCCAAACGCCGGCTGAGTGTCCTGGTGGACGGCCAGCCGCCTCGCAGTTTCGACATCGAGCTGGCGGACTCGGCACCCGATTGGTGGGCCTTCATGGACATTGGGCCGTTCCAGGGCAAGCGCGCCACGCTCAAGGTGGACAAGCTGCCCGAGGACTCGGTCGGCTTGAGCGCCATTGACCAGTCCGACCAGATCAAGGGCGCGGAAACCCTCTACCGCGAGAAGCTGCGCCCGCAGTTCCACTTTTCCCCGCGGCGCGGCTGGAACAATGACCCTAACGGGCTGGTGTTCTACCAGGGCGAGTATCACCTGTTCTTTCAGCACAACCCCTACGGCTGGAGCTGGGGGAACATGCACTGGGGCCATGCGGTCAGCCCCGACCTCGTTCATTGGCAGGAGCTGCCCATCGCTCTTTATCCCGACCAGCTTGGCACGATGTACTCGGGTTCCGCCGTGGTGGACTGGCACAACACCGCTGGCTTCCAGAAGGGAGAGGAGAAAGTGCTCGTCTGCATCTTCACTGCGGCGGGCAATCCCTTCACGCAGGGCATCGCCTACAGCAACGACCGCGGTCGCACGTGGACAAAGTATGAGCACAATCCCGTCCTGCCGCATGTCGCTGGTGAAAACCGCGATCCAAAGGTGATCTGGTATGAGCCCGACAGGAAGTGGGTCATGGCGCTGTATCTCGACAAGAGCGACTTCGCGCTCTTCTCCTCCAAGGACCTAAAGAAGTGGGAGAAGATGAGTGACGTGGCTATTCCCGGCACGAGCGAGTGCCCGGAGTTCTTCGAGATCGCCCTGGACGGCAACCGGCAGAACCCGCGTTGGGTCTTCTACGGCGGCAACGGGCGCTACCTCGTGGGGCGGTTCGAGGGCCGGACCTTTACGGCGGAGTCCGGCCCGCATACGCTGCACCACGGCAATTGCTGGTATGCCTCCCAGACCTACACGGACATCCCGCCGGAAGACGGGCGCCGCATCCTCATCCCCTGGGGCACCATGGCCACGCCGGGAATGGCCTTCAACCAGATGATGGGCCTGCCAGTCGAGCTTACGCTGCGCACGACCGACGAAGGCCCGCGCCTCCTGGCCTACCCGGTGAGAGAACACGCCTCGCTGCGCGCGAGATCCCACCGCATCCCGCCCCAGCCGCTTAACCCCGGCGAGAACCCGCTCGCCGCGGTGCGGGGCGAACTGCTCGATCTGACCGCGGAACTGAGCGTCGGCAACGCCACGGAACTGGGCTTCAACCTACGCGGCGTCACGGTCAGTTACGACGCAAAGAAGCAGGAACTCTCCTGCAAGGACAAGAAGGCTCCACTCAAGCCGCTGGACGGCAGGATTCGCCTGCGGCTGATGGTGGACCGCACCTCGGTGGACATTTTCGGCAACGACGGACGCCTCTACATGCCGATGGGGGTGATCGTCCCGCCGGATAACCTTTCGCTCGGAGTCTATGCCAAAGGCGGCAGCGCAAAGATCACCGCGCTGGAGGTGCACGAGCTGAAGTCAGCCTGGAACTCGAAGTAGCACAGCCCTACCATCTCGAAACAACTCGTATATGAAGGCTCGTATCTTCTTCTGGTCCATCACCTCGGCGCTGGCCGGTTTTCTCTTCGGCTTCGACACCGTCGTCATCTCGGGCGCGGAGCAGACCATCCAATCGCTTTGGAACCTGAGCCCGGGGCTGCACGGCATCGCGATGGGCTCGGCCCTCTACGGGACGGTGCTGGGGTCGCTGCTGGGCGGCTTGCCTACCGACCGCTTCGGGCGCAAGGCCACGCTGCTGTGGGTGGGGGTGCTGTATGTTATTTCGGCGGTGGGATGCGGCTTCGCCAACGGGATGGCCATGTTCATTGCCGCGCGCTTCATCGGCGGGCTGGGCATCGGGATTTCAACCGTGGCCGCGCCGCTCTACATTTCCGAGATTTCCCCGCCGGCCTATCGCGGTCGGTTGGCGGGCATGTTCCAGTTCAACATCGTCTTCGGCATCCTCGTCGCCTTTGCCTCCAACTTCCTGCTCAAGGGTGTCGGCGAGAACGCGTGGCGCTGGATGCTAGGCGTCGCGGCGTTTCCATCGGTCCTCTATACCGTGATGTGCTTCGGGATTCCCGAGAGCCCGCGCTGGCTGATCGGGCGCAAAGGCGACCTCGCGGCGGGCCTGAAGGTGCTCAGGCTCATCGAACCCGACGCGCCCCCGGCCCAGGTCGAGGCCCACGCGAACGAGATTCTGGCCGCGTCCTCGGAGCGCGTAATCTCGTCGCACTTCTGGACCCGGGAACTGCGTATTCCGATGCTGCTGGCCTTCCTCATCGCCTTCTTCAACCAGCTCTCGGGCATCAACGCGGTCCTGTACTTCGCGCCACGCATCTTCGAGATGACGGGCCTGGGTGCCAAGGCCGCGCTGCTGCAATCCGTCGGCATCGGCGTGACCAATCTCCTCTTCACCTTCGTCGGCCTGTGGCTGATTGACCGCTTGGGGCGGCGCACTCTGCTCTACATCGGCTCGGTCGGCTACATCGCCTCGCTGGGGCTGACGGCCTGGGCGTTCTTCACCCAGCACTACACAATTATTCCGGCGTGCATCTTCGCCTTCATCGCTTCGCACGCGGTTGGCCAAGGGGCGGTGATCTGGGTGTTCATATCGGAAATCTTCCCCAACCGCCACCGTGCGGAAGGCCAGGCGCTGGGCAGCTTCACCCATTGGGTCTTCGCCGCGCTCCTCACGACCCTGTTTCCGAAGATGGCCGCGGCCTTCCCGCCGGGCTACATCTTCCTCTTCTTCTGCGGCATGATGGTCCTGCAGCTCATCTGGGTGAAGACCATGGTAGTCGAAACCAAGGGCGTGCCGCTCGAAAAGATTTACGCCAGCTTCCAGCCTTTGCGGTAGTCACCGCGGACGTAGCGCGCGGCCTCCGGGCAGTTCTTCGCCGCGAGCTTCACGGCGTCCCACTCGATCTTCTTGCCCGTGCGGTAGGCGACGTTGCCCAGTTGGTTGGCCTCGGTGAGCGCGCCGGAGTAGTCGAAGTTGCACGTGGTTGGCTGGCCGGTCTTGCACGCCTGAATCCATTCCTTCCAGTGGCCGATTGAGTTGGGGATGAAGGGCTCGGGGCGTTTGAAGCCGGCGAACTTCTCCTCGGGCAGCAACTTGTGTTTCTGGTAGTCGGCCAGCAGCATTCCATCGTCCCCAATGAACAGCACGCCGTTGCCCCACTCCGGGATCTTCTTCTCGGTGTGCAGCGCCGGCTTGTCCACGCCCTGATACCACGTGTGCTTCACAGGCGGGAGGTCTCCGCGCGCCCCATACTCGTAGGTAATGTGATAGGAGGCAGGCGCGGTTTCGGGATTAAGCGGCGGGCCGTGAGCCTCGATGGTGAGCGGATGGCGCAGCTTAAGCGCCCAGAAGGCGAGGTCATTCCAATGGCTCCCCAGGTCCGGCAAGGTGCCGCCGCCGAAGTCCCAGTACTTGTACCAGCGCGGCTGCCCGCTGATGTAGCTCGGATGGAACGGCCTCTCGGGGGCTGGTCCCAGCCAGAGGTCCCAATGCAGGTGGGGCGGGACGGGCGGGCAGTCGGTTGGCCGGTCGCCATCGCCCCAGGCGCGTGAGACCCAGACATGGACTTCGCGCACGGGACCGATCGCGCCAGTTTGGATCAGCTCCACGACCCGGCGGTAATTGTCGGTGGCGTGGATTTGGGTTCCCATTTGGGTAGCCACTTTAGCTTTGACCGCCGCCTCAGCGAGCAGGCGCGCTTCCCAAACGTTATGGGCCAGCGGCTTTTCGCAATAGACGTGCTTGCCCAGCTTGAGCGCCGGCAGCACCGCGAACGCATGGGTGTGCTCGGGGGTGCTCACGACCACGGCGTCAATGTCCTTGCTCTGGTCGTAGAGCTTGCGGAAGTCCACATATTTGCGCGCCTGCGGATGCTTGGCGGCAGCGGCGTTTAGGTTCTCTTCGTTCACGTCACACAGAGCGACGATGTTCTCGCTCTTAACTTCGCCCAGGTTTGCTCCACCGCGTCCACCAGCGCCGATGATGGCGATATTGAGCTTATCGCCGAGGGACATCGGCCGCGCGCGCGCGCGGGCGAAGGCCGTGCCGGCAAGGGCGGCAGTGGTGAGGGCGAAGGCGGAACAGCGAAGGAACTGGCGGCGGCTTAACGGTTTAGAAGCAGAGGAATGGTTGCGCATGACCTTACCTACGCTGGCTACTCGAGGCGGGCAAGCACAAACTCCGAACTTGATTTGCCCCGCATTTGCCTGAATTTGTAGGCGCCGCAGGACGAGTTGGTCCTGGCGGCAGTAGACCGAGTGCTGTAATGCAAAGAGACGCAGAAACGGGAATATCCCCAAGCTGGTGGCGCAGGGCATTGATTGGCGCCCGCCCCAAATGGACGCTGGTGCGCATTGCCGTTCTGGTGGCCGTCTCCTTCGTGGCCTTCAAGTTCATCCTGTTGCCAATTCGCGTCGAAGGCGCCAGCATGATGCCGACCTACAAAGAGCGGGGAGTCAATTTCGTCAACCGCCTGGCCTACAAGAACCATGATCCCAGGCGTGGGGATGTCGTCGCGGTCCGCACGACGGGTTACCACATCATGTATATGAAACGAGTCATCGGCTTGCCGGGCGAAACGGTGGCCTTTCACGAAGGGCACGCGGTCATTAACGGTAAGGTGCTCGACGAGCCCTACGTGAAGTTCGCCTGCGACTGGGAGCTGCCGCCCGAGTTGCTGGGACCGAATGAGTACTTCTGCGTCGGCGATAACCGCTCGATGAATCCCTCCGAGCACTTCAAGTTCAAAGCGCCTCGGAGCCGGATCGTGGGAAAGGTTCTGCTATGAAGAAATGGGCGTTGCGGCTCGTTGTGCTGCTGGTTTTGGCCGGGCTGGGTTACTGGGGCTGGCGCGTCTGGTTCCCCGGACCGGAGGAGGTAATCCGCAAGCGTCTCAACGAGTTGGCGCAGACCGCCTCATTCACTGGCAACGAAGGCACGCTGGCGAAGTTGGCGGGCGCGCAGGCCCTAACCACGTTCTGCACTCCCGACGTGGAAATCACGCTGGATATTCCTGGCCATTCACGCCAGACCATCACCGGACATGACGAGCTGCTGCAGGCAGCCGGAGGCGCGAGGTCCTACGCAAACGGATGCAACGTGGAGTTCTTCGATATTCTGGTGACCGTTGCGCCCGATAAGAACTCCGCCGTCGCTGAACTCACCGCCAAGGCCAATGTTCCACGGGAGAGGGACTTCTATGTGCAGGAGTTGAAATTCGCGCTCAAGAAGGTCGAGGGCAAGTGGCTCATATTCCACGCTGAGACGGTGAAAGTTCTGTCCCCGTAACCGAGCCGGGTCCTGGCGCCCACGGCCACTACCGACCCGGCCTTAATTTGAAGTCCACCTGCCGCTTGAAGGTATCCACTTTCGCGATCTGGACCTCCACCTTGTCGCCCAGCTTGATCAAGCGCCGGGTGCGGCGTCCGACCAGTTGGCTACGCTGAGCGTCGAACTGGTAGAAATCGTCGCTCAGCCCGGAGAGCGGCACGAGGCCACTCATCCCCAGGCCCGGCACGTCCACGAAGAACCCAAAGTTCCTTACATCGGTAACCAGCGCCGGATACCGCGGTGGATGGGCCGATTTGAGCTGCGCTGTCAGGAAAGCAAACATCTTCACGTCGCGGCTGTCGCGCTCGGCATCATCTGAATTGCGCTCTGTCTGCGAGATGTGATCGGCCACCTCCGTCAGTGCGCCCGCCGCTAGAGGCTGTACGGGTTGCTGAAACAAAGCCCGATGCACGACCAGGTCCGCGTAGCGCCGGATGGGCGAGGTGAAGTGCGTGTATTTCTTCTTCGCCAGCCCGTAGTGGCCCAGCGGCTCGACGGCGTATCGCGCACGCATCAGGGACTTGAGAAAACCGATCTTCAGCGCCTCCCCAATGGGCAGCATGTTGAGCTTCTGCAACAGCCGCTGCACCTCGTGACGGTTGGCCAGGTTGCCGCAGGGAACATGATGGCTCAGCACCTCCTCGCGGTATTCGTGGAGGCGCTTGTCATCCGGTGGCTCGTGAATGCGATAGATCGCCGGACGATTCAAGCTCATCAGGCGCGCGGCCACCGCCTCGTTGGCCAGCAGCATGAATTCCTCGATGAGCTGGTGCGAGATATCGTTCTCGACCTTCTCGATCCGTAAAACATGGCCGCGCCCGTCGAGCCGGACCTTGGTCTCGGGGAAATCCAGGTCAAGCGAGCCGGCCTGGAAGCGCGCCCGCCGGATCTTCTGCGCGAGGGTGTTCGCGTCATGCAGCATTCGCTCGCTGGCATCGCGCGGCGGGCGCTGGAGCAGGGCGAAGACCTCCTTGTAGTTGTAACGGCGCTGCGACCGAATGATGGCCGGATAAAACTGTGCCCGCAGCACCTGGCCATCGTTCGATAGCAGGAACTCGACGCATTTCGTCAGGCGGTCCACGTCCGGCTTGAGCGAACAGAGTTCGTTGCTCAGGGCCTCCGGCAGCATTGGGATGACGCGGTCCACCAGATACGTCGAGTTGCCGCGCCGGCGAGCCTCTTCGTCCAGCGCGCTGCCCGGCTTCACGTAGTGCGATACGTCGGCGATATGGACCCAGAGCTTCCAGTGACCTTGGTCCACCCGCTGCAGGCAGATGGCATCGTCGAAATCCTTCGCGTCGTCCGGATCAATGGTGACGGCCTGATGTTGGCGGCAATCCACGCGCCCGGCCAGGTCTGCGCGTTTCACCTCATGCCCGACCGAGGCCGCCTCCTGGAGGACCTTCCGGGGGAAGTGCAGCGGCAGGTTGTATTGGCGGATGACCGAAAGCATGTCCACCCCTTCGGCATCCGGCGCGCCAAGAACCTCGATAACTTCCCCTTCCGGGTTGACGTGGCGTGATTTCCATTCGCGCAGTTCCACCACCACTTTGTCACCGACGCGCGCCGGCCGGCCCACATCGCGCGGTGGCGGGACGTAGATGTCCTGCGTGATGCGCGGGTCATCCGGTATGACATAGAGAAACTGGCGGCCCCGTTGCAGGGTGCCGACAAGCTGCGTGCGCGCGCTCTCCAGGACCCGCACCACGCGGCCGGTGACCTCCTTCGCTTCGGGACCCTTCCGCCGCGGAACGGGATCGCGACGGACCAGCACATGATCGCCGTGCATCGCGGTGGCGGTCGCGTCCGGCGGCACACGCATCTCGGGAATCTTCGGATCATCGGGGTCCAGAAAACCCACTCCCTGCCGGTTCATGCGGATGCGCCCCGGAACCAGGTCGGCGTCGAGCGGGAGAGCGTAACGGTCGCCCTGTTTGACCCGGGCGATCTGGCCGCGCCGTTCCAACTGCCTTAAGACTCGCTCCAATTCCCGTTGCTGATTGCGCGCCACCCCTAGCTTCGCCCGCAGCTCCGCGGCATTTAGCGGCGAATATCTCGGCCGCCGCAGGAGATTGAGGATTCGATCTTCCATATGTGCCCGGCTGGACTGCTCCCTTTGGTTCAACAGCCTACGGCATCGTATTGATGAACTTATCCGCTTGCGCAATCGCGGCGTTCATATCTTCGAGGAGCTTGCCGATCTCCGTTTGGATATTGGCGCTCTCGCCCTTCAGCGAAGCGATGGCCGCCGCGTTGAGGTTGTGCTTGAGGAACAGCACCTGGTCGTGCAGGCGTGTCAACACGGGGTCCATACTCTGCTCGGCGCGCTTCAGGGCGGTGTGGAGTTCGTCGTAGCGCTGGCGCGTGTCGCGCAATTGCTGCCGGCTTTTGTCACGCAGATCCGCCGAGGAGATTTCCTTGATCTCCTTCTCCCATTCATTGAACAAATCCCCCGCGACCGTCTCCACGTCCTTGACCCGCTTGTGCACCGCGTCGGCGCGCGCGACGGAACGTTCGTAATCCTTGTTCAGGCCGTTGTAGGTCTTCTCGAGATTGCCACCCTCGAAGCCGGTCAATTCCTTCAGCCGCGTCATGGCGTCTTTGAATTGTTCGCTCGCCGCCTTTTGATCGTCGCGGGCAGCGACGACATTCTTCTTCAGCAGATCGCGCTTATGGACCCCTACCTTCTCCCACGCCCAGTAGGACGCAGTGCGGCAGCCGCAAATGAGCAAGGCGCTGAACAACAAGCCTGAAGCCAACCGTAGTTTCATGGCGACTAATCTACGCGACCCGGTGCGGGGCGCAATCCTCAAGTCTGGCGGGCTGAACCTGCGGAGGTCTCGACTCGCCGGCTGCGAAACTCTAGTGTGCGCGGCGTGTTTGCGGCGCTGTTATGCACGATACTCTTCGCCGTCTCCCTCACGTGCGGCCATCGGTCGGCCAAGCTCATTGGGGGGACAGAGGCCAATTTCTGGCGGCTGACGCTGGCCGCCCTGCTGTTGGGGGTCTGGTCCTACGCGTTTGGCATCGGCATGGGGGGCGCCGCCTTTCCCCTCTTCCTCCTGAGCGGGGTGGTCGGCATCGGGATCGGCGACGTCGCCCTCTTTCAGGCGCTGCCGCGCCTGGGGTCCCGGCTCACCTCGCTGCTCAACGGCTGCCTCAGCGCTCCGCTGGCCGCGCTCATTGAGTGGCTGTGGCTGGGCACGACGCTGAAGCTGGCGCAGATATTGTGGGGCTTGCTGATCCTCGGCGGTGTGAGCCTGGCGCTGATGCCGGACGAGCACATGCAACGAACCCGGCGTGCGCTCTGCGTCGGGACGCTCTTTGCCATACTGTCCGCCCTGTTTAACGCGATGGGCGGCGTCATCAGCCGCAAGGCTTATGAGACCGCACGCGCTGGCGGAGGACTCCTCGACGGCGGGAATGCCGCGTTTCAGAGAATTCTCGGCGGTCTGCTGCTCGGCGGCATTTGCCTGCTGATCGTGAAGCGGCGCGCCTTCAAGGTTCAGGCACTCGCTCCGCACGAGTTGGTCACGGAGGCTTCGAAGAACAAATGGCGGGGCGTCTGGCCCTGGGTTCTGGCCAACGGGTTCGCCGGTCAGACCCTCGGGGTGAGCTGCATGCAGTGGGCGCTGGAAACCACCCCGGCGGGCGTTGTCTTCGCCATCACCGCTATCACGCCGATTATCATCATCCCTTTCGCGCTGGTGGTGGAACACGAGCGCCCCACCCTCCATTCACTGGTCGGCGGTGCTGTCGCCGTCGGCGGCGTTGTTGCGCTAGCCTTATCCCGGTAATAGCCTATGCGAAAGTGACTATGCTGAGCAGAGCCTGCATCGCAGCCGTTGGTCTGTGGGTGTTGACCCGCCTGCCGTCGGCTGCGGCACCTTTTGACGGACCAGGGCAGGTTAATCGCGATCGGCCCGGGCCGTGGGACAATGACGTGGTGGTTTACCGGGTGGCAAGCCACGGCACGCCGGAGAAGCTTGCCACTTTCGAGCGCGCCGGCGTGCCGACGCTGGCCCGGCTCAAAGATGGACGCATCCTCGCGGCCTTTCAGCACTTTCCCCGCGACGACGAGCGCAACTTCGACCGTGTGGCGGTGCGCTTCTCCAGGGATGAAGGTCGGATGTGGACCGCGTCGGAGCCCATCGCGGTCTCGGGCATGGAGCCGGGCCTGGCTCGGCCATTCGATCCTACGCTCGTGCCCTTACCGGATGGCAGCGTCCGGCTCTACTTCACGTCGAATCGCAGCCCCGATTTCCAGCGCAGCACGCCGGCAATCTACTCGGCTCTGTCGAGCGACGGCATCCACTACACCTTCGAGCCGGGCGTGCGTTTTGCGCTGGAGGGTCGCATCGTGATTGACTGCGCGGCCGCGCTGCACCAAGGCGTGTTTCACTTGATCGTGCCGGACAACGGCGCGGCGGGAGACTTCGGCGCGAGGCAGCAGCGGGGGCAACGGCCGGGGGGAGGCACCGGCTACCATGCTGTCAGCAAGGATGGTCTGAGCTTCGAGCGTGCGGCGGATGTCAAGGTGGCGGGGAGCCGGCGCTGGCTGGGCAATATGCAAAGCGATGGCGGGCGGCTGGTCTTTTTCGGCACCGGTGATGCGGGGGGCTGGTCGGCCACGAGCCGCACCGGCGAGCACTGGGAACTGAGCGGACCGGCACAGGGCGTGCCAGGCGCCGACCCGGGTGTGGTGAAGCTGGCGGATGGTGCGTGGCTGCTGGCAGTCACGGGTCCCCCCCGGCCAGGCACTGCCAGCGCCGCAGCTCGAGGGCGGCTGGGCGCGAACCTCAACGATGACAACCCCGCTGCCCCCCAGGGTCCACCGCGTGGCGACTTCGGGAGAGCTGACGGAGGCGGCGGCCTCGGCCCGCCGAACAATCCAATCCGCCCCTTTCCCCGCACTCCGCGTCGGCCTGGATTCGACGGCGAGGGATTCCCGCCGCTGGCGGGGCAACGGGTGTTTACGCG
Source organism: uncultured Verrucomicrobiota bacterium (assembly GCA_964625855.1). Lineage (GTDB taxonomy): Bacteria > Verrucomicrobiota > Verrucomicrobiia > Limisphaerales > UBA8199 > JAPLUA01. Next base: position 25,631 of record CAZVFC010000075.1, on the reverse strand, counting down.
CGTTCCTTCCAGCGCGGGCGGCGAGGAGGGCATTGCGGTAGGCGTCCTATTCCCGCGGCAGCCACGCTACACCAACGGCGCGCCCGTCGTGATCAATGTCCCCGGCGGCGTGCTGCCCGGCAGCGCGATGGGACGCCCGGAGTACGTCGGGCATGGCTTTGTGGAAGTCCATTTTGCGTTTCCCGGCGGCGGAGTGGGAGCGGAGCGTAGCGGCGGCACTTACGATTTCCGCGGCCCAAAGTGCATCCGTGCGCTGGCCGACGTGATTCGCTTCGCGACAGGCCGGATTGCTGACAAGGATGGCCGGCGCATCCATGAACTGGATGGCCGCATCACAGTGCTGACAAGTAACTGCGGTATCATCGGTTCGAGCCACGGCGGGAATGCCTGCGGGATGGCGATGGCGCTGCATGGGCGGGAGTTTGCTGATCTGGCATGGTACGCCTCGATGGAGTCGCCTTACGGCGAAGGGGCTGCCAACGTCGAGTTGGGCGGGCGCGAAAGCGGGATGAACCCGGCCTACGATCCAAAGAACGGAGTGCTCGACTTGTCGCGGCTGGCCTGGTCTGCGGACCTTTCCCCCGGTCTGTTCGGCAAGCAAATGCCAGTTCCAACGCGCCGCTTCAAGGGGGCCTTCTTCTTTGACTTGGATGGCAATGGCAAGTTCGACCCCGAGAAAGACTTCCCCGCCAATTGCTTCGTGGGCGACGACGGGAAGGGCGTGAAAGCCTGGTATTCACCGCGCATTCTGGCGGAGGCGGAGCGCCGCCACTTGCTCGCTGGCGAACGGCCCCGCCATATCCCATCTCTGGAGGAGTCGAAAGAATTCTGGCGTTACCGGGATGCAGCAGCCAGCATCGCGGATGCGGTGCACAATTGTACGAACCTTGCTGTGATTGTGTATGCGAACGAGCGCGACCACGTTCAGGCTGCGCCCGACCACGCGCACATCCTGATCCAGGAGGAAGCCTTTCGCCAGGCGAAGGTCCGCTTTGTGCGGCTGAACCCTGACCGAAGCTATGTGGAGAGGGTGCTTGCGAATCGTCCCGGTGGGAGACAGGGCCTTGAGGCCGCCCCCGCGGAGGCTGGGCAAGACGGAATCCGCTTCCCCGATAACCCGGCGGGCAAAGCCTTCGACCGCAGCAACATCACTTCTGCCCTCGAACCCGCCCGGTTACCTCAGCAATTGTATATGCAAGCCGCGGCTTGCGAACTGGCCGATCGCACGCAGGCGAAGCAGTGGGCGGCCAACTTGGATGCGGTATTGTATCCGATGAAACAAGACATGCCATGAAGAAGCCACTACTGATGATTGCCGCGTTCGTTTGCGCGGCTTGTTGTTCGATGCGCGTTGGCGCAGGTGCAAGCTCCGTCCTCGATTGCACGGTGACCGGCCTGCGTTGTGAATACGCTGAGAGCCCGCTGGGGGTGGATGTGCCCAATCCACGGCTGTTTTGGAGGCTGGAAAGCCAGGCGCGCGGCCAGCGCCAGACGGCTTACCAGATTCTCGCTGCTTCAACCGCAGAATTGCTGGCGCAGGACAAGGCGGACCTGTGGAATAGCTGCAAGGTCAAGTCAGATGAAACGACCCATGTCCCGTATGGCGGCAAGACGCTCGCGTCCTCGCAACAAGTCTTCTGGAAGGTTCGCGTGTGGGACAACAACCGAAAGGTCTCCTCCTGGAGTCCAACGGCGTCGTGGACGATGGGCCTGCTCAGTGAAGCGGATTGGAGGGCCGACTGGATCGGTGCCACCGCGACCAACACGCCGGCTCGACGGCTGATCGGCTATCATTCTGCTACCGCACGCGCGGAAGACGAGGTGAGATGGGTGCAAGTAGATCTCCGCAAGCCGTTTCCCCTGTCCTCGATTCGGCTGCAGCCGATGCAACACGCGGGCAAGAAGGGCTTCGGCTTTCCGTTACGGTTCAAAGTCGAAGCTTCGCAGGATGCTGAGTTCAAGCAGGCGATCCTCATCGCTGACAAGACAGAGGCCGACTTCCCGAACCCCGGGCGGAAAACGGTTTCCTTTGATGCGAAGGGCGCGGTGGCGCGCTACGTGCGGGTGACGGCCAACAAGCTATGGAGGCGGGATGAGGTGTATTGTTTTGCATTGTGCCAACTCGAGGTGCTGGCGGACGGGCAGAACGTGGCTGTTGGGGCCGCAGTCACGGCCAAAGACACGGTCGAGAATTACGGCTGGGGCAAAGCCGGGCTGACCGACGGCCTGTGCGGCCAGAAGGTCGAGCACCTGGACCCGCAAACGCTGCTCATGCGGCGCGGATTTGTGGTGAAACCCGGCTTGCGGCGGGCTGTGGCCAGTGTGTGCGGCCTCGGCTGCTATGAGCTTTCCATTAACGGCCGCAAGACGGGTGATTCCCTCTTCCCGCCCGGCTGGACGAAGTACGACAAGACGTGTCTGTACGATAGCTATGACGTGACTCCGCTGCTGCGCCCGGGGGAGAACGCGGTCGGCTTGTTGCTGGGGAACGGCATGTACAATGTCGTGGGTGGGCGCTATACCAAATTCACGGGTTCTTTCGGGCCGCTCAAAGCCATCGTCCAACTCCGGCTGGAGTACGCGGATGGCTCGACGGAGCTGGTCGGATCCGACACCAACTGGCGCATCGCGCCCGGCCCCATCACGTTCTCCTGTGTTTTTGGCGGGGAGGACTACGACGCGCGCCTGGAGCCTGCGAATTGGAACGAGCCGCATTTTGATGATTCAAAGTGGGCAGCGGCGCGTGCCGTCCAGGGCACGGGCGGCAGACTGCGCGGCCTTTCCTGCGCCGCTCCACCGATCAAGACGTTCGATGTGTTGAAACCGGTCAGCATCAAAGAGCTGAAGCCGGGCACCACGATCTTTGACCTCGGCCAGAATGCAGCCCTCATGCCGCGGCTCCAGGTCCGCGGGGCGGCGGGATCGGTCGTGAAGATCATTCCGGCCGAGTTGCTGGCGGACGATGGGTCGGTGGCCGGCCGAGCCGCTTTCTGGCAATACACCCTGGCGGGCGGCGCCAGCGAGACCTGGTTCCCGAAGTTCTTCTACTACGGCTGCCGCTATCTGCAAGTCGAACGCCACGCGCCGACCAACTGCGAACTACCAGTGGTTGAGTCGCTGGAGGGTGTGGTAGTTCATTCGTCCTCGACGCCGGTGGGCGAGTTCGAGTGCTCCAATCCTCTGTTCAACCGGATTCGCGCGCTCGTTCGCTGGGCACAACGCAGCAACATGATGAGCGTAATGACGGATTGTCCGCACCGCGAGAAGCTCGGCTGGCTCGAAGAGGACCATCTCAACGGGCCGTCGCTGCGTTACGAATTTGACCTCGCGCAATTGTTTACGAAGGTGGTGAACGACATGGCCGATTCGCAACGCGCCAACGGCCTGGTGCCTGACATTGCGCCGGAATACGTGCAGTTTAGCGGCGGCTTTGTTGATTCGCCCGAATGGGGCAGCGCTTTTCTACTGGTTCCCTGGCAGCAATATGAGTTCACGGGCGACCGCGAGCTGCTGCGGCGGCATTACGACGGCATGAAGCGTTACGTCGCCTACCTGGGCAGCCGTGCTACCAACCACATCGTCTCCCACGGGTTGGGCGACTGGTATGACATCGGCCCGAAGCCGCCCGGAGTGGCGCAGTTGACTCCGATCGCGCTGACAGCAACGGCGTTTTACTATTACGATGCGGTAATTCTGGCCCGGACGGCGGAAATGCTTGGCAACGCGAAGGACGCTACACAATATTCCAAACTCGCCGAGGAGATCCGCGCGGCGTTCAACAAAGCGTTCTTCAACGCGACTAATCGTCAATACGCGACGGGTTCGCAGTGCGCCAACTCCATCGCGCTCGTTATGGACCTGGTCCCGGCGCCTCACCGGCAAGCCGTGGTGGACGCGGTGGTAAAGGACGTGCGGGACCGCGGCAACGCGTTGACGGCGGGCGATGTCGGCTATCGCTACCTGCTTCGGGCGCTTGCGGAGGGCGGCTGCTCAGACGTCATCTACGATATGAACAACCAGTCGGAGAAGCCGGGTTATGGCTACCAGCTCAAGCAGGGCGCAACCAGCCTTACAGAAGCCTGGGACGCAGGACGGGCTTCGTCGCAAAACCACTTTATGCTCGGACAGATCATGGAGTGGTTCTATCACGATCTGGCTGGCATAAGGGCTGACCCGGACGGAGCGGGCTTCAAGAGGATCATCATCCGGCCCGCAGTGGTGGGAGATCTGACTTGGGTAAACTGCAGCTACGATTCGATCCGCGGCCGCATTGCCAGCCGTTGGAAACGGGAGGGGAACCGCTTCACCCTGGAGGTGACGATCCCCGCCAACACGACTGCCACGGTATGGGTGCCAGCAAAGCACCCACGCCAGGTGAGGGAGGGAAATTCGCCGGCGAACCGCAGCCAGGGCGTGATGTCCCTTCGCGGGGAGGAAGGCCGGGCGATCTATACAGTCGGCTCCGGTAAGTATCTGTTCCAAGCGGAGCTGTGAACCTGGTCGGGGCCACGGCGATCGCCGCTCGGTTTACGGCCCATCGAGGAAAAGTTTTCCTTGCTTGACAGATTAGTGCTGGCGGTGGAGTATAAGGATGAACCTGGCTCGACGCCAAGAAGCGCGGAAAGGAATCGCAGTGCGCGAGGCATCGGCCGCATCCAGACGAAAAGCGATGAGAAAGCAGATTCAAGACGAGTTCACTCATCTGCGCATTTCGCGGCAGCGAAAGTACCAAATGCGCATGAAGCGCGACAAGCGATGCACAGAATGCGGGGCCCCAACTGTGCAGGGTTCGCGTTGCCTGAAACACCTGGTCAAGGCGCGTGAACGCCAGAGAAAGAAGCATGGCCTGAAGCGCCGTTACAAGAACACATTGAGCTACAAACTCCAAAGGGCGGCGTAGGGCAGAGCGGCTTCCGCCGCTGACCAAAGGGGGCTAGTCGGGCCAAGGTGCGCGCAGACTGCGCGTGCTAGAGGGGAGATGACGCGTTGACGGGGTTCCCGGAAAGGCGGTGGCAACCTTGGTGCGCGTGATGCCCGTAAGGACTGTTACTTCCGCGTATTTGAGACCGGGCCGGGAGTGTGGTTGACGGTTCGTCTCGACGCGCCGCCTGGGAGATGCTACGATAAGGTCCATGAATCAGAAATGGTCTCCAAGGTTCAGTCCCTGGTGGGTACTCACAAGTGCTGTTGCCGTATTCAAGACCGGGAGCACCCGCTTAGCTCTGGCCGGACAGGCCTCCGCACGTGGCAGCGCGAGAACCGGTGGCAGATTCTGTGATGGCTATCTCTAGCTGCGCGCCGAGCAACCCACTTGCGTCTATCTGGCATTGGAAAGCCCGGATGGCAGTCAGACCTACGCCGAGACTCAGGTAGCAGCAAAGAACAATCCGTGGCAGCGACTCGACTTCAGGCTGGCCCCGAGTGCGTCGGCCCTGCCCATTTCACGCAGTCCCGCCGCAAGGCGCCATAAACGCATTTGTCAGCCGGGAACCCAGGTGTATAGTCTGCCCGCATGGCCGTTGAGAACCGCATCGTCAAAGTCCAGAAGCGCAACCGCGCGCTGGTGAAGTTCGACGACACCCGGATCCGGCGCGCGATTTTGCGCGCCGCCGAGTCCATCGGCGGCTTCGGGCAGGATATGGTGGCCGGGGTGAACGACACGATTTTTGACGCGCAGAGGACGGACGACAAGATCGCCGAGTTTTTGGCCGATGCTGTGGTGGTTTGCCTCAACTCGGACCCGCATCACCTGATTGCCAACTTCCCGCCGACGATCGAGACGATTCAGGACGAGGTGCTGCACGCTTTGCGGAGTTATGGTTTTCAGAACACAGCGGATGCTTACGCGTGCTACCGGTGGGGCCGGCATTGGTTGCGGGAAGGCGCGATCCAGCCGGAGAAGTTCGCTGGCAATGGTTTCCCGCGCGCGGCGATGGAGCGGACGTTGGTCTGGAACCGGCAGTCCGGGTGCGACACGGTCGCGGGGCTGAACGAAATCGTGCGGAGCGGCCGGATCAAGGCCCTGGTGGACGAGTCGCTCGCGCTGTATGAACAGTCGCTGGACGAGGCGGCGCGGAAGGTCATGTCGCGCCTCAATGCCGGCGACAGCCTCCGCATGATGTGGGTCAGCGGGCCGAGCTCATCCGGCAAGACGACGACCACGGTGAAGCTCACCGACCGCCTGGAAAAGCAAGGCGTGCATTTCCTGATGCTCAACCTGGACGACTATTTCTGGTCGCTGGTCGAGCATCCCACGGATTGGATCAACGACCGCAATTACGAGACCCCGGAAGCACTGGACATTCAACTGCTCAACAGCCACTTGTGCGGTTTGCTGGAGGGTTACACGATCGAGAAGCCGGTTTACAGCTTCAAGGAGGGCCGCCGCATGGCCACCAAGCGGATCAAATTGGAGCGGGACCAAGTGCTTTTGCTGGACTGCCTGCATGGTTTGTACCCGCCGATCACCGAGGGCATACCGGCTTCGGCCCAGTTCCGGCTGTATATCGAGACGCAGAACGTCCTGTACGAGGGGGATGGCAGAACCCGGCGGCTGACTCCGTTCACCGACGTGCGTCTGATGCGGCGCATGCTGCGCGACGCCCAGCACCGCAACCACAGCCCGCTGCTCACGATTCTGCACTGGCATTACGTGCGCGCAGGAGAGCTGTTCAGCATCATCCCGTTGAGCGGCCTAGCCGACCATGTCGTCAACGGCGGCTTTCCTTTCGACCTGGCCGTTCTCAAACCTTTCTTCTCCGGCCCCGGCGGTCACCTGCCCGCACCGGCGGATCTGGAGTCGTATGCCGGCTTCCTCGATGCCCGCATCCGTTACGACCGGGTTCGCAACCTTTTGGAATCGGTTGAGGGCCTAAGTCGGGAGCAGGCCGGGGATTACGACATCATTCCGGGCGACACGGTCATACGCGAGTTCATCGGCGGCAGCACGATCAAGATCCCACATAATGAGTAACCATTTCCTCCCATGAGAGTACTAATCGCATTGATATTGGGGCTGGCCATCGGCGGGGCCGCGGTCTGGTTCTACACAACTTATCAGGGCGATGCCCGCATGCGGGCGGCGGAGGAGAAAGTAAGCGAAGCAGCCAAGTCTGCCCGCGAAACGGTGCAGGACAAACTGCGGGTGCTGGACTTGCGCTCCGAAGACATCAAAGACGAGCTGGCCCGCACCGGCCAGGTGGTTCGGCGCAAGGCGCGCGAGGCCGGACAGGTGATTGCCGACGCGACTGCGGATGCCCGAATAACCGCCGCGATCAAGGCCAAGCTGGTCGCCAGCCGCGATCTGTCCGCCCTCAACATCTCGGTCAACACCACCGCCGGGGTGGTGACTCTGGCGGGCCCGGTCTCATCGCCCGAGCACATCAGCAAGGCGATGTTGCTGGCGATGGAAACCGAGGGTGTGCGTGAGGTGATCTCGACGCTGCAGGTCCGGCCGGGGAACTGAGGAACGAGACGGGGTGTTTGCCATGCTAGGAAAGTCACCGGTCGTCGAGACGCCCTCCCCGGGACCGTTCGGTCGCTTCTATTTGCAGGAACTGATTAACTGCGGCGGCATGGCCGATATCTGGCTGGCCACCGACGAGCGCCAGAAACCTTACGCCCTGCGCCGCATGCACCAGCGCTTGCGCTTCAACCTGCTGGCGCGCCGGCGCTTTGTTCGTGGGGCCGAGATTCTGTCGCGAATCAGCGACCACGACGGCATTGTCAGTTATGTCGAGCATGGCAAGATCCAGGGCCAGCTTTACCTCCTGATGGAGTACGTCGAGGCATCCAACCTCAAACAGCTCTCTGCCCAACAGGACCCGGTGCTGCTGGAAAATGTGGCGCAGATCCTGATTGACATGGCCGGCGCGCTCGAGCACATGCACGAAAACGGCTACATGCACCTTGACTTCAAACCCGAGAACGTTCTGGTCACCCGCAACGCGGGAGTGCGTCTGGTGGACTTTGATCTCGCACAACAGATTCCAGAGAAGCCTCTCAAGCCCTCAAAGAGGAATCCAGGCACTCCCGCTTATATGGCGCCCGAACAATTGCTCGGCGAGCCTATTTCTCATCGTGTGGACATCTTCTCCTATGGTGTGGCGGCCTATGAACTCTTGACTGGTGAGAAGCCTTTCCCGGGAGATACCCCGGGCGACATCCTGAGACGGCAACGTGACCGCTCCGGCTTTGTCCCCCCACGCCAGCATAATCCGGACGTGCCGGCGGCTATGGAGAAGGTCATCCTGCGCTGCCTGGAGTCGGACCCCGGGCGGCGTTATCCTTTTGTCGGCCTGATGGCGCGGGAAGTACGGGCGGCGTTGTACGTGTAGATGGCCTGCACTCCGGCGAAACCGGCTGCCGCAGCTTTACTTGTCCTCGGCCGCGAACGTCGCCACGATCGGCCGGTGGTCCGAGGCGACCCCCCAATTAGATATCGTGAGTACGTACGTCTCGTTCGTAACCCATTCGCGCGCCATGCCCGGGCTGACGAGGATGAAATCAATACGGCTGTAAAGGTCCTCTTTGCCGTAGAAGTGTGTCCAGGTAACCCGGCGGGCCTCCCAGGCGGGGTTCGCGCTCGGGACATCGTCGCCGTTGCGCTCGGCCGGGCGTGTGTCAATCAGTTTGTATTTGCCGCGACCGATCACCACCTTGGTCGAGGGCGAGTCTTTGCCGTCGTTGAAGTCGCCCAGGACGACGAGGTTCGCCTCTGGATTCGCGCCGACGCGGGCCTCAATCTTCTCGCGCAACAGTTTCGCTTCCTCGAAACGCAAGTCCTTTTCGTCCGCTTCGGCGACAGCCCGCTTGGACTTCAGGTGGGCGGCGAGCACGGTAAGGGTGTAGTTGGTGTTGACCTGGATATCCACCTCGGCGAAGCCACGGCTGACGCGGAAACGGCGTCCGTCGAGCAGGAAGTTCTCATTCGTGTGCGAGCGGCGCGCGGTGATCGGAAATCGGCTGAGAATTGCGACGTGGATATTAGTGTCGAACCCGGCGGTGTGCTCCCAATAGGGTAATTCAAGGCCGGCGGTTTTCAGCGAGTCGCGCAGCTCGAGCAGGGCGTTGGTGGTGCCCATCTCTTCCAGGGCGAGCACGTCGGGCCTCAGCGCCAGGATGCTTTCGCGAACCTTGGCCTTGCTTTCAGCGGACTTCGCAAAGCGGGTTTGAGTGGCCTCGTCGAGGTAGTTCTCGACGTTGTAAGTGGCGATGCGGAAGGTCTCGGCGGCAACCCACTGGGCAGCGGCAAGACACAGAGCGAAGCCAAGCAGACATCCGCCATGGTAAGAAGGCAATTTCATGGGAGCCGTAATAGGGGCCGGGTGGGCACATGTCAAAAGGGAATTGGCCGAAAGCTTTTGCAAATTCGTTGTTCGCTGTTACCTTTTCCACATGTTCAAGCCCAATGAAAATCGATCGCCCCGCGCGTCCCAGCACGCAGCCGTGCCAGCGAAGCGCCGGCGGTCGCGAGTCAACTTGGGCAACGGTTCCCATCGGACATCGGGAAAGGTTCACGCCGCGCTGCACGACAAGCAGAGTGAACGCGACCACCGCGACTTGCGCATTGATAAGGTGGGGGTACGCGGTCTGCGGTTTCCGATTCAGGTGCGCGACAAGGCCCGGTCGGTGCAAAACACGGTGGCGACCATCGGCATGTTCGTGGATCTGCCCAAGGAGTTCAAGGGCACCCACATGAGCCGTTTCCTCGAAGTGCTGAACGCTCACGGCAACGTCATTCACGTCGAGAACATCAAGGACATCCTCTACGCGATGCAGGCGAAGTTCCACGCGGCCACGTCTCACCTGGAGATCGAGTTTCCCTATTTCATGGTGAAGTCGGCGCCCGTAACGGGCAAGAACAGCGTGATGGATTACACGGCGCGATTTGACGCGGCAGCGTGCCACCAGGAAATACTTTTCCTGCTAACGGTCAAAGCGATGGTAACAACCCTTTGTCCCTGCTCGAAAGCGATCGCCGCCTACGGCGCGCACAACCAGCGCGGAGAAGTCACGGTGCAGATTCGGTCCCGCAATGCGGTGTGGATTGAGGACTTGATCGAGATCATCGAAAGCTCGGCCAGTTCCGAGCTTTACGCCCTCCTCAAGCGGCAGGACGAGAAAGCCGTGACGGAGCGCGCTTACGAAAATCCGGTGTTCGTCGAAGACCTGGTCCGCAACGTGGCGCTCAAGCTCAACGCGCATCCGGACGTAACGTGGTACAAGGTCGAGGCCGAGAACCATGAGAGCATCCACAACCATAATGCCTATGCGTGCATCGAAAAGGCGTGAGCGGCGGCAGCGGGGCCGGATGCTCCGGACCGCCAGGCACAGTCTTTGAGAGTCTGCAACCGCGGGAGGGGGGGTGATTTGGCAGCGACAGCCGTGGAGGCGAAGATTTTTGAAATTTGTTGTGGAATATTTGCATTCCTTTGCTACATTCCCGCACTCTCAACGGGGCGGAATCCGCACCGAGCGAGGGAAATGGGACTGAAGTACGACAGAATTGCGTAGTTTGAGTTGTGAGCACGAAGAAGAAAAAGATTGTCCGGAAGACCAAGCCGAGCCACAAGCCGCACGGCCCGGCGACTGCTGCGTCTATTCTCGGTTCCCCGATTGCAAAGGCGAAGAAGAACGGGGACGTTAAGATAAAGCCGCAGTGGGCGAAGTTTTATTATCGGCTGATCGAGTTGCGCGACCAACTGACACGACAAATGAACGGTCTGGCAGAGGAGTCCGCCCAGGAGATGGCCGGCTATAGCCTGCACATGGCTGATTCCGGCACCGACAACTTTGACCGCGATTTCGCGCTAAGCCTCCTGTCTGCGGACCAAGACGCGGTTTACGAAATCGAGGAGGCGCTCAAGCGGATTGAGAAGAACACCTACGGCATATGTGAATTGACGGGCAAACCGATTCCCCACAAACGACTCGAGGCGATTCCCTGGACCCGGTTCACTGTGCAGGCGCAAGCCCAGTTGGAGCGCGAAGGCGCTTTGCGGCAGCGCCGCCTGGGCGCGCTCGGGACCGTGGACTCCGTCGGCTTGGCTGAAGTTGAACCGGAAGAGGAAGAAGCAGAAGAGAAACAGAAAGAGAAGGAATAGATATGCCCCGCGAGATCATCACCATCGAGTGTACCGAGGCGCGCAAGGAGGGCAAGTCTCCTTCGCGCTATACGACAACACGGAATAAGAAGTTGAAGACGGAGAAATTGGAGATCAAGAAGTACAACCCGGCGCTGCGCCGTCACACACTCCATCGCGAAATCAAGTAGCCCCTTTTTATGCCCCGCAAGACTCGCCCAGACAAACCCGAACGGCGCGGCGGCTCAGGCCGGTCCGCTTACCGAGAAGTCCGCACCCCGCGCCCGAAGCCGAAAATTGATTTTACCTGCGACGCCCTGGACTTCAAGAACATCACTCTGCTCAGGCAGTTTGTGACGGACCAGGGCCGCATCCTGCCCCGGAAATACACAGGACTGCCGGCGCATTACCAACGGCGCCTCAATCGCGCTATCAAACGCGCCCGGCAGATGCTGTTGATGAAGTAGGCCACTTCAAGGCCCGCCCGCCGAAAGCAGTGGACCCTGAGAAATCGTCCTTGCGATCACACTGAAGACCGACGCCGTCCCTTAAAGATTCCAAGCCAAAATAGAACAGCCACGCACCGATGCGTGGCTGTTCCGTTTTTGAAGGTATATTAGAGGTCTAATCGTACTAAGTCGCTTCGCCAGACACCCAATCCCCCAAATGCAGATATTCCCTGATTTTTCGCCGTTCATAGCGATGCTTCAGGGGCTTCTTTGGTTGATTATCAACCTTCCGGAAGGGGTGTTTTGGGTTGCGGATAGCCTCGCTGATAACTTCCAACGATTTGGTCATAGCTTGATGTGATACGTGGTTCCAGTTTAGCCAGGCGAGCAGATGCCACCCCGGGCTTACCTTGTTCAGCCTGATCTCCGTCGCACTTTGCATCTGACGCCTCAAGCGATTCTATTATAAGACCCCTTTCCGCAAAGTCTATTCAAACTTTTCTGCGGGTCTTTCCTGGCTGAACACGGCCGAGCGCCACTCGCGTTGGGTTCGGTTCTCTGCCAATCGAAGCCCGACAGCCTCGTAGGCCGCCCGGACCGGCCCAAACTCGGCGTCCAAGATGCCCGCGACAACCAGCAGGCCGTCCGGCTGCAACCAGGCCAGGATACGCTTCGCCCCGGCCATCAGTAGCTCCGCGTTGAGATTCGCGCAGACCATGGCGTATTTCCCTGCTCCCCGGCTGGCCTTTTCCGTCAGGTCCCGCCGCGAAAACCCGATCCGGCGGGCCACGCCGTTCTGGCGGGCGTTCGCACGCGCAATGCCGATGGCGTCCGGATCAATGTCAAAGGCCTGGACTGGGTAATATCCAAGCCGGGCGGCGGAGATGGCCAAGATGCCGGAACCGGTGCCAATGTCCAGGAAGGAACTATGATGCCCCCTGCGTCGGTGCTTCACGATCTGCCGCAGACAGAATGCCGTTGTGGGGTGTTGTCCGGTGCCGAAACTCAAGCCAGGGTCGAGAACGACCAGAGCTTGCCCCTTTCTCGGTTCCAGGCGGCTCCAACTCGGCTTTACCAGGAGCGTGGAACCGAAGCTCATGGGTTTGAAATGACGTTTCCAGCACTCGGCCCAATCCTGCCAGCGAACGCTGGCCAGCGAAACCCGGCCGGGACCGATGTTCAAACCGCAGGCCCGGGCCCGTTTCAGTCGGGCGCGCAGCTCCGCCTGCCAGCCGAGGGACGCCCGCGGCCGTTCCCGAAGGTACGCCGTGACGGTCGTTCGGCCGGTCGCAAGATCATTGTATGACGAAGCGGGCTCGCCGAGAACCTCGACCAGCAAGGCGGCAACCGCGTCCTCGGCCTCGGTCGAGGTGGTAACGGACACCTTCCAGAGCGGGCGGCGCTTCATCGCGCGATTTCGCGCCACGGTGTGAAGTTCAGCAACTGCAGCTCGGTTTGCTCGGGTCGCAACCTCACCTGCGTGATGCTGGCATACTCGACCTGAAAGGCTCCCGTCCGGGAAAGCGGGATGTCCAGGAGAATCGCCAGCAACATGCGGATCACCCCGCCATGGCACGCAATGGCAACCTGCTCGCCGGAGTGGTCGCGGAGGATTTGGCGCAGGCAAGGTTCGAGCCGGGCACGGAAGGCAGCGCCACATTCGGCGTTGGGAATTGCGTCAGCTTCCAGTTGGTCGAGCCATTGCCAGGCACTGACGCCGAACTGGGTTAGGACCTGGCCGAAACCAAGCCCCGTCCAGACCCCAAAATCCACCTCCTGCAAGTCCGGCAGGATGGCCGGCCGTGGCACACCGTTGACCAACCACGGCTGGAGGGTTTGCTGCACGCGCTTCATCGGGCTGGCGTAGATGGCATGGACCGTCTTGGAGCGGAGATATGCCGCCAACGCGGCCGCCTGCTCGTGACCGCGCGGCGAAAGCCCCATGTCAATCCGGCCGCCAAACACGCCCTGGTAATCCGCCTCAACCTCGGCATGGCGAATGAGCCACAGCCGGGTGTCGGATCGCGGCGTTGGAGAAGCGGACATCAGCTTTGCGGTTTGAGTGGGAGACTGCTTCATCAATGAACTTCGACAGGCTCAGGCGACCGGTTCGTCGCTGAGCTGGCCTTTGTTGAGATAGACGGTCCGCGAGGCGCGGGCGGAGGCGTGGGGATCGTGGGTGACCATGATAATGGTCTTGCCGTGCTCCCGGTTGAGGGCCTGGAGCAAGTCCAGGATCTCGTCGCCTGCCTTGCGGTCGAGATCGCCGGTCGGTTCGTCGCACAGAAGCAAGGTCGGGTCCGTCACGACGGCCCGGGCGATGCCGACGCGCTGTTGCTCGCCGCCGGAAAGCTGGCGCGGGTAATGCCTTGCTCGCTCGGAAAGCCCCACGATCGCCAGCGCCGTCGCCACATGCCGCTTCCGTTGCGCGCGTGACAGGTGGGTCAGCAGCAGCGGCAGCTCGACGTTCCGCTCGGCGGTCAGCACCGGGAGGAGGTTGTAAAGCTGGAAGACGAAGCCGATATGCCGAGCGCGCCAGGCCGCCAGCTTGCGGTCTGACAGCTCGTCCACGCGCTCGCCCGCGATGCTGACCGTGCCACGGGTAGGCCGGTCCAGTCCCCCGATCAGGTTCAGCAACGTGCTCTTGCCCGAGCCCGACGGACCCATCAGCGCCAGGAACTCGCCCGCAGGCACCTTCAAGTGCAGGTCCTTCAGCACGTGGATGTCCTCCGAGCCACGATGGAAGACCTTTTCCACCCCATCCACGTGGACCAGCGCGTTGTTATCCGAGGTGCTCACGCCGGTGGGGCTCAACGTTTCTCTACGACAGCCGCGCCGTCGCTTAACCCGGGCGGCCAGTCAGCCACCACGCGCTCGCCGGCGCCAAGTCCGGCCCCGATCACGGCCTCGCTGCCGGGTGTGCCGACCACCGTCACGGCGCGGCGCTCGGCCTTGCCGTCGCGCACAACCAGCACCACGCTGCGCCCGTCCTGTTGCTGAACCGCGGACTTGGGTAGGATGACCGTCCGCCCCGCTACCGGACCGGAGCCGCCCGCCTCGCGGAAGCCGACTTTCACGCTCATTTCCGGCAGGATGCGCGGGTCCAGCTTGTCGAAGCCCACCCGCACCCGGACGGTGGACTTCTGCCGGTCGGCCGTGGGGATAATAGCGATCACCTTGCAGGGTATCTTCCAATCGGGATAGGCGTCGAGCGTCGCCTCGACCGCCTGGCCCGGCTCAACGCGGTTAATGTAGCTCTCATTGACATCAATCTCGATTTCGAGGGATTCCATGTCCACGATCGTGCAGATGCCGGTGCGCGTGAAGCCACCCCCCGCGGAGATGGGAGAGATCATCTCGCCCGGCTGCGCGTTCTTTGAGGTGACAATGCCCGAAAACGGCGCGCGGATAATCGTGTCGTCCAACTGCTGCTCCCAATAGGCCACCTGCTTCTCGGCTACGGTCACATCAGCCCGCTGCTGCTCCAGCCTTGCCTTGAGGGCCAGTGCTGCTGCCTCGGCGTGATCGTAATCTGCTTGCGTGCCGATCTTGTTGTTTAAGAGACCGGTCTGACGTTCCAATTCCTGTTGGGCTTCCTTGATGCGCACTCGCGTTTCGGCCAGGGAGTTCGTTGCGGAAACCAACTGCGCTTCGGCCAGGCGCAGGCTCGTCTTCACATTCGTATCATCCAGGCGCGCCAAGACCTGCCCTTCCTGTACCTTCATCCCCTCCTCGATATGCACCTCGATAACCTTGCCCGTGACTTTGGAGGAAACCGTCGCCTGCCGCCGCGCGGTGACGTAGCCCGAGGCGTTCAACACGGTGCGCTCGATGCCACTACCGGTAGCCTCCCGGGCAGCAACGGTCTTCACTTGGATGACTTTAGGCCGCTTCAGCCACCAGACCCCGCCCACGACGAGGATCAACACGCTAACGCCAATAGCCACCGGCCAGAACCGTGACGACGGTTCCGGTCGTGGGCTTCGCTCGATGCGCAAGTCATCCAGCGTGGGTTTGGGCGAACTCATAGGCAATGCCGGCGCATATCAAACCCATTTCTGGAAGCAGGGTCAATTGTTGAATGCCGACTGTGCAAGATTAGCCATTGCCGCAGGGGAGGGCTTCCACCACCCTCCGGAGACTGCAAATGAACGCGAGATGTCGAATGATACTGGTATCAGCCGTGCTGGCTGCGATCCTGCTGGGCGAATGGGCTAACGAAAGCCTGGGTTCCGCGGACTCCACGAATTCCACCTCGAGGCCGTTGAAGTATGAGGAGCCTGCGTTGCTCACTGCCACAATCTACGCGAAGGACTCGCGGACGGTACTGTTCAAGTTCAAGCGCGTGGCGACGCGGTCCGGCTCGAAGCTCAGCGTGTTGCGCGAATATACGTATCCGGATGGCAAGCCCGCAGCCCGCGAGCGCGCCACTTACAACGGAGATGACCTCGTGTCATACGCCCTGGAGGAGCTCCAAATCGGCGCTGCGGGCAGCGCCTCGATCCGGCGCGAGCCGGGCAACCCGCCAAAGGGCACCGTGTTGTTCGAGTACACGAAAGATGTCGCGTCGGCCAAGAAGCCCAAGGCCAGCACGGAGACCTGGCGGAGTGAGCCTCTCATCGGCGATATGGTGGCGCCGTTTCTCGTGGCGCACTGGGCTGAGCTGGAAAGGGGAGAGAAGGTCAAGTGCCGTTACGTGGTTGCGCCGCGACTGGAAACGATCGGCTTCACGTTTGTCAAAGACTCGGAATCCACCTACCAGGGCCGTAAGGTGGTGATGATCCGGATGGAGGCAACCAGCCTCATCATCGCGGCATTGGTTGATCCGCTGTACTTCACCGTGGAGAAGGAAAGCCCGCACCGCGTGTACCAGGTTGTGGGACGAGTAACGCCGAAGATCAAGGCGGGCGACTCCTGGGAAGACCTGGATGCGGTGGTAGTGTTCGATTGGCCGACGCGCTGAAGCGGGCGCCTCGGCGAGGCGTCCCTGCCTGAATCGTCCGCGCATTTCCTGGTGTCCTTTGGGAGGTTGTGCGGCTAGAGTCTCCCTGACAAAGATTATGAGCCATTACACCGTACTGTGGATTTATATTGTCCTGCTGCTCGTCGGGGGGCTGATCGGGTTTCTAAAGGCCGGCAGCAAGGTGTCGCTGATCACCTCTGCCGTGGCGGCGGCGGCGCTGATTATGACGGCGATTCCGGGGCTTTTTGGGCCTCGCGTCGCGAGCGCGCTGGCGGACATCATCATGGCGGCATTGCTGGTCGTGTTCGCGATCCGGCTCACTAAGACCAAGAAGTTCATGCCCAGCGGGTTGATGCTGGTGATCACGATCCTGGCCCTGGCGTTCCGGCACCTGTTGTGAGCCCGGGGTCCCTTCCCATTTGGGAGATTCATTGGCAGATAGTTGAAACGCTGCGTTCGGGGAACCGGCTGGTGCTGGTTGCCCCCACAGGCTCGGGCAAGACTACGCAAGTGCCTCAAATGCTGCTGGATGCCGGGCTCGCGGGGGATAGGAAGATCGTCGTGCTCCAGCCGCGCCGGGTGGCGGCGCGGACGGTGGCCGCGCGGGTAGCCTGGGAACGGCGCTGCCCGCTGGGCGGCGAGGTTGGTTACCAGATTCGGTTTGATGACCAAACAGGCCTGGGCACGCGCATCAGTTACGTCACCGAGGGGATCCTCCTCCGCTGGTTGCAGGATGACCGGACGCTCGCCAATGTGGCGGCCGTTCTCTTCGACGAATTCCACGAGCGCAATCTCCTGAGCGATGCGGCGCTGGCCTTGCTGAAGCATTTGCAGCGAACTGAAAGGCCTGACCTGAAGATCGGGGTTATGTCGGCGACGCTAGAGGCGGAACCGGTGGCGGAGTATCTGGAGAGCAATGGGGGGACAGGCGGGACGCCTGTCCTACGTTCTGAGGGGCAGAGCTTCCCGGTGGAGGTGCGGTATTCGAGCCACCATGATGAGCGGCCCGTGACAGAACAGGCGGCGGATGTGGTGGAACAAATTATCAATGCCGGCGAGCCGGGCGACATCCTGGTGTTCATGCCCGGGATGGGAGAGATCAATGCCACCATTGGCGCAATTCGGGCCTGCCGCGTAAGCGAACAGCTCGCCTTGATCCCTCTGCATGGCGACCTGCCACCCGAGCAGCAGGACACGGCGTTCGCGCCCAACCCGCTCCGCAAGGTGGTGGTGGCCACGAACGTCGCCGAGACCTCAGTGACGATTGACGGCATCCGGCACGTGGTGGATAGCGGCCTGGCGCGGGTGGCGCGATATGATGCTGAGCGCGGCATTGGCACACTGTTCATCGAGCCGATCAGCCGCGCTTCAGCCGAACAGCGCAAGGGCCGCGCCGGACGCACAGCGCCGGGCACATGCCACCGGCTCTGGACGGAAAGCGGGCAGTTGAATCGGCCCGAGCGCAATACGCCGGAGATTCAGCGCAGCGATTTGGCGGAGGTGGTCTTGCTGCTGCACTCGCTGGGGATCAAGCGTGCGGCGGCGTTTGACTGGCTGGACAAGCCGGACGCGCAGGCGGTGGAGCGGGCGGAGCAGTTGCTCTTTGCTTTGGGAGCGCTGCGAGAATCGCTGACGGAGGCCGACCTCACGGCCATTGGCCGCCAGATGCTGCGGTTGCCGATGCATCCGCGCTACTCGCGCATGTTAGTCGAGGCGGGCAAATACGGCTGTGTGCCGGCCGCGGCCCTGTGCGCCGCGCTGGTGAGCGGACGCGACCTGCTCATGCGCCTGGGCCGCGACGACAAGCACATCCAGGAAGCCCGCGAACTCTTCGAGGCCAGTCAGGAATCGGACTTTTACACGCTCATGCGCGCCTATCAGTTCGCGAAGAAGAGCAATTTCAGCGTCGAGACCTGCCGCCGCTACGGCATCCACGCGCAGACCGCCCGGCAGGTGGAGCAGACCTTCGAGCAGATCATGCAGATTGCCAGACAGGAGGGGCTGCTTCGAAGAGAAGAGGGAAGAGCGAAGAGCGAAGAGGGCGCGACGAGTCCATCCGCCATCCTCAATCCTCTATCCTCGCCCTCCCCCGCCGCCGATCCCCTGCCCCGTTGCATCATGACTGGCTTCATTGATCAACTCTGTCTGCGGCACGACCAGGGCACGCTCGAATGCGATTTGACCGAGGGGCGGCGCGGCACGCTGATGCGCGAGAGCGTGGTGCAGAATGCCCCGTTGTTCGTGGCAGCGACCATCCGCGAAGTGACCGGGCGCGGCTCCGAGAACCTGACGTTGCTCGGGCTGGCGAGCGCGGTCCGACGCGAGTGGATCGAGGAGACCTTCCCCGAGCAGGTCACGGCCAAAATCGAGCACCTCTATGACCGCACCCACAAACGCGTGGCGGCGGTGAAGCTGGTCCGGTTCCGCGACCTGGTCATCCATCACGAACACCAGCGCGAGGTGGACCCGAAAGCTTCGGGCCGCTGCCTGGCGGAGGCGTATCGGAAGGGCTACTTCGATCTGCCCCTGTTCAACCACGAGCTGAAGCAACTCACCGCCCGGGCCAACCTGGTGGTGGCCGTGATGCCGGAACTGGAGTTTCCGCCTTTCGACGAGGCGGCAATTGTCGCTTGCCTGGCGCGCGCGTTTGAAGGGTTAACTCTGGCGAAAGAGGCGCAAGCCACGCCGCTGCGCGAAGCCTTTCTTCAGCACCTCGCCAAGGGGCAGCTCGGCTGGCTCGACGAACTGGCGCCCACGAGCATCGCCTGGCCCGATGGCCGCAAACTGAAACTGCTCTACGCCGAGCCAGCGCGCGACGAAGACGGCCAGCCCAGCTCCCCGGAGTTGCAGGTGAAACTGCACGAGTGCTTCGCGCTGAAGGAGCATCCGCACACCTGCGAAGGCCGTTTGCCCGTGACACTCTGGCTGTGCGCGCCGGACGGCAAGCGGCTGGAAGCCACCTTCAACTGGCCCGCCTTCAAAGCGAACAGCTATCCGAAGATCAGACCTTCCCTCCCAAAGAAGTATCCCGGCGTAACCTGGATCTAGGGGAAGAAATCCGAAAGCCGAAATCCGAATAAGACACACTGCGGTGGGCCACAGTGCTGTTGCGGGGCCGCCGATGGGCACTTCGGGACTGCGTGTTTGTGGAAAGCTTGGTTGGCTATGCAGTGTCATTACGTCGGATGGGGGCTGTGTTCCTTCGCCTTTCCTTCTTCGCAGCCTTATTCCCGGCGGCTGCACCCCCGAAGTGCGGATAGCGGTCCCAGTGGTCATCGTCCTGGATGGCACGCGGATCGGCGGTCTGCTTCATCCATGGGTCGAGTTGGCCGCGGAGCTGTTTCTGCGCCGCGGCGTAGCCGGATTGCCCAGCCACATTGTGGATTTGGTGTGGGTCTTTGCTGAGGTCGTCCAGTTCTTCGGCAGGCCGTTTGGCGAAGCAAAGCTGGAAGAACTTCTGTATCGCCGGTTGATCACGAGGGTCGAGGATGAAGTTCTTGGTTGGGCCATCGCCACAATCGCCAAATACCCGCATGGGGTCTTTATGCGCTTGCGGGTCGCCGGCAGGCCAGCGGTCAGGCCGCAGGTTACGGATGTAGAGAAAACTGCGGGTCCGAATCGTGCGCATGGGATAACCGGCATCGCCAGCGCGCACATTGGCGAGCCGCTCGCGTTCGACGAAAACAGTCATGCGAACATGCAGAAGCTGGCGCGAATGCCTGGCGCCGTGCTGGCCAAGCCATTCTTGGGTTCCGAGCCCGTGAGCGCCCTCGTTCCCGCGAACCGTCCGGACACTACGCCAGTTAGCCGCACCGCCTCAAGCATCATGTGGCCTGCCTGCTCGTCCGTCTGGCTGGGACGTTCCGCCGAAACGTCCGGGCGCAGACGCCTCGGCGAGGCGTCCCTACCTGCGGCTGCTGCCGCTGCCTCGTCGCTTCGCCGACCCGACCTGTGTCAAACACGATTCGTGGGAACCGAGCCTTCAAAGCAGGCTTGCCATCCGCTGCCAGAGGCGCATAGTCGCGAGGTATGAAATGCCTCAACCTCATTCTCCTGATGTTCATGTTTCCCGCGGTCGTCCAAGCTGAATTACTTTGGGTGATCGAAAACAACGCGATCACGATTACCGGATGCACCGGCACTGAGAGTGCGGTGATCATTCCGGCTGAGATCATGAGCCGGCCGGTCGTCAAGATTCGGAATAACGCCTTCAGTTCGAACCTCACGCTGACCAGCATTACGATTCCCCACACGGTTACCAACATTGATGTCACGGGCTTCGCCGGGTCCACCAATCTCGCAACATTCACGGTGGACTCGTCCAATCCTGCGTATAGCAGCGCGGAGGGGATACTGTTCAACAAATACCAGACGACGCTGTTCCACTACCCGCCCGGTAAGGGAGGAACTGACTACACGGTCCCCAGCGGTGTGACCAACATCGAAAACAGAGGCTTTTCGCACTGTGCCAGCCTCGTCAGTGTGGCGATTCCCAGCGACACCATCAGCATCGGCCCCTACGCGTTTTATCGCTGCACGGGCCTGTCCAGCATCACCATCCCTGATAGCGTCACCAGCCTTGGAGCAAACGTGTTCTATGCCTGCGGCAGCCTGACCAACGCCACGGTTGGCAATGCTGTGACCACAATTGAACTTTCTGCGTTCTATTCCTGCAGCAGTTTGGTCCGTGTGACGCTCGGCAGTAGCGTTACCAACCTCGCTAATTATGCGTTCGGAAGTTGCGGCAATCTGACCGACGTGGAGGTGCCCAACAGCGTCATCAATATCGGCAGCTACGCGTTCTCCTACTGCGGCAACTTGACCAACGCCGTGATTGGCAGCGGCGTCACCAACATCGGAGGCGCTGCGTTCTACAATTGCACTCAACTCGGGGAGGTCTATTTCCGCGGCAACGCCCCCAACGTCACTTCGTATTCGTTCAATTATACGCCGGCGACGGTCTATTACTTGCCTGGGACGACGAACTGGGGTCCGACCTATGCGGGCCGTCCGACGGCCCTCTGGTTGCCGCGCGTGCCAACCGCCGATAGCAGTTTTGGGGTTAGCAGCAATCAATTTGGATTCAACGTCAGGTGGGCCAGCGGCATGACCATTGTTGTCGAAGCCTGCACGAATCTGGCCGACGCCGTCTGGTCTCCGCTGCAAACCAACAGCCTCGCCGCGGACTCGTTCTACTTCAGCGACCCGGACTGGACGGATTATCCCGCCCGCCTCTACCGCATCCGTTCACCGTAGAGGATAGCAGTCTTCACCCGCTCCGCCCTCGTTGTGGGCGCTCGCTGCGCGACTCGCAGGCGTCAGGCACGGTTTGCACCGCTTGAACAAACCCGCTCGCATGGTCCTCGACTCTAAGGTCCACCTGGTGCCGCCGCTGCGGGGCCCGGCAGCAGAGGGTTCCTGAGACAGCGGGGCGTGCTCAGCGGCTTCGCCCCGCGCAGCAGTTCGCCGAACGGATCGCCGCCAGTATCCGCCGCGAACCGTGGCCCCGGGGCTGGCGTCTGGCAGTGACGTTTCGCCGAAACGTCCGTGTTTGCCCGTAACCGGACGCCTTGGCGAGGAGCCCCTACCAACGGATGGTGGGCGCCTTTCTGCGTCCTTGCATCTGCGAGGCCAATAAATGATGAATGCCGTGGGGGATTAATGCATCCAACCTCCATGTTTCGACTGACCTCTGTTTTCCCGGCCTACCTCCTCGCCGCATCCGTGGTGATGGCTGCGGACTCACCACCCGCATTTCCGACCGACCCGGAGCAGCATTTGGAACGTACCTGCTTCCAGACCGCCGCGCCCTGGAGCGGCATCGCCAACCTCCGCTCCGACGTGGCTATTACCTATGGCGTGGATGCCGGTCTGCCGCAGCGTATTCAGACGTGGCGAGACCGGGGGTATCGCATCCACGTCATGACGGGCGTGTCGTGGGGTTCCTACCAGGATTACCTCTACGGGCGGTTCGATGGCGTGAATCATGAGGACGAGGCCCAGACAGATCGGGCGGGCAAGAAGGTTAGCCACGGCGGCGACGTTTACTATATGTGCCCGGGAACGAACTTCGGGAAATACCTTTGCCAAGGCGTGCAGCGCGCGCTCGACGCCGGGGCCGAGGCGATCCACCTGGAGGAACCGGAGTTCTGGGTGCGCAGCGGCTACTCGGAGGGCTTCAAGCGCGAGTGGAAGAATCACTATGGCGAAGACTGGCAGCCGCCACACAGCTCGGTGGATGCTCAATGGCGCTCCTCCAAACTGAAGTATTTCCTTTACCGGCGCGCGCTGCAGCAGGTGTTTGACTACGTGCAGGATTTTAATCGCCGGACCGGCCGCCAGGTGCGCTGTTACGTCCCCACCCACAGCCTCCTCAACTACGCCCACTGGCGCATCGTCAGCCCGGAATCCAGCCTGGCGCGCCTCAACGGCTGCGACGGCTACATCGCCCAGGTCTGGACCGGCACGTCCCGCACACCGAACCGATTCCGCGGCCAACACCGCGAGCGCACGTTCGAGACCGCCTTCCTGGAATATGGCGCCATGATGAACCTCGTCCGCGGCACGGGCCGCCAGGTCTGGTTCCTGAACGATCCGGTCGAGGATAACCCGGAACACGACTGGACCGACTACCGCGTCAACTGGGAGTCCACCCTGGTGGCGTCGCTGCTCCAACCCGACGTGTGGCGCTTCGAGGTGGCGCCCTGGCCCGAACGCGTCTTCGGCGGGCGCTATCCCAAGCCGGGCAAGCCCGGCGAACGCGAGCCAATGCCCCCGGCCTACGCCACCGAGGTGCAGACGGTCATCAACGCCCTCAACGACATGAACCAACGCCAGGTGGAATGGGATTGCGGCACCACCGGCATCGGCCTGGTCATCAGTGATTCGCTGATGTTCGAGCGCGGCGAGCCCACGCCCAGCGACGCGGACCTCAGCCACATTTATGGCCTGGCCCTGCCCCTGCTCAAGCGCGGCATGCCGATCACCCCGGTGCAGCTCGAAAACGTGGCCCTGCCCGATTACCTCGCGGGCTTCCGCGTGCTGCTGCTGACTTACCACGGCATGAAGCCGCTCAGTGCGGACGTGCATGCGCCGCTCGCCGCCTGGGTCAAGCGCGGCGGGGTGCTGGTGGTGTGCGACGATGACAGCGACCCCTACCATGCCGTCCGCGAGTGGTGGAACAGCAACGGCCGCCATCACCGCACCCCGCGTGAGGACCTCTTCGCGCAACTGGGCTTGCCAAATGCCGGACCAACCAGTCCCGGGCTTGTGGCCGTCGGCAAAGGCGGCGTCATCTGGATGCGCGAAAACCCAGCCCGGCTTGCCGCGAGCGCGGAAGGTGACCTGCGGCTCGTCGCAGTCGTGAAACAAGCGGCGGCGCGCGCCAGGCTGGCGTGGCGCGAAACGAACTACTTGCTCCTGCGCCGCGGTCCCTACGTCCTGGCAGCCGGCCTCGACGAGTCGCTCGCTGCCGAGCCCAAGACCGCCCGCGGCCGGTGGGTCAACCTGTTTGACCCGGAGTTGCGCGTGCAGACCGCGGTCACCCTGGCGCCGGGTTCGCGCGCCTTCCTCCTGGATCTGGATGCCCGCAAGGGACCTCAGCCCCAAGTGCTCGCCTCGGCGTGCAAGGCCCTGCCGGCCAAGCGCACTCCCCGCTCGCTCACCGTGACCGTCGAAGGCGTGGTGAACACTCCGGCGGTGCTGCTGCTGCGCGCGCCGGCGGCCCCGCGGTCGGTGACGCTCGCCGGCCAGCCGCTCGAGGGCGTCCACTATTCAGCCGAGGACCGGCTGCTCTGGGTGCGCTTCACCAATGAGGCGCGGCCGCGCGAACTCGCGCTCGAGTTCTGACCGGAACCGAGCCGCGCCGCTACGGCGACGCCGCCTCCTGCAAAGCCCGCTCGTTGATCTGATAGGCCTCCCTGCCAAAGCAAACCAGCAGCACCCGCTCCAGCGACTTGCAGCGCTGTAAGAACGATTGGGTCTCGCGGATCGCAATCCGCGCCGCGCGGTCCATCGGAAAACCATACACCCCCGTGCTGATGCAGGGAAAAGCGATGGTGCGGACGTGGTGCTCCTCGGCCAGCGCGAACGAGCTGCGATAACATCTTGCCAGCAACTCGTCCTCGTGGTGCTCGCCCCCGCGCCAAACGGGACCGACGGTGTGAATGACCCATCGGGCGGGCAAACGGTAGCCCTTGGTGATTTTGGCCTGGCCGGTGGCGCAGCCGCCCAGCGCGCGGCACTCGGCCAACAGGTCCGGTCCCGCCGCCCGATGGATCGCCCCATCCACCCCGCCCCCGCCCAGCAGCGTCGTGTTCGCGGCGTTCACGATCGCGTCCACCCGCCGTGTCGTGATGTCACCCTCCACGACCTCGATCCGATTCGCGCTTGCTTCGTTATTCGTTGCCATCTCCCGCTCAATGTAGGCAACTTGCGCCATCCCGCAACTCCTCGAACGGCCCGGCGGCCCTGAGGCCGAAATCCGAAATCCGAGATCCGAAATCCGAAGGAAATCCGAAGTCCGAAAACCGAAATCCGAAGTCCGAAGCGAGGCTTTGATCGGCGGGCTGCCACGCGGCCAGATCGGCGGATGCTTCGGTTTTCGCCATTCGAGCTTCGGGTTTCTTTCGCTATTCGGGATTCGGATTTCGGTTTTCGGATTTCCGCCTCGGCCGCCGGGGGGCGCTACGTTCCGGGTGGCTTCGTGGCGGCCAGCCGGGCGGCGAGGTCCGCGGCGGTCGGCGGCGTCGGGCCGGGAGCGGCAAGGCTCCCGTTGGCCGCTTTGACCAGGATGCGGACGTTGCGGTGGAGGTAGCCGCTCCAGATCGCCAGGGCGGCGGAGCACATGGCCAGCAGCGGCTCGACGAACGAGTTAGCGGGAGCGGGCACCAGCGGGGCGTACTGCCGCACGTGGTCCACAGCGTTGCTGATCGTCTGGATGACGGCTTCTTCGCGCACGATGCCTTCGGGGCTGGTGCTGCATGAACTGAGCGCGAGCAACCCAGCCCCAACGGCAAGGATAGATAAACACATGCCAATGGCCACAGGGACATACGGGAAGCTGGGCGGTGAGGTGACGGTGACAGCGCCGAGCTGAAAACGGGGTAAATCCGCCTCTTTGATTTTGTTGTCTTC
>CAZVFC010000074.1:0-43725 GCA_964625855.1 uncultured Verrucomicrobiota bacterium | reverse complement strand
TGCGGGCCACTCTGATCCCGACGATTGCCGTGCCGGTGGTGATCCTGGGAACCTTCGCCGTGCTGGGGCTCTTCGGGTTCTCCATCAACATGCTCACCATGTTCGCCATGGTGCTGGCCATCGGCCTCCTGGTGGACGACGCCATCGTGGTGGTGGAGAACGTCGAGCGCATCATGAGCGAGGAAGGGATTTCGCCCTTCGAGGCTACCCGCAAGTCCATGGACCAGATCACCCCGGCGCTGATCGGCATCGGGCTGGTGCTCTCGGCGGTGTTTGGCCCGATGGCGTTTTTCGCCGGGTCAACGGGGGTGATTTACCGCCAGTTCTCCGTGACCATCATTGCCGCGATGCTGCTGTCGGTGCTGGTGGCCCTGGTCCTGACGCCGGTGCTGTGCGCCTCGTTTCTCAAGCCGGTGCCAAAGGGGCATGAACCCGCCGAGGGCGGCGTCTGGTTCCTGCGGCCTTTCTTCCGCTGGTTCGACCGTCTCTTCTTCCGGGCACGAAGCCAGTACCTGGCGTTGGTGGGCCATTCCCTTAACAAGAGGCTCCGGTACGTGGTCCTGTTCCTGGTGATCGTCGGCGCGCTGGGGTTCCTTTTCAAGCAGATGCCCACCGCCTATCTCCCCGATGAGGATCAAGGAATGTTGATGGTCATGACCATGCTGCCCGCAAACTCGACCCTCGAGCAGACCAAGCAGGTCATGGCGGGGGTCAAAGACTACTTCCTAAATGAGGAGAAAGATGCGGTCGAAGCCCTAATGACCGTTTCCGGCATCAGCTTTTCCGGCCGAGGACAGAACTCGGGGCTGGCGTTTATCCGGCTCAAAGACTGGGACCTCCGCAACCGGCCCGACCTGAAGGTGGACGCCGTGGCCGGTCGAGCCATGATGAAGTTCTCCCAAATCCGCAACGCGATGGTGTTCGCCTTCGCGCCGCCGGC
Source organism: uncultured Verrucomicrobiota bacterium (assembly GCA_964625855.1). Lineage (GTDB taxonomy): Bacteria > Verrucomicrobiota > Verrucomicrobiia > Limisphaerales > UBA8199 > JAPLUA01. The sequence goes on along the minus strand of CAZVFC010000074.1, from coordinate 42,785 downwards.
AGTCGTCGAACTGGGCCAGGCCAAGGGGTTTGATTTCCAGTTGCTGGACCGCGGGGGCCTGGGCCACGCGAAGCTGATGGAAGCCCGCAACCAGCTTCTTGGCATGGCGGCGCAGGATCCGGTACTGACCAAGGTCCGGCCCAACGGCCTGGAAGATGTGCCCGAATACCGTGTGGATGTGGATTGGGAGAAGGCCGGCGCGCTGGGAGTGCCTATCACCTCGATCCACGAGACGATCTCAGCCGCCTTCGGCAGCGCCTATGTCAACGACTTCATCCAGGGCGGCCGGGTGAAACGCGTCTATGCCCAGGCTGACGCCCCTTACCGCATGTTGCCCAGGGACTTGGAGAAGCTCTACGTGCGCAACAGCCGGGGCAAGATGGTTCCCTTTGCTTCCTTCGCCTCCGGGCACTGGACCTCCGGTTCTCCGAAGCTGGAACGATTCAACGGGTTTCCGTCCCTGAACATTCTGGGCGAATCGGCCCCGGGACGGAGTTCGGGGGAGGCGATGCAGGAGATGGAGAAATTCGTAAAGAACCTGCCCCAAGGGATCGGCTTTGACTGGACGGGTCTTTCCTATCAGGAGCGGCAGGCAGGCGCGCAAACCGGCCCGCTCTACGCCTTCTCCATTCTGGTGATCTTCCTTTGTCTGGCGGCCTTATACGAGAGCTGGCCCATCCCCCTCTCCATCCTCTTAACGCTGCCGCTGGGTGCCATCGGCGGCGTGATCGCTTCCAAAATGATGGGGTTGCCCAATGACGTGTATTTCCAGATCGGGTTGCTGACCACCCTCGGGTTGACCACTAAGAACGCGATCCTGATCGTCCAGTTTGCCAAAGCTCGGGTGGAAGAAGGAATGAGCTTGGTCGAGGCGACGCTGGAGGGGGCGAAACTCCGGTTGCGTCCCATCGTCATGACCTCGCTGGCCTTCGGATTCGGCGTTCTGCCCCTGGCGCTGGCGCACGGCGCCGGCGCCGGCGCCCAACGGGCCATTGGCATCGCCGTCGTGGGCGGCGTGGTAACCTCAACTTTCCTGGTGACCATCTTCGCGCCGCTCTTCTTTGTCTTGATCGAGAAAGGCCTCGGAAAAAGGCTGCGGCCAGCAGCCAACGCTATCGAGACCAATCCGCCTGGAAACCACTAACATGCGCAAACACATTCTCCTTTTACTGGCTGGAATCGCCATCGTCCCGGCCGGCTGCACGATGGCCCCGAAGTATGCTCGGCCCGCCGCCCCGGTCCCGGCCGAATGGCCCTCCGGCCCCGCCTATACTCAAGGGGGAATGACAAATGCCCCGGCTCTCCCGGACTTGAGATGGCAGGAGTTCTTCACTGACGAGAAGCTCCAACAGGTTATCGGGATGGCTCTGACCAACAATCGCGACCTGCGGATTGCCGCCTTGAATGTCGAACGCGCGCGCGCGTTCTATGGCATTGCACGGTCCGAACTCTTACCCGTAGTCAATGCCAAGGGCATCGGCAGCCGAGCCCGGGTACCGGCCGACCTTTCGAGCACTGGCAGCCGGCAGACTGTGGAGCGATACGATGCCAATCTTGGCATCGCGTCCTGGGAAATTGACTTCTTCGGCCGCATCCGCAGCCTGAAGGACCGCGCGCTGGAGGAGTACCTGGCCACCGAGCAGGCTCGCCGCAGCGCGCAAATACTGCTGGTATCCTCGGTCGCCAATGCGTACCTGGCGCTGGCGGCTGATCGCGAGAATCTCACGCTTTCAGAGACGACTCTCAAAGCACAGCAGGCTGCGTATGATCTGGTCAAACGCCGCTACCAACTCGGCCTGGCGACTGAACTGGATCTGTTTCGGGCGCAAACACCGCTGGACGTCGCCCGCCGGGACGAAGCCATCTACACCCAGCGAGTGGCGCAAGACGAGAATGCCTTGAACCTTCTGGTTGGCTTGCCCACGGCGAGTGCGCTTCTGCCAACGGAGTTGGACGGCGTCACCCCTCCCAAAGAAATCAGCGCGGGCATTTCTTCCGAGGTCCTCCTGCTCCGGCCAGATGTATTGGGGGCAGAGAACCAACTCAAGGCGGCCAATGCCGACATCGGCGCCGCCCGGGCAACATTCTTCCCGCGCATTTCCCTGACGGCCGCCATTGGCACCGCCAGCAGCGACCTCTCCGGACTCTTCAAAACCGGCTCGGGTGCGTGGAGCTATGCGCCGGAAATCGTGATGCCGATTTTCGATGCTCGCACCTGGTCAGCCCTCAAGGCTGCCAAAGTGCAGCGCGAAATCGCCGTGGCCCAATACGAGCAGGCAATTCAGAGCGCCTTTCGGGAAGTGGCCGATGCCCTGGCCGTCCGTGGGACGGTGGACCAGCAGGTCGCGGCGCAACAATCCCTGGTCAATGCTTCCGCCGAGACCTACCGCCTTGCCAATTCCCGTTACGACAAGGGCATTGACAGCTACCTGGGGGTCCTCGACGCGCAACGATCCCTCTTTGCCGCACAGCAAGTGCTGGTTTTCCTCCGCCTGGAGAAACTCGCCAGTCAGGTAAAGCTCTACGCGGTGCTCGGCGGCGGCTGGCAAACTCAGGAAGCGGGCAGTGTTGCCGCGATGTCCGGTTCCTCGCCTCAGCCGGGCCGCAACTGATGTGCGAGAAAGCGAGAACGTATGCTGCAGCTCTGGGTTGCACTTCGCGTCCCCTCCCCATAAAATCATCCTATGGGACCGGTAAAGCACCCGCCTTTCAAGACGGAGGTTCCGCCAAAGCACGTGGCCTGCTCCAGCCGGGCAAAGCGCGCGCCGCAACACATTGTTAATGCCCCGCCCCGCCAGATTGCCTCTGGGTCGCGAAACAAGTCCGTGGTGGGGTTTCTCAGAATCGGTGCGGTGAGCGTGGTGCTGGCGTTCTTAGCCGCTAACGCGGTTGGGGCTACTAATCACACTGGCCCCACCGTGCTGCCCACCGAACCGCGGTATTGGTCAGTGTCGGTATCCTGGGAGAATGACACGTTCGCCGGCACCGACCAATTCTACACCGACGGGGTTTCGCTCTCGGTGGCTCACACCGGACCCAGTTGGCTGGACCCGGTGGCGGACTGGCTGCCGTGGGGCAAAGGACGCCGCACTGTGGGATACAATATGGCGCAGGGTATGTACACCCCGGCGGACACTACCCTTACCATCCCCGATCCGAATGATCGGCCGTATGCCGGGATCTTGTCCTTGGGGCTGACGCTGCATGTGGATCGGTCGAATTCCTACCACGGCCTCAAGTTTATCACCGGCGTCGTGGGCCCCTGGTCCCTGGCCGAGGAAACGCAGCGGCAAGTCCATTATTACGTGGGGAGCGGAAAACCGCAGGGCTGGGGTTACCAGTTGAAGAACGAGCCCATCTTGAACTTGGCTTACGAGTATCGCCACAAGTTCCGACTGGCGGGCCGGCTTGACGGTTGGGCCGTTCAGGCGATGCCCACTGCGGCTGCCTGGCTCGGCAACGTCCTCACTGAAGGTCAGATTGGTGCGCAATTGCGCTTCGGCTACAACATGCCCGATGATTTCGGTATTGCGCTGGCTCGTGACATGGGCCACTTGCCGCCGCCGCGGCGTGATGAAGGCACTGCCTTCAGCTCGAGTTGGGGATTCTCCATTTACGGTGGCGCCGTCGCCAACCTGGTGTTGTGGGACATCACCCTCGATGGGAACACCTTCCAGGACAGCCCCAGCGTTAATAAAGAATTCTTCGTTCCGGTGGCCGCAGTCGGCATGGCCGTCGGCAATCGGCGTTTCCTCGCTTCATTTACTTACGTCTTCTGGGGCAAGGAGTTCGAGGGACAGCCGGAATACTCGCAGTTCGGCGCTATCACATTCAGCTACTTCTTCTAACAGAATCCAGCCCGTCTCATCCGCCTTAGCCCTTAGCGGCAGACGGACCGCGCGCGTAGCTGCGCCAAACGCACGCCCCTGGCACCTCCATTGTTCTGAGCCCTGCCAAGGCCATCCCAACGCCGTGTACAAGCGATGCACACCGGATGCACCGGAGGTGCAACGGAAAATCCCGTGTGCATCCGGTGTACCTCCGGTGTACTCAGCGCGAAGGGCTGGAGAATCGGGCGGTTCGGTCCGAAATGAACCCGAAGTCTGCGGGTTTGCGGAAGGCTTACGTGGTGCCGGGGTAGTGTGGGGTGCGGCGGCTGGGTCCGACCGCCGCCGAGGGCGGCTCTGTGGCTCTGTGGTCGGCTTCAGCATTGCCCTTGACCGGCGAGGCCGATTCCCTCCAGATTTCACGTGTTTTCACATGGGTGACCGACATTACCGCAGTTTGCTGAAGGCTGTGTCCTGGCGCGCGACCGGGACGCTGGACACGATTCTGGTTTCCTTCTTGCTCACGGGGAGGATCAGGCTCGCTTTCTCCATCGGGTGCGTGGAGTTCTTCACCAAGATCGGTCTTTACTACGTCCACGAGCGTTTATGGAACCGTGTGCCAGCCGGCCGCCAGAGCTCAGGACCGGATCGCGCCGCCACGTCGGCCTCGCCTTTGGGGGTGCAATCTGGCGCCTCGGACCCATCGGAGGTCGCGTCGCCGCGGCCATCGAGGATGGGTTAGTTGATTGCGCCTGCCGTGACAATGCCAAGGGGATAACTGATTTCCAATTTGGAGTGCCACTTGAGCAGCGATACCCCGCACTACTACTCGACCCTCGCGCCCTTTAGGAAGGTGTTCGGCCAGGGGAATCCGGTCCTGATGTATCACAAACTGGGGCCCAGGCCGCGGGGGGCGCGGCTTAAGGGCCTGTACCTCAGCACGAAGCTCTTCACCAGGCAACTCCAGGAACTGCGCGAGGCCAGATTTGTCTCCGGCTCCCTGGAGGAGTGCGTTGGACCTTTGCGCGAGAGGCGTATTGGCCTCACCTTCGACGACGGCTACCTCAATGTGCTTCGCCACGGGCTGGAGCCTTTGGCAAGCACAGGCTTCACGGCGATTCAGTTCCTCGTCGCTGAAATGATGGGCAAGACCAACGAGTGGGATACGGCACTGGGCGAGGTGCCTGAGCCGATGATGGATGTGGGCCAGGTGCGGGAGTGGATTGCCGCGGGCCACGATATCGGCTCGCATACGCTGACCCATCCCTGGCTGACCCGGCTGCCCGCGTCGGCGGCGCGGGAGGAGATCGTGGCCAGCCGCAAGAGGCTGGAGGACGTCTTTGGCCGCCCGATCCGGCATTTCTGCTACCCCTACGGGGATTGGAACGAGAGAGTGCGTGATCTCGTTGCCGCCGCAGGCTACCAGACGGCCTGCACCACTCAGCCCGGCATCAATACGGCTGCCGATTCCCCGTTTGCCTTGAAGCGGTTTACCGCTCGCTACCCTTCGAGAAATCTGAAGGAGATTTGGCGCCGGTTCCGGGCGCGCAGCGCGTGAAGAGCAGGGACCGGTTTCCCGGTCAGCTCTTGCTTCGCTTGGTGCCGACAAACGCGTAGCGCGCGTGCGTCAGCCCGTTGACCATGGCGTTAACGTAATACTTGAAACCGCTGGCGAGGTTCACGCGCTTGACCTCCAGCGGTAGAGCCGCCTGTTTGAAGAATTCCTTGTAGTCCGACAGCGTATAGAAACGCTCGTTGACACCGGTGGCAAGGAGCTTGGCCAGCATTTTCGATCGGGACTTGATCTTGACCAGCGGCCAAACCGGCTCGCGGATGGCAACCAAGCGCCCGCCGGGCTTGAGCACGCGCTTGGCCTCGCGCAAGACCTGGACGATGTTGGTGGCGTGATGGAGCACGGCGGAGGACACCACGAAATCAAAATGGTTGCCCGGGAAGTCAAGCTGGTGAAAGTCGCATGGCATTCGGGTGATCTTCGTCGGGTTGGCATTAACCAGCTTGAACACCCTCGGTGCGAGTTCCTTTAGCCGTTTGGGCGAGGCGTCGGTCGCGAAGACCTCCACGACGCCGGGCAGCTTTGACATTTCGGCGCTGAGCCAGGCGCCTCCCGCGCCGATCTCTAGAATCCGCCCGCGAAACTCTAAGCCGCATTGCTCCCTCAGGAAAGGGATGAACCTCGGGAACGAGTTCTTCACGCAGCGCAGCCACTCTTCCTCGCTGCCGAACTCCGTCGCCAGCCGCCCCGCGGACTCGCGGAGCGCGAGCATCTGCTCGCGGGCACAGCGAGCCAGGTAGGCTCGGTTTTCAACGTACTTGGAATCAGCCGCATTCATCAACGCGGGCATAGGTTAGGCGGCGATTCCTCGCTGCGCAATGGTGTTGTGGCCCGCGTCGGATCGTGCGCCTTATTTTGCTGCTGACCGCTTGAACCTGGCGCGGATTCAAGAAACCTCCGCCACCAATTTGCCGCACTTCGTCTGCGGATGGAGATTCTGCCGCGCGTCTGGGAACGGCGCTCCGCCCAAACAGCGGGCGGGCTGGGGCTGGTCGCGGCTGTGGCGAGAACGGTTTGGCTCTGGGAGCGCGGTCGTTCACGCCGTCGGCTGGAGCGGTCGGAGATGCGGCGCAACCTGGACCGCGAGCGGACGCGCAACGCTCAGTACATGCGGGAACGCGCGAAGAGCAGTTTCAGCCGCGGACGCCCTGGCGCCTGCCGAATAACAGCAGCGAGAGCCCTACGATAACCATCCCGGTTGCGCTCGGCTCCGGGATCGGAAGAAGGTAGCCATTGGCATCAATCCCGGCGTAGAAGTCGGGGCCCCACCCTGGGAAAAGCGTGTGGTGCAACTGCCACTCCGTCAGACCGGTGTCGTCGGTGCCGAACCGCAGGGTGTCAACCCCAAGTTCGAAATTGGCGATAATCAAGGAGCCGGACTCCCAATCCAGGCTGGAACTGTTGGCGAAACTGACCGCCCCTGCGCCGGACCCGAAGTCGAGCGTGGCCGTGCCGTCCAGGTCCAAGGTCCACAGCGTCTGGCTAAACCCGCTCGGTTCAAAGGTCCCACCTGCCATAACCAGCGCATTACCTGCGCCTAACGCGTCGGCCTTGCCGGCGGTGATTCTGCCGGCATTCAAGGTGTTCACTCCGCTGAAGGTGTTGGCGGCGGTGCCCCCCAGAAACAACGTCCCAGTGCCGTTCTTGATGATCCCCGTTGCGCCACCTGCGGTATTGAGGATCTGCCCCGCACCGCTTGTGCCCACGGAGATGTTGAAGGCGCCGTCTATGGTCAGCGCGCTCGCGCCGTTAAGATTAATCGTCCAGGGTGTTGCCGGTGCGGTGTTATTGCCGTTAAAGACCATGTTGCCGGCGGCGGCGTTCCACGTCATAGCCGCCCCGGACCCGGCCAGTCCGCTATTGTCCAGGAGTTTGATCGGAACGTTAAAGGTCTGCGTGCTGTCGTCATGGTTGACAATGCCATTCACTGTGCCACCCGCGCGGACAAAGAAGCCGGATACCGCCGGCAAACCAGTAAAAGTATAACCCACGCCACCGGCAGTCAGATCGAACTGCATGCCCAGCGTCTCGCGCCCGATCGAACCGCCCAGGAACACGCTCCGCTGCAAGGTGGCGGTTCCGGGGTGGATGGCCAACTGCGGACCCACCGACGGCGGGCTGAGAGTCCAGTTCGCCACCAAAGTCCAATCGCCGGACGACGTGCTCTTCCACGCCGTATCGCCGTTGGAGCTCAGGGCTGTGAGGGTGAGGACAATCACGCCAATAGAAACGAGTTGTGCCTTTTGCATACTACGAGGAGAATTCATAAATGCAGGGCGAACTATGACCAAACCGGCGAATGGCGTCAACAAAATTCGGAAAGAATATTTCGCCCCCCAACCGTCTCTCCCGCCGGTCTCAGCCGGCCTCAGACTGCGTGCTCCGCTTTCATTCACGGGAAGGGGACGCCTGACGGATGAACCAGCGGCCGATGCCCGAGTTGCCAGAACGAGCTGCCGCCAGAACGAGCTTGCAATTGGCCCGCAAAAGCGTTGAGGTGAGGGCGGTACAATATGAAGACACATGACTCTCCCACCTACCACCCTGCCTGGCTTCTTGGACTCGGTCTCCTCGCCTGGGCCACGCTTGCTCAGTGGTCTGCCGCCCAAGCCGGGTCGCTCGATGACCTGGCCCGGCCGCAGGAAGGCCGCTCGATGCGCACCACCTCCACCATGCGTGTGGGCGAAGTGCGCCGAGGGAATGCGGAGAAGAAGCTCAATCCCAAGGCCGAGCCGCGCGGCGACCTCAGCGAGCAAAGCAACTACGACAACTTCACCGTCCCGCCGGGTGAGACGCACGTGCTCATGGATGAGAAGGGCCCGGGCGTCATCACGCACATCTGGATCACGTTTCTCGGCCCCGAGCCGCAGAATTGGGCCAAACAAGGCGCGGCCAACCATCAGGAGATGCTGCTGCGAATGTACTGGGATGACAACGAACGTCCGGCCGTGGAAGCGCCGGTCGGAGACTTCTTCGCCAATTGCTTCGGCAAGCGCAGCGAAGTCACGAGTCTGCCGGTGATCGTCGAGGATGCCGACTCCTACAACTGCTATTGGCACATGCCGTTTCGGAAGTCGGCCCGGATCGAGATCGTCAACCAGAGCGCGAAGCAGATCAGCCTGCTCTACTACAACATTGACTGGATTAAGAAGCAGAAGCTCGCGAAGGACACCCCCTACTTCTACGCGCAGTACCGGCAGGAATACCCGGCGGAGAAAGGCAAGGATTACGTGGTGCTGGAAACCCAGGGCAAGGGCCACTATGTCGGCACCGTCCTGGCGGTGCGCAGCCGCAGTCCCTCGTGGTTCGGCGAGGGCGATGAGAAGATCTACATTGATGGCGAGGAGAAGGCTTCGATCTGGGGCACCGGCACGGAGGACTATTTTCTCTCAGCCTGGGGGCTCAAGACCACCAGCACACCCTATTTCGGCGTGCCTTACTTCGATCAATGGGGCATTGTGGGCGGACACACCAGCGCCTATCGGTGGCATCTGACTGATCCCCTGGTATTCAACAAGGGCATCAAGCTGACGCTGGAACACTTCGGCTGGATCGCTCCGGATGAGAATCCAGACTACAAGGCGACGAGCTGGAACGAGCGCGAGGACGATTACTCCAGCGTGGCGTTCTGGTATCAGACCGGCACGCCGACGTTCACGGCGCGCGCCCCGCACGCGCGCGAGCGCACGTTGCCCAGCCTGGAGCGGGTCGTCGCCTACGCCCGGGATCTTGGCGGCGACCAATACCACGGCGCTGGCGATACCCGTACCCAACAACTCGATCTCTATCCGGGCAAGCAACTGCTCTACACGCCTAAGCAAGCTGAAGGCGCCTGGCTGGAAATCCCCATCCAGGTCGCGAAGAAGGAACCGCTGCGCTTGCTGTTGAACATGACCAAGTCCGACGACTTCGGCCGCTATCAAGCCTATCTGGACGGAGTCAAACTCGGGGGCGTGATAGACCTCTTCAGCGCCAAGGTCGTCAGCGAAGAGTTCCACTTGCTCGACTTCTGGCCTGAGCCGGGCACCTACAAGCTGCGGCTGGAATGTGTCGGCAAGAACGCCCAATCCCAGGGTTACTATTGCGGCATCGAGTCCGTCCGCCTGCGCGAACGCCGTCCGCGCGTGGCCGAGATGGCCCACGACAAAGACAAGGACTGGAAGAAAGAACCCAAACTGTACAACTGAGCCTTTTGTCCGCGAACCTTCGCAACTCTCAAATCACCTAAACCCACTATCGGGAAATCACCATGAGTATCACCCAACTCTCTTACTGGAAGCGCGTTGCGCTACACGCCGGCCTGGCCTTGGGAGCAGTCATCGCCTCGGGCAACTTCGCCGCGGCCGCGCCCGCGGTCACGACCTCGTCGCTGATCGAGGAAATGACGGACCTTGCCGGAATGGCCTCCTTCCCCAGCCCCGCCTACACCTGCAAACAGTCCTCGTCGTATGACCGCAAGTCGAAATCGCCTGAGGACTCAACCACGAGCGGTTGGTTCGCTAATGCCGACCACGGGCAGTTTATGCGCCAGGAAGACCGGGCTGGGCGCAAGGAATACGTGATGATGGACGCAGCCGGCCCGGGCGCCATCGTCCGCATCTGGTCGGCGAATCCGGCCGGCACGATCCGCATTTACCTCGACGGCGCGGAGCAACCTGTGCTGGAGACGCCCATGACAAACCTGTTGGGCGGGACGTTTGCCGGATTGCCCAAACCCATCAGCGGCGAATACAGCCGGGGCTGGAATCTCTATTTCCCCATTCCCTACGCCCGGAGCTGCAAAGTGACGAGTGACAAGGGCGGGTTCTACTACCACGTGAACTACCGCACTTACGAGGCGGGCACGACCGTCGAGCCCTTCAGGTTGGAACAGATCAAGACGCTGGCGGAGAGAATTAAGAAACTGGCCGCCCGGCTGGACAACCCCCGCGGTCAGGCGGATGAATTCGGCGGACAAGTGCAAGAATTTGAACTCGAGGTTCCGGCGGGCGAGAGTGTGCGCCAGGAATTCTCCGGCCCCCAGGCGTTCACCCGGGCGGTGGTGCGGTTGAGCGCGCAGAACCGCCAGGCCGCGCTGCGCGGCGTTATCGTCAAGGTCGCGTTCGACGGGGAGAACTGCATCGAGGCGCCCCTGGGCGACTTCTTCGGCAGCGCCCCCGGTCTGAACGCCTTTGCCACCCTGCCGCTGGGGATGACCAAAGAAGGCGAAATGTATTGCCACTGGTTCATGCCGTTCCGGGAGTCCGCCACCCTTGAACTGGTGAATCGCACGAAGGAACCTGTCTCGCTGGCGGGCGAGATCGCACTGAAGGATTACGAGTGGACCGAACGCTCGATGCATTTCCACGCGAAGTGGCGCGTGCAGTGGGACGTGCCTTCCCGGCCGATGATTGACTGGAACTACCTTACCGCGCGGGGCCGGGGCGTGTTCGCAGGGGTGTCCTTCTGCATTGATAACCCCGTCCGAAACTGGTGGGGAGAAGGGGATGAGAAGATCTATGTGGACGGCGAGAAGTTCCCTAACCACTTCGGCACCGGCACTGAGGATTACTTTGGTTATGCGTGGTGCTGGCCGGGGCTGTTCACCCATGCCTACCATGCCCAGCCCCGCTGCGACGGCCCCCGCAACTATGGCCACACGAGCGTGAACCGCTTCCACATTATTGACCGCATCCCCTTCACCAAAGACTTCAAGTTCGACATGGAACTCTGGCACTCCCATGCGAGCTGCAAGGTCAACATGGCGGTGATCGCCTATTGGTACGCGCGACCGCGGGCGACCGACGGGTTCCAGCCGATCCGCTCCGGGGATGCCGTGGTGCGTGAGGTGGCCGCCTATGCGCCCCCCGGCGTGCCGGGGGCCATCGAGGGCGAGAACCTGCGGGTCCTCAAAGTCAAGGGCATCGCCCGCCCCCAGGAACGGGGCGAACTGAGCGGCGGAGAGCAGCTTTGGTGGCGCGGTGAAAGGAAACCCGGCGACGCGCTGATCCTGGCTTTTCCGGCGCCCAAGGCGGGCAAGTATCGCGTGTTCGGGCGGTTCCTTACCGCGCGCGACTACGGCATCCATCAAATGGCGATCAACGGCCAGCCGGCCGGAGCGCCCGCCGACTTCTACGAGCCCGAGGTGCGGGCAACCAGCGAGCGCTTGCTCGGTGAGTTTGAATTGAAGGCTGGCGACAATGAATTCATGGTCACCGTCGTGGGCGCCAACGAGAAGGCCGTGAAGTCCTATATGTTCGGACTCGACTACCTGTTGCTGAAGCCGGTGGAATGAGCTTGAAGCGAAGAGTTCAGCGCCATCATCGGAAGCACGTCTTGGATATGAAACTACTCCCAAAGCTCGGGTTGTTGGCTGGCATAATCGCGGCGGTGGTTAGTCAGGCGTGGGCAGACGAGGATGTGCAGTCGGTTCGCCGGGCGGCTGATGCCTGGCGGGCGGAACACCGCATCATTGACCTGCACCAGCACGTTAACTGCACGACCCAGCACCTGGCTCGCACCATCAAAATCATGGATGCCGTTGGTCTGGGCCTCGCGGTGAATCTCAGCGGCGCTACCGTCACCCCGGGCAAGGACGGCGGGCCGAGTCAATTCGAGCGCAACCAGCGGTTGATGGATGCGCTGTATCCCGGGCGCTTTCTCCAGTACCTGAGCCTGGATTATAAGGGCTGGGACCAACCGGATTTTGCCCAGCAGGCGGTCAAACAGATCGAGGAGGGCCATCGCCTCGGGGCCGCCGGCTTCAAGGAATTCAAGCGCTTGGGCCTGGGCGTGCGCGACGGCGCGGGCAAGCTCATCGCCATTGACGATCCGAAACTCGACCCCATGTGGGAGCGCTGCGGCGAGCTGAACATGCCGGTCTCGATCCATGTGGCCGATCCCAAGGCCTTTTGGCTGCCCTACGACGACCAGAATGAACGGTGGAAGGAGCTGAAAGACCATAAGAGCTGGTGGTTTGGTGACACCAACAAGTTCCCGCCTTGGAAGGATCTGCTCGAATCCCTTAACCGGGTCATCGCGCGGCACCCCAAGACCACCTTCGTCTGCGTTCACTTTGCGAACAACGCCGAGGAACCGGATTGGGTTGAAGCCGCCCTGGACCGTTACCCAAACATGATGGCCGACCTGGCCGCGCGCATCCCGGAAGTCGGCCGCCATGATCCCGAACGGGTCCGGCGCCTCTTCCTCAAACATCAGGACCGCATTCTGTTCGGCACGGATTTCATGGTCTATGACAAGCTTATCCTCGGCTCCAGCGGCAACGAACCCCCGCCCACCGACGCCGATGCCGAGGTCTTCTTCGCCAAGGAAGGGCGCTGGCTCGAAACGCGTGACCGGGACTGGGCCCACATGACTCCCATCCAGGGCGATTGGACGATCAGCTCCATCGGCCTGCCCACGTCCGTACTCCGCAAAATCTACTTCGACAACGCCCGCAAGTTGCTGGCCCGCTCGCTGCCCCTGCCCGTCCTGCGCGCCCGGCGCATCAGCCAGGACTTCGAGCTCGATGGCCGGCTCGAACACCCGCTCTGGCAGACGGCACAAGCCGGCTGGCTCGAACAGTCCTCGCGGAACGGGGCGGTGCGACCGGAGCTTTCCACCAGCGTGCGTGCGCTGTGGTCGGGCAAGCACCTGTATCTGGCTTACCAGTGCCCCTTCACGAAACTGACGGTGTTTACCCCGCCGCAGTCCGATCGGGAACGGTGCGGTCCAGGCCAGGAAGGAAGCAACCTGTGGGACCGGGACGTGGTCGAGGCCTTCATCGCCACCGATCCCGCGAATCCCGGGCGCTACGCCGAGTTCGAGGTCGCGCCCACCAACGAGCGGCTCGACCTGCTGGTTCCCAGCCCGGGCCGGCGTGAGTTTACCTGGACCAGCCAGTTCCAATCGGCGGTCAACTTGGATCACAAAGCGAAGGTCTGGAACTGCGAGCTTCGTATTCCGCTGTCGGCGTTGAGTGACTCGAAGCTGGCATGCGGCACGCGCTGGCGAATGAACCTGTTTCGCTGCGACCGAGCCAACGGCACCGGGCTGGCCTGGAGCCCGACGCTGAACGGCACGTTCCACGTGCCGGAACGGTTCGGGACGCTCGAGTTTGTGGAGTAACCGCGCTGGCTTTCTAAGGCGTCGCCTCAGCGCTACAAGGCCCTACAGACGACGATTACGCATTGGGAGGAGGTCGGTCTGGGGTAGGCTGTTTTCACGGTGACAAATGCCTCCAAGGCCACGCTGAGCAATCCAACTCATTGACACCTCCTCTGCCTTAACCGTTTGTCGCAACACCGCATGAAACTACCGACCTGCCTTGGGTTGGAAGGTCATCAGCTTGATGCGATCCTTAAGCCGGTCGTAGTCACGATCTATGGCTAGCAGTTGGTCATCACGGGCAATCACCGTTGCGGCAATTGCGGCATCGTAGAACTTCATGGTCTGGCCTTTTGTTCGCAACTCGGCATTGAGGGCGGCCAGTTGCGCGGCATCCGGCTCGTCAAAGGCGTCCACCAGGCTCTTGATCTGCGCCTCGTAAAGCCGCCTGGCTCGCTCGCGCAAGTCGGCACGCACGGGCGGATGAATCCCAATCAGGAACTCGGCGGCGGCATGGGCAGGCACATAGAAGGGGCCTTCGTTCGCTTCCAGGAAAGCGGGCAAGCCGCCGGCCTTTTCCCAAGCTATCAGGACGCTGGTATCAAGCGCGATGGCCATCTATCAGCGCCTTTCCAGCGTCATCCATGGCTTGGCGCAGCTCGGCCTGATCGCGGTCCGAGAACCTCACCGCCTTGAGCCGACGCAAGAGTTCTTTGCCGGACACACCGACTTTGCGGCGCACGACAGCAACGCCTTTGCCGTGACGCTGGATTTCAACCACCTCACCCCGATGGATGACATCATCAAGGATGCGCTTGCTCTCATTAGCCATGTCAGTTGCCGTAGCTATCATACGGGTAAAATACCTATTTTCGGATGCTGTGCAAGGATATTGCGCCCCCATTCCCCATCTTCCATCTTCCATCCTCCAACTACCGTCACGGTGGTTTGGGTGCGCAGCCTGGCAGCCAACTTCACCTTGAACGGGTGCCCCTTCCGCCAGCTTGCGATCTGCTCCTCCGCAACACCACCGCCTCAGTTCCCGCGCCTCCAGGCGCTCGTCGGCGGCGCGCGGAAGCACATGCACCCGTTCTTGCAGAAAACTGACGACCCGAACCGCCCGGCTTGCCCGGGGGCGGCGGGCGAGGATTTGCCAAAGCAAAATGCGGCAGCCCAAAGTACACCACATATAGGGGTAAGCTCTGAAGTCGGGACACCATGAATAGCGCTTTTCCTGGCGTTCTTGGCGTTCCGGCCCTCAGTTCGCAACGGTTGGGCTCGCCCATGGGTTTCGGGGCCAGCGATGCGCAAGGTGCCGAGGAACACCCGGAAAAGGTTAAATCCGGGGATGCGCTGCTTAAGAAACCGGTTCTGCACCCTTGACTGGGGCAGTGGATTTGCTACCTTTCTTCACCAGACGGGAACGCAAGATTTTACTTACTCCCCGCTCGACACGCCGGCAACGGCCTCGGGCGGGGTTATTTGTTAGCCCATGCCCACCGAACCAACTGCCAAACGCGTCGTCGCCTTCGTGGACGGCCAGAACCTCTACCGCTCCGCCAAGGCCGCCTTCGGCTACCACTACCCGAACTACGATATCCTGGCCCTCGCCCGCAGCGTCTGTGCCCGCCAGGGCTGGCAACTCGATCACGTCCGCTTCTACACCGGCATCCCCGACGCAACCGACAACGCGTTTTGGAATCACTTCTGGAACGCGAAGTTCGCCCAGATGGGCCGGCAGGGCGTCCACGTGTTCTGGCGCCTCCTGCGCTACCGCAATGAATCCGTTCGCCTGCCGGACGGCACCGAAGCTACCATCCTCGTCGGGCGTGAAAAGGGCGTGGATGTCCGCCTCGCGTTGGATGTCGTTCGCCTCGCCTCGCGCCACGAATACGACATTGCCCTCCTCTTCAGCCAAGACCAGGATCTCTCGGAAGTCGCCGACGAAATCCGCCTCGTATCCCGCGAGCAAGACCGCTGGCTTAAGATGGCCTGTGCTTTCCCGGTTAGCCCCGTCGTGCCGAAGCCCCGCGGCATCAACGGCACCGACTGGATCAAAATTGACCGTGCCGCCTACGACGCCTGCCTGGACACCCGAGACTATCGCCCCAAACCCAGAACTTGACGCGATGACCGCTCTAACCTTTAGCCCTTCCCTGAGCTACCCCGAGCGCCCCATCGAAGTTGACCTGCCTATCCGCCGTATCTTCGAGCATGCGACCTGGTCCTGGACCCCTTCGCCGGCAGTTGCACCACCGGCGAGGCCGCCGAGCGGCTCAGCCGACGATGGATCGGTTTCGAGCCCGTCCCGGAATACCTTGATGGAGCCCGCTTCCGGTTTGAAAGGGGCGATGTCGCCCCGGAGGAAGCGCCATCCGTGACTGCCGCCTCCAACAGCCGCGCGCCCCACCGGCAAATCGCACTGCTCTGAATCCCCTGCGTCGGTCCCGCCCGCGCCGGTTGCCACCGGCCAATACTGCCAACGCGGCCAGTGTGAAAAGCCGCTTCTGACCCCGCGATGGGACGAAACCAGACTTCAGAGCCGCCCTGCGGTCACCGCCCAAAGCGTGAACTTCTCAGGGAACCCCTTCATGGCCACACCCTCGTGCCGCTCCCACTTCAGATGTTTGTGCCTCGCTGCCCCCAGCCGGTCAATGTCCTCCTTCGCCCGGTCACTCAGCCAGATTTCCGCGCCCTGGATGGTTCCGACCACGCGGGCGGCGAAGTTCACCGTGCCGCCAAACACATCGCCTTCCTCTACGTGTATCGGCCCGATGTGGATGCTGGCGCGGATTTGCACCTGCGGATCGCCGGTGTTCCCCTGCAACGCCCGCGCGTAATCCAAAGCAGAGCCAACGCACTTGAACGCCGCCATGAAACTGTCACCGATGGTCTTGATCTCGCGTCCTTGGAACTGGCCGATGAGCTTCCGGCTCTGGGCAAAGTGCGCCCGGCGGACTTCGTTCATCGCCTCATCCCGGATTTCCTCGCCCAGCGCCGTCGAGCCGACGACATCGGTAAACACAATCGCCAGCGTGACCTGCTCTCCGCCGGCCCAGTCCTGGAAACTCTTCGTGCTAGTCTCGCCTTTGGCCGACATGATGAACGCATCGAAGTCCCGTTGCCGGTCTGCGGACTTGCCCATCACCTCGACTTTGGTCGCAGCGAACATCTGCATCAGCGCCGAAGGAGACGGGCGCACCCAAGCTCTTCGATGACTCGTCTGCCGCATTTCAGCGAGGACGTCGCCTAACCAAAACTCGTTTGGGCGCCTCCGCATCAACTCAACCATTGCACCGCAGGCCTCGGGACTGCCCGCCCGCATCCACGTTTGGAACACAGAATTCCGGAAGTGATAAACCTCGTGATCAATCGTCACTTCTCCGGACCCGGTCTCCCTTTCGAACGGGTCCCCGGGGAACTGCTGATTTAACCACTCCCACAACTCCGCGAGTTGCTGTGCTGGGATTTTGGAAAGCCAACCAGACGGCTGGCGAAACCCGCGAACCAAGCGGCTGACAACGGCGCGCCCTAAAGCCGGTTCGGCCTTTACACGGTCGAGCAGCCGGATACCCCAGGTGGTTGGAAAACTCGTTAGCAAGACCGCGATCGCACTGGGCACATGAACGCTGCACCCGTCTGGTCGTTCCATTTCCTTCAAGGCTATTGCGGAGAGCAGATCCTCAGCTTCCTTCGGCTCTTGTGAGACCAATAGCTGAAAGATGTCTTGCGCTGCGGTGGTCTTCAGCGGCTCCGTGACGAGCAGATCGAGAAAAAGCTCTTTAATCTCGTCGCACCAGACGCAGTCCAGATTCCAGATTATGCGCCGTTCCGAATCGTTGTTAATCTCGGTTTGCAGATAACGCTTCAGCGCCGCCAGAAAGGCCGGCTGTGCTTTTGAATAGGCCAGGCACAGAATGGCCCTGTAGGCTTCGTCGTGGCTCCCGTTACGACGAGAACTGTAAGCAAAAAAGACGCTGACCCATTTGCTCCAGTCCTCAGTCGTCAGTCTGCGTAAGGCCTGCTGTTCTTCATCAAACAACAGCACAAGAAGAGGGTTCAGGACGTCGTATGGTCGGTAGCGGTGTGTTTTATTCCACACGTCCGCCTCGTTAACCGATTGCCCTGCGAGATAAACTGCGGTCCCGTGTAGAATTCTTTGCTGCGCGTCCTTTGGTAAGCTGTTCCACGCCTTTGCTTTTGAAACCTGAACTTCCGGGAAGACGAACCCGTCACGCAGGTTCTCAGGATCGAAGTCGAGTAGTTCGCCAATCTGCCAGAACGCCCAGAGGTGTCCGCCTTCAAATTCGTCTAGCGCGTGGAGAACGAGCTGTGCCAAGGAAGGCTTGCCAGTGGGCTCAGTCTGTTTCTGTTTCTGCTCCCGCTTGTAGTTCTGCTTCAGCCAGTTCTGTTCATCGGGCAGAATCGGGAAGCTCGTCCGCGCCGCGAGAGCATCAGCTATGGCACTATCCGTTCGCGCCAAGCTCGAAAGTGTCTCGAGGACAGCGGCGTCCTCGATTGAGAACACCCAAAACACAAGCGAGCGCCATCGGTCGCGAACTCGGCCCTCAGGTGAAGCGCGATACTCAACGATGAACGCCTGCACGTCTTCCGGGAGAAGCAGCCGGCCTGAGCGAATATCTCCGTAAATGACAAGCTTCTGGATGTCCAAATCCGACTCGACAACGGCTTTCCAAAAGCACATCCGCACGCGTGCTGACATCTCTTCCGGATGGGTGCCTCCGCGAAATAGACGATGTAGGTGCTCTTCACCGAAACTGAGCAGGCGCAGAACAGCGTCGCGGACGGCCGGATTGTCCATCTGTGTGATGGCACGCGCAAAAACCTTTGATGGCAGGTATCCGAAATCCCCGAGGATGTCGAAGTTGACGTTGTTTTCGCGCAGCCAATCCAACATCCGTGGTAGGTCAGCATCTCGCAGCGACTGTGGGAGCTCATATTCCAGGAATAGCTTGTATGAGCCGGTATAATTACGCCTGCTCGGCACCAGGAGAGGCAGAAGCTCGCCAACTGACATGTGCGACGGCCACATGATTCGCAGGTAATAGCCCTTTAGTTCCTCATCCACATCACCCGTCCAGGCCGTGACGTGCTTCTGGCTTAAAAGTGTGCGGATCTCATCAGTTGCGGACTGTTCCAGAGCGTTTGCCGCATGCTTGCGGACCCGGAAGATGTCGTTGGAATCGAGGAAGGTACTGATGAGCTCTGGCGCAAGAACGCTGAGCTTGCAGAAACCAGCGATGTCAATACCAACTTCCCGCACGAGCGGGTGCTCAGCTCGATTCGTGACTACCGGTCGAAGTTGGGCCGCCAGACCCGGATGGGCCAAACGCGCAAATCTGTGTTTCAGTTGCCAATCGAGCTGCGGGGCTTCATGGCGACGAACCAGGTCTAAATAGCTCCCCACCAGCAAGGCGCGATCATGGTCGCTCCAATAGGTGGAATCACAGCGCAGGAAAACATCGGCGTTTTCTTCCGCGAGCGCAGCAAAGACCTTTGGAACCATCTCGGCCATCCAGCAGGCGGTTTCCTCCAATTGAGGGACTATCCGTCGAGCGTTGTCCGTTGTGTCCCTCAGCAGCGCAGCGATCTGTGAGGCTGACAACCCGCGTAGCGCAACGTAATGCGCAGCCAGGAATTCTGCATAGGATTGGTGTCGCCAGCATTGAGCGCCTTCGACGCGCTCAGCG
Source organism: uncultured Verrucomicrobiota bacterium (assembly GCA_964625855.1). GTDB lineage: Bacteria > Verrucomicrobiota > Verrucomicrobiia > Limisphaerales > UBA8199 > JAPLUA01. The sequence continues at coordinate 23,589 of CAZVFC010000074.1, read as the reverse complement.
AAAAGCGCCGTCTGCAGGGCTTCGGTGATCGTGTCGCGATCAACAAACACACTTGCACCCCCTACGCGTTCCTCGGTGTATCCGAGAACGTCGGTCCCCTCGAGCACGTCCCCCCTTGAAAGTGGGCGCTCCAAATCACCGTTTATTAAGAAGCGATTAGTGAAGACGGACAGAGCTGCGAGACGGCCTGCAATGGCCAACCGCTGTTGAGGGGTTGTCTTCCGTTGGTGGAGAGCCCCGAAAACCACCTGGTCGTCAGCGCAGAGGCGCGCACACCCGTCTCGATACAGTTCCACCCGAGACCGCGGGAAGTCGCCACTCTCCTGGTAAACCTGCAGCAGCATCTTCAACGTGATCGGGTGTGAAGCCAATGCTTGAGCTTCCTTGGCAGCGATTCGCTGGAGCAAACGATCTCCGTCCAGATTGTGTGATCGGGCAGCTTTTCGAACGTTGGAGGGAGAAAGCGGCGCAAGAACGAAGATCTGGACGGGAGGACCTGACAGGGCCTTCTTCGAAAAGAGTCGTTCCAGCGTCTTGCCAGCGTCACCACGCCATTCCGCCGACCGGCACGTTAACCGCAGAAACAGGGGCGGCATTTCCTCCTGAGCCCGGCGCTCGAATCCTTCAACCAGCAATGTCTCCAATGCGTCAATTCGGCGCCAGCATTCGTCCAAGCTGTCAAGGAACAGAGTAAGGGCATGCTTGCCTTGCCGCCAGGCCTGGACTTCAGGGTTTTCAAAAACAGCTCGCTCGACCTGCGTTTCGGATCGTCGTTTTAGGTCTCTGTACAGCACCAAGTGTTTCTGCCCAGCGAGCGTGGTCTTGAGATGCTCCGCTTCTTCCCAGATTGTCGTGCTCTTGCCCATGCCCACGTCACCGAGGAGCACGAGACATGGGACTTCCTTTAAGTCCAACAAGGCTACCCCATTTGAGGTTTCGCCCAACCATCGAGTGCCGCCAGACGGTTCTACAAAGAGGCCCCGTTCCATCGTGGGGTTCTCGCCTTGCTTAACCCAGTATCTTTTCCAGGGATAAATCATCTCTGCAGGGATCCTGACCTCGTTCCTATACTTGTTGAGCCGGCTCCCACCATGGCTCGCAGAGTGTTGGCCTTGCGCTGCCGTGCCGGGGGGAGTCCAGCGGTGTGGATTCCGTCAGAACGGGCTCGTATCTGCCGCACGCCATCTGGCTTATGACACCCGCGTGGGCCCGTCGCTCCACTGCGGTCGGGCCGCCAGGGTGCATCCTGCCGGACCCGTGGATGCGGGCTCGGCGCAAGGTTGCTGCACAGGCAACCCGCCGGTGCCGTGCGTGCCGCGCGTGTTTGGAGCCCACTTCACCGCCACCGCGAATCTCAGTAGATGCCAGAGTTTGCGCCATGTGAACCTCGCATCGGATAGTATTCCAAACCGTTTCTCGCGCAAAGCAGAATCGCCGCAGGCCCTTGCAGGACCCCGTAATCGCGGACGCGAGTGGGCGGAGGTTCCGTCGAGAGAGTCTGGCGGGCGCAGCGGGAGTGCCTGTGCAGATTGATCGCCCAAACCCTGCTGAGGCCGTACCCATGCAATTGAACAGGAGGCAACGGAGAAGACAGAGGCAGGCATGTAGAGCCAAGCCAGGTCTTTCCGGTTTCGGAGGCGCTCACTGAATGGTGGTGTCAAAGGCGCGCACCCGCTTTAGGCCCGGAGCTTTCCAGACCTCAGTTTCCCCTGTTTCCTCCTGTTCCTTTCTGAATAGATATGGCTCAGGCCGGACCGACCTGCCGTGTGGCGCCAAAGTGGCGTAGGCGTCCCGCCTGCGAGCGGCCGAGGGCGTCCCGCGCCGGCATCCCTGGGCCTCAACCCAATTGCTTCAGCATCGCGCCCGCCTCATCGTAGGCAACCTTGTAGGTGTAATCGGGCGGGCCGTCGCAGGTGGCAAGGCGGCGGGCTTCCCCGGCGTGGTGCCGGGCGGTGGCCTTGTCGCCGTGGGCCAGGGCGAGTTTGGCGAGTTCCAGGTGGGCGTCCGCGCCTTGCAGGACGTAGCCGCTGCGCTCGGTGATGAGCAGCGCCTCCACGGCCAATTGCTGGGCCTCGTTCGGCGCGCCGGTGGCCACGCGCAGCCGCGCTAGGTCAATGAGGATGTCAGCTTCGATCCAAACCGCGTTGATGCGGCGGCAGCGTTCCAGTGCCTCGTGCAGGTGGCGCTCGGCCTCGTCAGGCTGGCCGGCGACGTGGTGCGCCGCACCCAGCAGCCAGTGGGCGCGCACATAGTCGACCATACTGGGTTTGCTCGCACGGGCGTTCTCATCCGCCAGTTCCAGCGCGCGGCGAGACGAACCGATTGCGAATTGCAGATTGCTGAATGCAGATTGAGAAGGCGAGCGTAGCCGGAGCAGTTCGCGCAGGGCGCGGTAGGCATAGGTCACACCCTGCATCTGGATGTGCTTCTGCTTCTCGAACATCTCAGCCCCCGTCACCAGTTCCGTTTCCGACCCGGCAACCGCGCCGCGGTAGGCCAGTAGCCGACCCAACTCGGCGTGCGAAATCGCCTCTTCGAACTCCTCCTTGATGTCCCGGCATAGCGCTATGCGGAGGCGCAAGTTGTCCTCGGCATCCCGCAACGCCCCTAAAGGCATGAGGGCAACGGACGCAACGCCCCCCAAGCCAAACGCGAAGTTGCGTTTGTCGTCCTGCTTCCGGAGGATGGCATACTGCTGTTCAAACAGCGGCATAGCGCGGCAGGGCTGACCGCTGAGGCTGTAAACGCACGCCAAATCGTTCAGCGTTTGGGCTTGGGCGTTTTGGTCTTTCAGGGACGGCGGGCGGTCTTCGCCATCTGGGAAGAGCTCGCGCAGCAGGTCAATCTGCAACTGATATGCTCCGAACTGGTAGTAGGTTGCTCTGTCGAGACGATCATGAAAGAGCCGCAGCGCCTCGTCCAACTGCCCGCCGCGGACGGTGTGGTAATAGAGTTCGATCACCGGGGCCAGGTCTTCCAAGCGCGTTATGTTGTCCGGCTTGGGCACGGCAGCGAAGTAATCGCGCAGGCGGGTGTGGGCGGCGGCACGGTCGGGCGCGGCCAGCCGGTCGTAGGCGTAGCGGCGCACGATGGGGTGCAGGTCGAACCGCCTCTCCCGAGTGTCATGGTGCAGCAAGCCGCGCGCAACCAGGTCCCGCAGGTCGGAATCGAGTTCCGTAGCCGACGTGAGGAGGCTCTGATTTCCTTGCACCCCCGCCTGAGAAGTTCGAGCCTCACGTCGGCTGCTACCCGTCTCGGCCAACGCCTTGAGCGCCTCGTATTTCACCGGGCTGCGGAAGCAGGCAATGCGGCCCAGCAACGCCCGCCGCGCCGGCGTAAGGCTGTTGTAAGCCGTTTCGAGCACGTGGTGCTGGCGCTGGACCAGGTCGCCGCTCAGGTCCAGCCGCTTCGCGGCGGCAATGTCACCGGGCTCCTGGAGGTCCCTTACGATCCAGCCGGCCAGCAGGCGCAGGCTGAGCGGATGGTAGCCGTAAGGCGAGCATGCCGCTTCGAGCTCGGTGTGCGTGCCGCGGATGCCCTGGGCGCGGAAGAACTCGACCGCGTCGGCAGGCTGCATCTGCTTTAGTTCCTCCTCGCGGCAGCCTTGCAGCAACCCGCCGCCTTTGGCCTCCAGCACGCGGGGGCAGAGCCGCGTGGTGAGCAGCACCTTGGACCGGAGCTGCGGCAGGGTGGCAAGGTCGCGCAGAAACAGGTCAGCGAGCGGAGAGATACAGTCGTGCTCACTGCCTTCGGACCTCGGATTTCGGCCTTCGGACTTTCCCTCGTCGCCTTGATACGCGGCGTCCAAACCACCAAAGGCACGCAGCATGCGCTCGAAGCCATCCAACACGAGCAGCGTGCCGGGCGACTGGAGTATATGCACCAGCGCCCGGACTTCATTGGCCGACAGCCTGTCCAGCTTGCCCTTCCCGCCGCTCAGGTAATGAAGCGTCTCGGACAGGAAGTGGTCGAAGCTGGCGTCGCCTTCGTAGAAGCTCCACCAGACGACGCGCGGCCAGGCGGCGGGCTTCACGTCCTGCGTGAGCCAGTGCCAGGCGAGCGCGCTTTTGCCGAAGCCGCCCAGCGCGCGCAGGCTCAGCACCGGGTGGGCGGGGTCCTGGTCCAGCCACCCGTCGAGCATTGCCCGTTCGGCGACGCGCCCGGTGAAATTGGGCGGCATGGGATAGGGATGGGCGAGGAACCATCCGTCTCGGGCCGGCTCCTTCGGCGGCTCCGTCTCGGGCGGCTTGCCCAGCGCGATGAGGAGCTGCCGCCAGGCGAGGTCGAGGTCCGCACCGTCGGTGAAGTCAATGTGGGTAAGCGCGCCGATGCGGAGGGGCTTCTGGCAGTCGGCCTTGAGCAGCGGAATCAAACGAAGCTGGCGGTTGGCCGGGTCCAGCGTCTGCACCATGATGTTCTCCATCTCGGCCCAACCGCTCTCGATGTATTTGGGCGTGAGGATCAGGAGAGTTTTGCGGCACTCCAATACGCCCCGCTCGCATTCCTTGATACTCGGCGCGCCGGCCCTGAAGTCGCGGAAGTCAATGAACGCTTTGAGCCCGGCCTGCTCGATGCGCTTCAGCAGTTCGCCGCGCACCCAGGTCCTGTCCTTGCTGGAGTAGGAGATGAAGACATCGCATTGGAACTGCGGCTCCATATTCGCGGGGCTTTGGCTCTTATACTCGATTTCTGACATGGCGAACCCTTGGGCGAGTATTGAAAGGAACGCACGAGCTTGTCACGCTGATTCCAACGGGCTGCTCGGTGGTGGGCGCATTTGGCGGCACCATCAGACCTGGCAGCGGGGCGGTAGGGCACGTCACTCCGTGCCAAACCGTTCGGTGTCCACGCTTTAGCCTGCGGGGGCGCGAGATGTGGGTTTGGCGGCCGGACAAGTATCCGGCGAGACTCCCATGAGACTCGCCCGGGGGCGGCGGCCGCCCCCCAAGGACCTGGCGGTCAAACCAAATCGCTTCGTCCCGGTCGAGTGTGTAGGGCAGGTATTCCTGTCTGCCGGTTCCGGCGACTTTCCAGTCGCCAGGGCATGGGAAGCCGCGTGAATTGGCAGGCGGGGAAGCCTGCCCCGCGGGAGGCCATCAGGGCGGCAAGAATCACGCCCATGATGCTTTCCCCCGCGATGCAGCCGGACGCGATCGATGGTAGCGGGGTCTATTTTCACTTCCTCCCGCCTCCTGATTGTTCCGATGGAGCAGGCGAGCAACATGGCTCGGCGCCCACATGTGGAGCCGCTCGGCAATCCAGGCCAAGGTCGTCCTTGTCTCCCGGCTCAAAGCGTCACGCCCTGTCTGCAGCCCACGGCGGGGAGTCCGGTACAAGCCAAGTACGAGACACGTACAAGACAGTACCTGGCTTAATAGAAAATCTATTAAGCCAGGTACTGTCTTGTTGGTGGCTAGGCACTGGCTACCGCACGGCCTGTCCGAGCAAGGGCCGAGTGAACGGGCGACCTCCTGCCAGGCTGGTTCACTGAAGATGGGTGAACCATCAATCCCGTTCCGCGCCGCGGGAAGCAGGGTTGCTCACCCGGCGGTAAGTCAGCATGGCTGAGGACCTTGGGTCAGGCAGGGAGATCGGCAGCCCGCGCTCCATCAACTCGCGTCCGTCGAACTGCTGGGGCGTCTCTGGCTTGTCGAGGTCGGTCACCCAATAGCGCGCCGTCGCCTCAAGCCCGCGGAGCTTGAACCGGGCCAGCTCGTAGGGACTGTCTCCCCGACGGAAGGCTTGCACCAGGCCTTCGCCCTGCTCCGGCCGGTCATATTGCCAGGCTACCCATACATCTTTCGCCAGACTCCAGGCCGCGAGCGGGTAGAAGTCGCCGAGCAGGTGTTTCTCGCATTGCCGGAACTCGGCCACTGTCCGGCGGAGCAGGGCCAGATCCACCTTCCGGTCCCGCACATCCCAGCCGAGGCGGTAGGCAGGCACAAAGCCGCTGCGCATGGTGTAGGCGTCGTTGAGCGGCATGCCGGTGCCGTGGAAAGGCATCCAGAGGGAAATGCCGAGCGTTTGGCATTGCTGGCCCTCGGAGCAGCCCGGCGTGAAATCCGTGAGGGGATAATCACTGCGCAAGAGCGGCACCGACCGGCGCAAGGTCTCCAGGTCGTTGCGCCGCCCGCCGCTGGCACAGCTATCAATGTACATCGCAGGATGCCGGCGGAGCAGCTCATCCCAGAAAGCAAGATAGCCCGTGACGTGCTTGATCTCGGTGATGCCCTGGCGGTCCGGGCTGTCGTTGGCACGCCAATGCGACAAGGGCGCGATGTTGAAATCCTGGCGATACACATCAATGCCCTGGCTGGTCAACATGCCGTCCACCCGCTCGACCACCCATTTCCACGCCTCGGGATTGCCCAGGTTCAGGAGCCCGCCGCCCTTGCCGCCCAAAATCCACTCCGGATGATTCTCCGCCAGCCAGGAGCCGGCCGTGACCCGCTCCGGCTCGAACCAGACGATGAACTTCGTCTGCTGGGCGTGGCAATGGTCCGCAACCTCCCGCAGCCCGCGTGGAAAGCGCTCCGCATCCACTTCCCACGTCCCTACGTTGGACCATTCTCCGCGCCCGGGATACCAGCCGGCGTCTATGAACCAATAGTCGAGCTTGATGCCCTCCTTCCGCCAGCCGTCAATCTGGGTGATCTCTTCCTCGGCGCGAGGCTGCGCGTTTCCGAAGCAGCCGGCGTAGTGCGTCGGCACCAGCTTGCCGTCCGGTCGGGGCAGGTTGTGGGCGATCATCCAGCGCCGCCAGATGTTCTGGGCCCGAAGCCAGTCGCCGCCTCGCCAGAATTGAAGCGCTACCAGCGGGGTGCGGACTTCCTCGCCGGGCCGCAGCTTGAAATGGGTCAGTTCCTGGCCGGCGCGGAGCTGCAGGCGCCGGTCGGCGTCGCGGGTAAACTGGGCCGCCCATTGCCCGGGCCAGCCGACGACGGCGATCGCGCCGCCGCCGGGTTGTTCAATGTTGAAGTAGGGAAAACCTCCGGTCGTGGGGCGTCCCCCCGCCGATGCAAAACGGTGGACCGAGGCCGGCGTCAGGGCCAAGACATGCGGTTCGTAGCTGTCAGCCGTGCAGTTGTCGGCCGTGTGATGGTGGAGGATGAACTCGCTCTCCGCCGATCGAGTCAGGGCCAGGTCGAGCGCCTGGATGTCCGACAGGACCGGCGTGTCGTTCGTGCCTGTGTTCTTGAAGTAGAGCGTCCACTCGACCGTCGGGAAGTCGGCATACTCGACCGCGACGCAGCGTATCTCCAGACCGGTCACTGGATCGGTCCAGGTCAGCGTTCGTTCAGTGCGCTGCGCGTCGCGCGACCGGGAACGCCGCTCCACCTTCCACTGCGTGAGGAAGTCCGCCGACGCCTTGCCGTCATAGATAAACGAGAACGGCGGCTCGGTCGCATACCGCTCGCTTTCCTGGTCGCGCACCGGGAGGTCGGCCAACCAGATTTCGCGACCGTCCTTGAGCAGAACCTTCGCCCCAATCCAATCCGCGTGGTCGCTCGCGATGCCATCCGGCGTTTCGTCGCCCTGGATGACGAACTCCGTCGCGCCGTCGAGGTCCACGTTCACCCGCTTGCCGGCCATGCCTTCCCGCAGGACGCCCGACCGGAACTTCTCCGCGCTACCCACGTGCACCGAAAAGTCCACACTCCCGCGCCCGCCGCTCGTCTGCTCGTTACTGTCAATGCCCACGAGGGCGGTGAACGCGTCCCCGGGCCCGGGCAGCCGGATGAGGAGCCGGCTCGGGGCGTGCCCAAGCAGTCCGCGCGTGAAGTCCTGTTCCCCGATGCGGAGCGGTTTGCCGGCCCGAGCATTTTTGATCACCGGGCCGTGATTGGCCAGCACGACGAGCGCGGCGTTGGTTGGCGGCGGGGGCTGGCGGTTCTCAAACCGTGCCTCGACCCAGTTGCGGCGCTCGGTCAGTTCCTCGGGAGTGACAGCGCCCCCCGCAAGATGGAGAGGCAACAAGAGCAGCGACGCAGCGAGTAGGATGGTGGTTCGTTTCATGGATAGCGCGCGGGATGGAGTTCGGCGCTGGCCATTCGACTCGATTGCGATACGAAGCATCCTGGCAAGGGGCCGCCGCTGGTTCATGCGAACGATGCTCGCCGAATCCACCCACGTTGGCGAACCGTTTTTCGGATCTTCCTTGGCACAGCGGCGGAAGAGAGACATCGGAAAAGCCGTTCACATTTGCCCCAGGGCCAGTTACAATCCGAGCACAAACTTGCTACCTCTGGTATGAAATCGAACTCGTTGGCGCTCCTGGTCGTCCTGTTGCTGTTCAGTCTGGCCGGAGCATCGTGGGCCCAGGTGCCCGGAGTGCCCATCATCCGCCAGGGGTCGGGCTCGACTCCGGAGCCGGCCGTGATCGAAGAAGCGACCAAGCTGCATGAGGCCGGCAAGTTGCTCAGCCTGACCAAGGTGAAGCAGCAAAAGGGTCGCGCCTCCTGCCGCCTCGATCTCCCACCTCCCCGGTCACAGCCCCTGTCTGGAAGTCAGCTCTGGGAGCTTGCCCGCAAAGCCCATGTGCGCATCGGCTATCTGTATCTATGCACCAAGTGCGCCAAGCAGCACCTCCGGCTGGCCGGGGGTTACGCCCTCACCCGCGATGGGGCGGCCGCGACTTGTTACCATGTCGTCCTTGAGCCCGAGTACTGCTCCCAGGGCCACCTGGTGGCTGTGACCGACGCAGGGAAAGTACTGCCTGTAACCAAGATTCTCGCCTGCGACAAAGCGGCCGATGTTTGCATCGTGCGAGTCGAGTCGGCCGCACCCCTGGAACCCCTGCCGCTCAACGTCTTTATCTCACCCGGGGATGACGTGTGGTGTTACAGCGATCCGGGTGGGAATCCCGCCTTCTTCAGCCGCGGCATGGTCAACCGCTTCTACCAGAACTGGGATTTCACCGCGGCGAAGCCCAAGTCTCCACCGCGCATGAATGTCTCGACCGATTGGGCTCCCGGCTCCAGCGGCTCGGCTGTGCTGGACCGCTTTGGCAACGCGGTTGGCCACGTCAGCCGCATCAGCGCGCAGGGCATCAACCCTTCGCGCGGAACGAACACCGCGACGAACCACACGGCGCAAACGGCAATCGTGTTTCACGAGGCGGCCTGCGCCGCGGACGTGCTGGCTTTGGTGAAACGCTGAATTCGAGCTCGGCCGTGCGCACCGCTGCGTTGATGACCTCTCGAATGGCCGCCCTTCTCAAACATGGACTGGCAGCGTTTGTGGGCTGCCTGCTTTGGAATGGACAGCAGGCGACCACGATCGGCGGTTCTCTTTTACCGGCTTCGGCGCAGGGGGATGCTGCCCTGCTGGTCCGCAACATCGCTCGGCTGGACCAGCACTCTTCCGGAGCCTCCGAAGCGGCCCTTTGGAGCGATCATGACCGGCAGGAATCCGCCCCGCTGCTGGCCGATGGCGATTTGATCCAAAGGGCAGTGGTGCTCAAGCCAAGCCATGCTGCGGGAATCACCTGGCCCATCGAGCATTCAATCAACGGCCTCAAAGTCTTTCCTGCCAGCACGCCACTTGAGCCCCGCGACTGCCTCCTCGAGACATTTAACGGTGAAACCTGGACAGCCTTCCCATTCAGCCTCGAGATGAAAGCCGATCCGCAGAATACCTGCATTGAATGGGGTTTTGAACCGATTGCCGTGCGGGGGATTCGTGTCAGGTCGGCGCGCGGAGGCATCGGGATTTCCGAGATCGAAGTTTACCGATACCTTCCTGCCAGCCACAAGACATGGCCGGAACGCCTGGTCGGCAAGGAGGGCTTTCAGGCGCAGGTCCTTGCGCTCCCCGGAGAACCCTCGTATGCAACCGTCTCGCTGGGGGCGCTTTCGATGAGAACCGCCCGGACGGCGGTTGGCTTGAAAGACGCGCCGCAGGAAAGCGGGGTAGCCTGGGATGGCACGATTCAAGACCGGGGGGCCATCCAGTTCCGCATCGGCCCCGAACAGTTCCGGCTTTCGGAATTTCCCGATACCACGCGTCGCCAGTTGATTGACGGCTGGCGTCCGGGAGTAGAAGTCAGTTCCCGCATCAACCATCTCGAAGTCCAGGAAACAGTCTTCGCCGTTCCCGCCGGGGGCGATCCGGCTAAGCCCGCTCTCTTCATTCGCCTTGCCCTGCGGAATCTTTCCTCGCGCAGGATGCAAACGGAGGTTCAGGCCCGGTTGGTATCCGGTCGTCCGCAGCCATTCCAGAACCAGGCTGACGCCCTCATTCGCGGTAATCTCGTTGAATTGGTCGCGGTGACTTCCGGTTGCCTGGCGGACACCTCGGGGGTGATGACGGTTCGACTGGATTTGCCCCCAAGCGGCCGCGCCCACGCCGATTTTGTCCATCCCCAATCTCCGGTCACGTCCGCGGAGATGGCTCCGTACCGCACGCTTTCCTTTGATCGCGAGCTTAGGTGGTTTCGGCGGTATTGGGACCAACTGCTCGAGACTCCCACCCGGATCGAAACCCCTGAGCCGAGAGTCAATCGGATGACCCAGTCCGTGCTGGCGCAACTCTTTGTCAACGGCGACGGCAATGTGATGCCTTATGGCTCGGCCCCGTCCGTTTATGAGGGAAACATCTACGGCATCGAGGAAAGCTATCCCATCCTGGCGCTGGCGCTGTTCGGTTTCGAGCGCGACGCCAGACGTTACCTCGAAGGAACTCTGCTGCGGCGGGATATCCTGGCGAAGGCCGAGCGCTACGAGTCCGCCGAATATCGTCACCAGCAATATCGCAACGGGCTGGAGCCGCACTACGCGATTTGCGCCTACCGCCTCTCGCGTGACACCCACTGGATCCGCCAGCACCTGCCCCTGCTGCAGGAATGCGCCGAATGGACCATCGCGCAGCGCCAGCACACCAGGGTCCTGGAAGACGGCCGCCGCCCGCTCACCTGGGGGCTGCTGCCAAAGTGGGCCTACGGCGGCGACGTTGCGCGACTCCAGTGCCATCCGTTCTACGCCAATTACTGCTGCTGGCGCGGCCTGGTGGACACGGCGTGGCTGCTGGCTGAACTGGGCGACACGCAGGTCGCGCAACGGTATGCCGCCGAAGCCGCCAGCTTTCGCGCCGACATAGACCGGGCTATGGATGGCAGTTACCTTGCCGACCAGACGCCGCCTTATGTTCCTTTGCGGGTATCCGGCAACAAACCGGATGAGCTGATAGATTTCTACCAGTTGTTCAGCGGCTGCCTTCTGGATGTGGAGCCTTTCTCGAACGACAGCCGCCATTTGCGGTGGATCTCCTCGTTTATGGAACAAGACAACCGCACGTTCTGCCTGCTTCCTCGCTACCGGGAAGCGGGCGCGGGCGGGCTGGACGCCCTCTACGGCAAGGGCTACTTCCTGAGCAAACTGCACGAAGGCAGCGTGCGCGAGTTCCTGCTCTCGTTCTACGCCTACCTGGCTTTCAACCTCGAGCGCGACACTTTCACCGGGCGTGAATCCACGGTCCTCTACGCCAGCGACCTGCACACGCGCTCCGTCTTCGGCACTCCCGAGCGCTCCGATCCTTTGCCCTGTTCCAGCGCCGTCGCCCTTCACCTGCTGCGCCATATGCTCGTCACCGAAGAACGAGGCGCGCCCGGAACCTACTCGGGCAATCTGCTGCTCTTGGCCGGAACGCCGGCCAACTGGCTGGAAGATGGCAAGAAGATCAGGATCACCAATCTGCCAACGCACTTTGGCCCCGCTTCGATCGAGATCGCATCCAGAGTCTCACGCGGTTGGGTCAGTGTTGATCTTCGCCCTCCTACCCGCAACCCGTGCCAGGTCATCAAGCTGCGAATGCCGCACCCTGACGGAAAGCCGATTCGCGCGGTTAAGGTCAATGGCCGCGACTGGCGCGACTTCCAATCCGAACCGCAATTGGTCCGATTGCCGGGCGATTCCCTGCACCTTCGCGTTAAGGTGCATTTTTGAGGACGGGAACCGCGAGTCCTTGATCACCTGTCGCGGTGGCGATCCTCTTCGGGCAATCCATCCTCTGGCGAACGCCAGACCCGCAAGGAAGCGCCGTTCTCATCAGCCGCATCTCGGAAAACATGCGCGGCACCCTCTTCCCCCGGAACTCAGCGCCAGGAACAGCAGGCGTGCGATCGCCAGGCCCGAGGTCGCAGCACGTATTCATGAAAGGGGTTGGGACGGCTCGTCCCCAGTTCCGCACTGCCGGTGTTCAGGAATCCGGGGACGAGGCCGTCCCCACCCCCGCCATAAGGCTTCATGCATACGCGCTGCCCGAGGTCGCGCCGCCGCGGGCCTTCAGCCCCAATCTGAGCCACTTGGCACTGGCGTTGAGGTTCGCTTGAGGCTTGCTCTCGGCGCGCTCGAGAGTTAGAAGTGGCCTGCCATGTATTCATACGCTGAAGGAAGCAGTAATCCCGTTGCGCGTCGGCGAGCATCCGCGCTCTCTATTCACAGTCTAGGTTGCCTGCTTGCGAGTGTCTGCCTGGGCGCCGCGGAAGTGGGGACCGAGCCGGCGGACAGGTTTATCGTGCTCTCCGAGTTCCAGGTGTGGGCGGATGCGTCCAGCCCGGAGGTTTTTAAAGAGCTCAACCGGCGCTACCTCGCGAAGGGACGCAGCCACGTCTTCAATCTCTACCCTCGCTACGATTACTACGTCTGGGAGTTTCCGCGGATGAAACAGTGGGTTGACGAGGCGGTGACGCTGGGGGCCTTCAACGTGTTCTGTCTTGGCGACGACACGCGCACCGCCGAGGGCCGTCTGTTCGACGACGCGGGCGTAAATCCGCGTTTGAAGGACTTCCTGTTTCGCACGGTGTCCTACGCCCACGAGAAGGGAATGATGGTTGCCATCGAACCCACCGGCCTTCCGAAGATCAAGGACAAGGAACACCTGGTGCTTTGGCTGCGGAGCTGGCTGGGGCCGGACGTTTCCAAAGCGGCCCGCGCGGACATCGTCAAGCTCAGCCTCGAGTGGTTCGGCGGCTATCGCAACAATCCGCGGATCGCGGAGGAGGTCGAGACCTTCTTCGATGCCTGCCGGGAGGTGAACCCGGAGGTGCTGATCTACCTCGATTCCATCAGCGGCATCTGGCGCCAGCCCCAGCCGTTCCATCGCTGGTTCTTGCAGCGATTCCCGGGCACGATCATCAGCCATTACCTGAACACGGATCAGATTGATGCTTTTCGGGCAGCCGGCGCGCGCAACATGATGGTGCAGATCAATCCCAGCGAGATGGAGAAGCCCGCCGGCCAGTTCTTCATCTACCACAAGGAAACCGTGGCGTCGCTGCAGGAGATCGTGCGGAAGAAAGTGCGCTTTGTCTCGCTGGCCGGCGTGAACTTCGGCTATAGCCGCTACAACTACGACCTGTTCCTCGAAGTCATTCGGCCCCACCTGGCCCTGGCGCCCGACCTGGTGGCACTCCGCAAATCACTGCAGCCCGATGAAGTCCCCGGCTCAACGACCAAGGCCGATGTCGCGAAGTGGTTGAGCGGACTGGAGAAGAAGAAATAGAGGCCTCGCGCAACCCCGCCGAGCGGCGTTCACGCTTCGCGCCGTCTCATGCCAGACGGGCGTGCTGGCGCAGGAAGGCCGCGCTTCGCCGGATGCCGTCGGGCGAACACCGTTCGGGATTCAGCTCGAGACAAAGCGCGCCCCGGTATTTAAGCGCGGCCAGCGCCTCGAGCAAATCGTCGAAGTCCACGCGCCCAGTGCCGATTTCGATGTGGTCCACCTTGCCGTCATAGTCGTGAACGTGGAGATGGAACAGCACCTCGTCCAGGAACCGCGCGAGACGGCCGATGCTGCCGTAGGGCCGATAGCCGGCGCCGTCGCGCAGATACATGTGTCCCGCGTCCAGCGTCGCCCCAATCCGCTCGCGCCGCGGCTGTCGCAACCACTCGAAGCCGGTGTAGAATTCCAGGCCGACCCGGACGCCTGCCTTGGCGGCGGCGGCATCCAGCCGGTCCAGCGCCTTCTGCCAGCCGGCGTCGGAAGTTTGTGGCGGTGGCGGCTCGACATGGATGGTCACGATCGAGGCGCCGACATCGCCGGCGAACGCGAGCACTTGCTCCAGCTTCTTCAAGCTGCGCTCGGGTGTCTCCGGCTTAATGACGGCGTCGAACGGCGCATGGATCTCGTAGCCGGAAAACGGGGCGAGCAGCCGCCGAATACGCTGCCGTTCGGCCGGGTTGGCGGCGGCCGGGTCCACACCGCGCCATTTCCCCGGCGCGCCTGCCGACGCGTGAAAGGCGATGGACTCAAACCCGGCATTGGCGACCCACTCGACTTGGCGGTCGAAATCCAGGATGTCGCCGATGCGCCAGACCATGAAGCCGAGCCGCAACGCTCGCTGTGGTCTGGCCGTCACACACCCAGCCGCTGCCGCCGCCGTGGCGGTCGCGACGGTTTGGACGAAACAACGGCGGGAGAGGGCAGGGGTCATAGAGGACTTGGCAGGCTGCTTTCGCGTCATTTGTCGGAGACTACTGGATCCTAACGCTTCGCGCGAACCCCAGTCACGCCTTTGCGGTCACCAGATCCTGGAGGAGTTGAACATCCTTGTCGAGTAGAAGGAGCCGGGCGCTCGCTGCCAAGGAAGAATGGGCCTGGGTGGTGACATGATAGCAAAAGCTGGCCGGGAGACCTTTGTCTTCCGAGCTGGCTTTAGCGCGGGTTGCCGCTCGAACCCAGCCGCCGCGGCGGAATGTCCAACGTGCCCGGAGCGTGACGGGGGCGTGAGGTCCGCGCGATGTGACGGTGGAGCTACGGTGGGGCTACGGTGGGGCTACGGTGGAGTTACGGTGGGAATCAAGGGCTTTGCGACTTTTTCTATACTGTCTGCTTTCCGCCCGCTGCCCTTGGACTTTGTTCAGGTCAATCAAAAGGCCCCGGCCGGACGATGCGGGGCGCCGTCTGGATCTTCGGCCGGACGGCCAGCCAGTCCACGCCCTGGAAGACCGGGTCTGGGATTTCCCGCACTTCGTCGTCGCCCATGTACGGGCACATGGCGTCCACCCAAGCGATGAGCCGGAGGCGGCTGATTTCGTCCACTTTAACATCATGGTGTTTGCCGCTGGAAACCAGCTCGATGAGCTGGCTCCGATAGGAGAGCGAACTCATGGGCGGAGGCGTGACATAGGCCTCCGGGTCCACCGTGCCGTGGGCTTCCACCATGAGCATGCCCGCAATGCCGAAGCCGGGAGCCGGCTTTTCCGGCGCCCGATACGGCGCGCCCCAGGTTGGACGGCCAATCAGCGTCAGGTAAGGCTCGGTGAAGACCGGCGAGCTGGGGCGTTCGGTCAGGTCGAGCGTCTGGCGGGCTTTGCCGTCGCCCTGGTGGCACTTGCCGCAATACTGGTCGAGGACCGGTTGCACGTAGCGCGGGTAGCTGACGGTGCGGTCGGGCCACGGTGGCGGCGTGATCTCGCGGGGCGCCCGGCTCAGGGCGATGGCGTGGCCCTTGATGTCAGCCGCGCGGCTGTGGGATTCGTGACAGCCCAGGCAGCCACGCTGCTCGCCTGGCATCACGTTGACGAAGCTCCGCATGGTGTGCAGCGCGCGCTGATGTTCATCGAGCAACTGGAAGTGCAGCGGCACGCTCGCCGGCGCGCGGAACGCAACCGAGCCGTCCGCCTCCACCGGCACGGTGCCGAGCAAGCGTTTCACGCCTTCTGATTGGACCGCCGACACCACGGGGCCGGTTGAGATGTAGGGGCGTTTGTACCAATACGTATAGGTCTTGGCATCTATGCTGAAGATGCGCAGGAACTTCGCCTGGCCGAGCAGTTCCGGGGGTGCGCCCTGATACACACTGCTGGTGAAGAGCATGCCGTGCGCCGGGCGTTCGCGTTCGGCGAGCGCCGGCCAGGCGACGCGGTCCGGTATGACCGGCGGTTTCGGCCGGGGCTTGAGCGGCATGGCGTGCAACACCTGGTGTGTGCCCTCGTAGATCAATTCGCGGTTGCCCTCTACGTCCATGAGGTAAAGCACAAACTTGCCTCCGCGGTTGGCCGAGACCATGAAGTCCTGTTCGCTGAGCGGATAGGGTGAGTAGTAGCCTTCGTAGCGCCCGCTGGCGTGATAGCGCGGCGACTCGACCGGGTCCACCGGCCCATTGCCGCATTCCGGCCAGGGCACGTCGGCGGTGATCTTGGTCAGGCCCCAGGGGAAGTTGAGGCCGGGCTCAGGATCAACGATGCCGACGGACCCCGCGAACCAGTTGTGATGGGCGCTGCCGGTGAACATCACCCGCCGGCTGCCCGGAATGTCGCGGGCGTCTTTCATCAAATCAGGCCAGACGCTTTGGTTGCCCCAATACATCAGCACTTGCGTGCCGTCCGGGTTGACAGTCCAGAGCTTCTGCGCCCGCCAAAGCGGCTTGTCGGTGTACTCCCAGCGAGTGTAGAGAACGCGGCCGTCGTCCATCACGGACGGCAGGTAGTCCGGCTCGTTGTTGGCGGAAATGAGATAGACCTCGCTGCCGTCGGTTCGGCACCGGGCCAATATGAAGGAACTCGTCGGCGGCATGCAACGCACGTAAGTGTGCGCGCGCGTGGTGCTGAAGACGATGTGGCGCTCGTCGGGCAGGTAGATTGGGTCAAGGTCATCGAAAGGTCCGTCCGTGAGCTGCGCCAAGCCCGAGCCGTCCAGGTTGATTTCATACAGGTGAAACGACTTCTCGTTATGGGGCTTGAAGCAGAACAGCACCTTGCGGGCGTCCCAGGACAGATCGGGCCGCCAGAACGAGCCGTGCAGGGGAGCCTGCGGCATGAGCTGCGTGAGTTTGCCGTCAGGCCGCAGCCCTTCCAGCGTCAGCAGGCGCGCGCCGGGCACGGCCATGTAGCCCAGGCGATGTCGCGTCTCATGCGGCCACTCCGATCCTTGGGGAAACGGCATATCCACGAACAGCACCTTGTCGAAGTCCAACACGGGATTCCTGAACATTACCGCGCGTTTTACCTGGCGAACCTTGAAGTAAAGGCCACGGTCCGAGGCGGCCAGCGATCGGGCCTGCGGCGCGAGCTGCTCAAGCTCGGCCATTTCTTTCGTGAAGTCCACCGCGGCAGCCGAGTTGGCCCGGATGCGCTCGGCGAGCTGGCGTGTCCAGAGTATCTCCTGTTGGATGCGCTCCGGGGCTGGCTTCTGGCCGGCCTGGTGGAGCCAGTCGAGTTCGAGCACTTCGCGGGCCTCGGCGGCGGAAAGGCTGCGCGTCTCGGGCGTCGCGGGCTTCACATAAGGGGCGACCGGCTCGTGGATCGCGGGACGGAATTGAATGTGCGGGCCGACCGACATGATCACCTCAATCCATCCTGGTGAGAATCGCGCGGCATCGCCTTGGGCCACGAGGGCGTCGTATTGCTGCCGGATCTTGTCCAGCTCCTGCCACTTCCGGACCGCCTCCGGTGGCTGGTTCTTCCACTGGCGCTCGGTCAATGGCTTGTATTCGAGCGCCAGTTCGACCAGGCGCTCGGCCAGCCGGGCCTCGAGGCCAGGATCGGCATGGCTCAAGTATTCGAGCGGTTGAACGCCGGTCCAGTCTGCGAAGTGCCTGCACTCCGTGGGAAAGCTGGCTCTCAGCTTGGCCTGAGCCGCAAAGGCCAAATCGGGCGCAAGACCGGCGCCCCGTTCGGCGATTCGCTGCCGCGCGCCGGCCAGTGTCTCGGCGAAGGGCTTGCTGGGCGGATAGAACGGGCCGACCGCTTTCTCCATCTCCCGGGTGAAAGACTGCAACGCCTCGTCGCCGCGCTGGTGCAGGGCGGCAATCTGCGCGGGCGTGAGCGCGGCCCCGTAGATGCTCAGGTCATCCAGCATGCCCTGGAAATGCTCGCTCCCGCCGCCGTTCGAGCCGATGTAGGCCGGCACTTCCGGCGACACGGCGATCCTTCCCGGCCGCCGGAGCGAGCCGATCTCACGTCCGTCGAGGTAAACGCGCATCCATTCGCCATCAAAGCTGGCAGCGCAGTGATGCCACATGCCGTCCAAGACCTCGGCGGCTTGGATGCGGGCATCGCACTCGACATAGCCGCCGATATTCAGGCCAAGTGACAGGATCGCCCCGCCCTCCTGGAATGAGAAGAGGAGCCGGTTAGGACATTCCTGCCGGAAAATCTCGCGGTAGCTCGACAAATCCGTGGGCCTGATCCATGCGGAGAAGGTGACGGCGGCCCATTCGCGGCCGGGCACGTCCAGGCGGGTTCGCAGAGCATGCGCGCCCCGCAGGCGCAAGGCCTGGCCGTGAACGCCACGGGCGCGCGCAAAGCCGGCGGCCGGTTGTTCCAGGGAGGCTTGGCGCCCATGGCCGCTGACATCGGCACAGGTGGGCCCAGAAAGCTCGTCGAAGGTCCAGTGAGCGATGAGCGACGGGCCGGGCTTGGGTGCGGCATTATTGCCGACGGTTGGGTCCGCCGCCTGACTGACCACAGCGCACGGCAGCATCGCCGCGAGCACGACGGCTACGCGAACCTCATGAACGCTCATTCGCATCGTCCGGGAATTGTCTGGTGTTAGCGGCCATTTTGTAAGTGGCGATCATTGTAGATAGCGCTGAACAGCAAGAAACGAAAGCCTTATCGCACGGGACCCGGGCCGGAAAGCCATTCATGTCTGCGATCTGCATTGCTACTTGGGAACGCTCGTCCGGTCGCGCAGCTCCAATTGCGTTTGAGGAGGCCGGCTTCAGAGACTCAAGGCAGCCAAGCTGGCCTGAATGTCTTTCAGGCGGGTTGCGATTGACTTGCGTTCGGCGGGGCCGAACCGATTAAACGGCTCGGCCATGAAGTCATCGCACACGGACAGGCAAGCGAGTGCGCCTTTGATGCCCTTGATGATCGCGGAGGAATATTTGCCAACGCAATAGAGGGAATCACTGACGTGTTGAATTTGCCGCTGCAGTTCCTGTGCTCGCGGCAGGTCCCTCGCGCGGTAGGCTTCGACGAGTCTGACGTAAAGCTTCGGGAAGAGATTCGCGCCGCCACTGACGCCGCCGTGGCCGCCGAGTTGGAGCGAATCAAAGAGCTTCTCCTCGGGGCCGATCAACAATGACCAGTCAGGACGGTGCTTGAGCAGGGCGGCGGCGCTCTTGAAGTAATTCAAGTCGCCCGAGCTGTCCTTGAGCCCGATGATGCGCGGTTCGTCCATGGCGCGGCGAACGGTGTCGAGTTCGTAGCTCACCTTGGTGAGCTGCGGCATGTTGTAGAGGAACACGGGCAGCGGCAGTTCCGGCACGAGATGGGCGAGATATTCCCGCAACTCCGGCTGGGCCGCGGGCAGGTAATACGGCGGCGCGAGAACCAGCGCCTCGGCGCCGCCTTGCGCGGCGGCGCGGGCGATGTTCACCGACTCGGCAAAGGCCGTGTCCGTGATACCGACTAGCACCGGCACGCGGCGGTTGACCTGCCGGCAAACACGCTCAATCAATTCCCGCCGCAGGCGATAGCTCAAGCTCGGCCCTTCGCCGGTGGTGCCGAGAATGAAAAGGCCGCTCACGCCGCCGGCCAGGATGTGTTCCAGAAGCTGTTCGAGGCCGGCGACGTCGAGTTCATCGCGGCCGCGCAACGGCGTGATCATCGGAGGGATGATGCCTGTGAGAGGTGATTTCATAGTTTATTTGGCAGGGCTGTCAGCCAGGTCCAGCGGCGAGTCAGCCAGGGTGAGGGTGCGGAAATGCTTGAGGCGGTGAAAGGTGATGTAGTTGGCGTCGTGGTAGTTGGCCCCGTCCCACGACGTGCGGCATACCGCAATGATGTCATCGCCGTCGAACTGCCAGTCGGGGTACTGGAAGCCGACCCGCGAGCCGGCCTTCACCACCACGGAGCCTTCGGCGTAGCGCAGGAGACAATAGTGTTCCTGCCAGTCGCGGAGGTCGGCGGAGGAGGTGAGCGCGATGACGTTGCGCTGGTGATGCGGGCTGTGCTCCCAATCCTCCCCGGAGCGGAGGTTGGTGATCTTGTTGGCCAGGCTCCAGTAACGGCGTGAGACGGGATCAAAGCGGATCGTGAACTTGGATTCCCCGCCGATGAAATGGATGAAGCCGCGTGCAGGGTCGAAGCGTGCATCGCGGCCATCCGCCGAAATCTCCAGCATCGCGGCCACCTTGAAGCGCGGGATGTTTCGGGCCGCGCCCGGGAGCTCGAGACCCGCGCCGGCAGCCGGATGCGACTCGACCCGCAGGATATCCACCAGGGTCCCGGACGAACTGACGACCGCATTGCCCTCGAGCCACGATGGGGTTCGGACATTGAGCCACTCGCGCTGGCAGGTGATGGCGCTGCTGCGGGTCCAGCTTGCCGCGTCGAGCAGGTCGGCGTCGGCGGGCGCCGAGAGCATGAATGCGCGGAAGATGCGGGCGTTGCCCGTTGGGGCGAATTGCTCGAAGCCGCGCCAGATCCGTCCCCCGTGAACGATGACCGGCGTGGGGCCGCAATGGAACTTGCCGTCCGTGGCCAGCAAGCCGGACTTCGCGTCGGCCGGCGTGGTCCAGGTTTGGCCGCCGTCGGTCGAGCGGCGGATCTGAATGTGGCCGCCTTTGGTTGACACACCCAGGAGCCAGAGGGCGCCGCGGTGCAGGAACAGTGTGGACCAGTGTTGGGCCGTCAGCTCGGCGAGCTGCGTCCAGGTGCTGCCACGATCACTCGAAGCGCAAATCACGGTGTGGCCGGCGCGCGGGTTCTTGCCGCCAATATCGTAGCTGGCGACGTAACGGTCCCCGGGCAGAATCGCAAGGCTCGGCGATGCGAGAAACACCGTGCTCGAGTTCGAACTCACGGCAACCACGGTGCCGGGCACCCTCCCGAGCGGCACGGCGGCGCCGATGGCACCCGCAGTCAGCGCGGCACCGAGCAGGCAAACGCTCAGCCTCCGGGCCTGTCCGGCAAGCGACCTGAACAACTTCAACCAAGAGCGGCCTAAGTGATTCATAAGCCCGCGCCGCCCCTTGGCGAGGCGACGCGGCAAGCACAAATGAGCGACTGGGGCAAGCAAGCCAACAACTATTTGCGCAGGCGGAAGAACACCGCGGGATTGTCCTGGCTGATGGGAATGTCGGTCGAGGTAACCAAATCGGTGCCAGGGATATCCGTTCC
Organism: uncultured Verrucomicrobiota bacterium; assembly: GCA_964625855.1. Taxonomy (GTDB): domain Bacteria; phylum Verrucomicrobiota; class Verrucomicrobiia; order Limisphaerales; family UBA8199; genus JAPLUA01. The sequence goes on along the minus strand of CAZVFC010000074.1, from coordinate 2,521 downwards.
GGCCCAAGTGGCGGTGAGGCCGGTGTTGAGCGCGTTGGTTTGCACCTGCAACGTCCAGCCGAGGTACGCGGCCGGCCATGACACGCTAAGCACTCCATTCGCCACGGAGCAGGCAAGGGTCGGTGGCGGCATCATGGTCACCTGAAGTGCGGTTGCATTGCCGGCGTCACCGTCCAGATCCAGGAGGCGATAGGTCCAGCCCTCGGCGATGGAGGCGGGCGTGAGGAGAGTCGAATCCTCCAGGGTAATGCCTTCAGCCGCCGTGACCAAAGTCACCCAGTTGGCTGTATCCGCCAGGCCGGTGACATCAACCAAAGCATGGGTTGTAAAGAGAGCGGAGCCCGGACCAGCCGGCATGCCGCTGTTAACCAGGATGCCCTTGCCGTCTGTGCCAAAGCTGTTGTCAGCGCTCTGGAATACCAAGGTCCCAGTGTTCACGGATAAGTAACCGGTTGTAACAGTGGAGTTGCCGTTATCCTTCCAGGTGAAGTCGCCGTTGTTCAACCTGAGGCCAACATAAGCAACAGGATCAAAGGTCTTCTGGCAGGGCAGGTTGATGACACCATCATTCTGGAGCACGATATGGCCCTCGCCCGGCGGAAGCGTATCTGGCGTTGTGCCGCTCTTTTGCTCGCCGATGGTGATCCTGTCCATGTTCACTACGCCGCCGTTGACGTAGAGATAGCCGATACCAAAAGCCGTGTTGCCCGCGGTGCTGTTTCTTCCCACCGTCAAATAACCGGTGTCCACCGCTACTGGAGCATTCGCAATCGTCCCGCTGGTCAACACCATGGTGCTGTCAACATCCGTGGAAGCGGTTTTCGAGTCGCCCACGATAATGGATCGGAAGTAGGCGGTGGTGCCGCTGCCGCAAGCCAGTTCAAAATGACCTTCAAACCTGTAACCACCAACCACCAAGGCGTCATTAAGGTCTCCCGTTCCATCCGCGACTCCAAAGGCCACGGTGAGCTTGCACAGATTAGCACTGTAGGGATAAGTCGTAACAGGACCCCCGACACGCAGCGAGTCGGAGGCGGTCGTAAACGCCCCGCTCCAGTTCGCCGCGGCCATGAAATCATCACTGGCGGCCGCATCGGACAACCAATAGAGATTGGCGCCGAATGAGGTGCCGGTTGCCGCGAGCAGCGTCAACCCCGCTGCGCAGTGCTTCATAAACTGACAGAGGGTTCGTCTTTGGCGCGCCTGCTTGTGAGCGGTTGATGCGGTGGTTTTCGGGCAGGAATAATATGGCATAATTATTGATCAGTATTAGTTGCTTTTGCAGTGACCGGACGCTCGCCGTGATGTCGGCGCCTCGGTCCAAGTGTTGAGATTGGCCGAATGACGCGGAACTGTCGTGCGATATTGTCCAGGATACGATTTTGAACATGCCGCTCACGGAGGTCCGCGAACAAATCCAGGTAAAAGGGGAAGCCAAACCGCAGCCCAAGTCCCGACACGGCGCGCGGCCGTCGTGCGTTGGGTCTCCCGCGTCGTTGTCGCCAACCGTGCGCGGTCGAGTAACTGGCAACGCTCGCGCCTCCGGCAGCCTCCCACCCCAGCCTTGACCTCCCGGGACCACGCCAGCCAGACTCCACTCGCCCGCCAGCTCGCGAACTGAACTGGCGGGCGCAACGCATGCGCTCCGTTCAACCAGGCTTGATCGCCGACGGCATCGAATCCACCGCTGACGTCCTCAGCTCCCTGGTCGTTTGGACCGGCCTCAAGATCTCCGCCCTGCCCCCGGACGAGGATCATCCCTACGGACACGGCAAAGCCGAGCCTATCGCCGGCTTGGTCGTTGCCGCCGCCCTCCTGGCCGCTGCCCTCTTCATCGCTATCCAGAGCGTGGGCGAAATCATTACCCCGCATCACGCTCCTGCCTGGTTCACTCTCCTCGTGCTCGTTTTGGTCATTGCCACCAAGGAGACTCTCTACTACTTCGTCTCCCGAGTCGGGAACCAGCTCACCAGCACTGCGGTCAAAGGCGATGCGTGGCATCACCGTTCCGACGCCATCACCTCCGCCGCCGCTTTCGTCGGCATCTCCATCGCTCTAATCGGTGGCAAGGGCTACGAAGCCGCCGATGACTGGGCCGCCCTCTTCGCCTGCACCATCATCCTCTTCAACGGATGCCGCATCTTCCGCGCCGCCCTCAACGAGATCATGGATGCCGCGCCACCGGACGCACTCCAGCAGGAAATCCGCGAACTTTCCTCCTCCGTTCCCGGCGTCGTCCGTATCGAGAAATGCCGTGCCCGCAAGAGCGGCCTCGGCCTCTGTGTCGAAATCCACGTCGAAGTAGATGGTGGTCTCACGGTGCGCCAGGGGCACGACATTGCCCACGCCGTAAGCGATCACCTCCGAGCCTCTCGACTTTCCATCCAGCATGTCGTGGTCCACGTAGAGCCGGCGCCACCACTTGAAGCGACCCCATCGGCTGGGCGCTCGGGGCTCACGCAACTACGATAGTCTCAGACCTCCTGACCTCATGGAAGTTGACTGAGCCGAGATTCTGACA
>CAZVFC010000073.1:0-44494 GCA_964625855.1 uncultured Verrucomicrobiota bacterium | reverse complement strand
TGTCAGAATCTCGGCTCAGTCAACTTCCATGAGGTCAGGAGGTCTGAGACTATCGGTTGCGCGTGCGCGGCCTGCCGGTGCGCTGGCGCACGCGCATCAGCGCCTGGCAGCCGCCGTATCGCTTCATTGACGAGCAACTCCGCGGCCCCTACCGGCAATGGATTCACGAGCACACCTTCGAGGCGCGGGAGGGCGGCACGCTCGCCCGCGACCACGTGTGCTACGCCGTGCCGCTGGATTTCCTGCTGCATCGCTGGTTCGTGCGGCCGGACATCGAGCGGATCTTCCGGTTTCGCTCCGAGGCTCTGCGCCGGCGTTTTGCGGGTCCGGCGCCGCTCTAGCTCAGGGGCCCGAACTACTTCACCACTTTGACCGTGGTTGAGCCGGTGAATGTTCCCCCGTCAACCGTGAGCCCTGACAACGTGACGGTGTTATCACCCCGAACCAGGATCGAGCGCACGTCTCCCAGCAGAAACTTCGCGACCAGGTACCCCTGATTATCAACTTTCGTCCAATTCACCGGAATACCATTCAACTCGACACTGGCCTTCACCACTGCGCCGTAGGCGATGTCCGCGTGCACTGTGAACCAATTTCCGTTGGGCGTTGTGCTAAGATTCACCACGGCCGGGGAGCATTGAATCGCAATCTCCTGGGCATCCCCCGCACGCAAAGGAGCGATGGTCAGGGCCACAAGGGCAAGAACGGCCACGCCCCAGCGGGCAGGCAATACGAACATTTGCATAGTCTTCATAATTTGGTTGGCTTTGTGTTGTCTAAGAATACCGTACGGCCTCATCCAAGCAGAGGGCATGCCACTCCCATGGCAGTTTGGTTTGGTTGGCGTTGGGTCAGTTCTTGCGGCGTGCCGCGCGCCCACCGAAGGGCTTGGAACCCCCTCAATGCAGCGCGTGAGCCACTTTTCGGAAAGAATTCGTCTCACGCTTACTCGGGTGTGACCGGCCTGCATCACTGACGCGCGAGCCCCTCTGATCCCGGGCGCTGCCGCCCATGCTCCCGCCAAGCCACCGGGCGTTATTGCCCACGCCTTCTTGACCGCCACCGGCGCCGCGATTTCCCCAAAGCAGGCCCAAGCCCCCCCAACTGCAGCAGCCGACCTGACGCTCACAATCCGCGCAACACACGTTGCGTTGCCACCCCCGACTTCGTCGCGCCCCTTTCGCGTCCTTTCGCGTGATTCGCGGGCTAACGCTTGTCGTGCATCACCATCGGCCCGCCGTACCGCTGCCACAGCTCTTCGCTGGTCCGCATCAGCCGCTCCCTCAACTTCTCCGGCCGGATGACGGTGGCATGCGTCCCCAATCCCAGCACCCAATGCTCCGCCTCTTCCAGGCTGTCCAGCCGGAGCCGCAGCCGCAGCATGCCGCCCGGCATCTCGGTCAACTCCTGGCTCGGATGCAGCCGCCGGCCCCGCACATCATCCGCCGCCCACGCGTCCAGCTCCACGACGATCTCGAAATCATCCCGGCCTTTGAACAACCCCAGGCTGCCTCTCAGGTACTCGTTCAGATCGAACTTCTTCGACAGGGCAAACCGCCGCCGCGTCAGCTTCGGCTCCCTCAACCGGCACAGCACAAACGTCCGCATCGCCTGCCGGTCCACGTCGAAGGCGAACAGGCACCACCGCCCATCCACATGCGCCAGGTGGTACGGATGCACCTGCCGCCGCTGAAACGACAACGCCCCGTGGTTCCGGTAATTGAACGTCACCGCCCGCCGCTCCCTGACCGCCTGCGCCAGCGTCTCAAAGGTCCGCACGTCCGCATCCCCGGGCGCAAACGGCCGGAACGAAATCACATTGTCCAGGCTCCCCATCGAGAACTTCACGTCCTGATCCAGCCGGCCCGCCAGCCGCCGGAACGCCGTCTCGAGCAGCCGCTGGAACGGCGTGCCCCGATACTGTTCGATGGCCTTGCTCGCCACGAACAACGCGAACACCTGCGCCTCGGTCATCGGCAACTCCGGAAACCGATCCACCTTCTCCGTGTAAACGTAGCCGTTGCGCTCCACGTCATACCCGATCGGCAGGTTCATCCTGTCCTTCATGAACTCGATGTCCCGCTTGACGGTCCGCTTCGCGACCTCGAACTCCTTCGCCAGCTTGGTGGAGTTCGGATACTCCTGGTTCTGAATCAGTTGGTGTATGCGGTGCATCCTCTCCAGCGCCGCCCGGCTCGAGCCCACTCGTTTGTGCTTCGCCATCCCCGGATTGTTCACCATTCCCCCTCCCGCCTCAACTCCCAACCGCTTCGTCATCTGGCGGGACAACCCCCGCAACCCCGCCGCCCCTGCCCGACCCGCGCCTTCTGCGCAAGACCTTGACCAGCAGTCTCTTGCGCGAGAATGCGACTCATGCACGGGCGGTTGCCCGGTCCCGGTAACCCGGGAACGACACGCCTTGTCTTCCGGTGTCTGCCCCGTGTTACCCCGGTGTGTCTCCCATGGGGAGCGGTCCCCATGGGAGACTCACCGGGGGAGCACCGGGCCCACACCGCCGCCTAACCGGCATCGCCCGTGGGGGCAGAGGCCCGTTTGGTGGCTGCAACTCGCGTGATGCACGCGGCTTACGCGGTTGAATCATGCGCCGTGATCCGCCGGCGGCGCGCCAGCGGACCGAATTCTGTTCCTACTCGCATCCCGCCGCAGCCCCGGCGAGGGCGGACAGCGATTACTAAACCCCCGAAACTTTATAATCAGGGGGGACACTTTTTGACACCCCCCCGGTGGTAAACTAGTCAAATGCTGGGTGAGTTCCACCCCGCACCAAAGAAAGGAAACGCATGGAAAATGCAGTGAAGAATCGGTTGCAGTCAGTTCAGTTCGCAGAACCTCAGACCTACAAGAATATCACGATCCTGCCCCTCATCGCCCCGGCAGACGGCACCTTCCTATACCGCACCCTTGGCGAAGCCCTTGCTACCTGGGACATCGCCATCACCGAAGTTTCCGCCGCCGGCTCGGTGCCCGACCTCATGGTCGTCAACCGCGCCAACACACCGGTCCTCCTCCTTGACGGCGAGGAACTCGCCGGTGCCAAACAGAACCGCGTCCTCAACACCTCGATCCTGATCAAAGGGGTTTCCGAGACGAAGATCCCCGTTAGTTGCACCGAACAGGGCCGCTGGTCCTACGCCTCCCAGGCCTTCAGCGAATCCGGCCACGTCATGACCCGCAAGAGCCGCGCCCGGAAAAGCCGGTCCGTTTCACACTCCCTTGAGACCCTCGGCGCTCCCAAGTCCGACCAGGGCATAGTCTGGCAAGACATCGAACAACTCCAGGTCCACGCCTGCGCCCCATCGCCGACCTCCGCCATGAGTGACGTTTACAAAGCCCGCGAAGACGACCTCCGCCAGTGCGACGAAGTCTTCAAACCAGTCGCCAACCAGATCGGCCTGATGGCGTTCATCGCCGGCCAACCCGCCGGCCTGGACCTCGTCTCCCTCACCGTTGCCTACACCAAACTCCATCCCAAGCTCGTCCGCAGCTACGCACTCGAAGCCATCCTCGAACACCGTCCCTCGCCCAAGCACGCGGGAGAGGGTGGCGCGCCCGCGCCGGGTGAGGGCAAATCCGCCTCTCAACCCTCAACTCTCAACCCTCAACTCTTATCCGCAGCCCAGTCCTTCTTCGCCGAAATCCTCGCCGCCGAAGAACACCAGTTCCCCTCCGTCGGCCACGGCACCGACTACCGCTACCGCACTCACGCGACTCAGGCCCCAGGCCCCAAGCCCATTTCGGCATCTCGGCTTACAGCTTTGCAGCATTTCACTTTGGCGGGAAGCGCTCTGGTTCACGCCAACGAAGTCATCCACGCCGCCTTCTTCCGGCTTGATGAGCAGGAACAGCAGAGCACAATGGCTCCGTTGCGGAACCGCCGCCGCCACTATCGCGAGTGAGAGAACACCATGCGTATCCAGGCCGGCAGCGCCGCCAACCCTGAAAGGCGTTGTATCATGCGTTCAGACGCACGCCCCGTGCGCTGCGCTTGCGTAATTCGTGTTTTTGGTGGTGTAAGTTTATGGACCAATTCGACCGCTACCGCGGTTGCCTGCTCGGCCTCGCCATCGGCGACGCCGTAGGCACCACCCACGAATTCAAGTCGCCCGGCACATTCAAGCCGATCACCGACATGGTCGGCGGTGGCCCCTTCGGCCTGAAGCCAGGCCAATGGACCGACGACACCTCCATGGCCCTCCGCCTCGCCGCCAGCCTCACCGAGTGCGGCCGGTTCGACGAACGGGACCAAATGCAGCGCCACGTGAAATGGTGGCGCGAGGGCTACATGTCCAGCACCGGCGACTGCTTTGACATCGGCAATACCACCCGCCATGCCCTGGCTGCATTCCAGCGAACCGGCGAGCCATTCGCGGGCCCTACCGACCCGAACACGGCCGGCAACGGCTCACTAATGCGCCTGGCGCCGGTCCCCCTCTTCTTCGCCAACAACCCACAGGAGGCCATCGAGCGATCGGGCGACAGCTCACGAACCACTCACGGCGCGCCAACCGCCGTTGACGCCTGCCGCTACTTCGGCGGCCTCATCGTCAGCGCCGTCAACGGCTCGGACAAAGCGACACTGCTCGCCCCCAGCCATTGCCCCGTGCCCGGATACTGGGGCCGGCATCCCCTGCACCCATGCCTATCCGGTTCTAACCCAAACGCAACCAGGCCCACTACAGCTTTTACCTTGGAAAAGAATGCCCACTACAGGTTGGGGTGCCAATCATAAATGGGCTGGAACCGGATAGGCATGCCTGCACCCGGCCGTCAAAGCCGTCGCCCAAGGCTCCTTCAAGCAAAAGCAGCCACCCAGGATCAGGGGAACCGGCTACGTCGTGGACGCCCTCGAAGCCGCCCTCTGGGCCTTCCACTCCGCCAACACCTTCCGTGACGGCCTCCTCCTCGCCGTCAACCTCGGCGACGACGCGGACACCACCGGCGCCATTTACGGCCAGCTCGCCGGTGCCCACTACGGCCTTTCGGGCGTCCCCGAATCCTGGCAAGCCAAAGTCGCCAAAGCCGACTTGATCCTCATCCTCGCTGACCGGCTCACACATCCCAAAAAATAAATGCTCGAAAACTGACATTACATCTCCTAGAAGAATCAGGTGGCATGCCAACTCCCAGCCTCAAGTCCAAATGCATTTCCTCTTGGCCGGAGGAGGTACGCCCTCGCGAGTGCCTGCTCTCCTTCGGCCCGCAGGCTCTCACCGACGCCGAAGGCCAATGTCCTCCGAGGAAATCGGCCCTCAACGCCAGCTTCATCATGGCCGCAATTGAATTTGCCCGGCGGCCTTTATCGTGAGGTGTCCCCGGCTAATCGCCTCTAAAGCTCGCCACCAGGGGTGAATCGAGCATGGAAGCGTCGCGACACGAAACCGGCAGTGGCGATGACGCGTCCTTGAACGCCTTACTCGAACATTCCCTCCTCCTGGACCTTGAGGTCTCCCACCAGGGCAGACTCCTCAAGGTCGGCGCCGTCCTCGGGGATCGCACCCTGGCGCGTTCGGGGAACATCGCTTTGGACGTGACCCTCAGCGAACTTGAGCAGCTGGCGGAGGGGGCCACCTGCCTCGTTGGGCACAATCTTGTCCGGCACGACCTTCAAGTGCTGCGTGAGCAGGCGCCCCGGATCGCCCTGCATCGCCTGCCCGTCATAGACACGCTGGTGCTCTCGCCCATTTGTTTCCCCGAGAACCCTTATCACCGGCTCGTTAAGGACTACAAGATGGTGAGGGAGAGCGTGAATGACCCCGTCGCCGACGCGCGCCAGGCGGCGACGCTATTCGCCGACGAGGTCCGCTCACTGAAGGGACTTCAACAAACCGAACCGAAACTGTTTGAACTTCTCCATTTCCTGCTGGCCACACCCGACCAGCCAGCCGAGGCGCTGCCCGCCGGGATGGAGCTGCTCTTCCGCGCTCTGGGTGGCATCAGGCCGAGCGAGGCCAGCGCCCGGGAGACCTGCGCCCGGGTGTTCCGCCGCTACGGCTGCACCAGCGTCCCAGCGGAGCCCGCATTGATCCAAACCGTTGCCCAAAGGCAAGCTCTGGCCTACACCGTCACCTGGCTCCGCGTGGCCGGCTCCAACTCGGTCCTGCCACCTTGGGTCAGGCTGCAGTATCCCGCCACCGCTGAGCTCATTCGCCGCCTGCGCGAAGTGCCCTGCCAGTCGCCGGCGTGTGACTACTGTCAGAAAGTCCACAACGCGCGCGAGCAGCTCCGGCTGCGCTTCAGCCTTGACGACTTCCGGCCTCAACCGGCCAACCCACGGGGCGGGAGCCTGCAACGTGACATTGTCGAGGCGGGGCTCCGGGACGAATCACTCCTGGCGATCATGCCCACCGGCGGCGGAAAATCACTCTGCTTCCAGCTCCCGGCCCTGGTCCGCAACTTCCGCCGCGGTGTCCTGACCATCGTCATTTCCCCGCTCCAGGCGCTGATGAAAGACCAGGTTGATGGGCTTGCCCGGCGCACCAACACTCCCTTGGCCGCCGCCCTGTACGGGCTTCTAACACCGTTGGAACGCGGCGACGTCCTGCGGCGGATTCGCATGGGGGACGCGGCCCTGTTGTATGTCTCTCCCGAGCAGCTTCGCAACCGTTCCTTCCAGGGCGCCATTGCCCAGCGAGAAATCGGCTGTTGGGTCTTCGACGAAGCCCATTGCCTATCTAAGTGGGGCCACGACTTCCGGCCCGACTACCTCTACGCCGGCCGGTTCATTCGCGAGTTCTCCCGGGAGCGGGGCGTGGACATTCCCCCGATTGCCTGCTTCACCGCGACCGCCAAGCGCGACGTAAAGGAAGAGATTCTCGCCTACTTCAAGAACCAGACCGGCCGTGACCTCATTCTGTTCGAGGGCGGGGTTGAGCGCGACAACCTCCGGTTCGAGGTCCAGGCCATCAAGAGCGGCGGCAAGCTCGAACGCGTGCACGATCTGCTCGCCGACCGGCTTACGGAAGGAACCGCCATCGTCTTTCGGGCCACCCGCGCGGAGACTGAGTTGGCCGCCGAGTACCTTCGGGACAAAGGCTGGCGGGCGGAGCACTTCCACGCCGGCCTGACCTCGCCCGAGAAGAAGCGCGTGCAGGACGAGTTTCTCGCTGGGAATGTGCAGGTGATCTGCGCGACTAACGCCTTCGGCATGGGCATTGATAAGGAAGACGTTCGCCTGGTGATCCACGCGGACACTCCCGGTTCGCTGGAGAACTATCTCCAGGAAGCTGGCCGGGCCGGGCGGGACGGCAGGAGCGCCACCTGTGTGCTGCTCTTCGATGAAGCCGATTGTGAACGCCAATTTCGCATGGGGGCTTTCTCCCAGTTGAGTCGCCGCGATATAGCCCAGATCCTGCGCGGACTGCGTAAGGCGGCCAAGGGTGATCGCCAGGAGGTGATCATCACCACGGGGGAGATACTCCGCGACGAAGAGGTCGAGACCAGCATCGAGCTGGAGGATCACGACGCGGACACCAAGGTCCGGACCGCCATCTCCTGGCTGGAGAGGGCCAACTTCCTGCTGCGGGACGAGAATGTCACCCAGGTCTTCCAGGCCAGGCCGCTGGTGAAAGACATGGCGGAGGCTGCCGCCAAGATGGCTTCGCTCCGGCTGTCCCAGCAGACGCAACGGCTCTGGACGGCGATCCTGCGCGAGATCATCAACTCCGGCCCCGCCGAACAGTTGACCGTGGACCGCCTGGCCCTGCTGCCCGAGCTGGTTGAGCACGCCAAAGCTAAACCCGCCGCCAGCCCCGAAAATGTAAGCGCCGAAGTTCTTAAGATTCTGGGAAGCATGGCCCAGGCCGGATTGATGAAGCGCGACATGCTCTTGAGCGCCTTCGTGCGCTACAAGGTCGCCGACCACTCCCGGCTCCGGCTGGAAAAAGTCATTCAACTCGACCGCGCGTTGGTGGACCTACTCGCTCGCGAGGAGCCCGATCCCGAGGGATGGATGCCGCTGGTTCTTAGCCGTCTGAACCAGCGCCTGTGCGACGAGCACCAACCATGCTCTCCCGAGCTGTTACGGGCCCTGTTCAAGAGCCTCAGCCAGGACGGGCGCGGGTTCGCCGGAAACCAGGGAAGCCTCGAGCTGCGCCAGCTTTCGCGGGACTCCTGCCGTGTCCGCGTCAAGCGGAGTTGGACTGCCATCGGCAAACTTGCCGAATTGCGCCGGCGCGTGGCCACTCTGGCGCTCGCCACGCTGCTGGCCAAGGTCCCTCCCGACACCCTGCCGCGCGCCGAGCTGCTGGTGGAGTTCTCCTTCCAGGAACTCCTGGACGCCGTCGACCGTGACCTGTCCCTCAGATCAGACTTGAGAGACCCGGGCGCTGCCTTGGAACGAGCGCTGATGTACCTGCACGAGCAGCGTGTCCTCGTGCTGCAACAAGGACTGGCCGTCTTCCGCTCGGCAATGACCATACGCCTCCAGCCTGAGGCCAGGGGCGAGAGGTACCGGCTCACCCATTACGAGCCCCTCCAGCACCACTACCACGAGCGTGTTCTGCAAGTGCACGTCATGGGCGAGTTTGCGCGCCGCGGCCTCCAGCATGTCCGGGAAGCCTTGGCCCTGGTCATGTTCTACTTCACCGCCGGCAAAGAGGAGTTCATTCGCCGCTATTTCGGGTCCAAGCCGGACCTGCTGCAATACGCCACCACGGCCCAGTCCTTCCAGCGCATCGTCACAGACCTGGCAAACCCTGCCCAGGTCAAAGTCGTCACTGCCCCCATCGGCCGCAACCTGCTCATCCTGGCTGGTCCGGGCTCGGGAAAGACCAGGACCGTCGTCCACCGCTGCGCCTACCTCTTGCGGGTGGAGCGCGTCCGGCCCCGCAGCATGCTCGTGTGCTGCTTCAACCGCCACGCCGCCATCGAGTTGCGGCGCCGCCTCCGCGACCTTGTCGGCGACGACGCCAAAGGCGTCACGGTGGTGACTTATCATGGGCTCGCCATGCGGCTGTTGGGCTACTCCTTCGCTGGCATGGCCGGCCGAGCCGCCATTGCGATCAACTTTGACGCTCTCATCACCGATGCAGTGAAGCTCCTCCGCGGGGAGACCATCCCGCCCGGCCTCGAGCCCGACGAGGTGAGGGACCGACTCCTGGCCGGATTCCAACACATCCTCGTGGACGAATACCAGGACATTGACCAGCCCCAATATGAGATGATCAGTGCGATTGCCGGAAAGGCGCTCGAAGACCCCGACCTCAGGCTTTCGATCCTCGCGGTGGGCGACGACGACCAGAACATCTATGCCTTCCGAGGCGCCAACGTGGAGTTCATCCGCCGCTTCAAACACGACTACGACGCCGAGGTTCACCACCTGGTAGAGAACTACCGCTCCACCCGCTACATCATCGAGGCGGCCAACCGGTTGATCGCCGGCAACACCGACCGCATGAAGACGGAACACCCCATCCGGATTGATCGCCAGCGGGAGTTGCTGCCGGCGGGGGGAGATTTTGGCCAACAAGATCCGGTTGCCCAAGGCAAAGTCCGGCTCATCCGGGTCCGGGACGAACACGCGCAGGCTCAGGCCGCGACCGCCGAACTGCAACGCCTGCAGCGATTGGGGGTTAAAGATTGGTCGCAATTCGCCGTGCTTTCGAGCACCCACCGTGAGCTGGCACAGGTTCGCGGCCAGATGGAGGCGGCCGGAATCCCGTTCCGCTGGGTGGGGCAGCGCGACAGGATGCCGCCCCTGCACCATGTCAGGGAAATCGGGCAGTACCTCCGCTGGCTCGAAGGGATCCGCAATCAACTCAAGCGGGCCAGCCAACTCAGCGCCGTCGCCGCTGAAATGTTCCCCCGGGACAGCGCGAATCCCTGGGTTCAGTTCCTCGCCTCCCTCCTCGAAACCTGGCGCCAGGAGTCCGGGGACGCCGAAATGCCCGTAGTGGAGGCTTTGGAGCATCTTTACGAGGCCTGTGCCGAAAGCCGGCGCGAATTCACCTATGGCGACGGAGTTACCCTGAGCACCGTGCACTCAGCCAAAGGGACCGAGCACGATCATATTCTGCTCCTGGGTGCATGGCCGGTGGTCTGCAACCCCGCAAAGCTTGAGGAAACCAGGCGTGCTTTCTACGTCGGTATGACCCGTGCCAGGAAAACCCTCGCGGTACTGGATCGGGTGGACATTCATCCATCGTTGCCTGGTTCCCTCGGCGGCGTTGCCGTTCTGGCGCAGGAGTATGTCCCAGCGGCAGACGTCGCACCTTGCCCCCTACTGAATTACGAGACCCTTGCCCTGGAGGACATTCATCTCGGCTACCCAGCGATGCACCCTGCCCCCTCTCCCGTCCATGGCGCACTGGCGCGCCTGAGGCCCGGAGATATACTGTCCCTGCGCTCAATGAGAGACGGCAGGATCGGCCTGCTCGACAAAACCAACGTATGCGTGGCCCGGCTTTCACGCAAGGCCGAGGACGACTGGCGCGAGCGAATTCTCGCCGTCCGTGAAGTTCGGGTCCTCGCCCTAATCCGCCGAACCGCCGCCCAGGACACCGAAATCGACCGACGCGAAAACTACGCGGTCCAGGAATGGGAAATCCCGGTTGTCGAGTTCATCTCTGAAGGCGGGAGGCCTCCCCGCCAAAGCTCTCCGCCCACCAGCCTTCGGTGAGCTGGAGGCCGCTCGCATCTTCGCCGTGGCAAACCTCTTCGCGATCCTCCCCGGCAAGTCCCCATCTGGCCCGGCCACGCGCTGAAAATCGCCCGCCGCGGCGTTATTTCAAGGTGAACACGATCGTGGGGTCGAGCGGGTAGCGGCCGAACCGCTCGCCGTAGATGGCCAGGCCGCCGGGCAGGGCGTTGTCAACCTCGAGCCGAATCACGATCTCTTTGGCCCTGGCGGCGGACTGCAGGGCTTCGGCCGGGAGCGCCGCCTGCACGAGATATCCGTAGGAACCGGCCTCGCGCAGCTTCTTGTCGTGAGGCTGCGCGTGCCAGGAAAGGATGCCCCGGTGGTCGGCCGGGTCGTCCGGCAGGGTGAAGGTGCCCGCGACGGAGCCGTTGACGCGCACGCGCACCTGGCTGGGGAACGCGATGGTGTCGGTCATGGGGTAGGCGTTGGGCAGCCGGCCGGGGTCGTGCGTGCCCTGGCCGAGCATGAAGTCGCCTTCGTCGGTATTGGCGCCCTCGCGGTCCTTGCCGAGGAGCTGCTTGGCGGAGGCTTCCATAAGGAACGACGCGCCGGCGAGGGCATCCGGCGCGAGCCCTTCCGGCCAGGGCAGGCGGTATTCGAAGTGCCCGTAGCCCGCGCCGTTCACCTTCAGGCCGTCGAGCACCTGCCATTGTTTGAGGGACCACTTGGCGTCGGTGAAAGTCTGCGGAGCGAAACGGACCACGCGCAGGCGGCTGCCGCCGGAATCGAGCGCCTCCGTCCGCGGCGACAAGCCGTCCTGAACGAGGAAGGTGGTGAAGTTGCGGTGGAGCACCAGGCCGGCTTCCGTCTCGAGGGAGAGGGCCAGCACGGCCAGGGAGGGCTTGGCGGGCATCATGGTCTTGAGGGGTGGGAGTTCCCGGGCCATCCAGGGCTCGAACGCGACCGGCTGGTTTGCCTGCCGGAAGGTTTCGCGCCGGCCGAGCGTGTCCCAGCCATAGAGTTCGGAGCGGAGCACGAGGCGCCGGCCGGGGCAATGGTCCGTGAGGAACGAGGCGAACAGCGGCACGGTGACAGCCTCGCCCGGCTTCACCTCGCGGCAAAGCTGGTCGCCGGTGGAGACATAGAACGGGCTGTGCAGGTCATTCAGGCTCATGCCCGGCGCGAGGGCGTCCAGGCCGGTGAACTTGTCCGAGCGGTCGTAGCGGTAGTAGCCGTTCCATTCGTTGATGACGTCGTGGTGCTCGGTGTAGAGCCAGCCGCCGATCTTGGGCTGCCGGCGGAACTCGTTCATCATGATGTGGTAGTCCCAGCTCCAGTCCACGTCGCCGGTGCTGCGTTCGTAGCCCCAGACGTTGCCGCATTCACTGTTGAACAGGGGCTGGTTGGCCTGGGTGCGACCGCCGATGAAATTCCACTTCGAGCCGGGATAGGTGTCCTTCACGATTTGCTCGAGCCGGGCGCGCCAGGCGTAACCGGGCAGGTAATCGTGCCAGGTGTTGATGTCCGTCTCGGTATGGTCGTAATTGCACGGTGAGTTGTCCTCGACAAGGCGGGTAGGATCGAGCTGTTTGGCCAGACGGTACATGCTGACCACCCACTCCTGGGTTTCGGGCAGGTAGGCTCTCTTGTCCTTGTCCTGCCGGGTGAAGAGACCCCACGTCTCGTTGAAAGTGACCCAACTGAAGATGGCGGGATGGTTGAAGTCGCGCGCCAGCATGCCGCGCAGGGCGAACTCGCTTTCGCGCCGGGCTTCGGGGGTCGGATCGCCCCAGAAGTTGGGCACGTCGGCCATGATCAGCAGGCCCAGGCGGTCGGCCCAGTAGAGCTTGCGGGGCACCTCGACCTTGATGTGAATGCGGTTGGCGTTAAGCCCGATCCGCTTCGAGCGCAGGATTTCATCGCGCATGAAGGCATCGCTGGGGAAGGTGTAGAAGCCCTCGGGGTGGTAGGACTGGTCAAGCGTGATCTGGAGATAGATGGGTTTGTTGTTCAGCGTGACGTAGGGGAAGTCGGTTCCCGGCAGCTTGCCGACGCCGATCCTGCGCATCCCGAAGTAGGTGCTCACCCGATCCTCGGCCCCGCCGGCCCGCAGGACGGCGTCCACCTCGTAGAGAAACGGATCGTCCAGCGACCACAAGTGCGGCTGGGGGATGGGCACCTCGAATTGCACTTCCCTGGCGCCGCCGGGGATGGTCTGGGCCGCCTCCGGCAGACCGCCGGTCTTAAAGCGCAACGCGAGATTTGCGCCCGGCCGCGCGGCGTCGTTGAAGGCGGCCTTCACCGTCACCTTGCCGGCGTCAATGTCCGGCAGGTAATGCAGCGAGGTTAGGTGCAACGCGGGCCGGGCTTCGAGATAGACGGTCTGCCAGATGCCCTTGGCCGGGCCGTAGCCCTGCTTGCCCTCGAGCTTGAACGGATGCGGGGTGTCGTCCACGCGCAGGACCACCTGTTGGTCCTGGCCCCACTTCACGTTGGGCGTCAGTTCAAACTCGAACGGCGTGTAGCCGCCGCGGTGCTCGCCCAGCGCCTGGCCGTCGAGCCAGCCCTTGGTGACCCAATCGCAGGCGCCCACCACCAGAAACACCCGCCGGCCCTGCCACGCTGCGGGCACCTGGATCGTGCGCCGGTACCAGCCAATGTCGGCCCGGTTGGTCAGGCCGGACAGCTTCGAGCCCCAGGGAAAGGGAACGGTGATGGTGTCCGCGAACTCGGCTTTGCCGGCCGCCCAGCCCTGCGCTTCGCCCGCGTTCTGCGCGTCAAAGCGGAACTGCCAGGAGCCGTTGAGGCAAACCCAGTCCGCCCGCTCGAAGTCAGGTCGCGGGTGCTCGGGCAGCGGCACGCCCGCCGCCCCGCGGGCCGGAATGGTCAACCAATGGAGGATGGCCAACACGGCCACGCTGAAGGTCAGTAATCGTTGTTTCATAAAAGGCGCAGGTTTCACGAATCAGTCTCGTTCTTCCAACCCGGGATTCCCATCCGCGGGCAGGAGCGCGTATCCAATATTCTTCCGCCGACGGCGCAGCGGGGTGAGTCGGAGCATACGCAGGCTCCTCGTGGAGTCAATCGCCCCGCGCCCCGGGCCAGCCTCCGGGAAAGAACGTGTAATTCATCCCAAGCTGCTACGCGATGCTCTGCACCACCGGTTACGGCGGCGCCTCCTGGAAGCTGACGATATCGGGCGCGTACAGCGCGAGTTCGAGCGCCAGCCGTGTCGGCACCTGCCCCGCGGCCGCCTTCAGGAATGGCTTGGCTTCCGGGGCCACTGCATATGCGCATTCAATTCCCCCGCTCCAGTGGCGAGCGCGGTGGTCCTGATTCTGGCTCCCTACTTAGCCGCCCCGGGGCTGGCCGCGGCGAGCTTCTTCTTGGCGGCCTCGGGCAGGTCTATCCTGGTGGTGCCGACGTCCTTGATTTCGACCGTCATCGTGCGGCCCACATCGCGGTCTTCGTTGTTGAAGTTCATGGTGCCTTGGAGCTTGAGCTCGTATTTGGCCAACAGGCCATCCTTGACCCAGAACTTGACCGAGCCCTTGGCGTTCTTCGGCTCGGGAGCGTTGCCGCCGCGGCGCCCGCCGAAGGTGAGCAGTTCCTTGGCGCCCGCTTCCGTCAGCTCGCTCGCGTAAGCCTCGCCGTCCGGCTTGAGCTCCCCGGCCTTGCTGGCCAAATTGCAGGCTTCGACCGTCGGCGACTTGAAGTTCTGGAGGAAGCGCGGGAGGAACTGGCGCCGCCCGGGCTCGCTGCCGGCGGCGCTAACCAGCTCAGCCAGCGATTGCCAATCCTGGTCGCCCGCCTTGACCGCCCCTTGGCCGTCCTTCAAAAAGGCTTCGGTGGTGTTGTCGCCGAAGATCATGCTGAGCGCCAGCAACCCGTCCTTTTGGCTTTTGCCTTCGCTGGTGCCGGTGAAGTTCCCGAATGTCGTGGTGGCTTTCCAGCTATAGTTGGCTTGCTGCGCCAGCTTGGCCGCGGCATTCGTGACCGCTTCGCTGGGACTCGATTCCGCTGCGATCAAGGACGCCGCCGTCAAGGTGACGAGGCTAAATAAAGTCATCCGTTTCATAGATTCTGCCTTTCGTATTCGTTGCATTGAGTTTGGGGACCGCCAACCTTCGCCACCGGGCGAACGCCGGCACTGTCTCTTAACCTGCATCTAAGACCCGTTCCCATGGTGCGGCAAGGGGAATCTTCTCACGCCCTCGCGTCCGGGTGCTTGCCTCGGCCGCAGGATCTATTCAAGATGCCGGGGAATCGTTTCCATCCGATTGGATATGGCACACATCGCGAGCAATTCGTTGGGGCTGATCGTGGTTCTCGCTGCCGGCCTGGTCGCGTCCGCCGGCGCGATCGGCGCCAGCGAACGCAGTGAGCCGTTCAAGACGCCGGTTCGCGTGGATGCCGATTTTCCCGGCGGCAATATCGTGGTGGATTCGATCGTGGGCGACACGGTGACGCTGCATCAGGACCTGCGCGACACGGCGGGCAACTGGTTTTACTGGTGCTTCCGGGTGCGCAATGCGGCGGGGCGGACACTGGACTTCTGTTTCACGGAGTCCAATCCCATCGGCACGCGGGGTCCGGCGCTCAGCCTGGACGGCGGCAAGTCCTGGTCGTGGCTGGGCACCAATGCGGTGAAGGGAAAGACCTTCGCCTGCGCATTCCCTCGCGGGGTGCGCGACGCGCGGCTTTCTTTCGCCATTCCCTACCTCGAGAGCAATCTCAAGGACTTCCTGAAACGCCATCGGCGCAGCCGCAATCTGAAGCTCGAGACACTCTGCAAAACAGCCAAAGGACGCCGGGTGGAACTGCTGCGACTGGGCCGGCTCGACGGCAAGGCTAAACACTGCGTGCTCGTAACCTGCCGCCATCATGCGTGCGAAATGACCGCCAGCTACAGCCTCGAAGGCATGATGGAGGCGGTGCTCGACACCGAGGAAGGGCGCAGGCTGCGCGAGCAGGTGGAGTTCTTTGTGGTGCCGTTCATGGACAAGGACGGGGTCGAGGAGGGCGACCAGGGCAAGAACCGCAAGCCCCACGACCATAACCGCGATTATGACGGCGAGAGTCTTTATGCGTCAGTGCGGGCGGTGCGCGACCTGGTGGGCGGACGGCTTGGCTCGCGGAAAATCGCCTTCGCGCTGGATATGCACTGTCCCTACATTCGCGGCACGCACAATGAAGTCATTTACTTCGTCGGCGGCCCGGAGCCGGAGAATTGGGCGCGGGTGGGGGAATTCGCGAAGGAGCTTGAGGCCGTGCAGCGAGGACCGCTCCGTTATCGTGCCGCGGACAATCTGCCCTACGGCCAGGCCTGGAACACTCTGGAAGGCCCGCCGCGCAGCTTCGGACGCTGGGCCGCCGTGCAGCCGAACATTCGCGTCGGCACGAGCATCGAGATTCCCTATGCGAACGTCGGGGAGACGACCGTTACGGCTGAGAATGCCCGCGCGTTCGGCCACGACCTGGCCCGGGCTTTGGCGCAGTATTTTCTGTCGCCGTCCGAGCAATAATGCCGGAAGCCAGGACGGCAAACCGGCTATCCCAGCAGGCTGAGCCGCATATCCGGTTTAGGGCTTGAGGAACTGCTCCGCCCGCGGCGGTCCGGTCAGATAGCCGAGTGAGGCCAGGAATTGGTCGGCCTGCGTCAGCGTCTCCCGGAAGAACCGATTGGCCTCGCGGCCATAATTAAAGAAGCCGTGTTCCTGGCCGTCGAAGCCAACAAGTTCACACCGGTTGCCGGCCGCCTTCATCTTTGCGGCGAACGCCTCAGACGTGGAAAACGGGACGGTCGTGTCGGCCTTCCCATGAAATACAATGATAGACGGAGCGCCCGCTTTGACGTGGTGAGCGGGCGAGATCATCCGCGGTTCGACTCCCAGCCGCTCGACGGTGAGCCGCGACGCCAGCCGGCCGGAGTCGTTCCCCTCTAACGGCGCCAGCACGAGCACAGGATTGAACAGCACCGCCGCGTTGGGAACCGCGCTGACGGAGGCGTCCTCGCCGGGCTCATCGAGGCCCGGGATGACGGCGATGCAGCCGGCGAGGTGGCCGCCCGCCGAGCCGCCCGCGGCAACGATGCGATTCGGGTCAACACCCAGCCGCGCGGCGTTCTTGCGCACCCAACGGATGGCGGACTTGGCGTCCGCGACGCACTGGGCCGGCTTGGCGCCATGCCGGGAGGCAACGCGGTAGTCGGCGGTGATCGCTACCATGCCGCGCGAGGCAAAATACCGGCACTGCTGCGCGAACTGCTGCGGCGATCCCGAGGTCCAACCGCCGCCGAAGAAGAACACGATGGCCGGGCGCCGATTCGTGGCGGCGTGGTCGGTGGGCGCGAAGATGTAGAGCTGGAGGTTGGTCTGACCGATGGTCTTGTAGGTTTCAGCGCGCGCGTCGGGCAGGACGGGGGGATAGCCGAAACGGCCTGTGCCACGCGCGTCGTTCCTCGCCGCGCCCGGGAGTGAATGCGCCGACAGCGTCAGCGCCAAAGCGACCCAGAGGCTGAGACTCGAGGCCAGGTTCTCATGGTGGGGTGTCATGATCTCAAGAGTATGATTTGTCTCAGGCGGAGCAACTCACAATTCGGGCCGTGATCGTTGATCTGGTTCATCTTCTCATCGCTCCCGGCCCACATCATTAACTTCCATCTCCCCCGCGGCTTTGAGCCGCAGGATCTCCGCGGTGTAACCTTCACGGAAGGTGGGATACTTGAGTGGGCAGCCGAGTTCCGTCCTGAGGCGATGATTTGAGATCCGCTTGTTGGACACCCCGCGATTCCGCGCCGCGCCTGCGTCTTCCGGCACCGAGGGCGGCAGGGCCTTGCCCAGCGCGCCGGACAGCCACTCAAAGAAACCAAGCTGCGTGACCGGCTCGTCGTCCACCGCATTATAGACTTCACCGGGGCAACCGCGCTGCAAGGCGGCGATGATCGCGCCGGCCACATCATCCCGGTGGATCATGTTCAGCACCCGTCCGCCCCTGCCCTCGATTACGGCCGCACCCTTTAGATACTGCTTGAACCAATAGCCGCGCCCGGGGCCATAGATGCCCGCCACCCGCAGAATCACCGCGGGGAAATTCCTCAGGCGCGCCGACTCGAGCAGCACTCTTTCGGTTTCAACCAGAATCCTCGCCGTCTCGGCTTCCGGTTCGGTGGGACAGCTTTCGGTAACGAGTGAGCCGTCGTTCTGCCCATAGACACTGGTGCTGCTGGTATAAACAAACTTCCGCGGGGGAGTCGCGCTGAGCCATTGGATCAAGTTGCGCGTGGCTTCCAAATACACCCGGCGATAATCTTCCGGACCACCCCCGGACGAAGACACGCAGTTGACCACCCAGTCCCAAGCGCGCGGCAGCGGGATCAACTGCCCAGGTTGGGTTATGTCTGCCACCAGCTCTTTAATCCCAGCCGATTGTCTGCCGGCTTCACTTCCCCAACCTCGGCGCACACCGGCCACCCGGTGGCCTTGCTTGGCCAACTCCGCCCCGAGTGCCCGCCCGACATAACCGCACCCCACAATCAAAACGCGCATGGCGGCATCATAGAACACGTGGACAGAAAGTCACCAGTCGAGTGGGCTCGTCGCCCCTTGTTCTATCCGCTCGCCAGCCCTTCGGCGCTCTGACACCCTGAGAGGAATCATGAAGCGGATGCCGAAGCTCGCAAAGACATTGATTATGCTCCTGGGAGCGGGTCTGCTGATTGTCTTGATGCTGCGTTGGTTTGAACATAGCCAGGTCTATCACCCGGACCGGGTCCTGACGGCGACCGGTGCGGAGCTGGACCGAAGGTTCGAGGATGTCATATTCAAGGCCGGCGACGGCGTCGAGCTAAACGGCTGGTTCTTCCCGGCGAATACGAATTCACCTCGCGCGCGGCTGGTGGTGTTGGTGTGCCATGGCAACGCCGGCAACATCGGCGACCGGCTCGAAACCTGCGCCGCGTTGCTGGCGACGGGCGCTGGCGTGTTTGTGTTCGATTACCGCGGCTACGGAAAGAGCCGAGGTTGGCCGAGTGAAGAGGGGACGTATCTTGACGCGCAAGCCGCCTATCGTTGGCTGTGCGGGCGGGGCTTTGCCGGCACGAACATCATCGCCTTTGGCGAGTCGCTGGGCGGCGGGATTGCCGCAGAACTGGCGGTGCGCGAGCCGGTGGGCGCGTTGGTCTTGCAGAGCACCTTCACCAGCATCCCGGACATCGGCGCGGACCTGTTCCCCTGGCTGCCGGTGCGCTGGCTCGCGACGATCCGCTACGACACGCACAGCAAACTGCCGCGCCTGAAGCTGCCGGTCCTCGTGATGCACAGCCGCGCGGATGAAATCATCCCCTTCCGTCACGGCCAGAGAAACTTCGCGGTGGCGAATGAGCCCAAGCTGTTCTGGGAACTCACGCGCGGCCACAACGAGCCGCTGGCGAACCGGCGGCACTTCATCAGCGGCCTGGAGAAGCTGCTCGACATGGTCGAAGCCGCGCGAGTGACGGTGGATTCGTCCGACGAAGCGCGGAATGTGCTTGATTAGCGTCGCCGGAACCGGCCAACTGGTCGGGGTTCGAGACGAATGAAAGCACACCTCCTATCCGAATTGGGTCGCCGCACCGAAGAACCACCGATTTCCTGGCTGATGGCTTCCGCGCTGGCGCGACCGCAACTGATTTCCCTGGCCGCGGGTTTCACCGATAACGAGAGCCTGCCCGTGCAGGATGTGCGATGTCTGCTGGAGGAGATTCTGGGTTCTCCCAGGAGCGGTCAGTCTGCCCTCCAGTACGGCACGACCGCGGGCGACGCGACGCTACGCGATCTCACCGCGCGCCGGCTGCGGTCGCTTGACGCCCAACGGAGCGCCGGGCGAGCCTATTCCCCCGACCGCATGATCATCACCAACGGATCGCAGCAGATGCTGTATATGGTCACTGAGGCGCTGTGCGATCCGGGCGACATCGTGCTGGTGGAAGACCCGAGCTATTTTGTCTATCTCGGCATCCTGCAGAGTCACGGTGTGCGGGCGAGAAGTGTCCGGATGGAAAAAGACGGACTGGACCTTGGCCACCTGGAAGCCGTGCTCAGAGCTCTGAAGCAAAGCGGCGAATTGCGCCGCGTGAAGGTCCTCTACCTGATCACCTATTACCAGAACCCAACGGGCCTCACGACAAGCTTCGCCAAGAAGGCCGGCGCGCTGAAGTTGCTGGAGCAATACGAACGGGCGGCAGGCCATCCGATTTACCTGATCGAAGACGCCGCGTACCGTGAGTTGCGCTTTCAGGGAGATGCGGTGAAATCGGCCCTGGCTGTCAAGGGTGGCCGTGATCGGGTGATTTACAGCGGAACCTACAGCAAGCCCTTTGCGACGGGCGCTCGGGTGGGCTTCGGCCTCATGCCGGAGCCGGTATTGACCACTGTCCTGCGCATTAAAGGCAATCACGACTTCGGCTCGTCGAACCTGCTGCAGCAACTGCTCGCCCGCGCCCTGTCTTCAGGGTGCTACGAAAAGCACCTGATCGCGTTGAGAGCGCGGTACGCGGGCAAGGCGGAGGTCATGCGGAAGGCCTTGGCGGACCATTTCCCCTCCGAGGTGGAGTGGTGGGAACCCGATGGCGGCCTCTACTTTTGGGCCCGTCTGCCGCAGCACGTCAGTTCGGGCTCGAAGTCGAAGTTCTTTCAGAAGGTGCTCGCCAGAGGTGTCCTCTACGTGCCGGGCGAACTGTGTTACGCCGACGATCCCACGCGCCGCAAGCCGAACCATGAAATGCGGCTGAGCTTCGGCGGGGCCAAGGAAGCCAGCGTTCGGACAGGCATCGCGCGCTTGGGTGCGGTAGCTAGGAAGTCGTTAGTCGCTTGGCCACAATAGGTTAGACGCGCTCATCAAGGAGCCTGACTTGCGTACAGTGGCGGGGATTTCGCGCTGCCACGCGTCGAGGGAGTGACTCCCGCGCCTGGGTCTCGCTTTGACTGGAACGCAGCAGCCGTTGCCTTCGGCCCTGAATTCGGTTAGATTCCGCGGCATGACAGCAGTCAACTTTCGGCCAGAACAACGACTCCTTGGACGAATCCGTGCCAGGATGTGGCACAGCGGCTTGGCTGGCTCACTCGCAAAGTCTGTTCATGGCTTGGGGGTGGGGCGGATGGTTGGTGCCCGTGTACTGGAAAGCGGATGGCACACCACAAGATGCAGTTAACCGCTTCGGAACGTAACTCAGATTCGGCCTCCGCTGCCAGTCCCAATTCAGCGGCACTCAGCGGAGTCACGCCGGACACTCACCGTATGCACACCGTATACACACCGTAGATAACTTTCGAGCGGTCGCCGACGTAAAGCCTGGCTATTGTCAGAATCCGAGTCATCAAGCGCCATAGAGTGCACATAAACAGAAAATCAGCCGGATGAAATTCCAGATCGCGGGTAGCGACCACGACTACTGCCTCATCTTGGATTCTGACACTAAAGGGCAGATCAACAGATCCTACTTGAAGTCGGTAACGATATACATAATGGTGATTTGCATATAGCTAACGATAACGAAATGGTTTATAGGGCAGAATCTCCAAGTAGTCGCGTTCATTGCTCGCTCTCGTTTTGGCTCAAGTAACACTTAAGGACCGACATGACTATGCAAGATGCCATGTAGTCACATAACATACTTACTATAAACAACTTACATATAAGATTGGCCTGTTCGGTCTATCATATCCTGAGCCACCGCACGTATGTTCGCATACCCAAAGGAATACGATGTGATTGTCGTCGGTGCCGGGCATGCCGGCATCGAGGCCGCGCTCGCGGCAGCGAGAATCGGATGCCAGACACTTCTGCTTACGATCAACCCAGACACGATCGGGCAGATGTCCTGCAACCCAGCGATCGGCGGATTGGCAAAAGGGCACCTTGCGCGGGAAGTTGACGCTATGGGAGGAGAAATGGCAAAGACGACAGATCTTAGCGGACTACAGTTCAGGATGCTCAACACAAAGAAAGGCCCTGCCGTTTGGGCACCGCGCGCACAGTGCGACAAGAAGGCCTACCAGTTCCGGATGAAATGGGTTTGCGAGCGAGAGCCGAATCTAGATCTTCGCCAAGACCAGGCCTTGAGGTTGAAGCACAAGGACGGGAGAATACTGGGCGTGGAGACTACCTTGGGGGTCCGATACCTTGGTAAGACCGTCATCATCACCACTGGCACCTTCCTGCGAGGGTTGATGCACATCGGAGAGAATCAACAAGCGGGAGGACGATCTGGTGAGGCTTCCGCAACCGGCCTGTCCGCCTCGCTTCAAGAGCTAGGATTAGAACTGGGACGGCTAAAGACTGGCACTCCGCCCAGGCTGTTACGTCGCTCAATTGACTTCTCAAAGACGGAGCCACAGCCAGGTGATGACCCGATCCCATACTTTACCCACTGGAAGGACGATTTGTTCCACGTGGAACATTGCGCCTCCGGCACACGGGGTGTGTTCCACGTGGAACATTCTAATGGATCGGACTCCGATCCGGAAGAGCCACGCCGCAGGTACCCTCCCGGGTCTATCCTGGAACGTATCAACGGACAGTTGCCATGCCATATCACATCAACCACGGATGAAACCGCCCATTTGATTCGTGCCAACTTGCACAAATCCCCGTTGTACGCTGGCGCGATAAAAGGCATTGGGCCAAGGTACTGCCCGTCAATTGAAGATAAGATCGTGAGGTTCTCGCATAAGCCGCATCACCAGATATTCCTGGAGCCTGAGGGAATCAACACCGACGAGGTGTATGTTAATGGCTTCTCAACCTCGCTTCCCTTCGAGGTGCAGATTGAACTCGTGCGGACGATTATCGGCTGTGAGAACGCCGAGATTCTTCGGCCGGCCTATGCGGTTGAATACGATTTCGCCTTCCCGACCCAACTGTATCCATCGCTAGAGACCAAGGTCTGCGCCAATCTGTATCTGGCTGGGCAGATTAATGGCACATCAGGATATGAAGAGGCTGCGGCTCAGGGACTTATGGCTGGTATTAATGCGGCGCGTCGAGTGGATAATCTAGAGCCAGTCGTCCTGAGGAGAGATCAGGCCTACATCGGGGTCTTGATTGATGATCTGGTAACCAAGGGAACATTCGAGCCGTACCGTATGTTCACCTCTCGCGCAGAATATCGGCTCCTGTTGCGCCAGGACAACGCTGATCGGCGGCTGTGCCAGCTTGGCTATGACGTCCGGCTGCTCCCGCTGAGACATTATCAGCAATGGAAGCGCAAAGAGACCGCCATTGAGACGGAGCTTGCCCGGCTCGAGACGACGCGCTGCGGCACCAGCACACTGGCACAACTCCTCCGCAGGCCTAACATTAGCTATACTGATCTTAAGCCAATAAATAACTCACTATCAGAAGATGTAATCTCACAGGTGGAGGTGGCTGTCAAGTACGCCGGTTACATCGCCCGGCAGGCTAACGAGATTTCCAAGCTCAAGAACCTCGAGGACAAACAGATTCCCCACGGCTTTGATTACGCTACGGTCCCGAGCTTGCGGCTCGAGGCGCGCCAGAAGCTCACCAAGATTCGGCCGGCAACGCTTGGGCAGGCCTCTCGCATTTCAGGCGTGTCGCCGGCGGACGTGGGAATCCTGATGGTTTGGCTGAGGCGAAGCGCCTCGCCGGGTGAAGAAGAATCCTAACTGCCCGGTCGCGCAGACGCACTCACGTCCACAACTGCCGGTCGAGCGAGCGGTATTGGATGGCCTCCGAGATGTGTTCGCCGGCGATGGCGTCCGCGTCCACCAAGTCGGCGATGGTGCGGGCGACCTTGAGGATGCGGTCGTAGGCACGGGCGCTCAGGTTCAGATCGCTCATGGCGAACTTGAGCAGCTCCAGGGTGGGCTCGTCGAGGGAGCAGAAACGCTTCAACTCGCGGCTGCCCATGCGGGCGTTGCAGGTGATCTTCGGCCGGTCGGCGAATCGCGCCTGCTGGCGCTGGCGGGCCGCGACGACCCGCTCCCGAATCTGCGCCGAGGGTTCGCCGGTGCGCTCGCTGGTGATCTCCCGGAACTTGACTGGCGGCACCTCGACGTGCAGGTCAATCCGGTCCAGCAGCGGACCGGAGATGCGCCCGAGGTAATTCTGGATCTCGCGTGGCGAGCTGCGCGACTCGCTGGGCATCTTGCCGTCAGGCGTGCGCGATGTTGCCGCTTTATGAACGGACTATACGCGTGTCACGTGCCAAGTATCTACCATCCCGCCATCGTGGCATACCCATCCCCAAAGAGCCAACCACTATGGGTGGTCATCTCCGCCGGCGCCGGTTCCAGCTCAAAATTTACCAGCCGGAAGCGGCCCGCAGATTGGGGGTTACCACGGTTTCGCTCAGCCGTTGGGAATGCGACAAGGTCTTCCCGACAGCGCCGCATCACGACCAGATCATCAGCTACCTGGGTTACAATCCGTTCAACGGAGCGGGAAAGTGACTCTCCAAGACATGAAAGGCAACGAACCCACCGGCGTTGCCTCTTTAATATCCGGCCCCTGTTCCCTTCGATCAAAAAAGCAATTGCCCTTTGCGCCTGTCTCGCTCATATCAAAGCCATGTTGGCCAAGGTTTGTTCTGCCACCGTCAACGGTATCGAAGCGTATCCGGTTGAGGTGGAAGTCAACGCCGGGTTCGGTGACACATTGATCGTGATTGTTGTCAACAAAACACCCAAAGCTTTTTTCAACTATCTTTAGCCTGATTTTGTCGGGCTTTTAGCATGGCTTGCCCCACAGAAAACGTGAGCGCAGACCAACGGCAAATTGCCATTCTGATTTCGCCCCGTATTCCCCGCCTTCACGGGGCTTGCTGGCATTCGTCAAGCAATAGCGTAGGGATGGCGCAATCAGAGGCAAGAAAGTTGTTCACCAAAAAAGCGCCCTCGGGATGCCGTTTGTGAATAACTCCGCAAGAAACACGCGAATCTTGGCGTAAATACAGAGCGATTTGACTTGTTCACAATCTGTTCACGGCAGGGCATTGGTGAATAAGCTGTGGCTAAGAATCTGTTGCACGAATCTTGCTGTTATCGGATGATGCCATGTGATATGGCAGCAAGACCGAAAAAGGCCAATCGTGCCCGAAGGGTCGCATTCCTTGCGAGTATCGCAGCTTCAATCTTCCTGAAGCTTTGTTGCGACAAAGTTGTTGAACTGCTCAACCTCGGCTCGCTCTCCACGCCTTCGATTTACGTTGCGTTGGTGTCCTGTGCTTTGGGCCTAACTGCGGTTTTTGTAGCTCTGGACAACGCAGACTAGCCGTGAAATTCACTCTTGGACCCCACTCCGTAGGCTGGCAGACTTGGCGTGTGAACCTGAGCAGGAAACAGCTTGCGATTCTGGTAGGCGTCCTGTGTGCGGTGCTTGTGGCAGCGAGGTTCATAGGGCGGCGCAAGCCTCTTGAGGGCGGGGAGGCGGGGGCGGTAGCGGTGTTTGGGGACAATTGGTTTAAGCGGCAGCCGCGTTTTGCGACAAGTGAACGCTTGACGGCGGGCGCTGGGGTGCCAAGATGCGCTCATTATGGGGAGACGAAAAGACGCTGACCGTGCGGAAGCCATTGTGCGAGGAGTGGGGGCAATCGTGCTGCTGCTCCTGCTGCTTGGCGTGGTGCAAGTCTTTCCGCAAATGCTGAAAGGGAAAAGCCCGAATGAAATGACAAGCACCATGATGTCAACCGTCATGGCGTTTGCCGTTCTTGTCGGGTTTGTGGTGATGCTTGGCTTGGTTGTATGGGTGATGGTGCGGAACAGGACGAAGTGAGACGCCTCACGCCTTCCCGAAACATGATGAACTAACACTATGACGAAGACGGAAAAACAACAATTATTGCGGGAATTGAAAACGCTACTAAGACCCTATTTTCGACGTGTTGAGCCTATCCCTCTTGCCGTGATTCAGGCGTTGGCGAGGCAACTCGCAGACCAAATCGAACGCAGAATTATGAAGCAGCGAAGGCGAGGCTAACCGAGGTCAATTTTATCCGAAGACCGCCCCCCACAGTCTGGCAGACTCGGCGCGTGAATCTTGGCAGGAAACGGCGTGCGACCCTGGTAGGCGTCTTGTGGCAGAGTGGTTTATCCGTGGGCGCAAGCCCCTTGAGGGCGGGGAAGCGGGGGCGGTAGCGGTGTTTCTGGACAAGTGAGCCTGAGAATCGTTTCGGGTGGCCAGACTGGCGCTGACCGGGCTGCCCTTGATTATGCCATTGAGCGAGGCATTCCGCACGGGGGCTGGTGCCCGAAAGGCAGGCTGGCCGAGGATGGACCCATCGCCTCGCGCTATCAGTTGCGAGAGACTCCAAGCAGCAGCTATCCGCAGCGGACAGAATGGAACGTGTGGGACAGTGACGGGACGGTGGTTTTTTCCATCGGGGCAGTCTTGTCTGGCGGTTCAAAGAAGACTGTTTCCCTTGCCTACAAGCACGGCAAACCAGTCCTCCACATTTCGCGGGACGGTGGGCCAGCGTTTCCAGACCAAGAGTTGCTGCGGTTTATTCAGGCGCACAACATTTGCGCGCTTAACGTAGCAGGGCCGCGAGAGTCCAAAGAGCGAGAGGTTGCGGCTTTCGCAAAAACCGTTCTGCAAGAGGCTTTCGGCTGACAGCGTGAAAGCCACAGACCGCAGACACCTTGAACACGCCCAAGGCTGGTGGGCCTGGGCAACTGGCAAGAGGCCAACGCGGAGTTGGAAGAAATTTCACCCGCCATGCGAGCACACCTGGAAACGTTGCGCATGTGGTGTGGGGTTTACGCAATGGCCAAAAAATGGGACGTGGCCGACAGCGTGAAGAACCTGAATGAGCTGTTGAAGCAGATCGGGAACTCGCCAAACGAGTACTTTGCGGTGTTTGTGAACGCCATCATCGAGCGGGAAGCGAAGGAGAAGTGGATTGATACGTCAGGCGAGGCGGCAAAGCCGCTGTTCAGTGGAAAAGACCATTTCGACCTGCTGTCGGCGATCGCGCAGGAGATGTGGATGCTCTCGACGGACAGCGTGAAAGCGGAGGTGCTGGATCTACTCGCAGATCTGTTCTGCGACGCGCGGCGCTTGCCGCCCGCAGTTGCATTCCAAATCAAAGAGCGGACGAAACAACACGCATTGATTGTGGGCGCAGGCGGAACACAGCCGACATTCTCCTTCGACCACGAAGAATTCAAAAACTTCTTCCTAGGCGAGGCGATTGGACGGCTCTGCGCAGAAGGAACAGCGAAGCAGAAGTCGGAGGTGCTGGGGCTTCTGAGGAAGGGGAACTTGCCAGCGCAGGCGACCGAGGCCGCGATTTCGGTGGTGCGACGGACAAAGGGCGCCAGCATGATAGGCGCGACTGAATTCCTCCAAGAGATGGCCCTGATGGACGGACCATCGTCGTTTACACAAGAGAACGCGGCGCGGATGATGAACAAGATGCTGCAAGACGTGCAAGGCGAGCCGGTCCGCCTTGGCGGACTTGGTTTCGGAACCAACGCGTTAGGGGATCTGCATCTGTCAGAAATCACTTTCGCAGGTTGCTCCTTTGGCGCCACGTCTCGAGAGAACACGGTATTGAAGGATTGCAGCTTTGAAAACTGCCGGTTTGAGCGGTTGGACCTTCATGCCAGCGCCAAAATAAGCGGGACCACCATGGTGGGCGCAGATATTGGGAGCGTCGTGCTGCCGGGTAGGGGAGAGGCCGTGTTTAACCCAGGAGCTTTTCCCACGTTGCTACGGCAAGCAGGTTTCACAGTGCCGACAAAGCCCGCAGTGCCTCAGGGGATGATGGAGCGGAAAGAGGATCCAGACGTGAAGCTATTCCGGCGGCTTGTAAGGTGTTTCCAGTTCCGGACGCACAAAAACGAAAACGTGGTCTTACGGAAGATGGGACCCGGGGCGGAAACGTTCGTGAGGAATACTGTGCCGAAGCTTGTGAAAGGGAATGTGCTGAGCGAGGAATGGATCGCGCGGGACAAGCAACACCGATACCACCTGGGGATGTCCATGGAGCGCGTTCAAGCGGCACTTGGCCGAGCAGGAACGACGATAGATGAGTTTTTGAAAGAAGTTAGCGGGAGTGCCTCCTGACAGGGCGAGATTGCCGCTCGCGCGCCTCAGGTGCAAACGATACCCTCCCGTCAGGCGTATGAAGCGCATTGCGCCGGATCAGAATATGATATCCGACGTGGCATTCCCTCCAAGTGCCATCTGGGGAGATCCTCGACCTGCTGAGGGCGGGGGCCGCCACCGCCTTCCACTCCGTCCACTGCTTCATCACCGACCAGGGCATGGCCGTCGCGCTCAGGCATCCATGCTGTTCCGCACGAGAGTGGCTGGGCTGTGCGCCGGGAGAGCGCGTGGCAAGTGCACTTTTCGAGTCGCCAGCGCGCCGACAGGACCGGCGATGACGGTTGACTTAGACACGTTACGTAGAGGAAGTCGGCGACGGTTGCTTCGAGCGCATCGCCTCCGCAATCGACCGGATTGCGGCCTCTTCCCGCTGCTTCTGTTCTTCCGGCGTGAGTTCCCGGACCGTGCGCTTGATTTTGTAACCCCGCCGGATCTCCGGCACTTCCGGTTTCGGCGACACCGGCAACGCTTCCAAGTGAGCAATGAATTGATCGGGCCGGAAATACTCGACCAGGCTGG
The DNA here is from genome assembly GCA_964625855.1 of uncultured Verrucomicrobiota bacterium. GTDB lineage: Bacteria > Verrucomicrobiota > Verrucomicrobiia > Limisphaerales > UBA8199 > JAPLUA01. Next base: position 16,269 of record CAZVFC010000073.1, on the reverse strand, counting down.
CTGCTTCCGGCCCGAGACTTTCCGCTACCGCCCGGGCCATCTTTTGCAGGTGTCCCTCGGTGAGACCAATTACTACCACCTTGAAGAAACCGGCCTTGAGGCACTTCCGGACATTGCCGACTTCATGGTCAACCGTGGTAGTAACCGAAATCTCGCAGGCAATAACCGTGTCCGCCCGTTCCAAGTAAAGGTCCACGCTGCCTTGACCATCGGGAGTGGGTTTCTCGATCGTCGCCCGGAAGCCGACCTTTTCCGCCGCTTGTTTGATCCGCTGTTGAATTGCCTTATGCTGTGCTCCGCCTTTGCCCAGGTCAGCCGGAGGAGGTCGTATCGTTGGAAGAACCGGTGCGGTTGGTTGCGATGGTAAAACCGGCGGCAGTGGTTTTTCTGCGCTGGCCGGCGGAGCCGCTGGCTTCGGAGCGGGAACGACAATCTCTGCGACCGCAGGTTGAGTTGCCGGCGGTTCTTCTTTTGCCACCGCCGGTTTCGGAACAACCTTCTCGACCGGCTGCTCGGTTGACTGCCGTAACGCCGCCTCGATCTGTGTTCGGGGCGTGCCATATTTTCCCCTCGAAGCCGTTACCACTTCCTGCCGTCGTCTCCCTGCTTCTGCTTCATCCACTGCCTGCGGCAGGGGAACGGCGAGGTTAAAATCAAAATCGCTTCGTTCAACGCGGGCAATGGCCTGGCCGACTTCCAGGTTTTTCAAATCCTGCGCGGCAAAGAAGGAGAACCCTTCGGCGAGCTTCTTGGCATCCTCGTCGCCGACACGGAAAACAATCCGGGTGGCAGGGTGGGACATAACCGCACTGGCTACGTCCGCGTTGCGCTGTAACTGGTGCAATTCGTGATGCGCCAGGGTGAGACCCAAACGATACTTGCGCGCCCCTTTCAGAATCTCGGCCATCGAGGGCGTGATGAAGTTGTCGAACTCGTCGATGTAGAGCCAGAAGTCCCGGCGCAAAGACATCGCCTGTGCCTGCCGGCTCATCGCCAGTTGCTGGAACTTGGAGATAAGGAGCGTGCCGAAGAGATATGAGTCTTCCGCGCCCATCAGTCCCTGGGGCAGCTTGGCCAAAAAGATTTTGCCGCCGTCCATGATCTCGGCAAAGTCCAGCCGGTTCTCCGGCTGCGAGACCATTAGCCGGATGGATTTCTGGCTGAGCAACGTCTGGAGCCGGGTCAACACCGGCCCGATGGATTTGCTGCCGGTTAAGTGCGGGAAGACCTTCTGCCAGTAATACACCACTTCCGAGTCACCGACGGTGGCCAGAAACTGGTTGCGGAAGATGGGTTCAATCAGAAACCGGCGCAGATCCAACAACGTGCCGCCGGTGTTGCTTTCCAGAAAGGCCAGAATGGCGTTCCGGAAGACAATATCCATCTGATCGCCCCAGGACGTGCTTAACCGCCGGAACACGGACACCAGGTCGGAAGCCAAGAGGTTCTTTTCCAGTTCGGAATGCGCGGAGAGGATGTTGAACCCGATCGGGTATTCGGTATCCGAAGGATCAACCAGAATCACGTCGTTCACCCGGTCCTTTGGAATTACCCCTAACACCTTGTCCACCAAATCACCGTGCGGGTCGAGCACCGCCACGCCTTCACCGGTTTCAATGTCCTGTCGGATGAGATTAAAGAGCAGTGTAGATTTTCCCGTGCCCGAGGCGCCGATCACATGCGTATGACGCACCCGCTGTTCCGGGCTCAGACGGACGGGAACGGATTCGCCAATATGGATGTTGGTGCCAAGCAGCAAACCGGTGGCATTGCGGGCAATCGCCGGAGCGACTTTGGTTTTGCCAGTCTCGCGCTCCAAGGCTGGTGAGCGCACTGCGCTCGATGGCAGGTGAACGAAGCCGATGAGTTCATCGCTGTTTAGGAGCATCCCTGAGCGCCGGGATTGGCGACGAAGCACGTCGTGAACGTGCTCGTCAAAGGAATATTTGTCATTCGCAAGGGGAATTAGTTCGTTGCCCTGCGGCTTCGCAAACGTCCTGAGTGAACTGGCTAGGTCACGGGCTATCCCCAAGGCCCGTTCAAATGTATCGGCTTTGGTGGCAATGCGCACGACGGCCGCGTAGAGCGGGCATGCCACTTTATTCTCGGCCGCACTCGCGAGCTTGGGCTCGTTGACGAAAAAGGGTTTGCCTTCGTCGTCGGTGACGGAACGCAGGATGCTCTCCGCCCAGGGTTCCTGCACTGGTTGAAAGATGACCTGGAACAATCCCAGCTCATGCGGCTCCAATTCCGACAAGGCGCCCACGATCCCGATGAATGGATCGAGCTTGCCGCTTGCGAGCGTGAACATGAACTCGCGTGCGAGGCCAAACTCAACCACGAGCGCGTCATCTCCTTCGCAATCATTCCACGCCCGTTCCAAGGAGCTTTCACATGGCCGAAAGACGGCTTCGGGGAAATACGCCTGCAACTGGCGGCGCACGTGCGGTGCATCCTCCTCGCTGGCCGAAAACTGGACGTTTACTCGCCCTGCCGTGCCGACGAGCTCAAAGGCAATCGGCTCCCGGCAAAGGGCCAGATTGCGAAGAAACTGCACGCAACTTTCTGCTCCAATATCGAGCTTGGACGGCAGGGAAGTCTGGAGTTCCGTGAGGGGTCCCCGGCTAAGGGGCACAGGTTCGGGTTCTTCTTCCGGTTCGGCAATGATAGGCGGAGCCGGTCGTTCGGTGCTGATGGTTTGGCTGAGTTTACGAACGAAGGAACTGAGAAGCGTTGCCCTGCGACCGTCGTCAACAACTGGCGTATCGGGCAGGTAGTGACCGTGAAAAGTGACGAAAGGCGGTTCGGGATATACCGGCTCGGCAAAGACCTGCCAGCCGCGTCCGCGTATTTCCCATTCCCGAAACTGCTCGGTTAATTGTTCATGAACCGAGGGCATGGAAGATCACTGATGCGGCTGGATCGAGGGCGGGGCTTTGCTAAGCACGCCCATGACCGGTAAGCGTCCATGCTGCGGAAACAACTTGACACCTTTCGCCGCCGTAACGTCTTCGGCAAGACTCCTCACGATCTCGGGCAGGGTTTGCAAATACATGGACCTCGTATCAATGCGATAGAAGGTATCTTCCCGGAACCAGTTTTCGTAAACGGTGGAAACGATGGGAATTTTGAGGAGCAGGGTGTCGAGATCGCCCACGCCGGCTGCGGTGGCATTCCGGAAGACGGCGGCGATGGCGAAGAGGAGGGTGATAAAAGCCACACCAGCAAATGTAAACCCCAGCAGTGCGATGAGAAGACCGCCAATCACTCCAAACAAAACCCACAATGCCAGAATGTGCCAAAGCCGAACCAGGGCCGGAACATAGATGGCACGGAAGGAAAAGAAATACCCGGTTCCGAAAGGTGCAGCGCAGGTGTAAAGCGCCAGACGCTCACGGAAGAGGCGTAAGTAGATCCGTTTGTCGGACAACAATCCGCCCTCGCTGAATTCCTCCCGTGAGATTTTCATACCTGGAATTTTTCGGGCAGTCATCTCGTTCTCAATGGCGGCATAGAAATCCTGCGGCGGAAAATTGAAGCCGTCGGCGAAAACGATCCAGGAATCCAGGATTTCCCCCTTTTTATTCTCGAACCCGAAAACGAAATCGAGGCACTTTCGCAGAAATGCCCCTTTTTCTTTTGGCTTGCTTCCAAATGTCGCCATACTTAATATCGCTTGATTATGGTGTCCGGGGTCCTCACAAGTCAACGCCAAAGCAGGCACGGGCACGTATTATTCTCTGGGCGCTATGAGGTTTGGTTTAATGCTTACTTGAGGCGAATCTATGGATGAACCAAAGCCCACTTCTCAAAGGAAAAGACGCCATTGGCTGCGGGCGTTGCGTCCATTGCTGTGGTGGCTGCTTCTCGTCCTCGTGTTGTTCCTGATCCACACGCACCAGCGGTTGAGCGAGCGCACTTCGCTCACTTTCTCGGCTTCGCTTCAAGGCCGTCCTGTTGCCTTCGAGGCATCCGCAAAACTGGACGGCAAGCCTGTGGTAAGCGGCTCCCGGATCGCTATTGGCCGGCATAGCTTTTCTCTCTCACATCCAAAGGCGGTGTCGTTTTCGACGAACATGTTCATCTGGTATGGGGAGCACAACCTGGGTGACATTGCGCTTACACGCGGCACGGGTGTCCTGTCAATTGACGTGCGTCCTCCTGCCAAGCTGGTCACCATCCGCGGCCCGGAGTTTTCGACAACGTTGACGAACAGCACCGGCCTAACGTCTTCCGTGCCGACGGACGCGTATTTGATCGAGGCGCATTACGGGCATTGGAGGGAGGACAAGCAGGTCACGGTTACTGCTGGCGCTACGAGCACGGTGCGGATTGCGCCAAACCTGGGAGACGTCGAGCTTTCCTGCAACCGCTCTCAAGCGATGTTCAGGTTGATTGGGCCGGACAAGGGAGTAATCGAAGACGACTTTCCTGCGACGATAGCGGGAGTGCCGGCAGGGACATACAAACTCGTTGCAGAGCATCATCGGAACCGACGGGAGGAGATGGTGGTTATAAAGGCTGGAGGGACGAATTCAGTTCGGGTTGAATTCGTTTATGGAGCGGCCGTGATCGAAACCGAACCGCCTGGCGCCATGGTGACCACAGGTGATGGAACCGAATTGGGTTGGACCCCGCGTACGCTAGCTGAGTTGCCGCCGGGCATATGGCAGTTTGCGTTGCATCGGGCCGAATACGAACCAGTGCAGGTCTTGCTAGAGGTTCGCGCCAACGAGACCAATTCCGTCCACACGAATCTTGTGAACAGCACGTTCGCGAGTGCACTGGCCCGGGGAGAGAACGCCCTCAAGAGCCATCAATATCACGCCGCGGTGATCGCTTTGACGGAGGCGTTGCAACATACGCAGGGGGATGAACGAGCCACAACCTTGTTGCGACAGGCAAAGGTGAGCGAAGCTCTGGAGAGCGCGGTGGCCAGGGCCTCAGTGGGTGACTATCGTGCCGCATTGGAGCAAGTTGAAATCGCTCTTGCCATCTCGCCTGACCTGGAACGAGCCAAGCAACTGGCGGCTGAATACAAAAAGGTAATAACGGAGTCAGAGGCCAAAGCTCGGCAGACGGAAGCGGCGTTTCAAAGAGAGCGACACCCCAGCGAATATTTCGATGCCTTGATGCAAACGACCGTGCACAGCCCCTTGTTCGACCGCCAGGAGATGCGGAGCAAAGGCAAGGTGGCGGAAATCGAAAAGAGGGTCGTATATGCGCTTACAAACCAGGCGCCTGCTTTCAAACTCCTGGCCGAGAAGAACCCGGATGTAGACACCTTCTTCATCTCGGTCACCCAAGGGGTTAGCCTGGGTAGAAGACGAGTGGATTTGGTGATCGGTCAGGCAAACGATGCCGAGGCCAAGATCATCTTCAAGGTCTTTGAATATGCGCTACCCATGCAGTCTGCTCTCCGGGCGCTCGTCGGGAAGGTGGAGGATAAGGACATGCTGCCTATCCATCCCTCGCGTCTCGGCCCGAATGACAGCGGCCTACTGCCGCACCGGGCGGAAGGCATCTGGTTGGTGCGAGACCGCATCCAGAAGGCAGTCGGGGAGTAATTTCCGATTGGCTCAGCGAATGCCGCCTTCAGCAAAAGCCACTCGCGAGGTCTCCATGCCGGGCAGTGTTTCTCCCTGCAACTGCTTTTCCATCGCGGCTTAAGACTCCTGGGTGGGCACATTAGAATCCACCTACTAAGTCGAGAGTGCGTTTAACGAAAGCCTGAAGCTCGCCATCATCGATTTGCTCAGTGTCCGCGTTCGCGTTCTGAGCATGATGATATTTCTTTGAGTAGTTATTGATTGCCTCAAGCTCCGTCAGGATTATTTTTCCAGCATCAAGAGGATCAGCCGGGCCAGCGTCCCTGATCTTTTGGATGAAGTCGCCCAACCATTCCTTGTCTCCGAAAGAGTTTGGTAATTTCAAGCGGAGATATTTCTCCAGCAATGGGCGAATGGTCTGTGCAACGGACCGGTGATCGCCGATGCCTTCATACAGATATTTCCAAAGCACCCGGTGAATCTTGGCGTATTCGCCGCGAGTTTCATTTTCAATATCCCACTCTAGTAACAGAGTCCCGGTTCCACTACCCATCCGACTTAATTGAAGCGCCCTGCGAGATTCCTTTGGTGCTTCATCCCATACGCTTCGCAGAAAATATGGATCATGAGAAAAGACGATGACCTGTTTTGCGGTTTTCGCAAGTTTGCAAAGGAATTCTTGTGTGCATGCCCGCCGTGAGCGATCCTGGCTGTTGAAGGGATCATCAAGCACGAGCGTTTTGCTTCCAATATTCGGGTCCCGTTCCGCTTGCACGATAAAAAACGCCAATGCAAGAGTGCTTTTGTCGCCCGCGCTTAGCGTATTCCGAAACGACGCGACCTGGATGGGAGTTGCAGAATCACCAAGTTCGACTGGCTGACCATTTATCACGATCTGATATGTCGAACTCACCCTGGCACCGACGTAGCTCCGCTTTGTGCTTCCTATGCGAAACCCGGCACCGAACATCCCCAACAACTGGTTAATCCGAGCCTCGCAATCCTTCAAGACCGTATCGCTGTATTTGTCGAGCTGCTCTTTAGCCTTCACTTTTTCTTTTTCCAAGGTCCGTTTGGTTGTACTTGCTAACGCGTGCTCCCTCAGAATTTTGACTGTGCCTGGGTCGTGTCGTTTCTGGACAGTTCTAAGCCCGTCCACTTCCTTTTTGAGTTTGGCTGGGTTAACGGTTTGAGCCTGTGCCTTTAATTCCGTAATTCTTTGATTTATCTTGTCTGCTTCAGCGTTGTAGTCTGTGACCACCGTTGAAAGCGCATTGTATGTTGCGAGTGCAGCATCAAACTCCGGTGGACACGTGATCACATCGAGAGGAGCCGCTATTTTCTTTTGGAGCAATTCATCCACTATAGACCTGACATTGTTCACGGATGCCGTGGCGTCTTCGTAAATAGACCCACCGGGCATAATTATCGGCATGAATTGCCTCCAGAATTCGACCAGAACCCCATTGTCACCGAGAAGTTTTTGGACGGATGCGAGAGGAGTGGTGCTGAATTGCGCCGCCAGCGCGTTCTTGAAGGCAGCCGGTTTGCCCTTAAACGCCTGATAGGTAGCATCAAAAACGGAGCGATACGCGGCGACGAGTCCGAGTCCGTTTATATTTTGTCCGCAGAGCGGGCAGGTGCCGTTCTTCACGTACCCTACACCCTTGGATAGCCAATCGCCGGTCGCGCCAGTGGTGTGGTTAGCGACGTGCTCTCGTATCGTGGCTTCGGCGTCTTTGGAAATTGTTTCGAGGGTCGTGGAAAGAAGTTCTTTAAGTCCGATGGGAAACACAGGAAGCGAAATGTGCTTAAGCATCGCTTTCATGTTGATTTCTGCTGCTTTATTGAACGTAGCTGTTGCTTCAGCTATTTCCTTTTCCTTATCCTGAATCTTCTTTTCGATGTCAGGCTGGGGCGCGAGCACAATAAAGTCATCCAGTTTGATGCCTGGCGGCAAAAGCAGGTCGAGCACCTGTTTCTTACCACCCAAGTCACGAGTGGCCTCCCTAATTTTGCCGTCAAGGTCGTCCACAGCTTGGGCCAGAAGGACTCCTTGTTCGCCGACGATCACCCGGTAAAGATTTCGCTTTTGATCGTGATCAACATAATCGCCGGCGAAAACGTTTCGATGGATGAAGGTGCTGTCAAAAATCGAAATATCGGGGTAGATGGTATCCCATTTACCATGCCGGAACTTTGTTGTGGCGGCGGGCAGAAGAATATCGATTTCCGGATCGCCGGGAGTTCCCAGGCGTTTGCGTCCTAGAACATAGGCACCTTCACCTGATTGGAGGGAACGAAGGATATCGCACACGGTCGTCTTGCCCCGCCCATTATCAGCAAAAATAAAGGAAAATGGCATCAGTTCGACATTGTCATGAGGCGTGTAGCTGTGGAATCGGCCAACGTTCTTGATGTTGAGCAGTTTCTTTATGATAGACGTGCGTAAGAAATTGCAGGTGCGCTAATGTTGCAATTGGCCGCATTCTAACAGAAATACGACGTCAAGACTATGCCTATTTCGAATGGTTTACCGCCTGACCGGCAACCAGGACTCCTTTTTGAAGTGAGCGTGTATGAGCGCGGCTTCGCGTTCCGCTTTACTTATCAAAGTTTGATCCTCGGCCCTCCCTGCGCGGATGCCTACCGGAATCCAGCGGCGCCTCTTGAGCAAGGGCAGTTCGACGGATTGTTATTTCTCCTCCACATGCTCCTTCCACGCCGCGAGACAATAGCGCCGCATGTCGCCGATCCAAATATTGTCCAGCGGGTCGGGCAAGGAGACGTTGAGATGGACGGCCAAAGCGTAGCTCAGATAATCGCGTAACGGTTCGTGCACGGTGGATCCGAGAGGAGGATATGACCTCGGCTTCTTTACTTCGCGCAGCGACTGGCCATAATCGAGCAGGGCGGTGGCGAGCCTGAGTACCAGCAGATCGCCCGAGTTGAGTCCCTTTGCTCCATCTACCATGGTTACGAGGCTTGCATGCAGGTATTTCATTTCACTCCATAACGAATCTCGGCCGAGAACAATCTCAAACCCGAGGTCGGCATGTTTGCGATACTTCTCTAAATGGGCTTGTGCGGTGCTGAACTTGCCGCACTGGTATGGTGGATCTCCGGCCGCCCACAGACTGCGAAGCAGATTATCGGTTGCGACACACAAATCCTGGTTGATGTCCTGCGTTAAGAGATTCGTGCCGTAAAAGAAGGTTTGCATCGCACCAAGGAAATCATGGGCATCTTGGCCAACGAGCGGGTCGCCGAGTTTGCAGAGCAGCGGACCCGAGTCCTTTAGTGCTCGCAGGAGTTCTGTGATTGGCTCGGAACCATTGCGATCCACGCGCTTCGGCAAGTCCGGTGCGGGAACCCACTCCTCACGGATGCGTCGCTTTACGTGCCACGCGTCGCCGTTGGTGTATAGGGCGAACTCCGCTCGGATGTTCCGGGCGTCTGCGTAACTGATCGCCTGATCCATTGCTTTCGGGTGTTTTGTAAAATCCCGCGGTTTACACTCAACGACGAGAACCGGCACGCCGTGGCGCGAGACCAGGATATCGATCCGGTAGTTCTTTGAGCCAACCTTTACCGGGTGTTCAAATTCAATATCAGTGACCTTGATTCCGTAGGCCCGGAGAAGCTCATACGCGCACCACTGGCGCACGGCCTCCTCCGGCTGCTCGCGCTTCTCCGCGCCCGGTAAACCGCAACCGAATAAATACGCGACCTTGTCGATTCCGTAGAATGCTTCACGTGTCATAGGTATTGGCCATTCTAGTACTTCACCTCCACCTTGACAACTCGGCGGCTAGCAGGGTAGTCATAAAAAGATGCCCCGCTAAAGAGTATTTGGCGGGGCATTGTTATCAGGTATAGAAGCATCCCAATTCTCTCAAAGAACAATGGTTCGGATTTCCCACAATCACGTGGTCCAAGACCTCGAGTTTTAGGAGTTGCCCCGCACGGATTAGGTCGCGGGTCACTTTGATGTCGGCCTCGGAGGGTTGCGGCTCGTCTTTTGTGTCCAACAGCCGCCCACTGATGGGTGCAATCTGCCCTACGGCCGGAATAAACGGATCATTGAGGATGATCAGGTCGTTATCCGTGTCCAGTGGAAGCCCGGGAGGGTAAAATGGGCATTCTTCCAACTGAGCAATCGCAAAGCGCGATGAGCTTGAACCCTCTTGGCGTGACCGGTTTCATAGTGCCCGCCATTCATCGAGCCAAGCAAACCCGTTACGGTTGGCCTGTGTTTCGTAATTCGCGCCAGGAATCTGACGACTGTGCCGCAGCCAGTGAAAGGCTTCGTGCCCGGCAATCCAGACGAACGCTTCATCTCTCTCGACAAAGCGATCTTCGCGCCAGACCCATTCCCAGCCGCCCTGGTCGAGCTGGCGAGTGCCGATCGCCCACTTGGCTGGATACGGAAACTCCCTGGAAGGAATGTTGAGACAGCAACGAATCCGATAGCCGAGGCCTTTCTTCCGATTCGGGAAAGCGCATCGGCCCCAGATCCCGTGCGTTGCCGTCTGGCCCGTCCGGTCGTAGAGTCGGAAGTATTCAAGATTGCTCGTATCGAACTTGAGGAGCTTCTGCCGCAGAAACGCGACACAGCGCGGTAGCAGTTCGGCTTGAATGTGCAGTTTCATTCAACATTTCCTTTCGTTCGGTGAAGCAGTGGTGGCGGCGGAGGTGATAAAGGGCCGACAATGGTGTAACATTATCCACCACTGTCGGCTCGAATCGAGCCCACCAAGTGTGGCTTCACGCCGCAAGCTCTCTCGTTTCCGGTACGCGTTCCGCGGAATTATTCCCGTCATTCCGGATGTCACATGTTTCGTCCAGAACGGCGTGAATGGTGCGGGTGCGAGCGGGAAGACGCCATAAGTCGCCCTTCATGACCTCGGTAGCGGCGTTAAATAGCCGCCAGGCGGTCTTGGGGGCTTGAGCGAAGCTCTCGTGCCTTGGTTCCCGCCACTCTTTAATGAGTTGTGGGATTTCCAGCGTGCCCAGCGCACCGGCATCCCAGAAGCGGATGGCCAAGTCGTGAATGTCCCGGTCAGCCAGTTGCTTGTGTCGATATGCCTCAAATGTTGCCGACTGCGTCGCAAAACGCATTGGCAGGGTCGAGACGGTCTCGCTGATCATCCAGGACAGATCGCGCAACATGCCGCTGGTGTGCTTGCGTTCGAACGTGACCTCTCCGTTGAAGCTGAGATTGTCACAAACGAACACCGACGCACCAATACACACGCCGTTGGCAAATGACCGGTCATAGCTAGTTCTAAGACCCAGGACACAGCCGTAGTCGGCTTGCACCAACCCCGGCATTTCCAAGGCCACGAGGCCGAACAATCGTTGTCCGGTTTTGGATAGCGCGAGGCGTTCCTGGGTGATCTTGATTCCCTCCACCGCGAGTTGTTTCTCGATTCGAACGATGAACGACTCGTACGGCAGGGGCGCGTAAGTGGCAGTGGCGGTTGGAGCCGGCACCGCGAAGACTTCTTCCCGCGTCTTCAATTGGCCGCCGCAATGCAACATGAGACCGTTCATACGCGGCCTCCATCGCTGTGATTTGCGTTTGATGTTTCACTCATACAATTCCTTTCGTTGTTTTTGTTTGAAAAAGAGCCCTTTGAACCCCGCTTAAAGCATAGAGCGAGGGAGGAATCGTACAAGGGGGGAAGAATTGCCGTGGGCGGCAAGACAAAAACGTCGATAAACCGAACAGAAGTCAGCCTCTCCGACATTGGTCTCTGGGGTGTCCCAGGTTGCGGAAGCAGGTATGAAATATTACAAGGCTTTGCCCTCCACTTTGTCCAGCCCCGTGGCAACTTTTATACGTGCTTTCTAGGCCCTCGTTCCTGCCAGTTCGGTTTGGAGCGGGCATCTATTGACGCGATCCAGTGATTGAGCTTGTTCTGATGGCGTTCTGCGATTTTCTAATGCATCCGAGGAGCACTGGGCTCATGTCAGTAGGGGAAAAGAAGCGGCCCTATGTATTTTCGAGTCAAACGCACAGGCTCCTACGCTTACCTCCAAATCGTCGAAAGCTTTCGCGAGCAGGGCCAGGTGCGCCAGCGCGTGTTGAGCACGGTCGGGCGGTTGGACACGCTCCAAGCCTCGGGACAATTGGATACGCTGATGCGTTCGGGACTTCGCTTCTGCGAGAAACTGACCGTCATCGATGCGCATCCCATTTACCATGCCGGGACTTCGCCGTGGTGGCAGGCAGAAGAATATCGATTTCCGGATCGCCGGGAGTTCCCAGGCGTCTGCGTCCTAAAACATAGGCACCTTCACCTGATTGGAGGGAACGAAGGATATCGCACACAGTCGTCTTGCCCCGCCCATTATCAGCAAAAAATAAAGGAAAATGGCATCAGTTCGACATTGTCATGAGGCGTGTAGCTGTGGAATCGGCCAACGTTCTTGATGTTGAGCAGTTTCTTTATGATAGACGTGCGTAAGAAATTGCAGGTGCGCTAATGTTGCAATTGGCCGCATTCTAACAGAAATACGACAAGACTATTTCTATTTCGAATGCTTTACCGCCTGACCTGCAACCTGAACTCCTTCTTGAAGTGAGCGTATATGAGAGAAGCCGCTCGTTCAGCTTTGCTCTTCCAGGTTCGATCGTCGTCGCTAGCTCCGCTGTTCGTTGTCGCGAGCCCGACGGGGGTCGCCAAAGGTCAAGCTCCTTGCCGCCTATTCCATTTCCCTTTCGCATTTGGAAGAACCGCGATATACTGGGATAACACATGACAACAGATGCTAACCGCGGTGTTGCTGGATCGTCAGGAAGCGTGTTGCGAGTGGCCATTGCTTTGGTTCCTGAGGCTCCCCTATTCTCGGCGATTATTAGCGCCAGTCAGGCCGTCACCGGACTTTTTCAGAATCAGAACATTATTGACGCCGAGAGGTTTCCTCCCCATGCGAGCCTGCACATTTGCACAATCCCAACCGGGCGATTAGAGGATCTGTTTAGACTGCTACGATCATCGATCACTTCGCCGCATCCAGTATTGAAACCACTACATCTCAAAGCAGGATCGGGTGGCTACATAACGCTTCAACTTCAAATCACGCCTGAGATACGACAGTTGCACGAAGCATCAATCGAGGCGGCCGCTCAAGTCCGAGGAGTTGGTTATGTTGATGGTGGCAAGCAATATCGCAAGTACTCGCCGGAAGATCAGCGCAATTATGACAAGTACGGGAATCTGTATGTGCTTCAGAAGTTTAATCTGCATCTATCAATTGCTAAAGTTGAGATCGAACATCAAGGTGAGGCCTATGACGTTGCTCGACGCGCCCTCGGCGTGTTATCCGAAGTGATAACTAGTAACCTGCAAATTTGTGATATCGGAATGAAAAGCGAGAAGTGGGTTGTTCTAAAGGATCTTTAGCTGATGAACGGCCAAAGTGTGTCGTTAAGATTGGAGTGGGCGCATGGCGAACATCTTTATCTCGCATTCATCTAAAGACAAAGCATTTGTCAGGAGAGTTGCTGTGGATTTGCGAAGATTGGGCCACAGCGTGTGGCTCGACGAGTGGCAGATTGGACTGGGTGATTCGATTGTTTCAAAGCTACAGCACGGAATCGAGGTCGCCGATTTTCTGATTCTGGTTTTGTCTGCGCATAGCGTAGCGTCAAGTTGGGTGGAGCATGAATGGCAAGCGAAATATTGGGATGAGGTAAAGGAGAGACGGATTCGTATTCTTCCCGTTCTTTTGAATGATTGCAAAATACCGTACCTGTTGAGGGGGAAAAAGTATGCGGACTTTCGCGGCGACGATAAATATGTCACGGGCTTTGCAGAGTTGTCGCAACGAGTGCATTCGATTCAGGATAAATCCGGTCTCAGGGGCTTCTATTCTGATTTCGTGGATGTGGATTGTTGGCAAGGGTTGTTCGAAAGCTCTACCATGTTGGATTTGGTTCTAATGTACGCTGCAACGTGGCGGAATACCTATCTTAAGGCGGTGAAGCGATTGCTCTCAAATCACGGAAGATTACGAGTTGTCTTACCCGAGGCACCTGCAAAATCACCGTTGCTTCATGTTTATGCGGATAAACTTAGTATGGATGCCGAGGAGTTGAAGAGGAAAGTGTACCTGGCCGTCAAGGAATTTAGAGATCTATCTCGTCATGGCCACGTCGAGGTGTATTGCTCGAGAAGATATTTCACGCACGCCATGTATCTATTCGACACGGCTGGTATATTGGCGCTATATTCATACAGCCACGAACGTATCGCAACCCCGGCTTTTGTGGTCGAGGATGGAGAGCTGATTACTTTCTTGCGTAACGACTTTGAATGGCTCATCAGCAATGATCCGCGAACACGATGCGTATTTTCCTCGGCGAGGAAAGCCCATGGGCGGAGGAAGAGAGTCAGACAGTCTGGTATTTGAATTAGAGCGCTTGTATTGAAGCCATCGGGACTAGGTCCACACGGCGGGAGTTACGCAAAGCCGCGCAAAGCGCGATGTGGAACCGACATTGACTATCCATCGCTTCGCAGTAGCCATTTGCACCCCCAAGCTCGAAGCGTCCGGCGGCGTAGACAACGGGCAAGTAGTCGTGGAGGACCTGGGACTGCTGCCCGAATTACGAGCCGGAGGCGATGGCAGCAGATTGGGGGATGACGCTGGCCAACTCTTGTGTTTTCTGAGTGATCGTCTGCGCAAGGGCGTCAATAGCAGGACTAGTGACGATGGCGGCAAGGAGTTCTGGTTTCTCCTCGGATGCGCTTGTGCCGAATTGCGAATTCACGATTTGTATGGCCTCGGTAAGCCGCTCCTTTGTGTGTGGTGTTGTCATACGTTTATCGGTGCAAAATCATAGACGGCGGGTAAAAAGACGCAAACACCAATCGCTGGCGTCGCGCGGGGAAGATTGACACAATGCCGGCGGTGATCACCGCCCGGTGCCTGAATGATTAATAATATGCGATTAGAAAAGGCGTGGTGCATGCAAATCAGATGGGTTTGTCGAGAACACTAGCCAAATCGCAGGTGGTAATATGCATAGGGTTACGACTTAACCATCAGCATTGTTTGCGCTTCACATATTTCGCATTGTCTGGCATTATAGCGACGTGAGAAATGAACCGATGTCGTGCTAGGAAACACCAAACCATTATGAGCGATAACATCCAACATTTGCCGACAGAAGCGAATACGGCTAGAGTCATCCGTGGAGCCTTACAGGTTGTAAGCGGAGCAATCCCCTTCGCAGGCGGGTTCGTCTCGGGCGCGGCAGGTGCGTGGTCGGAACATGAGCAAAATAAAGCCAATGAGTTTTTCAAGCACTGGTTGAAGATGCTTGAAGATGAAATTCGCGAGAAGGAGAAGACAATTATTGAAATAATGGCACGGTTGGACCTGCATGATGATAAAATCTCCCAAAGAATAGAGGGGAAGGAATATCAGTCGCTTCTAAAAAAGACATTCCGTGAGTGGTCAGGTGCAGAGAGCGAGCAGAAGCGGATCTATATTCGCAATATTCTTGCGAACGCGGCGGGCTGCAGTATCACGAGTGACGATGTTGTTAGTGTGTTCATCGATTGGCTGAAGGACTATTCTGAATTGCATTTCCAGGTAATTGCAGCCGTGTACAACGCACACGGCATCAGTAGGGGTGCGATCTGGAGGAAAATTGGGAAAGGACCTGTACGTGAGGACTCACCTGAAGCCGGCTTGTATCGGCTTCTCATCCGCGATCTCAACATGGGCGGAATAATCCGTCAGCATCGGGAAAGAGATGCGCATGGCAACTTTTACGGCAAGACTCCGCAGAGGAAAACGCTATCGCACATTGGTCCCAAGCGTTTGGAATCGGCGTTTGATGAAGAGGACGCCTACGAGCTATCTGAGCTTGGACAACAGTTTGTCCACTACGCAATGACAGACTTGCCGCTGAAAATCGAGTACAAGCCTTCGGACCTGCGGGCGGGATGAGAGGGACAAGGATTCGCTGTTGCCCGTGGTCCAGACTGCGCCGTTGTCCACGATGAAAAATCCGGCGCTGATGGCTTCAAGCTCCGGGCATTCCCGCTTCATAAAACGAAACACTTCGGCGTGCCTCAGTGAGAACGGGAACACCGTGACCTGCTCCCGGCCCTGCCAGCGGAGCACGATGTATTTGTGAAACTCCCCTTCCGGTGCCCTGAACGATTGTTCGGATTGGACCCGAGCCTTTACTTCTTCTGTCTTTGCTGTCGTGGTGGTTTTCATTTTAGTCGTTTTTTTGGTTCATCCGAGAAGTTCTAGTCTGGAGTCATGAAGACCAAGGAGTCTGAGGACCAAGTAGCGTTCATCGCGCAGGCCATAGGTTTGGCGAAGGAGCGTCTTGATCTTGTTATTGATGCCCTCCATCCGCCCGTTATTGATCCGATGTTTCCACCAGGACAGGATACCGCTGCTGTGGCTGCGGAGGGTTCTGCCCATCTGCCGCATCTGGCTGATGGCCGACTCGTCGGCCCAGGCACACCACTCGCTGAGGAAGGACCTCATCTGCCCATAGGTGGGCTGCTCCCAGAGCAGGCCCAAGGCCTCCTTGAGCAAATAGGCGGTGAACAGGGGTTCGTTGTGCTTGAGGGCGTCGTCTAGGCGGGGCAGTTTCTCCTCCTCAACGTTCTCGCGGCGCATCAGCAGCAGGTAGCGAATCCCTTTGACGGTCTGCTTCATCGGGCCGGTGGCTTCGTTGACC
>CAZVFC010000072.1:0-44702 GCA_964625855.1 uncultured Verrucomicrobiota bacterium | reverse complement strand
CGCAAAATCAATGTGATTGTGCTGCCTCCTCCTCAAACCACGCATTTTTGAGGTTGAACAGTGGAAGAGTGTCCTGCGTCTGGACGTGCTTCCGAGCCGGAACCCCGATCGCGTCCAGTGCGAAATCTGGGGCCGCTTGTTACTGGCGGTGCTGACCTTTGTCTGGTACCAGCACGCCAACGTGGCGTGTCTGGCCCAGCATGACTGTGAGATCCGCTTCGCCAAAGTCGCCAAGCACCTGCAGCAACAAGGCCAGTCGTTAGTCCGGGCGCTCTTTGGGCACCGGGAACGGCTCGAATCCGAATACCGGGCCTTCTGGAAGAAACTCCTCAAGCTGGCACGCAAGGAGCGCCAGCCCTCACGGCCCACGACCTGGGAGAACCTTTGTATCCACCTGCTCGAAGCGGCCTGCGGCTAAGCCGAGCATGACCAACGCAACGCCGACCTATCGGAGCACAAACATGATCAGCAGCTAAACCGCATTCAGCAGCCGACCATCACGCCCCATTTTAACTCACGTTAGCTTGACAGGTATTGCTGAGGACAGCCGCGCTCCGGTGGCGGCGTCGAGATGCGCCTGCCGGCCCGCCGCCCGCATCGTAGCGCTGGTGCATTGCGTCCCTTGGATGTATCTTGGTTTCCAGCAATGCCGATCCATCGAGCCAAAGTCCCCGGCGCCGCCACTACACCCCCGGAGCGCGGGGGGCCACGACGGGCCATCTCTCGCCGGGTCGCCATCGGGCTGGGGGCCACGGGCGTCGTCACCGCCGCCGGCGCCGCTTCCCTGCTCGACCTCTTCTCGAAGTGGCGCGGCTCGGAAGCGCCCGCGGACATTTTCAAAGGCGACGCGCCGAAGGGCGAGTTGTGGGAACTCTGGCGCAGGCGCGGCTGGGTGAAGGAGGCCTCGCATTACCTCAAGCTCGGGCGCAACGTCCAGTGCAAGGTTTGCCCCAACAACTGCCTGCTCTCGCCCGGTGACCGCAGCCATTGCCGCAACAAGGTCAACTTCGAGGGCACCCTCTACACCCTGGCGTATGCCAACCCGTGCACCTTCCACATTGACCCGGTCGAGAAGAAGCCCCTTTTCCATTTCCTGCCCGGCAGCCGCACTTTCTCCCTTGCCACCTCGGGCTGCGTCTTCCGCTGCCTCAATTGCCAGAATTGGGAGATTTCACAGAAGAAGCCCGAGGAAACCAAAGACCCGCGCGGCCCGGAGTTTCGACTGCGCCCGCCGGTTCCCTCCAGCCTCGGCTTGGACCAGATCGCGCGCCTGAGCCTCTTCCCCGACGACGCGGTGTCTGTCGCCGAGGCCCTGCGCTGCCCCTCGATCTCGTACACCTACTCGGAGCCGACGGCCTTTTACGAGTACACCTTCGACACCTGCCAAGCGGCGCGCGAGCGCAAGGTCAAGAACCTCGTCGTGAGCTGCGGCTCGATTGAAGACCGCGCCGCGCGCGAGCTCTACCGGTTCGTGGATGCCGCGCACGTGGACCTCAAGGGCTTCGACGAGGAGACTTACGCCAGGCTCAACTCCGGCAAGCTCCAGCCCGTCCTTAACACGCTCAAGACGCTCAAGGAACTCGGAGTCTGGATCGAGATCATCAACCTCGTCGTGCCGACCTACACGGACAACCTAGACACCGTCCGCCGGATGTGCGGGTGGATCGCGAAGAACCTGGGGTCGGACCAGCCGCTGCATTTTTCGCGCTTTCATCCTCAGCATAAACTCACCCACCTCACACCCACCCCCGTGCAGACCCTGCTCAAGGCGCGCGACGTCGCCCGAGGGGAGGGACTGTGCTACGTGTATATCGGCAACGTCCCGGGGCTCGAAGATGCCGAGACAACTTGGTGTCCCAACTGCAATAAGCCAGTCGTTGAGCGGAATATCTTCGCCGTCACCGCCCAGAATCTCATCGGCGGAAAATGCCGCTTCTGCGGTACCAAGATCGCCGGCGTGTGGACGAGTTGACCTCCAAGACGGGCTGCGGAATGACCGGCCGACGCCCCTGCTTCATCGTTGATCTTGCGCCTGCCCCGCTCGGCTTAAGAGACATGGCTTGCTCAACGGTTGGGCGCCCTGGCTGCCTAACGGTCCTCTTGTGACATCAGGTACTCACGCAGAGCCACCGCGTTGTTATGCTCGGTGTCGCGGGCGCCGAACAACAGCGTGACCGGGCCATGGACAGCCGCGGTGCGGATTGGCTCCAGCACTTCCGGATGCCGGTGGAGTTCCGCGAAATACCGGCGGCGGAACTGCGGCCACCTCGCGGGAGCGTGCTGGAACCACCGGCGCAGTTCGTCGCTGGGCGCGGCGTCCTTCAGCCAGCCATGCAGATGCAGCGCCGCTTTACTCACTCCGCGCGGCCAAAGGCGGTCCACCAACAAGCGCCGGCCGTCTTCGGGCGAGGGCGGTTCATATACTCGCCGGGTGTGGATGATCATGACAGTTTTCCATGTTTGAACCAACCATCCTCCATCTCGAGTCCACAGTCAAAAATGGCTGCCTCTGGTCAGCCGTTCGGATTTCGGGCCTCAAGGCTCGGAACATGGTGCGCGAGACTCAGGTGGTCTTGGATTGGTAGCACGCCTGACGATTTCAGGCAGACACCCGTTCTCTCTGCGATTACTTCTTCGCCGCCGGGAAAAGTCCACACGAATCACCCGGTAGTGATTGAGGCATTCTGTGACAAAATCTAAGACCGGACTTGACACGCGTGCTATGATTGGTAAGGATGAACATGCAGCAGCTACCCGGCATTACAGCGGTGTTGTTGGGCCTCTCGATCGCTGCCCAGCCTGCCACCCTTTCCCAGGAACCCCCCTCGCTCGCCCCGAATCTTCAAGCTGGCCAAGTGGTTTACGAGCAGCATTGCGCTGCGTGTCACGGGATGGAAGGCGATGGCGGCGGACCGGCTTCCGTCTGGCTCTTCCCCCGGCCACGCAATTTCAACGCCGGCCTGTTCAAAATAAAATCCACGCCGGGGACCGCCCTGCCGACGGACGAAGACCTGTTCAACACCCTGACCCGCGGCATGCCCGGCAGTTCGATGCCGAGCTTTACCTACCTCAGCGAACAGCAGCGTCGCGACGTGGTGGAATACGTGAAGTTCCTGACCGCGGTTACCGATTCATCCGGCAAACGCGTCAATCGCTTCGCCGAGGCCAAGGCGACCGGCCAGCTTGCGCCGCCCATTCAGGTTCCGCCGGAGCCACCGGTTACCGTGCAATCCTTGGCCGAAGGCGCACGCCTCTTCAGCAAGCTCACCTGCATCCTCTGTCACGGCGAAACCGGCGCCGGCGATGGGCCGAACGCTTCGACCCTCAAGGACACCCAGGGCCTTTATTTGCCGCCACGTGACTTCAACACCGGCGCCTTTCGCGGCGGACATACCGGCCGAGACCTCTTCCTGCGGATTGCGATTGGCCTGGCCGGAACACCGATGGTGGCCTTTGACAACAAAGTGATGACCGACCAGGAGCGCTGGGCCGTCGTACACTACATCCAGTCTCTCCGCCGCAAGGACGTCGAGATCAACGACATTCTGGCCCCCACCGACGACCTGGTCCACGCGCCCCGGATTCGAGCCCGGCTCCCGACCGATCCCGCCGACCCGTTTTGGGAAGGCATGGACCCAACCCGCGTCACCCTCAACCCGCTCTGGCCGGAAGAGGACCTGATTTATGCCGTGGCCGTGCGGGCGGTGCACGACGCCAGGCGCCTGGTGGTCCTCTGCACGTGGAAAGACCCAATTGTGGATGGCGCCGCGGTGCGAATTCAGGATTTTCAGGACGCGGTCGCCCTGCAGTTCTCGATGAATGACAACTTCCCCTTCCTGGGCATGGGCGACGCTGCCAACCTTGTGAATATCTGGCAATGGAAGGCCGGTTGGCAGCAGGAAGCCGAGGGACACCGCCAAGACATGCCGGGCGCGTATCCCTCGATGCACGTGGATACCTACTTTGCCACCAGCTACCGCACCGCTGTGGACGCCGGCAATCCCCTCTCAATCCCTCACCGCTCCCCAATCGAGGATGCCAACGCGCGCGGTTTCGGCACCCTGGCGTCGCAGCCGCCTTCGGGCCAGAACGTGAACGGTAAAGGTATCTGGCGTGACGGTTCCTGGAGCGTGCTCTTCGTCCGCGACCTCGAATCGGAGCAGCCCGACGACGTGAAGCTCGCCCCGGGCCGGGCCGTGCCGGTTGCCTTCGCCGTGTGGGACGGCCAGAACCGCGACCGTAACGGGCGCAAAGTCGTGAGCAACTGGCACAAACTTGTTCTTGAGCCATGATATGAAGGACAACCTCAATCGGCGCGATTTCATCAGACGCAGCAGCCTGACTGGCGCCGGCCTCGCCGCCGCCCAAATGCTTCCGTTGCGCTTTCTCCAAGCCCAAACGGCCGACGACCTCGCCAACCCGCTCGCCCATTATCCCAATCGCGCCTGGGAGAGTCTTTACCGCAACCAATACGCCTACGACCGCGCCTTCTCCTGGGTGTGCGCTCCCAACGACACGCACAACTGCCGCATTACCGCTCATGTCCGCAACGGGGTGATCGTCCGCCTGGGCGAGGAATTCGACGTAGAGACCTACTCCGACCTCTATGGCAACAAGGCCACGACCAACTGGGGCAACCGCCATTGCGCCAAAGGCTACACCTTCCACCGCATCCTGTACGGGCCCTATCGCCTGAAACACCCCATCGTCCGGCGCGGCTGGAAGCGCTGGGCCGACGCCGGCTTCCCGGCCCTGACGCCCGAGGTCAAAGCCAAGTACCTCTTTGACTCTCGCGGCACCGACAAGTTCGAGCGACTCTCCTGGGACGACGCGTTCGGCTACATCGCCCGGGCCCTGAAAGCCATTGCCGCTCGCTACAGCGGCGAGGACGGCGCGAGACTCCTGGCAGCACAGGGCTACCCTCGCGAGATGATCGAGGACATGGACGGCGCCGGGACGCGCACCATCAAAATGCGCGGAGGCATGGGCCTGCTCGGCGTCCTGGGCAAGTACGGCATGTATCGCCTCTGCAACTCGCTCGCCCTGCTCGATGTCCATATCCGCGGCGTGAATCCGCACGCTGCGAAAGCCGGGCGCGTCTGGTCCAACTACACCTGGCACGGTGACCAGGCTCCCGGCCATCCGTGGGTACACGGCCTCCAGAACAGCGAGTGCGACTTCAACGACCTCCGCACCGCCAGGCTGATCATCATGAACGGCAAGAACCTGGTGGAGAACAAGATGGCCGACGCTCATTGGTTCGTCGAATGCATGGAGCGCGGCGCCAAAATCGTCGTCATTGCCCCGGAATACGGCGCCCCATCCACCAAAGCCGACTACTGGATACCCGTCCGGCCCGCAACCGATGCGGCATTCTGGCTGGGGGTCACCCGCCTGATGATCGAAAACAAAGGGTATGACGAAGCCTTCGTGAAGCAGTTCACCGACTTCCCCCTCTTAATCCGCACCGACAGCCTCAAACGCCTCCGCGCCGCCGAGGTGTTTCCGAACTACGCTTCCTCCCTGCCCGAGGACAGTCCCAGCAAGAAGGTCCAGGGCCTGACCGAGGAGCAGCACCAAAAGCTGGGCGACTTTGTCGTATGGGACGCCAAAACTGAGTCGGCCAAAGCCATCACCCGCGATATGGTTGGCCAGGCCCTTGCCAAGTCCGGCATTGACCCGCAGCTCGATGTCCGGCGCAAAGTCAAGCTGACCGACGGCAGCGAGGTGGAAGTGGCGACCGCCTGGACACTATACCAAGTCCATCTCCAGGACTACGACCTGGACACCGTCTCTGAGATCACCGCGGCGCCGAAGGAGTTGATCCAGCGGCTTGCCAAGGACCTCGCCGCGATCAAGCCGGCGGCCATTCACCAGGGCGAAGGCATCAACCACTGGTTCCATGCCACCGAGGCGAACCGCGCCGCCTACCTGCCTCTCATGCTGACCGGCAATCTCGGCAAGCCAGGCACGGGCTGCCACGGCTGGGCCGGCAACTACAAGGCCGCACTCTTCCAGGGTAGCAAACTCACCGGCTCGGGCTTCAAGGGCTGGGTCGCCGAAGACCCCTTCGAGCAAAACCTCGATCCCAAGGCGAATGGCCGGGAGATCAAGGCCCACCCCTACACCAAAGACGAAGAGCCCGCCTACTGGAACCACGGCGACCGCCCGCTTATTGTCGAGACGCCCAAGGAGGGCCGCAAGTGTTTCACCGGCCAGAGCCACATGCCCACCCCGACCAAGGCGATCTTCACCACCAACGTCAACCTCATCAACAACGCCAAGTGGGCCTACGGCATGATCAAGAACGTCAACCCCAACGTTGAGCTGATCGTGACCATGGATACCCAGATGACCGCCTCGGTCGAGTACTCGGACTTCGGCCTGCCCGCCAATTCCTGGGTCGAATTCGAGGACCTCGAGATCACGGCGAGCTGTTCCAACCCGTTCCTGCAGATTTGGAAAGGCGGCATCAAGCCGCTCTACGACTCCAA
This sequence comes from uncultured Verrucomicrobiota bacterium, assembly GCA_964625855.1. Taxonomy (GTDB): domain Bacteria; phylum Verrucomicrobiota; class Verrucomicrobiia; order Limisphaerales; family UBA8199; genus JAPLUA01. Next base: position 38,208 of record CAZVFC010000072.1, on the reverse strand, counting down.
AGACGACCTCACCATCCTGGCCGGGATCGCCGCCGCGCTGGGCAAGCTGACGGGCGACAAGCGGTTCTACGATCACTTCAAATTCGAGCACGAAGGCAAACGCGGGATTTACATCCAGCGCCTGCTGGACACCTCCACCACCACCACCGGCTACAAGCTGGAGGACATCATGGCCGGCAAGTACGGCCCGCCCGGCGGCGCGCTCATGCTCTTCCGTTCCTATCCGCGCATCCCCTTCTACGAGCAAATCCACGACGCCTACCCGTTCTATACGGACACCGGCCGGCTGCATTCGTACAGCGACGACCCGACCGCGCTGTCGTGCGGCGAGAACTTCATCGTCCACCGCGAAGGGCCGGAGGCAACGCCTTACCTGCCCAACGTCATCATCAGCTCCAACCCGCTCGTACGCCCCAATGACTATGGCATCCCGCTCGATGCCGAGCATTGGGACGAACGCACCGTCCGCAACGTGAAGCTGCCCTGGGCCGAAGCCAAAAAGACCACCAACTTCCTCTGGCAGAACGGCTACCAGTTCTACTGCCTCACGCCCAAGTCACGCCACAGCGTCCATTCCTCCTGGGCCAATGTGGACTGGCACCTCATCTGGAACTCGAACTTCGGCGACCCCTACCGTCTCGACAAACGCCTGCCCAATGTCGGCGAACACCAACTCCACATGAACCCGCAGGCGGCGCGCGACCTCGGCATCAAAGACGGCGACTACGTCTATGTGGACGCCAATCCCGCCGACCGCCCCTATCTCGGGGCGACGCCCTCCGACCCCTTCTACAAGGTCAGCCGGCTCATGCTGCGCTGTACCTACAACCCCGCCTATCCCTACAACGTCGTGATGATGAAACATGGCTCTTTCATCGCCACCGAGAAGACCGTCAAAGCGCAGCAAACCCGCCCCGACGGGCTCTCCCTGACCGACGAGGGCTACATCTCCAACTTCCGCTTCGGTTCGCAGCAGTCCGTCACGCGCAACTGGCACATGCCCATGCACCAGACCGATACGCTGTTCCACAAAACCAAGGCCATGATGGGCTTCATCTTCGGCGGCGAAGCCGACAATCACGCTGTGAACACGGTGCCCAAGGAATGCCTGGTCAGCGTCAGCAAGGCTGAGGACGGCGGCCTGGGCGGCAAAGGCCCCTGGACACCCGGCACCGGCGGCATGTCGCCCGACGCCGAGAGCGAGGCCATGAAACGGTATCTCGCCGGCGGCTTCAGCGGCACCGGCGCTCCAACCACGCAGAGCTTCGAGTAATGACTGCGCTCCTGAACCCCACTGCACCAGCACTTCACACCTTTTATGCCCAAGGATGAATTCGATTTTGCGGACCCGCTGGAACTGAACGGCGCGGTCTTCCCTACCAGCGAAGACACCACCGGCACCATGTGTGAATGTTTCATCGAGGAGTTCATGCGCATGGGCTACGGGCCCGAGCCGATTCTCGCCCTCTTCCGCAATCCGCATTACCTGGGCCTGAATATGGTGATGCAGAATCGCGGCGAACAGTTCGTCCGCGAGGTCATCACCGAGACGTTCGCGCGCTGGGGTCGCGGCGTGACGCGGCCAGTTTCGTGCAGCCCCCGAGATCCGGAAGCTCCGTCACTCTCTCACGCCGTTACGCCCACAAGTGAACAAAGCCCCCCGGGCAGGATCACGCCTTAACGCCTTAGCCCCACCATGAGCAACGCCTTCAATTGGCAACTGGGCCGCGATATGGATTTCCCTTACGAAGCGGCGTATCCCGACCAACAGTTCGGCTTCGTCTTCAACTTGAACCGCTGCATCGGCTGCCAGAGTTGCACGATGGCCTGCAAGTCCACCTGGACGTTCTCGCGCGGCCAGGAAAACATGTGGTGGAACAACGTCGAGACCAAGCCCTACGGCGGCTACCCGCAGCACTGGGACATGAAGATCCTCGACCTGCTGGAGCGGTCCAACCCGGGTGGCCAGACCTGGAACACCAAAGCCCAGGTCCCGAACGGCCCTTACGGCAAGTTCAATGGCAAGACCGTCTTCGAAGCGGCAAAAATGAATGTGAGCCCCGAGGGCGCACAGAAGGCGCTCGGCTACCTGCCCGCCGATGAGGAATGGTCCGCGCCCAATCGTTATGAAGATCATCCCGCGGGTTCCGAGAAGCTGGCCAAGGGCCAATACTTTAAAGGCGGAGAGACCTTGCCGCAGCATAAGACCTGGTTCTTTTACCTGGCACGGATCTGCAATCACTGTTCCTACCCTGCGTGTCTCGCCGCCTGCCCGCGCAGCGCCATCTACAAGCGCCCGGAAGACGGCATCGTGCTCATTGACCAGGAGCGTTGCCGAGGATATCGCAAATGCGTGGAAGCGTGCCCCTACAAGAAGAGCCTTTACCGCGGCACGACCCGCACCAGCGAGAAATGCATCGCCTGTTACCCGCGCGTCGAAGGCCGGGATCAACATGGCGGCGGCTTGCCGATGCAGACGCGCTGCATGGCCGCCTGCATCGGCCAGATCCGGTTGCAGGGCCTCATCGGGATGAACAAAGACGGCACCTGGAAGGAGGACCGCCACAGCCCGCTCTACTACCTTGTGCATGTCGCCAAGGTCGCCCTGCCGCTTTATCCGCAGTTCGGCACCGAACCCAACGGCTACTACATCCCACCCCGCTGGGTGCCGCGAGCCTATCTCCAGCAAATGTTCGGCCCGGGCGCTGATGCCGCCGTCGAGAAATACGCCGCGCCCGATCGCGAGCTGCTCGCCGTGCTCCAGCTTTTCGGCAAAGACCACCGCATTTGCTACCGCTACGAAATCAAAGAAGGCCCCAAGGTCTTCGAAACCGAAGTGCGCGGAAAGAAGTTCGAGCTCTACAACGACACCATCATCGGCTACGCTAGGGATGGGAGCCGGATCATCGAGACCGCCGTCGAGGAACCGCTCCATCTTCGCCCCGACAAGCATGCCAACTCCATCTGAGGAAGGTCGAAGTCCGAAGGCCGAATTCCGGATTACCGACTGGGCTGCGCGAGGCGAAAAGCCGCCGCGCTCGGTGTTCCGGAATTACAACCCGCCCGACAAACGCCGGACCTCCATTGCCAACGCGCCGGCACCGGTTCTCCCTCTCCCGCGCACCAATTCCGGACCGCGTGCTTCGGACTTGGGACTTCCGCTCCAGGCCACCATTGATGCGGCGGTGGCCCGCTCGTTCCTCTACCGCTGCCTCGCCCAGGCTTATGAGGACCCTACCCGCGAAGGCTGGGGCCAGATGGTTGCCACAGATGGTCAGCAGCTTCTGGGTCCTGCCGTCCGCGTGCTGGCCACCTCCGCGCCTGCCCTCGCCGAAGCCGCCCGCGCCCTCCAATCACAACTTAAACCCGACGGGTTCGAGTCATTCCTCGCCTCTTACCTCGCGGCATTCGGCCATGCCGCCCGCGGCCGATGCCCTCTTAACGAGATTGAATACGGCGACCTCAAAGCCGACCCCCTCTTCCAACCCCACCGTTTGGCGGACCTCGCCGCCTTCTATCGCGCCTTCGGCCTCGAGGTCGCCGCCGATGCCGGCGAGCGCCAGGACCACCTCTGCCTGGAGTTGGAATTCATGTGCGTCCTGGCGGCCAAGGAAGCCTACGCCCTCGAACACCAACTCGACCCGGAGGACTTGTGCCTCTGCCGCGAGGCGCAATCGAAATTCCTCCGCGAGCACTTGGGCCGCTGGGTTCCCGCCTTCGCCAGACGCCTCGCCCGGATGGCTGGCGACACTCCCCTGGGTGCGCTTGCCGGCCTCACGCGCGCGTTCATCGAAGTCGAATGTGGCCGGTTCGGCATCGCCCCCGGCAGCGAAGATCTCCTGCTTCGCCCCGTGGACGGGACGGCCGAGAGCATGTGTCATTCCTGCGGCATGAACCCCGTGCCTCCCGGGACGCCCGCAATCGCGCAGCCCTGACCTCAAACCCGAAACCCGAATGCCGAAATCAGCAAGGAATCCGAAACCCGAATGCCGAACATGTCGCGCACGCGCGTGGTTCTTCGGATGGCGGCCTTCGGATGTCGGCCTTCGGATTTGCTGAACCATGCACCTGCGCTACGACGACGACTTCGTAGAGGTGGCCGTGTTCCGGTGCGCCTTCGGCCGCCGCCAGGGGATCCCGCCGCGGCAAATCGCTCGATTCCACTTCCAACGCGAGCGGCTCTATTCTGTCCTCGACCCCGACGCGCGCAACCACGCCTTCGCCCGGCTGCAGCTCGAATGGTTCCGGGAGTGGGGGCTGGAAACACTCCTGACCGGCCCGCTGCACGATTTCCCGCTCCTGCCGGAGGCGCTGAAACTCCTGGCCTTTCGCAAACCCCGTGGCCGAGACGACGAGGGCGCCGAGCTCTATGTCAACGAAGCCGGCGACCGGAATGGGGTGGTCGCCTTGCGCCCGGAGCGCCTCGAGCACGAAGCGGAGCTTGGTCCATTCCTGCGCCACGAATTGACCCACCTTCACGACATGGTGACTCCGGGCTTCGGATACCTGCCCGATCTTCCACGCCTGGGACCATCATTGAATCAACATCGTCTTGCCCGCGAACGCTACCGCCTGCTTTGGGATGTCAGCATTGACGGGCGCCTGGCTCGGTTGGGGCGGCAAACCATCGCCACCCGGGAACAACGCTGGTCGAATTTCGCCTCCGCCTTTGCCTTTTGCACGGAGGCCCGGCAGCGAGAGGTTTTTGACTCCCTCTGGTCGAATCCTGTCCCAACCCACCGTGCGCTCGCGGAGTTGGCGTGCGACCCGCGTCACCTTGAAGCCTCCGCCAGCCCCCGGCCGGGAGCCCCGTGTCCCCTGTGCGGCTTTCCAACCTTCGCCTGGGCGGAAGTGGCCAGCCTGACGCACGATACGCTAGACGCGATCCGCGCCGAATTCCCGCATTGGGTGCCGGAACACGGAGCCTGTGCGCGCTGCTTCCAAATCTACCGTCCCAGCCGCGCGCGAACCCCAGCCGCCGTATGATCCAGGTCCGCCACTTGTTCATTTCGCCAGGCCACAACTTCTTCGGCCACCATGGACGCCCCGCGGACGAGCATCTCAACCTCGAAGTCAGTCAGGTCGAATGCGTTGCCGGTCACGGAATCCGCGGCGACCGCTTCTTCGACTTCAAAGCGAACTACAAAGGCCAGATTACCTTCTTCTCCATCGAAGTGCTAGAGGCGCTTCGCCGCGAGCTCAACCTCCCCGCGGTGCAGCCCTCCGCCACTCGGCGCAATGCGCTGGTCGCCGGTGTGGACCTGAATTCCCTGGTCGGCGCCGAGTTCGAAATCCAGGGACTGCGCTTTGCGGGAGCGGAGCAATGCAAACCCTGCCATTGGATGAACTCCGCCCTGGGCCCCGGGGCCGAAAACTGGTTGCAAGGCCGCGGCGGGTTGCGCGCGAGGATCCTCACCGACGGCGTCCTCCGGCGCGCAATATGAGGCTGGGCGCGGTCGTCCTTGCGGGCGGCGAATCGCGCCGCCAGGGCCGCGACAAGGCCTGGATCGAGCTGAACGGCCGGCCCCTGATCAGCCGCGCGCTGGCTACCATCCGTGACGCCGGCTTCGAGGAGATCCTCATTTCCGGCCGTCCCGGGACCGACTACTCGGCGCTGGGGTGCCCGGTCCTGCTGGACCGCGAGCCCGGCTGCGGTCCGCTCGGCGGCATTGAGCGGGCGCTCGCGGCGACCCAGGCCCCGCTCCTATTGGTTCTGGCCGTGGACCTGCCCAGGATGACTGCCGCGTTTCTCCGCCAACTCGCTGAGCGTTGCGATCCGCTCACGGGCGCCATCCCCGACTTGATAGGGCAGCTCGAACCCCTCGCCGCCATTTACCCCAAGCGCTGCCACCTGATTGCTCGCGATTGCCTGCTCAAGCGCCGCCGCGCCGCGCGCGATTTCGCCGACGCCTGCCTGCGCGAACGCGCCGTGCGAAGCTATGCCGTTCCGCGGGATCAAATCGGCTGTTTCGCTAATTGGAACCGGCCATCGGATATTCTCGGACCACCTTGAAAGCAGGGTCCGAGGCGCCTCTTCCCGCAGCCCGGGAAATCACCCGCCGATGCGACGCAGACCTGAATTACAGTTCCACGTGCGTGCCGTCGCAGAACGGCGGGGTGTGCGTGTGCTTGCACTGGCACAATGCCACGCGCTTGGGCTGATCAAGCTTAAACTCCATCGGGGCGAACCCAGTTCCTTTGTGCGATCCGTCGCAAAACGGTTGCTTCTGTGACCGGCCACACCGGCACCACCAATAAGTCCCGGCCGCCAGGTCCAGTTCGGCTGGAAACTTCTCCGCAATTACAGGCTCAGGCATCTTGATGCTCCTTCTAGTTCGTGTTGTTTGTCAGTATCCCGTGAACTCGTCCGTCCACACATGCTCTCCCGGCAGGCCCGTTTCCCGCAGCGCTTCGGTCACGCCCGAGACGAACCGGGGCGGGCCAGCCACATAACAACCCCCGGACGCCACCTCCGGCAACTGCTGCCGCACGAAGCAGGCATCCACGTAGCCCGTTGGGCCGGCCCAGCCAGCCTTGGATTTCTCCGGTTGCGTCATGGTGGCGAGCAGGCGGAAATTCGGATTGTCCTTAGCCCAGGCTGCTAATTCTTCGAGGAACGCCGCCTGCTCCGGGCAGCGGTTCGCATAGACCAGCGTCAGGCGCCGGCCTGGATTGTGGTCCCGGGCGTGCTTGATCATGCTGCGGAACGGCGTAATGCCGATCCCGCCCGCAAACAGCGCCACGGGGGAGTGGGAATTTGCCTCGAGCACGAACGAACCCGCGGGTCCGCTTACGGTGACTGGTGTGCCGAGGGGAACCTCGGCCAGGCTCGTTTTGAAGGGGCTCCCGGTCATGCGGGAGGCAATCAGCAGGAAGGGATCCGAGGGCGCCGAGGCGATGGAAAACGAGCGCGCATTGCCTTTCGGATCCGGGTGAGCAGGATTCGGCAGCCCAACGCGGATAAACTGGCCAGGCTGGAACAGAAAACCTTGCCCCGCCAGGTCGAAGCGGAAGCTCATGGTCGCCTCAGCGATCTGCTTCCTCTCACTCAGCACCAACGTCAGTTTCGCCATTGCTTTGCTCTCTCCTCCCGGCCGGTAGCCTACTGGCCGATGTGACCGTTACTTCCGGCCGTCGTTCTTACTTTACCATTTGCCCCGACAATCGCCCGGGCTTTTGCGCACGACTAATGTGGCACGTCGCGCCCTTCCGAGCAACCCTGTCCCGGACAATTCTCGGGCGAATCTTCTTCCCTTGCCAATTGCGGCGATTCCCCTTAGCTTGCCTCCATTATGAAACTCTCCAGCAAGCTCGAAAGGGCTCTTAACGACCAGATCAACCTCGAATTCAGCTCTGCCTACGCGTATCTCGGCATGGCGGCATACTTCGACCAAACCCCCTTCACCGGCTTTGCCAAGTGGATGCAGCTCCAGAGCAAGGAAGAACTCGACCATGCCAACCGCTTCTTCAAATACATCGTCGAGCGTGGCGGCAAGGTCACCCTTCAGGCCATCGCCCAGCCCAAATGCGAATTCAAGTCGGCCCTCGAGGCGTTCAAGGCCAGCCTCGGCCACGAACAAAAGGTCTCCGCGGCCATCTGCGCCATCTACGAGCTTGCCGGCGCCGAGAAGGACTACCCCACGCTTTCATTCCTCAAATGGTTCCTCGATGAACAGGTCGAGGAGGAGAAGAACGTCTCCGAGATGCTCGCCAAGCTGGAACTGGTCGGTGACAATCGCAACGGCTTGTTCCACTTGGACAAGCTGGCCGGCAAACGGGGTGAGGAAGACGCGAAGGATTAGCCTGCCTCCTCGGTGGCCGCTGGGCCGCCCCCGGCCCAATGCCCTACCGGACCTTCTCCGCTGACGAAGTCGCGCGCTACCTGCACCTGAGCCGCGCCGACCTGGACCGGTTGGTCAAGGACCAGGACATCCCTTTCGAGAAGTACGGCGAGCGGCTAGTGTTCCGCAAGGTCGAGATTGACGCGTGGGCCTCGCAGCGCATCCTGGGCCTCGAAGGCCGGCCCCTGGCCGAGTATCATCAGAAGTCGTCCAAAGATGCGGGGCAGATGCTCACCCGCGAGGCCATGATGCCGGACCTCATCCGGCCGAAGTACATTGATCCGGCGCTGCCGGCCAAGACCAAGGCCTCGGTCTTGCGCGAGATGGCGGCGCTGGCAGAAAAGACCGGTCGAGTGTGTGATCCCCTGGCGCTCCGGCAAGGCCTGGCGGCGCGCGAAGAACTCTGCTCCACCGGCATCCCGGGCGGCCTGGCGCTCCTTCATGCGCGCAATCCCGAAGCCTACCTCTTCGAATCCTCTTTCCTTACCCTGGGCCGCACCATCCAGCAAATTCCCTTCGGCGCCCCGGACGGCCAGCCCACCAACCTGTTTTTCCTCATCGGCTGCCCTGACGATCGGATGCACCTGCACACCCTGGCCCGCTTGTGCCTGATGGCCCAGAAGACTGACATGCTGTCGGAGCTGCGCCAAGCGGCCGAGGCACAAGCAATGTGTGACTGCCTCATAGCTGCCGAACAAGTGGTCCTCGAAAACCGCCGAGCCTCGGGCAAGCCGTCCTCCTGAATTCTCCCGCCGCGCGTTAGGAACGCCGACACCCCCATCGGCGGTTGGCAATCTGCGTACCCGCATCCGCGTGCTTCTCCCCCAATGGTGCGGTTTTCTCGCCGCCGCACCGGGCCACGTTTCAACCAAGTCAACGGGCTGGATTCCTCGGCTGCGGCGGGGTGCCGCGCTGGGTAAGTATTGGGGTCCGGAGAGCGAGCGTTCCATTTGCGGCTGCTGCTGCGCTCCTGTAGCCACGCCACATCCGGGTTGTTGGGCGAAGCGACATTCAAGGGGATCAGCACGCCGGGGGTTAACGGCGGTGTGGTTCGCGGGTCGCGCCATTTCTTGATCTCTGCGTGGCCATCCGCGAAGAGGATGCCCGCCGCCTTGCCATGATAACCGGCCGGGTAATCCACGATCCGAGCGCTGCCCCCGCGATTCTTCAGGTCGCTCTGAAACAGCCCGTCGTTGAGGCTATCCTCCCGTTCGTCAATCAGCACCCATGCCATCGAGGGCGATGGCCGGACTATCTCCGAGTATTTGCGAAAGATGATGTAATCGGACTGGCCGATGTCCACGTTGAAGAGGTAGTTCATCCAGCAATTCATGGACATGCTTCGGACACGTGGCAGCCGCTGCGCGCCAAACGGCGCTACGCTGCGGTCGGCCGGGCAGCGATACACGGCCGACGACCTCACGTAGGGACCGATCTGCGAGTAGCGCACATCGGTCAGGTAGAGCGTGTTGGTGTTGTCCGCATTGCCGTTATTGAAGTCGAGCCAGCCCGAAACCCAGGTGTCGGAGTTCGCGTAGCCGCCTCCGCTCACACCGGGCAGGCGATCTCCATTGTCCTGGACGTACATGAACCAGGCCATCTGGAGCTGCCGCAGGTTGTTCATGCAGCCGATGCCAGTCGCCTTCAGCTTCGCCCGGTTCAGCGCGGGCAGAAGCAGCGCCGCCAGAATGGCAATGATCGCGATCACCACCAGCAGTTCAATAAGAGTGAACCCGGGCGCTTCCCGGAGGCCCACGCAGCGAGCGCCTCCGCGGTGGAAGCAGCAGCGGTTTCGGGTCACCGGCATGGAGGAAGACTAGGACCCAGCGCAGTCGGGCGTCAAGCTCCCCCTCGGGCCGAAGGGAACACTGTCAGAACCGCCCACGCCAACAATGCAGCAAAGCCAGCGCAGATGCTCGTCTGCCTCGCGACCCTTCGTCCCCATTTGCCTGACGCTTGCATGTGTTCCGGCTGCGAGAGAGCCTATCCGCACCTCGCTCTTCACGCAACTCCCCTCACCGCAGCGCAATCGCGACAGTGCTTCACCGATTCCGGGAACCTGAGGCCCCCGCAGCCCTGCCCGGTTCGTGGATTCCAGCGTCAGCTATTTCTGTCCGACGCCACATGATGCACGCCGGCTTATGGCCGAAGCAGCACGCGGTAGTAACGCTGCGGAGCGGAACCGATGGCATCGCCCGCCGCAGCCGTGGAGCCGGTCGCGGTGACGTCCGGTTGCAGGTCGGTCCAGACGGCGGTCCCCAAGCTTGTCTTGTATTGCACGCGGTAGGTCCGGCCCGGTAAGGCGCTCCATGTGAGGCGCGCCACCCCGTTCGAAAACTGCACCGGCTGCAGGATCGGGTTGACCGGCGGCACGATGGAGAAGTCGCCCGGGGAAACGGCGAAGAAAATATTGTCGTCAGCCTGCACCTTGATGCGGGCGGCTGTGGTCGTGAGCGGGGGCGGGAAGACGGCACACGCGCCGGTATTGGGGACTTGGCTCGCGAGCACGATGGGAAAGGTCAGGCCGCCGTCGGTCGAGAGCAGAATCGTGACGCTACCCGCCCCAACCGGCTCGTTGGCGGTGCCGGCGACATCCCAGGTCACAGTCTGCGCACCCGACCACGTCATTGCCGCCGCCGGACTGGTCACGACAAAGGGGCCGGCGTTGGTGGTGACCGTAACCTGCATGTCGCCCGTGGCGACGGCGCCGCCACCGGGCTGATTGTCCCGGGCGGTCACACGGAAATTCAGTGTCCGGCTGGTCACAGGCAGCCTCTCGCCGGGGGTCGTCGTCCGGTTCAGGACGTCCGACCACTGCGGGAAGGTTCGCGCCGGACTGCTGGCAGGATTGAACGAACGAAACAAGGGACTAAGGCCGTTATCCGGGGTCTGCAGGGTAATGGACGGGCCGAGGTCGCGTTCCTCCCAGCAATAGGTGAGCGGGTCACCATCGGGATCGCTGCCGGTTGCGGTCAGGGTGAAAGGCGTCCCCATGGGAATGGTGAAGTCGGGCCCGGCGTCCACCTCTGGCACACCGTTGCCGGTGGCGCTCGCCGCACCGGCGCCGGCGCCGGAGCCGGTGGTAGTGTAGGCCATGATCTGAGCCAGGCTCGCCGAGTGGAAATAGGGAGCGCTGTGCGGCTCCAGGTTGTCGGCGCCGCAGATGCCCGCGTAGGCCATGATGGTGGAGCCGCTGCCGGGCTCGTAGGCGCTGGCGGCGCTGCGGCCGCCGTAGCCGCAAGCGCTGGTGCTGCTGTTGAAAGTGTGCAGAGCCCCAAACTGATGGCCCAGTTCGTGGGCGACGTAGTCAATGTAGAACGCGTCTCCCACCGGCGGGTACATGCCCGTCTCGCCCTTGGCCTTCCGCCCGGCGACGCACGCGACGCCGACGGAGGCCAGCCCGCCGCCCGCGGTGCTGAAGACATGGCCAATGTCGTAGTTGGCGCTGCCGATGACGGCGTCCAGGTTCGCCTGATTCTGCGTCAGCAGGGCGGTGGGATTGCCGTTGCTGTAGGGCTGTGTGGCGGTGTTCGTATAGATGATCCGGTCGTTTTGAGCGACCAGCACGAGCCGAATCCCACATTCAGATTCATACACCCCGCTCACCCGGTTGATGGCGGTGACAATCGCGGCCAAGGCCGCCGGAACACTGCCGCCAAAGTACTGGCTGTATTCCGCCGTGGCCGCGCACGCCAGGCGGTAGGTGCGCAGCGTGCCGCCGGAAACCAGGACCTTGGCGGTGGCGGCGGATACCTCTGCCGGCGCCTCGTTCTCGACCGCAAGACACTCGAAACCGCGCGCCGCCGTGCGGTAATCACGGCGGTGGTAGGCGGCATGCAGGTTCGTGTTGCCGCGAAGATACGGCTCGACATAGACCGCGCCGCGCGGCGACAGGATCTGGGCGTGAAAGCCGGCGGGCGTCAGATCGAAACGAACCGTGGCGTCCGGGTCGTCCAGCCCGCGTCCGAGGTAGGTCCTGATCTCCGGGAACTTCGCGGCGAGCTCCGGCTCCATGACCGGCGCTTCCACAAAGCGGAATTGCGCCAGCGTCCCGTCCGGCATGGGCAACACAATCACCGCCTGCGAGGAAGCGAGCGGTTGCGTCGCCTCCTGGGGGACCTTGCACAGCAGCGGCCGCAGTTGAGAGTGGCGAAGGTTAAACTGGCGGAAGGCGTCCGGCTCAACCCAGGTCTCCGACCCGGCGTAGTTCTTCGCGGCCTGGCCAAGGTCCTGCCAAAGGCTGGTTTCCTCTCCACCGCCAGCCACTGCCGGCCAGGCAAGCAGCAGCAAGCCAATGGCTAATACCCTCCGGGCGGAAGTTATTAAGTGCTCTGTGTGGTTGCTACTCAATCCAAATCCGGCTCACGCCGTCTCTGGACCAACAGGAGGGTGCGGCGCAGCGTGCGGGGCGCGCTACCAAACCCAACAGAGCGACATCATTGTTCACGTCTCTAGTCTGCGCGAACCGCTGCAAAACACAAAAAGAGCCATTACTGACGCCGCATCCGTCGCACTACGCATGGCTCGCCCGGGGAAGCCCCGGGAGAGCGAGAGCGCAGGGAGCAATCGAAACCGATCTTTCGTCTAATAAACAAGACCGCCCCGTGTCGTACCAGGTGAGACAAGATGTTCTCTTGCAAACAAAACGACAGAGCGGTTGTATGAGCTGAGCCAAAGCGAGAAGATTCGCCCAGCATGGCCCTGATGCCACCAGATCACGCCAGCGCAGAACCGCCGAGGTGGGAAACAATCGAGGGGCTGTTCACGGCCCTCGAGTCGCCCCTCCTGAGCTACGCCCTGCGCCTGGCCGCCGACGCCGGCGTTGCCGAGGACATCGTCCAGGAAGCATTCATGCGATTGCATGCACAATTTGACGAGGTGCGCGAGCCGCGGCGCTGGCTCTACCGCACCGTGCATAACCTAGCCCTGAACCATCGGCGGCAGTCGAACAAGATCGTCCCGCTCAGCCTAACCGGTGACGACCGCAGCCCCGGGGCAGGCGGGACGCACTGCCCTACTCTGAATGACACCGCCGATCCCCAGCCGCTGCCCGACGAGCAAATCGCCCGCTGGGAAGGCATCGGCCTCGTCCGCCTCAGCCTGGAGACCCTCGACGACCGCAGCCGCGAGTTGGTCCGGCTCAAGTTCAATGAAGACCTTTCTTACAAAGAAATCAGCGCCCGCACCGGCCTTGGCGTTGGGCATGTCGGTTACCTGCTCCACCACGCCCTGAAAGCCATCGCCGACGAATTGACCCGGAACGGAGTTGTGCCATGAAACCGAGGACGGAAATCCGAAGCCCGAAAGCCGAAATCCGAAGGAAGGCCGAAAGCCGAAATCCGAAAGGCCCGGACAGCGGGTGCTGGGAAGCCGCTTATGAATCCTGAGATGCCTCAGAGGCCGCAAGACGAGCTGGAAGCCAGCCTCACCGCGCTGCTGCTGGGTGAGTTGCCCCACGACCAGGCGGCGGCCCTTCACCAAAAGCTGGCGCAGGATGCCGAACTCTCCGCGCTCTACGAGCGGCTCAAGCACACTATCGCCCTGGTGCGCGAAACCATCGCCACCCCGGCGGCACAAGCGACCACACCGCTGCTCCCCCTCAGACTGGAAGAGCAACGGCGCCAGAAGCTGCTCCAGCATTTCAAGACCGTCGCGCCCAAGGAATTCGCCCCTCCTCCCCGACGCTCAAGGCGCTGGCTGATCCCGGTGGGCATCGCGGCAGGGTTTGTGGTGCTCCTGGGCGGGCTGTTCTTGCCGGCATTATCACGTTCGAAAGGTGGTGGGCCAAGTCTCGCCTTTAACACTTGGTCCCTATCGGAGAAGGTGCAGTCTCGTCCGCCCGCGGAACCTCTGTTCGGAGCCACCGAAAAGCACTACCGCTCCGGTCAGGATGGCCGGGCGGAACAGCGTGCGTTAGGAACGGAGTCTCTCAGGCGGGCCGCCCGTGTCTCGGCTTCCTTCGATGACAGTCCCAGCCCGGCCAAATCCGCAGGCGTAGCGATCGTCCTGCCGAAAGGCGGCAAGCCGGACGATGCTGACACGGCAGCCATCGTGAATTACAGCACTCAGCCCGAGCCCGCGGCGCCCGCCAGGAGCAGAGCTTACTACGATGATCTCTCCGGCCGGTCGGGCGGTGGGGGCGGAGCAGGTGCTTATGGCGGCTTTGCAGCAAGCACCCGAGGCCGGGCTGCTGCGGGGGCAGACGGCCAGCCGACAAAAGGCGCCATCATGGATGATCTCTACAGCCACCAGGAGGCGTTGGGGGTCAAGGAGTCGGCAGCGCCTGTCAAAGGCATTGAAGAAGCCCTACAATTCCGCGAGCGATATGCCGCCCCAATTGTCGCGAGCAGCGCTAGCTCCCCTGCGAGCCCCCCGCCACAGCCCTCCGCCAAACCCACCCCGCCTGTCGCGTCTCCCGTTACCAGATCCCTGGGCGAAGGACAGATCAGTGTGACCTCGGGCAAGGACCTCCCGTCACGTCCCGCCGCCGTCCCTGTGCCAGGCGAGCAGCCGGCTGGCGGCGTGGTCGCCGGGGCACCGGTGCAACTGCAGGTCGCGGACCGGGCGGCGGGGGACTTCGTCGCAGGCGCCAGGCTGCATGCGGCCGGCTTGCCGCCAGCCGAAGTCGCGAAAGTCACGGAAGCCCTTGGGCGGGTGGACGTGGCCTGGTCGGATGTTAGCAAGAAAGCATTGGCCTCGGACGCTCCTGTCGTCGAGAACCGGCTTAACGCTGCGGTGGATGCCAAGGCGGCGAAAGAGGCGCAGCAAGGACTTGCTGTGCTCGGCTTTCCCGCAGCAGGCCGGCCAGCCTCACAAGAGCAGTCCTTCGGGCTTGCGATGACCCAAAATCAGCCGGCCAAGGCGGGCGAACGGGCCGGCAAAAGCCTTAACACCTCCGATTTCAGCATCGTAAACGGAAACGTCCCGAGCCTGAACTATGAGTGGGACGGTGACGCTACCAGGCAGCGCGGCCTGGCAACTGCAGACGGTGAGAAGCCTCCCATATTGGGCGACGTGCCGATGGTGAGGCGTTTTTATCGCTTCGGGGGTGGGGCGGGCGCTGGCGGGGCATCGGCAACACCTGGAGCTGCCTACACCCCTGTTCCGGCCCAGGCGCAGGATGGCATCGTCCCCAATTACAGTGTGATGGGGGACAGCCTCGCTGAACGAGGGGTGCCGGCTGACGCCGAAAAGAACTCCAAGTGGTTTGCGAAATCTGCCTCGGAAGAGGCACCCCCCCCGGCCATGATCGGCGGTCGCGCCCAGGATGAGCTATCCGCCGGCGCCATGCGCATTAAGGGAGAGGAGAAAGTCAAGAGCGTCGAGTTGGCAAAGAAGCTGGATAGTGTGGCAAGCGGAATCGAGAACCTGGGCCGTCCGGGGCGTCAGCAGGCCGAAGGCGAAGCAAGAAAGGTGATGGAGCGCGAGGAGGCCAGGCAGGTGCAGCCTGCGGAAATCGGACTGTTAACGCAGCTCAAAGTCGAGCCACCGGATGCGATGCCGACAGAACCCACCTTCGGCGTTGGCGAAGGCATGATGATCCATAAGGCGGGCACCTCCACCGCCTGGGCTCGGAGCTTCACCGTGGGCGCGGACGTTGCCAAGATCGCCCCCGGCGAAACCACCCCAACCCCTCGCTTCGATATCGCGCTCCCGGCAGCACAAGCAGAGACAAGCTTAGCGCTAAAGGACAGCAGCGGCACGGACGAGAAAAGCCGCCAAGCCTCTGCCGCGAAGCGCGAGCTGGACGAATTGCAGCGCTTGCAGTCGTCCACGGGCGGCGTCAAGGCCCCGGAAGAACGGTATGCCAAGCTCGAACGGCAGTCTGGCGAAGCACAGAAGAAAGTGGATAACTTGCGCGCACAATTGCAGATCTCTGATGCAATGGCCGGTGGTGAGGGCCCGTCACCGCTGCTGACCGCGGATACGCTACGCAAGCTCGAAGCCCTACGGGTTGAAACCCAAGCTGAGTTGAGCCGGCAGCAAACCCTGTTGTCGCAGACCGAGGGTACCAAGCTCGGCCAAGAGGCAAAAGTCGTTGCGCTAAGCAAAAGCCTCGCAGATTTGGAGGATGAGGTTAATAAGGCCATTGCCAATGACAAGGTGGCGGCCGAGCGAGTCCGCCCCTACTTCGAAGCCAAGCGCAACCTGGAAGAACTCCAACGCCTGCAGAGAGCAACCGGAACCAACCAACCCGACCTTGCCCCGGCAAAGCCCGCCGCCCCCGCCCCGGCTCCTGTGCCCCAGCCCGAAGTCCAGACAGGCGACAATGCCTTCTCCACCTTCTCGCTCAACGTGAGCGACGTGTCGTTTAAGCTGGCGGCGGCGAGCCTGGAAAAGGGCGTGATGCCCGAGCCGGCCACGGTCCGGAGCGAGGAGTTCATCAACGCCTTCGATTACCGTGACTGCGAACCGCCGCCGGGCGTGCCGGTCGCGTTCGCCTGGGAGCGCGCGCGCTATCCTTTCGCCCAGAACCGCGACCTCCTGCGCTTCTCGATCAAGACCGCCGCGCTGGGACGGCAACCGGGTCGCCCGCTGAACCTCGTGCTCCTCCTGGATAACTCCGGCTCGATGGAACGCGCCGACCGCGTGCGGATCATCCGCGAGGCGTTGCGCGTGCTCGCCGGCCAACTCCAGCCGCAGGACAAGCTTAGCGTGGTCGCCTTCGCGCGCACACCCCGGTTGTTTGCCGACGGCGCGCCGGGCACGGACGCCGAGGCAGTCGCGCTGGCCTTGTCCGAGCTCACTCCGCAGGGCGGCACCAACCTCGAGGACGCCATGGACCTCGCCTACCAGACCGCGCGGCGGCATTACCTGGCCAACGGCATCAACCGCGTCGTGGTGCTCACCGACGGCGCGGCCAACCTGGGCAACGTCGAGCCCGACGCGCTCAAGCAGAAGGTCGAGGCCAACCGCAAGCAGGGCATCGCGCTCGATTGCTTCGGCATCGGCTGGGAAGGTTACAACGACGATTTGCTGGAGGTCCTCTCCCGCAACGGCGATGGCCGTTACGGTTTCATCAACACGCCCGAAGAAGCGGCGACGGAGTTTGCCGGCCGGCTTGCGGGCGCGCTGAAGGTGGCCGCCTCGGACGTGAAGGTGCAGGTCGAGTTCAACCCGGCCCGCGTGACGGCTTACCGCCAGATCGGCTACGCCAAGCATCAGCTCACCAAGGAGCAGTTCCGCGACAACACCGTGGACGCCGCCGAAATCGGCGCCGCCGAGTCCGGCAACGCGCTTTACGTGGTCGAGGTGAACCCGCGCGGCAGCGGCGCGCTCGCCACGGTGCGCGTCCGCTACAAGGTCCCCGGCACGACCGATTACCGCGAGCAGGAATGGCCCGTGCCCTACACCGGCAACGCCGAAGCGTTGGAGCAGGCCAGCCCCGCCTTGCGCCTGGCCGCCACCGCCAGCGCCTTCTCCGAGTGGCTCGTCTCCAGTCCCTACGCCGCCGAAGTCACCCCCGACCGCTTGCTCGGCTACCTGAGCGGCGTGCCCGAAGTCTATGGCGCCGACGCCCGGCCGAAGAAGCTCGAATGGATGCTCCGCCAGGCCAAGAGCATCGCCGGGAAGTAAACCCTCAGATGGAGGCCCGAATGGACGCTAGAACCAGACACTTGCAACCGCCAACACCTCAGGATGATCCCTGGAGCACCGGCATATTCCCTCCTAAACCCCTCCTAAACCCCTCGTATACCCCTCGTATATCCCTCATATTCCCCGAGTGTGACGCCAGCCATTTCCCCGCTGGGGTTTGGGTCCACAATCCGGGGGTTCGGCCCAACCGGTTGGGAGGACCCGGGCGCATCCACACCGAGCCCAGAAGGTCTCGGACTGCTGCGAAGGACAGTTGGAGTCGAACGGCGCGCCGCCCTGTCTCAAGCGCACCACAGTAGTATGAAGAGAATCCTCTGCGGCTTCTGCCTTCTCATTCTGTTGTCAACAGCACACGCGGCGACGAATGCCCCCACGCTCATCATCTACCGTTTTGCTGACGGCCCGGCGAGGACGGGCGAGATCGGCTTCCCGGTCATCGCCGCGCTGTGGCCGGACGGGCAAATCGTCTGGTCCGAGTCCCGGATCAAAGGCGGTCCGCCGTACCGACAGGGGAAGTTCCCCCGCGAGAAGCTCGATGCGCTGTTGGGCACGCTGGAGCACAAGCAGGTGTTCGCGGACGCAGCCCAGTTCCGGGGCAACTTCGGGCCGGATGCGGGCTATACGACCATCGCCATTGATGACGGGCGGCGCCGGGTGAGGATCGAGTCCTGGCACGAGACATTCGAGCAGAACACGAACCTGGTGGCCACAGCCGCCGGGATCACCACGTTGCGCGGGGCGAAGCGCGAGGACGTGTTGCGCAAGCAACCGGAAGCCTACCGCCGGCTCAGGACCACCTGGTCCGAGATCAGACAGGCAGTCGAGGCGCTTATCCCCAAGACCGGCGAGGCATACGAGGGAGAGATACCAATCCCGCAACGATAGGCCATGAACCCATGAGGCGCCGCATGACAAACCAGACTCACACAGCTAGCCGAATCCCCGCCCCAGTGTGGCGCATGTCCGCTTGCGTCGTCCGGGCCCTGACCTGCGGGCTGGCCATCGCCACCGCATTCGGCGCCGAGCAAACAGATCCCGGACCGGTTTCGGGCGCCGACCAGCGTCGCGGCCAGCAGATCATCCGCAAGTTCGCCGAGGTGAACCGCTACTGGCTCCTGGGCCCGCCGCCCGAGGTTCGCCAATTCAGCTACACGCTGCAGCGGATCGGCCAGGACCAGGAGTTTGCCGTGCCTAATCCGGCCAAGGCGCCACGCGCGCGGCGAACCGGGATGACCTATTCCACCATGCTCCATCAGCTTGCGTCCAAGCCAAATACCGCCGTGGTGCGCAGTATCACTGAGGAAGGCGGCCGCATCCGGCTGACGCTGGCTTTCAATCCGCCCGTGCGCGGCGCTTGCGGCAACGGTGTGGAGAACAGTTGGGCGGGCTACTTCAACCTGGGGGGCGACGCGGGCTATCTCGTCCTCGACGCCGAGCGCCTCTTGCCGCTGGAGGCGGGCATGGGCTCGCTCACCGAGCGATTTGCCGAGTTCGTTGAAGTGGACGCGGGGCATTTCGTGCCTTTGTCAATCACCGTTCAGAATGGGGACATGCGTTTCGACTGGCGCTTCCGTCTGTATGAGCCGGGGCTCTGGCTCTTCGACGACAGCCGCTATGGAGAACGACGAGTCGCCTGGACAGACGAGGTGAAGGTAAACAAGGAGACTCCCGTGTTGCGGCGGGCCGTCAAAGCCTCGGTGGCCCGCGAGAAGGCCGAGGCGTCCGGCGGCCAGGCGCTGCGGACCTTGCTGAACGCGAACCGGCATTGGCTGCTCCCTTCGTTGGCGGCCCGGCATGGCCTGGTTTACGAGTATCGCCAGGAAGCGCCCTACCTGGAACGGGTGCTCTTTGACTCCGACGGCAACCTGATGGCCCGGCTGGAGGCCACCAAAGACAGCCCGGAGCAACCGACCCGGCAGCGATTGTGGCTCGCCGATGGCCGGTGGTACAGCGGCGATGCGAGCGACCGACTCGTCAAGCTCGAGGGTACTGGCGATGCAGCCTCCCACCCGGAAGCCCTACTCCAACGCGACCGGCTCGTGCAGCACGTGGCGATGGGCCTCGCGCTCGACTGTGCGCTAACACGCTTTGCCCGCGAGCCCGACGCCTTCTGGGCTGAGCTGTTGCCTGCGCCGAATGCCGCCGACCGCTACTTGCTGGTGCTGCATTCCCGGAAGGATGCCCGCCTGTTCACCGGCACCATGCTGACGTTCAGCTCGTGGTCGTTCATGCACGATGTGCGGTACGATCGCAGCGAGATTCTGTGCGACGCCGCCACCCATCGCCCGCTCGAGGAAAGGGACTACGCGGGCAAATCCGACCTCAAAGGCGAGTACCATTTCGAGGACTGGCTCGCTGACGCTTCGGGCGCCTTCCCGGGCCGGATTCGCGCCGTGGTGCCTTACTCCAAGGACGGTAAAGACCAATCGCTGGAGATGGATGCCCGCTTCCATTTTGCCCGGCCCAGCGTGTGGCTGCTGGAGCGGGTCGAAAGCGGCTTCCGCGGGGGTGGCGGTGGTTCGACCGGAATCGTCAGTGTAGTCGAGCCAACGGCCGAGAGCTTCCAGCCGATCCGCGACCTGATACACAAGGCCACGGCGACGGCACAGTTGCTGTCGGCCATTCAGGCAGGACCGACGGGCCGCACCGTGCGGCCGGTCGAGCCCCAGGATTGGTCGCCGCTGCCGTTGCAGGCCGCGTGGACGCACGCGGCGCGGGAGTCCGCCCGATTCGATCGCGAAGGCGAGCGGAAACCTGCGACCGAGCCGTTGCCGCTGATAGGCGTTCACCGGGCGAGGATCGTTGAAACCGCGGCCGGCCGCGCGCGAATCGAGCTCGAGGGGCTCTCCACTACCTCATGGAAGGAGTTCGACACGGAGTGGACGGTGAAGCTGGAGGACGCGGAAGGCCATTTGCTGTGCTCGAGCACCACCAACCTGGTTCTCCGTGCTGAGAACGGGCCGGCGCCGTTCCAGATCGCGCTCGACCTGCCGCGCCAGGACAAGCCCTCATACGTGCCGGTCCAGCGCATTGCAGTGGAGGCGACCGTCCAGCGCATGTCTGGGGCGTATCATGGCCACGGCATGTGGTTTCGCTTCGCGAATAAGGAATGAGCTGGCAATGAGCAATATCCCACGCTTCGCTCTCGTTCTGACTATCACAGGTCTGGTGTTGCTGGTTTCCCTGCCTGCGTCAGCACTCATCATGACCGGCAGCGGCAACCAGGCGGTCCACGACTACGGCTGGCCGGAGGGCGCGCTGGCGGTCGCCAACCTCGAATCCCGGGTCGGCTGGTGGGAAGGCCCGCCCTTTGGCGGCGGGGAATGGCACTTCCTGTATCAGGGAAACACGGAAGCCTTCCAGGAAGCGCTCACTGCGTTCGCGGCCATTCGCACGCCCGCGCTCGACCTCGTCATTCACGACGGCCCCCAGGAGGACGGCATCCTCAAGAAGGAGGCCGACTGGACATTTACCGTCTGGGTGCCCGCAAACTGGCATCGCCTCTTCAACAACCCCAAGAGCGTATTCGAGGCTGACCAGCCCAATTTCCGCCAACCGGTGGCTGCACCCCGCCTTGATGTCTATGTCGGCAAGGGCGTGGATTGGGCGAGGGTGAAAGCTCCCGCCGGGCTTACGGTGCGGGACGAGCGCGCGGCGCCCGCTCCAGTCGGTCCGACCGGCGGGGCGGTCCTGCGCGCCGACATCTACGACATGGCAACCGGCAAACCGGTTGCGGGCGCACGGCTCATTGTTGCCAGCACCTACGATACCGTGCGAGGACGCCGAGCTGTTCCCGAGAAAGTGGCCGAGGCGACTGCTGACGCAACCGGCCACGTTGAGATCACGAAGATTCCTGCCGGGAATTATCGCCTCACGGCTGGAGCCGACGGATATGCAACCCGCCTAATGGGTCATGAGCGGTTCGGCGAACGCACCTTCAAACAACTCACGATCGAGTTAGCCAAGTCCGCGGTGCTTGAGGGCCGGGTGACCGACACCGACGGCAAGCCGCTCCAGGGCGTCAAAGTCAGCCCGTCCAATGTTATGGCAATCAACGGTCGCGGGTACCCCCTGCCCGAACCGGCGGAAGCGGTCACAGACACGGACGGAATCTTCGCACTGACCAATCTGCCCCTCGGCTTCACCCAGGTCCGTATCCACCACCCGGCTTACTACTTCGGCGACTTGTTCACCCTCCACGATGTGCCGGGCACGAATGTCATGCTACGCCTGACCGGCGCGGGCGGCATTCGCATCAATGTAACCGATAGCGAAGGCCATGCGCTGTCCCGTTACGAGGGCCATGAGATATTGGTCGAGGTCGAGCCCAAAGGCGGCTCCAAGGTGGGCTCCTGGGGTGGCAGCGCTAAGGTGAAGGAGGATGGCACATTCGAGTTCAACAATGTGCCGCCGGGTGAATACCGCATTACCAGCCGGCCGAATCCATCCAACTCAAACCGGCAGTACGTGCCGGAGCAAATCGTTACCGTAGCTCCGGGCGGTCCCACGCAAGTGAAGGTAATTTATGAGTAATCCCCGATGGTCGAAATCCCGCGTCCCGCAATGGCTGGCCAGCCTGGCCATCCTGACTCTCACGATCGCCAGCGCCTCGGCGTGGTCCAGCACGGACCAGGTTGCCTGGCGCGACAAGCCGGTTAAGGCCCAAGCCGACTGGCCCGAGGGCGTGCTCGACCTGGTGAACGATCCGCTCCGAACAGAAGGTTGGCATCCGTGGTTCTCCGAGTGGCCCAACGACGTGAACCACTACACCTTTCAAGTCCGGGGCACGAACGACGTTAACCACTTGATCACGAAGCTGGCGGCGATCAAGAGCGCGAAGGCGCAAGTCCTCTTGTATCCGGATAAAGAAGCACGCGGGCTGGGATTCACCACCGTGTTGAAGGATGGGAACGGGGCGGCCGTAGTGTTTTCCATCGGCAGCCAGGAGCGGATCAACCAATGGTATCAGCACTTAAAGGAAGGCGAGCCAGGGGTCAGGGTATTTGGAGTCCACCGCTTCCATAGACCGCCGGAAGCTCAACCGCCCACGCTGGCACTTCACGCAGGCAACGAAGCGGTTGATTTGAAGGCCCTGAAGATTCCGCCTTCGGTGGAGGTGAAAGCCGTTGTCCCAGCCGCGGACCGAGAGGGAGGGAAGAACGCCACATTAGTGGCGGCAATTGATGATTTTGTGGCGAAGCACCAATCCAAGTCAGCCAAACCGACACCCGAAACGCCAGCACCGACCTCAAAATGAAGACTCGCATTGCCTCCTCTGAAGCTTGCACCCGGCACACTCAGTTAACCCGGATAGTTCACAAGCCAAGCATGACCTCAGACCGATCAGCCCCCCCAAGCTCCGGTAGGAGCGCCATGTCTATAGTGCACGGGCTGGCGAAAGGCCAAGCTCCGGCAGGAGCGGCAGGTCAGACTCCGGCAGCCAAGCGAAACAACATGCCGCTCCTAATGGAGCTTGAACCGGGGGTTGTGGTTCCGGGTTCCTATAAACATGACGCTCCTAACGGAGCTTTCTTTAGTGTTCTCAGGTGTGAAATACCCGCGTTAGCGTCGCTGCTGCTAGTCTCATTGCTGCTCTGCTCCGGGTTGACAGCCGCCGGTGCCGCCGACACCACCGCCGAGGTCAAGAGCCTTTCCCTCAACGGCGGCCTCGAAGACGGCAAGGCCCGGCTGGTCATCGAGGCTCTCCTCAAGGGCTGGCCCGGCGATCCGGAGAAGGCCGTCTTCTCCACCGTCCTCCAGCATGACATCAAGGTCACCCGCGACAAGGTTACCGATTCCATTGCCGCCACCCTGGACATACTCGCAGGGGAACCGAAGGAATTGGCGCTCACGATCACGGGCGAAGGGGAGATTCGCCAAGTCACCGGCGCGGCCCTGGCAGACTGGAGTATCCGTCTCGAAACCAACGGTGTGCGCAGCCTGGTCCTGCGGCCCCGCAAAGCCGACAAACCCGTCACCCAGTTGGCCGTCACCATCACCGCGGAGCGCGAATTCAAGGACTGGCCCACCGCGCTCACGCCTCTCACCCTGACGCCCGCGCAACCCGCGCTCTTCAGCGGCTACATCAAAGTCGAACCCACGCCCGACCTCGACGTGCAGCCGGGCGACGTCGCCGGGCTCATCCCCATCGAGCTGAAGTTCCTCCCCGAGCCTCTGCGCGGCGGAGCCAAACCCGACGAGTCGCTGGCGCTCGCATTCCGGTTCCAGGGCGCGGCTTACTCCTTGCCGCTCAAGATAGCCGCCGCCGACCCGGAGGCGCGCGGCGTGGTGCTGCGGAATTTCAAGCTCACTGGCCAGCTCGATGATCAGAACGCCGCGTTTGCCCTCACAGCAATCGCGGGGGTGAAGAATCCCCGCGGCGCCTCGCTGACCCTGCTTTCGGGCGGCGTCGCCCTCACCGATCTCGAACCGCAACCCGGCTGGCGCGTGCGCCCAGAGCAAGACCGCCTTGTGCTCGTCTTCGACGGGCCTGGTGAATTCCCCATCCAGCTCAAGTTCAACGCCGCTGTCCGCCACAACGAGACCTGGAACTCGGTTGATTTCCGCGTCGCTCCGAGCCTGTTGCAGCCAATCGTGTTGCAGGGGCTGGGCGCCGAGACGCAGTTCGAGTTCGCGGGCGCGGCCCGGCCCGAGCGCAAAGGAAGCGACTTCGCCAGCTACCTGCCGTCCGATGGCACGGTGAAGTTGTCGTGGAAAGAGAAGCGGGCCGAGGCGGAGGGCAAGCTGTTCTACGCCGCCGAGATGCTCTCCCAAATCAGCGTCAGTCCGGGCCTGATGCGCCAAGTCGCGCTGCTCAGCTTCAAAGTCATGCAAGGGGAGTTGAGCCGCGTGGAGTTGCTGCTGCGCGGCGCGGGCGAAGTCACACGCGTGCAGGGTGACCAGGTGCTGGCGTGGAACGTCGAACCGGCTCCGAAAGTAGGGCAGGCGTCTCGCCTGCCCTCGGGGGGGGCGCCCGGAAGGGCAGGCGAGACGCCTGCCCTACCTTTGGAGCGCCGCCTCGTCGTCCAGTTCAACCAGCCGCAGAAGGACCAGTTCTCCGTGCAGGTGCAGATGCAGACCCCCCTGGGCGCGTTTCCGCAGGCGGCCGATGCCGTGCAATTGCGGCCCGAGGACGCAACCCGCTTTGCCGGCTACTTCCGCATCGTCAATGAGGGCGCGGTGCGGCTCGAAGTCGTGCAGGCCAGCGGGCTGTCGCAGATTTCGCCCGAGCAGTTTCCAGAGAGTGATGCCACGCGCGCCGCACTGCGGGTGACGGGCAGTCAGCGGTTCGCCTACCGCTTCTCGGGCGCGGACTTCGCGCTGCGCATCCAGGCAGACCAAATCCTGCCCGAGCTGAGCGTGTCGCAAGTGCTGGCGTACCATCTGGGGGAAAACGAGCTTGCGATTGACAGCGAGATCGAGCTGGACATCCGCGAGGCGCCGCTGCGCGAGTTGCTGCTGCGCGTGCCCAAGGGTTATGCCATCGCGCGCCTCAACGCCTCGGGGCTGAGCGACTACTTCCTCCGCGAGCCGGAAGACCAGGCGGAAGCTGAGCTGCGGCTGGTGTACGGCCAACCGGTGTCCGGCCGCCAGGTGGTGCAGCTTCGACTGGAACGCAACAAGCCGCTGGGCGAGGCCGCGTGGACTTTGCCCCGCATCGAGGTGGTCAAAGCCAAGTCCGTCCGCGGCAACCTGGCGGTGGCGGCAGACGCGGGCTTTCGCCTGACGGCCGAGCGCACGCAGGGGCTCACGGAAATCGCCACGGCCTTCTTCCCGCGCAAAGTCGCCGGCATCCAGACCGCCTTCCGGATCAGCGACCCGGTCTGGCAGGCAGGCTTCCGGGTGGAACGCCTGCCGCAGACCGTGCAGGCCGATGCGCTTAACCTCTTCTCCATCGGCGAGGGCATCGCTTACGGCAGCAGCTTGATCAACTATGTCGTCTCCGGCGCGCCGGTGGCGGCCTTCAAGGTCGAGTTGTCCGGGGAATACTTCAATGTCGAGTTCACTGGCAAGGACATCCGCAACTGGCAGAAGACCGACGGCGGCTACGTCGTGCAACTGCACACACCAGTTTCGGGCGCCTATACGCTGCTGGCCACTTACGAGCGGCCCTTCAAGTCGCAGGGCGAGACGCTCACCTTCACCGGCGCGCGCCCGCTCGATGCGCAATCCGAGCAGGGCTACACCCTCGTCATCAGCGCCTACCAGTTCCAGGTGAAGGCCGACCAGGTCTCCCCCAGCCTCCTGCCGCTCGAACCGGGCGAGGTGCCGCCCGAATACCGCCTCTTCTTCGACGCGCCCATCCTCGCGGCCTATCGCTACACGTCGCGCCCGTTCGATCTTAAGCTCGCGCT
Source organism: uncultured Verrucomicrobiota bacterium (assembly GCA_964625855.1). Taxonomy (GTDB): domain Bacteria; phylum Verrucomicrobiota; class Verrucomicrobiia; order Limisphaerales; family UBA8199; genus JAPLUA01. The sequence goes on along the minus strand of CAZVFC010000072.1, from coordinate 12,416 downwards.
GACTCCACTGGCGCAAGGCGACTCGCTCAGCCAGGTGGTGGATCGAGCGGCGCTCACCACGCACATTTCCAAAGAGGGACAGGCGGTTACCGACGTGCGCTACTTCGTGAAGAACCGCGGCAACCCGCACTTCCGCCTGACCCTGCCGCCCCGGACGAAGCTGTGGTCAGCCGCCGTCAACGGCGCTGCCGTCGTGCCTGTGACCGATGCCCAGGCCAACCTCATCCCGCTGCCGCAGCACGCCGACCCGAACGCGGTCCTGACGCTCGATCTGAAGCTGGCGGGGACGAACGATCCGAAGGTCATCACCGTGGCCGCGCCTGTGGTCAGCGCGCCGGTGATGCTCGCCGAGTGGAGGCTGGAGCCCGGCACGGGCCAGCGGCTGGTCTATCGCCGGGGCTCACTCACGCCGGTGGGCGGCGTTCCGGACATCTCGGGCTTCGCGGAGTTGGCGCGGATGTTTACTGGATCTCAGGGCAACCACGCACTGACCTCGCTTTTCGGCGCCTTGGTCCTGGTGGGACTTGGGGTGCTGGTGTGGCGCTGGACCGTTCAGGGGGGGACCTATCGGTTCAGCGCCCGCCACCTCGCCGGCACGCTGATTGGCGCTCTGGCCATCTTGCTGGCGATCGTTGCCTTCATCAACCTGGGCGACCTTGCGCGCAACGAGGCGCGCACGATGCCGCGCAACGTGACTCTGCTGGCCCCCGTCCAACAGGCCGGCAGCGCCTTGACGGTCGAAGTTGCCAACATCGCGGACAAGGCGTCGGTGCTGAGTTTCGCTGGTTACGCCTGGCCCGCGCTGTTCGCGTTGGCGGTGTGGGTTTACGGCTGGATCACAGACCGCCCAGGCTCCAGGACCCTGGGCTGGGTCGTCGGTTGGACACTCCTCGCGTGGGCAGCCCTGCGTTGTCCGAACGGCGTTACGATCTTCCTCGCGGTGCTCGCCGCCTTTCTGCTGTTGCAGGTAGTGATTCCCGCTGTGCGCAGGCTTGCGCAATTGCCGCGCCGGCCCCTGCCTGCCTCGCCGCCGCCGGCGCAGAGCGGCGCCGCGCCCGCAGTTACCGCCCTGCTGTTGGGAGGATTGGCCTGGCTGAGTTGGTGCGGCACAACTTGGGCCGCGGCGCCTTCGGCCGGCTCCAAATCCGCAGCGCTGGCAAAAGAGCCGCCTCTGGCTGAGTCCGTGACGCAGGATATACGCGTCGAGGAAAAGTTCGCGCTGGCGACGGCGAAACTGCGCTGGCAGGCCGAGAAGGGCGACATGCTCCCGGTGCTCTTCGAGCCTACTGTCCTGACGCGGGTGGATTACCCGACCGACGCCCTCAAGCTCGTCCAGGCGCCGGCAGGCTCGCGGGCCGCCCGGCAGTTACTCGCCGAAAAGAAGGGCACCTTCGAGATCACGGTGCAATACGAGTTGCCGGTGACCAAAGCCGACAGCGAAAGCAGCATCGTCCTGCCCGTGCCGTTCGGTGTTGTCAACCGCCTCAACCTCACACTCGTCAATCTCGACGTGGACGTGCTTTCGCCGCAGGCCGTCGCCATCCAACGCGACGCCGTCGGCAGCAATACCGTCGCCACGCTGGTGCTGACGCCCGCCAACGACGCGCGCATCGCCTGGAAACCGCGCAGCCGCGACGTCAAGCGCGAGAAGCCGGTGTTCTACGCCGAGATTTCCCAGCTCTATGTGCCCGCCGCCGGGGTCATCGAAGGCGCGCATTATGTCTCGATCCGGCCCGCGCAGGGTGAGCTGGGCGAGCTGGTTCTGGACGTGCCGGCCGGCGCCACCATCACGGACGTGATTGGCTCGGGCCGGCCCGCGGCGGCGGATGCCGCTAAAAAGGACACCGCCGCCTCCGTAGTCTCGTTATGGCGCTTTGACCCTGACACACGCAAGCTGCGCGTCACGCTGAACCCGCCGCAATCGCGCCCCTTCGGGCTGCTGGTCCGGTCGCAGGTAGCCACGGGGCCGCTCCCCTCCGAGCATTCGGTGGGGCTGATTGCGGTCGAGAACGCCGTCACCCAGATCGGCCTGCTCGGCATTGCCACCGGCAACGAGGTCCAGCTCGACACCGTCAGCGCCGAGTCCTTCTCGCCCATCAACCTCGAGGACTTCCCCGAGTATCCGGTCTCCGTGCTCCAGCCGCTGTTTCCCGGGCTCACCTTGCGCCGCGCCTTCCGCTATGCCGAAAACGTAGGGCAGGCGTCCCGCCTGCCCATGCCATCCAGCGCGGTCAACGCAGAACAAGGAGCCAGCCTCTCCCCGCCAGGGGCAGGCGGGACGCCCGCCCTACGTTTGACTTTGAAGGCTTCCGCTGTCCAGCCCGATGTGCGTGTCGAGACTCAGGACACCGTGTCGTTGAGCGAGGACCGCACCGTGCTTGCCGCCAACGCCACCGTGAACATCACGCGCGCGGGCATCTTCCGCCTCAGCTTCGTCATGCCGAGCGGCTTCGACGTCGAGTCCATCAGTGGCTCCGCAATGACTCATTGGACCGAGCTCAAGAGCGACGGGAGCCGGGTGATCACGCTGCATCTGCGCGGCAAGACCGAAGGCGAGCAGAAGTTCGCCATCAGCCTGGCCGGCCCCGGCGTGAAAGCCACCAACGCCTGGACCGTCCCGCAACTGGTCCTGCGCGAAGCCAGCAAACAGCAGGGCAGCCTGCTGCTGGTGCCCGAGCAGGGGCTGCGCCTCCAGGTCGTCACCCGCGACGGCCTCACGCAACTCGACCCGCAGAAGTCCGGCATCCGCCAGAAGGGGGTGCTGGCCTTCCGCGTGCTCCAGACGCCCTGGAATCTCGTGCTCGGCCTGGAGCAGGTGGACCCGTGGATCCAGGTCACCAGCCTGCAGCACGCGACGGTGAGCGAAGCTCTGGTTAAGATCGCCGCCAACCTGCAATACCAGATCGAGAACACCGGGCTAAAGGCATTCCACGTCTATGCGCCCACCAATGCGGAGAGCCTCCGCTTCCAGGGCGAGCAAGTCGCCGACTTCCTGCCGGTGGCGGGCGCGGTCACCAACGGAATGCAGCAGTGGGAAGTGAAGCTGCACCGGCGCGTCATCGGCTCCTATCTGCTGCAGGCCACCTACCAGACGCCCGTGCCGGAGCGCGCGAGCGAGACGGTCCTGCGCGGCCTGCAAGCCGCCGACGTCAACCTCCAGCGCGGATTCGTCACCGTCCAGGACGGCGGGCGCCTGCAAGTGCGCATTGACACGCCTCCCGCCGCGCTGCAAGCCACCGAATGGCAGAGCATCCCGCGCGCCTTGCAGCAGAACCTGCCCGCCGCCTCGGCCAAATACGCCTACCGCCTCGTCGAGCCCGCCTTCGATCTCCCTCTGCAGCTCCAACGCCACGAGGCCGCTAAGCTCCTGCCTGCCCGCATCAACAACATCACCTTCACCTCCGTCATCTCCGACGACGGCGAGATGCTCACCCAGGTGCGGCTCGAGATCATTCCCGGGGACAAGCGCCTCCTCAACCTCACCCTCCCCGAGGGCAAAGACGTCCATTTCTGGTTCGCCTTCGTCAACCAAAGCGGCGTCTGGCCGTGGCGCGAGCAGGACCGCATCCTGATTCCCCTCGAGCAACAATCCCGCAGTGGCAAGGCCATCCCCGTCGAGATCTTCTACAGCGCGCGCATCGGCGCCGCCCGCGGCCGCGCGCTCGACCTGGCGCTCGTCGCGCCCAAGTTTGATCTGCCACTCGAAGACCTCACCTGGCGCATCTCGCTCAGCGACAAGTGGCGGCTCAAGGACTGGACCGGCTCGCTTCAGTTGCAGCAGGACGAGGTCGTGCAGCGGGCCGCCTCTGTGGACCTGCAAACCTACCTTGAGGGCGAGGCCAGCCAGCAACGCGAGCGGACGAAGGAGGCCGAACAATTCATGGCGGCCGCCAACAACGCCCTCCAACAGGGCGATCCCGCGCAGGCCCGCCGCGCTTTCCAGGCCGCTTACGGCCTCTCCGCCGGCGACGCCGCCTTCAACGAAGACGCCCGGGTGCAACTGCACAACATCAAGCTCCAACAGGCGCTTGTGGGCCTGAACGTCCGTCAGGCCGCAGCCGCCGGCGCCCCCGCCGCCGTCAGCGAGCGATTCCTGCGCGACCTCCGCGGCCGCAAGGAGGTCTCCTACACCCAACAGGACGCCAAGGACATCATTGACCGCAACACCGCCGACGACAACGCCGCTTACATGCGTCTGGCCGAGCGCCTCATCCAGCAGCAGGACGCCGCCGTGACCAGCCCCACCGCCATTCGCGCCAACATCCCCGAGCAGGGCCGTGTGCTGACCTTCAAGCGCGCCGTGGTGGTTGACCCCTGGGCCTACCTCGAAATCCGAGTGGCCGCCACCGCCGCCAAAGCGGCCTCGTGGGGTGTGCGCTTGCTGATCCTCGCCGCCACTCTCGTGGTCCTGGCCCTCTTCGCCTGGGCCGCCCGCGCCTTCCGCCCGGCCAACCGTGCGCCGGGGGCATAAGCCTCAAATAGGCTGTGCTGTTCCAACCGGCCCTTTTTGGCCTTCCAGGGGGCACAGGCTGGTACGTGGCTAGTACATGGCTAGTACGTGTCTAGTACAGGGGGGGTCTGGAAATGGCCCAAAACCACCCTCTTTCCGTTCCGTGCAGAGCGTTCAGGCGGTTTTCGACCTCCCTACCGCTCCTCGATCTTCATAGAAATGAGAAGACAGGGGGTCAGGAATTGCAGGCCATTGGCCGGCTGAAGCGGAAAGGGCAGCCAGAATTGAAGCGGCTGAAAAGGTGACTGGCGCAGGTCCATGAAAACCATAATCGAGAAGTGGAGGTGCGAATGTGCAAATTCCGGGACTGACCCACGTCGCAGTGGATAGTGCAGGAGCAAACGAGAAGAACGAAGGCGGGGAGGCGGTCTTCCTTGCTTCAGGCCAGTTGCTTTTTGTACCGGAGTAGGCGAGGGTTCGCGGACACCAAGAAGCAACACGATGCAATGTTATGGCAGTAAGACCAATTCCTGACGGTTATCATACTCTCACTCCTTACTTGCTCCTGAAGCGGGCGGCGGACGCGCTGGATTATTACCAGAGGGCCTTCGGCGCCAAGGAGCTTTTTCGCATGCCCATGCCGGGCGGCCGGATCGGCCACGCCGAAATCCAAATCGGGGACTCGCGCATCATGCTGGCAGACGAAGCGCCTCAAATGGGCGTTGTGGGTCCGGAGTCCCTCGGCGGATCGTCCGTGAACCTGCTGCTTTATGTGCCCGACGCCGATGGCGTAATCAAAGGGGCCGTCGCTGCCGGAGCCACCGTCGTGCGCCCTGTGCAGAACCAGTTCTACGGCGACCGCAGCGGCACGATCAAAGACCCATTTGGCCATGTCTGGACCGTCGCCACGCACATCGAGGATGTCCCGCCCGATGAGCTGACCCGTCGTTCTGAGGCCTTCCTGAAGGAGTACGGAGAAAAGGCGGGATGACGAGTGCTTGTCCCGGAGGGTATCCGACCATGCCGGTGTCGGTCCTCACCATTGATACTCCCGGCGGGCATTGCCCGGCGTGACTGGCGCGTGTCGCTTGAGCAGGACCAGCGGCTGCGGTCGGAGTTGGGGAGGCTCCTTGGCTCGCATGGGAGCGGCGCTGATCCAAACTCGGGCGGAAGTTCTGTTCAGGCCTTCTGCCGTTTCCTGACACGGTAAGGGACGGTGTCTTCTTTGACCTGGAAGCCAATTTCAGGCTCAGGTGGTGGCGGAGGGGGCTCCAATAGCGGGCGGAGCTTCTGGAGCATCTCCCGCAACGCCGTGTCCAGCGTGTTGCCGTCCCGGTTGTCCACGAAATGCGGACGCGAATCGGGCACAGGCGTTGGCGTGGGAGGATTCATCGTGGTCTTTTCGGCTTCCTCTCCTGCGCCGCCTTCAATTCCTGCGCCTGCTGTGCTAAATTCTCAAGCTGGCCCGCCAGTGCCGCCTCCCCTTGAGCTTCCAGCGCGGCGCGGCGGCGCTGTTCAAAGAGGGCGTATTGCTCCTGGGCCTTTCGGTCGGCTTGTTCGCGCGAAACGCACCCACTGTCTGGCAGGACCCGGCGCTCGTTGAACGTCAGAAAGCCATCCAGCTTCCCGCGCCAGTCCCGGAGGAACACCTGCTTGCGGCGCTTGGCCTGGTCTTCGGCAAAGTCGAGGAACATCGTCACCACGCGGTTCAACTCAGTTATCTCCCCCTCGCGCAGCGTCCGCTTCACCTGCCGCCCGCCCTCGGTTCGAACTTGTAAGTGATCCTTACAAGTTGCCGCCTCGGCCAGTTCGCCTTCGGCGTAGATCGCTGCCAGATGCAGGGTCATGTTTTGCGGCGTCGTCTGAAACAACTCCGCCATCAGCGCCTGCGTGAGCCAGACGTTCTCGTTCTCAAACCGGCATTCGACTCGCGTCTGGCCATCCTCCGTCTGGTAGAGGAGGATGTCAGAAGCGGCGGCAGGGCTAGAAATGGCTGTTGGCTTCTTTGGTTTCATGGCGTTGGTTCATTTCGGCTTGCTTGCCTGGGCGTGAAAATGGGGCCTGGGGGGCATCAGCAGCTTTGCATCAACTGGAGGAAAACCGCCCATCACTGTTGGACCCCACGTTCAGCGGGAAACGGATGCCGTGGGCGCGACAGTCGTGGGCACCCAAGCCAGCGCCGCCGCCGGGCCGGCGGCGGGTTTCCGAAGTCATTGCGGTGCCCCAAGCCATGTGAGCCTCGGGCCGGATAGTATTTCAATCCCCTTTGCCGGCAAGGAATAAGGAGTCGCGGACAGCACAGGCCGGAGGGCGAGGGGGGATGAAGCCGCAAGGACCACGCACCAAGGGACCATGGGACTGCGGGGGAGCAGCAGAAAGCAGAAAGGGGGACGTCGGGACGGAGGGGGAAATGCTGAGACGCTGAAACCTGAAAGTTGAATTCGTGATGGCGACGCGGCCGCTGGATGCGACGGGGCAGCGGTTCGATGTCCTGCTGCAGGAGCTTGCCGTAGAAGGAACGGACGGCGTTGATGGCCAGGTTGACCGTGGAAGGAGCTTGCTTGCGCCGGGCAATTAGGTGATAAAGCCAGTGCTGAATCTCCTCGTGGCTGAGCAGGTCCGGCGAGCGGTGATAGTGCTTGGCCAGGGAGTAGATGATACTGACGTAACCGTGAATCGTGCGCTCGGCCTTGCGGTTGAGCGCCAGATACTCGATGAACTCTTGGCGTGAGGAAGTCGGATGGGATATTTATTTGTCATAGCCCACAGTCTGGAACTGCGGGCGCTCCCTTGCGCCTCAAATCCCCCACCCCGCCCAGCAGCTTCGTTCAAACAGCAGGGTGGAGTGAACGGGAGGCAGCCGGTGCAGTCACGCACAAATCGGACGTCAGCGGCGGCTGCCTCTCGTGGCTCACCCTGAGTGTTCGGCCGACGCATGAGCACGCCAAGCAAGTGGCTGGTTCCGTTTTCCTGCGCACTCGTGGCTTCCCCAATATTCGTCCTCCTCCACGAGATAGGGCACTACGTTGCCGGAGTGTGTCTCGGATTCAGCGCGACCCTGCACTATGACCAAGTGACCGGAACCATGCCTAAGGAGGCGCTCACTTGGAGAGGAGACGCTCTCCAGGCGAGCGCCGGACCTCTGGTACAAGTCGTGTTGGCGGCGGCGGGCTTTGCGTGGCTCCGCAGCCTGCGCGAGGATCGCCGCGAGGCCGCCGTCACAATGAAGGATTGGCTCGCGACCGTTTTTGTCGGTCTGAATGCAGGCCACTGGCTCCGGGGCTTTGCGGACCCGCTTGGTTGTCAGCAGCTCATAGATGAGGCCCGCGTGTCCGGGGCCATGGGGCTGCGGCCGACGGTTCTCCCATGCCTTTTTGCGTGTTTAGCCGTCGTCGCCCTCCTCGCGACCCTGCGGTTGCATCCGCCCGGAAATCGGTTGCTGCCTTTCCTGTCGATGGCCGCTGGGGGTGCCATCGGCTTTGTCGTTTGGATCAAGCTCGCAGGACCCCTTCTGCTTCCCTAAGGTGTGTCGCGTGACCAAACAGCAAGTGCCCTGGAGCGAACAGCCGCACTGTGAAATCCAATGCTCGGACCTTGATGGTTCTTGCTATGCTGTGGGCGATCTCGGCAGCCCTCGCAACGCCACAGACCGTCGGGGATGATTTCCCTTTTCCGGTTCGGGTCTCGGCAAACCGCCGCTACCTGGAGGACGCCAGGGGCAAGCCGTTTCTCCTGCACGGTGACTCGGCCTGGTCAATGATCGTCCAACTCACCAAAGAAGACGCCGAATTCTACCTGGAGAAACGACGGCAACAGGGATTCAACGCGATCGTTGTGAACCTGATCGAGCACTACTATGCAGCGGAGCCACCCGGGAACGCCTACGGTGTTGGGCCGTTTGCGTCGCCAGGAAACTTTGCGACCCCCGAGGAAGCCTATTTTGCCCATGCGGATTGGGTGCTGACGAAGGCGCGTGAAAAGGGTTTCCTGGTCCTTCTGAATCCCTGTTACCTGGGAAATCACGCGGACGGCTGGTGGCGGGAGGTGGAGACGAACGGCCCGACGAAATGCCGCAACTACGGGCGATACTTGGGCCAGCGATATCAGAACTATGTGAACATCATCTGGGTGGCCGGGGGCGACCAGACGCCCAAGGCGGGCTCGCCCCGGGAATCAAACTGGCTGGAGATTCTGCTGGGCATCAAGGAGCACGCTCCGAAGCACCTCTGGACGGCACACTGGGACAACACGATTGATTCGGTGCATGTGGCGGCGTTTCGACCCTACATGGACGTCAATGGTGTTTACGCCTACGGAGTCTTTGAGCAACGCATGTTGCGGGGCTACAACGAAGCGGAGGTCAAGCCCTTCTACCTCTGGGAGAGCTGGTATGAAGGACTTACTTGGTCCGGAACGGTCACTGCCCCCGAGACCGTCCGCAAGCAGGCCTACGTCGCCAATCTATCCGGTTCCACGGGGCAGAACTTCGGCAGCTACCATGTCTGGTCGTTCGGGGCACGAACTCATCGCCGAAATCTCGAACCGGACGTGGATTGGAAAACGTGGATCAACAAGGGTGGTTCGCTCGATATGGTGCGGGTGAAGCAGCTTTTCGGGAATCGCCCCTGGTGGAAGCTCGTGCCGGACCAGAAGCGCACCGTGGTCACTGCGGGCTGGGGCACATTGGGCAAGCGCGATTATGTCACGGCCGCGCGGACCACCGACGGGAACCTGGTCATGGCCTACATTCCCTCGACGGGAACCGGCGCCCGGACCATTACCGTGGACATGGCGAAGCTGAGCGGACCAGCCAAGGCGCGCTGGTACAACCCGACGACGGGCACGTACGCCGTGATCAATGGCTCTCCGCTTGCGAACAGGGACTCACGGGACTTCACCACGCCCGGCGACAACGGAACGGGCAGGAACGACTGGATGCTTGTCCTCGAGGCCGGCGATCTCAAGAAAAGCTCTGTCGAATAGGCGATCCTGGCCGAACAAGAATGCGAGGCAGGCAGCCCGCCCGGCTCAGCCGCCAAGAATGGGGGATGACGCAACCGGTCGCGCGGCTTGCCTCGCGGGTTGCACGAAGCCGCGGCTGATGGCGGGGAGACGGGCAGCTCGACTGAGAGGAGGCGAAGCTCATGCGGTATCCAGACATGGAGGAGTATTTGGGCGATGGAGGGGCTCAGCCGCACCAACGTCTGGCGTCAGCCATCGAACAAAACAGGCAGAACGGCCGCTGATCCTGGAAGCAGGGTCAGCCCATAGAAAGGCCCATTTCAGGTTTGATCGGCACCGCATTTGCCCGCACCATTCTCAGCGATGCCCCGCCAACTACGGGTTGAATATCCTGGGGCTATGTATCCTGTCATGAGCTCGGGTGACCGGCGGGAGGACATGCCGGTGTCGCCCATTAGGGCGGGTGTCCTCACCATTGATACTCCCGGCGGGCATTGCCCGGCGTGACTGGCGCGTGTGGCTTTAGCAGGACCAGCGGCTGCGGTCGGGGTTGGGGAGGCTCCTTGGCTCGCACGGAAACGGCGTTGATCCAAACTCGGGCAGAAGTCCTGTTCAGGCCTTCTGCCGTTTACTGACACGGTAAGGGACGGTGGCTTCTTTGGCGTGGACATCCGGCAGTCCGCCCAGGCCAAGGCCGAGCGCATTGTTCAGGAGGAATTGACGCGGCCAGGGTGGGCGGAGCCGGACCTGAAGGGCCACCTTGCCAAACTCCTCCGCCAACAAGTCGAAGCCGGGCAGGTTAAAGTAAGGCGTCGCCACGTCGGCGAAGACGAACTGCTGCTGCCCCTCGCGCAACGCCCGCAGATACGCCCGCAACGCCGTGTCCAGCGTGTTGCCGTCCCGGTTGTCCACGAAATGCGGACGCGAATCGGGGGCCTGAGCGTTGGCGCAGGAATCAGTCACGGCTTCCTGGGCTGCCTGGCCTTCTTCGGTTTGCCGGCTTGAAGCTGTTTTGCGGCCTGGACCGCCTCCTCAAACGCCAGCTCCACCGGACTGGGCTTGTTCGCTTCCACCACGCGGAACTTCTCGTATTCCGCCTCGGCCTTGGCCAGCGCCGCTTCGTGCGTGACTTTGCCCGCGTGCGTGAGGATGTCCCGCTCGCTCAGGCGCAGGAAATCATCCAGCTTGGCGATCCAGTCCCGCATGTGCATCGGCCGCCGTTCCATCGCCCGGAGTCCCGCTTGAGCCGCTCATCGTCCAGGGTGAAGCCTTTGATGATGTATTCCCGTAGCCGCTGCGTGGCCCAGATGCGAAACTGCGTGCCCCGCAGCGATTTGACCCGGTAGCCAACGGAGATAATGACGTCGAGGTTGTGGTAATCTACCTGGTAGGTTTTGCCGTCGGCGGCAGTTGTTGCAAATTTTGCCACAACTGACCCCGGCCTCAGTTCCCCCTCTTGGAAGATGTTCTTGATATGTTTCGAGATGACGGATTTGTCCCGCTGGAACAACTCTGCCATCTGATTGAGGGACAACCACGCGGTTTCTCCCGTGAAACGCACTTGGACCCGCGTCTGGTGGTCCTCGGTCTGGTAAAGCACCACCTCGGATGGCGGCGGCGGGTTGGAAGAGGCCTTTGGGTTGTTTGGGTTCATGGCAATCGTTCAATCCAATTTCTTTGCCCACGCCTGGAAGTGTTTCAGCGTCGCCTCCAGGCGGTCGGCGTAATCCCAGCCGTCGTGGAAGGTCTTGAAGATGTGGACTAACTGGCGCTCGGTCAGGCCGTAGAGATGGGCGACCACGGCGGCGAGTTCGTGGATGTGGTCCTGCTTCACGGCGGCGTCCAGCGGGCCGCAAGGCACGCCCACGGCTTGCGCCCAGGTGGCAAAGCGATCGTCCACCGCCGCCAGCCGGCCGGCCAACTGGACCACTCGCTCCGTGAGCTTCGGCTGCGGGCGCGGGTCTGGGATGCGGAGGCAGTTGAAGGCTTCGTGGTCGGCGTGGCCTTCGATGAATCGGCGGCACCACCAGTCCAGCGGCGGGGCGCCCTGCCCCAGAGCGAGACCGCGCAAGTTGAAAGGGCAAGCGGGAGGCGGGCTCACCTTGCGGAGTGGCAGATCGTGAAAATGGGTCTTGGGGGGCATCAGCGGCTTTCCATCAATGAGAGGAGAATCGCCCACTACTGTCGCTCTCCGCGTTAAGCCCGGACGTAAGGGTGTGGGCGCGGAAGCCCGAGCGGTCGCCGGGCTGGCGGCAGGTATCAGTGGTCGTCGTGATTCCCCGAGCCATGAGCCTCGCGCGGGATAGTATCTGAAACCGCTTCAGCGGCAAACAAAAAGGACTGGCACGGCGCACCGAGGAGTTTGGGCACTTATCCAGCGGCCATTACAGGGCGCTGCTGGTGGGCGGAAGCGGCAGCGGATATCTCAAGGCCGTGTGCGACTACGCGCATCTGAATCCGGTGCGCGCCAGGTTGCTCGCGCCCGAGGACCCGTTGGAGCGTTATGCCTGGAGCAGCTATCCCGATTGCCTGCAAGGAAGAAGGAGTCGCGGACAGCAGAGGCCGGAGGGAGAGGGGGGTGGAACCGCAAGGACCACTAGCCAGGGACCACGGGACGGGAGGGTAGATGAAGCGAAGAAACCGGGCACTTTAGCCACCACTTCTCCGGCCTTCGTCCCGCAATCATACTTTACAAATGGTCCTACCAAACGCATACTACGCCTGCAGACGCCAGGGCGCTCACGGTTTTCCGTTCGTATTACGCGAAAGGGGAGGACTACCTCGTGACGCCGCAGGAAGCCCCGGCTTACCGCAAGCGCTTCGCAAAGCTGGAGGTCACGGTGTGCGGGCCACAAGGAATTGGAGCGGCTGAAAAGGCGACGGGAGCAGGTCTGTGAAAGCCAAAATGGAAAAGTGGCGGTACCAATATGTGAATTCCGGGACTGACCCGAATGGCCCTTAGATAAGCCCTAAAACCTTCTTTCCCAGGCGTTTACGTCGGGGC
>CAZVFC010000071.1:0-45281 GCA_964625855.1 uncultured Verrucomicrobiota bacterium | reverse complement strand
TCGTGCCGCAGATGCGTGCACAGCACCTGTATCCCCTCGATCAGCACCCGCGTTCGGCTCCCGTCAAAAACGGCCACCGGTTCCCACGGGCCATCCGCAGCGGTGGCCACGCCTAGGGCCACTTCCTTGGTGTGCGCAGGAAAGCGCACCACATCCGCCATTCCCACCCCCTTGACTCCGAAGTGGCCTATGAACTCTCCGCGGGGCGTGTATTGCTGACCCCGTCGCCAGTTCGGGGTGAGTTGGCCACCGTAGCGCACGAGGATGGCGCAGTCGTTCGAGCCCACGCTCTTCCTCGTCCACATACCCGCGGGCTGGAACTCGCGAGCCTCGCCCGGCGGCTGTGGCAGCGGCGTGCCGTCGGGCTTCCACCAAAGCCAGCTCACCAGCGGATTGCGCGCCACGGCCACCACCTCGACCGTTATCCCGTTGGTGAGCGTGACCTGATAAGTGCCCGCTTCGGCCCGGGCAACCGGCGGTGGTGGCACCTGCGCGGCAAGGCCCGGGCTGACGTAAACCCACCCCAACCGCCGCCAGAGGGCCGCTCCAATTCGCTGCGCGGACAGCTCGGCGCCCGGCTCGGCGATGACCGTGAAGCGCGCCGTGCCGTTCGCCGTTGCAGCCTCCTCAAATGTGATCTGCTTGCCGGCTGGGTCAGTAGCCTTTAGCACAACTCGCAACTGATTGCCCCATTCACTCTGCATCTTCCACTTGTGCTCCTCCACGAAGGCCCGCGCCGCATCCAACGCCTTCTGGCCCAACTCCGCGCGGTGCTCCGCCACGAAGTCCTCATCCGTCCTCGCTTCAGCCCGGCCTGCGCCGCTGGTCAGCCGATAACAGATCTTCATCCCGCGCGGGTTTTCGGCAAAGCCATTGATCTGCAGCAAGCCCAGGCCCCCCGAGCCGGTTTGGAAGGCGAGCGTTTGCGGGAAGACGGTGGTCTCATTCACTTGGTAAGCGGCGAAACCCTCCTTAACGTCCAGGGAGGCGCGCCCGAAACCCATGGTGCCGGACTTCAAAGCGCTACGCAATTGGTCAGCGGTTGCCTCGCCCCACAACGCCGGCGGAACGCCCACCAGCTTCGGTGATGCCCAAAGCTCCCACGATTCCTTGTGGGCGAAGGCCAGCAGATCCGCCCCCTGAGCCGCGAGCCAGTGGAAGAACTGATCTTCCCCGGCCTTCTCCATCTCCGGCGGCACCTCAATCTCCCGCCCGCTGTCCAGGTCCTCAGCCTTGATCGGCCGCTGCGTTGCCACGGAGTATAGCACCCGCTCCACCACCGGCCCAAGCTCGGCCCCCCTGGCAACGCCAGCCCGACTTAACTGGTAATCCCGGTTCACATTCCGCTGCCCCAGTGCGCGGGGCCCCAGCGTGGCCGTCAGCGCCTCGTAACCTGGCGCTGTTATCGCCACCTTCTTCTGCTCCGCATACCAGCCCACATAGAGATCAAACCGTCCGTCCTTGCGCGAACGCGCGTTAGGCCCCTTCGACTTGCCCGACCTGGAGGGCGTAACTCGTTCCAACGTCAGCTCGGCGTTGGGAATCGGCTTGCCCGTCTCAGCGTCAGTGATTAGCCCGCGCACAAACACGCTTGTTGGACAAATCAGTCGCCCTAGAATCAGCGCCATCACCAGCACCGCGGCTGCGGCCAACGCGATGTGCGTCTTGCGTCCCTGTGTCGCCCACCAGCACAAACCATACAGCGCCGCCACCGGCAGCGGCGTTTGAAACGCATTCAAGCTGATGCGGCCCTCCGCAATGTGCCACAGCGTCCAACCCGAGGCGATCAGCAGCGCCGCCGTCCCTTCCTTCTTCCAGCCCAGCACAAACCCCAGCAACATGAGACCCACCGCCACGAAACTTAACTGCACCCCCTCCGGCTGCGACCCCATCGGCGGCAGCCCCTCCCCGATCACAAAGAGGCCGTAGATCCCGAGCAACAGCGTCCCCAGCACCCGCGCCGTCCACCGCGCCGCCGTCACCCACCCTTTCGCAGCCTCCACCGTGAGCCAACCCTGACCTGCTTCAAGTGACTTTCTAGCCGCTCCGGTGTCCGCAGAGCGTTCCGGCGACGCTCGTCGGCTGAGCCATGAACGCCAGCAGCGTGCAAGTGGTTCGGCCAAGGCCACACCGACACGCCGGCCATTCCGCCTTGGCACACGATCTCGCTGGAAGCGCAACCAGATTACCCCGAAACTGGCCACCGCAAGCAGCAGGCACCCGCCGATCAGCCAGTTGTAGCTGGACGGATACATCCAGCCCCCCACCCCAAAAAAGGCATACATGACCGGCTCCCACCTCATCACCTGCTTGCCGAGCACCAACGCAAACATGACGACCATCCACGGGCTCGCTCCAATCACCCCCAGGGACAACTGTCTGACCGCCCCCTGCCCGCCCATCCACCCCAGCCACAGACAGCCCAGTCCAAACACCACGCTCAGAACGATAACCGCATGGTAGCTGTCGGGGTACAAGTAGCCTCCCACTCCGAAGAACGCGTACATGAGCGGCTCCCCCCGGGCGACCTTCTTGCCCAACAACACAATGATCGCCAGCAGCAGCCAGCAGCCCCCAAGCAGAAACATCCACCCTCCCACGGACTTCGGCGCCGGCTGGGTCAAACCTCGCTGCATGCGCCCCTCCAGCTCCGCTCCCTGTGCCAACGCCGCCCCTCCCGCCGGCTGTCCTTCCGGCGCTGGGGTTGACACGATCGTCTCCACCGCCGTCTTCACCTCGCTGGCCCGCTGGTAGCGCCGCTCGGGCTCCTTCTCCAGCGCATGCAGCACCACCTCGTCCAGCCGCACATCTACCTGCACCTTCTTCGACGGAGGTTGGAACTTCCCCAGTGGCAGCTCGCCCGTCAGCATCTCGTAGAACACCACTCCCAGCGAATAGATGTCCGCCCGGTGGTCCACCAATTGCGGCCGCTCCACCTGCTCCGGCGCCATGTAATGCGGCGTGCCAACCACCTGGTCCTGGGTGATCGCCTGCTGCGGCTGGTCGGCAGCCACGATCTTGGCGATGCCGAAGTCCGCGATCTTCACCCGCCCCTGCTTGTCCAGCAGCACATTCTCCGGCTTGATGTCCCGGTGCACGACTCCCTGCTCGTGCGCGAATTGCAGGGCCTCGCATATCTTCGGTACGATGGCCAGCGCCTGTTCGGGCGCGATCTTCTGCCCTTGCAGCAACTGCCGCAAAGTCATGCCGTCCACGTATTCCATTAGCAGGAAATAGAGCCCGTTGGCCTCGCCGAAGTCGTGCACGGTGACGATATTCGCGTGATTCAACCGGGCTAAGGCTTGGGCTTCGCGCAGGAAGCGTTCGGCGAACTTCGGGTCCGCTCCCTTCTCCGGCGCGAGGATCTTCAACGCCACCAGCCGGTTCAGCTTCGGCTGCCGCGCCTTGTACACCACCCCCATCCCGCCCCGCCCCAGGCACTCAAGAATCTCCAGTTGCGGGAAGTGCTTGGCAATGTCGGTCGCCGCCGGTGGGGGTTCGAGCACCTTCGTGCCGTGTGGGCCGGATTCGCTGCCGGCCTCCGTATGGGTCGCCAAGCCTACCCCTAACACGCAGCGGGGGCAGAGCCCTTGCGGCGATTCCGGGGGCAGCATGGTCCCGCAACGGGGGCAAGTGGCGGCTGCCTGTGGGGTCTGCGTCCGACCCGTGCCGGGCGCGGTGGCAGCCACGGACCGCTTCTCGCGGCGCGTCAGCCAGACGACCAGCAAGACCACGCCGACCGCCAGGCCCGCCATCACGAACAAGACCAGGAGAATGATCAGTATCTCAAAGATGCCCAACATCATTGCCCTCCGAATATCATATTGTTCATACACCGGTTACTACCGGAATGCCCGTCTAAGGTTACGCGGCCACCCAGGCACTTTGGACTGCGCCGGCAAAGCCCGGGCGGCGACGGCGCTTTAGCTCAGCTTTCAACCATTTGCGCCCCGACAGCTTCGCGGCCAGCCAAAGCGGTGTCGCGCTTCGCATGCCACCGCACTCCATGAGATGGTTCATGCGCTCAAGGCCGCGAACAGTTGCCGCAATTCCTCCTCAACCTCTCCCGGCCCGGCAACGGTGTTCGCGATCTCCTCGCGCAGAATCTCACGATACCGATGCCGCAACCGGTGGGCGGCCACCTTCACCGCGCCTTCGCTCATGCCCAATCGGCCGCCCAGCTCGCGATACGGAATCTCCGCTCGCCCGCCGCTGAGCGTCTCCTTTAGCGCAACGAACAAGTCCTCTCGCCCGGCGTCGCAGTACTCCCGCCGCAGCCGCCCCAGCACGACGTCCAGCAACGCCAGCGCCCATTGGCGGTCATACGCGCGGTCCGGGGTGTCGCCCGGCGCGGTGGGCTGCGCGCAACGGGTCTCGGCGGTGTCGAATTGCAGCGGGATCACCTGCGCGCCCCCGCCGCGCTTCTGCGCACGCGCCTTCTCCCATTCGTTGGCCAGAAAATGCTTCAAGGCAGTCAGCAGGAAGGAACGGAATCGGCCGCGCGCCGGATCGGCCCGAGCGACGGTGTTGGAGGCCAGCAACCGCGTGAAAAACTCCTGCGTCAGGTCCTCTGCCTCCTCTCGGGAGCGGCCCGTGCCTCGCACATAAGCGTAGAGGGGCTGCCAGTAATTGCGGCAGAGTTGCTCGAGTGCCGCTCGAGCCCGAGTTGTGTCGCTCTGTCCGGCCCTCACCACCACCGACCAATGCGTTGTGACGAAGCATCCGACCGGCGCCGGCGGCGGGTCTGGATCCCACTTCTCTGTGCCACTCGAAGTCATCTGGACGGCCCCAGGATGCCAGCGGAGCCTCCGCCTGTCGAACCATTCGGTGGGGTGGAGCCACCCTGGCCGGGCTGAGGCGTGTCCGTATCCTCTGTATCCGTAACCGCTTACGACTGGGAGAACCCGAGTCCCTGCCGCACAGCCAGCAGTTACCGCTCGCTGGCAGCAGGGCGTCACACGGGGCCCCGCGCCATTCCCGGCGGACCGGGCGTGGCGAGAGCCACTCCAGAGCCATGCACTAGCGATGCACGAGCGATGCACACCGGATGCACAAGCGGACAGCCGGTGTGCATCGCTGGTGCATCGCTGGTGCATCCGGTGTACACGGCGCGAGACTGTGGGAACGCACCTCAGGTTTGGGCTGCTTGGGCACAGCCTGAAACCGCCGGTGTGACCGGGCAGAAGGTCACGGACCTTTGCCGCCGAGCCTCGTGCTCTAGATCTTACAACAATTTTACAACTCTTTTGCGCGCGCCTGACAACGTCCGTCGCCCTGCGAAGCAGATTGTCGGCATGAGCCACTCACCTGTGCGGGTAGGGGCGCCTCCTCAGGGCGCCCGCATCAGTCCAACTGCGGACGTTTCGGCGAAACGTCCCTACCCAGTTGCGCGTGCAAATGAGGCATGGCCATCCGGCGGCAAGGGTGGCAGAATGGCACTGGCAAGCTATGGCTAGAGCTAAGCGATGAGAAGAGTTGCCCTGGTATTTGTGCTCGCGGTGTTCGTGCCCAGCCTGGTGCTGGCCTGGCTGGCGGTGCGCACGTTGCGCGACCAGCAGTTCCTGCTCGAACGGCAGCAGTCCCTCCTCTATCAACGAGTTGCGGATGCCAAGGCCAAGGCCGTCCAGGACGCTCTGGCGCAATTTCAGCGCGATTTCGCGGCCAGGGTGGCGAGCGTGATTGGCAAGCGATCGCCCCGGGACGCCGCAGCATCGTTTGACGACCTCCTGCGCCGGGACTGGGCGCTGGCGCAGGTCGGCTATGCGGTCACTCTCTCTGGTGACATCCTATCACCCTCTCCCTACGGACGAAGTGACGCGCGGAAGTTCTATACGGATAACGGCCGGTTCCTCGCCAGCCGCGAAGTGGTCGAGGTATATTCAAACCCGAAGCAAACCATCTCCGGGCTGAATGTGGCGAACAATACGGCCGTCTTCGATAATTCGGCGGTCCTCAACGCGCAACCGCAGGCGCAGTCCTCGTCCTGGGCGCAAAATGAGGCCAACGCGGAGTTGAACAAGCGCCCGACGTTTAACAAGAGTCAGCAGGCGCGCAATGTGTATCCCCAACAACAAGCGGGCTCGTTCCAGAAGTCCACTGTCCAAGAGGATAACCAGCAGCAATTCTCCAAGCTGGCTGCCTCCGAGGCCGAATTCCGGCAACTGATCGGCGAGGACACCGAAGGCGCGCTGGCCCGATTTGTGGACAACCGGCTCAATGTGCTCTTCTGGCATCGCCTGCCAGAGGACCCGCAGGTCGTCTTCGGCGCTCAACTCGCCCTGCCCCGCCTCATCGAGAGCCTACGCCCGGTCGGCGAGTATGTTGAGCCAGCGCTGCGTGGCGACATCTGCGTCGCGCTGCTCGATGACACGGCCAAGCCGGTGGCGCTGTCGCATCCGGAGTTTCGCGCGGCGTGGAAGCATCCGTTCGTGGCCACCGAGATCGGCGAGATTCTGCCCCACTGGGAAGTGGCCGTTTACCTCCTCAATCCCGCCCGGCTCACCCAATCGGCGCGCACCTTGCAGTTGACGCTCGGCCTGCTCATCCTCGTGCTGCTGCTGGCGATCGGGGTTGGAAGCTGGCTGATCGTGACCGACTTGAACCGGCAGCTCACGTTGGCGCGACAAAAGACTGACTTCGTTAGCAATGTGTCCCACGAGCTGAAGACGCCGCTGACGTCCATTCGCATGTTCTCGGAGCTGCTCGCTGAGGGGCGCGTCACGGACCCGGGCAAGCAGCGCTCCTACCTGGGCATCATCACCGCGGAGACCGCGCGTCTCACCCGCCTGATTAACAACGTGCTCGACTTCGCGCGCATTGAGCGCGGGGAGAAGAAGTATCATATGCAGCGCTGCGACCTGGCGGAGGTCGTGCGCGAGACTGCAGACTCCTACCGCCCGCACCTTGAGGCCAACGGCTTCCGCTTCGAGTGCGAGCTGCCCGATTCCGCCGTGCCCGTCAACGGCGACCGCGACGCGCTGGCGCAAGTCGTCGTGAACCTGCTGTCGAATGCGGAGAAATACTCGAACAGTAACAAGGATATCGCCGTGCGCGTTGAGCAGCGGGCCGGTCCCCTGCCCTGCGCCGAGGTCAAAGTGCTGGACCGCGGCCTGGGCGTGCCCACTGGTTGCGGCGAGAAGATCTTCGAGCAGTTCTACCGCGCGCATGATTCCTTGAGCAGCGGCATTCAAGGCTCCGGGCTGGGGCTGACGCTCGCCCGCCAAATCGCGCGGGCGCACGGCGGGGATGTCGTCTATGAGCCGCGCGAGGGCGGGGGGAGTTGCTTCATTCTGCGCCTGCCGGTGCTGGCGGCGGAAAGTAGGGCAGCGCGTCTCGCCTGCCCAAGCCACGACGCAAAGACATAACGAGGGCAGGCGAGGCGCCCTGCCCCACTCTATCCAAAGTACATGAAGACCAAGATACTCATCGTTGAGGACGATCCTCACATACTCCTTGGGCTGGAGGAAGTATTGCAGAGCGAGGGCTTCGAGGTGGCGGTTTGCAGCCGCGGCGACCAGGCGGTCGAAGCGTTTGCGAAGCACCGGCCGGCGCTGCTGGTGCTGGATGTCATGCTGCCGGGCTTGAGCGGATACGACATCTGCAAGCAGCTTCGCGCGAAGAAGGTCACCACGCCCATCCTGATGCTGACGGCCAAGGGGCAGGAACTTGACAAGGTTGTCGGGCTTGATCTCGGGGCCGATGATTACGTCACGAAACCCTTTGGCGTGCGCGAGTTGCTGGCGCGCATTCACGCTCTGCTGCGACGCACTGGCCCATCGCCGACCGCCGAAGCGAGCCCGCAGGACCCGTTTCAGATTGGCGACGCGACCATTGACCCAAAGACCTTCCAGTTGAAGCGCGGCAAGAAGGTGGAGGAACTGACCGCCAGGGAACTGAAGCTCCTGCAGGTGTTTTTCGCGCATCCCGGCGAAGTGCTATCGCGCGACCGCCTGCTGAACGAGGTCTGGGGTTACAACTACTTCGGCACCACGCGCACGCTGGACCAGGTGATCGTGCAGTTGCGCAAGAAGCTGGGCGACAACGGCGGCGAGCCCCAACATCTCCTGACGGTGCATGGAGTCGGCTACAAGCTCGTGCGGTGACGGACGATTGATGTTGCTCATATCATGTTGGTAGAGGGCCTCCCTGGCGAGCACCGCAAGAAGAAGTGAAGGAAGTGGATTTGCGGCGACCACTCACGCCTCACCGAGCAGCGGTGATACGGACACTTCAAAGCCCTTGAGCAGGCGTGATTGCGCGCGCTCTCCCGGATTCCAGCGTCCAACCAGGTGGTAGGTGCCCTTCTCCAGGTGCAGCACTTCCACCGTTCTGGCTTCAGGGTCAATGATCCAGTATTCCCGGACGCCGTGCTGCTCGTACAGGTCGCGCTTGTCTATGCGGTCACGCCGACGGGAGCCGGGCGAGATGATCTCAGCGACCAAGTCGGCTGGCCCCATGATGCGCTCCTGCATAATGCCCAGCCGCTCGTTGGAAACAAACACGACGTCGGGCTGCGTGGCGCGACGTGTGGTAAGCACCATGTCAATCGGTGCGAGGACGGTCTCACCCAGACGGTGTTTCTCTACCCACGCGTCAAGGGTTTTGAACAGTCGAGCGAGAATTCTCTGATGGGAGAGCGAAGGGGAGGGCGACATAATGAGTTCTCCGTCCCAGAGCTCCGTTGGCAGATTGCTTTCCGGCAATTCAGCCACAAGCTCCTCAAAGGTCCACCGCCGGTCCTTCCACTTGGCGGGCACGGGTCTGGGCTTGGCTGCAATCACAAAGCGAATTAACCCCCGAACGCAGCCAACGTCAAGCCGAGACGGTACTTGAAACCCGTCCGCAGGACAGGCAAGAATGGGTGCGGTCCATGAATTCCGGCCCCCTAGCCATCGGTTCCGCCGCGGCGGCGACACCGCCAGAGGAACCTCCGCCGCTGTTCACCGTCGGCTACGGGGCGCGCACGCTCGACGAGTTGCTGGCGGTGCTCAAGACGAATCGCATCGAGTACCTGATTGATGTGCGCACGGCGCCTTTCTCGAAGTTCAAACCAGAGTTCTCCAAGGACCTGCTGCAGCACCACGTCGAGCGAGCGGGGCTGCGATACGTCTTCATGGGGGACACGCTCGGCGGCCAGCCGCGGGACCCCGCCTGCCATACCGATGGCAAGGTGGACTACGACAAGGTGCGCGCACAGCCGTTCTTCCGGACAGGAATCGAGCGCCTCAAGCAGGCCTTTGAGCAGAGACGCCGCGTAGCGCTGATGTGCAGCGAGGGGCGCCCGGAGGATTGCCATCGCAGCAAGCTCATCGGCGAAGCTCTCGCGGCGGCCGGCATTCCGGTGCGGCACATTGACGAGGATGGCCATGTGCTGACACAGAGACAGGTGGTTGACCGGCTCACGAATGGCCAAATGGATCTGTTCGGGGCCCCGTCATTCACCTCGCGCAAACGCTATGCGCCGACGGATAGTGGCGCGGAGCGGGAACCGCGCTGATCGCCATGAGTGAGCCCGCTCGCCAACTGAGGCTTGTGACCATCGGCGTCTATGGCTTCACCGCCGAGGCTTTCTTCGCGGCGTTGCAGCGGGCCGGCGTGGACACCTTTTGCGATATTCGCTGGCGGCGCGGGGTGAGAGGACGCGAATACGCCTTTGCTAACAGTGGACGGCTCCAGCAGCGGCTCGCCGAATTGGGCGTCCGATACCTCCATGTGCGCCAGGTGGCGCCCAGTCCGGCGCTGCGCCAACGCCAGGCGGCGGCCGACAAGGCGGCAGGTGTAGCCAAGCGCAAGCGCGCGGCCCTGGGCGAGTTCTTCGTTACAGCCTACCGCGAGGAGCGCCTGGCCGGGTTCGACAGCCGGAAGTTCGTCGAGCAGTTGGGCCCCAGCGCGAGAGTTGTGGCACTGTTCTGTGTCGAGCGCGAGCCGACAGCCTGCCATCGGTCGCTGCTGGCAGAACGACTGCAAGGGGACCTGGGGGTGGAAGTGGTGCATCTCACCCCGGACTGAGGCTGGCATGAAGGTCCTCATCGTGGCCAAGACACGCCGGGGCGGCGGAGCGTGCGTCGGCGGCATCACGACGGAGGGACGGAGTGTCCGGCTGGTGGCCGCAGACGCCGCCCCCAATGAACGCGCCGGCCTCGAATATCAGGTGGGGGATGTCTGGGAGGTTGATTCTGCGCCGGACGAGCACATCGTTCCACCGCACGTGGAGAACATCATCGTAAGCCGCGCCCGGTTCCTGAGAAGCTCAACGGAGCTGGAGAAGGCCATCGTTCGCTTCATGCCGCCTGTGAGCGGAGGGCCGGAGAAGCTCTTTGACGGGCGGCTGCAAGCCTCGCCGTCGGGGGCCCTATACATCGCGCAGCAAACAGGTCTGCCCAGCCGCAGCACAATGTTCTGGAAGCCAGACCAGCCTCTCACGCTGGACTTCGAGGGCAAGCGCATCCGCTATCGCTACCCTACGGCTGATGGCGGACGTTCGATTACCTTTGTGGGCTTCCAGGAACCCGTGGAGACCATCGCCGAGGGCACGCTCCTGCGCGTGTCGCTCGCCCACTGGTGGCGGCCCAGCGATAACTCGGACGAGGAACTGCGCTGCTACGTGCAGTTGTCGGGTTGGTTTCCCTACCAAAGGCTGGCCTCATCGCGCGCATCGGTAACGGCTTCTGTCAACCGCGCCCAGCCGGATTCCCCAAGCATGCAGCAAGCTGCCCGAACGGAGCCAACGTGGCTCCCGCCGCCGGTCGCTCCCGATTTGAACCGCGCCCGCGAAGTGCTCAAACGAACCTTTGGCTTTGCTGAGTTCCTCCCCGCGCAGGGCGATGTGCTGGCCCATGTTCTGCGAGGCCACGACACTCTCGCCGTCATGCCGACCGGCGGCGGCAAATCACTCTGCTACCAACTGCCCGCTCTGCTACTGGACGGCCTCACGGTCGTGGTGTCTCCTTTGATCGCGCTGATGCAGGACCAGGTCAGCCAACTCCATCGGCTCGGCATCCCGTCGGCATTCCTCAACAGCACGGTGCAGCTCCACGATTACATCTCCACGACCAACCGCGTCCGCCACGGAGAGATCAAGCTGCTCTACACCGCGCCCGAAACGCTGTTGCGGCCCGAGACGCTCCTGCTGCTGGAGCAGAGCCGCCTGAAATGCCTGGCCGTGGACGAGGCCCATTGCATTTCCGAATGGGGCCACGACTTCCGGCCGGAGTATCGCCAGTTGCAGGCCGCGCGCGCGCGCTTTCCGCAAGCGGTTTGCCTCGCGCTCACCGCCACCGCCACGGAACGCGTCCGCCAGGACATCCGCCGGTTGCTGGGCATCGCCGCTGACGGCGAGTTCGTCGCAAGCTTCAACCGGCGCAACCTTTTCCTGGCGGCCGAGCCGCGCCTCAACGGCCTGACCCAAACGATCGCTTTCCTCGAGCAGCACCGCGGTCAGGCCGGCATCATTTACTGCGGCACCCGCCGCCAGGTGGATGAAGTGACCTCCGGCCTGAACGCCAACGGCTGGCCGGCGCTGCCCTACCACGCCGGCCTGGAGGATAAGGTGCGCTGCAAGAACCAGCAGCGCTTTATTCACGACGAGGTGCCCCTGATGGTAGCGACCATCGCCTTTGGGCTGGGCATCAACAAACCGAATGTGCGGTTCGTGGTCCATTACCACCTGCCCAAGGACCTGGAAGGCTACTATCAGGAAATTGGCCGGGCCGGGCGTGATGGCCTGCCTGCCGACTGCCTGTTGCTCTACAGCCGCGGGGACGCCATGGTCCATCGCCACTTCATTGACGCAGGTGCTGAGGCGGAGCGCCCGGGACGCAAAGCGCGGCTCAATGCGCTCGTGCGTTACACCGAGACCCGAGACTGCCGCCGCGTCCCGCTGCTGGCCTACTTCGGAGAAACCCTGACCCCGCCATGCGGCCATTGTGACAACTGCGTTCCCCGGTCCGAAAGCGGAGACACTACCGACGTATCCGAGGCGGCGCGGAAGCTCTTCTCCTGTATCCAGCGCACGGGGCAGGTCTTTGGCGCCGCGCACCTTATTGCGGTGCTGCGCGGCTCGCGCTCGAAGAAGATCCTGACCTCACGCCATGACAGGCTGAGCACGTTCGGCACCGGGAGGGAATATTCGGCTAGAGAGTGGCAACAACTGGCACAGCAGTTCACCCGGCAAGGGCTGCTGGATGTGGATGCCGAATACGGCAGCCTGAGGCTCACACCGAAAGGCTGGCAGGTCCTGAAGGGAGAAACGGTCCGCGCACGGCTGACATCGGTTCACGACGCTCCGCCACCACCCCCGGCCGTTCCGCCGGCCGCCGTGCGGCGCTGCGACGAAATCGGGCACCTGTTTCAGGCCGGACATACCCTGAGGCAGATCGCTCGGCGCTGCGCAGTCCAGCGCCAGACCGTGATCGAAAACCTCTACCGTTTCCACCAGGCCGGCGGTCAGCTCGAGGCCCCGCGCCTGCTGGCCTCGTCTGGGCTGCCCGAACAGGAGCGGCGCCGCGTGCTGCAAACGTTCAAGCGCCTGGGCCTGGAACACCTTGCTGTCGTCCACGACGCCCTGGCCGACGCGGTCAGCTATGAGGAATTACACCTGCTGCGCCTCTATGCCCTTTGCCAAGCTTCCACCGCCGCTCAGCCGGCGACCTCGGCGGCGGGCTCCGGCAACGCCCTTCGGATCTCTCTCAAGCGGTAACCAAAGCCCGGCCCCTGCACGCTCTCAAGCTCCACTCCGCCCTGCCGCCGTTGATACAGCCCGGGATGCACGGTGGCTTCGGGCCGTGAGGCTTCCGGGTAGAACTGCATCGCGTTGGTTTCCACCCCCATGATCGTGCCCGTATGCGCGGCCAGCAACACGTGCGGTATCTGTGCCAGCATCGGATTGGTCAGGTCCTGCACCATCAGGGCCACCCCATGTGCCTTGGCCCAGCAAGCGCTCAGCAACGCGCCCGTTTGCGTCTTGCAGGTCTTGAGCGCCACGCCCGACCAGCCCAGCTCGCGGCCCAGGCGCACCAGTCGCCAGTCATGCGCGCTCTCGTCCAGGAACAACGGCTTGCGCGCCGACACGCTGCGCACGTCCAGCCGGTACCGCTCCAGGTCGTAAGGGAACGGCTGTTCGACGTAGAGGATCATGCCGTAGATCCGCGGATGCCCGTCCCTTAACCGGTCCAGGATCCCATTCACATACTCCGCCTCAGTAACGGTGCAGTTGAAGTCGGCCGACAGCCAGTCCACACCATGCTCCAGGCCGATCGTGCCGACCTTCACCAGCCGATCGTAGTCCCACTCCGCGTCATTGCCGCGCAGCTTGACCTTCAGGCACTTGAGGCCGTCGCTTCGAATCCAATCCGCCAGCAAGACCGGGTAACCGTCCAGCGGCTCTTTGCCGGTGCGCTCAGCCTCCTCCAGCAGATCCAGCCCGCCGACCAGATGCCAGGCCACCAGCCGCTCCGTCCGGCGCGAGGCCAGGAACTCGGCGGGGTACTTGCCCGCGAAGTTAACGCCGGAATGCGGCGTCGCCTGGAGGTAGGCACCCAGGTCGCGGTTCATGAACCCGGCGTGGTAGGTGGCGTAGGTCGGACACTCGTGCAATTTCCCGTAGGCATCATGCACCGCCAGGTCGAACGGCGAGCAGCACACCAGCGCCGCCAGCCACGGCATCGGTTCCCTGCCCCGCCGATGCCGCTGGTTGAATCCATCCAGCCAGCCCGGCAGCACCGTCTCCAGGAAATCATGGCCCAGTTCCACCGGGTGCCCCGGCGAGCGGATACTCGCCCACAACTCCGTCAGCTCGACGCAAAACGCCTTGAGCGCGCTGTGCCGCTCCTCGTAGGGAACTGGGCTCGGCCACACCCACTGCACGCTCAACGGCGTTTCCCCCCAGCCCTCCGCTTTTCGCCCTCGATCGTCGCGCACGGTCACGCGCACCCGCGCGCAAGTCACGTGGGTAAGCGTCTCGGTGCCGAACTTCAACGCCACTCGGGTCTGCACCGGTAGAAAGTAGAGCGCCGCCCCGGTGGTGCGGATGTCTGTTACTTTGCCCATCGCCGCCGATTAAGCCCCAAGCCGCCCGCGTCAACAAGCGGGATTTGCCGGCTCCGTCACCGCCGGCCGCACCTTGTCCGTACCACCAACCCGGAGCGCCGACATTCCTGTCGGCTCCGTCGGGGCGGAGCGCGGCTGTCCCCAGCCGCAGCAGCACCGCCCGCGCAAGGCGGCCAAAGGGGTTCTGAGGCTTTACCCCTTGCGGACATGCTGCGGCTGCGGACAGCCGCGCTCCGTGCGGAGGGCAGCCCTGTCGACGAGAGCGGGCCAACAGGAATGTCGGCGCTCCGGTGGTACTGACAAGCGCCCGTCACCGCCATTTCCGGGCCAGTGGTGGCCGGGGGAGGCGGCCTCAATCCTCCATATACCAGAACGAGTGCGTGACTTTGCCCGCCGCATTCACGTTCCACAGCAACTTGAATGAAACCCTCTCCACGTGGCCATCGAACAGCGCCACGTTTGCGCCGCCGCTGTGCACGGTTGGGCGGCCGGAATTGAACGGAGTGTCCGGATACTGCGGCATCGTGTCCGGTTTGCCGTCGCCGTTGAGATCGAGGGTAAACTGGTAGCTCGGCTCGACCGGCGAATAGACATAATGTGTGATCGTGTCCATGAACGCCATGGCGTCAGAGGGCTTCTTGATGCGCGAGGCGGTCAACGGTGGGGTCCCTCGGTTGCCATAGTAGAATGGACCGCTCAGCGTTGGCGTCCCGTAAGCGCCGAAGTTCGCTCCGATCCAGCAGTTCCACCCGCCGATCCCGCTGCTCGCGGAATTCCACGTGCCCTTGAAGTAGTCCGGCGCGAGGCGGCTGCCGCCCGGACACTTGCGCAGCACGTTGGTGTAGATCTCCGTGACTCCGAAGAGGACCCCCGGCTGGGCCACCCGCGCCACGTAAGGAGCCAGCAGCGCGTGCCAGAACGGCTCGCTGTAATCCGCTCCGCTGTAACCGAAATACGGGACCCGATCGCTGTAATCACCCAGGTACATGACCGTGGCGCAACTCCAGTTCTTTGTGTTCGAAGCGCACTGGATCGCCTGCGCCTTGGTCTTGGCTTTTGCCAGCGCCGGTAAGAGCAGCGACGCCAGGATGGCGATAATCGCAATGACCACCAGTAACTCGATCAGAGTAAAGCCCACTCGCAACCGACGGTTCTGCAACTTTGAGACCATCATAAAGCCTGTAGAAGCCTAAGCTCCTGTTAGCTCGAAGCAAGGCAATTTTGCCAGCAATTCTCAGTATGGCCAGTGGCCGCGTGGGGCAGGCTTTCCAGCCTGCCGGTGCACGAGGTTTTCCAGCCTCGTGGATGCGCTCGGCGACTGGAAGGTCGGCAAGACCGGCAGGCTAAAGCCCCACGCCATAATGAGCAGGCCAAGCCCAAAGCGCGCGTGGCAAGGCCAGATGAACCATTCCGCCAGTCGTTGCGGCGGAATGGGTGACATGCAAGTTCATTGGAAGAATTGCTTCAACTTGGCGTCATTTCGCGTGCTTGGGGGTCGCTCTGTTACCTCAAGGGTTATTCCAACCATCGCCAGAATTTGTAATAGAATCCCCGCCCCGGGCGGCATACGGTGAGCGGCAGAAGAACATGAGCCGTCTGCGAAAATGGTTCGGCCCGAGCAAAGAAGAGATCTGGCAACAGCTCTCCACCCAGATCGGCGGCAACCTCGTGGCCGGCGACTGCTGGCACGGCAGCAAGCTCGAGCTGCGGCATAAGGACTGGACCGTCACGCTGGACACCTACACCATCTCCACGGGCAAGTCCTCGATGACCTTCACCCGCATGCGCGCGCCCTACGCCAATCCCGACGGCTTCGTCTTCGTAATCTACCGCAAAGGGCTCTTCACGGCCCTCGGCAAATGGCTCGGCATGCAGGACGTTTGCGTGGGGTATCCCGAGTTCGACGATGCCTTCGTTATCAAGGGCAACAACGACTGGAAGCTGCGCCAGTTGTTCGCTAACTCGAAAATCCGGGACCTCGTCAGTGCCCAGCCCAGCCTCCGATTCTTCGTGGACAACCGGCATGGCCGCCTCTCGGGCAACCGCCTGCCCAAGGGTGTGGATCAGCTTCGCTTCGAAGTGGTCGGCGTGATCAAGGACATCGCCCGCCTCAAACTCCTTTATGAGTTGTTCGCCGAGACCCTCGACGAATTGTGCCGCACGGGTTCCGCCTGCCAGGACGATCCTCAGGTGGAGCTCTGACTGCCGCAGGCTTCAGGGGACCTTAATGGAGGAGCCCAGCGAGAAATCCCATACCCGAAATCCCCAGGCTGAACAAAGCTCGAAGACCGGAATCCGCAAGGCTTGGCCGCGGCGGGCGACGAGGCGAGCGCCTGGCAGCCAGCGATGGACTCGAGCCTCGGCGCTAGCCTGTGTTCGGAGCGGGGCGGACGGGCAGTTTTGCGGTCAAGATTCGCGGGGCTTTTGTCTGGCACGCGGGGCAGATGCCAAAGAACTGCAGCTCGTGGTAAAGCTGTGCGTAGCCGTACGCCGAAGCCACCGTGCTTTCCGTGGCTTCACAGTGAGCTTCCGGCGGGAGCTCAGTAATGGCACCGCAGAGGCGGCAAATCAGGAAATGTATGCTTTCGCCCGGGACGTTGAGCACGAAGAACCGGACTTTGGCTGGCAGGGCCACCTGGCGGACAAGCTCCGCCTCGCGGAACAACATCAGGGTGCGATAGGCAGTGGTGGCATCACAGACCTGGCGCACGCCTTCGGCTTGCATGACGGTTGCCAGGCTAACCGGCACACGGTGGGCGGCGAGGACGGAAAGGATCACCTTGCGCCCCGGCGTGAGCCGCATGTTGAGCTTGCGGCACACGCCCAGGGCCCAGGCAAGGCGTTGGCTGCGATCCTTCATGGGTCGTGCAGTGTCACCCGGAGCTGATAGAAGCGCCGGACCGCCTGTTCAACCGGCAGAGAATCGCGCACGGTGACGGCGGCAGTGGAATCGTTGGTGACGATGCCGGCAATGTTGGTCAGGACGGAACCGGGCCCGCCCAAAACATCCGCTGCGCGCACTTCAAAGCTCAGGTCCATGGCATTCCTGGCCTGAACGTAGCGCAGCGCGCCATAGTTTGTCCCGCCGATAGACACAAAAACCGCCGCCGGCACGTTGGTGGCCGGAGGCGCGTGCGGGTTGTTGCCGAACGCATACTCAAGCACATTGACGACTCCGTCGCCATCGGGGTCTGCTCCAGGGCTGACGATGTTGGTGGCGCACTCGCAGGGCCAGTTGGTCGCCGTCCAGGCTTCGAACGGGCGCAGCGGCTGGATATGGAAGGTGAAGGGAGTCTCCGCAGAGACGGTGTTGGTGGCTTCGCCGCCACGCTCGCCCAGGACCTGAAAGTAGAGCCGGTAGAGACCATTGGTGCTAAAACCCCAGTTGTAGTGCGCGTGGCCACCGACCAGGATATCTATGGAGTCATTCGAGTCAATGCCGTCCCGGGTGTCCATCCTGACGTCGAACTGCCCGAACCCCAGCGTCTGCCAG
Source organism: uncultured Verrucomicrobiota bacterium (assembly GCA_964625855.1). GTDB lineage: Bacteria > Verrucomicrobiota > Verrucomicrobiia > Limisphaerales > UBA8199 > JAPLUA01. Next base: position 27,742 of record CAZVFC010000071.1, on the reverse strand, counting down.
AGCAGGAAATGACCTGGCCCCTCGACTCGCGTCAGGCGAATAGTCATGGGATCATTGAACGTGCCGGGAAGGATGCCCTCGGCCGAAATACCCACATACGGCACCCCGCTGTAGGCACTCTGCGGCAGTATCCAGAGCGGGTCGCCCTCGTTGCCCAGAGGCGTGCCGGGCGGCAATGGGAACTTCATACTCTCCGGGCAGACCACCACGCACTCGTGGCTGGCGTAAAGCGCTCCGCCATGGTCGTCGGCGGCGGCCACAAGACTGAGCGTGTTGCTGGCGGCGTTCCACTGCGGAGACAGCAGATCCACGTGTTCCTGCGTGAAGTGGTAACAGGTCGCGCCCCGGCCGGCAGTCGCCAGCCAGAGCAGCGCGAGAGATGAGAAGGATAAGATGAATCGTTTCATGGCGTAAAGGCCCCGGCACGGCAGCCGCGAACCGTGAGGTTCACACCCGGCCGTGCCGGAAAGTGGCGTGTCTCGGAACGATTCGCGGCGGCGGCGCCAGATCATGCCCAGACCGCCCGCCGCCAGCAACGCCAGCGTGCCTGGCTCGGGCACCGCGGCCACGTCGAACGTGTAGGTCACGTCCCCGCTCGACGTGAAGACGTTCCCGTTCACGAGCGTGCCCGAACCTTCGAAGTCAATCTGGTAAACCCCCGGTGCGCTGAACGCCCAGTTGACGTGCATGTGTGCCCCGGCGCCGACCGCGACGGCGTCGCCCGCGGTGATGCCGTCGCCGGAGTTCATCAGCACGTTGGGATTGCCAAACATGTCGGTCAGATATACGGCGAAATTCCCCGGGCCCCTCACGCCCTTGAGCCAGAGCGTGACCTGGTCGCCGATGAAGATGCCGTCGGCCAATTCCTCGGTGCCGAGCCCCAGGAACAGCAGGTCGTGGTCGTGCGTCTGCGGCAGAATCCAGACGGAACTGCCGGCAGTGCCGAGGAAGCTCCACTGCGAACCGCTGGGCACCGAATTGCTCGCTGCCACGATGTCCACCCCCAGAACCGCCTCGCCCGGTTCGAACTCGCCCAGGTCGTGGTGGTGGACGTGGAGGTCCCACGCCCCGCCTTCGTAATTCACCCCCACATCGGCGTGGTCGTGCCAGAGGTAGGTTTGGGCGGTGAGGTTGCCGGTGGCCGCGCCGCACAAGCCAGCGGCCAGGAGGTAGATTCGATGTCTTGTCGTCATACGATTCAATTCTCTTGGGGTCGTTTGATCGTTTGATGTTTCAAGTCATGGCGCGGGAAAGGGCCGCTACTGGGGCGGCTTGGCAAAGTTGTCCCCGGCGGCGATGCGCGCCTTTAGCGTCGCCGCGGCGATGCACTCCACGTGGCTGTCGGCAAAGAGGTAGTTGGCGACTTTGCCGTGGCGGTCGGGCTGGATGTCTGCCGTGACACTGCCCCAGCCCAGGTGCCATTGCCGCGAATGCGTATGATCGTTCATCACGTTGACCCCGGCAGCGTCGGAGATCTCAAACGTGGTGATCGTGCGCGAAGGGTGGCGCAAGTTATCGAGCTTGCGATGGGACTCCAGCGCGCGCCCGAACGGGTCCACGGAGTCCACAAAGACATACTCGTTCAGAGTGTAGCTCGAGGCGTTGTTAGTCAGCCGTTGGAGACCCTTCCGGTCGGAATGGCAAATCCGAATGCGGTCCACGCTGGCCACGTAGGGCGCGAGCTGGAAAATCCACGACGCGTTCGTGCTCGCGCCGTGGGTCGTGGTCGGCAGCCAGCCATTCTGGTCGTCGGCGTAGAGCCGAAACGCCAAACCGATCTGCCGCAGGTTGTTGATACAGCAAGCCTGATGGCCCTTTTCGCGCGCCCGGGCCAGCGTGGGCAACACCAGTGCGGCCAGGACGCCAATGATGGCGATTACCACCAGCAGTTCAATCAAAGTAAAGCTGCAACGGCGGCGGCACGTTGTAGATACAATCACTTTCATATTCGGTATCCTCGTTCTTCCTCGCGCGGCGCAAGGCGGGGTACGGGTGAACCCCTTGGAATTACAACTGGAAGTACCTCCCTTCCGGGCCGGCGGCGCTTGATCACGCGCGATGCCGGTGCGGGAAGGACCGATTATCAATCAGGACAGGGGAGCGGGCGGGCCGCAGCTTGGGGGAAGTGCGAACTCGAAAGAAACGAAGACCGGTGCAACGAAGCACGGCACGGCGGCGGGTGCCGGCGCAGGCGCAGCGACGTCAACCGGAGTGGGGGGCGGTGCGTCCACCTGCCCGGACCGGAGGAGAGTCGCAGCGCAGGAGTGGTCCGAGCCGGAGGCATCGGGGTGGAAGGCCTGATGCAGTGACTCAAACTGAGCCAGCGACAATACAAACAGGAAGAGCAGCAGCAGCACGGCAGAGATCACGCGCTTGGCGGGATTGACGCCAAACCGTTCCTGCTGTGCTGCGAGGTTCAATGCGGGAACCATACCAGCAAGAATTGTGCACAGAGACAATCGCTATTTGTGCAAGCCACTTGCAGGGCCAAGCGGGAACTCGGCGCGACGGGTGGCAAGCTTACCTGTCTGGAGGCGCGCTAAGCTGGCTATGTGGAGCTCCGCATAACCGGCTTAGACCAGGCGTTTCGCTGCATCAACGGCAGCGTAGCCGCGCCGCCGAAAGAAACCTGCGGGCCCGCTTGGATTGATCACGTTCGCCGGACCACTGCCACCCGTCGCCAGATTGCTCCCCCGTGCCCGGACGGCTGCGGGGCGACCCGCCCGCGCGAACGCGGGCGTGGGGTTCGCGACCAGCGTTGACAAGCCGCGCATCCAGCATGGTCGCCCTTATCCTCTCGGTGCCGGCCTCCCTGCAAGTCACATCCTGCTATTCAATACACAACTTACGATAAGCAGGAGGAAAAAGGGCGTCGCCCAGCCTGGCACCATGGCCCTTGCGCAGGCTTTGTTACGGCAATACTTGGCACCTTGGGTCCCGACTTGACCCGGCGGGAATGTGAGGTTAGGTTGGTGTCCATAATTGTCACGCACAAGACAATATCGGTGTAGGACATGATTCAATGCAATCATATAATGCATCACATGTAATTGCTATTAGAAGAGCAGCAATAATGAACAGAGTTGCCTTATGAATACGCGATCCTTTACGACCGTCCACCGGCTCACCTTAATGATCGGCGCAGGGCTCCTTGCGCTTGCCGCCGCCTGCAGCACCAGTCAGGCCTATGAACGATACAACGACGGCTGTCAGACATGTCACGGGTCGTTCACCGGCTCCACGTCACCGCAGGGGACGGTGTTTCCCAACGGCGACAAGCATCGGATGCACCGCAACAGCAGCAATATGGGCACCGATTGCGCTCTTTGCCACCGCTCGGATGACGACGACAATCCGTTCCTCGGGTCCTCGGATGGCATAGGCAGCGTACCCGGCCTGGGTTGCGTGGGCTGTCACGTGGGCGCGGGGCTGCGCAAGCACCATGCGACCACCGGCACACTTGGCTGCTATACTGGCGGCGCTGGCTGCCACGGCACCGGCCCCGAAACCGTTCCCGCGGAGAACGTGAGCCCGCCTTACTACGGAACGCCTTACACCAAGGCCAACAATCCCGGCAATACGGTGCTGGCGGCCAACACCAACGAGAACTGGTCGGTGGGAGATTTCCTGGGTGTGGACAACGATGGCAACAACCTCTATGATCTGGCGGACTACGCCGTTGGCCCCTTCCAAATCCTCAGCACCACCAAGGAAGGCAACGATGTTCGGATCACCTGGCTCACCGCGCGCGGGCGACGGGATGCCGTGCAGGCGTCCACCAACGTGGCCGGTTCCTATGCGAACGTGAGTCCGATCGTTTCCATTCCCGGCGTGGGCGTGGTCACGACTAATTATCTCGAGGTGAACGGGGCGCTCGAGTCCTCGCGGTTCTACCGGATGAGGTACATGCCGTAACCGGCGCACCCGGGCACAGCCAGGTTCGTTTCGGATTGAACGACCACCGATCGCAGGTCGGTGGTCTTCTTCTTGTCTCCTCTACGCCGCGTGGAAGCACGGGCATGTCCGGCAGGGATACGTTCCAACGCGGGCGAAGCTCCGCATCACTTATGAGTTTGCGCAGGAGTGCCAGCCGCCGCACCAGGCATCAGACAATCCGTTTCGCCTATAAGAGAGCAGCCCTGTTGCTGCGTTTGCACGCTGTCGTGGCCGCCAACGGCTGATCCCTGTGCCATCTCCGCACGCTAAAGCCTCTCAGAACTTGGAAGCCCCCGGCTTGAGACCTGTTCCCGGCCTCGGCAAGCCCACTCTCCAGGTCCAAGCATCCAGCTCCTGGCCGTCCACTGGCCGGCCTGCAGGTGTTGGTCCCCGCTATTCACGCATCTGGGGGCGCTCACCGTCTCCGCGACGCCCACGCCGCCCTCGACGCCGCCGTCCGTAACGCCTACAGGTTGGAAGCGCGGGCGGAGGCAGCCCGCTGCCTGCACGGAGTGGGAGGACGACGCCTGGGACAAGCAGCGGCATTAAGCCTTGGCGGCGGGCAAAATGGACGGCCTGCTCGCCAAGGTGTAAGACGATATTGTCCACGGCGAGCTGCACGACCTGCCGTAATCTTCCGCACGCAGGGGGAAAAGAAGCTTGAGCTGCGGACGTGTCAGCGGTATATTGTCTGACATGAAAGTAACCAAGACCATCACGGTCAGGGAGTTGAAGCGCGGCACACCCGAGGAGGCCTTGGGTCCGGGTGAAGCACTGCGTGTTAAGAAATCCTCCGGCAAGGGTTTCCTGCTGCTCCGTGAGACGGCAACGCCGGACTTGGCGGCCCTGCACAAAGAAATCATGCGAGACATCCCCCTGAGCGGCCCGAGCCAGAAGACCAATCTGGCTGCGTGGCATCAGGAGGATGAGGAATGATCGTTTACCCGGACACCAGCTTCATTCTGAGCTTGTGGCATCTGGCCGCAGCCTGGACGCTGGGGGCCGGGGCCTTCCTGACCTTTGACAAGCGCCAGAAGGAGATTTGCGGCACCCTGGCCCTACGGACGTCTTAAGCCCAGCTCACCCGCGAGCAGGTCGAGGCAGCCTCGGTTACGCGGAACCAATGCGACGTACCAGTCGCAATGGCGCGCGTCGGTTACGCGCGGCGTGTCCCATTGATGATAGCCAGCAGTTCCTCCCGGTCCTTCCGTGAGGCATTCCGGCCCGAGAGCACGCGAAAGAACGCGGGCAGATGGGCGGCGAGGGCTTTGTCTCTGAGTATCTGATCGGGGATCCGGCCCGCCCCGACGGCGGCGCAGTCAAAGAATCTACCCCAGTCTCCCGCGCCGGGCCTGAGGCCGAGTTGCCGCGCCCAGGTCCTCAGAGTCTGCGCATCGCGCGGCGGCGGGATCAACCCCCGCTCCAGCCGGCTCCAGTTGCCCGGGCTGTGGCCGTGTTCGAGGCAAAACTCGCGCAGGCCAAGCTCCCGCCGCGCGCGCAGTTCCTGGATGAGCGCGCCGAACATGAGGTGGCCGGGCCGGTGTTGTAGAGACTGTACAACACCCCGCCCGATATCGCTCCGCCGCTCGCGCCGCCTCGATACCGGGCGCCGGCCGGACCCGCGGGCTCCGGGCCGGCGGCTGGTGCTGGCGAGGCGCCCGGGCTGCCGCCGGGCGGATTGCCTAACGCTTTGGAATCGCGCTACTTGTCTGCCCGATTGTCGGTTCCCGCGTCCGCTCGCCGCCTGCCGTCGTTGGCCGTGCCGCCCTTTGGCCGGCTCCTGGCGCAGACGGCGTTGCCCCGGTGGCGCCAAGGTGGTGCCCCGGTGTCGTCCCGATGTGGATGCGGAAGTCGCCAGTGTTTGCGGGGCTTTCCGCACCCTTTCTGTCGCCGGCGCTGGGGCTGCCTTCGTCCCGGCGTAGTCCTTCCGTACCGAATACTGCTGTCCGGTCAGCGGTCCCGATTGGCCCAGGCGTGGCCGGCTCTTCAGCTTCGCGCCTGCGGCGATGCGGGCATTCTGCTCTGCCTCGGTCAGCGCGCGGCTGTAGTTCCTGGAGGCGGCGCCGAAACGCGCCCGCCCGTGCAACTGCCCGGGAGTGCGCGGGTCCTTGGGTTTGATGTACAGGCGTCGCCACTGCTTCTTGCCCCGCAGATACCACACCCAGTCACCGCACCGGCCGCTTTTGACCGCCGGATCACGGCACTCGCCGGCCGGGCCGCGCAGCGGGCACGGCTGGCAGCCCCGGCTCCGTTGCCGTGCCAGCGCGGCTCGCGCTTTGGCCGTCCGCGAGATGCTCGACGCGGGCGCAATCATGATCCGCGAGGCGACCCGCCGGCAGCTAGACCCTGGCGGCGCTTACGTCGTGGAGTTCCACGCCCAGCTTCTTGAGGGCATAGCCCGTCTCGCGGAGGTAATTGCCGTAGGACATCATCCAGTGGAACCCTTTCATCTCCTGCAACAGGGCCTGGCCGTCCCCCTGCACCTTAACGTCAATCTGCGAACGGCAGATATCAAGGAACGGGTTGCCGACGATCTTGCCCTCGAAGCCCACCCACTTCTTGCAGTTGAAATCGGGCACAAGGTTGGTGCAGACTTGGCCCAGCTTCATCTCCACCTTCGGCGCCGCGCCGTAGTCCGATTCGAAATGCGTGAGGATCTTCACCCGCTCGCCTCGGCGGCCGTCCATCTTCCGCGGCGCCGTGCAGTGGGCCAGCGTGACGACGTTGTCGTGCGGGAAGGTCGGATCGTTCAGAAAGACCGGCAGGCCGGAGATGTAATGCAGCAGAATGCCCGAGGGGATGACGACGAAGTCCGATTCGCAGAAGGCCAGGTAGCCGTCGTCGTTCAGCAGGCTCAGCGGCATGCAGGCGGTGGTTTCCGAAATGCCCATGATGGTGCCCATGCAATGCTGGATGGTGATGGCGTCCGTGTGCGCTTCGTCCATCAGGTCCTTCATGACTTCGTTCAGCACGAAGGCTTTGTCCAGGAAGGGGCGCGCGGTGTGGAGCGAGACGCGCGATTGCCGGAGGTAACGCCCGGCGGCGGCCTCGCAGCGCTTGACCAGGTCGGCATTTTGCCTGGCGGCTTTGAGCCGGGGTTCTAGGTCCTTGTAGCTACAATCCACGATGTCGAGCTTCCAAAGGTTGCGGGAGATTTCGGGGGCTTTCCTGCCACCGGCGCCCCAGCCGCCGGCGCCGCCGATGGCAACGATCTTCTTGCCCAAAGTGTTCTTAAGTCCATGCAAGGCCCTCATCCGCCAGAGCAGCTCCTCGGGCTTGTCCACCACCACGTCGTTCACGTCCATCCCGGTCTGGTCGTATTCGTCCACGGTCTTGCGCAGGAAATGGGGATGGGCGATTTCGTACCAGAGGTAAACGGGGCCGGGGTCATGGCGCAGGAACATGAGGTTGGACTTCTGCGGCGTGATGAGCTTCTGCAGCATGTCGCCCCCCCCACCGGCGGCATAGACGAGCATGGTGTCGTAGTCCCCTTGAGCAGCCGCGGCAGCATCTTTGGCATTCGTGACGCCAGCCAGCGGGAGGATATCGAGCGGGAAATCGGCTTTGGCTTTGAGTTTGGCGAGTTCGGCAGTGATGCGGTTTTTCTCCGCAGCGGCGTCCTGCTCGGTCTGGATTCCCCCCCAGGAACGCCAACTGGTGGCTTCGCGCCGCTTCGGCAGCCCGTAGGTCAGCACGGGTTGCACCTTGAGCGGCCGGCGCGGCAGCGGGCCGCGCGCCGGAAGCGCCAGCGCCGGGTCGTCCGCCCATGAGTCAAACGCCGTCATCGCCAGCCCGCCGGCGGCAACCGCGCCCACGCGGAACAGGAAGTCGCGCCGGTTCAGGCCGTCGCCGGCGACGTGCGCGCCGGACGCGGCGCAGCAAGCGCAGTGGCAGGATTGCGAGAGATGTTCTGGGTTCATAGCATGCATAATGTGGGGAATGGAACGTTGCGTCGTACTATTCAATGCTGACTTAATCGCGGCGGACTCACATGAGCGTTTTAGCGCTTGCGGCGATTGTGTCAAGCGCCCAATTCAGGCCAACCAGTTGGTTGGAACGTTCTGCCGAACGGGCGCCGACCGGGGGTTGCATCGTCGCGGGCCCGCTTGACCGTTCGGCTTCGGTCGGCAGGTATGGCCGTGCTTGACACGCCCGGGTCGCGCTACGAAATTGATGCAAGTAGCACAACCGAACGGAATGCGTATGAAACAGTTGATTATCCTGATCCTGGCTTTCGGCACCCTCGCCGCCAACGCTCAAATGACCAGCGCGGAACGGCTGCTCGAATCCACCGACGGCAAGCCCGGAAGGAAGGCACCCGCCTTATCGTTTACGGCGAGAACCACGGACATTGTCAAAGGCAACGTCGAATATCACGGTCTCGCCGTGCAGTTGGTCAAAGTCGGCAATCCGCTGCAACTGGTCAGTCCCATCGCACCGGCCAGGTATGGCTCCGCCGAGGCTAACCTGTCGCGCGATCCCACTACGGGACGAGCGTCCGGCTTGAAGATCTTCTCCCTCCGCTTCTGAGCCGCGCAATCCGCGGCGACCCAGATCCGCCGGCGGGTAAACCTGTCTATCCCATAGACATCGTCAAATTCGGTTGCAACCACCCGCGCGGGTGCTAGCTTGCGTTGAAATACAGTGGGGCGGTCCTGCGGAACTGGCCACCGCAAGCCCAGCCACTGCATCGAATTACACGACACCTGCAGAGCTATGAAGAGAAACCGAAATACTCGCATCCTCACCGCCGCCTCCGCGCTGTGCGTCAGCGCTTGGTGCGCCTCCACCGCCCTGGGGCAACTTAGCCTCACCAACATACCCCCCGCCACTCATCCTGTCACACAGGTCACCGATACGTCTAATGAAGGCCGGGCTATCACGCACGATGCGAAGTATGTCGGCGGCTTGTCCGGGACCGGCAACGGATTCTTCTACGACGTGGCCAGCAACTACGTCACGATACCCTTGGCCGGCAGTTATGCCAGCATCATAACGGGTATCGCCTACCGCACTGATACGAATCAGACTCCGGCCGTGGTGCAGGTTGTTCTAGATGGCAATAACAGTGGTTACCACGGTCAGTACGCAACATGGGACGGCGGTTACACGTGGGGGGTGAAGCGCCGGGATCTTACATATGCGCTCAGCGCCTACCCCGGTCCGGCGGTTAACTCGTTGGCAGGCACGACGGATTCGGATGTTTTCATCAACATATTTCGGACCAGTGACCGGAAGAACGTTTACACCAGCAGGGGGTCTAACCTATGGGACAGCGTCACGGCGGCGACAAACGTGATTGTTGGCAAGGGAATGGCCAGTGACTTGGGTGACGTTTACGGAGTTGCCGTCAACGGACGAATCGTGGGTTACCGAACAAGCAGCGGCGTCAGGCGGAACACGTTGTACGATTACCCAAACAGCTCGGGTACGCAGTTTCAGTTCAATGGCCTTGCTGGCACCCTTGAGGGAGAGGCGTGGTCAGTCAGCCAAGACGGAACATGCATTTTCGGCCGGTCGCCGATCTCGCCCGGCGGAACAACTACCTATGGTTACAAGACGGTCATCAGCGGTTTTAAGTCCGGCACCAACAGCCCGACCCAGATAAGCGTCAACCAGTTGCCGACCTCCACCGACACTGCCGGCTCGACCAGTCTCGCTGTGCCGTATGGTTGCACGGCGGACGGGAAATACGCAGTAGGGATGAACTACCGTGGCCGAGAGACGGCGGTCCTCTGGGATACGACCAGTTCCGACACCAACGTCTGGACTGTCAACGACCTTTACGGACTGGCTGCGGCCAATGGAACTGCGGACATTTTTACTCGCCTCACCCGCGCGTACAGCGTTGGCACAAATGCGGCCGGAGACCCGGTCATCACGGGCATTGGCTGGGACGGCGCCTCTAACCGCGCCTTCTTAATGACGGTTCCGAAATGGATAGCGGCCATCGGCTTCCCAGGCAACCAGACGGTCAAACTCGGGGCTAACGTCTCGATCGCCCTCAAGACCAACGGCACCGACTCCCTCACCTACCAGTGGTACAAAGACGGCAACGAAATGCCCGGCCAGACGACCACCGCATTGTCCCTCAACAACGTAAGCTGCGCCGGTGGCCAGGCCGGCGTCTATTCCGTGGTGGTCAGCAACGCCCCCATCTCCGCCGTCGTAACCGGCGCCATGACGCTGACGGTCCTGGACCCGTACTTCCTGACCCAACCGTCCAGCCAGACGAATCTCGACGGCACCATCGCTACCTTCGCTGTCAGTGCCGACGGCGCGCCTACCCTGTCTTACAAATGGCAGCGCGGCGGGGTGGACTTGACTGACGGTGACACGGGCTGGGGCTCGACCATCTATGGAGCCACCACGCCGACGCTCACAATCTCAAATGTGCAGCCGTTCGACGCAATGAGCGGGGATTATACCGCTATCGTCACCACGTCCGCGGGCGGCTGCTCCGCCACCAGCCGCGCCGTAACCCTTACGGTGTTGGTTCGACCGGTGCTGTCCACTTACGTGGATTCGACGGGCGGTAACTATACGCTGAGCTTCGACGGGCCGTTCGGCCTCACCTACGAGGTGCGCTTCAGTACCGACATCACGCTGCCGCTGACCAGTTGGACTGTGCTGACGACCGACACCTTCTTTGGTCCGGCCATCTACACGGATATTGCGCCTCCAGATCAGCAGCGGTTTTACATCGTCAACGTGGTGTACCCGTAGTTTCTCTCGCAGCACCTTTCCCACCAGGCCGGGAAGCCCGGGGCTTTCCGGCCTCTTCGCGTTTGCGCTCGACGAGAGGTTAACCGGCTTTTGCATTGCTGCGGGCGCGGTTGGGGCAGCACGGCGGCCGGATTGGCGCTAAGCGGAGGGTGGAGCGTGGCCCGCCCTCGGCCCAAGGGTTTCCCCTTCGATAAACTCGGGCATGATCTTAAAGTCGCTTGGGCTGACCAGGCCCGTCTGGACGATCTCAAGCACCGCCGAAGAGATTCGCGCCGCCATCGCCTCGGGCGTGACCACGTAGCGGGCGATGCTCGGCACCATCTGCTCCAGAAACGGCTCATGGTCGCGCGAGATCACCGCCACATCCTCCGGGATCCGCCTGCCGCATTTCATCAGGCATCCCATGACCGCCAGCACATTCACCGCGCGCGAAACCAGCAGAGCGGTCGGCGGAACCTGCCGCTTCAGCAACGCCGCCACCGCGCTGCGAATGCCGGCGGCCGTTCCATCATGACGCACCACGCCGGCTTCCACGTCCGCCTCCTGGTGCTGGGCGATGCCCTCGCGGAACCCCTCTTCGCTCTCCAAATCCCCGGCCGCGCCCGACTCCGGGTTCAGCAGCACCAGGCGCCGGTGGCCCCGGGCGAGGAACAGGCCCACCGCATGACGGCAGAGCGCCCGGTAGGCTTTGTCCACCGAAGGCAACTCCACGCCGGGGTGTTTGGATCCCCAGATCACGCAAGGCAAACGCCGACGGGAAAACCACAACTGCATCTTCTGCGTCGAGGAGACCAGGACGCACCCGGCGGGCCGCAACTGCCGGATCAGCCTCTCAAGACCCGCGCCCGAGCCGCGTCCATACAGGCCCCGCTCGGCATGGATCTCGAAATGCAGTCCCGCTTTCTCCAACGCCTCGCGCAGCGCGTGAGCGCAGACGAGGTGCAAGGGGGCCAGCCCATACAACGGCACCGGGGTCAGGAGTAGCACCCGCCCGCTCACTCCCGGCGCGGCTCGCCGCCTCCGAGCCAGTATCTCGCGCCGCCTGCCTTGCCGGGCGCGGACCAGGCCGCTCCGCTCTAACTGGGCGAGCGCTCCGCGCAGGGTCATCCGCGCGATCTGCAACTCCGCGCAAAGCTCATGTTCGCCCGGCAGCCACCGGTGCCACTCCCCGGACTGGATTCGCTCTTTGAGTATGGCCGCCGCCTGGGCCACCAGCGATGATTTCTGCGGCAGCCGGGGCTTCGCCCAGGCCGCTCCAACGGTCGGTCGCATATTGCAGCATTATGCCATCCCCTGCCCCGCGTCCAAACAAATCCACCCTCCTGGCCGCAGCAGATCACCCGGCAGCGCCTTTCGCTCACGGCAGCCTTGCGCCGAGGGGACACCCGTGCCGGCGATGAAGACGCTGCTGCAGATCGGGGGCACGCACCTCCACTCGTTCTGCCGCGTTGGTCATAATCGGCCTGCCCGCCTCGTATTGGCTCACGATCGGCGTCAGCGAAGCCATGGCCCGCCAGCGATATTCACCACGCCCGGCTATCGGTGCGCTTGGATGTCGAAGCAGGACAGGGTTTGGTGATACCGGAGATAGAGCCGTGCCTGGTGAATCACCGGGTGTGCCCAGGCGTCACGGGACTTGGCATCGGCGAACTGGAACCTGCCGCGCAGTGCGAGGTCCGTTTGGTCGGGCTGCAGCAACAGCATCCATCCGTCTTCACACAATACATACAACCGGTTCTCGGCCGCCAAAACGGAGCCCTTGGTAAAGTCGGGTCTTTCGTAGAGCACGCGCCCGTCGCTGGCATCCACTGCCGCCCAACCCTTGCCGCGCGAGTAGTAGGAACCAAACAACTTTCCATCCAGATGAACAACGCAACCCTGGAGCGAGTCCAGCCGGGTACGCCAAAGCTCTCTCGCCCCCACCAGCCCGTCCGGCTCAGCCGGAAGCATCAACTCGAACAGCGCGCCGCCCTGCCCGTGCGGCGCCGTCACAAAGACTGCGTCACCGACCAGCACCGGCATCAACGCCAGCACCGAATGGGTGGTTGGCATCGGCCGGGTCCACTGCCTCTTGCCCTCCCGGGCATCAACGCAGAACAGGTGCCGCAAGGAGCAGCCGATCAGCAGCTCGCGCCCGCCCAGCTCGACCAGGATGGGAGAGGCGTACCCGGCGGCTTCCGCTCGGCCGCTGCCTTCGGGCTCGATGAGCGGCTGGCTTTGCCAACGCACTTGGCCGGTGGACTTGTCTAACGCCACACACAATGCCTGGCTCCCGCCGACGGTGGCATAGACGCTGTCACCGTGGACGAGCACGCACTCGCTCTGGCCCCAAGTGATCTCTTTACCGCCGAACTGCTCCAGCAATTGCGATGCCCAAATCTCCCTTCCCGTTGCCGCGTCGAAGCAAGCCAGGCGGCCGTGGGCATTCTGATGATAGATGCGCCCGCCACTGCAGGTCACTGACGAACGGGCTCCCGGATAGGGGTCTTTCCACCCCAGTCCGTTCGTCGCCCGCCAGAGCGAGCGGCCTTCGAGGTCGAAAGCAAATATGTGCAGCCTTTCGCCGGCATCGCCCGTAATGAACAGCCTGCCGCCGGCCATCACCGGAGAGGAATAACCCCGCGCGATATTCGTCACGGACCACAGCGGCTTCAAGCCGGCATCGGGCCAGGCCGGCGGCAGGCCGCGTTCGTCGCAAATGCCATCGCGGCGTGGGCCGCGAAATTGAGGCCAACCCGCCTCGGCCGAAGCCACCAGGCGCGCCCGGGCTGCGCCGTCCGCAGCACAACCGGTTTGTGGACTCACGGTGGCCCATGCAAACGCCATGAGCGTCGAAATGCGTGCTACCTTCTTCGATTTGCGAGCTTTCATTGACGCCGATCCAGTAGAGATTGCGCAGTTGGACTATCACGCGGTCCTTTTCGTTCAGAATATGCGGGCAGGGCGTGCAGACGGCGTTGGATGGTATAGGCCGCCCCGTGCGTAGCAGCCCCGCAGGGCGCTTTGATTTGGCGGGGTAACCTGGCCCCCCCATTGCCGGGACCAGAACCAAATAGCGCCCGCAACGCGCATAGAAGCGTGATGCGATACCGTTATGCGAATGGCATCGTTCAACTGGCGACATTCACCAAACCCTTGATTCTATTGACTAGAATTGAGGTGGTGCCGGTGGTGGGACTTGAACCCACACGGCTGTTTAAGGCCCCAGGATTTTAAGTCCTGTGCGTCTGCCATTTCGCCACACCGGCAAGGCATGGAAGCCTGCTGAGTCCCGTGCGGTCGCATCGCTGACGAGCCTACAGAGGTGCGTTGTCCCTGTCGCGGCAGGCACAGGATCTCGTGTGGCAACTCTCCCAGAGGCAATCTGACGGTGCAAGCAGGAAAGGACGGCCCGTCGCCAAGCCGTCCTTTCCCATTGCACTAATAACTATTCGAAATGAATCAACACCAGGATGGGCAATTGGTTTCGCGCGGCGGTTCAACCAGGTGAGCACAGTGCTGGCTGACCGCGGCCAGGCGCCCAATATCAGGATGACTAAGCCGTATCTATCCAGCAGCAGGGGAGCGCGCCCGCCCCGGGCGCAGTGGGTGGCGCCCTCGCCAGCCACCTTCGGGAGTGGCCGAGGCGATCCACCATTCAGTGACTGCGCACGCCCCACGCCCGCCCGGCGGGGGCGCCGGGCGGCAGCGCCCGGGGCGGGCGCGGTCCCCAGAAATAACTGCATGGATACGGCTAAGCCGTGACTATGCAGAAGCCTCTTAACGCAAAGACGCAAAGCCACAGCGCGAAGGCGCAAGGTTTTTGAAACTCCTTGTTCCTGCTTCCCACTTCACCGTTTGGTGAGGGCAAGCCGCCGCGTGCCTCAAGCGCGTCTTGCCTTGTCCGCTTTGCTCCTTTGCTTCTTTGCGCCTTTGCGTTGAATTTGGACTGAATCGTTACGGCTAAGGGGGCTCGGCCTTGCGGCAGAAGAAATCACCCGATGCGCGGGACCGGCAGATCGGTCATCAGGAGCAGGCCAGCGGGTGCCCGGTACAGGGCGCGAGCGGTATTCACCAAGGCAGCGACGGTGGCCTGGTCGCCCGCAACGCCGCCGTTAATGATCACGTCCAGGGGCGGTTCGCCCTCGATTTGGACCGCGTCATGCGGGTCCTTGGCGTCCAGATACATCTTCAGGTCGAGCGTCAGGCGGGTCTTGCCGTTGACCTTTGCCTCAGCGCGCTGGTGCAGGCCGCAGGTTTGGCCCTTCGTTACCTCCAGGTACTTCGTGCGAATGTTGTGGTCCGCGACCACGGCGTCGCCGGTTTCCACGATATTTCGGGCCTTCCAGTTCAGGCAATGCGCGATCAGGGCAAGCGATTCCTTCAGCCCCGCATGGCCGGCTCTGCCTTCTTTGAACAGCCGGCGGAACTTGGCCGGCGCCCAGCCGCTGCCGATCTTCTTCTGCAAGGGCGCCCGGCGCGTCGAGGCGTTCACGACCCGCTGGACGTGGACCGCGCGGACTTCCCGGCTGACGCCGGTCATACAAACGGGCAGAAGGTCCATCACGAATCCCGGATTCACCCCCGTGCCGACGACACGCGCGCCCGCCCGCTTGCAGACGCGGTCGAGCTTTGCTGCCAGCCTGGGCTCGCGAAGCCCGGGAAAGAGCAATTCCTCGCACGAGGACACCACACTGATGCCCTGGCGGGCCATTGGCTCGATCTGGGGAAAGGCGTCCCGGAACTTCGAGACGGCGGTGTGGAAAATGACGTCCGGTTTCGCGTGAGCCAGCAACTCTCGCAGCGAACCATATACCCGGCCACGCTCCAGAGCTTGGATACCAGTCAGTTCACCCAGGTTCTTGCCGACCTTGGCTGGGTCAATGTCAATGCCGCCAACCACCTGCGCCCATGGCTTGGTGGCAGCGAGTTTCAGGGTTTCCAGGCCGATGGGGCCCAGGCCGAATTGAGCGACTTTGATCTTCATCTGTAATAAAGGGCAGCGGTTAAAACGGGCGGCACTATTGCAGAATAGATCGGCCCTCGACAAGCGTTGAATACGTAACTATGTAACCCCGTCGAAGTACAGACGGTCCTAATGAGCAGGGATATGAGCTCGGTATCTGGAAGGGCTGTTCGAGGCTTGACGGCCCGGCCTTTCCCACCGAGAGTGGGGTGGACCTGAAAGACGACTGTGTTATGAAAACGCGGACTTCTCGAATAAGCCTGTTCGTGAGCCTCGGCGCAGCTTCCCTGGTGGCCCTCGGGGCCACCGCAGAGACCCTGGCTCCCTATCCAACTGAGACCCCAGCTCCCGCCGCCAGCGACGCCCCGCCGCCCAAGTTGCCTTACGGCGTTGACGATGTGCTCAAGCTGAGCCGCGCGCAAATCAGCGAAGACATCACCCTGAATTACGTCAAGAACTCGGGGACGATCTATAACCTCAGCCCCAAGGACATTGTCTATCTGCGGAACGAAGGCGTTTCCGACAAGGTGATCAATACCATGATAGATCAGCGCAGTAACGTGCCGGCCGATGTGGCGAATCAAAACGCGCTGCAAGCCCAGGCCGCCGCGTCAGCCGCCGGGGCACCGCCGGCCAGTGCCGACGCGACCACCGTGCAGACGACGCCGGTCTATGTTCAACCGCAGCCCTTCTACGTCGAGCCCACGCCCGTTTACGTCCCGCCGGAACCTTATTACGAACCGGCTTCGACGCTTTATATCATCCCCTATCCGCGGAACTACTCTCGCCCCTGGAGTTGGCCTTCCTTCCATTTCGGAAGCTCGTATGGCTACGGTTACGGCAGCACTGTGTACTCGATCCACAGAGGGTATGGGGGCGGTCGCTACGGCAGCATTCGCTCCTACGGCGGGACTCGTCACGGCGGCGGTCGCAGTACGGTTCATCACTTCGGACGACGCTGAACCCGACCCATTTATAGTGAGGACGCTGGCCGGGGCCGCCAAAACACAAGCGCTGCTGGCCTCTTCTCGGCGCCATTGGCATCCCCGTCCCGAACCCCGTCCGGGAGCCCAACCGTTGCAATCTGGAGCCCTTTAAGCCAGAAACGCCAGAAACAACGCTATATCTTGTGCTCGCGCAAGGACTGCTGACGCTACAGGTAGTGTGCTTCGGCTTGGCTCATTTCCAGTTGCCGGTACGGCCCCCGAAATCGCCTTCCCCGCCGATAGGCGAGAACCCCGGCAGGCCCTGGTCGGGGCTGGGCGGGAGATCCCCCTTGATGGTGCGGGTGTACTCATCGCGCAGAAACATGACAATCCACCGAACCGGCCCGAACGGAGCAGCGATTCTCTCAAATGCTCGCGGATCCATGCCGGGTCCTTTCTGAGATCAATCATGGGCAAACCGCTAGTACTGACCGATATGGGGAAAGCTCTCATCAAACAGCGTTTCCGGGACCTGGAGACCAACCTGCACGCCTCCGTCCCTTGGGAAGAAGCCAGGCTCCGGCTCATGTCTCCGTTCAACCTGAGAAAGGCCGTTGCGGCAACGCAAAGGCGCAAAGGTGCCAAGACGCAAGGATTTCGGTTCCAGGGCAGCTTCGCCAGGCACAGAGACAGAATCATCGCAGGACAGAATCATGCAGCGAGAGGAAAAGCCCGGCCAAATCCCCATGATTCTGTCTTTTTCGTTGCGGCTGTGCCGCACTGCGTCCTTGCCTCTTTGCGTCTTTGCGTTAACCGCCTCTGTTGGGTTCAAGCGTAGTGAGCACACTTGCTCGAGCTTCCTTCTTCCGTAGGTGGACAAAATCTGCCACTTGCACCGGTTCCTCCCTGTTTGCGATGGGTCATGCCTATTCTGGAAGGCACAGGGAATACCCGGCTCTGCTCCCGTTTCGGTTACGGCAAACGGAACGCAACCCGCGCCAAAAGTGTCAATAGTGAGCCAACACCGGCATGGCATTTGGGCATGAGCTTGCCGGCTGGACCAATCTCCGGTCTGACCCTTTGCCGCTCCGGGAGCGGCCGGGTCTTGGAGGGGGCGCGGGGCAGCGCCAGCCGGAGGAAGCCTCGGAACGTCGCCTGCCGTGCTCCCCTTATGCTGCCGTTGTGTCTCGCGGTCGCTCCCAGTCCTGAGTTCCAGAGGATTTGAGGCCCTTTCCCGGCGGCCAGCAGGCGCTTCTTGCCGCGCATGAGGTCCACTTTAGCCAGGCGTGAGCGCCAATTGGGATGCACGGTGTTCAGTGGCAATACGAGATTCTCACGAACCGACCGCTTTACGGGATACGCCACTCGCATCGTGCGCGGCATGGGCCGATCTTCGCAAAGCCCCCGCCGCGCCCAAGGACCAAACCGGCGCACCAGGCGAACCTCCGGTCTGACCCCTTTCCTGGCTGACCCCTGTATAACCGCCCATTCGAGTGCACGGTGTCCAGTGGCAATATGACATTCTCACGACCCCCTTACGGACAATTCAAGCTTGCCTTTCCAAGTGGGAAAAGCTATGTTATTGCTGTATCTGGAAGGATATGCGGTTCTAAGCGTAGCTAATCCTACCTTTGAGTTGCGCTCCGTGAGTGCTAGTAACACTCTCGGAGCATTGTTTTCAGTTTTGGGGTAGGGAGAGGAAAGCTGGCGCGAATGAGCGCCTGCCCCTCGGTCCTCTCCCGCCCCGAGAATGCTTTTGCACAGGGATTAGGGCGGGGTGTCTGGCGCTAATGAAACGCCATTTACCATCTATGGGAAGGCTCGAGACCTCCCCGCCCGTTCCCTCAGAGATCTTCATTGTTTCACCATGAACACCCGCTTGCCCTCTTTCTTCTCGCTGAGAATCTTCCCTTGTTTCGTCAGGCGATTGAGTGCCACGAACGTTGCTACATCAATGTTCTTGCTAGGGTGGCGGTAGCCATTGGCCTCAAGGTACTTTCGGACATCTGGCGCCCTGACTCCACCGTTCCCACCGATTTCCTGAACGGCCCGCAGAACAGCTTTGGTCAGCTTGAGTTTGGCGTATTTGCCTGTAGCCGTTGGCGCAACTTCTAAGCCTTGCGAATCGGCCTCGACTTCATCTAGCAGCTTTAGCTTTTCGCGCAGGCTTCGGATTTCTTCTTCCCGTACTTTGATTGCGTCGAAGTACTTTGCTCTTAGCAGCCCCAATTTATCGGTTGGCGTAGCGTTCATGTTCCTGAATATATCCTTTCTGGCAATGTTGTCCAATCCTTTTTTCAACTATTTTTCCAGACCAATGCTTTTATGATTTGTGCGTCCATACTGTGCCAAATCATAATGCGGCTTGCTTTCCAAGTCCTCTGCCATTACTTTGGCAAAAGCAAATGCCCCAGTGGCGAAGGTGGTAAACGCAGCGGTCTTCAAAACCGCTGGCGACTAATCGCCGTGCAGGTTCGAGCCCTGCCTGGCGCATTTCAACAATTACCGGAAGAACGGCGTTGACGCAACTCCGCGGTTCTCATTTAATGACTGAAGGAACATGAACAAGACTCGATCCTGTATTATCGCACTGGCCGTTCTAGCCGTACTTTATGAGGCAATCAAAGCAGATTGGAAATTCGGATTGACCATTTCAAACTTGACCGGCGTTCATTATATCGCAATCGCGATTGGCTTAAGCTGTTGGTTTTGGGTTGCGGGCAAAAAGAAATGATTCGCCTGCACAGTTCCAAAACCAAAGCGCAGCACTACCAAAGGATCAGTTCAATATGAGGAAATCACCAAATCCAGACCCTCAAGAATTTGGCCGAAAAGTATTGTGGCATTTGTGCGGAGTGAGGGCAGAAGTCCGCGTCATGCTGCACGTGCTCTCAAGGTACATCGAACCCGACATCAAGAAGGCCGATGAACTCTATGTGAAGTGGATAAATCAGACCGTGGCGACGCAGGAAAAGTCTTACAAGGAAGCTTTGGCCCAGGTTGGTATCCCACCATCAAAAGAGTAGCATTTGGAATCCATCGGCCACCCGCCGAAGTGCTCCGTTTTCCGGCACTTGGACCGCCCCGCGTATTTTTGGCAACAATCATTCACCCATTATCGCGGCCTCCGATGCCAAAAGAGGGGCAGCACTCGCCAATACGTGAGTTGTGGCCCCGCGCGCTCGGGCTGATGTTGAGAGGAGACAGGTCGAGGTTGGACTCGGTCGCGCCCTGGCGAGCGCAGCTCAAAGATGAAGTGGCGCTCCCGGCGGCGGTCTGCTAAACCTAAACGCGATGATAGAGACGAAACGTGATCGAAAGGCCTGGTTGCAGGGCGAGAAGGCGAAGTGTGATCCCCTGCCCCGGCAAAACGGAATTCCCCGCCGGCTGGTGCTGCTCGGGGCCCCGGGAGTTGGCAAAGGCACGCAAGCGGAGCTGTTGTGCGCGAACCTGGGCGCGTGCCACCTCTCGACGGGAGACATCTTCCGCGCCGCCAAGGCGATGGATGAGTGCCAGCGCACCCCCGCGTTGACCGCGGCGCTGGATTACATGCGGCGGGGCGACCTCGTGCCGGACGAGACGGTGCTGGCACTGGTCACCGAGCGCGTGGGCTGCCTGCGCTGCGAAGGCGGCTTCCTGCTGGACGGGTTTCCACGGACGGTGGCCCAGGCGGAGGCGCTGGACAAGCTGCTCGCGAGTGAGAAGCTGCGGCTCGACGCGGTGCTGAGCTATGACTTGCCGCTGGAGAAGGTCGTCGCGCGGCTGAGCGGGCGTCGCACCTGCCCGGGCTGCAAGGCGGTCTTTCACATCGAGGCGCGGCCGCCCAAAGTGGCCGGTGTGTGCGATCATTGCGGGGGCAAGCTGTATCAGCGCGAGGATGATCGTCCGGAGTCCATTCGCGTGCGGATGGAGGCCTACGAGCGGAGCACCGCGCCGTTGGCGGATTATTATCGTGGCCAGGGCCTCCTGGTTTCAATCGCTGCGGAAGGCACGCCGGAAGAGATCTACCAGCGTACGGTCGAGGCCCTTAAAGCCAGGGCGTAACGAGGGTCAGGTTTAAAGCCTCGTGTTGGCAGGGGTACCGTGGCGGGTGCCCAGTGTATTTCTCAGAAGACGACTCACGGCAATGCTTATGCTTAAAGGCTCTCTGCTTATCGCATTCCTGACCCTCGCGGCAGGCTGTCGTTCCGTTCGCA
Organism: uncultured Verrucomicrobiota bacterium; assembly: GCA_964625855.1. Lineage (GTDB taxonomy): Bacteria > Verrucomicrobiota > Verrucomicrobiia > Limisphaerales > UBA8199 > JAPLUA01. Next base: position 7,013 of record CAZVFC010000071.1, on the reverse strand, counting down.
GCCAGGCCGACAGCGAGTTTCTGCCCCCAGCGCCTGCCGGCCAGAACTGGAAGCTGGCCTGGCAGGACGAATTCGATGGCCCCCGGCTTGATGAGACGAAATGGAACCGGCTGGGCGACTCGAAACGGCGGGATGGCTATTGGATCCAGGAGGACGCTTACCTCGACGGCAAGGGGAACCTGGTGCTCCGCACACGGAAAGACGGCGACCGGTTCACCTGTGGCGCGGTGAACACGCGCGGCAAGTTCGAGCACGCCTTTGGCTACTACGTCGCCCGCTGCAAGCTGCCCAGCCAGCCCGGGCACTGGCCCGCCTTCTGGCTCATGTGCGGCGGGGTCAGCACCGTCGGCAACGCTGGCCGGGACGGCACCGAGATTGACATCGTCGAGGTCCCCTGGCGAGACGGGCGCCTGACGGCGAATTTGCACTGGGACGGCTACGGGAAGGAGCACAAGTCAGCCGGGACGAATTTCACCTGCGCGGGCGTGATGGAAGGCTGGCATACGTTTGGGTTGGTCTGGCAGCCGGATCAATACGTGTTCTACGTGGATGACAAGGAAGTCTGGCGAACCTCGGCGGGCGGCGTGTCGCAGGTGCCGGAGTTCATCAAGCTCACGGAGGAAATTGGGACCTGGGGCGGCAAGATTCGAGAGGCCGAGCTGCCGGACTACTTCCTGGTGGATTATGTGCGGGTTTATGACGCCAGATGATGGGCTGGCTGGCTGGCTCGGAATGGCTTACCTCGACGTCCGTTCCGGACGGACCCGGGCATTTCTTAGCGCGGCAACGCCGCAACCATGAAAGACAGAATCATGGGGGGACAGAATCATCTGAATTGACTCATGGTTCTCAGATCCAGGCATGATTCTGTCCGGCCATGATTCTGTCAGGAGGGCAGCGTTGCGAAAGGGCCACTGCCGCGCTGCGGATAAGCTTGCCAGGGCATGAGCTAGAGCTTAGAGGAAAGGACATGGAACGAACGTTAGTGATGACCGTCCTCGGCCCGGACCGGACGGGTCTCGTGGATGCAATCGCCGGCTTGGTGACGGAGCACGGCGGCAATTGGCTGGAAAGCCGCATGTCGAGATTGGGCGGCCACTTCGCCGGCATCCTGCGCGTGGAGGTGCCGCAGGAAAATGAAGCCTCCCTCGTCGCGGCGCTGAAAAGGCTCGAATCGCGCGGCCTGGCCGTGGTCGTGCACCCCGATGAGCCGAAGGCGGCTCCGCAATCGGCCAGGTTGAGCGTGCTGGAGATCGTGGGTCAGGATCGGCCCGGCATCGTGCGGCAGATATCCCATGCGCTGGCCAGTTTCGGCATCAATGTCGAAGAGCTTCACACCGAATGCGCCAGCGCGGCTATGTCGGGCGAGACGCTGTTCAAGGCCCGCGCCACCCTGAGCATTCCTGCGTCGTGCGACACCGCGCAGGTTCGGCAGCAGCTTGAGAAGATCGCGGAAGACCTGATAGTGGAAATCTCGCTCGCCGAGCTGCCCGCACACCAGACCTGAGAAGCCAGGCGCCCGCCAGTGTTCGGATTTCGGATTTCGGCCTTCCTTCGGTTTTCGGTTTTCGGTTTTCGGATTTGACCGCCGCACCCGCTTACCGCCCCCCTGGCCCTTCGCTCCGCTCATCCCGGATCCATTTCGAGTAGGCGCGCGGGCCGAAGTACTCGTAGCCTCTGCCTTCGTTGGTCGTGCCCGAGACCATGCTGTGGATGAAGCCGTTGCGCTCGACCTGGACGGTGTGGAAGATCTTCCTTTCCGGGTTCTCCTTGAGGATGAATTGCAGCCGCCCATTTAGGGCGGAGAACTTCTGGAAGTCGGCATTGGTCTGAGTCGTGAAGGCGAAGCCTTCCGCCAGGTCACGCTGCATCGCGTGGCTCCGGCCCCAGGTCCCGCCCGCGGCGCTGACGAAGGGCTTGCCGTTGAGCAGCGCCACTGCATCGTTGTAAGCCAGCACGCACAGGTAATGGTGCTCGGAAGCCCTCAGCCACTTCGCGAGCTTCGCCTCGTGCCCCAGCGCCTTGTCGTAGGCATAGTTGCTGTCGAGAAAGGCAATCCGCACCACGTCATCGGGAATGGCGGGCACCGCGTTGAGGTAACCGAAGATGAAACTGCCCCCGCCGCTGTGTCCGCTTAGGACTGTCTCTGTCTCGTGGCCGGCAAAGAGCTTCCTGACCGTGGCAATGATCTCGGGGATCAGCTTATCGCCATGCGCCTTGCGCCACGCCGGCCAGCTCCTGGACTGGGCTTCGAGATACACCACCACCACCGCGCGATCCTTGAGCAACTCACGCAGGAATCGCGTTTGGGCGCCGATGTGCTGGATGTCGTAATGCCAGTCGTCCCCGGGCTTCATGAGCTTGCCCACGGTTTGGTCGGTGGTGTTGCCATTGGGCAGGGTGTAAAAGATCAGCAACACCTTCCTGCCCGGCGCAAAGGCAGAGGGCCCTGGAGCGTTCACGCGAACCTTGACCTCGGGCTCGAACGTGAAGGAAGTGACGCGCTCGCTGAGCGCGGGGTCTTCGAGCAGGCTGGTGAGGTTGGTCCAATTGGCTTGGCCGGGCGCCGAGGTAGCCGGCTCGCCGCTCTTGGTCGGGAGCTGCGCCAACGCGTTGGTGGGGTAACACGGGTCCGGCACCGGGCCTTCGTCGCTCAGCAGGCCCGCGAGCGCTGGGTCGGCGAGCACCTCAGCCACCGTTCGGGGCGCGCCGTTGACCAGCATGGTCTGCTGCACCAGGCGGATGCACTGGCTGTAATCAACCCAGGAGGCGGCGTGTTTCAAGTAAAGCGGCTGAATCGGCACGCCGTTTGTCTGATGCCAGCCGTAGATCGCCACCTTGCCCGGTGCAGATGCCAGCTTCGGGGTGATCACCACGTCCTTCTGATGCCCGGCGACGAGCGCGCCGAGCGGATGTGCCGCCAGTTGCTCTGCCCGCTGGGCACGCACCATTTCGTTGTGGTTGCTGAAGACAGGGACCGTCGTCATGGCGGGGCTGGGCGGAATGGGCGCTGGTGCCAGCTTGACCTGCGCCGCCGCGTAAATGTCATTCACCATCTTGCGCGTCGGCAGGGAGCACCGCACGATGTCAGCGATGCGCTGGGCCGTGTTAGGCGAGATTGGCGTCAGGAAGTAGTCCGCGTCCGAGCCGACGGCCAAATAGTCCGGGGTGGCGTAGAAGGTCGCGGTGTCTGTCTTGCCGTCCGCGACGTGGGTTGCCGACACGGGTACCAGTTTGCGGAGGAAGTCCGGCACATTGCCGGAGGTGATTTGGTCCAGGATTTCCTTCTCCCGCTCGTCCAGGCTCAGCGGCGTGATGCACCGGGCGAACTCAGTGCCGGACACGGCTTTGGCGGGACGCTCCGGTAGGTTGAGCGTCTGGGCGCACAGCGGAGCGCAGCAACCGCAGATGAACGCGGCGCAGCAAAGCCGCAACCAAAGGGTCATAACACGCTCAAGCATCTTTCCGCGGAAAGAGCGGAGCGGGTGTGCCGATCGAGTGGCCTTTCCCCAGAACGCCCCAGCGCGCCTCGGAGACCTTGTCCGGCGCGCCCGACAGGCCAAGCTGCGTGTAAATCTTCGTGGCGGTGCCGGGCAGGAACGGCCAGAGCAGCACGGCGATAATCCGGCAGACCTCGGCCAGGTTATACAGGATTTCGTCCAGGCGCTCGGCTTTGGACGCGTCCTTGGCCAGCTTGAACGGCGCGGTGTGGTCCACGTATTGATTGGCCCGCGTTACGAGCGACCAAATGGACTGAAGCGCGCCCTGGAGCTGGTTCTGCTCCAGCAGGCCGCGCGTATCGGTTATGACCTTCTCCGCCTCGGGCGCCAGTTCGTTCGAAGGCTTGGGCACCGCGCCGTTGCGATAGCGCTTCAGCATCGAGAGCGAGCGGTTCACCAGGTTGCCGAGGCCGTTGGCCAATTCCGCCGAGTAACGCGCCTTGAACCCGGCTTCGGTCCAGTTGCCGTCGGGGCCGATGTCCAGTTCCCGCAGCACATAAAAGCGGAAGGCGTCCACGCCCCACTCGTCAATGACCGCCACCGGGTCAACGATGTTGCCCGTGCTCTTGCTCATGCGCTGCCCGTCTTTCTGCCACCAACCGTGAGCGAGCACCTGCTTGGGCAAGGGCGCGCCCATCGCCTTGAGCATGATCGGCCAATACACGGCATGGAACTTCACAATGTCCTTGCCGACCAGGTGAATGTCCGCAGGCCAAACCGAGTGGCCTGTGACGTGTGACGAGTGGCGGGAGCGCAGAGACTCGGGCACGCCGGGGTCGGCCAGCGAGGCCGGCACGGTGATGTAATTCGACAGGGCATCGAACCACACATAGGTCACGTAAGCGGGGTCGAACGGCAACGGGATGCCCCAGTTCAACCGCGCGGCGGGCCGGCTGATGCACAAATCCTCCAGCACATTGTTCTTCAGGAAGCCCAGCACTTCGTTGCGCCGATAGGCTGGCGCGATGAACTCCGGGTTCGCCTCGATGTAATTAATGAGCCACTGCTGATGGTCCTTGAGGCGGAAGTAGTAGTTCTCTTCGTCCAGCTCGATAACCTTGCCCCAGGAAGGATCGAATGTGCCATCCGGCAGGCGGTCCTTGTGTGTCAGGAAGGTTTCCTCCCGCGTCGAATAGAAGCCGCGATAGACTTCCTTGTAGAAGTGCCCTTCGGCGTGGAGCTTCGACAGGATGGCCTGCACCGCCTGCTTGTGGCGCGGTTCCGTGGTGCGGACGAAATCGTCGTTGGTCAGCTCCAGTTTGGCGGCAAACGCCTTCCACACCGCGGCCAGCTCATCGCAGTAGGCCTGCGGGGTTTTGCCTTCGGCCAGGGCCGCCTGCTGCACCTTCTGTCCGTGCTCGTCCAGCCCCGTGAGAAAGAACGTCTCCTGTCCCAGGCTGCGACGCGACCGCGCGATCACGTCGGCAATCACCTTCTCGTAGGCGTGGCCCAGGTGCGGGTGGCCGTTGACGTAATCAATGGCGGTCGTGATGTAAAAGCGCTTGCTCATCTGGGACTACTTTGGCTGAGGGGCACCGGCTTGGCAACTGCTACGAGTAATTCCCTGCTTGAGCCAGGTGCGATTTGCTTTAGAATGAACCCCGCTAAGCACAATTGCCCAGCCGCATGAAAGCACACTCATGCCTCCTTCAAACGGCGGCGCTTCTGACCCTCTCGGTCGCGCGAGTGGGCGCGTTTTCCCTGTTGGGGCCCTACGCGGACTGGATGGATCAAACGCTCGCGTACAAGCAACCCGGCGATATCGGGGGCCCCATGGATATCAATGAGGAGTATCGCTGGAACGTTCCGGTTGTGACTTATGCGTTTGACCAGTCGTTCCTGGATTACTTCGGGTCCAATGGTGCCGCTGCAGTCGAAAATACCAGATCTAACGCAGCTACGACTACGCCGGGCGGATGCAGACCATGACCAACTGGAGCGGCTTCCCGAACGCCGGGGCGCGCGTGACGACCTGGAACTATAATCCCTATCGCGGCTGGCTGGACAACAAACGCTACCCGGACCCCGATACCGGAATGCCAGGCTCACTTGGCGTGGACTACACCTACACGAGGGCCGGGCGCTTGGCAACCCGGACCTGGGCCACCGGCATCAATACCGTCTATTCATACAACGACGCCGGGGGCCTGGAGAGCGTTGACTACGATGACAACAGCACACCTAACCTCAGCTACGCCTACGACCGGCGCGGCCGGCAGGCAACCGTGACGCAAACGGGCCAACAGTACGCCTTCACCGCCACCCTGACGTACAACAATGCCGACCAGTTGCTCACCGAAAGCTACAGCGGCGACCGCCTCGCCGGCCTTTCCGTCACCAACGGTTATGACCAGAACCTCCGCCGGACCCAACTGGCCGCCCTCAACGCCGGCACTCCATTCCTCCAGCACTCCTTCGCTTATGACGACGCCTCGCGTCTGGAAGTCGTGACGGACATCACCGGCACTAATGCCTATTCGGCCACGTACACCTATGTTGCCAACGCGCCCCTGGTGGACCATATTACCTTTGAACAGGGCACGATGACGCGCATGACCACGACGAACCGATATGACTACCTGAATCGCCTTACCACCATATCGGCCTCGCCGTCGTCTTCGTCACCGATTTCATACGCCTACAGTCACAACAACGCGAATCAGCGCATCCGCAGCACCCTCGCCGACGGCTCGTACTGGCTTTACGAATATGACTCCCTGGGCCAAGTCCGCGCTGGGCGGAAGTATTCGCCTGATCAGAGCCCTGTTGCGGGCCAGCAGTTCGAGTATGTCCACGACGACATTGGCAACCGCACCTCCACCAAAGCCGGCGGCGACCAAAACGGGGGGTATTTGCGGTCGGCAGGGTACTCGGCCAACAACCTGAACCAGTACACCAGCCGGGATGTCCCCGGGGCCGTTGACATCATGGGGCTGGCCTTGGCCACGAACTTGGTCCGGGTTAACAACCAGGACACGTATCGAAAGGGAGAGTACTTCCGCAAGGAACTGGCCGTGGACAACGCTTCGGTGCCGGTTTGGCAGACCGTTTCCGTCACGGCGGCGGAGGAGACCCCTGTGAGCGGTGGTGCTTTTGTGCCGAAGACGCCGGAGCAATTCCACTATGATGCCGACGGCAACCTGACCAACGACGGCCGATGGACCTACATCTGGGATGCCGAGAATCGTCTGGTCAAACTGGCTCCCAGCACCGCGGTCGGCCCCCAGAATTCCCTCCGATTCGAATATGATTGGCAAGGGCGGCGGCTTCACAAGCAGGTGTGGGCTAACACGAATTGGAACGGCACTCCCACGAACGACCTCAACTTCGTCTATGACGCCTGGAACCTTCAGGCCGAGGTGAACGCGACCAACAAGGCCACGATCCGATCCTATGTGTGGGGCAGCGATCTATCCGGCACAATGCAGGGCGCTGGGGGCGTGGGCGGCCTCCTTTTCACCTTGGTCAGCAGAATCTATGGGCTGATTCCGGTTCCGGGAGTTTTCCCAACGT